>NZ_JAIWNC010000006.1 GCF_020216025.1 Jidongwangia harbinensis | reverse complement strand
GGGGGGGTTGAAAAAAACACCCGGGGGGGGGCGGGGGGGGGCGCCCCCCGTTTGGGGGCCCGCCCCCGTCGATCGATCGGTCTGACTATTCGTTCCGGTTACTCGCCCGGCGTCGACTTCGCGATCTGCATCAGGAACTCGATGTTCGTCCGGCTCTGCTTGAGCCGGTCGAGCAGGAGGTCCAGCGCCGCCGAGGACTCCAGCGAGGAGAGCACCTTGCGGAGCTTGTGGACGATCGCCAGCTCCTCCTTGCCGAGCAGGATCTCCTCCTTGCGCGTTCCGGACGCCGACACGTCGACGGCCGGGAACGTACGCTTGTCGGCGATCTTGCGGTCCAGCTTGAGTTCGGCGTTGCCGGTGCCCTTGAACTCCTCGAAGATGACCGTGTCCATCATCGAACCGGTCTCCACCAGCGCGGTGGCGAGGATGGTCAGCGAGCCGCCGTTCTCGATGTTGCGGGCCGCGCCGAGGAACCGCTTCGGCGGGTACAGCGCGGTCGAGTCGATACCACCAGACATGATGCGACCGGAGGCCGGCGCCGCCAGGTTGTACGACCGGCCCAGCCGGGTCACCGAGTCGAGCAGCACCACGACGTCGTGGCCGAGCTCGACCAGGCGCTTGGCCCGCTCGATGGCGAGTTCCGCGACCGTGGTGTGGTCCTGCGGCGGCCGGTCGAACGTGGCCGCGATGACCTCGCCCTTCACCGACCGCTGCATGTCGGTGACCTCTTCCGGACGCTCGTCCACCAGCACGACCATCAGGTGGCACTCCGGGTTGTTGCGGGTGATCGCGTTCGCGATCGCCTGCAGCACCATCGTCTTACCGGCCTTCGGCGGGGACACGATGAGCGCACGCTGACCCTTGCCGAGCGGCATGACCAGGTCGATGACCCGGGTGGTCAGGACGTTCGCCTCGGTCTCCAGGCGCAGACGCTCCTGCGGGTACAGCGGCGTCAGCTTGTAGAACTCGGGGCGCCGGCGGGCCTCCTCGGGCTCCATGCCGTTGATGGTGTCCAGGCGCACCAGCGGGTTGTACTTGTCCCGCCGCTGGTCGCCGCCGCCCTCCCGGGCGCCGGCCCGCACGGCACCGGTCACCGCGTCGCCGCGGCGCAGGCCGTACTTCTTGACCTGGGACATCGACACGTACACGTCGTTCGGCCCGGAGAGGTAGCCGGTGGTCCGGACGAACGCGTAGTTGTCCAGCACGTCGAGGATGCCGGCCACCGGCACCAGGACGTCGTCCTCGTTGACGCTCGGCTCGCGGCCGTCCCGGCCGCCGTCCCGGCCGGTGTCCCGGCCGCCGTCGCGCTGGCCCTCGCCGTCGCGGTCCCCGCGACCACGCCGCCGGTCCCGGAAGCGGCTGCGCCGGCTGCGACGGCCGCCCTCGGTGTTGTCGCCGTCCTCGTCGTCGTGTCCGCCGCGGTCGTTGCGATCCCGGTCGGTGCGCTGCTCTCCGCGGTCGTTCCGGTTCTCCCGATCCGCACGGGGCTCACGGTCACCACGGGGCTCACGCTCACCGCGAGGCTCACGGTCACCGCCGTCCCGCTGGTTGCCGTCGCCGCGGTCGCGGTCACCGCGCTGGTTGCGCTGCCGGTCGCGGCCGCCGCGCTCGGGACGCTCGCCGCGGTCGGTGCGCTCGCCGCGGTCGGTCCGCTCGCCCGTCGTGGTGTCGGCCGCCGGAGCCGCCTGGCCCGTCTCCGCCACGGGGGTGCTCTGCGCGGGCGCCGTCTGCGCCGGGGGTGCCTCGACCGGAGCCGCCTGGGCCACCACCGGCGTCGCCTGGGCTGCCGGGGCGGACTGGGCCACCGGGGCTGACTGGGCCACCGGGGCTGACTGGGCCACCGGAGCGGCCTCGGCCACCGGAGCGGCGGCCTGCGTCACCGGAGCGGCCTTCGTCACCGGGGCGACCTGGGTGGCCGGCTCCGCGGTGCGCGCGGCCGAGCCGTTGGCGCGAGTCCGCGACGTCCGCCCGCCGGCAGCGGTGGTGGGCGCCGTCGCCGGGGCACCGCCGCCCTGACGCTCGGAGATCGCGGCGATCAGCTCGCCCTTGCGCATCCGCGCCGTGCCGGAGATGCCGAGGGACGCGGCGAGGCTCTGCAACTCGGGCAGCAGCATCGCGGACAGTCCGGTGCCGCCGCGGCGACGCTTCGTGGCAGTCGCGGTGCCGGCGTCGTCAGCGACGTCAGAAACACCCGACGTCACGTCGGTCGTGTCGCTCAATGGATTCCTTCCGTCGAAAAAAGCCAAGTCCGCCCGGGTCTGCAGCCTCGTGGCCGGGCGTCCTCGGACCCGCTCGCTTCGTCAGCGGCGCGGGTTGTGCAGCACGGCGGCTCGACGGTGTCCCGACCCGTCGGACGTTGACGAGTAGGTCTCGGCGAGTGCACCGATCGATCTAGAGACTGCTGCTCGGCGTGTGCCTGGTGAGAAATGAGGCAGGCGAGAAACGCCGATGCCTCCGGGGTGCGCGCCGAACCGCGTAGATCGTTGCTTCGCGGCTGTGCTAGGTCTGAGCGTAGTCAACTCTTGCGACCTGCGGCAACAGTGGTCCGCTCGGCGTGTTCCACCATACTCCCTTTGACAAGGGCTCCCGCACCATCCACCCGCAACGCTTCGGCGCGCCACGCTGTTCCCGGGTGGAAATCGTCCGGCACGGCCGTCAGGGCGAGCACGGTCGGGCCCGCGCCGCTCACCACGGCCGCCACCCCGACCGAGCGCAGCCCGGCGATCAGCGACGCGGTCCCCGGCATCGCCTCCGCCCGGTAACCCTGGTGCAAACGATCCTCGGTGGCCGGCAGCAACAGCGAAGGTTCGCTGGTCAGCGCGTGTACCAGCAGCGCGGACCGGCCGGCGTTGAAGGCCGCGTCGGCGTGCGGCACCGCGGCCGGCAGGGCCCGGCGGGCGGTGGCCGTGTAGCCCCGCTCGCTGGGTACGAAGAGCACCGGCCGGATCGACCCGGCGGTCGGCAACCGGACCGCCCGGGCCCCGGCCCCCTCGGTCCAGGCGATGGTGAAGCCGCCGAACAGGCACGGCGCCACATTGTCCGGATGCCCCTCCAGCCCCGCCGCGATCCGGAGCGCGCCGGCGTCGTCGAGCAGCGTCATGCCGTCCCGCACCAGCGCACGGGCCAGCTGGACGCCGGCCACGATCGCGGCGGACGAGGAGCCGAGCCCGCGGGCCTGCGGGATCCGGTTGGTGCACTCCACGGCCAGGCCCGGCGGCCGTTCGCCCAGTTCGTCGAAGGTCGCCAGCATCGACCGCACGACCAGGTGGTCGGCATCGGTGGGCAACTCGCCGGCCCCCTCGCCGGTCACCGTGACGGTGTGACCGGCGGCGGTCACCCGGGCCGAGACGTCGTCGTACAGCGTCAGGGCGAGGCCCAGCGCGTCGAAGCCGGGTCCGAGGTTGGCACTGGTGGCCGGCGTACGCACGTGCGCCGCGTCGGAGGCGAAGGTCAGGCCCATCGCCTCATGCTAGGCCCCGATCATCCGCCGGTCCGCACCCTGGCCTGCGCCCCGGCCCGCGGCGGACCGCCGCCGGCACCGGGTTAGGGTCCTGCCATGACCGCGGGTTATCTGTTCTCCGGCGTCCTCTTCCAGCTCCCGATGCTGGCGGTACTCGTCATCGGCGTCGTCCTGATCGGGTCCCGCCGGCCCCGGATCGGCCCGCGCAGCGCCCTGCTGGGCCAGATCGGCCTGATCGTGCTGATCTTCGAGGTGATCGCCCAGACCGCCTGGAGCCTGACGTTCCCCCGGCTGCTGCACTCGATGGACGCGTCGGTGTCCCAGTTCGGCCTGCTGTCGTCGGCCGTCGGCCTGATGTTGTCGGCGCTGGTCACGGCCGGTGTGGGACTGCTGATCGCGGCCGTGGTGACCGGCCGCAACCAGCCGTCGGCGGTCTAGGCAGGTCTAGAGGCAGTTCAGGGCAGGTCTGGGCAGTTCAAGGCAGTTCAGGGCAGGTCTGGGCAGGTCTGGGCAGTTCAGGGCAGTTCAGGGCAGGTCTCGGCAGGGTCCAGGCGGAGTCTAGGCCGGATCGTCGGCCAGGTCGTCCGCCCGGCCGGTCGCCGGCTCGTCCAGCGACAGCCGGCGGGTGGCGATCCGCCAGCCGATCGCGTACACCACGGTGATCAGCCCGCAGCCGATCAGGATGACCTTCTCGTCGACCCGGTCCACGAACACCGCGGCGCCGAGCTGGCTCACCGAGATGGCCAGCGTGGCGAGCATCATGTCGGTGGCGAACACCCGGCCGCGGAGCCGGTCCGGCACCTCGCCCTGCAGCGCGAAGTTGGAGAGCACCCAGTTCGTGCCGCCGGCGAAGTGCGCGACGAACACCAGCACCAGGACCAGCGGGAACCACGGGCTGAACGCGACGCCGACGTAGCCGAGCCCGTACAGGCCCATGGACAGCGCCAGGCCGGGCAGCAGCCAGGACCGGTGCCGCAGCACCGGGCGCATCACCAGCGGGCCGACCAGGGCGCCGGCACCGCGCACCGCGAAGAGCAGGCCGGCGCCGAGCGCGCCGACCCCATACACGCCGGCCAACAGCGGGAAGACCGTGAGTACGCCGTTGCCGAGCCCGACCGCCGACTTGACCGTCACCAGCGCCCGGATCCGCGGCCGCGCGCCGATGTAGCGCAGCGCCTCGACGAGGGCGTGCCAGGCCCGGGGCGCCGGCACGGAGGCGTCCCGCGGCGCCTGCAGCGGGCGGCGGATCAAGGCGGTCACCACGGCCGCCACGGCCAGACAGACGACGGCTACCGCGAAGCTCACGTACGGCCCGAAGGCGCTGCTCACGATGCCGCCGAGGGAGGCACCGACGATGGTCATGGTGCCCCAGGCGGAGCCGGCCACCGCGTTCGCCGCGGCCAGGTCGGCCGGATCCACCACGTTCGGCAGTGCGGCCGAGGCGGCCGGCGAGTAGAACGCCTTGGCCACCGAGATCGCGCCGATCGCCACCAGCGCCAACGGCGCGGTCGCCGCGGACCGGACCAGAAACAGCAGGAGTACGGCGAGCAGCGCCGCCACGTTCGCGGCCATCATGATCTTGCGGCGGTCGTAGCGGTCGGCGATCGTCCCGGTGTACGGCAGCAGCAGCGCGATGATGCCGGTGTCCGCGGCCAGCACCAGCGCACCCCAGACGCCGCTGCCGGTCAGTTCGGGCAGCAGCACCAGCAGCGGGACGATGACGAACCAGTCCGACCCGAACACCACGAGTTCCGCGCCGAACAACCGCCGGAAGTCCCGGTTGCGGGTAAGGACTGATCTTGAGCGAGCCACGTACGCCGACGCTACCGGGTCACCGGCGTCCCGGCCGCCGGCCGCAGCCGACCTTGGAGAATGGCGAGTCCCGGACGCGCCCCCCACCCTGGCCGGCACTCCGCTCGTGCGGACGGCGGAGAACCGCCGTCCGCATGGTCGGAATCGGTCAGGGCTGGTTCGGGCGCGGCATCTTCAGGACCTCGAACTGGTCCGTGTAGCCGCGCAGGGCCCCGGACGCCGGCGGTGCCTCGGACCGGGCGGTGGATGGTTCCGGCGCCTCGTGCGCGCCGCCGCTGAAGTCCGGCACCGGCTCGCCGGCCGGCGTCCCGGCCTCCGGCTCGTCCGCGGCGTGCTTCGGGACGTCGGCCACCCCGGCCCGGCGCAGGCGGCGACGTTCCCGCTTGAGCCGGGACCGCTCCTTGCGGTTTTCCACCATGGTGTACAGCGTCGGCACCAGCACCAGGGTGAGCAGGGTCGAGCTGACCAGACCGCCGATCACCACGACCGCCAGCGGTTGCGAGATGAAGCCGCCCTCGCCGGTCAGGCCGAGCGCCATCGGCAGCAGCGCGAAGATGGTCGCGATCGCGGTCATCAGAATCGGGCGCAGCCGGTGCCGGCCGCCCTCGATCACCGCCTCCTGCACGCCCATGCCGGCCGTGCGGTAGTGGTTGATCAGGTCCATCAGCACGATGGCGTTCGTCACTACGATGCCGACCAGCATCAGCACGCCGATGAGCGCCGGCACACCGAGCGGCGTGCCGGTGGCCAGCAGCAGGCCGATGGCGCCGGTCGCGGCGAACGGGATGGAGATCAGCAGGATCACCGGCTGGAGCACGCTGCGGAACGCCGCCACCATGATGACGAAGACGATGGCGATGGCCGCGAGCACCGCGAGCCCCAGGTCGGCGAACGCGTCCGCCTGCTCCGCGCTGACCCCACCGATCGAGTACGACGCGCCGGGCGGCAACTGCAGGCCGTCCAGCCGCTTGGTCAGGTCCTCGCTGACCGCGCCGACGTTCGAGCCGGTCGCGGTGCCGGTGACCGTGGCGCTGCGGTTCCCGTCGATCCGGGTGACCTCCTCGGGCCCGGCCACCTCGGTCACGTCGGCGACCTGGTCGAGCGGGATCACGCCCCGGGCGGTGGTCAGCGGCAGGGCACGCAGCGCCGCCACGTTCGCGGGCGGCGTACCGAACGAGATGACCACGTCCTGGCTGGTGCCGCCGGTGGTGATCCGGCCGGCCGGCGCCGGGCGGAACGCCCCGGACACGGACTGGCCGACGGCCGCCTCGGTGAGCCCGGCACGGGCCGCGGCCGCGCGGTCCACCCGGACCTCCAGGCGCGGGACGCTGGCCGCCAGCGAGGTGCTCACGTCGGTGACGTCCGCCGTGCCGGCCATCGCGGCGCGCACCTGCTCGGTCGCCGCGGCGAGCACCTCCTGGTCGGCGGCCTGGACCAGCACGGAGAGCTGGCTGGCGTTGAAGCCGGTGCCGCTGTCGCCGCCCACCGTCACCTCGCCGACGTCGGTGAGGCCGGCGAGCTGGTCACGCAGTTCCTCGGTGACCACGGTGGCGTCGGCGTCGCCCTTGAGCGCCACACTGTACGAGGCCCCGCTGGCACCGCCCGAGCCGACGAACGGGTTGAACTCGCCGTTGCCCACGGTGACCTGGTAACTCTCCACGTCGTCGCGGCCGGTGATGACCGCCTCGACCTTCTTGGCCGCCTCGTTGGTGGCGGCCAGGCTGGTGCCGACCGGGAGTTCCTGGCTGACCGTGATGCTGTCCTGGCCGGACTGGTCGATGAAGTTCGTCTCCAGCCGGGTGGAGAGCCCGAACGTGCCGATCAGGATCACCACGCCGATCGCCACGGTGGTCCAGCGGCGCTTGGTGGCGAAGCGGATGACCGGCAGGTACGCCCGCTGCAACGGGCTGCGCAGCTCCTTCTCCTCCGCGGCCCGGCGTACCTCCTCGGTCTCCGCGCCGCCCGCGGCCGGGCTCAGGAACCAGTACGCGAGAACCGGGACCACGGTCAGCGACACCAGCAGCGAGGCCAGCAGCGCCACGGTCACGGTGATGGCGAACGGGGCGAACAGCTGCCCGACGAAGCCGCCGACCAGGGCGATCGGGGCGAACACGGCGACCGTGGTGAGCGTGGACGCGGTGACCGCACCGGCCACCTCGCGGACGCCGGCCATGATGGCGTGCACCTTCTGCTCGCCGTACCCCAGATGTCGTTTGATGTTCTCCAGCACGACGATCGAGTCGTCCACCACGCGGCCGACCGCGATGGTCAGCGCGCCCAGCGTGAGCAGGTTGAGCGAGTAGTCGCCGACCCACAGGGCGATCAGCGCGATCAGCACGGACAGCGGGATGGACACCGCGGTGACCAGGGTGGACCGCACCGACAGCAGGAAGACCAGGATGACGATGACCGCCATGAGCAGGCCGAGCAGGCCCTCGGTGGTCAGGCTCTCGATGGACCGCTCGACGAACGGCGCCTGGTCGACGATCACGGTGAGCTTGGCGCCGGACGCACTCTCCAGATCCGCCAGCATGTCGTTGACCTCGTGCGAGATGGCCACCGCGTTGCCGTCCGGGGCGGCGGTGACCGCGATGCCGAGGCTGTCCACCCCGTCGGTGCGGGTGTACGAGGTGACCGCCGCCGGCTTCTCCTCGACGGACGCGACCTCGTTCAGCCGGACCGGTCCGCGGCTGCCGGAGACGTAGAGTTCGCGGAGCTGCTGGACGCCGGTGATCGGCGTACCCACCTGGACGCTCAGCGCGCGGGTGCCCTCATTGACCGAACCGGCCGGCACCGAGATGCCGTTGGCCTGCAGCACCGTGCTGATGGCCTGCGGGTTGACGCCGCGGGCGGCCAGTGCCGCCGGACGCGGCGTGATCACGATCTGCGCGCTGGTGGTGCCGGTGACCGCGACGTCGCGCACGCCCTCGATCGCGTTCAGCTCGGGCACCACCGTCCGGTTGAGACGGTCGGCCAGATCGGTGGCGTCGGACCCGCCGGACGCCGCCAGCACGATGGCCGGGATGTCGTCGGTGCCCCCGGCGAAGATCGTCGGCTCCACGTCCTGCGGCAGGGTGGGCTGGATCCGGTTGACCGCCGTGGTGAGCTGGTTGACCGCGTTGTCCAGGTCCGTGCCGAACTCGAACGTGACCTGGATGGTGGACGAGCCTTCCCGGCTGGTCGACTGGATGCTCTCCAGACCGTCGGCGCCCTTGACCGCGTCCTCGATCGGCTTGGTGACCTGCGCCTCGATGATCTCCGGGCTGGCGCCCGGGACCGTGACGCCGATGAAGGCGCCCGGGAACTCCAGCGAGGGCAGGAGCTGCTGCTTGAGCGCGGGGATCGCGTACACCCCGAAACCGGTTATCACGATCGCGATGAGGGCCACGAGGCCGCGGTTGGCGAGACTGAGCCGGGTCAGGAATGACATGGGTGCTCCCCCGAGAAAAGTTCGGCCAGCACTGATAGTTTGCCTGATGCGAACAAATGGTTTTCGCCAGGGGTCCGCTCTCGCCGGGCCATCAGAGCGTCACAGGAGAAAGGCCGGCGGTGGCCAAGAAAGAACAGCTCATCGCGGACATTATGGGCGCGCAGCAGCGGCTGCAGCACCTGTTTGCGTATGACCGCTCCGACCCGCTGTTCAGCTCCCACCTGACCATGTCCCAGCTGAAGATCCTGTTCCTGCTCTCCCGCCACGGCAACGTCTCCGGCGGCGAACTGGCCCGGCTGCTGGGCGTCGGGCTGGCCACCCTGAGCGGAACGATCGACCGGCTCGTCGCCCAGGACCTCGTGGTGCGCACCGAGGACCCGCAGGACCGCCGGGTACGCCGGATCGGCCTGACGGAAGCTGGCGACAAACTCATCGCCGGCATCATCACGGCCGGCGCGGAGAAACAGCACACGCTCCTCAGCCGCCTCTCAGCGGACGAGTTGACCGTGGTCGCCGAGGCCATGCGGCTGCTGGTCCGGGCCGCCACGAACGACGCCCCACCCGACGCCAACCCACCAGAGTGACCATCACGGCGTGCCGGCCCTTCGGGTCCCGCCGCATCCGCCCGCGCTCTTGCCCTGGGTGACTTCCGGGCGCAGAGCGCGCCACAGCTCCACACGCCCCACCCCACCCCACGGCACGTGTGACTTCCAGGCGCAGAACGCGCCACAGCTCCACACGCCCCACCCCACCCCACGGCACGTGTGACTTCCAGGCGCAGAACGCGCCACAGCTCCACACACCGCAGCCGACCCGACGGCGCGTGTGGTTTTCGGGTGCGGAGCGCGCCGCGTCTATGCAGGCTGCGCTCCCGGCGAGGGAGGTGTGTCGGGCGGTGATTGGGGACGCGCCGTTTCTCCGCACCGCCGGGGGCAGAGATGGGGCCGCCAAACCCCCAAGATCTCCTCGAAGGCTGCATACCGGACAACGCGCCGCCGTAGCGGAACTCGGAACGCGAGGCGGCCGATTGCGGGGACGGCCGACCGCGAGACGCCCAGACCGCGAGAAGAACGAGCTACGGGACGACCGAGGCCACGGGACGACCGGACCGCGGGACGGCCGGATGTGCCGGCCGTCCCGGGGCGGTCAGGCCAGGCCGAGGGCTCCGGCGGCGGCCAGCACGTCGTTCTTGATCGTGGTGGGTGACGGTGCGGTGCTGATCGCCCACTCGGGGTCCTTCAGGCCGTGGCCGGTCACCGTGCAGACCACGGTCGACCCGGCCGGCACCAGCCCCGCCTCCGCCTGCTGCAACAGGCCGGCCACGCTCGCCGCGCTGGCCAGTTCGACGAAGACGCCCACCTCGCGGGCCAGCAGCCGGTACGCGGTCAGGATCTCCCGGTCGGTCACCGCCGCGATCAGGCCGCCCGAGGTGTCCCGGGCGTCGAGTGCCTTGGTCCAGCTTGCCGGGTTGCCGATGCGGATCGCGGTGGCGATGGTGGACGGCTCGGGGACCACCTGTCCGGTGACGATCGGGGCGGCGCCGGAGGCCTGGAAGCCGTACATCTTGGGAAGTTTCTTGGTGTTGCCGGCCTCCTGATCTTCCAGGTAGCCCATCCAGTATGCGGAGATGTTGCCCGCGTTGCCGACCGGCAGGCAGTGGATGTCGGGGGCGTCGCCGAGCGCCTCGACGATCTCGAACGCGGCGGTCTTCTGGCCGTGCAGCCGGAAGATGTTGACCGAGTTGACCAGGGACACCGGGAAGTCCTGTGACAGCTTCGAGGCCAGCGCCAGGCAGTCGTCGAAGTTGCCGTTGACCTGCAACAACTTCGCCCCGTGTACGAGCGCCTGGGCGAGCTTGCCGAGCGCGATCTTGCCCTGCGGGACCAGCACCGCGCAGGTCAGGCCGGCCCGGGCGGCGTACGCGGCGGCGGACGCACTGGTGTTGCCGGTCGAGGCGCAGATGATCGCCTTCGAGCCCTCCTCGACGGCCTTCGACACCGCCATCGTCATGCCCCGGTCCTTGAACGACCCGGTCGGATTGGCGCCCTCGACCTTGAGGTAGACGTCGGCTCCGGTGCGCTGGGCGAGCACCGGCGCGGGCACGAGCGGGGTGTTCCCCTCGTGCAGCGTGATCACCGGCGTGGTGTCGGAGACCGGCAACCTCTTCCGGTACGTCTCGATCAAACCCGGCCAGACGGTCATGGCTCAGTTCCCTCCTTCGACGCGGAGCACGCTCGCAATGGAGCGAACGATCTCCAGCGTCGCCAGTTCCGCCACGGTGGCGGCCAGGTGCGAGTCGGGCGCCTGGTGGGTGACGATCACCAGCGTCGCGTCGGCGTCCCGGCCGGACTGGCGTACGGTCGCGATGCTGACCTCGTGCTTGGCGAAGACGCCGGCCACGGCGGCCAGGACGCCCTGCCGGTCGGCCACGTCCAGGCTGATGTGGTAGCGGGTGAGGGCCTCGCCGATCGGCCGGATCGGCAGGTCGGCGTACGCCGATTCGCTGGGTGCGCGGCTGCCGGTGAGCCGGTTGCGCGCCGCCGCCACGATGTCGCCGAGCACGGCGCTCGCGGTGGGCGTACCCCCGGCTCCGCGGCCGTAGAACATCAGCTGCCCGGCGGCCTCGGCCTCGACGAACACCGCGTTGAACGCGTCGCCGACGCCGGCCAGCGGGTGGGTCCGCGGGATCATCGCCGGGTGCACCCGGACGCTGACCGACTCGCGGCCGGTGGAGTCGGGGCCGCGCTCGGCGATGCAGAGCAGCTTGATGGTGCAGCCCATCTCCTTGGCGCTGGCCACGTCGCCGGCGGTCACCGCGGTCATGCCCTCGCGGAACACGTCGGCGGCGGTGACCCGGGTGTGGAACGCGAGCGAGGCGAGGATGGCGGCTTTGGCGGCGGCGTCGAAGCCCTCCACGTCGGCGGTCGGGTCGGCTTCCGCGTACCCCAGCTCGGTGGCCTCGTCCAACGCCTCCTGGAAACCGGCTCCGGTGGCGTCCATCGACGACAGGATGAAGTTGGTGGTGCCGTTGACGATGCCGGTGACCCGGGTGACCCGGTCGCCGTGCAGCGACTCGCGCAGCGGGCGCAGCAGCGGGATCGCGCCGGCCACCGACGCCTCGTAGTACAGGTCGGCGTTGCCCTCGGCGGCCGCGTCGTGCAGCGCCGCGCCGTCCTCGGCGAGCAGCGCCTTGTTGGCGGTCACCACGCTCGTGCCGCCCCGCAGTGCCTCGGTGAGCCAGGTGCGGGCCGGTTCGATGCCGCCCACCACCTCGATCACCACGTCCACGTCGTCCCGTTTGACCAGGCCCAGCGCGTCCGTGGTGAACAGTCCTGGGTCGACCGGCAGGTCGCCGCGGGCGCGGCCGGGCCGGCGTACCGCCACGCCGACCAACTCCAGCGGTGCGCCGATCCGGGCCGTCAGGTCCGCGGCCTGATCGTGCAGCAGCCGGACCACTTCGGCGCCGACGGTGCCACAGCCGAGCAGCGCGAGTTTCACAGGCCTCATCCCACGTCCAATGCGAGCAGGTCGTCCTCGGTCTCCCGGCGGACGATCACGCGGGACGCACCGTCACGCACCGCGACCACCGGTGGCCGGGGTACGTGGTTGTAGTTGCTGGCCATGCTGCGGCAGTACGCGCCGGTGCCGGGCACCGCGAGAAGATCTCCGGGCTGCACGTCAGCGGGCAGGAATTCATCCTTCACGACGATGTCCCCGGATTCACAATGCTTTCCCACGACGCGGGCCAACAACGGCTCGGCGGTCGATGCCCGGCCGGCCAGCGTGGCGCTGTACGAGGCGTCGTACAGCGCGGTCCGGATGTTGTCGCTCATCCCGCCGTCGACGCTCACGTACGTCCGGATGCCGTCGACGTCCTTGACCGTGCCGACCTCGTACAACGTGAACACGGCCGGGCCCACGATGGCCCGGCCCGGCTCGATCGAGAGCCGGGGCTTGCGCAGCGAGGCCAGCTCGCACTCACCCTCGACGATCTTGTTGATCCGCTTCGCCAGGTCGGCCGGCGTGGACGGGTCGTCCTGCGAGGTGTACGCGATGCCGAAGCCGCCGCCCAGGTCGAGTTCCGGCAGCTCGACCCCGCGGGCGTCGCGGATCTGCGCCTGCAGCTCCAGCACCCGCCGGGCGGCCACCTCGAACCCGCTGGTGTCGAAGATCTGCGAGCCGATGTGCGAGTGCAGGCCGCGCAGGTCCAGCACGTCCTCGTCGAGGATCCGCACGGCCGCCTCGAACGCCGCGCCGCCGGCCAGCGAGAATCCGAACTTCTGGTCCTCGTGCGAGGTCGCGATGAACTCGTGGGTGTGCGCCTCCACCCCGACGGTGACCCGGACCAGCACCCCGGGCCGCCGGCCGGACTCGCGGGCCAGCGCGGTGAGTCGGGTGATCTCCTGGAACGAGTCCACCACGATCCGCCCGACCCCGGAGTCCAGGGCGCGTTCCAGCTCGCTGACGGACTTGTTGTTGCCGTGGAACCCGATCCGCTCGGCCGGGAAGCCCGCGGCCAGCGCGACCGCCAGCTCGCCGCCGGAGCAGACGTCCAGGAACAGGCCCTCCTGCTCGACCACCCGGACCACGGCCTTGCAGAGGAACGACTTGCCCGCGTAGTAGACGTCCGCGCCGGCGAACGCCGACACGAAGTCGCGGCAGCGGCCGCGCAGGTCGTCCTCGTCCAGCAGGTACGCCGGCGTGCCGTACTCGGCGGCCAGGTCCCGCACGCTCAGCCCGCCGACGGCGACGGCGCCGTCGTCGGCGCGGTGCACGGTCCGCGGCCACAGTTGCGGCATCAGCGCGTTGACGTCTTCGGGGGTACGCAGCCACGCCGGGCCCCGGCTGCCCAGGTCACCGTGCAGCGCGCCCGCCTCATGTGCTCTCACGGGTCACATCCTTTCCGGGGCGGAGACGCCGAGCAGGGCCAACCCGTTGGCGATCACCGTTCGGGTGGCGTCGTTCAGCCAGAGCCGGGCCCGCTGCAGGTCGGTGATCGGCTCGTCGCCCATCGGCAGCACCCGGCACTTGTCGTAGAACCGGTGGTACGCGCCGGCCACCTCCTCGAGGTAGCGCGCCACCCGGTGCGGTTCGCGCAGCTCGGCCGCGCTGGCCACCACCGCCGGGTACTCCCCCAGCGCCTTGAGCAGGTCGTTCTCCTTCTCATGGGCGAGCAGCCCGGGCTGGAAGTCGTCCGGTTCGCCGCGGGTCAGGCCCACCTCGGCGGCGTTGCGGGCCACGTTGGCGGTCCGGGCCGCGACGTACTGGACGTAGTAGACCGGGTTGTCGCGGGTCGCCCGGGTCCACAGGTCGATGTCGATGTCGATCTGCGAGTCGGACGAGTACCGGGCCAGGGCGTACCGGGCCGCGTCCACGCCCAGCGCGTCGACGAAGTCCTCCAGCGTGACCACCGTGCCGGCCCGCTTGCTCATCCGCAGCGGTTCGCCGTCGCGCACCAGGTTGACCAGCTGGCCGATGAGGATCTCCAGGTTGACGGCCGGGTCGTCGCCGAAGCAGGCGGACATGGCCTTCATCCGGCCCACGTACCCGTGATGGTCGGCGCCCAGCATGATCACCACGCGGTCGAAGCCGCGCTTGCGCTTGTCCAGGTAGTAGGCGCAGTCCGCGGCGAAGTACGTCCAGTCGCCGTCCGACTTGCGCAGCACCCGGTCCTTGTCGTCACCGAAGTCGGTGGTACGCAGCCAGGTGGCGCCGTCCGCCTCGAACGTGTGCCCCTGCTCGCGCAGCCGCTCCAGGGCCTCGTCCAGCTCGCCCCGGGCGTGCAGGTCCTTCTCGTTGAAGTAGGTGTCGAAGTGCACGCCGAACTCGGCCAGCGACGCCTTGATCTCGGCGAACATCAGCTCGACGCCGATCTCCCGGAACGTCTCCAGCGAGTCGGCGTCCGGAACCCGCTCGCGCACCTGCGCGGCGATCTCGCCGATGTACGCGCCGCCGTATCCGTCCTCCGGCACCGGTTCGCCCCGGGCGGCCGCGAGCAGCGACTTCGCGAAGCGGTCGATCTGCGACCCGGCGTCGTTGAAGTAGTACTCGGTGCCGACCTCGGCCCCGGACGCCCGCAGCAGCCGGGACAGCGCGTCACCGACGGCGGCCCAGCGGACCCCGCCGATGTGCACCGGCCCGGTCGGGTTCGCCGAGACGAACTCCAGGTTGATCCGCTGACCGGCGAGGCGGCCGGTGTGGCCGTACTCCGGGCCGGCCAGCACGATGTCGCGGGCCAGCACCCCGGCCGCGGCGGCGTCCAGGCGGATGTTCAGGAAGCCCGGACCGGCGATCTCCACCGACTTGATGCCGGGCTGCCGGCCCAGCTCCTCGGCCAGCGCCGCGGCCAGCTCACGCGGCGGCACGCCGACCTTCTTGCTCAGCTGCAGGGCCAGCGTCGAGGCGTAGTCGCCGTGCTCGGGATTGCGGGGTCGCTCCACCGTCGTGGTCTCCGGCAGCACGGCGGCGTCGAGCCCCCGGGCAACGAATACAGCACGGGTAGCTGTGAGAACGGTGGCAGCGAGGTTGGCGGGAGTCACCGAGCCATGTTATCGGGGGTAGACTTTGGCGCTTGGCGGCCACCCGAGCCCAGCCCTCCCTTCGCTAACGAATTGACGAGGCACGATGAGCATGAGCACTCCGGGCCCCGAACGGGTCCCGTCGAACGTCAAGGTCGGCAAGACGTCCGGTCAGGGCAAGCCACCGGCCGCCAAGTCCAACGGCGCGCGCCCGGCCGGCAAGGGCGGTGCCAAGGGCCCGGCCGGCAAGGGCGGCGGCAAGGGCCGCAAGCCGGTCACTCCGGTCAAGGTCTCCGGGGGCCGCAACTGGGGCCCGATCCTGGTGGCCGGCGTGGTCGTGCTGATCGCGGTCGGCATCATCGGGTACGGCGTGTTCGCCGCGACCAAGAGCAGCAACGAGGCGAAGACTCCGTGGGAGGAGCGCGCCGCCGCGATCGAGGGCATCGTCAACTATCGCGACAATCCCGACAAGTCGCTCACGTCGGCGGATCACGTACCCGGTCCGCAGACGTACAAGACGAGCCCCCCGGTGGGCGGTAACCACAACGTCAAGTGGCAGAACTGCCAGGGCATGGTGTACGACGCTCCGATCCCGAAGGAGCACGCGGTGCACAGCCTGGAGCACGGTGCCGTCTGGATCACCTACCGCCCCGACCTGCCCGCCGCTCAGGTCAGCAAGCTGTCCGACAAGGTCAAGGGCAAGGACTACATGATGATGAGCCCGTACGAGGGGCTCGACAAGCCGGTCTCGCTGCAGGCGTGGGGTTACCAGTTGAAGCTGGACAGCGCGGACGACAGCCGGATCGACGAGTTCATCAAGGCCCTCCGCGTGCAGGCGTCCATGGAGCCGACGGCGGGCTGTGCCAGCAACCAGACCTCGACCGGTAACACCGTCAACGACGCCTGAGGGGATGAGCGTGATCTCCACGGAGTCCGAGGCCGGTAGCCCGGCCTCGCTCCCGGCGTCGGGGGAGCAACCGACGAGGCGGTCGGGGGCCATCACCGGCTGGGTGGCCGGGGCGCTCGTCCTCGGCCTCCTCCTCGGCGCGGCCCTGGTTTTCGTCCTGACCCGCCCGAACCCGCCCGGCGACGACTCCGCCGAGGCCGGGTTCGTGCGCGACATGTCGACCCACCACGCCCAGGCCGTGGAGATGGCGCTGGTCGCGCATGCCGCCACCGCGAACGATGAGATCGAGTCGCTGTCCAGCGACATCGCGATAACCCAGCAGGGTCAGATCGGCATCATGCTGGCGTGGCTGCGCGACTGGCAGCTGGGCTCCACCAGTTCGCAGCCGCCCATGGCGTGGATGCCGAACTCGGCCGGCTCGGTGCAGAACGGCCTGATGCCCGGCATGGCCTCGCAGCAGCAGCTGACCGAGCTCCGCAAGGCGACCGGGACGGCACAGGACATCATGTTCCTGAACCTGATGCGTCAGCATCATCTCGGCGGGGTCCACATGGCCCAGGAGATTCTCAATCTGTCTGACGACGAGGACGTGACCTGGCTGGCCCAGACGATGGTGGCGTCGCAGCAGAACGAGATCAGCGCGATCCAGGCCCTGCTGAAGTCGCTGGGTCAGAACGGATAGCGCCGGCGCGGCGGCGCGGTGCGTCAACGGAGGAGATCGACCAGCTCGTCCAGGCGGCTGACCACGGCCGCGATGATCACCGCGCCGAACGCGGCGACCGCCATCTGCGCCAGGTCCGCGCTCCCACCGTCCAGGGAGAGCAGCAGCGCGGCGACGGACAGACCCACGAGGAACAGGTTGCGGAAGACGTGGACCGTGGACAACTCCGCGTCTCCGCCGCCGCCGAAGCAGTTGCACGTCACCTTCCGCTCGCTGCGCACGATTTGGTGGACCCCGGCGGTCAGCGTGGCGAAGAGCAACACCGCCGCGGCGGCACCCACGCTGGCGGTCCACGGCAGGACGAGGAGCACCAGGGTGGCGAGTTCCGCCGCCACCAGTCCTGCCGCAGCCGGCCGCCGGAGCGCCGACGGCAGCCCGACGTCGCGGAACATCCGGGTGTACTCGTCACGGGACTCGGCGCTGCGTAGCTTTCCCGCGACGGCTGCCGCGAGAACGAACGCGAGCGCCAGGCGGAGAGTCAGTTCCAGGGCAGGCATGATTTCCTCAGGACAGGGCGGCGTCGGCGGCAGCGTCGTCCCGCATGGGACGGATCACGATCCCGACCACCGCATCGACCGGCACGGGTCCGTACTGCCGAGAATCGCCGCTGGCCAGCGGGTTGTCGCCGAGCAACAGCATGTGCCCCGGCGGTACCGAGGCGAGGTCGATACCGGCGGTCGCGGGAACCGGCTCACCACTCATCGCCGCGACTCTCTTGATCACTCGTCGTTGCCGGAGCGACTCGGCCGCTCCGACGCCGGGCGGTATCGGCCGGATGCGGTCCGGCAGGTCCACCACCACGACCTGTCCGGTCCGGACTCGACTGTGCCGGAGCCGCCGGACCAGCACCCGGTCACCCGGGCGATAGGTGGGAGCCATGCTCAGGCCCTGCACGGTGACCACGAGACGCCGTAGGCGGAGCCACTGCAGGCCACCCAGCACGACCGCCAGCACGGCACCGGTGAGGACGAACCAGATCATGATGGCAGCGCCTTCGCGTAGCCGTCCGCCTGAAGGTTGAACAACCCGGCGTAGATGCCGTCCAGCGCGATCAGCTCCTCGTGATCACCGATCTCGGCGATGACGCCGTCGCTCAGCACCGCGATCTGGTCCGCGTCCCGGACCGTGTTGAGCCGATGCGAGATCAACAGGCTGGTCCGGCTCTGGCGGTACTCGCGCAGCTGCCGGTGGAGCTCCGCCTCCGCCTCGGCGTCGAGGCCCGAACTCGGCTCGTCCAGGATCAGCAGGTCCCGGTCGTTGCGGAAGAACGCCCGGGCGAGCGCCAGTCGCTGGCCCTGCCCGCCGGAGAGCAGGACGCCCGTGTCCGCGTCCTGCGCGTCCACCCCCTCCAGGAACATCCGGGTCAGCATGGTGTCGTACCCCTTGGGCAGCCTGCTCAAGGTCTCGTGCATCCCGGCCCGGCCGGCCGCCTCCTCGATGCGGGGCCGGTCCGTCCGGTGCGCGACGTCGCCCAGGCCGATGTTGTCGGCCGCGGACAGCTCGTACTCCACATAGTCCTGGAACACGGTTCCGATGTGCTGTCTGAGATCGGCCGGGTCGACGTCCCGGATGTCCCTGCCGTCCCAGAGGATGCGGCCCTCGGTCGGTTCGTACAGCCGGCAGAGCAGCTTGACGAGCGTGCTCTTGCCCGCGCCGTTCAGGCCGACCAGCGCGGTCGCCCGGCCCGCCGGGATCGTGAGGTTCACTCCGCGCAGCACCCAGGGGCGGTCCGGGGCGTACCGGAACCAGACGTTGTCGAGCCGGATCGCCTCACGCAAGGCCGGAATCGGCTCGGCGCCGTCCGTGACCGGCAGATCCGGTGGCACGGTCGTGGCCATCCCGAAGTGGTCCAACATCAGCAGCGCGTGGTGGACCGCGCCGAACTTGCCGGCGATACCGGACAACGCGGCCTGCACCGCGGCGACGGCCGCCACGAACACGGTCACATCGCCCACGGTCAGCCGGCCGGACCGGGCCGCCAGGATCGCCCAGACCAGGCCACCGCCCGCGACCGCGGCACCGAGCAGCCCGAGCGACACCTGCATGCCCAACTCCGACCGGTCGACCCGGCGATCGGTGGCGTTGGCGGCGCTCTGCTCCGCGAGCATTCGCTCCTGGAAGTATCCGCCCAGGCCGAACAGCCGGATCTCCTTGGCCTCGCGCGGGGCGCTGAGCAGGTTGGCGTAGAAGTGCTGGCGCCGGCTCGCATGGCTGATGCTCCACATGGCCGCGGCGCGCATCCGGCTGAGCCGCAGCTCGGCGCGGACCGTGGGAATGGCGCTCACCACGACGGCGAGGACCAGCCATCGGTTCATCAGCCACAGCGTGACCAGGAAGCCGCACAGCGTCACCACGTTGGTGGCGATCCCGATCGCACCGTTCACCATGTCGGCGGGGCCGGTGCTGGCCGCTTGCTGGGCGAGCCGGATCCGATTGTGAAAACTCGGGTCCTCCAGCCGCGCGAGCCCACGCAGCCGCTGATGGATGGCGGTGTAGAGGCGATCCGCGGCGACCACCCGGACCCGGCGGCCCAGCTCCGCTTCGGCGTACCGGCCGAGTTGGGGCAGGACGACCAGGGCGACGCCGGAGGCCGCGAGCGCCACGGCCAGCCAGGCCAGCTGCCGCCCGGGCACGCCGTCGACCAGCCCGTCCAGCACCTCCCGCGTGAGCCAGGCGGTCACCACCGGTGCCACCCCGACGGCGGCCGCGAGGATCAACAGGCCGGCGACACAGTGCGAGGCGGCGGCCCAGGCGAGTCCGGCCGCCGTCCGGGCGTTGTGTGCCAACACCCGGACGGGAACCGGCGCACCGGCGGCGCCCGGTGCTCGGCTCACGCCCCTACCGGAACCGCGACCACGTCGACGGGCCGGTTGGTGATCACCGCACCGTCGTCGCCGAGGCGGCACATCGCCGGGTACCCGGTGGCCTCGAACGCCTCCACCACCGGTCCGCGATCCGCTTCTGTCACCACCATGGCCACATCGCGCAGCTTGGCCACCATCTCGGCGCCGGCCGACGGCGAGTCCGCCACGACCACCGCGAGCGCGGCCTTCGGGCCGCCCGGAAGCGCACGCGCCGCCTCGACGAATCGGGGAACCCACTCCTCGCAGGAGCCGCAGGTCGGCGAGAAGAACCCCACGAGTCCACCGGTACGCAGGCTGGCCTCGCTGACCGCGAGCCCGTCGACCGTGGTGGCGGTGAACGGCGACGGGTGTTTGCCGGCACTGATCATGGGCTCCGGCCGCGGCATCAGCCGACCTAGTTCGGTGAACTGGTCGGTGTGGTTCCGGAGTCGCCGGATGACGCCGAGCGTCAGGAAAAGGTTGAAGACGGTAAGGAGGACGCACAGGACCACCACGGTGGCAAGATACATACCGGATTCCCTCCGTTGGTTGGCACGCGGGCGACGCGAACCGGTTGCCGCCGCCATGCAGGGACGGCGGCAACCGGCCTCGAGTCGTGCGCTGGGTGAACCAGGGGTGACCGGCGAGGTTTCGACCTCGTCGGTCACCTCAACTCAGTGGCACGAAGTGCACTCGAGAATTGCCGAACTCTGGGCGCAGTAGCAGTCCCGGTGCAGCCCGCCGCCGCACGACGGGAAGTACCAACAAGGCCCCGTGTACGGGTAGGCCCCGCATGGACAGCTCGCCGAGGCCTCGGCCTTCGGGACGAACCGGTTCAGCAGTCGATCACTGAACGATTCCAGCTTCTTGAACATTTCCCTCCCCTTCCAACTGGATGGCGAGTCCACACTGTACGTCCACTCCGGATACCGTTCTACCCCGTTCGCATATGCCGCAAATCGGACTCAGGCCCCTCGTTGAGTGAGCGTTTTTGCAGCTCAGCGCCCATCAAGCTCCGGCATCAACCTGGCTCGATCCTGCTCAATACGTTCTTTAGAGTTCGCTGAGAATCTATGCGTGAAGCATTTCACCCATGCTGACCAGGAGTCTTAGCAATCTCCCGTGACCGGCAACTGCAAGTTCATTGACATGCATTGCGTGGCTATTTATTATGACCATCTAACCCACCACTGAAAACCAGTTCCAACGCCCTTTTTACCCATTAGCTCTATAGGCGATATGCGGTTCCTGGCGTCGCGCCGCGGAGTCGTCCGGACACCCGTACCGCCGCAGGGCGCCCTGCCACAGGGCGCGGCCGGCACGCCTCCGAGACGAACCGCAACGCGCCCGGGACCGGTTCGCCAGGCTTCGGCGGCGCCTGCTAGGCTTTCTCTCGCTGAGCCCCCGTAGCTCAGGGGATAGAGCGTCGCCCTCCGGAGGCGAAAGCGCAGGTTCGAATCCTGCCGGGGGCACCCCAGGCTTAGCAGCACAGACAAGGCCACAGACCAGGCGGAAGCCGGTCGGTGGCCTGACTTGTATGTCCGGTCAGCACCGGCCCGCGGTGGCCGTCCACGCCCAGAGTCTCCGCCCCCACTCCCCGGGGGCCGGGAAGGTGGGCGCGTCGCCGGGTGAGCGAACGCACGCAACTGTACCGTCCGGACGGTACAGTGATGGGTATGGGAACAGCACGAGAGCGCATTCTGGACGCGGCCGAGGAACTGATCACGGCTGGTCAGGTGCCCCCGGCGCTGGACGCGGTGGCGGCCGCCGCGGGTGTGAGCAAGGGTGGCCTGCTCTATCACTTCGACAAGCAGTCACTGTTGCGGGCGCTGGTGACCCGGGCGGTGCACCGGTTCGACGAGCGGCTGACCGCGGCAGCAGCGCAGGGGTTGATGGCCGCGGCCTGGTTGCGGTTGTCGGTGCCCGCGCCGGATGAGCGCACGGTGTACCGGGCGATCATGTCGATGCTGCGGTTGACCACCACCGGACAGTTCGACCTGCCGGGCGAGGTGGGCGACGCCGAGCGGCGCTGGCAGCAGATGCTGGTCGCCGAGTTGGGCGATCCGGTCCGGGCCCGGCTGGTCCGGCTGGTCGGCGACGGCCTGTTCCTGGGCGCGCTCACCGGCCCGCCTCCGACGTCGGACGAGGTCGAACAGTTGCTGCACCACCTCGGTCTGCGCACGACCGCCGAGCAGACACGGTCGTGACCGTCGTGCTGCTGGCCGGGATCGCCGGCCTGGCCCTGCTCGACGCGCTGAACCCCGCGACGATCGCCGGGGTGGCACTGCTCCTGCTCGCCCCGATGACACACCCGATCCGGGCAGCGGCCGGTTTCGTCGCCGGCGCCTACCTGACCGTCCTCGCGCTCGGCGCCGTGGTCTACCTCGGCGCCGACGCCGCCGCCGACGCCGCCGGCAACGGCCTGATCTGGGTGCGCCGGATCGCGTTCACGGTCGCTGCGGTGGCCCTGGCCGTGGGCGGGCTGCGCCGGTTGCGGGACCGGATCCGCCCGGCGGTCACCGTGCCGGGTCGGGTCAACCCGGCCGGCGCCGCGGTGCTGGGGCTGGTCATGACCGGGGCGGACCTGCCCAACGCGTTCCCGTACTTCATCGCGATCGAACGCATCGTCGACGCGGATGTCGGCCTGACCGGCTCGCTGCTGATCATCGCCGGGTACGCGCTGGTCTACTGCCTGCCGTGCCTGCTGCTGCTGATCGCCGGCGCCCTCCGCGGCGATCGGGTCCGCAGCCGCCTCGGCAGCCTCTACGAACGCCTCGGCGCGGAGAAGAAGCTGCCCCGCAGCGTGCCCATCGCCGCCGGCTACCTGGTCGCGGCCGTCGGCGTACTCGCCATCGTCGCCCTGGCCTGAACCACCGACGGGTTCGCCCGGCGGCGCTCACCCGTGCCGAGGACACTGATGCCCGGCCGCCTCCGCGGGCGTCGCGGCCTGCCGGTCAACCGAGGGTGCGGTCGCTGCTGCGGGGGTCCTCCACCCGGCGGTCGCGGTAGATGTCACCCTGGTTCGCCCGGGCTCGCCAGGGGCGGGCCAGATCGAGCGCGATGTGGAACTCGGGTAGGTCGCGATCGAGGGTGACGGCGGCCGGACGCCCCGGGGCGGCGACCGTGGCCAACTCGGTTCCGTCCGGACCGAAGATCGCCGAGGGCATCAGATCGGTGCTCTGCGCGGGAACCGACAGGCTGAGCCAGTAGTTCTGGATCGCCGCGTGCGCCTGGGCCTTGCCGAAGAAGATCCGGTCGACGGGCCATGCGGACAGCAGCAGGCAGTCCACGCCGAGCTGTTCGTACTCGGCGAACAGCTGCGGGAAGTTGACCTCAATGCAGATGGCCAGGCCGAACCGGTAGCCATCGACGTCGAAGACGATCGGCTCGAAGCCGGGGCTGTACCAGCGGGTGATCTCGGTGTGGGAGCAGAAGCGCTTGTCGTAGCGGGTGACGACCTCGCCCCGGTCCGAGATCACATAGAGGCTGTTGTGCGGACGGTGCGGGGGCGTGAGCGGATGCGCCGAGCCCAGCACGACCCACATCCCGAGTTCGGCGGCCAGGTCCGCGACCGCGCGGAGTTCGTCACGGACGGCGGCCCAGTCGACGGCGTCCCAGTCGGCGATCTGTTCCTTGGCATAGCCGGACAGGAATCCCTCGGGGAACTGGATCAGTCGGGCGCCCGCCGTTGCGGCTTCGCGCATCAACCCGCGGACGGTACGGCCGTTCGCGCGGGCGTCGGCAGTTCCGGCGGGCTGAGTGGTGGCGATCCTCAGCGTCATCACGGCATCGTTCCACGCCGCCGTCGACCCGGGTCCGGGCGTGCACCGGGAGTCAGCCGACCTCGGTGACGGCCATCCCCACAGTCAGGGCGGGCACCTGCGCGACGACCCGGGCGGCCGGGTTGATGACGCTGGTGGGTCCGTACCCGATCCGCTGTTCGTCGCGCTGCCCGGTGACGTCCGCGGAGATCAGCCACATGCCGGTCTCGCGTACCCGGTCGGCGCGGATCGCGTGGTGCAGCGGCCTCCACCGCTCGGCGTTCCGGCGCCGCATCATGTTCTGGGCGCACACCAGCAGTACCCGTGCGCCCTGAGCGGCCACCGCCCGCGCCGGCTCGGGAAACCTGGTGTCGTAACAGATGTTGATGCCGAACCGGACGCCGTTGAGGTCGAAGACCGGGTAGCCGGTCCCGGCGGTGAACGCCGACTCGCCGGCGGTCAGGTGGGTCTTGCGATAGGTGCCGAGGAGCCGGCCCCGGTTGATCACTGCCGCGGTGTTGTAGAACCGCTCGTGCCGCCGTTCGATCAGCCCGATCACCAGGGTCTGCGGGATGCTCGCCAGTCGCAGCAGGATCTCGCCGAATGCCGCCGAATCCAGGTCCAGGGCGTGGCGGCGGAGGTACTCCGGTGTCACCAGGTAGCCCTGGAGAAAGCACTCCGGGAAGAGGAGCAGGTCGAGATCGGCGAGGCCGGCTTCGGCCGAGAAGGACTCCACCATCGCCAGCGCGGCGGGCACGTCCTCCAGCAGTTCGGGCGTCTGGCACGCGCCGATCCGGAGACCCCGTGGTTTCGGGCCGGCTTTCGGCAGGCAGGAGTAATCCGCCTCCGAAGCCGCTCCTCGGGGCGGTGATGGTTGCGGCGCCGTCGAAGTCTCCTCGGCCACTCCACCATGGAAGCTCACCGGCCGGCCGGTGTCGAGCCGGGTCGACACTCGTGCGGAGCGGTCGATCACCGGAGATCGGAGATCGACCAATGTCCAGACCTTCTGCGTCACGGGCGGTGGGTCTAGGGTGGCTTGCATCCGCAGACGGGACGGTGCACCTGTCCGGCGGGCCGCACCCTCCACGCCCGCCGCCCGCACGGTCAACCGGTCACCGCCACCGCTGCCGTTCCCCTCCGGAAAGGGCCTGTTCCGATGGCTGAGCCAGTGCCCGGCTCAAAGATCGACGTCACCGTCCCGCACTCCGCGCGGATCTGGAACTACTGGATGGGCGGCAAGGACAACTATGCCGTCGACCGCGAGGTCGGGGACGCCTTCGCGGCGGTATCCCCGGGCGTCTTCGACCTGGCGAAGCAGTCCCGGAAGTTTCTCATCCGGGCGGTCACCTATCTGGCCGCCGAGGCGGGCGTGCGCCAGTTCCTCGACATCGGCACCGGACTGCCGACGATGGACAACACCCACGAGGTCGCGCAGCGGATCGCCCCGGAATCGCGGGTGGTGTATGTGGACAACGACCCGCTCGTGCTGGCACACGCGCGGGGCCTGCTGACCAACACCACCGACGAGGGCGTCACGGACTACATCGACGCCGACTTCCACGATCCGGACCAGATCGTGGCCGACGCCCGGAACGTCCTCAACTTCACCCGGCCGGTGGCGGTCATGTTCATGGGCGTCCTCGGCCACGTGACCGACTACGACGAGATGCGCTCCATCGTGGCCCGGGTGATGGCCGTGGTCCCGTCCGGCAGCTACCTCGTGCTGTGGGACGGCACGGACACCAGCGAGGAACAGGTCACCGCGGCCGACGACTACAAGGAGAGCGGCGGCGTGCCCTACATCGTCCGCAGCCCGGAGCAGCTCGCCCGCTGCTTCGACGGCCTGGAGATGGTGGAGCCGGGCCTGGTGTCCATCTCCGAGTGGCGGCCGGATCCGGCCGGGGACGACGTCAAGCCGGTGGACGGGTACGGCGCCGTGGCCCGCAAGCCGTAGCCGACCACACTCGGCCGGCCGATGGTCCTACCGCGACCGCGGCGGGGCCGGCGGACGAATCCGCGCGAACATCTCCACGTCGCACCGTTGGCCGCCCATGACCTGGAAGCTGCGCAGGAGTCCCTCCCGGACGAACCCGGCCCGGAGCGCGACCCGTTTCGACGGTTCGTTCCACGGCTCGACGCAGAGCTCGGCCCGCTCGGCGCCCAGCCGGTCGAAGGCCCAGCCGGTGAAGCCGGACACGGCTTCGGCGGCCGCTCCCCGACCACGCGCGGCCGGCAGGATCCAGTAGCCCAGTCCGATCCGGCCGAGGTCGAGGTCGCGTAGCCGGAGGCTGACGTGCCCGACGACCACGCCCGTGGCCCGGTCCGCGATCGCACGCGGCACCGCGACGCCGCCCGCCGCCAGTTCGGTCATCCGGCGCAGGAACGCGTGCCCGCCCTCGGTGCTGAACGGCGCCGGCACCGAGGTGATCGAGGTGATGTAGCGGTCCGCGGCGGCCTCGGCCAGCTCACCGAGATCGTCTGCCCGCCACGGCCGCAGCACGAAACGCTCCGTGTACACCGCTACGGTCGTCAGGTCCGGGCCCGGCGTCCCGGTGTGGCCCGATGCCGGCGTCGACACGTTCCCCCTCCTTCTCGCCGTTCCGGCGCTCCGTCATCGGCCGTTCAGGGCCGGGTGAAGACGACGACCCTCAGGTCGCCCGGCGTCAGCGTCAGCACGTCCTTGTCGAAGTGGGTCCGTCCGCCGGCACCGTCGGGCACACCGAGACGGTCCGGGTCGTCCGCCGCCACGGGGGACGGTTCGTTCCAGAGGCGGGCGAACTCCCCGCCCCGCGCGTAGAGGTCGTCGATCAGGGCCCGCAGTTCCGGGTCGGTGCGGTAGCGGTCCGCCGCGGCGCGCAGCCCGGCGACCATGGACGCCCGGACGGCGGCGAGCTGCCCGGCGGTACGGAAGATGTCGGTCGGCGCCTCGGTGAACACCCGCCAGGCCATGTTCCGGTCGCGTCCCGCCGCCACACCGGCCGGGCAGCCGAACGCGTTCCACCGCCGGTTGCCGTCGAGCACCGTCCAGCTCGCGTCGCACACGCAGGCCGGCACGTCGGTCAGCCGGTCGAGCATCCGCCGGGCCGCGGGGGTCACCTCGCGCGGCACCAGCCCGTCGTCGCGGGCCGGCGCGGCGAAACCGGCGAGCGTACGAAGTCGGTGGTGTTCTCCGCCGCTCAGCCGAAGCGCCGTCGCGAGCAGGTCGACCACCCCGGCCGAGGGCCGCCGGCGGCCCTGTTCGAGGCGCTTGAGGTGTTCCTCGGAGATGCCGGCCCGGCCGGCCAGTTCGTCCCGTCGCAGGCCCGGCGCCCGGCGTGCGCGCGGCAGGGACGGCGGGATCCCGGCCGCACCGGGCGTCACCCGCTTCCGGAAGGCCCGGAGCGTGGCGCCGAAGTCGTCGTCTGGCCGCACCTACGCCATTGTGCCAACGCGGATCATCCTCGCGCGGTCGCCGGCACGTCGTCCGGGCTGACATTCGGCATCGGGTGCGCGGGGGCCAGTGCGTCGACCTCTTCCATGTAGAACCGGGCCGCCACGATCCGGTCGCCGCGTACCGTGACGACCTTCACGCCGCGCATGTCGGCCGCGCCCGGCCGCACGTAGTGGAACTCGCCCCAGAAGTCGTCGCCCGCGACGGCCGACGCGGTCACCTCGATGTGGATGTCCGGGAAGCGGGCGAAGATCATCGCCCAGTTGCGGCGCACCGCGTCCGCGCCGTGCACCGAGCGGGCCGGATGCGCGGGCCACCCGCTCACCACGTCGTCGGCGAACGTGCGGACCACGGCGTCGAGGTCGTGCGCGTTGATCGCGTCGATCAGCTGCTTGATCACCGGCCGTTCCATGCCGACGACGCTAGCGGCGCGGCGGCGCCCGGAACTGGGCCAGTTTGTACCACCTGGCGGTCCCGGTTGACCGGTCCGTCGATGGCGGCGACGGCGAGCCCGATGCTGAAGAACATCAGCGACAGGTTGACGTCGGTGAAGCCGTAGAACGGGGTGATCACCAACGCGATCACCGGCACCACGCTCAACCACCGGCCCGGCGCACTGACCGCCGCGGCCAGGCGCCAGGCGATCACCGAGAAGAAGGCCAGGAAGATCAGCAGGGCGGGGAGGCCGTAGCTGTACATCATCAGCCAGACCTGCCCCTGGGTGCCCAGCGGCTCGGCGGCGTGCGTGGTGTCGGCCATCCGCGGCCCGCCATATCCCAGCAGCGGCGACTGCTGGACCGCCTGGATCGTCTGCACGTAGAGGTCGGCCCGGTCCCGGGTGGAGTCGGTGTTCTCCACCCGGTTGGAGATCAGATCACCGACCGGGATGACCAGCGTGGCGACCCACACCAGGGCGCCCACTGCGCCGATCGAGGCGATCAGCCGTACGTCACCGCGCAGCAGGGCGCGGAGGCCGAGATAGACCAGTCCGGCACCGAGTCCGATGAACATCCCGCGGTTGAGCGTCCAGAACGCCGGGACCAGGGCGAACGGCAGCGAGACGAGAAGCGCGACCCGCAGTACGCCGGTGCGCACCGAACTGAGGTAGGCGACGACGCACGGCACCAGGACGGCGAACCCGGTGCCCCAGTTGTTGGTGTACGGATACGGCGCGGCGGTCCGGTAGTACGGGTTGCGGCTCATCGGGTTGTACTCCGTGGCGTGGCTGTGCACCAACGCCCGGATGCCCCGGTTCTCGGTCATCGACTCGGGGAGCAGGATCTCCACCGGCGTCGTGATCGCGAAGGTCGGCTTGAACACGCCGATCCAGCCCAGCGCGACCATGCCCAGCCAGTAGAAGCAGAGCGGCCCGAGCAGCCGCCGCCACCGGGCACCGTCCCGGGCGGCGTTGTAGACGTACAGGTAGATGACGAACGCGGTGCCCAGGAAACCGAGCCGGAGCGAGAACATGAACAGCTCGCTCGCCTGTTCCAGCCGGGTCACGCTGATCACCACGATGGCCAGCAGGGTCAGCCACAGTGCCGAGCCGGTCGGCAGGCTGATCCGCCCGCGGCTCAACAGCAGCGCTGCGAGCAGCAACCCGAACAGCGGCCAGCCCAGCTGCAGTCCACCCAGGACCCACCACAGTGGCAACCCGCCGAAGATCAGGTACAGCGGCCAGAGTGGCAATGCCGCCTCTCGACCGCCCCGAAGCATTCGGTCAGTTTAGGGAAGCGGGCTCCAAGACCACATCGTCGCTGCGAATACGGGCATGCAGGTGCATGTCGTGCCGGCCGTCGGTGTGCACGGCGGAACATCGCTTGGTCCCCTCCAGGCGGAAGCCGGACGTCTCGGCGACCCGGCAGGAGGCCACGTTGCGGGTGGAGTGTTCCAGCTCCAGGCGGTGGAAGCCGGCCACGCCGAGGCCCCAGTCGCTCAGGGCGGTGAGCGCCCGGGCGCCCACCCGGGCCCCGCGGGCGGCCGGAAGCACCCAGTACGCACACCCGGCGACGCCGTCGTCGAAGTCCATGCCGCGCATCGCGATGCGCCCCAGCACCTCCCCGCCGCCGCGGGTCACCGCCCAGTGCCCGCCCCGCTCCTCGGCCCAGTCCCGGCGGTACTGCTCGAACCAGGCGCGGACGCGGTCCTCGGACGCGGGTTGACGGGTGTGCCAGTGCCGGATCTCCGGGTCCCGGTAGGCGGCCAGGAAGACCGGGGCGTCGGCCGCTTCCCATGGCCGCAGCAGCAGGCCACCGTCGGCGGAGAGGAGCGGCTGCGGGCCGGCGGCGAGGGTGCCGGCCGCGATGGCGGGAGGCGTCGAGAGGGGTGACGTCATCACCCATCCTCTGCTCGGGACGGTCCCGGTCGTCAAGTTGGTAGACACTGTCTACGGAGCCTGGTAGACAGTGTCTATGGTCGGCGACACCGGGTTGCGGGCCCGGCTGGTGCAGGTAGGGGTGGACCTCGTGCGCTCGGACGGGGCGGCGACACTCACCCTGCGGGAGATCGCCAGACGGGCCGGCGTCTCGCACGGCGCCCCCCGCCGCTACTTCCCGACCCACCTGGCCCTGCTGTCCGAGATCGCCCGCACCGGGTTCGCCGACCTGACCGCGCAGATCACCCAGACACTGGCCGACTGCCCGGACGATCCGCGTGCCCGGCTGGCGGCGCTGGCCCGGCGGTATGTCGACTTCGGCTGCCGCGACCGGGGCATGTTCGAGCTGATGTTCCGGCACGACCTGCTGGAGAGCAACCACCTGGGGCTGCGCGACAGCAGCCTGCCCCTGTTCGAGATGGCGGTGGACCTGATCTCGCGCGCCCGGCCCGGCACCGGGACGCCGCCCACCGTGCTGGCCGGTGCACTGTGGACGAACCTGCACGGCATCGTCGAGCTGCGGAACTGGGGCAGCCTCCGGCTGGCCACCGGCACCGACGACGTGGAGCCGCTGCTGCACGCGGCCCTCGAAGCCCACCTCGGTCCGATGCGACCGTCACCCTGAGGAGAACCGCGTGCCGCCGCTGTACACCCTGAGCCACCGCACCGTCGGAAGCATCCTCCGGCGGTGCTGGCGGCCGGCCGTCCACGGCCTGGAGCACGTACCCCGCACCGGAGCGGCGATCCTGGCCGGGAACCACCTCTCGGTGGCCGACGAGTTGTTCCTGGCGGCGGTGGTGCCCCGGCACGTCGCGTTCTGGGCGAAGGCGGAGTACTTCTCGGGGCGCGGCGTCCGCGGCCGGTTCACCCACGCCCTGGTGACCGGTCTGGGCGCGATCAAGGTGGAGCGGGGCGGCGGGCGGGCCGCGCTGACCGCGTTCGACGCCGCAATCCCGGTCCTCGGCGGCGGCGGGCTGATCGCCCTCTACCCCGAGGGCACGCGCTCCCCCGACGGGCGGCTCTACCGCGGCCGCACCGGCATGGTCCGCCTGGCCCAGCGGGCCGAGGTGCCGATCATCCCGGTCGGCGTGCTCGGCACCGACCGGGTCCTGCCCATCGACGCCCGCGTCCCGCGCCCGGGCCGCGTCACCGTCCGGTTCGGCGAGCCGGTGCCGGTCGCCGGCCGGATCGACGGTCCGGCCGACATCCGGGCGGTGACCGACGAGGTGATGGCGCGGATCCGGGCGCTGACCGGCCAGCAGTACGTGCCGCAGTACGCGCCACGCCGTGCGCCCGCACCCCGGTAGCTGTCGAGGGGGGGCTCGACCGTGGTGTACCGCCGAGGCGGGTGGTGGCAGCCGGCCGTCACCTCGGTCGGACACCACGGGTCAGCGGCTGCGCGGCGCCACCAGCCCGGACTCGTACGCGAGGATGACGAGCTGGGCGCGGTCCCGGGCGTGCAGCTTGGCCATCGCCCGGTTCACGTGGGTCTTGGCGGTCAACGGGCTGATCACCATGCGGGCCGCGATCTGCTCGTTGGACAGCCCCTGCGCGACCAGCACCACGGTCTCGCGTTCCCGGTTGGTCAGCCCGGCCAGCCCCGGACCGGCGCCGGTGGGCGACGGCTCGGTGACGTACCGGTCGATCAGCTTGCGGGTGATCGACGGCGCCAGCAGGGCGTCGCCCCGCGCGGCCACGCGGACGGCGTGCAGGAAGTCCTCCGGCACGATGTCCTTCACCAGGAAACCCGCGGCGCCGGCCCGCAGCGCGTTGAAGACGTACTCGTCCAGGCCGTAGTTGGTCAGGATGACCACGTGCACGCCGGCCAGCGCCGGGTCCGCCGCGATGCGCCGGGTCGTCTCGATGCCGTCCAGGACCGGCATCTGGATGTCGATCAGCGCGATGTCCGGCAGGTGTTCCCGGGCGAGCGCCAGACCCTCCCGGCCGTCGGCGGCCTCGGCCACCACCTCGATGTCGTCCTCCACGTCGAGCAGGGCGCGGAAGCCGCTGCGCAGCAACGGCTGATCGTCCACCAACAGGACCCGGATCATGGGGTACGGCCCACCGGCAGTTCGGCCTGGACGGTGAAACCGCCCTCGCCGCGCGGCTCGGCGCGCAGCCGGCCGCCCAGCGCGGCGACCCGTTCCCGCATCCCGAGCAGTCCGACCCCGGGCACCGGCGCGGCATCCGGCGTACCGGTGCCGTCGTCGTCGACCCGGATCGCGAGAGCGTCCGGACCGTAGTCGATCCGCACCGACGCCGTCGCGGCGGAGGCGTGCCGGGCGATGTTGGTGAGCGACTCCTGCACGATCCGGTACGCCGTCCGGTCCACCGCCGCCGGCACCTCGGGCCGCTGTCCCGCGATGGTCAGCGTCGCGTCGAGGCCGGTCGCGCGGACCCGTTCCACCAGTTCCGGCACGTGGTCGAGCCCGTGCGGCGGGGTGCGGTCGTCGCGCAGCGCCTCCAGGGTCGCCCGCAGTTCCCGGGACGCCTCCCGGCCGGCCTCGCGGATCGCCAGCAGCGCGTCGGGCACCGGTTCGCCACGCTTGCGGGCCACGTGGACGGCGGCCTCGGCCTGCACCTTGATGACCGAGATCTGGTGGGTGAGCGAGTCGTGCAGCTCCCGCGCGATGTGCAGCCGCTCCTCGTCGGCGCGCCGCCGCGCGGTCTCCTCCCGGGTGCGCTCGGCCTCGTCGGCCCGCCGCTCGGCCTGGCGCAGCGCCTCCCCCGCGGCACCCGCGGCGATCAGCCAGGCCACTTCCAGGGCGCCCCGGGCCTGCGCGAACGCCTCCGCCACCGGCCAGTCGTGCGGCGACGCCAGCGCGGCCAGCGGGAGGGCGGCCAGCATGGCCACGGACACCGCCACGGTGATCAGGCGGTGTCCCGCCCGGACGGCGGCGTACACCGCGAACAGGAACGCGACGGCGGGCACGTCGAAACCGATCGCCTGGTAGCCCACGGCGCACACCCCGGTCACCGCGAGAACCGTGACCGGAGCCCGGCGGCGCGCCACCAGGGCCAGGCCGGCGGCCGCCAGCAGCAGGTGGCCGAGCAGGTCGAGATCCGGGACCGCGTGGTTCTCGGACCGCCCGGCGATCAGCGTGGTCGCCGCCACGCAGAGGGCGATCACCCCGTCCCGGACACCGGCCCGCCCTGTGCGCATGCGCGCACCTTAGCCCGGATGCCGCCGCCGGCGATTCCTCCCGCCGGACGAGTGGTGGACTGCTGCGTACGCAGTACTTTCCCGATTTCTGCCGCGCCCGCAGCAGCGCGAAGTGCGTCCGTGTGCGGGACGCCCGGCGGTGCGTCCGGCGACATGATCTGACGAAACCACCATGCACGGAACGGGAGAGGGACATGCGAGGGTCACACGCTTCGATGTCGGTCCGACTGCTGGTCGCGGTGGGCGGAGCCGGCCTGCTCGGGGTCGGGCCGGCCGCACCGGCGTCCGCGTACGTCCCGGTCGAGCCGGTCGCCGCCGACGTCCTGGCGATGAGTTCCGGCCGGCTCGGCGCCGGCGCGGCGGGCGTACTCGGGTTGTTCGGCGTGGTCGTCGGCGTTCTGGCGCTGGTCCGTCCGGCGGGTCGTTTCGGCACCGGCTCGGGGCGGCTCGGCGCCGCCGTGGCCCTGCCGGCCGGGCTGATCGCGATGGCCCTCGGCGGGTTGGTCGCGACCACCGCGGAGGGCGGCGTCGGCACCGGGAACGGGCTGGGCGGGGCCGTCGTGGCGCTCGTGGTGGGCCTGATCGCCATCGTCCTGGGTGGGCTGGCGCTGGCCCGTTCCCGCCGTACCGGCTGACCGCCGGTGGGACCTCACAACGGCAGGACCACCGCCGTGGGTACGCCGCCGACACACGTCACGGTCATCCGGATCCGGCCGCCGGTCTTCCGGAACACGATCGCGGCACTCAGCGCGGGCCCGGCGTTCACCCGGTCGACCTGGTACGGATCGCTCGCCGTCCACGACGCCAGCTGCGCCCGGCCGCCCTCGACGCAGCGGGCGATCACCGAGCCGCCGTCGGACGACAGTTCCCGTCCACCCGCCGGCGGCCGGGTCGGCACCACCGGGGCGGTGGTGATCGACGGCTCGGCCGGCGGCCGGATCGTCCCGCCCTCCGGGGCGCCGTCCGGTGACCCGGTGGTGGCGGCGGACGTCCCGGCCCGCGGCGTGCGGTCCGGCCGGTCACCGTCCGGCACCGGCAGCGGCGTCTCCTGCGCCGCCGGGGCCGGCACCCCACCGAACGAGCCGGAACCGTCGGGCTCGCCGGTCGGCTGGCGCGGCACCGTGGGCACGACCGCGGCGCGGTTCCGGTGGTCGCCGGAGTCCACCGGTACGAGCGTCCAGAGCAGCAGTGCCACCACCAGGGCCAGGGCGGATCCGGCCACCGCGAGCACGATCGGCCGCCGCCGTCGCGGGACGGCCGGGACGGCGTCCGGGATCGGGCCGCCCGGCGTCGCGGCGCCGCCGGTCGCCGGGGCGTCCGGCTCCTCGCCGGCCGCGGCCGGAACGGCCGCCAGGTCACCCGCGCTGCGCGGTGCGGCGGCGTCCCCGGCGGCGGGTCCCCGCTCCAGGTTGCCGTCACCACGCCACAGGCTGCGATGGCCGTCGCCGCCACCGTCGGCCGGCGCCACCGCGCCCTGGGCCGGTTCCGCCGGTGTGGCGGTGCGCTCGGCGGGGCTGTCCGCCGGCGCACCGTGCAGTGCCGGTGCGCGGGCCACCCGGGCCAGCACCGCGGACACCTGCGCGGCGCTGGGCCGGCCGCCCGGGTCCTTGCGCAGGCAGCGGTGCACCAGGTCGGTGACGGCCGGTGGCACGCCCGCGAGCTGCGGCAACGGTGCCGGTTCGACGTACACGTGGGCGTCCAGCATCTGGGTGGTGCTCTCGACGCTCCACGGCGACTCGTTCGCGAGCAGCCGGTAGAGCAGCACCCCGAGCGCGTAGACGTCCGAGGCCGGCTCGACCGCGGCGCCCTTCAGCCGCTCCGGGGCCAGGTAGGCGGGCGTACCCAGCAGCACCTCGTCCGGCACCGCCGGTCCGGCCGCCGCGGCGATGCCGAAGTCGACCACCTTCGCCCCGGTCGGCGTGACCATGACGTTCGCCGGTTTGATGTCGCGGTGCACCAGGCCGTCGGCGTGGGCGGCGGCGAGCGCGGACGCGACCTCACCGCAGATCCGGAACACGGCGCGCGGCGGTAGCGGTCCGAAGGCCACCCGCTGGGCCAGGGTGGGGCCGTTGACCAGCTCCATCACGACGTACGGGCGGCAGGCGCCGCTCTCGTTCGACTCGCCGAAGTCGTACACCTGCGCGATGTTCGGATGGGACAGCGTCGCCGCGGCCCGCGCCTCGTCCCGGATGCGGGCCCGCGACTGCGGGTCGCCGGCGAACCGGCCGGCCAGCAGCTTCACCGCGACCGACCGGCCCAGCACCTCGTCCCGGGCACGCCACACCACGGCCATGCCGCCGCTGCCCAGTTCGTTCAACAGCTTGTAGCGGCCGCCGAGCGTCTGCTGCTGCACGTCCACCCGAGGCAGTCTGCCGGTTACCGCGCGAATTCGCACACCCCCATCTCAGCAACCGCGGGACGGGACGGTGAACAGGGCAAATCGCTACCGACATCAATCACCGAACGGGTGACGACCGGACATCCGGCCCCACTCAGGCGACCGCGACGGCCAGCACGCTGATGCCGATCACCGCATCCACCACGGCGCACCACTCCGCGAAACCGCGCGGCACCACGGCGTCGCGCCGGTGATGCCAGACGTCCCAACCGGCGTGCGCCAGCCAGCCCGCGCCGATCAGCGACAGGGCGAGATCGCCGGAGGCGACCGTCGCGGCAAGAACCAACAGGAGGTACGCGCCCAGCCCGCCGAGTTGCGTGATCAGCACCCGGCGCGGGCGCAGCGTGCCCCGGACGGCGCCGATGCTCAGGTAACCGAACGGCAGGACGAGCATCGCGTACGCCGGCACCGGCCGCGGATCCACCATCTGATCCACCGTGACCAGCAGCGCGAACGCGGTCGGCCACCGGTTCAGCACCGCCGCCGCCCCGGACCGGACCGGGCGCGCCCGGTGGGCGGAGTACTCCGCGGCGCGGTGCCACATCGCCAGCAGCATGGCCGGCAGCATCAGCAGATGCCCGGCCGGCAGCACCGCGCCGGCCGGCAGCAGCCCGGCCCACCAGGGCACCAGCAGCACCAGGAACGGCAGGTACATGGCCGCGGTCATCTCCGCCACCGCCCCGCCGCGGTGCCCGCGATGCCACATCCAAACGGCCATCGCGACCGCCATGCCGGTCGCCATGGTGCCGGCCGCGACGTCCGGCCGGGCCAGCAGATCACCGGGTACGAGGTACGCCCACACCGGACCGATCAGCAGCATGCCGAGGACCATCGCGAGCAGCATCTCGCCGGCGTGGCGCAGGAACGTTCGAGTCGAGGTCGTCATGCCCCGAGCGTCGGCCGGTTCCGGCGCAACCGGCACCGGCACACCGTCACGACGGCACCGTGACGATGTCATGGCCGGACCGTGGCCCCGGCACGCCTAGCATCGGGCGATGCAGGCTGAGGAGGGCACCCGGAGGCTGCGCCGGGCGCGGGTGGTCACGCTGGCCGCGCTGACCGCGAACGCCGCCATGGCACTGTTCCTGCCGGCCATCGGCCTGTGGCGCGAACCGGACCCGCGGCGGGTGGCACTCGGCGCCGTGGGCATCACGCTCTTCGTGGCGGCCCAGGCGGCCGTCCTGCACGTCCTGGTCACACCGTGGCTGGGCGCGGGCGCGCGGCGGCGGGCGATCATCGGGCTGGTGGCCGCGTCCGTGCTGTCCGTACCCCTGGTCGGTCCGGTCGGCGGCAGCTGGCCCACCTGGGCCTGGCTGGCCAGCTGCCTGATCGGGGTGCTGCCGGTGCTGGCCCGGCGGCCGGTCGCGGCGCTGGCGTCCGCACTCGTCGCGGCGGTCACCGCGGCGATCGCCGCGGCCAACGGCGACGATCCGGCCGGGCCGGTGCTGATCGCGGTCGGCATCGGCCTGAGCATCGCCCTCCTGAACGCGCTGCCGGTGTGGTTCTGGGACCTGCTGGTGCAGGCCGACCAGGCCCGCGACGCCCAGGCCCGGCTGGCCGCCTCCGAGGAGCGGCTGCGCTTCGCCCGCGACGTGCACGACCTGCTCGGACACCGCCTGTCGGTGATCGCGCTGAAGGCCGAGCTGGCCGAACGGCTCGCGCCGGTGGACGCCGACCGGGCCGGGCGGGAAGCGGCGGAGGTACGCCGGATGGCCGCGTCCGCACTGGCCGAGGTGCGCGAGGTGGTGCACGGCTACCGTCAGGTCGACCTGCGGGCGGAGCTGTCCGCGATCGAACAGGTGCTGCGGTCCTCGGGCGTACGCTGCACGGTCACCGCCCCGGACGGCGACCTCCCGGAACAGGTCGCGGTGCCGCTGGCCGCGGTGCTGCGCGAGGCCACCACGAACGTGTTGCGGCACAGCCGCGCGACCTGGTGCACCATCGGCGTCCGGCACGGCGGGCCCGCGGGCGCGGTGACGATGACCGTGGTCAACGACGGCGTCCTCGCCGGCGGGCCGGACCGGCACAGCTACGGGCTGACCGGACTGGCCGAACGTCTCGCCGAGGCCGGCGGAAACCTGCGCACCACCGCCGGCGACGGCCGGTTCACGGTCGAGGCCGTCGTACGCTCGGACCCGTGATCAGGGTCCTGCTCGCCGACGACGAGGAACTCATCCGGGTGGCGGTGGCCGCGTTGCTCGACCTCGAACCCGACATCGAGGTGGTGGCGCAGGCCCCCGACGGCCACGCCGCGGTCACCGCCGCGCTGGCCCACCGGCCCGACGTCGCGGTGGTGGACCTGCAGATGCCCGCGCTGGACGGCCTGGCGGTGGCCGCCGAACTGGCCCGCGTGCTGCCGTCCTGCGCCGTGGTGATCCTGACCGGTCGCGGGCGGCCCGCGCAGGTGCCGCGGGCGCTGGCCGCCGGCGCACGTGGTTTCCTGCCGAAGGGCTCCCCCGGCGGCGCGCTGGCCGACGTGATCCGTCGCGTCCACGCCGGCGGCCGGTACGTCGACCCGGCCCTCGCGGCGGACGCCCTGAGCCTGCCGGAGTGCCCGCTCAGCCCCCGCGAACTGGACGTGCTCCGGCACGCCGACCCGGACGTCCCGGTGTCCATGGTGGCGCGGCGCCTGCACCTGTCGCCCGGCACGGTGCGCAACCACCTCACCGCCATCGTCACCAAGCTGGGCGTGCACAACCGCGCGGAGGCCGTCGCCCGGGCCCGCGACCACGGCTGGCTCTGACATCGCGGTCCCGCCACCCGGTCGAGCGACCGAGGAGGTGGAACAGCACCCGCGCTAACTCGGCTTGGACTGGTCCATCCACCACTCGGTGAACTGGCGTGCCTGGCCGAGCTGGTCCAGCCGCAGCACCCACATGTTGCTGTACCGCCGGTCCGGATACACCGTCTCGCCCTCGATGACCGCCAGGTCGTCGGTGACGATCAGCGGATGCCACTCGAACGTCCAGGTGCCGGCCTGATCCTTGCGCGCCAGCCACTTGGCCACGATCTCGTCGCGGCCGCGCCACGGGGTGGTGAACGGCTCGGGGAAGTAGGCCGCGTCCTCGGTGAACAGGTCGGCGATCAGCTGTGGGTCGTTGGTGGCCCAGGCCTGCCGGTAGTTGTCGATCCAGGCGGTCACGGCGTCGAGGCTGGTCACTGCTCACCTCCGGGGCGGGACGGGTGGACGTGGTAGGAGAGTTGCTGGAACTCGGTCAGCGCGCCGTTCCAGAGGAAGTCGCTCACCTGGGTCAGCGCGATGCCGATGAGACGTTCGTGCGGGTCGTTGAACCAGTTCGAGCCGTAGCCCCCGGACCAGCCGTACCGGCCGGGGACCGGGGTGACCTCGTCGGGCCGGATCGCGACGCCCATGCCGAGGCCCCAACCGTGACCGCCGAGGAAGTGGCGCCCGCCCTCGACCTGCTCCGGAGTGAGGTGGTTGGTGGTCATCGCCTCGACCGACTTCTCGGACAGCAGGCGGGTGCCGCCGTGCACGCCGCGGTGCAGCAGCATCCGGGCGAAGGCCAGGAACTCGTCCACCGTGGTCACCAGACCGCCGGCGCCGGACGGGAAGGCGGGCGGGCTGCTCCACACCTCGGGCACGGTGTGCGCGTTTTCCACGAGGGTGCCGGTGGCCGGATCGGACATGTACTGCGCGGGTAGCTCGCGGGCGCGCTCGGCGGGCAGCCAGAACCCGGTCTCGCGCATGCCGAGCGGATCGAACAGGCGCTCGCGCAGCACGTCGCCCAGCGGCCGGCCGGCGGCACGGGCCACCAGCACACCGAGCACCAGGCTGCCGGCGTTGTAGTTCCACCGCTCGCCGGGCTGGTAGATCAGCGGCAGCGTGCCGAACCGGCGCATCCACTCGTCGGGATCGTGCGGGGTCCGGGGCTCGGGCGGGCCCAGCGCGAGCCCGAGCTCGTCGGCCCGGAGGTTGACCGGCACCGGCGGATCGACCTCCGGCTCGGTGATCAGGCCGAAGCCGAGCCGGAACGTCAGCAGGTCGTCGACCGTGACCGGGCGGTGCGCCGGGACGGTCTGGTCCAGCGGTGCGCCGGAGCTGACCAGCACGCGCCGGCCGGCCAGCTCGGGGAGCAGGCGCTGCACCGGCTCCTCCAGGTCGAGCAGGTCGTCCTCGACCAGCATCATGGTGACCGCCGCGAGGATCGGCTTGGTCATCGACGTGACGCGGAACGGCGTGTCCCGCCGCATCGGCACGTCCCCGCCCAGCCGGGTCACGCCGATCGCGTCGACCGTCACCTCCTCGTCGCGCGCCACCAGCGTGACGATGCCGGGGAACTCGCCACGGTCCACGCGGGCGGCCATGGCGTCGTGCAGCGATCCGGGAGCAGCCATGGACACAGACTGCCAGCACCCACCGACATTTTCCGACCGGCGCCGCCGGGCCTCCGGACGCTCGCCGGCTACCCGGATCCCCCGGCGGCACGGCCCGGCGACGGTGTCGGTGCCGGCGGCTAAGGTCCGCTCATGACCCGAGAAGGTTCGCCATGACCGACGACTGGCGGCATCTGCCGGCCGCGGCCCGGCCGATCGCCGCGGCCACCGACGCCGCCGTCGCCGCGGCGCTGGCCCACGACTCCGCGGCGCTGGCCGGGGCGGCCGGTGATCTGGCGGCGCTCGATCAGGCGCAGGTGGGCCTGATCCTCGGCACGACGGTGCGGCTGATGCTCGAGGACCGGCACCCCGACGGTCTGGACGGCGACGACGTGCGTGCGGTGCTGACCCACTGCGTGCGGGAGTCGGCGACCTGGGCGCCCGACGTCGACCCGCACGTGCTGCTCTTCCTGCTGGCCGGTGCGCTCGGCGTGCTGGAGGAGGACGGCGAGCCCCCGCCCAAGCCGGACACCCTGGCCCGGCATGCCGCGCTGCTGCTCGCCGACCTGCGCGGGTGGCGGTCGACGCGGGACCACCTCGACCGGGCGCTGGGCGAGATCGAGCGGGCCCAGCTGAACGACTGACCGGGTGGCGAGAATCCGTCGCTGTGTGGCGTTCCGGCCACTGTCCGGCCGGTCGGCGCGCGCCTAGCGTCGGCGCGTGACAAAAGTGCTCCTCTCCCTGCATGTGCTGGCGGCGATCGTGGCGGTCGGGCCGGTCACCGTGGCGGCCAGCATGTTCCCGGCCGTGGTGCGCCGGGGCGACGCGGCGGGGCTGCGTACCCTGCACCGGATCTGCCGCGTCTATGCCACGGTCGGCGTCGTGGTGCCGGTCTTCGGACTGGCCACCGCGACCAGCCTGGGCGTGCTCACCGACGCCTGGCTGCTCACCTCGATCGGGTTGACCGTCGCCGCGGCGGCCGTACTGGGCCTCGCGGTCCTGCCCGGCCAGGCCACCGTGCTGGGCGGCGGGACGGCGGCCCGGCTGAGCCTGGCGACCGGCGTCTTCAACCTGCTCTGGGCCACCGTGGTGGTGCTGATGATCGTCCGCCCGGGCTCCACCACGGGGGTGTGACGTGCTGCTCCGGATCGCCGCCCGGGTCGAGCTGGCCACGCTCGCCCTGCTCCTGCTCAACCTCGTGACCGTGCACCGGGCGGCGGTGTCGTCGCTGCTCGGCCCGACGCACGGCGCCGCGTACCTCGTCGTCATCCTGGCGACCTGGCAGGCCACGTCGCGGCGCGGGCTGCGGCTGCTCGCGTTCGTCCCGGGCGTCGGCGGTGTCCTGGTGCTCCGGCGGACTCCGCGGCCGAGTCGGCCACAGACACAATCGATGCCGGGTACCACTCGTTAGGCCTGTCGGCGCCCGAACCGTGCGCCGACCGACCCGACAGGAGCCCGTCATGGCCGACCAACCGCCGGTGACCTCCCCCGGTCTCCATCTGCAGCCACTCGTGCACGTCCGCGACATGCCCGCGTCCGTGGAGTTCTACCGCCGCCTCGGCGGCGAGATCATCCACGGCACCGAGGACGCCGACTGGGTGCTGATGCAGGTGGGTACCGTCCAGATCGGCCTGGTCCGCAGGCCGGCCGACCCGATCCGCGGCGAGTCCGCGGTCGACCTGGTCTTCGGCGCCACCGCACCGCTCGAACAGCTCCGGCAGCGGTTGCCGGGTGCGGAGATCGCCGAACACCGTGACTTCGGCGAGCAGCTCGAGGTGCGCAGCCCGGACGGCCTGCTCATCCGGATCAATCAGTGGGAGCCCGATCCGCTGACCTGACCGCGGCGACGGTGCGCGGGCCGGCCGGTGCCAGCCCGGCCCGGTGTGCCGCGTGCGGCAGGGCCAGGTGCAACACCAGCAGTCCGAGCAGGGCTCCGGCCGTGTTGGCGATGAGGTCGTTCACGTCGACGGTACGCCGGGAGCCGAGCGTCATGCCCAGGACGAACTGGGTCGACTCGATCGCCAGGCTGGCGCAGGCGGCGCGGAGCGCTATCCGGCGTACCGTGTCGGCGGCCGGCCACAGCGACGGCACCAGGATTCCGAACGGGACGAACATGATCACGTTCAAGGTGAAGCTGGGCATGTCGACGTCGAACGGCACCCAGCGGAACATCGTCCACCACGGCTCGCCGGCCCAGTATTCGGGGGATCGCGGGACGATCGGCAGCAGCGTGACCGCGGCGACTCCGGCCGTGTAACAGAGCAGGAGCAGGATGGTCAGGAGCCGGCGCCGAGTCACCCGCCCACGCTAAGCGACCGGGGGTAGGCCGGAATTCGCTGGACAGCGCGGCACGCGGTGGCGATCGTGTGCCGATGGAGGAGCAACCGGACATCTGGACCGCCGACGCGGCCCGCGACTACGACACGCCGGGCACCGGCATGTTCGCGGCCGAGCTGCTGGGGCCGACCGTGGACCGCCTCGCCGAGCTCGCCGAGGGCGGACGGGCGCTGGAGTTCGCCGTGGGAACCGGCCGGGTGGCCGTGCCGCTGGCCGAACGCGGCGTGCCGGTCACCGGCATCGAGCTGTCCGAGCCGATGATCGACCAGCTCCGCACGAAGGTCGACGAGGCGACCGTCCCGGTGATCGCCGGCGACATGAGCACCGCGGTCGCCCCGGGGACGTACACCCTGGTCTATCTGGTCTACAACACGATCGCCAACCTGCTCACCCAGGCCGGGCAGGTGGCCTGCTTCCGCAACGCCGCCCGGCACCTCACCCCGGGCGGCCGGTTCGTGATCGAACTCTGGGTCCCGGAGCTGCGCAAGCTGCCGCCGGGTCAGCAGGCCACGGTCTGGCACAGCGAGGCCGGCTATCTCGGCCTGGACACCTACGACCTGCTCCGGCAGCGCGTCGTGTCGCACCACTTCCGGTTCGGCGACGGCACCGAGGCCCGGCTGTTCCGCACCCCGCACCGCTACATCTGGCCGGCCGAACTCGATCTCATGGCCCAGCTGGCCGGGTTCGAGCTGGAGAGCCGGCACGCGGACTGGGCCGGAGCCGAGTTCACCGCGGAATCCCGGTCGCACGTCTCGGTCTACCGGCTTCCGCTCGCCGGCTGACCGGGCGTCAGGACGGGCGCAGGCCCACCGAGGTACGCGGCGACGGCGGCTCCGCGCAGCCGAGCAGCCCGACCAGGCCGGACACCCAGAGCTGGCGGTACACCGTGGGGCTGGGATGGCTCACCACGAGCTTCACCCCGCTGGCGGCCGCGGTGTGGAAGCAGGCGACCAGGATGCCGATGCCGATGCTGTCGATCAGCATCACCCGTTGCAGGTCGAGGCAGATCTTGCCCGGCGTGGTGGAGGTCAGCACGTCGTTGACGGCGTCCCGCATCACGTGGGCATTGTCCAGGTCGATCTCCCCACAGGGGGCGATCTCGACGGTGCCGTCGGCCAACTGACGGGTGGTGATCGGCAGATACACGGCTGCCCTCTTCCTGGCGTCATGACGAACGACGCCGACCTTCCGCGGGGGGTGAATGCGCCGACCAGCTGCGCATTGTCTTCGGAGCCTCGCCCGGGGCCACCGACCTTCGGACCGCGTGCCAACAACATTCCGCTGGTCTGCAAGTTACGCCACGTAGGCGCGGAACGCCAGAGTAGTTCATATGGCCGGAATGTGCTGGAACGGTCACTCCGAGCCCCCCGGATTGACGCTAGGGTACATCGACCAAAATACTCACGGTATGCAGCGGACTGCGCTCTGACATGAATCGAGTACCCCCCGATGCCGCACCGGTCGACCGGAATCCCACGGTCGTCAGGTTCAGCAGTCACGATCCCGATCATGCGCATTCCGTCCTCAGCGGACCGTTCTACCCGGTCACGTTCCGCCCGGACGGTGGTGAGCGCTTCGGCATCGACCTGGAGATGATCCAACTCGGACCGATCACGGTCGGGACCGTGCGCTACGCCGGGTCGATGGCGGTTACGGCGGAGATGAACGCCTATCACGTGAGCCTGCCGCTGCGGGGCCGCACGGTGATCCGGCATGCCGGCCGCGAGACGGTGGCGCAGGCGTGCACCGCGGCGGTCTTCGGTCCGCACGGCACGATCTGTGCGCTGACCGAGGCCGACCTCACCGAACTCGAGATCAAGTTCGACCGGTCCGCGCTGGAGTCGGAGCTGGCCGCGCTGCTGGACCGGCCGGTACCCGGGCCGATCGACCTCGCGCCGGTGATGGACGTCGCCGACGGGCCCGGACAGAGTTGGTGCCGGCTGCTGCGGCTGCTGCACACCGAGGCGCGCCAGCCGGAGGGCCTGCTGCGGCAACCGCTGATCGCCGCCCGGATGCGGCAGACGCTGATGACCGGCCTGCTGCTCAGCGTCGCGCACCAGTACCGCGACGAGCTGGTGACGCCGCGCCGGCCGGGTCCGCCGCGGGCCATCCGCCGCGCCCTGGACGCGATCCACGACGAGCCGGAACGCCCCTTCTCGGTCGCCGACCTGGCCGGCATCGCCGGCACGAGCGTGCGCTCGTTGCAGGACGGATTCCGCCAGCACGTGGGCCGCGCCCCGATGACCTACCTGCAGGAGGTACGCCTGGCGCGGGTGCACGAGGACCTCGGGCTAGCCGATCCCGCCCAGGTCACCGTGGCCGCGGTGGCACACCGGTGGGGGTTCGCCCACCTGGGCCGGTTCGCGTCCGCGTACCGGGCGCGGTTCGGCATGCCGCCGTCCGCCCGGCTGCGAGGTTCACTCTGACGAGCGTCACCCGAACCGGTGAACGCCTGTCACTCGCCCGGGTCGCAGCGGCGTGGATGCGGCAGATGCCCGAGCCGCCGGGCACCGCCCGGGTCCCCGAACAGGTGACCACGCGACGGGGTCCAGTCCCGCCACGGCCCCAGCCGGGGCTGGACCGCGGCCGAGGCGCCGTCGCCCGGCCCACGGAGCAGGCGCAGGTACGCCAGCACCCGCCCCGCCGCCGCGCCGCCGTCCTCGGCCAGCGCCTGCAGTAGGTGCCGCGCCTCGATCAGGGTCGGATCGTCCGCTCCGGCGGCGTCCGGCGGATCCAGGCCCGGCGTCCGGAGCAGGGCGGCCAGCCCGGCCAGCGCCTGGACCACGTCACAGGCATCCCGTTCCGCATCCGGCAGGCCGCTCACTTCTGCCGCCCAGTGGGTTCGGTCATGTTGGTCTCCTAGCCCCGCGTGCCACGCCACACGGCCGCCGCGCACGGCGACGCGCGACGTCGAGCGATCCCCGCCGGAGCACCCGCACGCGCAGGGACAGAAATGTATTCGTCTCACTACTGAGCGTCCATCCGATGAGCGCGATTGCTGTCCGGATTGCGCTTGATTCGGACTTGGACCGACCGGCCGTCCGTTCCGGTCGTCGCTCATGCTCGTCGGCGGTGGTAATGGGTGCATCGGCGGGGTAAGGGTAACGAGAGCGGTACCGAGAGCGACGCCTGGGGAGGCACCATGACCGAGCCGTATCAGCAGCCGTTGGAGGAGACACAGCAGGTCGCGGACGCCGTGGCGGACGACGTGGCGGTGCCCGCGTTCGTCACCGGCGGCGGGCCGGACGCCGACACCCCGGAGTTCCGGGAGCCGGGGCCGGCGCCGGAGATCCGCACCGGCGCGGACCAGCCGTGGGAGCCGGCCGACCTCGCCGTGGCGCAGGGCAAGGACCCGACACCGGAGAACATCGAGCGGGCCCGCGCCGAACTCGAGCGCGACGGCGCCGCGGCGGTCGAACGCACGGTCCCCTGACCACCGGCCGGGGCCGCATCACAGCCGGCGGGACCAGGTCTGTCCGACCAGATCCGCACCGAAGCTGCGATGCGGCTGTTCCTCGTCGAGCGTGAAGCCGGCCGCCTGGTAGATGCGACGCGCCGAGGCCAGCACGTCGTTGGTCCAGAGCACGATCCGCCGGAAGCCGGCGGCGCGGGCGTGGTTCAGGCACTCGTCCACCAGCCGGGCACCCAGGCCGTGGCCGCGCGCCGCCGGTTCGACCAGCAGAATCCGGAGCTGCGCGGTGTCCCGGTCGGCGGCCACACAGAACACCGAGCCCACCCGGGCGCCGTCCACCTCGGCGATCCAGGCCGCTTCCCGCGCCGGGTCGTGCTTCTCGGCGTAGTCGGCGACGATGCGCGCCACCAGCGCCTCGAAGTCGGCGTCCCAGCCGAACTGCGCGGCGTACGTCTCCCCGTGCGCCATGATCACCCAGCCCAGGTCGCCGGGACGACCCAACGGACGCACCACCGCAGGCATGTCGACCTCCTCGCTACTGAAACGACTGTTTCAGTGCCAGAATGCCCGGATGGAAGCTGCGAAGGCAAGCCCGCGCCGGGAGGAACTCCTCGAGGCCGCCTACCGGTACGTGCTCGACCACGGCCTCGGCGACCTGTCGCTGCGCCCGCTCGCCGCCGCGGTGGGCTCCAGCCCACGGGTGCTGCTGTACCTGTTCGGTTCCAAGGACGGCCTGGTCCGCGCGTTGCTGATCCGGGCACGGGCGGACGAACGCGAGCTGCTCCGGCAGACGCCGACCGGCGACCTCACCGAGGCCGCCGGCCTGATCTGGGACTGGCTCGCCGCGCCCGCACACCGGGCGGTGCTCACGCTGTGGGTCGAGGCGTACGCCCGCTCCCTGATCGAGCCGGACGGTCCGTGGGCCGGCTTCGCCCGGGACAGCGTGCGGGAATGGCTGGCCCTGCTCGCCTCGGCGCAGCCACCGGGCGACCGCGACACCGAGGGCGGTGCCGCCCGGCGTACCGCGGTCCTCGCGGTGCTCCGCGGCGCGCTGCTCGACCTGCTGGCCACCGGCGACACCGCCCGGACGACCGCCGCGGTCCGGCACCAGCTCGCCGCGCTCGCCGGGAGCGCGCCGCTCAGGCGACCGTGACGGTGATGCCGTGCTGGCCGGTGGCGCCGTCCGGGAACGGGGTGGCGCGCTGCTCGACCTGGACCGCGCCGGTGCCGTCCGTGGCCCGGACCGTGAGCACGTGCGGACCCGCGCCGGCCGGCCACTCGTACCGCCACTGCACCCAGGTGTCCACCGACGGCACCGGAAGCAGCTCGGCCGCCGCCCAGTCACCGTCGTCCACCCGGATCTCCACCTTGGCGATCCCCCGGCCCTGCGCCCAGGCGACGCCGGCCACGGTGGTCCGGCCGGCGGTCAGCCGCGCGAACGGTCGCGGGCGGTCGATCCGGGACGCCGTCTTCACCGGGCCCCGGGCACCCCAGCCGCGCCGCACCCAGTACGCGTCGAAGTCCGCGAACGTGGTCAGCTCCAGCTCGGCCAGCCACTTGCAGGCACCGGCGTAGCCGTACAGGCCGGGAGTCAGCATCCGCACCGGGAAGCCGTGCACGATCGGCAACGGCTCGCCGTTCATGCCCACGCACAGCATGGTGTCGCGGCCGTCCAGCACGGTGCTGACCGGCGTACCGATGGTCATGCCCTCGGTCGAGCGGGCCACCAGCTGGTCCGCACCGGGCCGGACGCCGAGTTCCCGCAGCAGCGGCGCCAGCGGCACGCCGAGCCACCGCGCGGTGCCCACGTACGGGCCACCGACCTCGTTGGACACGCAGTTCAACGTGATGTGCCGCTCGATCAGCGGCCGTTCCAGCAGATCGGCGAAGGAGAGTTCGACCGGCTGCTCGACCATGCCGTGCACCCGCAGCGACCACGAGTCGACGTCGATCCGGGGCAGGGCGAGCGCGGTGTCGACGCGGTAGAAGTCGGCGTTCGCGGTGACGAAGCCGGGTCCGGTCCCGGCGGGCAGCGGTGCGGCCGGGTCGGTGGCCGCGGGCAGCCGGACCGCCTCGCGGGAAGCGGCGAGCGCGCCGCCACGCGCCCGCCCGGTCACCGCCGCGCCACCGCCGGCCGCCGCGGCACCCGCCGCGACCAGCGAGGCCGCCTGCAGGAACGCCCGCCGGTCCACCAGCACCCGGGTCGGCGCGCCCCGGCCGGGCCGCGCTTCCGGGCCGGCCTGTGCATCCGGATCGGCCTGTGCATCCGGATTGGACGGAGCCAGGGCACGGCGCAGGACCAGCAGCAGGACCGTGCCCGCCACCGCCGCGCCGAAGAGGGAGGGGACCGCGTCGAACGGGGCGGCGGCCGGCCGGGACAGTGCCGCTGTCGCACCGGCCGCCCCGAAGATCACCGCACCGGCCACCGCGGCCACCCGGCGGCCGGTCGCGAGCATGCCGACCACCGCGGTGAACACCACGAGCACCAGCACGATCGAGCCGAGCAGCACCGGCTTGTCGTACGTGCCGAGCTGCCGTACCGCGAACTCCTTGACCGGCGTCGGCGTGGCGTCGATGACCGCACCGCCGACCGCGACCAGCGGTCCGGCCTCGGGCCGGACGGCGGCCGCGAGCAGTTCCGCAGCCGCCGTACCGAACGCCGCCGACAGCACACCGGCAGCCGCGCCTACACCGAGACGTCGCATGTCAGCTCTTCGGCATCAGCACGGAGTCGACGATGTAGACGGTGGCGTTGGCGGTCTGCACGTTGCCGCAGACCACCGAGGACGCGCCGTCCACCTTGAACTCCTCGCCGCTGCCGGCCACGGTCAGCGAGTCGCCCTGCAGCGTCTTGTGGGTGCCGGCCACCTGCTCCGGCGACAGCTTGCCCGGCACCACGTGGTAGGTGAGGATGCTGGTCAGCGTCTTCTTGTCGGCCAGCACCTTCTTCAGGTCCGCCTCCGGGATCTTGCCGAACGCGTCGTTGGTCGGCGCGAACACGGTGACCTCGGACGCGGTGTTCAGCGAGTCGACCAGCCCGGCCGTCTTGACCGCCGTGACCAGCGTGCTGAGCAGCGGGTTGCCGGAGGCCGCGGTGGCCACCGGCACCTGGGCCATGGCCTGGAAGCTGCCCGGGTTCGAGGCGTCGGCCGGCACGGCCGCACACCCGGCACCGAACGTGGCCATCATGTCCGAGGCCGGCATGCTGGGCGCGGCACTCGTCATGGTCGGTGCCGGGGCGGCCGTGTCGGCGTCGCCGGCGGTGTCGTCCGAACCGCACGCGCTGAGTGAGACGGTGAACAGGGCCGCAGCGGCGAGGGCGGAAGCCTTGGTGAGTCGCATGGGTCTTTCCTCTTCTCGGTAGTGGATCCTCACTACCGATTCGGTGCGGACCGACCCGAGGATGGGTGTCAGATCGGGGAAACCTGACCGACCACAGTGGTCGGTGTGACGGACCCGCCCGCCGGTTCCAGCGACACCGCAACGGCATCGACGTCCGGCAGCCCGTCCACGATCTCCACGCCGACGGCCGACCCGGCCGCGAGCACGCCGTCCGGCACCGCCACCGGTGCCCCGCCGCCACGCACCGTCCAGAGCTGGAACGCCTGGTCCGCGGCGGGTGCCTGGTCGGCGCCGACCAGGACCACGCCGGCGTCCCGCAGGGCCGAGGACGCGACCGTGACCTTGCCGCCGCCGGACATCGGGGCGGTACGGACCACCACGTCCGGCGCCGCCAGGATGGACCGGGTCCGGGCCTCGCGCAGCTGCGCCTCGGCGGCCAGCGTCCCGTTCTCGCGTACCCGCTGCTCCTGCACCGCGTAGACGGCCGCGCCGGTCCCGCCGGCCAGCGCCACCGCGGCCGCCGCGGCGACCAGGCGGCGACGCCAGCCGGACTGCTCCGGGCGGGCCGCCGCCGTGGTCACCGGCGGCAGCTGCCGGGTCCGGCCGATCGCCGCCAGCACCTCGCCCCGCAGCCGCGGGGGCGGCACCGACCAGGTGTCGCCGGCCAGCCGGGCCGCGGTCTCCCGCAACTCGTCGGCGTCGGCGCGGCAGGCCGGACAGTCCGCGAGATGCCGCTCGAACGCGGCCCGCTCCAAATCGTCGACCGCGTTCAGCGCGTACGCGCCGACCAGCGCGTGAATGTCGTCCGTCATCTGGTCGCCACCTCCACACCCAGGCAGTCGCGCAACCGGATCAGTCCGTCGCGCATCCGGCTCTTCACCGTCGGCAGCGGCGTGGCGAGCAGATCCGCCACCTCGGCGTACGAATGGCCCTGGTAGTAGGCCAGGGTCACGGCCTGCCGCTGCAGCTCGGTGAGGTCGTCCAGGCAGTGGCGCACCTGCTGGCGTTCCAGCCGGCCGGTCACCTCGTCCACCACCTCGTCGTACGGCGTGTCCACGGACGCCGCGCCGACCTTCATCGTGCGGTTCGCGGACGCCTGCTCGGCGCGGACCCGGTCCACCGCCCGCCGGTGCGCGATGGTGAACACCCACGCGGTGGCGGAACCCCGGGCCGGGTCGAACCGGTTGGCGGTACGCCACACCTCGACCATGACCTCCTGGGCGACCTCCTCGGCCTGCGCGGGGTCCCGGAGCACCCGGCGGATCAGCCCGAAGACCCGCGGCGCGACCAGGTCGTAGAGCCGGCCGAACGCCGCCTCGTCGCCCCGGGCCACGGCGCGCACCAGATCGGCGGCGTCCGGTGGCGGCGGGGGTACCGACGCGAGATGGTCCGCCCGGCGGGCCTCGCCGCGGTCCGTCATGCTGGTCCTCCCGGATCGGTGCTCACGAAAGTCATGCTCTGCATCAACGATTCGGAGCACCGGACCGCCCGGATGGGCTCATTCAAGGAACTTGCATAGGTTTTCCGCCGCGGGTGGGCTCAGCCGACCGGTACGGTGCGGCCGGTCCGGGCCGCGGTGTCCGCGGCGGCCAGGATCGCGGTGACCTCGGCGCCGAACCGGACGTCCAGCTCCGGACTCGGGCCGCCGGACGCGGCGGCGAGCAGGTCGTCGAGCGCATGACGGTACGCGGTGACCGGCTCCCAGGGCGGCGCCGGCACGGTACGCAGACCCGCCTCCCCGGCCAGCACCGCCTCCTCCCGGGCCGCGGCCGGCGGCACGTCCACCGACAGGGTCAGCGTGCTCACCGCGCCGGACGCATGCCGCAGCAGCACGTGGCTCATGTCCCGCGGCGCGGTCATCGCCGCCACCTCGGTCACCGGCCCCAGCACCGGCAGCAGCAGCGCCACCGCGTGCGGGCCGACATCCCACAGCCCGCCGCTCTCCCGGCGCCACGGCGACGCACCGAACGGGTTCCCCTCGTCGTAGATGGTCCCGACGTGGTCCACCCGGGCCTCGGTCCAGCCGCCGGTCGCCGCCGCCTCGGCCAGGAAGTCGCGCAGCTGCGGCATGAACCGGCGGGTGAAGAACACCACCGAGGCGACGCCCCGCTCCCGGGCGGCGGCCAGGATCTCCTGCGCCTCGGCGACCGTGAACGCGACCGGCTTGTCCAGCAGCAGGTGCCGGCCGGCCCGCGCCGCCCGCAACGCGACCGGCGCCTGCACGTCCGGCGGCAGCGCGATCGCGACCGCGTCCACCGCCTCGATCAGCGCCACCACGCTGGGGTACGGAGTGGCGCCGTACTCCTCGGCGAGCGCCGCCGCCTTGGCACCGTCCCGGCCCCAGACGCCGGCGAACTCGACGCCGTCGTGGGCGGCGAGGCCGGGCGCGTGTGCGATCCGCGCCCACGGTCCCGTACCCAGAAGTCCGAACCGCATCCGACCGCCCACCCTCCACCGAGCCGACCACCCGGCCGAAAGCTAACACGGGTCCGCTGATCAGTACGCTGTGCCGGGTGAACGGTCCCCTGTCGGTCGCCACCATCGTGGTGTCGCTGGTCCTGGCGGTCTGGTACCTGGTCCGGTGCGCGCTGGACCGGGCGCCGATCCGCGCCGACCTGCTGGCCACCGCGGTGCTCGGCGGCCTGGTCGCGGTGCTGGCGGTGGTGGCGGTGATCGGCCTCTTCGACGGCAGCCGCCCCGCCGAGACGGCCACCTTCGCCGGTTATCTGATCACCACGGTCGGGTTCCCGCCCACCGCCATCGTGCTGGCCCGGATGGAACCCACCCGGTGGGGCAACCTCATCCTCGGCATCGCCTGCCTGGTGCTGCCGGTGCTGGTGCTGCGGCTGCAGCAGATCGCGTCGGTGACCGGTGGCTGAGCGGACCCCCACGACCCGCCCGTCGGACGCCGCGATCGGCACCGGCGCGGGCCGGGTGCTGCTGCTGGTGTACGGCATCTTCGCGCTGTCCGCCGGGGCCCGGGCCGGCGTGCAGATCGCCACCCGCTTCGACGAGGCGCCGCTGGCGTACCTGCTGTCCGCGGGCGCGGCGCTGGTCTACCTGGCGGCGACGGTCGGCCTCGCGGTCGGCGGCGCCCGGGGCCGGCTGATCGCCCTGGCCGGTTGCACGGTCGAGCTGCTCGGTGTGCTGGTGGTGGGCACGCTGAGCGTCGCCGACGCGGTGGCGTTCCCGGACGACACGGTCTGGTCGCGCTACGGCAGCGGCTACGGCTACGTGCCGCTGATCCTGCCGTTCATCGGCCTCTGGTGGCTGTGGCGGCACCGCGCCCGCTGATCAGACGATCACATGCGGGACGAAGTTGCAGCGATCCTTGGTGATCAGGCCGTCCGTGCCCAGTCCCTCGCGGATGCCGAGACCGGCCGGCTCGCCGTCCACCAGCCAGGCGCCCAGCACCGGGTGGACCGTGCCCTCCAGCCCCTCGAACGGCGGTAGCTCGCACAGCTCCTGCACCACGTACCGCCCGTCCGTGCCGTACTCGGACGGGTTGTCGGTGATCGGCGCGCCGTCGCGCACCAGCGTGACCGAGCCACCTTCGCGACCCCAGACCGGCTTCTTGGCGTACGACGTGAGCTGGGCCGCGCCCGAGGACTCCGCGAAGTACGACGGCAGCAGGTACCTACCACGCTCCGGATCGTCGCCGAACAGCTTCCACAGCACCGGCAGCAGCGCCTTGTTGCCCAGCAGCGCGGCGGAGTACGGCGGCTCGATCCACACCGTGCCCCGCTTGGTCGGGTCGGCCATGTTCCGGAAGAAGGCCTTGCCGCCCTCCTCGTTCCAGAACCACTCCCACGGATAGAGCATGAAGATGATGTCGATCGGCTCGGCCCTGTGCTCCTGGCCCGGCGCCGGCACATACACCACCCGGTCGCCGGCCACGTCCCAGCCGATCTGGCTCATCGCGATCAGCTCGACCGGGTAACCGGCCTCCTCGGCCGTGGACATCAGGTACGCCACGTTCATCCGGTCCTCGCCGGACGTCTCCGAGGTCTCGTACGCGAAATAGATCTTGGGCTTCTCCGGCAGCCAGGTCCGCGCCTCGCGCAACTTGGCGATGTTGCGCCGCCACGCACCCGGATCGGCCGGCTCGCCGTCCGCGGCCTCCCAGCCGACCAGCCGGTCGTGGATCGAGTTCCACTGCCGCCACGGGTGCTGGGTCAGGTTGGTCTGGTCGGCCCAGTGCCACTGCACCACCGCGGCCTCGACCAGCGACGTCGGCGTCTGCGCGTTGTACTCGAGCAGCCGCGGCGTGCTGCCGGCACCGTTGTACCAGAGGTCGAACCGGCCGTAGATGCTCGGCGAGTAGTCCGGCGTCTCCATCGGGAGCCGCATCTCCGGATCCTTGTCGTAGTGCGTCCAGGTGTCCGCGTCGCCGTCGAACCAGGTCCGGATGATCTGCTCGTGGGCGTACTCGGGGATGCCGATCCGCGCCAGGTAGCAGCTCTCCGGGGCGCAGACGGACTGGAAGTAGCCCTGCCGGCGGCCCTCCACCGTGCGCCGGGGGCACTGCTGCACCATCCAGTCGCCGGCCTCGATGCACATCGCCCGCAGCGTGGCCGTGGCCGCCTCGAGTTCCTCGATCTCGTCCTGGGTGAACTCGTAGTACGGCCCCTCCTGCCAGTACGAGATCATCGTCCCGTCGGGCAGCTCGGTGTCGTTGTAGGTCAGCCCGAGGCTGTAGTTGGTCAGCCGCCAGCCGTCGCGGACCGGCCCGTGCGGAACCCGGCGCACGGCGTCAGCTGCCGGACTTGGAGGACTTGCCGGTGGAGCCGCCGCCCTTGCCGACCACGCTGCTCTTGATCGTGCCGTTGGCGATCCGGCCGGTGGCGGGCAGGCCGAACCGCTGGCGCGCCGCCCGGTCGTTGTAGGCGAACCGGTTGCCGCCCGGCGGAAGTTTCTGGCCGATGCCGTAGCCGGGGCGGTAGCTGCTCGAGTGCCAGATGAAGAAGGGGATCAGACCCACGCCGCCACTACGACCGTCGTCGTCGTCGCAGTTGTCCTCGTCGACGATCACGCCGTTCTCGTCGGCGCAGTAGAAGCCCTCGTCCTGGTAGTCGTCGTCGTTGTCGCACGCCGCCACGCCGCCCGCGGCGAGCAGCAGGAACGTGCTGGTCAACGAGACACTCCGGGAGGCCATCCGTCGTTTCACAGTCCGCTTCTCCACCCTTTCGCACTCGGCCGCACACTCTCAGTTGTAGCGCGGCCGGGCAACCACCCGGTCAGGTGCGGGGGCCGCCGGCCACGTAGATCACCTGACCGGAGACAAAACCGGCCCCCTCACTGACCAGGAAGGATACGGTGTTCGCGACGTCTTCGGGGCGGCCCGCGCGGCCGACCGGGATCTGGCTGATCGCCGCCTTCTGAAAGTCGGCGAAGTCGACACCCACCCGCGCCGCGGTGGCCGCGGTCATGTCGGTGACGATGAAGCCGGGCGCGACCGCGTTCGCGGTGACACCGAAGCGGCCCAGCTCGATCGCCAGCGTCTTCGTGAAGCCCTGCAGTCCGGCCTTCGCCGCGGCGTAGTTGGCCTGGCCGCGGTTGCCCAGCGCCGAGGTGCTGGAGAGGCAGACGATGCGGCCCCAGCCGGCGTCGACCATGTGCTTCTGCACCGCCCGGCTGAACAGGAACGCCCCGCGCAGGTGGACCGCCATGACGGTCTCCCAGTCGTCGTCGCTCATCTTGAACAGCAGGTTGTCGCGCAGCACGCCGGCGTTGTTGACCAGAACCGTGGGCGGGCCCAACTCGGCGACCACCCGCTCCACGGCCGCGGTGACCTGCGCCGGGTCGGCGACGTCGGCGCCCACGGCGAGCGCCGACCCGCCCGCGTCGTGGATCGCCGTGACGGTACTCGCGCAGGCCGCCTCGTCGAGGTCGACGACGGCCACGGCGAGGCCGTCGGCGGCGAGTTTCCGCGCGGTCGCCTCGCCGATGCCGCGCGCGGCTCCGGTCACGATCGCTACCCGACTCGGCTGGGTCATTGCACGCCTCCGCAGTTCTACCGGTGTGGTCGGCTGACTCTAGCCGTCACGGATTCCGGCACAGACGGATCCACCGGTATCCGTAGCCGGCCACCGCCACCTTCTCGAACGTGCCCAGGTCCGGGTACTCCTGGTCGGCCAGCACGTCGTTCGGGAAGTCCGCCTCCTCGCGCACGGTGCTCAGGTCCAGGACCGCGTCCTCGCCGGCCAGGTTGTGCACGAACAGCATGGTGCCGGTGCGGTCGTCGGCGCGGTGCACCAGCACACCCGAGGGGACCGGCACGTCCACGTGCGTGCAGCTGCCGCTGCCCACCTCCGGCGCCTCCCGCAGCGTCCGGATCATCCGCTCGAACCAGGACAGCAGCGAGTTCGGGTCGTGCCGCTGGGCGGTGACGTTGACCTTCTCGTAGCCGTACTCGTCGGTCGAGACGACCGGGCGGACCAGCTGCGCGGCCGGTGCGGTGGAGAACCCGCCGTTGGACTTCGAGGACCACTGCATCGGGGTACGGATCGCGTTCCGGCCGTCCTGGGAGAGGTCGTCGCCCATCCCGATCTCCTCGCCGTACCGCAGCACCGGCGTGCCGCGCAGGGAGAACTGCAGCGCGTACGCCAGCTCGATGCGCCGCCGGTCGCCGTCCAGCATCGGGGCCAGCCGGCGCCGGATGCCGCGCCCGTACAGCTGCATGTTCTCGTCCGGGCCGAACTTCGCGAACACCTCGTTGCGCTGCTCGGCGGTGAGCCGGGACAGGTCCACCTCGTCGTGGTTGCGCAGGAACGTCGCCCACTGCGCGCCCTCGGGCAGCTTCGGCGTGTCGCGCAGCGCGTCGACGATGCCCTCGGTGTTCTCCCGGGCCAGCGCCAGCATCAGCCGGCCGTTCAGCATGAAGTCGAACAGCATGTGGATCCGGTTCGCCGAGTTGCCGCCGTCGGCGAAGAACACCTTGAGCTGGTCCGGTTCCACATTCGCCTCAGCCAGCAGCACCGCGTCGCCCTTGCGCCACTGCACGTGCTGCCGCAGTTCGGTGAGGAACTCCATGTCCTTCGGCGAGTTCGGGTTGCCCGGTTCGGTGGCCTCGATGATGAACGGGACCGCGTCCATCCGGAACCCGGAGACGCCCAGCTGCAGCCAGAACGAGCAGATCCGCTTGATCTCCTCGCGTACCTCCGGGTTGGTGATGTTGAGGTCCGGCTGGAACTTGTAGAACCGGTGGTAGTACCAGGCCTTCGCGGTGCGGTCGTAGGTCCAGGTGGCGTCCTGCTCGCCCGGGAAGACCATGCCCTGGTGACGGTCCGCGGGCTGGGTCTCGGACCAGACATACCACTCGCGGTACGGCGACTTCGGGTCCGAGCGCGCCGACTGGAACCACGGGTGCTGGTCGGAGGTGTGGTTCACCACCAGGTCGATGATCACCTTGATGCCCCGGTTGCCGGCCTCGTGCAGCAGTTCCGCGAAGTCGCCGAGCGTGCCGAACCGGGGGTCGACGTTGTAGAAGTCCTGCACGTCGTAGCCGTCGTCGCGGTCCGGCGACGGGTGGATCGGGTTCAGCCACAGGCAGGTGATCCCCAGCCGGGCCAGATAGTCCAGGCGGCCGATCAGGCCCCGGATGTCCCCGACGCCGTCACCGTTCGCGTCGGCGAACGTGTCGATGTCGAGGCAATAGATGACGGCCTTCTCATACCACCGGTCGCTCATGCTCCCTAACATGACCACGTCGCCGTGCCGCGAAACCGCGCGCCCACTCGACGGGACGAACCCGCTCCAGCGGCAGGAAGCCGGCCAGGGCGACCAGGTGCGGGGCGAACGAGATCGTGATGGTCGAGAACGTGGCCAGGTGGAACGAGTAGAAGAACGCCACCATCCGCTGTCGCCAGCGTTCGGTGAGCACGAAAATCACCGGGCTGGCCAGCTCGAACGCCACGATGCCGAACTGCGCCACGATCAGCAGGTAGGGCACGTCGGCGATCAGGTCGGCGAGGTCGGTGCCGCGCCGCACGATCGCCCGGGCCAGCACCGAACTGGTCACCCAGTCGAGTCCGCCGAACCGCAGCTTGGCCCAGGCCGCCAGGAAGTACGTGCAGATGGCCGCGATCTGGGTGACCCGCAACGCCCAGCCGCCCGCCTCGGTCGGCTCCGGGTCGCCGTGCCGGGCCCGCCCGACGGTCGCCAGCGCGGCCAGCGCGACGAGCAGCCCGACCCGGTCGTGGTCGACCTTGCCATAGCTCATCGCGATGATCATCCACTCGAAGTACAGCGCGAAGACGGTCCAGCCGAGCAGCCGCGGCGCGCGCCCGGTGGCCGCGGCGAGCGCGGTGACCAGCAGCAGGCCGAAGATCGTGTGGACCAGCACCGCGCCGGGCGTGGGCAGCGGCAGCAGCCGGCCCACCAGCAGCGGCTGGTACAGCTCGGCGGGCGTGTCGGCGTGGTGCCGCACCCAGGGGGTGAACACCACCAGGTCGGCGGCGACGAAGAGATACACCAGCGTGCGGAAGGCGGCGACCCGGCCCTTCGGCACCGGCGCGGTGAGCCAGCCGAGCAGGCGTCCGACCCCGCGCCCCGCCGCCCCGTCCTGCCGGGGCGGGGCCGCATCCGGCCGCGGCGGGGTGGCATCCGGCCGGGGCGGGCCCGGATCTGGGCGGGACGGGGTCGGGTCCGGGTGGGGCGGGGTCGCGTCCGGCCGGCTCATTGGGCGGTCCAGGTGGCGATGATCTCGTCGCGGGTGGTCCCGGTGGGCCGGGAGTCCTCGATGCCGACCCACCGGATCACGATCCGGACCTCGGTCAGTGGCGCCCCGCCGGGGTTGCGTTCGGCATAGGCCACTGCCACCTGCCGAAGCCGCGCCGGGTCGTCCACGTACGCCTGCTGCTGGCCCTCGATCTCGGCCCGCCGCAGCCCGCTGTTGGCCTCGTTGAGCACCACCGTGCGGCCGGTGGCGTCGACGCCCTCCACGCGGGTGTCCGGGGCGTCCGCGTCCGGCTCGGGCGCGGTCGAATACATCCGGAACGGCCCGAACGGGAAGTGGTCGTCCTGCCCCCAGAGCGTGCCGGCGAGCAGGAGCGCGGCCCCGAGGACGGTGGCCGCGACCCGGACCGCGCGCCCCCGGCGAGTTAACGTGTCCATCGCGCGGCGACCCTACCGCCGTCGCACCACCCCGGCCATCCCGGCACGCTTACTCGGGGTTGCCATCCACCCGGCGAGCGACCACGAACGTATAGCTCTCGGTCACATGCAGCACCACCAGCGCGACCGCGAACGCCGCCAGCGGCACGCCCACCAGCACCGAAGCCAGCCCCAGCAGCGCCCCCGGCGTGATCGGCTCTGCCGGCACCATCGTTTCCACCTCCGCCAGCGCGTGTGCCACTAGCGCGGCCGCGATCGGGGCGAGCAGCACGGCCACCCGCTCGACCGTGCGGCGGCCCAGCGACCGGAGCGACCACAGCACCAGCACCACGGCGACCAGCACCACCGCGTCCGGCACCGTGATCAGGCCGAGCACCTGCGGCGGCAGGATCCACCAGCGGTCGGCACCGGCGGCCGCCACGGCCACCAGCACACCGGTCACCGCGAGCGCCGCGCCGCGGCGGCCCAGAACCGCCGTGACCGGCCGGGTCCGACGGGCCGCGAACAGCAACGGCACGGTGATCAGGGCGGCGGTCAGCACCTCCGACATCCAGAACGGCCGCAGACTCTGCTCCGGCAGCCAGACCGCCACCGCGGCCAACTCCACCAGGACCGCGCCGGCGCCGAGCACGACCGCGGTGCGCCGGGCGCCGGCCAGCAGGGCGACGACCACCGTCAGCCACGCCACCGCGCGCACCGCCACGTCGAGAAGCAGCCCACCGTCCAGGCCGAAGCCGTGCATGGGGTCGCCGAACTGCCAGTGAGCCCGCGCCCCGAACACCAGCGAACGGGCCGGGACCGCCAGCAGCACGACGGCACCGAGCAGGGCGACCACCGCAGCCGCATCGCGCCAGCCGGTGCCGCGCTGGCGAACCGGCATCGACCGCAGCCGGGCCGCCAGCCCCGCCCGGAGCAGGTCGGCAGTCTCGGCGAAGGAGGGGAACCGCCGGCCCGGCTCGGCCTGGTGCATCAGGACGCCGACCATCTCCGGCCCGTAGAACCGCCGATGCTCCGCCGGGTAGACCCGGAGCAACCGCCGGTACCAGCCTTCCAGCACGCTCGCGCGGTCGGTCATGCCGGCGCTCCCCCGATCTCGGTCTGCCGCGAGCGCAACCGGCGTTCCGCGATCGTGGCCTGAGAGCGCAACCGCACCGTCTCCTCCGCCAGCCGCCGCTCCCCGACCCCGGTGAGCCGGTAGTAGCGCCGCAGCCGGGACTGCACCACCTCCTCCCGGTCGACCTCGATCAGGCCGTCCACGCGGAGCCGGTCGAGCGCGGCATAGAGCGTGCCGGCCCGCAGGCGCACCCGACCGTCGGTCATCCGCGCCACATCTTCGAGCACTGCGTAGCCGTGCTGCGGCTCGGCGGCGAGCGCGGTGAGCACCAGGAACGTCGGTTCCCGCAGGGGTGGTTCGGTCATGGTGGAAGTATATACCGATGACAGGTATATGCGGAAGCCGGTTCGTACTCTCGATGGTGGGTAGGGACAACGGAACGGATTTCGGGAGGGATCACGCATGGCGGAGACCGACCTTGCTCAACTCGGCGGACTGACCGGGTGGGTGGCGTCCGTCATCCAGTCGCTCGGCGAGGTGGGCGTCGGCCTGCTGGTGGCGCTGGAGAACCTGATCCCACCCATTCCCAGCGAGATCGTGCTGTCCATGGGGGGCTACCTCGCGAGCGAGGGCGCCGTCAACGTGGTCGGCGTGTGGGTGGCCGCGACGCTCGGCTCGGTGCTCGGCGCCCTCGCGCTCTACGGCCTGGGCTACGGTCTCGGCGAGGACCGGCTGCGCCGCTGGCTCGACCGCATCCCGCTGGTCGACTCCGACGACCTGGACACCGCGGACAACTGGTTCGAGCGGCACGCCAAGAGCGCGGTGCTGTTCGGCCGGATGGCGCCGGTGGTGCGCAGCCTGGTGTCCATTCCGGCCGGCGCCAACCACATGCGGGTCGGCCTCTTCACGCTGCTCACCGCGATCGGCAGCGGAGTCTGGAACCTGCTCTTCGTCGGTGGTGGGTACGCCCTCGGCAGCCAGTGGCAGCAGGTGGAGCAGTACAGCCGGTACTTCGACTACGCCATCTGGGCGTTCTTCGCGATCGCCATCGGCAGCTGGGTGGTCAAGAAGCTCCGTAAGCGCCGGGCCCGGCGCGTGCGGGAGCCCGCGGACCAGTAGATTCGCGGGCTCCGTGCCATCGGGTACGCGGCCCGCGGCGGACCGGAGACGGTCGGTCGAGTCGGTTCGGCGTCCGCCCGGCGGCGCTGGGACGCACATCCTGGACGCCGAGTCGAATTCCGGCGCCGATCGCCCCCGGCGGTGAGGTCGATACGTGGCTGCATCACTGTCGATGGATCTGGTGGGTGGGGGCGGCTTCGGCTTCGGCTTCGCGAACGAACTAACGAGCGAGCGGGCGGGCCGACCGCGTTATCAGCGCATCATCGGGCCGCTCACCAGCCGATAGCGGCGATAACCGACCCCTCGCACGACGGCGCCGCGGGTGCGGTCTACGGCGACGGGCACAGCCCGGTCACCCTCGAGGCCGGCGCCAGCGCCGCCGACCTACCTTGTGGACCTGTGATCGCATGAGTGGGTGTGGAATTTGGGTGCGGTAGTTGCCCGAGTTCCACACACCGGAACGGACCAGCGAGCACGCGTGAAGTTCGGGCGCGGCAGTTGCCCGAGTTCCACACGTCGGAACGAACCAGCGAGCACGCGTGAAGTTCGGGCGCGGCAGTTACCCGAGCTCCACACACCGGAACGGACCAGCCAGCGCGCGTGAAGTTCGGGCGCGGCAGTTACCCGAGCTCCACACACCGGAACGGACAGCCAGCGCGCGTGAAGTTCGGGCGCAGTGCGCGCCATCAATGCACACGCCCGGCCGGCTCACAGGTGTCGGATGCCGCGAAGTCGTGCAGCTATGGCCCACATGCCGACCCCAGCTCAACAACCTCGACCCGCGCCGCGAGACCACCCGCACCGCCGCGGCAATCAGGGCGCCCTGCGCACCGCGATTCACCACACCACCGCCACCCCCGCCCGACGTGCGGACATAGGGCGCACACCGCACCACGATTCACCACACCACCGCCGCCCCCGCCCCGCGTGTGGAAATGGGGCGGGCCCCCGCATCCCACAGCGCCACCGGCCCGGCACACCCCGGCGATCCCGGAGATGGGCGCAACCGAGCTTCCGGGCAATGCGGCTCCGGTCACCAAGATCCGCGTGAAGGCTGCGTAACCGGCCGCCGACGCGGCGACCGGGCCGACCCGGTTCGAGTCGGCCCGGTCGCCCGGTCGCCCGGTCGGCAGGGATCAGGGGAGCGTGTTGAGGTGCGGGCGGACCGTGTTGGCGAACCCGTTGCCGGCGGTGACGTCCCAGTTGATCGACCAGGTCATCGCGCCGCGGATGCCGGGGTAGGTGCGCGGCGGCCGGAACGAGCCGCAGTTGATTCCCCGGGCCAGGCAGTCCAGCGCCTGGTTCACCACGGCCGGCGCGACGTACCCGCCGCCGGCCGCGCTGGTGGTGGCCGGCAGGCCGACCGCCACCTGGTCCGGGCGCAGGCCGGCCTCCAGCTGGATGCAGGTCAGCGCGACGATGAAGTTGACCGAGCCCTGCCCGTACGCGGCGTTCTGGTCGCAACCGAGCATCGCGCCGGAGTTGTAGTACTGGGTGAAGACGACGGTCAGGATGTCCTTGATGTCCAGTGCCAGCTTGAAGTACGACGACTGCGGGTTCTGCATGTCGATGGTCTGCGGCGCCATCGTGATGATCGTGCCGGCGCCGGCCCGGTTGCGGATTGTGCGCAGCGCCTGGGCCATGTAGGTGGGGTTGAGCCCGTTCTCCAGGTCGATGTCGACGCCGTCGAAGCCGTACTCCTGCATGAGCGCGTACACCGAGTTGGCGAAGTTGGTCGCGGCGGTCGGGTCGTTGACGCTGACCGTGCCCTTCTCGCCGCCGACCGAGAGGATCACCTTCTTGCCACGGGCGTGCAGGGTGGCGACGTCCGCCTTGAAGTCGGCGTTGGTGTAGCCGCCGACGCTCGCGCTGAGCCCGGCGTCGATGCCGAACGAGACGGCGCCCGGGGTGCCGGTGGCGTCCGCGAACGCGACCGCGATCAGGTCGTAGGTGCCGGGTACGTCGCGCAGTTTGATCTCGCGGGCCGGGTTGTCGAAGTTCTGCCAGTACCCGGTGAGGAAGTGCGCCGGCAGCCGGCCGTCGCCCGGGTCGGTGGGCGGGTCGGTGGGCGGGTCGGTGGGCGGGTCGACGGGCGGGTCGCTCGGGGGCGTGCTCGGCGGGTTGCTCGGGGGCGGGCCGTCGCCGCAGGCGCCCTTGTCCGTCCAGACCTGCCATGGGCCGCTGCTGGTCGCCGGGTTCTCGTTCTGCGACCACCAGTTCGCGGTGTAGTTCTTGCCCTGGTGGGAGGCGTTGTCGTTCTTGAGGTACACGGTCGACGCGGTCCAGGCCGGCGCGCAGGGTGTGGCCGCGGAGGCGGAGGGGGCGAGGTGGACGGCGGCTCCACCGGCCAGGAGCGACGCGGCCAGGGCGATCGGGAGGGAACGGCGCATGGGGGTGGCCTTCCGGCGGGGGACGGGATGGCCAAATTATTAGGACGGTTAACAGAAGATGTAAAGCGGTGACGACCTTAAATATCTTTAAATGCCATTCCGGGCCGGCGGCGCTTCCACGCCACCGGCCCGGATGCCTCGTCAACGGCGGAACTGGAACCAGTTCACGTTCACGAAGTCGTTCGGCTGCCCGCTGGAGAAGGTCAGGAACACGGTGTGCCGGCCGGACACGCTGGACACGTTGCCGGGCACCGAGCGCCAGTTGAACCAGCCGCCGGTGTCACCGATCGCGAAGCTGCCGATCGGCGCGTTGCTCCGGCTGTCGATCCGCACCTCGACGAGGCCGCTGACCCCACCTCCGGCACCGGACGCCACCCGGGCCAGGAAGTCGCGCACCCCGCCGGTGCCGAAGTCCACGTTGTCGAACTGGGCCCACTCCCCGTTGCGGATCGCGCCGATGCTCTGACCACCCTCGCGGGAGTCCTCGGTGATCACCCCGGACTGGGCGTTGTACGACTCGGCCTCGATGGTCGCGTACGCGTTGCGCACCCCACCCGGCGGCGGCGTGGTCGGCGGGGTGGTCGGCGGCGGCGAGGTGTCGTCCCCGCCCCGGGTGTAGACGGCGACGTAGTCGACCAGCATCGGACGGCCCGGCACGGTCGCCGCGGTGGGCGTCGCGGAGCCGGCGACCCCGTTCGGGAACGCGCCGCCCATCGCCACGTTCAGCAGGATGTGGTAGCCGGCGTGCGAGGTCATGTTGGTCCAGTGCGGCTCACCGATCTGGCTCTGGCTGACCGAGTGGTACTGCTGACCGTCCACGTACCAGCGCAACTGGTTCGGCGAGACACTGCGGTCCCACTCGAACCGGTACGTGTGGAAGGCCGACTGACAGGTGCTGCCGGGGCAGGCCCGGCTGGTGCCGATGCCCAGCGTCTCGTTGCACGGCCCGCCCGGGTTGACGCCGCAGTGCAGCACGCCCCACACCGCGTTGGCGCCGTTGACGTTCTCCATCACGTCGAACTCGCCGATGGCCGGCCAGCTGTACCGGTCGTTGCGGTAGGGCGCACCCAGCGCCCAGAACGCCGGCCAGTAGCCGGAAGCCTCGGCCCCGGTCACGTTCGGCATCTGGATCCGGCCCTCGATCCGCAGGATGCCGCCCGCCGGCGCCTTGAAGTCGGTGCGCTGGGTCTCGATCCGAGCCGAGGTCCACTGGCCGGCACTGTTGCGCAACGGGGTGATCCGCAGATTGCCGGAACCGTCGTGGGCCACGTTGCTGGTGCTGTTCGTGTACGTCTGGATCTCGCCGGTGCCCCACTGCGGCGGGCCGCCCGGGTAGCTGGTGCCGGTGTCGATGATCCAGTTACCGGACGACGGCAACGTGTTGGCCCCGCCCGTGAAGTCGTCGGCCCAGACCTGGGTCCAGCCGGACGGTGGGGATGGCAGGGCGGCGTCGGCGGAGACCGCGTAACCGCCCAGGACGACGGCGACGGCGGACGCGGCGAGGAGGCGGAGACGGAGGCGACGGGGTCGGGTCATGGACGGGGCCCTTCTCTCGGACTGGAGCTGAGCGAGAGAGCGCTCTCAGAAAGTTTCAATCCCGTTACAAGAAATTGTCAATATGTACGTGAGTCGATCAGTCCCGGACCGCCGCCGGCGCCGTTTCCGGGAACCGCCATCCGGGTAACTCCGGGCGCATGGACGCTGCGACCGGCCCCACCACCCTGTCCCCGGAGCTGGCCGAGGAGGCCGAGGCCAAGGACCTGCTGACGCTCGGCGTCGAAGAGGAGTACCTCCTGGTCGAGGCGGACTCACCGCGCGGCGCCGAAGCCGTCGAGGACGTCTTCGACCGGCTGCCGCCGGACCTGCAACAGTCCGTGCAGCACGAGTTCCAGCGCACCCAGATCGAGGTGGCCAGCCCGCCCCAGCTGGAGCTGCGCGGGCTCTGGGAATCCATGACCCGGTTGCGGACCGGGCTGGCCGACGCCGCCGAACGGGCCGGGGTACGCCTGGTGGCGGTCGGTGCCGGGCCCGCGGCCGGACCGTCCGCCGCGATCGTCGACGCCCCGCGCTACCACCGGATGCGGGAACGCTTCGGCGACCTCTCCCCCGGCCCCGGCTCCAACGGCATGCACGTCCACGTCAGCATCCCCGACCCGGAGACCGGCGTGCAGGTGCTCAACCACCTGCGCCCCTGGCTGCCGGTGCTGCAGGCGGCCACCGCGAACTCACCGTTCTTCGACGACCACGACACCGGGTACGCCAGCTGGCGCTCGATGCTCTGGGAACGCTGGCCCACCGTCGGCCCCACGCCGCACCTGGAGTCGTACGAGCACTACGAGTCGGTCATCGCCGATCTGATCACCACCGGCGCGGCGCTCGACGAGGGGATGCTCTACTGGTACGCCCGCCTCTCCGCGAACTACCCGACCGTGGAGATCCGGATGGGCGACGTGTGCCCCACGCTCGACGACGCGCTGCTGCTCGCGGCGCTGGCCCGGGGCCTGGTGGCGACGCTCCTGCGCGAGGTGGAGGCCGGCACGCCCGCACCCGTCGTGTCCCAGCCGCTGCTCGCCGCGGCACACTGGCGCGCCGCGCACGACGGCCTCGAGGGACTCAACGTCGACCTGGACACCCGCGAGGCCCGCCCGGCGTGGCGGATCATGCGGCGGCTGTTCGACTACGTACGCCCGGAACTGCAACGCCACGGCGACCTGGAGATGGCCACCGTGCTGATGGGCCGGCTCCGTGCGCGCGGCACCGGCGCGGCGCGGCAGCGCGCCGTCTACGCCCGGCGCGGTAGCGTCGCAGACGTGGTGGACTGGCTGGCCGCGACGACCCGCGGCACCGAGTGAAACTCGTCGTCATCGGCGGCGACGCAGCCGGCATGTCGGCCGCGTCGCAGGCCCGCAAGCGGCTCGGCCCGGACCGGCTGCAGATCGTGGTGTTCGAGCGCGGGCACTTCACGTCGTACTCGGCCTGCGGCATCCCGTACTGGATCGGCGGTGCCGTGAAGGAGCGTGACGCGCTGGTGGCGCGCGACCCCGACGCGCACCGCGCCGCCGGAATCGACGTCCGCCTGCGCCACGAGGCGGTCGGAATCGACCTGGACCGCCGCGCGGTGGTTGCCCACGACCACGCCACCGGCGACGAGGTACGCGAACCCTTCGACCAGCTGATGTACGCGGCCGGCGCGGTACCCGTAACGCCCGGCTGGGCCCGGATCCCGGCCGGCGGCGTCTTCGGCGTGCAGACCCTCGACGACGGCGACGCCATCCACCGTTGGCTGGACGCCGACCCGCGGCCACAACGGGCCGTGGTGATCGGCGGCGGCTACATCGGCGTGGAGATGGCCGAGGCGATGGTCAACCGCGGCCTCGCCGTCACGCTGCTGGAGAAGTCGCCGCAGCCGATGTCCACGGTGGACCCGGACATGGGCGAACGCGTGCACCACGCGATCGCCGCGCTGGGCATCGACGTCCGGGTGAACGCCCACGTGGAAGGCATCGAGAGCGACGGCGGACGGGTCCGCGCGGTGGTCACCCGGGACGAGGAGTTCCCCGCCGACGTCGTGGTCCTGGGCCTCGGGGTCCGGCCGAACACCACGCTCGCCGCGGACGCCGGCATCCCGCTGGGCGTGACCGGCGGTCTGCGTACCGACCTGCGGATGCGGGTGACCGGACCGGACGGCCCGCTGGACGGGATCTGGGCCGCCGGCGACTGCGTGCAGACCACCCACCTGATCAGCGGGCAGCCGATCCACGTGCCGCTCGGCACCCACGCCAACAAGCAGGGCCGGGTGGCCGGCATCAACCTCGGCGGCGGCTACGCCACCTTCCCCGGCGTCATCGGCACGGCCGTCACCAAGGTGTGCGAGCTCGAGGTGGCCCGGACCGGCCTCACCGAGAAGGAGGCCACCGCGGCCGGGTACGCGTACGTCACCGCGTCGGTCGAGTCGACCAGCCGGGCCGGCTACTACCCGGGCGCCGCCACCATGGCCATCAAAATGATCGCCGAGAAGCGCACCGGCCTGCTGCTGGGCGCCCAGATCGTCGGCCGCGAGGAGGCCGCGAAGCGCATCGACGCGCTCGCCGTGGCGATGTGGAACCGGATGACGGTGGAAGAGATGACGGCGCTGGATCTCAGTTACGCGCCGCCGTTCTCGCCGGTGTGGGATCCGGTGCTGATCGCGGCCCGCAAGGCCACCGACGCGGTGCACGCGGCCGGTTGACGTCCGAACCGCGGCGCCGGCCGGAGCCGGCGCCGCAGTCGTCGGTCAGTCCTGCGGCGGGCGCGGAAGAGCGTGCTCGGTGAAGGCCCCGCCCTCCGACTGTGCCCGGCCGGCCGCAGCACGCGCAGCGGAGGCAGAGCGCTCCATCCGGTAGAGGAACGGCGCGTTGTTCTCGTCGATGACGAGGTACGCCCACGTCGGCCCGTTGGACCGGTTGTAGGCGAAGACCGTCGGGTCGCTCTTCACCGCCCGCGGGTGGGCGAGAACCCAGGAGCCGAAGACGTCGACCTCGTCAACCTTCTCCCCCACCCAGTACACGAGGTTGTCGGTACCGCGGGCCACGATCGACACGGCGCCGGACACCGGGTCCTGTACCGCGGCCGGCGGTCCGGCCGCGACGAAGTCGCCGAGCTGCGCCCACTCCGCGTCGAACGTGCCGTCGGCCTTCTCGGCCTTGGTGAAGACCAGTCCGTCGGCACTGCGCACCACCACCCGGGCGCGGAACCCGGGCAGGACCGTGGCGGCGATCCGCCCGGTGAACTGCTCGGAGCCCAGGCTGACCCAGTCGGACAGCGCGCCACCGACGTAGGTCGCCGTCTGCACCGCGCCGCTGGTGTCCAGAGCGAACAGCCGCAGCCCCTCGCGGGTCGTCACCACGGACGGCTCACCCGTCAGGTTCGCACCACCGACCAGCCGCCACTCGCCGTACGGCATGTTCCGGCCGTCCTGCGGCAGGTGCCACATGGCACCGTTCACCACGGCGAACGTGACGAGCCTGCCGTCCGGGAGCTTCCCCACCGCAGGCTGCTGCGCGCCCGCGCCGCCGACGTCCTGCCCGGCGCCGAACGCCGATTGACCGGCGGTCGTCTGCGTGGTCAGCCAGAGGTCACCCTCCTTGGTGTTGCGCACCCCGGTCTGCACCCGCCCGTCCGCCTGCACACCGATCTGCGGATGCCCGGCGAAGGTCTCCCCGTCCGGGACCGCAGCCCACTGCAAGCCCGCGACGTCGTCCGGCTGCTGCTGATACCCCCGGACCATCCGGCCACGAACGTCGATCCACGCGTAGACCAACGGCCCGAACGCACCGCCCGTCTGTGCACCACCCTGCACACCGGCGATCGTCGTCTGCGGCACGATCGCCAGGGGTGTCGGGTCCGGTGCGGCTGCCGGCGGGAAGTAGAACTGGTCATTGAGGACCGCATTCGTGGTCCCGCAGGTGAAGATCACCAGCGGTGCCTCGTTCTGTATGCCGCCACCCTTGATGGCGAGGCACTTGCCGCTGTCGGCCGAGACGATCCGGAACGTCGGCCGGCCCGGCACCGGCACGAACCGCCAGAGATTCTGCTTCGCGGTGTCCACACAGCCGTACTGGATGATCGGCGTGTTGTCCACCTTCAACGCCTGACTGACGTGCATGCATCTCCGCGACGAGTTCGACACGAAGATGTGGTAGTCGCCCGCAGTGCCGATGGGCCGCACCCGCCACTTGTCGTTGGGAGCCGCATCGACGCAGGTGTACTGGAAGATCGGTACGCCGTTCTCCTGCCGGTCGTGGTCGACGTTGAGGCACAGCCTGCTGTGTGCCGCCTTGATCTGAACGCCGGACGCCGGAGTGATCGCGGCCGTCGCGGTCTGCGGTACCCCGAGAGCCACCGCAGCCAACGTCAGCGTCACCACCGTCGAAATTCGCCGGACGCTCAGCCCTGCATGCCATCTAGTCATGCTCCCCCTTCAGGTCTCCAAGCACAGCGATCGCCCCTTATCCGAGTAGCCTTTTCAGGCGAACCATCCCACGGGCACCCGGCCGGGACGCCCGCCCCTCCGATCGACGCGCAGTCAGCCTTCTTCTACCGTTCCGTCGCGCGTTCGGAGGAATGTATCCGCAGCTCGCTCCAACGCGATGACAATTTCCGCAGTCGCCACAGTCCGGCGCTCGCGCAATTCACTGTTCGGCAGGTTCAACGTGTCAAGGTCCTCGAGCCTCTTCCACACCTCATAGACATCCCGCGTCTGTTCCATCGGGACCTCTCGGAGCAGCGCCAGCTTCCTGTCATCCCAGCCAGCGCTGGCCGCATTTTTGAGGTACCAGATATCGTATTGTGCCTCTTCCCTGACGAACCGTCCGACTGCTACCCGGACCTCGAAGCCGAGAAAGTCGCAAGAGAGCAACTTGATGGCGATGTTGACCTCGGGATACGGCGTGGGAGTCTGCAAATCGATTGGAGCCTCCCATTCATCCGGGATGTCATCCAATCTCTCCCACCCTGGCGGCCTGTTCACGAATCACTCCACCGTTCAGCCATGCTGTTCGAAGAACCAGTCCTGGGCCGCCCTCGGAGTATTCGGCACGTCCTTGACTCCGCCCGCACGAAGCACGTTCGCACAATATGTCACGCAACTCTGAGACCGCAGGCTGTATGCGGGGTAGGTCCCCCTCGCCGTCTTTTCCATCATCACCTCAGAATACGCCATAGCCGCATCGGCGTTAGGTAGCTTAATTTTAATATTGAACGTCGTCGCCGGGTCCAGCTTCGTCGAATCGAAGGTTTCGACGCCGGCTTTAGGATTCGCCACACTTCCGAATTGGTGCGTAGACATAACCTCACCGGAGTCGCTGCGAACGGTGATCAGCGCGTGTTTATTCGCAGGATCGCTGTAGTCCAGGTGCACGGTGGCCTCGCCACCGCAGTTGTGTACGAGTACCGGCGTCTTGCCAGCCACCACATAGTACGTGTGGAGGCCGTCCACAGTGAGGTTGTGGACGCGCTGCCGGGCCGTCCATCGCTTGACCGCCTCGACCTTGACGTACGTTCCTGCGCCGGTCTGCAGCATCGAGCGGGATGCCAACTCGGCCGCATCGACCCACTCGCGTAGATCCGGCGCCCAGAACGGGTGGCCCTCGGTCGCCGTGATCGTCTCGGTCCGGTCGCCCTTCGCGCCGTCCACGTCGACGGTCAGCTCGACCATCTTCTTCTCGCCCACGCCGACGATCAGCGCGGTGACCGCCCTCTTCTCCGTCTTGCCGGTGGTCGGATCGGTGGCCAGCACCACGTCGCCGACCTTCACGTCCTCGATCTTCTTCGTCGTACCGTCGGCCATCAGGACCGCGGTCGCCGGCGCGAAGCTGTTCGGGCAGCCTGCCGAAGCGACCCGGCCCGAGCCGGCCGCCTCAACCGCGTCCCGGCCCGCCGACGTGGAACCGCGGTTCGCCAGCGCCCGGCCCGCGATTCCGCCGACCTGCCCGCTGCCGAATGACCGGAACGAGCTGGCCGCGGACGCCCCGCCCATGCTGATCGCCTTGCTCAGCCCGCCGCCGACCAGGCCGCGGACCGCGCCGCCGATGGCCGCGCCGCCGACCGACGACAGTGGACCGAGAATCGCGCCGATCGTGCCGCCCAGCACCGCGTTGGCGGCCATCTCCTTCCAGCCCTTGCCGCCCTCGACCAGGTCCGTCACGAACGAGCCGACCGCACCACCGGCCGCCGCGCACGCGACCGCGCCGACGCCGGTCACCCCGATCAGCGCGCCACAACCGATGCCCACCACCGCGCCGGCGATACCGCCGATGATCTGCGCCTTGTGGTCGACCACCCAGTCGCCGGCCTGTTGCAGACCGTCGGCCACCGCCCCACCGGCCGCGATCGCCTTCTTGTACAAGACGTTCGCCGCGCTGTTCATGTCCTGCACGACCGAGTTGAAGGTCTGTACCAGTTTCGCCGGCAGGGCCGCGGAGACCGTCAGCTTCAGCGACGCCAGGCCCGCCACGACCGCGCGGCCGATGCGCTTGAGCGAGACGTGCTTCACGGCATGCTTGACCGCCGCCTTGGCCTTGTCCCGCACCTTCACCGCGGCGCGATGGATCTCGGCCGCCTTGCGCTGGGCGTAGTCCCTCGCCTGTCGCAGAGTCGGCGCGATGTAGCGGTCATAGCCAGATCGGATCGCCCGCGTGGTGTTCTTCCAGACCGACTTCGCCTTGTTCACCGCGCTGGTATAGACGCGCTTGATCCCGTGATACGCCGCCCGCGCATGCTGGCCGATCCAGGAGCCCACCGCGCGCACCTTCGACACACCGTAGTGGTAGCCCCGACTGACCTGGTGCGCGACGTAGTTGTAGCCCTGGCTCACCTTGCCAGCGACGTAGTTGTAGCCCTGGCTGAACTTGGCCTTGGCTTTCCGGCACAGGCTGCAGGACGGCCAGTTCCCGGTCGGGTCGTTGAACGACATCGGGTCGCCGGCGCCGTACGTGTACTTGTTCGCCAGGATCGAGTCGCCGCTGCTGTACTCGACGGTGTCACGGGACATGAAACCGCCGGTGCCGGGCTCGTACCAGCGGGCGCCCATGTTGACCTGGCCGGTGTCCGGGTCGGTCCAGTCACCCTGGTAACCGACGTTGGACTGCTCTCCGGCCTGCGCGACTCGCTGGCCGTACGGGTCGAACGCGGTGGAGCCGGCCAACCCGGTGAGCGTGCTGTCTGCGTCGAACGCGGCGATCACGTCGTCGTGCTCGTCGGAGACGGTGATCCGGGTGCCGTCCGTGGCGTCCTCGACGGCGAGCAGTTCGCCGTCCGGGCCGCGGGCGTACGACTCGGTGCCGTCGTTCACCGGGTCCGGCTCGAAGCCGGCGTACTGGAAGGTGCGCCCGCCGCGGTTGAGCACCCGGTTCAGGCCGTCGTAGAGGTAGCTCTGCCCCTCGGCGCTGACCATCCGGTCGAACGCGTCGAACGAGTAGGTCTCGGTGAGCCCGGAACTGGTACGGCTCGCCATGGTGCCGCGCGGCGTGTAGGCGTACGTGTAGTCGCCGTCGCTGAGCAGGCGGTTGCGTTCGTCGTAGGTGGCTGTCTTGGGCCCGGCCCGGGTGCGGTTGCCGGAGTCGTCCCAGGCGTACTCCACCGTGCCGGAGGCCGACGTCCACGAGGTGAGCCGGCCCGCGTCGTCGTACCCGTAGGTGTTGGTGCCGGCGCCCGCGGTGCCGGCGGTGTCCTTGCCGATCAGGTGGTCGTCCGCGTTGTACCGGTAGGCAATCTTGGTGACCTCGGTGCCGGCGTTGTTCTTGAGTACGTCGGTGGCGAGCCGGCCGAAGTCGTCGTAGGTGAACCCGCGGACCCGGCCGACGCCGTAGTCGACCTTCTCCAGCAGTCCGGCGTTGTTGTATCCGAGCGTCTGGGTGACGCCGGACGCCGCGTCCTTCATGGTGTGGATCCGGCCGTACTTGTAGCCGAACGCGGCCGTGCCGACCGCATCGGTCCGCGTCAGCACCTGGCTGTCGTCGTCGTAGCCGAAGCTGGACGTGCCGGACTGCCCGGCCGCGCGCAGCAGGTTGCCCCGGTCGTCGTACTCGAAGGTGTTCGAGCCACCGCCCCCGCTGACCACGGTGACCCGGTTGTCCAGGTCGTAGGTGATCCCGCGGTTCACGGTCACACCGGCGCCGGTCCCGGTCTCGCCGATCATCCGGTTCGCCGCGTCGTACTGGCGGGTCCGGGTGACGCCGCCCGGCGCGGTGAGCCGCTCGGCGTTGCCGTTCAGGTCGTAGCCGACCGACCAGGTGCGGTCGCCGGCCGCCGGATGCGCCTTGGTGGACGGCTCGATCACCGTCTCCGGCAGACCCAGGCTGTTGACCCCGTAGTAGGTGGAGAGCTGCCGCCCGTCGGTGTAGCGGGTGCGGTTGCCCGCCGCGTCGTAACCGAACGAGGTGGTGATCGAGGCGGTGGCGCTCTTCGGTTCCACCTGCTTGACCAGGCGGTCCAGTGCGTCGTACTCGAACGACACGGTCTTGTCGAGCGGGTTGACCCGGCTCGTGACGTTGCCGTTGTCGTCGTAGGTGAACTTCTCCCGCCGCAGTTCGGTGCCGTCCGGCCGCAGGTCGATCTCCGCGGTGACCTGCCCGAAGCCGTCGTAGTCGCGGCGGGTGGTGCGGCCCGCGCCGTCGGAGTCCCGGACCAGGTTGCCGAAGCCGTCGTAGCCGTACCGGCTCGTCACCCCGGCCGGATCGGTCCGGGTGAGCAGGTCACCGACCTTGTCGTAGGTCATCGTGGTGGGCAGGTCGCCCGGCGACCGGGTCTCTACCACGTTGCCGGAGTCGTCGTACTTCATCGTGGTGGTGTAGGTGTCGGCGACCGGCTTGCGTTCGAACGTCGTGAGCGTCACCTGGCGGTCGAGGTCGTCGTAGGTCGCCTCGGTCCGGACGCCAGTGGGGCTGACCGTGGACAGCACCATGCCGCTGCGCGTGTAGGTGTACCGGGTGACCGCACGCTCGTCGTTGGTGGCGCCCGGCAGGTCCCTCGCGACCACCCGGTTCAGCCGGTCGTAGGTGTACCGGCTGACGTTGCCGCGGGCGTCGGTGGTCTCCACCACGTTGCTGAGAGCGTCGTAGGACGTCTTGGTGATCGGCGACGCCCCGGCGCCGGGGCTGCCGGCCGGCGTGTACAGCGGTCCGGTCACCTCGACGACGCGGCCCAGCCGGTCGTATCTGGTCCGGGCCACGTTGCCCAGCGCGTCGCGGATCGCCACGGCCTCGCCGAACGCGTTGTACCCGGTGGTCACGGTCGGGTTCACCAGAGCGGCCGGCTGGCCGTCGCGTTCGGCGTTCACCCGCGGCGCGACGGAATGCGTCCGGTCGCCGTTCTCGTCGTACCGGAAGGTGGTGGTGAACGCGGCCTTGTCGGCGCCCGCCGCGTTGCCGCGCGGCTCGGTGGTGGCCAGCACCAAACCCCGCTGATCGTACGTGTACGACGTGCTGCGGGTCCGGTTGCCGTTGATCACCTGGTCCTGTTCCAGCTGACCCTTGCTGTTGTAGACACTGGCGGTCTGCAGCCGTGCGTTCGTCTCGACGAACCACGGCACGTTGATCGCCTGGCCGACCTGCGCGGTGCCCTTGACGTTGCCGAGGCTGTCGTAGGTGAACAGCGTGGTCCGGGCCACCCCGTCCGGGTCGTACGTAGTGCGTTCGGCGCGGCCGAGCGGGTCGAACGTGTTCGTCACGACCTCGCGGCCGTTGCTCTCGGCCTGCCGGGTCAGGTTGCCCGCGGCGTCGTACTGGTTCTCCTGCACCACGTAGTCGCGGGTGGTGCCGTCCGGGTTGTGGAAGTTCTTCAGCACGATCTTCTCGAGCAGATCGTCGTCGAAGTAGGTGTACTCCAGCCGGCGGCCCATCGAGTCGACCTGCACCGCCATCCGGCCGCCCAGGTCGTACGCGTAGGAGTTCAGCACGACGTACCCGAGCTTCTCGTCCTGGGGTTTGCCCCCGTCCGGGTCGCCGTTCCAGTCGTAGAGGCGGACCTCGGCCACGTCGTTGCGGGCGGTGTAGGCGTACCCGTAGTGGTTGCCGTTGCCGTCCACCACCGAGGTGCGGTTGCCGAACTGGTCCCAGCCCTCGGTCTGCTCGTCGCCCTCGGGGTTGACCGTGCGGGTCGGCCGGTTGAACTCGTCGTACTCGATGGTGGTGACGCGTTCCGGCTCGTTCGGGTCGAGCGCGTCCCGGACCACGGTCTTCACCACGTTGCCGTCGACGTCGTAGGTGTTCGTGGTGACGGCCTGGTGTTTCGTGCCGTCGACCGCGTTGGTGGTCACCGGGCCGGTGGTGGTGAGGACGCGGCCCATGTCGTCGTACGTGTAGGTGGTGACCACGCCGTCCGGGTAGGTGTCGGACTTCTCCCGGTCCTGGATCCGCCGGCCGAGCGCGTCGTACGTCGACTCGGTCACCAGCCCGGACGGCGTCGTGACCATGGTCAGATCGCCGGCCCAGCTGTACTGGAACCGGGTGACCCGCTTCTCCGTGTCACTCACCAGAAGCGGCAGTCCGGACGGCGGATAGTCGCGTTCCGGGAACGAGAACTCGGTGCCGTCCGTGTACTCCGTCTTGGTCACGGCGCCGTCCGGACCGGTCTCGGTGTACACCTCGCCGGCGCCGGTGTACGCCGTCGTGGTCCGGAACCGGTTGTCCGTCTCGCTCGACGACCGCGCATCGCGCACCTCGACCGGCAGATCGTTCGTCGGGCTCAGACCGGCGACGGGCGTGGTGTGACTGGTGTACGAGGTCTGGCAGTTGCCGGGCGTCCGGCAGGTGGTGCGGGACCGGACGTTGCCCCGGGCGTCGAACTTCATGGTGATCCGGTCACCGTTCTCGGTGACGATCAGATCCTGGTTGCCGTTGGCGTCGTAGCCGAAGGACCGGACCACCATGCCGGCCAGTTCTTCCTCGACGAAGACCGGGCCGCCGGCGTTACCCGGGATGGTGGTGCAGAAGTGCGGTTCGTTCGGGTCCGGGGCGTGGCACTCCTCGGTCGGCGGCGGCGTCGACGGCGAGGGCGTCGGCGGGCGGTCCTCCGGCCGGGTGCTGATGCCCAGCGGCGATCCGGACCGCAGCAGCCGGTCGGTGAGCCCGTCGTACTCGTAGAGGTAGGGCCGGTCCGCCGGGTCCAGCACCTGCACGGTGCGGCGCAGGTCATCGTCGCCGCCGGAAACCGTCGGCAAGCCGATCTTCCAGGTGCCGCCGTTGCCGTCGGTGTACTCCTTGACCCGGTCGGCCGAGGTGTCGTACACCGCCTCCGACGCGATCTTGCCGCTCGGCAGGGTGACGACGGCCAGCTGGTCGGCCTTGTGCTTGCCCATCTGCCAGTGGGTGGCGACGCTGCGGTCGTTGAGCGCGTGACCGTACACCGCGGCCTCGTCCAGCATGCCGCCGAAGGTGCGCTTCGCGTTCGTACCCCAGGCCGGCCAGGCGGTGGGCGTGGTGGCCCATCCCGCACCCGCCTGATTGAACGTGAGCAGGGCCTGGTCGAGTACGCCGTCGCTGACCGGCTTGCTGTCCACCTTGGCGCCGTCGAGGTAGAGCGTCTGCACGTCCGCCGCGACGGAGAGGACGGCGTGGTGCCACTTGTTGTCCCGCAGGTCGCCCGGCGCCACGATCGGATCGGGCGTGGCGGTCGTGTTCTTGAACTGGCCGCGCAGGATTCCGTCGATGCCCACGTAGAGCAGCGGTACGCCGATTCCGGGCGTGCTGTCGACGGGCTTGTCCTGGTAGCCGATGAGCGGGCCACCGCTCTGCACCGAGTCGACCTTGAACCACACCTCGACCGCGGTGTCCCGGCTCCGCTTGACGATGCCCTTGGGCAGCTCGATCACCGAGGAGGAACCGTTGAACAGCGCGGCGGTGTTGTCCGTGCCGGCCAGCGCACCGGCCTGCTCGTACGTGACGTTGCGCGCCACGCCGGCGTCCTTGCCGAGGTTGGTGAGCACCTCGCTGCCGGCGCCGTCGGCACCCGTCGGCTCGCCGAACCGCCAGTAGGAGTCCGGATTGCTGTCCAGCACGGCGCTTCGGTAATGCGATCCGTCGGTGTAGGAGTAGCTGGTGCACGACACGTTGCCCGGCGAACAGACCTTGGTGAGCCGGTCGCCGTCGTAGGCGTACGTCCAGGTCAGCGAACGACCGCCGACCGGATCGGTGGACACGCTGGTGATGTGCGTCCCGGCGGGGTTCCAGCCGAACGTCAGGGCGCGTCCCGGCTTGGTGCTCAACCGGTTGTACTTCGACTGGATCCGGGTCAGCAGTCCGTTGTTGCCGTACCCGAATTCGATCGAGCGGCTGGACTTGTCGACGATCTTGTGAATCCGGCCGCGGCCACCGCCCGCGAACTGGTACGTGGTTCCGGCCCGGTCCTTGAGCACGTAGACGCCGTTCGCCGTGTCCAGGGTCAACTCGGCAGACCGGCCGGGAGGGGCCGCCCAGGTGTTGTCGGCGTTGCGGCCGAATCGGACCTGCTGGCCGTCCGCATACGTCACCAGCAGGTTGCCGGAACCGTCCTGGTCCAGTTCGGCGCGCATGTCCAGCTGCGACATCCAGCCGGTGCCGAACGCCAGGTCGGTACGCGGGTCCAGGCTGTTGTAGGTCCGCGTGATCTTCAACGGCGGCCCGACGGTGGCGATGTTGGCGTCCACCGCGCCGGTGGTCACGTTGCCGAGGTCGGGCTCGAAGTCGCGTTCCTGGTCGCCGAACGGCGTGTTCGCCAGCCGGGACGTGATCTCGGGTTGCGGGGCCGAGGTGACCAGCCGGGAGTACCCCGTGACGACCTCGTCCGCGTTGTCCTTGATGTACGCGCGCCACAGGTACGGCTTGCTCCAGAGCAGTTTCCCGGCCGGGATCGTGAAATAGTGCTTGGCCTGGTACGCCGTGGTGGTGCAGCCGGTGGGCTTGCCGTCCGTGCCGACCGCGCAGTACTCGAACTTGTACTGCAGCGTCGACTTCGGCGGCGCGTCCAGGTCCACGGCCTGCGCCCACAGCTGCGGGCTCAGCGTCGGCGACTGGTAGTCGTTCGGCGGGAACAGGTCGCGGACCGTGGGCTCGATGTTCTGCACCCGCAGCGCGATCCGGGCCGGCGGCACCATCTCGTCGGTGAAGACCAGGTTTCCGTTGGCCATGCTGAAGTCGATCAGGTATTCGCCGATGGGCAGCGCCCGGATCGTGGCGTCGAGCGTCACCGAACGGGTGCGGGGCAGGTTCGCCGGCAGGTTGGCGGCGACGTACTGGCCCACCTTGGCGTTGGTGCGGGCGTTGTAGACCCGGTAGATCAGGCGGTAGCTGCTCGCCGTCCAGTCCCGGGCGCTGGTGTTGGTGACGGTCACCTTGACCTTGCCGTCCTGGTTCTGCAGGACGGCCGGCTTCGGGGTGGGCGACGGCACGGCGTACTTGGCGTTGTACGGCGTGTGGGTGACGTACAGCTTCGGCGGGTTCTTCTCGATCGCCGGGCCGGCGATGGTCTTCCACGAGCTGTCGTCGGAGACCGGGGCCCGCAGCGAGAGACCGTGGTTGGGCTTCTTCCCGCTGACCCAGGACTGGACCAGGTCCCGGCCCTTGCTGCCGAGGTTGAGCACGGTGCCGGTGACCGGGCAGGCCGAGCGGGACTGACCGAGTTCGAAGAAGCCCTGCGCGAACGAGGAACTGGTGAGAGCCGACCCGACGTCGGGGCCGGGGAACTTGAGGTTCGTCGCCCCGCTCGTCCAGGACTCGTTCACCGGGTGCACGCTGAGCTTGCGCGGCTTGCAGGACGGCGCCTCGTAGGCGGCGAAGCTGAGCTGCGCGCTGAAGACGGTGTGGTGGGCGAGCCGGGAGACCAGGTCCGGGAACCGGATGTAGGACGCCGCCCGGTTGCCGTTGCGCCGGCCGACCAGCAGCGTCTCGCCGCCGCCCCGCGAGGAGTCCTCCTGCACCACCAGGCTTTCGGTGGCCGCGCCCTCGGCGAGGACCGGCGGGTCGATGCGGACCGGGAATGTCCGGTCGGCCCGCTGGAGCCAGCCGGGGTCCGCCGAGACCTGGAGTGCGGGCGTCCCGGCGTGGCTGATCAGCTGGTACGAGACGTCGTGCGACACCTCGCCGTTCGCGTCCACCATGAATCCGGCGGGAATGGTGGCGCGCCGGACGCCGGCCGGATCGGTGAGGACGACCTGGCGGCCCTCCATCGCCGCGGTGAGGCCGGTGAGCCGGAGCGGGAACACGAACGACCGCCGCGCGTCGGCGGAGCCCAGCACCAGGTTCTCCTTGACGCCGCCCGGCTGGGCCTGGAGTTCCACGTCGACGCCCGGCCAGACCTGCCGGTAGGCGACGGTGTCGCCGGACACCGCACCGGTCACGCCGCGGGCATCCGCCGCGCCGTAGGCCAGCACTCCGCCGCCGGGGAGCGTGGCCCGGACCAGTTCGTCGGCGTCCGCGCGCCCGGCCAGGCGCAGGTCCACCGAGTCCGCGCTGCGCCGCCATCCGGACGCGGCGTCGCCGGTCAACGCGGAGTCGATCGGCGCCCAGGTGCCGTCGGGCTTGCGGAAGTTGAGTGCGCCGGTGGAGAACTCGGTGGTCTGCGTGCCGTCGGCGTTGTCGTACACCCGCTGGTGTTCGGTCCGGGCCGCGGGCACCTCGCGGCTGGTCCGTTCGTCGAAGCCGGCGGCCTTCGCCGGGGGCGCGTCGACCAGCTCGGCGGAGTTGGCCGGCCGCGTCGGCACCTTGACCGCCGGGTACTTCGTGCGCTGCGACGGCGGCCGGTACCGGTTGCGCGGTCCGTCGACCACCGGGTCCAGGCCGGCGGCATTGCCCCAGCGCTGCTTCGGGGCCGGCTTGGCCTTGTGCGGCCGTTCCGCGGTGACCGGGCGGGGGTCCGCCTGCACCGCGGTCGTGCCCTGTTGAGCGGTGCAGGCGCCGAGCAGGAGTGTCAGTCCGAGCGCGACAGTCGTGTGTAGACGGTGGCCGCCGCCGGTGGCCCGTGTGCCGTTTCGCCGCATGTTTCGTCCCCCATGAACGGACCGCCGGCCCATCGATTAGCCAACCCTGCGTAGCCGAACCGCTACGATGCCAGTAGATGCCCGAGGAACGCAATCAACTCCTTGATGGACTGCCGAAAGACACCGCTAAGTCGGCACACTTTCCGGTTTAGGACTTTCGCGCCCCGCGCCTACCGCGCGGCCCCCACCTGGCATTACTACTCATGGTCAAGTGATGATCACGGATGCGGTATCGCGTTTGATCTTGTAACCCGGTAGGCATAGCGGATGCCGCCGATGCCCTCCGACCCGATGGCGCCGGGCCGTGCGCCTCGGCACGCGGCCGAGACGGCATCGCATGCCGCGCGCGAGCGCGCGCGCAACGGCCGGCACCGGCGCCCGGAATCGCTCGCCGACAGCCCGCCCCGGAGCCGGAAATCCCACCGCGGCACGTCACTCGCCGACGCCCCCGCAGCGACCGCCGAAAACCGGCCCACTGCCGAAGCCGCACCGGCCACCGCGGCCTGGCCCACTGCCGAAGCATCACCGGCCACCGAAACCTGGTCGGCCACCGAAACCGCACCGGCCACCGCGGCCTGGCCCACTGCCGAAGCACCACCGGCCACCGAAACCTGGTCGGCCACGGAAACCACACCGGCCACCGAAACCTGGTCAGCCACGGAAACCACACCGGCCACCGAAGTCTGGTCGACCGGCGAGTTCTCGTCGGCCGAGTTCTGGGCGGCCGGCGACTCGTCGCGGTCCGCGGATCTCCCGTCCGCCGAACACTCCTCGACGGACCTCTGGGCAACCGGCGGCTCGTCCCGCTGGGAGATCCTCGGCGAACGCGAACGCGAACGCGAGAGCGGGAACGGGGACGGGAACGGGAACGGGAACGGCGGCGACGGCTCGGCCACCGGCGACCGGCGACCGAACGCCCCCGGCATCCGCGACGCCTGGGCGTTCGAGTCGACCAGCGAGTGGCTGCTCACCGCGCGCCGGTCCCGCGCCGCCGGCAGCCACCGGGCTCCCGACTCGCCCGCCGAGGCGCACCCGGCCGATGCGGCCATCTCCGCGGCCCGGGACGCGGCCAGCCGCCTGCAGCAGGACCGCGAGGCGAACGACCGCGCCGCCGAGCCGACACCCGCGGCGACCGGCCGGCACGCCCGCCGGCACGCGGCCGCGCAGAAGCCGGGCCGGCGCGCCGCGGCCCGGCACGGCAAGCACGCCCGCCCGGCCGATCCGCTGGCCATCACGGTGCGGCCGGTCCCCGCGGTGCGCGACGCCCTGAGTGACCGCCTCCGCGCGGCCGGCGCCGTCCGCGAGTGGGCGCTGTGGACCGGTAGCAGGACGCCGGCCACCGGCGCGCACCGGGCACCCGGCACGCTGCCGATCGAGTCATGGCTGCTCATCGGCAAGTCCCGCCAGCAGGCGTTGCTGGCGGCGCTGGTCGCGGTCGGCCTGGCGCTGGTGATGATCCCGGTGCAGCGCGGCGACGATGTCGACCCGGTCAACACGGCCGGGCGGTCCCCGGTGGTCGCGGACAAGCCGGCGAAGGCGCGCACCGAGGCCCCGCCGGACGCCGCCGAACCGGAACGCCGCAGTTCCCCGGCGAAGCCCGGCAAGCCGGCGGCGGCGAAGCCACCCACGCCGGGGAAGTCCTCGGCGGCGCCGGCCACCCCGGGCCGGCCGGCGGCTCCGGCGGCACCCGAGCCGGCCGTGGCGGTGCCACCGGGCGACGGGCCGGCCAGTTCGCTGCGGGTCACCGGGACCCGGGCGGTGGCGCTGACGTTCGACGACGGGCCGGACCCGGTGCAGACGCCCAGAATCCTGGCGATGCTCAAGGAGCAGGGCGTCAAGGCGACCTTCTGCGTGGTCGGCGCGCAGGCACAGCGGCACCCGGACGTGGTCCGGCAGATCGCCGCGGCCGGGCACACCCTGTGCAACCACTCTTGGGACCACAGCTTCACGCTGGGCCGGGAGAAGCCGGACGCGATCCGGGCCGACCTGGAGCGGACGAACGCGGCGATCCGGGCCGCCGTACCCGATGCCAAGATTCCCTTCTTCCGCGCGCCCGGCGGCAACTTCACCGAGCGGCTGGTGCAGGTGGCCTACGCCGACGGGATGGCCTCGCTCTACTGGGAGGTCGACCCGCGCGACTGGGAGCGCGGGAAGGACACCGACGCCGGGGCGCACGTCCAGAAGATCGTCACGGATGTACGCCGGACCGTGCGCCCAGGCTCGATCATCCTGTCGCACGACTACGACCAGCCGGAGACCGTCACCGCGTACGCGGAACTACTGCCTTGGCTGCGGAACAACTTCGAGCTGGGCGTGCCGACGGTCCCGCCACCGGCCGCGCCCGACGTCAACGCCTCCGCGCCGCCCGTGCTGCCGTGACCGGCTGACAGGTCGGACACCAGTACAGGTTGCGTCCCGCCATCGGGCTGCGGGCGATCTCCGTGCCGCAGACGTAGCACTTCTGGCCGGGGCGGCGGTAGACGTACACCTCGCCGCCGTGCCGGTCCACCCGCGGCGCCCGCTGCATCGCCTCCGGTGTGTGCGCGGTGTGCACGGTGTCGATCCGGCCGCGCGCCACCCCCTCCTTCATCAGCGCGCGCAGGTCCTCCCACATCTCGTGCCAGCCCTGCGCGGAGATGCCGCGTCCCGGCGTGGTGGGCGCCAGGCCGGCCCGGAACAGCACCTCGTTGGCGTAGATCAGACCGCAGCCGGCCACGATCGACTGATCCAGCAGCAACGCGAACACCGCCCGGGTGCTGGTGCCCAGCCGCGCGTAGGCGGCCGCCGGGTCGGCGTCGTCGCGCAGCGGGTCCGCACCGAGCCGGGAGCGCAGCGTCACCACCTGCGGCGGGTCGAACACCTCGCAGGCGGTGGGGCCGCGCAGGTCCAGCCAGTGCCGATCGGTGGTCATCCGCAGGCGGACCTGGCCGACCGGCTCCGGCACCGGCGGCTCGCCGTCCGTGAAGCGCCCGTACAGACCGAGATGGATGTGCAGGGTACGGCCGGTGTCGAAGTGGTGCAGGAGATGCTTGCCGTACGCCTCCGTATCGACCAGCGTGTGCCCGGACAGCGACGCGGCCCCGGCGGTGAAGCGACCTTGCGGACTGCTCACCGCGACCCGGTGCCCGGCGAACAGTTCCCGGTGGCGGACGGCGAGGCGGTGGATCGTATGTCCCTCTGGCACGACACGAACCATATCCGCGAGCGTCACGGTTATGCCCACAGCGGATTCGCCCACAGGAGAATCGCTGGGCGTCCGTCCCGGGCGGGGGGAAGCTGACAGGGACCGGCGAGCCAGGTGAGAGGGTAAGTCCATGAGAGTTGACGAACAGGTGATGCGGACCGGCGGCGCATCCTTTGACGACCAGGTCTTCGAGCGGCTGCTGCGCGAGCGGATCATCTTCCTCGGCAGCGAGGTCAACGACGAGGTCACCAACCGGATCTGTGCCCAGCTGCTGCTGCTGGCCTCGGCCGACAGCGAGAAGGACATCGCCCTCTACATCAATTCACCGGGCGGTTCGATCAGCGCCGGCATGGCGGTGTACGACACGATGCAGTACATCAAGAACGACGTCGCCACGATCGCCATGGGCATGGCGGCCTCGATGGGCCAGTTCCTGCTCTGCGCCGGCACCCCGGGCAAGCGGTACGCCCTGCCGCACGCCCGGATCATGATGCACCAGCTGGCCGGCGGCATCGGCGGCACCGCGGCCGACATCGCCATCCAGGCGGAGAGCATGCTGCACATCAAGAAGACCATGAACGAGCGGATCGCCTTCCACACCGGGCACACCCCGGAGGAGATCGAGCGCGACTCCGACCGCGACCGGTGGTTCACCGCCGAGGACGCCAAGACGTACGGGCTGATCGACCACGTGATCCGCAAGGCCACCGACGTCGGCGCGTCCGCGTCCCCGTCGATGGTCTGATCGCCGGGCCGGGGGCGGGCATCGCCGGCCCGCCCCGGCACCGGTGTCATACCTCCCTCATCGGGGTATAGCGATAGGACATCCCCGAGTGATCAGGAGGTGCTGACGTGAGGCTTCCGACGTTCTCCCGCCAGTCCGGACCGGATAACACCGACCAGGAGCGCCCCACCGTCGCGGTGCGCGACCGTAACCCCGGCGCACACTCGGTGGCCGCCCCGAACGACGCCACCACCACCCGCTTCACCAGCGCGGGCGGGGCCGCCGCCGAACGAGCCTCCGCGGGCCGGGCCGCCGCGCACGCCGAGCGTGCCGCCGCACCCGCACCCGCACCCGCGCACCGCGCCGCCACCGACCGCACCGAGGTCGAGCGCGCCGCCGCCCACCGGGACACGGACCGCACCGAGGAACTGGCCACGGTCGACCAGGACCGGGTCCCCGCCGGTCCCAAGCCCCGGGCCAGCCTGCTCGCCACGCTCGGACTCGTCCTCGCCGTGGCCGCCGCGCTGCTCGTGCTCTCCGGGCCGCTGCTCGGTTACGGCATCGGCGTGGCCGGGCTGGCGCTGGTCGTGTCGCTGGCCGGCCTGCGGGCCACCCGCCGCCGGCACATCGCCGGCAAGACCGACGCGCTGATCGGCACCGTGCTCGCCATCGCCGCCGGCACGGTCGGCGTGCTCGCCCTGATGGGCATGCTCACCTGGCTGGGCACCGACATGCAGCCCGTCAATACCCTGCGAGAGTGGCTTGACGCACAGTTTGTGGACCGCTTCTAGGGGTATCCCCATATTTGCCGAGGGCGATGCGCCCGAAGCGAAATCGGAACCGGGACGGCCATCCGCCGGGCCCGCCCCGAAACCATCCGGCGATGCGCCGGAAAGCGCGGAACGATCCGGCCGGCGAACACCGTCGACCGGCAGGACACGACCGCACACGTCGTCCGGGGGTGGCGCATCAGCGCCGCCCCCGACGCATGCGCAACGAATCATCGCCGGCAGCGCCGAGCACGCAACGTTCGGCGCCCTCGCGCATGGTTGATCCGGCACGTATGCAGGGCTTTCCCGCATACCGTTTCTCCCATGACCACCGACGCCGCGCCGCGCACCTACCTGATGTGCCGGCCGACCCACTTCGCCGTGACGTACCGGATCAATCCGTGGATGGACCCCGCGGCGCCGTACGACAACGCGCTCGCCGTCCGCCAGTGGGAGACCCTGCGGCAGACGTTCCTCGACCTGGGCCACACCGTCGAGCTGATCGAGCCGCTGGCCGGGCTGCCCGACATGGTCTTCGCCGCGAACGGCGCCACCGTCGTCGACGGCACCGTGCTCGCCGTGCAGTTCCGCGACGCCGAGCGGGCCGACGAGGCCCCGGCGTACCGGGCCTGGTTCGAGTCCCGTGGCTTCGAGGTGCACGACGCCAAGCACACCAACGAGGGTGAGGGCGACATCCTGCTGGCCGGGGACGTCCTGCTGGCCGGTACCGGCTTCCGCACCGCGCACGCCGCCCACGCGCAGGCCCAGGAGGTGTTCGGCCGCCCGGTGATCACACTGCAGCTGGTCGACCCGGCCTACTACCACCTGGACACGGCGCTGTGCGTGCTGGACGACCGGACCGTGGCGTACCTGCCGGAGGCGTTCTCCCCGGGCTCCCAGGCCGTGCTCCGCCGGCTCTTCCCGGACGCCGTGCACGCCACCGCGACCGATGCCGCCGTGCTCGGGCTCAACGCCGTCAGCGACGGCCGTACCGTGGTGCTGCCGGTCCAGGCCACCGCACTGACCGCCGCGCTGCGCGAGCGCGGATACGAAACCGTGGGTGTCGACCTGTCGGAGTTGCGCAAGGCCGGCGGCGGACCCAAATGCTGCACGCTGGAGGTGCGCTCATGACGACCGTGGACATGCGTACGCCCGCCGCCCTCGCCGAGGCGGAGCGGTGGACCGCACACAACTACCACCCGCTGCCGGTGGTGATCGCGGACGCCGAGGGTGCCTGGGTCACCGACGTCGACGGGCGCCGCTACCTGGACTTCCTGGCCGGCTACTCGGCGCTGAACTTCGGGCACCGGCACCCCGCGCTGATCAGCGCCGCGCACGCCCAGCTGGACCGGCTGACGCTGACCAGCCGGGCGTTCGTGCACGACCAGTTCGCCGAGTTCTGCCGCCGGCTGGCTCAGCTGTGCGGCAAGGACCTGGTGCTGCCGATGAACACCGGCGCCGAGGCGGTGGAGACCGCGATCAAGGTGGCCCGCAAGTGGGGTTACCGGGTCAAGGGCGTGCCGGCCGGGCAGGCGAACATCGTGGTCGCGGAGAACAACTTCCACGGCCGGACCACCACCATCGTCAGCTTCTCCACCGATCCGGACGCGCGGGACGACTTCGGGCCGTACACCCCGGGCTTCACGATCGTTCCGTACGGCGACGCCGGCGCGCTGGCCGACGCGGTGGACGACCACACCGTGGCCGTGCTACTCGAACCGATCCAGGGCGAGGCGGGGGTGCTGGTGCCGCCGCCCGGCTACCTGGCCGCGGTCCGGAAGACCTGCACCGAGCGCAACGTGCTGTTCATCGCGGACGAGATCCAGTCCGGGCTGGGCCGCACCGGCCGCACGTTCGCGATCGAGCACGACGACGTGGTGCCCGACATGTACGTGCTCGGCAAGGCCCTGGGCGGCGGCATCGTGCCGGTGTCCGCGGTCGCCGCCGACGCCGACGTGCTCGGCGTGCTCGAGCCGGGCCAGCACGGCTCCACGTTCGGCGGCAACCCGCTGGCCTGCGCGGTCGGCACCGAGGTGGTCAAGCTGCTCGAGTCCGGCACCTTCCAGCAGCGCTCGGCGGCCCTCGGCGAACAGCTGCACGCCGGCCTGTCCGCGCTGATCGGCCACGGCGTGATGGCGGTACGCGGGCGGGGCCTCTGGGCCGGCGTCGACATCGATCCGGCGTTGCTGACCGGGCGGCAGGCGTGCGAGCGGCTGGCCCAGCGGGGCGTGCTGGCCAAGGACACCCACGGGTCCACCATCCGCCTGGCGCCACCGCTGGTGGTGACGGAGGCGGACCTGGGTCAGGCGCTCGCCGCCGTCAAGGCCGTCCTCGACGAGGCCCGGGCGGGCTAGCGCTCGAACTCGCCTCGACGAGGCCCGGGCGGGCTAGCGCTCGAACTTGCGGATGGCCATGGTCGGGGCGTCGGCCATCACCGAGGCGGGCTGGCTGACGCCGCCGGTGGCCCACATCCGGGCGCGGCCGACGTTCACCCCGGCGTACAGCTCCACCACGTCCTCGGCGGCCAGCTCGCGGACCTCGTCGCGGGCGAGCGTGACGCGCTCGTCGTCGTCCAGCGAGCCGGCCGGCCGGACGCCGGTGCCGTTGGTGGAGACGTCCTGCACGGTCAGTTCCGTGCCGGCCAGGGCGAACTTGGCATGGCCGCGGCTGATCCACTTCCGGGCGTCGTCGGTGAGCCACTGGCCGAGCATGACGCCGCCACCCTCGGGGGCCCGTCCGACCACCACCGGCTGGCCCTCGCTGACCACGAAGCGCTGCCGGATGACGCCGTCGATGCGGACCGACAGGACCTCGACGCGGGGGCGCGGACCGGCGTCGCTCAGCTTCGTGCCGTGCCGCGGGCAGCAGGGCACGCCGGCCCGCAGCGTCGCCGGCGGCTGCGCGACCGGGCTGATCACCTTGCGCATGTCGGCGAACGGGCTGTCCGAGTCGCCGCCGCCGAAGGCGCTGCAGTTGGACTCGGGGCACCGCCACACCCGGGCGAGCAGTTTCGCGCCCATCGGGGACGGGTCCGCCACCGGCGGCACCTCGCCGCGACCGACCCGGGCCACCAGCACCGGGCCGCCCGCGCCGGGCACCGCGGCCAGCAGCCGGCCGGGTTCGTCGACCCAGGGCCGCCCGTCGCGGAACTGCTCCGCGCGGGACCGGGTCAGCACCGGCAAGCCGAGCAGCTCGGCCACTTCGAGCACGCGGTCGCCGACCTCGGGCACGACCTCGACCACGCCGTCGTCGGCCCAGCGCCGGACCACCATGCGTTCGTTGGAGGTCAGGTCGGCGTCGGAGAGCAGCCCGCGGGGTACCACCGCGTACACCGGGACGTTCTCCTCGGCCACGTGCCGGCCCAGCGCGTCGATGACCTGGCCGAGCCGCAGCATGCTGGCCGGCCGGCCGCCGTCGAGATCGGCGTAACGCACGATCTCGGACAGATCAACCACGGCCCGGGCCAACGCCGGGTCGGTGGTGAGCCGGGCCTCGATGGCATCGAGGACCTTGCTGACCTCGAATCTCACGGATACTCCCTGTACGTGCGCGGGCCGCTACCTGGGGCCATCATGCCGCCTACGCCCCGGTACCGGAAATCGCTTCCACCAGCTCACCCACCTTAGTGCCCGGCTCGGCTCCGCTCACCGTCCGCGTCCGTGGCGACCCGGATTCCTGCCCGTCGATGACGCCGGCGGCCGGAAACCGGGGCGGACGTTGTCGCACCTCTCGGATACCGTGGGCCGGACATCGTGGCGTCGACCCGCCCCGGGCGGCGGCACCACCCCACGGGGAGGGTATTGATGAGGAATCGACGGCTGGCCATTGCGGGCCTGGCGCTGGTGGCCGCGCTCGGTCTGACCGGCTGCGGTCCGAGCGGCACCTCGACCGGCGGGTCGGGTTCGGCCCCGGCCGCGCAGAGCACCAAGCCGGTGGACCCGGCGGCGGAACTCGCCGCGGCGGCCACCAAGCTGAGCACCGAGTCGCTCAAGATCAAGATGAAGTCGGCGGCCGGACTCAGCGTCGACGGCGCTTCCAGCGTCGGCGGCGAGCAGATGCAGATGAAGATGACGCTGGGCGTGGGCGGGTCCGAGGACACCACCATGACCATGCGCAAGGTCGGCAACGACGTGTACATCAAGATGGACGGGGCGCTCGGGTCCGCGCTCGGCGCCAAGGCCGACAAGTGGATGCACGTCGACGCGTCGACGATCCCCGAGGGCAGCCCGTTCTCGATCTCTGGCGGCGGCCCCACCGACGCCAGCAAGATGATCGCCGCCACCCAGAAGGTGGAGAAGACCGGCGAGGGCTCGTACAAGGGCGTGCTGGACATGACCAAGACGCCAAACTCCAACGACAAGGCGCTGGAAGCGCTCGGCGCGAAGGCGAAGGCGGTGCCGTTCACCGCGAAGACCGACGCCGAGGGACGGCTCACCGAGCTGGCCATCGACACGGAGTCGCTGATGGCCGGCGCCGGCAAGATGACGACCACCTACTACGACTTCGGCACTCCCGTCTCCGTCAAGGCCCCGCCGGCCAAGGACGTGCAGGAGATGCCGAAGTCGATGCTGGGCGCGGCGAACGCCTGATCCACGGAGGGCGGCCGGGCCGGGACAGCCCGCCCGGCCGCACTCTCCGTGGTGTCGCGATGTCCCCTCGTGTCCGTTTGCCGTTTCGCGTCACCGGGCACAACAGGCCGTGGCCGGAGTCGCCAGGACGGCCGGCACGTTAGGGGAGGACAGCGATGCGGACACGACGACTCGCCGGATCGACGCTGGGGGTCTTGGCCGCGGTCGCGTTCGCGGTCTCCGGGTGCGCCGAGGGCGGCGACGCGGGCACGCCCGGCGCCGGCACCACGTCCGGCGCGCCCAGCCCGAGCGCCAGCACCGGGACCGCCGACCCGGCCGCCGCCGAGGCGCTGGGGAAGGCAACCGCCGCGCTCGGCAACACCAGCTTCAAGGTGACCATGACGTCCGGTCCCGGCTTCCAGCTGACCGGCCTGATGGACGCGCCCAACGGCAAGGCCACCGGAGAACTCGCGGTGACCGGCACGAACGCCGAGATCAAGGTCAAGACCCTGATCATCGAGCAGGACCTGTACGTCCAGATCCCCGGCATCACCAAGGGCTCCACCTGGACCCACGTCGACGTCTCCCGGCTGCCCGAGGGCGCCAACGTCGGCCTGCGCCCCGGTCAGATCGACCCGGCCAACACCGCCGACCTGCTCGCCTCCAGCACCGACGTGCAGCAGGTGGATCCGCGCAGCTACCGCGGCACCCTCGACCTCACCAAGGCCGCCGGGATCGCCGGCCTCGACCAGGTGACCGTGGACGGCTACGGCGCGGCCGGACAGAACGTGCCGTTCACCGCCGGGCTCGACGACCAGGGCCGGCTGTCCGCGCTGACCATCCAGCTGCCGGCCGCCGCCAACGGCCAGCAGGCGCAGCCGCTGGAGGTGCTCTACACCGACTACGGCACCACGGTGAACGCCCAGCGCCCGCCGGCCGGGCAGATCACCGAGGCCCCGAACGACCTGTACACCAGCCTGGGCGGCTGACCCACCCCCTGGCATGCTCCCCGGCCCGCAGGCAGACCGCCTGCGGGCCGGCTCATGTCCGGCGCCCAGCGGCCGGCTCCCAGCGGTCGGCTCCCAGCGGTCGGCTCCCAGCTCCTAGCGGCCAGCGGCCAGCGGCCAGCCGAGTGAACCGGCTGAGCGGCCCGGTCTAGGGGCCCGACCGAGCGGCCCGGCCCACAGCGGGTTGACCCAGAGCGGGCTGACCCGAAGCGGGCTGACCCATGGCGGGCTGACCCATGGCGGGCTGACCCATGGCGGGCTGGCCAGTGGGCCAGCCCCGCGGTCAGGCGTCTGCTGAGCTGCGGCTGGCCGACCGGGACCGGCCGGTGCCCGATGGGTACGCCGCCGGCTGATGTTCCTCGATCCATGCGTCGATCCGGGCCCACCAGTCGTACAGCCAGGTGATGCGGTCCGCCTCGGTGGCCGGAACCTCCTCCGGGGGCACGCTCCAGAACCGCATCACCAGCCGCTTGTCCATGGGCAGCTCGCGCCACACGTCCGCAACGGTGAGCATCCGGTCCAGGCCGGTGTGCGCCACGAAGATGACCCCCGCGTCCGGCGCCGCATCCAGCGCGGCGAGCAGGCCGCCCGGTTTCGGCGGCAGCACGTTGCGCAAGTTCTCGGCACGTTTCGCAAGGTCACGCAGCCCGCGCCGGCGCAGCCCGGCAATCGCCCGAACCCGTCGGCGCGGGGAGAAGTTACCGCCCTCTGGAAAGATCACGAAGGCGTCGTTGTCGTCCAGACCGGTGGCCAGGTCACCGATCTCCTGCTCCAGCGTTCCCGTGCCGGTGCGGCCGGGCGAAATGAAGCGGTTCGGCAGCCGGTTGAGCAGCACGTCGACCGCCGGGTCCCACTGCAGCGCCGCCTTCAGAACGATCCGCGGTTCCCGGGCGAACCAGTTGACCAGGGCGTCGATCAAAATGAACGAGTCGCCCGGCCCGGCGTGCCGGCTGACCACGATCTCCGGCCGGCCGGGCAGCGCGGTGTCCGGGTCGGTGCCGACCACGTCGATGGACAGATGCAACGACCACCGGGCCACCCAGAACAGCATCGCCAGGAACCGGCCGGTGAGCACATAGTGGGCGCGCTGAAAGGCGGGCGACCGGATCTTCCAGCCGAACCCGGAGGCGATCCACAGCGCGGTCAGGGCGACGAGCGCGGCGGCGTCCCAGACCACGTAGACGATCGCCAGCCAGATCAGGCGGGGCACCCGCAGGCGGCCGGGCACGAACGGCGAGGCCGCCACGGCCAGCAGCAGCCAGGCCGGGAGCGTGGTCAGCAGCACGAGCGCGAGCGCGACGACGACCGGCCCGAAGACCAGCCGCCGCACCCAGACCGGAGGCAGCGACATCAGGCGTCCCCACCCGAACCGGCCGACGGCGGATCGGCGGGCCAGGGCTCGACCGGACGCGGATCAGCCAAAACCGGACCAGCCGGCGACCGACCGACCAGGCGCGGATCAACCGGGACCGGATCAACCGGGACCGGATCAGCCAGGACCGGATCAGCCAGGACCGGATCAGCCAGGACCGGATCAGCCAGGACCGGATCAGCCAGGACCGGATCAGCCAGGACCGGATCAGCCGAAACCGGATCAACCGGGACCGGACCTGCCGGCGACCGACCGGCCAGGACCGGATCAGCCGAGACTGGGTGGGCCTGCGACGGATGGGCCGGCGACGGATCCGCCGGGCGCGGATGCCGCGGCGGCGCGACGTGGTCGGCCAGGTAGCGGCGGGAGGCGGTGTAGGCGCGGCTGATCCGGCGGCCCACCGCGGCCATGTCCCGGTACGCCCACGGTGTGTCGTCCCGGCCCTCGCCACCGCCGCTCGGCAGGACGTGCACCTCCACGCCGGCCGGCAGCGCGGCGATCTCCCGGGCGAACCGGTGCCGCCGGGCAATCTCGAAAGCCACCTGGGCCACCTCCCACGGCCGGCGCGGCACGGTCAGCGGGCGTTCGATCCGGCCCACCTGCAGTACGAAGATCAGCCGGGCGCCGACGTAGACCGCCTCGCCGATCGGGATCGAGTTGACGATGCCGCCGTCCACGAAGTGCTCGCCGTCGATCTCCATGGGCGGCAGCAGCCCGGGCACCGCGGACGACGCCACCACCGCATCGACCAGCGGGCCCGCGTCGAACCAGTGCTCGGCGGCCCGCTCGATACTGGCCGCGCAGCACCGGAACGGGATCTTCAGATCGGCGAACGTGGAGTGCTCCCCCAGCTCGTTCTCCAACAGCCGGCGCAACGGCAGCGGCGAGTGCAGGTGGGTGCGGGCCGCGAACCGGCGGACCTGGCGCCCGATCGAGTCGCCGTACACGGCTGCCGCCTCCGGCGATGTCCAGAGCCGGACCAGCCGGTCGGTCACGCCCTCGCTCGGGTCGGCCGCGACCAGCGCGCCGTTGACCGCCCCGATCGACGTGCCAATCACGTGGTCCGGCCGGTAACCGGCGCGGAACAGGGCGCGCAGCATCCCGACCTCGACGGCGCCCAGCACGCCACCCCCACCGAGCACGAACGCCACCGGACCGTCGACCATGCGCTCATCGTTTCACGATCCGGCCCGACCACCGAAAACAAGATCCGGTGACCCGGCCGAGCCGACAGCAGCGGTACGGACAGTCCGCGGCGCGGCACCGGCTGGCACCGGCGGAGCGGGCGGTCGAGCGAGCCACGGGTACGCCCTGCGCGGCCAAGCCAGCGTGACCAACGTGCCGTCGCCACGCTGCTCTGGCTCCAGCCACGTCGCAGGCCTATGTTTTCTCGGGATGCCATGCGCCGCGACGTCGTTAGCCGGCCGCCGCCGCTTGAGGCCGCCGCCGCTTGCGGAGCCTGGCCGCGGCTGAGTGTGGATCTCGGGTGCGGTGGTCGCCGGGTTTCCACACATGGGGCGGGCGGTTGCCGGGCTTCGCGCGTGGAGCGGGCAGTTTGCCGATTGCGTGCGTAGGGCGCGTCAGTTGCCGTCCGGGGCGCGCGGGGCGCGGCAGTTGCCGGGCGGGCGCGGGCGCGGCAGTTGCCGGGCGGGCGCGGGGCGGCGCAATTTGCCGAGCGGGCGCGCGAGGGCGGCGCAATAGCCGACCGGGCGCGCGAGGGCGCGGCAATTGCCGGATTGTGCGTGAGTGTGGGGCGGTCGTCGCGCGTGGGTGTGGATTTGGGTGCGGTGGTTGCCCGAGTTCCACACGTCGGAACGGACCAGCTGGCGCGCGTGGAGTTCAGGCGCGGTAGTTGCCCGAGTTCCACACGCCGCAACGGACCAGCTGGCGCGCGTGGAGTTCAGGCGCGGTAGTTGCCCGAGTTCCACACGCCGCAACGGACCAGCTGGCGCGCGTGGAGTTCAGGCGCGGTAGTTGCCCGAGTTCCACACGCCGCAACGGACCAGCTGGCGCGCGTGGAGTTCAGGCGCGGTAGTTGCCCGAGTTCCACACGCCGCAACGGACCAGCTGGCGCGCGTGGAGTTCAGGCGCGGTAGTTGCCCGAGTTCAACACGCCGCAACGGACCGGCTGGCGCGCGTGGAGTTCAGGCGCGGTAGTTGCCCGAGTTCAACACGCCGCAACGGACCAGCTGGCGCGCGTGGAGTTCAGGCGCGGTGCGCGCCACTAATGCACACGCCCGGCCAGCTCATAGTGTCGGATGCCGCGAAGTCGTGCGGCTATGGCTCACATACGACCCCAGCACCACAAGATCTACGCAGAGTCGCCGCGGTGAGTTGCAGTCATGGCAGTAAGGAGCGCCAGTCTTGCTCACAGAAGCGCAGTATCGCCACAAAACACCCTGCCAGGGCGCCGACGGACGGAATTCGTCACGCCTGGATTCCGAGACGGCCGACGCCAGCCGCCGGAACGCCAGCCGCCAAAGGGCTCCCCGCCGGCCCACGAGCCGCCGGCCCACGAGCCGCCGAAGCACGAGCCTCCGGAGGGACCACCCGCCGGAGCACGAGCCGCCGAAGCACGAGCCTCCGGAGAGACCACCCGCCGGAGCACGAGCCGCCGGAGCACGAGCCTCCGGAGCACGAGCCTCCGGAGGGACCACCCGCCGGAACACCAGCAACCAGAACAACTCCCCGCCGGAACGCCAGCCGCCGGAAGGGCTCCCCATCGGACGGCCGGCCAGGTGATGCGACTGCCGGCTGATCACCGATGCGGCGGTGCCGGCTGCTCCGGCCGTAGCCGGAGCAGCCGAATCCGAGAAGTCGGGTGGACGTAACGCATTCCCCTATGGGCGCTACCGCCACCGCCGCCGCTCCCCCCGAACCTCGAACGAACGAGCGAACGAGCGGACGAGCCCCGCGGGCGACGCTCAGCCGAGTCCGTTGAGGAAGGGCTCGTGCGCGTTCCGGAACTCCCAGCCGTAGAACCTGTCCCAGTTGATCGACCACGTCATCAGGCCACGGAAGTTCGGGCTGGTGCCGCTGCGCGGGGTGTAGCCGCCACAGTTCGTGCCCTTGACCAGGCAGGTCACCGCCTGCTGCACGCCGGGCGGGGAGACGTACCCGTTGCCCGCGCTGACCGATGACGGCGCACCGAACGCGACCTGGTCGGCGCGCAGGGCCGGGAACACCTGTGCCGCGTTGCCGGCTACCGGGAAGCCGGCCAGCAGCATGTCCGTCATCGCGATGTGGAAGTCGGCGCCGCCCATCGAGTGGTACTGGTTGTCCAGGCCCATGATGGAGCCCGAGTTGTAGTCCTGGACGTGCAGCACGGTGAGGTCGTTGCGCAGGGCGTGGATGACCGGCAGGTACGACCCGGCGCGCGGGTCCTGACCACCCCACGGGCCGGAGCCGTAGTACTGGTAGCCCAGCTGCACGAAGAACGTCTCCGGTGCCATGGTGAGCACGAAGCCGGCGCCGTACCGGGCCTTGAGTGTCCGTAGCGCGGCGATCAGGTTGACGATCACCGGGGTGGTCGGGTTACGGAAGTCGGTGTCGCCGGCGTTCAGGGACAGCGAGTGGCCCTCGAAGTCGATGTCCACGCCGTCCAGGCCGTACCGGTCGATGATCGCGCTGACCGAGCTGACGAACCGGTCCCGTGCCGCCGTGCTGGTGAGCTGCACCTGGCCGTTGGCGCCGCCGATGGAGAGCAGCACCTTCTTGCCGGCCTGGCGCTTGGCCCGGATCGCGTCGAGGAACGCGGCCTCGGTCTCCACACCGGGGCACTCGCTGGCCGGGCAGAGCGCGAAGCGGATGTCGCCGGAGGTAGGTGTGGTCGGTTCGCCGAACGCCAGATTGATGATGTCCCAGTCGGCCGGGACGTCGGCCATCCGCAGGTACCCGGAGCCGTTCGCGAAGCTGGCGTGCAGGTAGCCGATCAGGGCGTGCTTCGGCAGTCCGCCGACCGGCGGCTGGGTGGGCGGGTCGGTCGGCGGATCGGTGGGCGGGTCGGTCGGCGGGTCGGTGGGCGGGTCGGTGGGCGGGTCGGTGGGCGGGGTGGTGCCGCCCTCGCACGCGCCGTTGTCGGCCCAGACTCCCCACTGCCCGCTGGCCGTGGGCACCTCGTTCTGCGTCCACCACTTCGCGGTGTAGTTGCGGCCCTGGTAGGAGGCGGTGTCGTTGCGGACGTAGACGGCCGTGGAACTCCACGCCGGATGGCAGCTCACGGCGGCCGAGGCGGAGGCGGTCAGCGAGACGGCGGAGCCACCGGCGGCGAGGACGGCGGCGAGGACGAGAACGAGGGAGCGGCGCATGGGGGTGGCCTCCACGTCGGTGCATCGACAGTGGAGAAATTATTAGGACTGTTAACTAAGAAAGTCCAGGGGTACGGCCGTCAGGACCCGAAGTATTTTGTCCGGTCCAGCAGGCCGTCGCCGGTGTCGTCGTACATCCGCTTCTCGAAGATGCCGTCGTTGTCCTTGTCGTAGTCGGCGTAGTCCACCCGGTTGTCCGCGTCGGTGTCGTACCCGATGAAGTCGGTCCCGCCGTCGCCGTTGAGGTCGACCAGGATCTCCGCGCCACCGTCCTTGCCGCCGCGGTAGGTGGCCCGGTCCCAGTCGCCGTCGCCGTCGGCGTCGACCCGGTTGCGGTAGCCCTTCGGCGCCTCCCGCTCCTCGGGCTCCGGGGCCGGCGGCGCCTCACCGAGCGCGCTCTGCGGGGCCGCGCCGAGCCGGGACGCCGCCGGAAGGCCGTCCAGGTCGCGCTCCGGCACGTCGCCGAGGCCGGAGCGTACGCCCGCCGTTCCCCCGCCCGTGCCCCAACTCTCCGGCGCCGGGCCGACGCCCTGCGCGGCGACCGGATCGGGCACCGCCTGCGCGGCCTGCTGCGCGACGCCACCCGCCGCGCTGCCGAACTCCGACCACGGGCCGAGCGGTGCGGCGGGCGCCGCGGGGGCGCAGTCGCTCAGCCGGTTGCCCAGCATGCCGGCCAGGCCGCCGGCACCGGCGAACGGAGACATCAGACCGAACGTGCTCGACTTGGTGATCCGCGACTCGACCGCCGCCGAGCCCGCCGCGGTGTCCCCGGCCACCTGCTGACGGAGCAGGTCCGCCTCGCCGTCGGCCAGCGTGTACCCGGACAGGGCCTGGTCCGGGTCGGCCGCCAGCGCGGCGGCGAACGACGGATCGGTGAGTAAACGTTCCAGCACCGCGTCGAAATCGCTCATGGCGAAAAGAGTAGGCCGCCGAGTCGAGCCGCCGGTATCGGATGCCCGACTAATCGAGTTCCGGCATCGCCACCGGTTGCGGGCGGGGCTTGCACGTGCCGCACTGGACCGCGTCCTCGACCACCAGGGCCTCCGCGCGGGCGCGCGACTCGGACCGCATCACCTGCAGGAGGTACGGCCCGAAGCGCGCATGATCCTCACAGAGACCTCGTGCGCAGAACCGACACGATCCCCGTGCCGCCTTGGCACAGAACCAGCAGAGCACCCGCGTTCCTTTCGATCAGCCGATGATGACGGGCGGCACGCTAATGCCCGTGTTGGAGGTGGAGGGGGTGACCTCGCCGTCGCCGCCTTCACCCTCGCCCTCGCCGTCCCCGTCGCCGCTCTCGCTCGGGTCCGGATCGGACGAGGTCGGCGGGGTCGTCGTGGGGGACGTGGGCGGCGTCGTGGTGGGCGTGGTCGGCGGACGCGTCGTCGTCCGGGTCGGGGTCCGCGTGGTCGGCGGCGGATCCTCCGTCTCCTCCTCGTCGTCGTCCGGGTCGTCGACGACCGGCGGGGGCAGCGGACGTGGCTGGACCGGCGCGTCGGTGGTCGGCGGCACGGTGGTGGGCGACGTGGACGGCGTGACCGACGGAAGCTCGCTGGGCAGCTCACTCGGCGTCTCGCTGGGGCCGGCCGCCGGCGGGGTGACCGGCACGCCGTCGCCGCAGGACAGCGCGCCACCGGTGGGCTCGGACCGGGTACCGGCGACGGTGACCCGGCCGGTGGAGACGCTGACCGCGCTCGGCTCCACCGCGTACCAGGCCTCACCGGTGTTGACCACCTCGCCCAGCGGGCGGTTGACCACCAGCGCGAGCGGCCGGAACGCGCCGGACGTGCTGGTCGTGTCGGCCAGCAGCCGGCCGTTGTCGATGGCGAGCGTGGCGTGCGGCGCGCGGGACCGGTTGGTCGCCGTCCACAGGCGGCCCACCTGGGTCCGCGAACCCGGGCAGAGCACCGTGGCGGACCCGCCCTGGAAGGTCAGCCGGCCGGTGGCCGCGGGCGGCACCTCGACCCGGGTGCCGGTCTCGACGTACCGGCGGTCGCCCTCGTCCAGCGCCACCTCCTGGCCGCCGATCAGCGCGATCAGCCGGCCGCGCTCCGCGGTGAGCAGCGCCCGGTTGGTCGGCATCTCGGCCCACGCCGGGCCGGGCACCAGGTTGGCGCCGGTGAGCAGCAACGCGAGCAGGAGCAACAGCAGCACGAGCCACCACAGGCGGCGCTCGAAGCGGCGGTCCACGTCCGGGTCCTCGGTGCCGTCCGGCGGGCCCGGCGGCACGGCCAGCGGCGGGTAGACCCCGCCCGGGTGCACGCCGGCCTGCAGCGCGGTGCGGCCGACGACGGGCGGGCCGGCGACCGGGCCACGGTGGGCGGCGCCGACCAGCGCCGGGAGCGTGGAGGCGTCCGGGATGACCCACAACCGCACCGGGGTACGGCTCTGCGCCACCACCCCGGGGCTGCCGTCGCCGACCGGGCCGACCAGCGTGCCACGGCGCAGTTCCACCCCGTCGGGCATCGCGATGACGCCGGACTCGACGACCACCGCGTGGGTGGGTCCGGGCAGGCTGACCGGCGCGCCCGGGTCCAGGTCCACCGGGTGCGCGGACGCGATCAGCGCCAGCCGTTCGTCCACCGCGAGCGAGGCCAGGGCCGGGGTGTCGGCGAACAGCGCCTCGGCCTCGGCCCGGTCGTTGGGCGGCGGTCCGGGCAGCGGTCCCACCACGGCCGCGACCGTGGCGGTGGGCAGCGAGAGCAGCGTGGTGCCCGCGGTGTACCAGTTCAGCGCGGTGGACCGTCCGGTGAGCGCGTTGGCCAGGCCGACCACGCCGCCCGTGCCGACGTGGTGCCGGATCACGCCGCCGGGGTCGTTGGGCAGGCGGGCCTGCATGGCGCCGTCCACCACCACGTACACCGCGCTCTGCGAGGCGCCGGCCAGCACCACCTGACGGCCGGTGGGCGGATGCATCCAGCGGGCCCGGGAGGCCAGCGCGGCCAGCGCCGGCTCGGGCAGGCCGCCGAGGTCCGAGGCGCGCAGCGCGGCGAGGCGCCGGGGCATGTCCGCCTCGTGTTCCCGCTCGACGGCGGCCAGCCGCCAGCGGCGGAAGGCGCGGGTCAGGCGGCCGACGGCCAGGTAGATCAGCGGCGCGGTCAGGCCCAGCAGCACCAGGATCAACAGCAGCTGGCCGCCGATGCCGCTGTGCCACAGCCCGGTGGTCAGGCCGGAGACGCGGTCGGACCAGATCCGGTACGCCAGGTTCGCCGCGATCACCAGCCAGAGCACCGCGAGCACGCCGTACAGGGCGACGATGCGGCCCTCCCGGTCGAGCATCGACCAGCGCGGCGGGCGCCCGCGCAGCCGGCCGGTCACCCAGGACAGGCCACGGGACCGCAGGTTCGGGATCTCCAGCCAGTCCATCAGCAGGTAGTAGCCGTCGAGCGTGAGGAACGGGTTCAGGTTGAACAGCACGTTCAGGTACCACACGAAGGCGAGCTTGAACGCCAGCGGCCCCAGCCCGGGCACGGCCAGGCCGACCAGCTGCATGATGCCGGCCAGCACCAGCCCGCTCGCCGGTCCGGCCGCGGTGACCAGCATCCGGGCCCGGCGCCCGGCCATCCACACGTCCGTGGTGTCCACGAAGACCGACGGGATGCCGAAATACACCAGTAGGCCGGCGGCCGGGACATGCCGGCCGGCGTGTTTCGTGGCGAGCGCGTGGCCCAGTTCGTGACAGGCCAGTGCCACCACGTTGAGCAGCAGCAGGACGACCGCGCCCAGCAGGTAGGACCCGCCGGACAGGAAGACCGCCTGGCTGCCCCGCCACCAGGTGCCGAGGAACAGCACGGCGCCGACCAGGCTGATCACGGCCAGGGCGATCGCCGAGGCCCGGTGGAACAGGAACCGGCCGCCACCGCGGTAGAGCGCGGTGATCACCGGATCGATGTTGATCATCAACATCCGGCGGCCCCGCGCGGCAGCCAGCAGGCTGCGGCCCATCCGCGCGGCCAGCGGTCGCTGGACGATCTCCTGCAGCGGCCCGAACGCGTCGATCGGGAGTTCCTCGAGCATCCGGTTGCCGGCCAGGTCGGCGACGATGCGGCGGACCTGGTCGGGCGAGAGCCGCCCGGCGATGCGGGCGAACTCGGCGACCAGGCGGGCCACCGTGTACGAGCCGTCCATCATGGTGGCGAGCTGCCACTCCTCCGGCGTGAGCCGCAGGTAGCAGGCGCGCGAGCCGTCGTCCGGCGAGCGCAGCATCACGTACACGGAGCCGCGCACGCTGGTCAGCTCCACCGCCTCGATACCGGCCCGCAGCACCGGGCGGGCCCGGGCCGGGTTGAGCCGCTCGACGACAGCGCCCCACAACCCCGGGTCGGCGGGGCCCGAGGGTGTCCCCGGTTCCCGCCCGGCCAGGGCTTCCCAGACATTCATCCGGGTTTCGACGTGCGTCACTCGAGTCGGCCTTCCACTCCATGCAAACGGCGAATGGAGACTAGGCGTTTCGGCCGTTCAAACGCGAGCCTCAGACGCCTATTCGATAACCGGTTAACCATAAAGCAGGCATAAAGGTGCGGTGGGTGGTCGAGCCAACCCCCTTGGCCCGACCACCCACCGCGTGGGAGGAGGCGCCCGACCGATGGCCCGGGCGGGCGCCGGATGCTTGGTTACTGCGTCTCGGCGAGCGTGGCGGTCACCGTCTTCTCGGCGCCGTCGCGCTTGAACTGGACCGTCACCCGGTCGCCGACCTTGCCGGTCTGCACCACGCCGATCAGGTCGTCCGAGCCGTTCACCGGCTTGCCGTTGATCGCCGTGACGACGTCGCCCTGCTGCAGGCCGGCCTTCGCGGCCGCACTGTCCGGCGTGACCTCCCGGATCAGCGCGCCGCCGCCCTCGACCTCGGCGACCTTGACGCCCAGCGCCGGGTGGCTGACCTTGCGCCCGGCGATCAGATCGCCCGCGACCTGCTTGGCCCGGTTGCTGGGAATCGCGAATCCGACACCGATGTTGCCGGAGCCCTGCCCGGACGTGGCGATCGCGGTGTTGATGCCGATCACCTGACCGTCCGTGTTGACCAGCGCCCCGCCGGAGTTGCCCGGGTTGATCGGGGCGTCCGTCTGCAGCAGACCGGACATCGAGGTGGGCGCCTGCGACTGCTGCTGCTCCTGGCCGCCGAACGGGTTCGGCGGTGCCTGCTGCTCCGGGTTCGAGCGGATGGTGCGGTCCTTGGCGCTGACGATGCCGGCGGTCACCGAGCCGGCCAGGCCGAGCGGGCTGCCCAGTGCCAGCACGGTGTCGCCCACCTGCATCTGGGAGCTGTCGCCGAACGTGGCCGGCTTGAGCCCGGCCGTCTCGCTGGTCTTGACCACCGCGAGGTCGGTCCGCGGATCGGTGCCGACGATGGTCGCGGGCGACTTCTTGCCGTTGGCGAACACCACCTCGACCGCGTCGTTCTGGGCGCTGGCCACCACGTGGTTGTTGGTCAGCACGTAGCCGTCCGTGTTGAGGACGACGCCGGAGCCCTCACCGGAGCCGGTGCCGATCGAGACGACACTGTCCTGCACCAGCGCGGCGATCTGGGCCAGCGACGAGCGGTCCACCATCCGGGTCACCGAGGAGTTGCCGGTCTGGATCGGCGGAGTGCCGTCGGAGTCCATCGCCAGCACGGTGGCCGCACCGACGCCGCCACCGGCGAGCGCGATGAGCACCGCCGCCGCGCCGGCCGCGAAGATCCGTCGGCCGCGTCCGGCGCGGGCCGGGTCACGCTGCTCCACGCCGACCGGCTGGGCCCACGGCGGTGCGCTGTTCTGCGCCGGCTGTTCCGGTCCGGGCTGCTCGTGCCCCGGCTGGTGTGGGTAGGCAGGTGCGCCGGGGTGCTGCTGGTAACCGAAGGGCGTCTGCGTCGGGTACGGCTGGCCGTATCCCGGCTGCTGCGGGGGGCCGTACGGCTGCTGCCCGGCGCGCTGCCACGGCGAGGGTCCCCACGGCCCGCCCTGCGCGGCGCCGGCGCCGACCGGCTGCGGCACGCCCGGCTGGCCGACCGCGGGCTGGCCGGCCGCGGGCTGGCCGGCCGCGGGCTGGCCCGCCGCGGGCTGGCCCGCCGTCGGGTGGGTGACCGTCGGCTGCGCCGCGGTGGGTTCGTCCACCACCGGCTGCGCGGCGGCCGGCTGGTCGACCGTGGGCTGGGCGACCGTGGGCTGGGCCGCGGTCGACTCGTCCGGGGTGGGCTGGGAGGCCGACGGCTCGGACTGTCCCCGCTCCGGGCTGATGCCACCGAAGGGGGCGTCCGCGGGCCGGTGCGACGGCTCCGTGGCGGGAGTCTCGTGCCGCTGCGGGTTGGTCTCGTGCTCGTTCATGAGACCTACCTTGCCCACCGGCACTCGGACATGCCTGTGTCAGGCCTGGATGTTTTCTGTGAATGATGCGTCACTCGGCGGGCGGATCGTCCGGTTCCAGCGCGGGCAGAGTGACCCGGAAGGTGGCGCCCTGCCCCGGTTCGCTGATCACCTCGACGGTGCCGTGGTGCGACCGGACGATGGCCGCCACGATGGCCAGGCCCAGCCCGGCCCCGGTGGCCGCCCGGTCGGTCCGCCGGGTGCGCGCCTCGTCCACCCGGTAGAAGCGCTCGAACACGTGCTCCCGTTGCTGCGGGGACAGCCCCGGCCCGGTGTCCGAGATCTCGATCACCGCGCGGTTGCCGGGCTCGCTGTACAGCCGAAGCGACACCGACGCCTCCGGCGGCGTGTGCACCAGCGCGTTGGTCATCAGGTTGCCGATCACCTGGCGCAGCCGGGCGTCGTCACCGAACGCCACCAGCTTCGACGGCTCGTCGCGGACGTCCAGCTCGATGGCGCGTTCCGGCGCCACCGCCTGCGCCGCCTGCACCGCGTCCACGGCGAGCACCGGAAGTTCCACCGGTGCCAGCCGGATCGGCCGCTCCCGGTCCAGCCGGGCCAGCAGCAGGAGATCCTCGACCAGCAGCCCCATCCGGGCCGACTCGTCCTCGATCCGGCGGACCAGCTTGGCGATCTCCTCCGGGTCGCTGACCGCGCCCTGGCGGTACAGCTCCGCGAACCCGCGGATCGTGGTCAGCGGGGTACGCAGTTCGTGCGAGGCGTCCGCGACGAACTGGCGCATCTTCGCCTCCGAGCGCACCGCACGTGCCTCGGACATCTGCGCGTCCGCGGCGGCGTCCCGGGCCGCGGACTCGGCCGCCCGGGCCGCGGTCTCGGACTGGGCGCGGGCCGTGAACGCGGTCTCGATCTGGGCCAGCATCGCGTTCAGCGCCCGGGACAGCCGGCCCAGCTCGGTCTTCGGATGCGGGCTGTCCGGTTCCGGATCGGGCACCCGGCGGGTGAGGTCGCCGGCCGCGATGGCGGCCGCGGTCTGTTCGATCTCGTCCAGCGGCCGCAGGCTGGTACGCACCACGGCGGCGCCCACCGCGGCCAGCGCGATCAGCACGCCCAGGCCGACCAGCGAGTCGATCCAGATCAGCTGGGTGACCGCGTACTCGACCTCGGACATGTTGCGGCCCACGTACAGCACGTCGCCGTTGGCCACCGTGGTGATCATCATCCGCCAGTGCACGCGCTTGCTGGGCGACACCACGGTGTACGGCTGGTCCACGATCCGGTCGGCGATCTCGTCGACCGTGGTGAAGTACGGCGGCATGTCGTCCGCGCTGAGCTTGGCGTTGTTCCAGTACGCGTCGCCGACGCCGGTGGTGGACCGGACCGCGAACATGTACTCGGTCGGGATGCCGTCCTGCCGCGGGCTGAGCCGGCTGGCGCCACCGGTCGGCAGGACGGTGGCCAGCGACGCGGTCACCGCCCGCAGGTCCCCGTCCAGCCGTTCGAGCAGGTAGCTGCGCAGCGCGAACGTGCTGGACACGCTGATCAGGGTGAGCGCGGCGAACACCAGGGCGAGCAGCGACGCGAGCAGCTTGATCCGCAGCGGGGTACGCCGGAGCTTCGCCGCGAGCTGGCCGGACGGCGGCGCGGACGCCGGAGGCGGTGGTGCCGAGACGGGCTCCACGGCAGCTTAGGCCGCGGGCTTGCGCAGCACGTAGCCGACACCGCGCAGCGTGTGGATCAGGCGCGGCTGCACGTTGTCGACCTTGCGCCGCAGGTAGGAGATGTACGACTCGACGATGTTGTCGTCACCGCGGAAGTCGTACTTCCAGACGTGGTCCAGGATCTGTGCCTTGCTCAGCACCCGGTTGGCGTTCAGCATCAGGTAGCGCAGCAGCTTGAACTCGGTGGGCGAGAGCTGCACCCGCTGGCCCGCGCGGTAGACCTCGTGGGTCTCCTCGTCCAGCTCGAGGTCGGCGAACGTGAGCCGGGACGGCGTGTCGTCGCCGGCCGTGGTGCGGCGCAGCACGGCGCGGATCCGCGCGGTCAGCTCCTCGAGGCTGAACGGCTTGGTCACGTAGTCGTCGCCGCCCAGGGTGAGGCCCCGGATCTTGTCCTCGGTGCCGTCCCGGGCGGTCAGGAACACCACCGGGGTACGCGCGCCGCCCTCGCGCATCAGCCGGATGACCTCGAAGCCGTCGAGGTCGGGCAGCATCACGTCGAGGACGACGAGGTCGGGATTGGCGCTCTTGGCGGCACTGACCGCGGCACTGCCACTGGTCGCGGTGCTGACGTCGAACCCGGCGAAGCGCAGGCTGGCGGAGAGAAGCTCGAGGATGTTGGCGTCGTCCTCGACGACGAGGAGCTTCGCCTCGCTGGGCTTGGACTGGGTCTGGGCGGCCATGGGCCCATCTTTCTCCCAGCCGCTGCACTCCGGCTGCACACCGGCTGAAAGTTTTCTGTGAACCGGCTCGATTCAGGCGGCCAGGTCCAGGGCCGCCGGGGTGAGACCGACCGAGGCCTGCGCGGCCCGGGCCACCATCCGCCGGTCCGCGTCCGCCACCGGGTGCAGCGCCGGGCCGCCGGCCAGGGTCACGGTCAGCCCGCGCAGCGTGGCCACCCGGCGGACGGAGGACCACAGCGTGTCGTCGCCGACGAACGCCGCGGCCGGCGAGTCGTAGGTGATCGCCAGCGGCAGCACCGGCGCACCGGCGTCCACCGCGGCCTGGAACATGGCCGGGCGAAACGCGCCGCGGGTGGCGCCGCAGAACGTCGTACCCTCCGGAAAGACCGCCACCGACCGGCCGGCCCGCAGCGCCGCGGTCACCTCGGCCACCGTCCCCGGCAGCGATTTGGGCCGGGACCGGTCCACGAAGATGGCGCCGGCCGCGCCGGCCAGACCGCCGATGCCGGGCCAGCCGCGGACCTCGCGCTTGGCCACCGGCCGCACCGGCGCGGACGCCAGCAACGCGACCACGTCGAGCCAGGACACGTGGTTGGCGACCAGCAGGCTGCCCGGTCGTACCGCCGGACCACGGCCACGCACCCGGACCCCGAGCGACGCCAGCACGGCACGGGCCAGGGGCCGCACCGCGCGTCCGCGCAGCAGCGGCACGAGCAGCAGACCCAGCACGAGTACGCCGGCCAAGGTCACCAACCGCAACACCGCCCGGCCCGGGTGGACCAGGTCGTCCCCGCCCGGCCGGCACGCCGCACCGCACCCGGAGACCGGCCGCCACACGCTGCTCCCGCTCCCGCTCCGCGACTCGGCGCTCGTCCACCGCGGTGGTCCGGACCGTAGCCTCCCCGCTCCGCTCATCTCGTGGCCCCCAGGAAGTGCCGGCGGTAGCGGGGGTCCATCCGGTCCATGGAGAACAGCACGTAGAAGTCGGCGGTGCGGAAGTCCGGGTCGTAGGCCGGCTCCCCGCACACCCAGCTGCCCAGCCGCAGGTACCCGCGCAGCAGCGGCGGCACCGGCGTGGCCGGGTCGCCGACCAGCTCCGTGCCGGCCAGCCAGGACCGGCGCGGGGTGACCCGCAGGGCGGGCGGCGACAGATGCCGGGCGGAGACCCGGGCCCAGACGCCGGCCGCGGTGTGCCCGCCGTCGTCCAGCGCCACCGAGGCGCAGCCGCCGAGCCAGCGCAGGTTGTTCAGGTGCAGGTAGCGCGCCAGCCCGGCCCACATCAGGTTGACCACGGCGCCGGAGCGGTGGTCCGGGTGCACGCACGAACGCCCGGTCTCGACCAGCTGGTCGCGGAGCGGGCCGAGGCGGCTGAGGTCGAACTCGCCGTCGCCGTACCGGCGGCCGGCCCGGGCGGCGGCCGCGGGCGACAGCATCCGGTACGTGCCGACGACCGCCCCGGTGTTGTCGTCCCGGACGATCAGGTGGTCGCAGTACTCGTCGAACTCGTCGATGTCGCGACCGTCGGCGGCGGTGGGTAGGTGGACGCCGAGTTCGGCGGCGAAGACGTCGTGGCGCAGTTGCTGCGCGGCCGCGACCTGGCTGGCGTCGTCGGCGATCATCAGGGTGTATCCGCTGGTCCCGGTCGAGGCGGGGGCGGTCAGCAGAACTGCCATGTCACCTGTGTAGGGGCCGGACCTGCCGCGGGCGTGTCGGCCGAGGTGGAACCGGGTGTCAAGAAGATGAACGCCGCTCGGTGGTGGCGTGTGAGAGGTTCTGACCATGCACATCCCGGCTCGCTTCAACGGCCCTCCCGGCTCCGGCAACGGCGGCTGGTCGGCCGGCGCGTTCGCGGTCGCGGCCGGCGCCGGCACCGGCGGCGCACCGTTCCAGGTGACGCTGCGGGTGCCGCCGCCGCTGGACACCGAACTGACCCGGTCCGGCGGCACCGTGCTGGCGCCGGACGGCACGCTGGTCGCCGAGGTGGAGGCCGGTGGCGACGCGGGCGAGCCGGTCCCGCCGGTGCCGGTCGAGCGGGCGCGGGCGGCCGCCACGGCGTTTCCGGGCTTCACCGCGCATCCGTTCCCGACCTGCTACGTCTGCGGGCCGGAGCGCCCCGACGGGCTGCGCCTGTTCCCCGGCGGGCTGCCGGACGGACGGACCGCCGCGCCCTGGTCGGTGCCGGCCGACGTCACGGTCGAGACGATGTGGGCCGCGCTGGACTGCCCGGGCGGGTGGTCGGCACTGCACGACGGCCGGACCTACCTGCTGGGCCGGATCACCGCGGCGGTGGATGCCGTGCCCCCGCCGGGCGCGTCCTGCGTGGTGGTCGGGCGCCTGGATGCCATGGTGGGCCGCAAGGCGACCACCTCGTCCACGGTCTACTCCGCGGACGGCACGCCGCTGGCCACGGCCAGGGGCACATGGATCGCCCCCGCTCCGCTACCTTGATCACCCGCACCTCGCCGAAGGGAGTCAGCGTGACCGTCGGGCAGACCAGTCCCGGGTCCGAAGAGATCGTCGTCCGGAACCTGACCAAGCACTACAAGCAGCTCCGGGCCGTGGACGATCTCTCGTTCACGGTGCGGTCCGGCCGGGTCACCGGCTTCCTCGGGCCGAACGGCGCGGGCAAGACCACCACGTTGCGCATGCTGCTCAACCTGGTCACCCCGACGTCCGGCACGGCGACCATCGGCGGGCAGCGCTACCTCGAGCTGGATCAGCCGATCCGCCACGTGGGCGCGGTGCTGGAGGCGAGCAGCGCCCACCGTGGACGCACCGGCGTCAACCACCTGCGGGTGATCTGCGCGGCGGCCGGGCTGCCGCGCGAGCGCGCCGACGAGGCCCTGGCGCTGGTCGGGCTGACCCCGGCCGCCAAGCGCAAGTTCAAGGGCTACTCGCTGGGCATGAAGCAGCGGCTCGGCATCGCCGCCGCGATGCTCGGCGACCCGCGGGTGCTGATCCTGGACGAGCCGGCCAACGGCCTCGACCCGGAGGGCATCCGCTGGATGCGCGACCTGCTCAAGGCGCTCGCCGCGGAGGGACGCACGATCCTGGTCTCCAGTCACCTGCTCAGCGAGATGCAGCAGCTCGCCGACGACGTGGTGATCGTGGCGGCGGGCAAGCTGGTCCGCCAGGGCCCGGTCGACGAGGTGCTCGGCTCGATGGGCGCCGCCGTACAGGTCCGGGTGCGCACCCCCGATCCGGCGAAGCTGACCACCGCGCTGGCCGCGTTCCAGCCGTCGATCACCCCGCTGCCGGACGGCGCGCTGCTGGTCACCGGCATGGAGACCGCCGCGATCGGGCACGCCGCGTTCACCGCGTCGGTGGAACTGCACGAGCTGACCGGCGAGCGGGCCGACCTGGAACAGGTGTTCCTGCAGCTGACGGCCGGAAAGGCGGGCATCCGATGAACCTGGTCCGCTCGGAACTCACCAAGCTCCGCACCACCTCGACGTGGTGGGTGTTCACCCTGATCATGATCCCGCTGTGGGCGCTGGCGGTGCTCTACAACTGGGGCTCGTCGTACGCCACGCAGCAGGCCAGCACGGCCTCCGACGTCCCGGCCGACCAGGCCGAGGTGGTCCAGGTCGCCGGCGAGGCGATCAACGTGGCCACCACGCTCTACACCAGCGGCCAGTTCCTCGGGGTGCTGCTGGTCATGCTGCTCGGCGCGATCATCGTGACCAACGAGTTCTTCCACCAGACCGCCACCACGACGTTCCTGGTGAGTCCGCACCGCGAGCGCGTGATCCTGGCCAAGTTGATCACCGCGGTCCTGGTGGGGCTGCTGTTCTGGCTGGTCACCACGGTGCTCAACCTGATCGCCGTGCCGTTCGTGCTGGACGCGCTGAACGTGCCGGTGCAGCTCGGCGAGGCGGGCGTCTGGCGGGCCGTCGGCCTGAACGCGCTGGCGTTCGCGCTCTGGGCGATCGTCGGCGTGGGCGCGGGCGTGCTGATCCGCAGCCAGCTCGGCGCCACGCTCACGCTCTCCCTCGGCTACGTGATCGGCACGATGGGCGCCAGCCTGGTGTTCTTCCTGCTCGCCGAGTACGTCGCCGAGTGGTTCGAAAAGCTCCAGGTGCTGGTCCCCACCACCGCCTCCGCCCTGATGATCTCCGGCACCGAACTGCCCGGCAATCCACCCCGCTGGGTAGGCGCCGCCGTGCTCATCGGCTACGCCCTGGTGACCGGCCTTCTAGGCACCGCCATCATGAAGCGCCGCGACATCAGCTGACCAAGCCTTACCCGCGGGCGCCCGAACTACCGGGCCCCCCCGCGCGTTTCCGCAGCTCCGCCCCACGGTGAAGTAACCGCGCCCACCCACCCGCGAGGGCCGCCGGTCTTCGGGTGCCAAGATCGAAGGAGCGAAGCGAGCTTCGATCTTGGCACCCGATGACCGGGTATAAGGCCCGAGCCCGCGAGCGACAGCGAAGCCGGCCAGCAGGGTAGCCTTGTCAAGCAAGACTCTCCGTCCCGTGTGACGATCGCGTCGCGTGCTGACAACATGGTGAAAGAGGCGAACACGGCAGTGTCGACCCAGCAGACTTCGCAGGACAATCCGCTCGCCGATTTCGGTCCCAACGAGTGGATCGTCGACGAGATGTACCAGCGCTACCTGGCAGATCCGGCCAGCGTCGACCCCGCCTGGCACGACTTCTTCGCCGACTACAAGCCGGCGATGGCAACCGGCTCGATCGTGACGCCGGACGAGGCGACCGCGGCGAACGCCACCGCCAGCGCGGCCCGGGCCGGCACCGACGCCCCGGCCGCGACGACCGTGGCCCCGGTGAAGCCGACCGTGCCGAAGTCCCCGGCCGAGCCCGCGAAGTCCGCACCCGCCCCGAAGCCGGCCGCCGAGACCAAGCCGGCCGCGCCGAAGCCGAGCACCAACGGCAAGGCGCCGGAGGGCGCCAAGGTCACCACGTTGCGCGGCGTGGCCGCCCGGATCGTGCAGAACATGGACGCCTCGCTGGAGGTGCCCACCGCCACCAGCGTGCGCGCGGTCCCGGCCAAGCTGCTGGTCGACAACCGCATCGTGATCAACAACCACCTCGCCCGGGGGCGCGGTGGCAAGGTCAGCTTCACCCACCTGATCGGCTGGGCGCTGGTCCGCGCGGTCATCCAGCACCCGGAGATGAACAACTCGTTCGCCGAGGTGGACGGCAAGCCGGCGCTGGTCCAGCCGGAGCACATCAACCTGGGCATCGCGATCGACCTGGCCAAGAAGGACGGTTCCCGCGCGCTGGTGGTGCCGTCCATCAAGAACTGCGAGCAGATGGACTTCCGGCAGTTCTGGCAGGCGTACGAGGACGTGGTCCGCCGGGCCCGGCGCAACGAACTGACCATGGACGACTACTCCGGCACCACGATCTCGCTGACCAACCCGGGCGGCATCGGCACGGTCCACTCCATCCCGCGCCTGATGGCCGGGCAGAGCGCCATCATCGGCGTCGGCGCGATGGAGTACCCGGCGCCGTACTCGGGCATGTCCGACGAGACGCTGGCCGACCACGGCGTCAGCAAGGTCACCACGCTGACCAGTACGTACGACCACCGGGTCATCCAGGGCGCGCAGTCCGGCGAGTTCCTCAAGGCCGTGCACGAGTTCCTGCTCGGCGAGCACGACTTCTACGACGACATCTTCACCTCGCTGCGGATCCCGTACGAGCCGGTGCGCTGGATGCGCGACGTGGCCCGCACGTCCGAGGGCCAGATCGACAAGGCCGCCCGGGTGGTGGAGCTGATCCACGCGTACCGGGTGCGCGGTCATCTGATGGCCGACACCGACCCGCTCGAGTTCGAGATCCGCCGGCACCCCGACCTGGACGTCACCCAGCACGGCCTGACGCTGTGGGACCTGGACCGGGTGTTCCCGGTCGGCGGCTTCGCCGGCAAGCAGAAGATGAAGCTGCGCGACGTGCTGGGCGTGCTGCGCGACACCTACTGCCGCCGGGTGGGCATCGAGTACATGCACATCCAGGGCCCGGAGGAGCGGCGCTGGATCCAGGACCGCATCGAGCTCAAGTACACCAAGCCGGACCCGGCGGAGCAGAAACACGTGCTCAACCGGCTGAACGCGGCCGAGGCGTTCGAGACGTTCCTGCAGACCAAGTTCGTCGGCCAGAAGCGGTTCTCGCTGGAGGGCGGCGAGTCGCTGATCCCGCTGCTGGACGAGGTGCTGCAGGCGTCCGCCGAGGCGGGCCTGGACGAGATGGTCATCGGCATGGCGCACCGCGGCCGGCTCAACGTGCTCGCGAACATCGTCGGCAAGCCGTACGAGAAGATCTTCAACGAGTTCGAGGGTCAGATGGACCCGCGGTCGGCGCACGGCTCCGGCGACGTCAAGTACCACCTGGGCCAGACCGGCAAGTACACGACGCCGGACGGCGAACACGCCACCACGGTCAGCGTGGTCGCCAACCCGTCCCACCTGGAGGCGGTCGACCCGGTACTCGAGGGCATCGTCCGCGCCAAGCAGGACCGCCTGGACCTGGGCCTGCACGGCTACACGGTGCTGCCGCTGCTGGTGCACGGCGACGCCGCGTTCGCCGGTCAGGGCGTGGTCGCCGAGACGCTCAACCTGTCCCAGCTGCGCGGTTACCGCACCGGCGGCACCGTCCACGTGGTGGTCAACAACCAGGTCGGCTTCACCACCGCGCCCGAGTACAGCCGCTCGTCGCTGTACTCCACGGACGTGGCCCGGATGATCCAGGCACCGATCTTCCACGTGAACGGCGACGACCCCGAGGCCGTGGTCCGGGTCGCCCGGCTGGCCTTCGAATACCGCCAGGCGTTCAACAAGGACGTCGTGATCGACCTGGTCTGCTACCGCCGCCGCGGGCACAACGAGGGCGACGACCCGTCGATGACCAACCCCAAGATGTACGCGATCATCGACACCAAGCGTTCCGTCCGCAAGCTCTACACCGAGGAGCTGATCGGCCGGGGGGACATCACCGTGGAGGACGCGCAGGAACAGTTGCGCGACTACCAGCAGCAGCTGGAGAAGGTCTTCAAGGCGACCCGGGACGCGGCGGGCTCGCCGCCGAAGCCGCGGCGCGCGCTGACCGAGGAGCCGGAGCCGCAGGTCGAGACGGCGGTGGAGGCGGGTGCGCTGCGCGCGGTCGGCCAGGCCCACCTCGAGCTTCCGGAGGGCTTCACCCCGCACAAGCGGGTCCAGCAGCTGCTGGAGCGGCGCGCCAAGATGGCCGCCGAGGGCGGCATCGACTGGGGTTTCGGCGAGCTGCTGGCTTTCGGCACGCTGCTGTCCCAGGGCGTCACGGTACGTCTGGCCGGTCAGGACTCGCGGCGCGGCACGTTCGTGTCCCGGCACGCCTCGATCGTCGACGCGAAGACCGGCAAGGATTTCCTGCCGCTGTCCACGCTGGCCACCGGCAGCGCCCGCTTCTTCATCCATGACTCGCTGCTCAGCGAGTACGCGGCGATGGGCTTCGAGTACGGCTACTCGGTGGAGAACCCGGAAGCGCTGGTGCTGTGGGAGGCGCAGTTCGGCGACTTCGTCAACGGCGCCCAGTCGATCGTGGACGAGTTCGTCTCCTCCGGCGAGGTGAAGTGGGGCCAGCAGTCCTCCCTGGTGCTGCTGCTGCCGCACGGCCAGGAGGGCCAGGGCCCGGACCACTCGTCCGGCCGCCCGGAGCGGTTCCTGCAGCTCTGTGCGCAGGACAACATGCGGGTGGCGAACCCGACCACCCCGGCGAACTACTTCCACCTGCTGCGCCGGCAGGCGCTGTCCGGCAAGCGGAAGCCGCTGATCGTGTTCTCGCCGAAGTCGCTGCTGCGGCACAAGCTGGCGGTGTCGTCGGTCGCCGACTTCACCGACGGCTCGTTCCAGCCGGTGATGGGCGACGCCGGGGTGAAGGGCCGCCCGCTGGCGCCCGAGTCGGTCAAGCGGGTGCTGCTCTGCTCCGGCAAGGTCTACTACGACCTGTACCAGGCCCGCGCCGAGCGCGACATCACGGACACCGCCATCGTCCGGATGGAGCAGATCTACCCGCTGCCGGTGGAGGAGCTGAAGGCCGTGCTGGCGCAGTTCCCGAACGCCGAGGACTTCGCCTGGGTGCAGGAGGAGCCGGCCAACCAGGGTGCCTGGTCGTTCGTGGCGCTGAATCTGCTGGAGCACCTCGAGGGGGTGCGCCTGCGGCGAATCTCGCGTCCGGCGGCGGCCGCGCCCGCGGTCGGGTCGGCCAAGCTGCACGACGCCGAGCAGGCCGCGCTGGTCGAGGCGGCGCTGCCGCAGTCCTGACGGTTGCCGGGGGCGGGGAGGACCTCTCCGCCCCCAACGCCGGTTGCTTAGGATTCAGGCATGTACTTCACGGATCGCGGCATTGAGGAACTGGTCGAGCGGCGCGGTGAGGAAACCGTGACGCTGGAGTGGGTGGGCTCGCAGCTGCGCAGCTTCGTCGACAATCACCCGGAATTCGAGACGGCGATCGAGCGGTTCGCGACCTTCCTGGCCCGAGACGACGAGGACGACGACTGACGAGCGCAATGCGGCGAGTTTGTCGCCCCGCAGAAACAGTCGACGGTTTATCGGTCATCGCCGTTTGCCGCACATTTCCGCCGGACCGGCCATTCCACGCCTTCCCGACGATTTCCCTCGCTGCTCGGATCAAGAAACCCCACCCGAACCCGCCAGCCAGTTTAATAGTCAAACAAAAGAGCAACGCCATCGCCGCGGGCAGATCCGCCCGGTCCTGCAATGCCCCGCATCACCGATCCGGTCGCATGCCGCCCCGCGCGCCGCGCCCGCCGCACCCCGCAACGGCCGCCCGACGCGCCCCACCCCACCTCGCCGCACCCCACCACGCCCACCCGACGCGCCCCACCCCACCTCGCCGCACCCCACCCACACCCGCCCGACGCGCCCCACCCCACCTCGCCGCACCCCACCCACACCCGCCCGACGCGCCCCACCCCGCCTCGCCGCGCCCCACCCACGCCCGCCCGCCGCGCCCCGCCGGCCTTGACACCGATGCCATTCCTCACCGTGGCAATGCCGAAGAAACCGACCGCCCCCGACCACAGGCAGATCGCATTTTGGCATGATCGAATACTGACAAGCCGTCTCCGGGATGCGGGACAATTGCAGCATGGGGCAGTTGGCATTGTTCAGTCGGACCGAAATCAGCAAGCTTCGCGACCGGACTGCCGCACGCAATCATTCGGAATTCCGTGAAGAATTCCGCCGCGCCCACGAGCGGCGCCGGGCCTGGGGTCTGCAAAGCCGCCATGCCGCCAAAATGCGTCGCATACGGCTGGGCGGCGCCGTGTCGCCGACCGCACCCGCAGCCAGAAGCGACCGGACGCGCCCCCGAACGGCGACCGCGACCCCGCTTGCACCACCGCCGAACGGCGTCGTCTCACCGCCGGCAGCGCTGGACACCGCGGCAACCCGCCAGACAGTCACCGCCCGCGACACACCCACAGCCCGCGACACAGCCGCTACCCGCGACACACCCACAGCCCGCGACACAGCCGCTACCCGCGACACACCCACAGCCCGCGACACACCCACAGCCCGCGACACAGCCGCTGCCCGCGACACAGCCCGCCGCTCGCGACATGGCGGCAGTCTTGGCCCGGCCCCTGGCCAGGCGCCGACTTCGGCTGACGGTGGTATTGCCGCATCGCCCACCGGCCGGAGCCGCCGGTCGCGTGGCGTGGTGCCGATCGCCGTGGTTGCCGGCCAGCTCCACAGCGCGAGCCCTCGCACCGTGGCTCGGTCCGGCTACCGTCGGCCGGGTGGGAACGATCGGCGAGCGCCGGCCGGTGCGCCGGGTGGAACTGGACCACGGCGTCGAGGTCGACAAGTCGGCGTGGTGGGCGCAGATCCCGGCTGTGGCCGCCGTGCTGGAGCGGGGACTCAACATTCCGGCCGGGGTGACGTTCCTGGTCGGCGAGAACGGGTCCGGCAAGTCGACGCTGGTCGAGGCGCTCGCCGGGGCGTACGGACTGAATGTGGAAGGCGGCTCACGCAGCGCCCGGCACCGTACCCGGGAGACCGAATCGCCGCTCGGCGGCATGTTGCGGGTAATCCGCACGCCGGGGCGGCGAGCGAACGCCTACTTCCTGCGGGCCGAGACCATGCACGGGCTGTACACCTACCTGCAGGACAACGTCGGCGACCCGGGTGCGTTCCACGAGAGCAGCCACGGCGAAGGGTTCCTGGAGCTGCTGGAGAGCAGGTTCACCGGGTACGGGTTCTATCTGATGGACGAGCCCGAGGGACCGTTGTCCTTCACCTCCACGCTGAGTCTGCTGGCCCGCCTGGACGTGCTGCGCGGCGCCGGCGCCCAGGTGGTGGTGGCGACGCACTCGCCGCTGCTGACCGCCCTGCCCGGCGCCACCATCCTGGAACTCGGCGATCATGGCATCCGCCGGACGCTGTGGAGCGAGCTGGAGATCGTGGCGCACTGGCGGCGGTTCCTCGCCGGGCCGGACGCCTACCTCGGGCGGCTGCTCTGACCGCCACGGCCGTTCGGCCCTATCACGGCGACCGATCTTGGGTACGTTGAAGCCGTGGCGCGCAGTGTGTACGTCGCCGGGCTCGGTCCCGGTGTCGGCAAAGGAACGGTCGCTCTCGGCCTGGTCGAGTTGCTCTCCCGGCAGGTGGCCCGGATCGGGGTGTTCCGGCCGCTCGCCGGCGCCACCGACGATCCGTTGCTGACGCTGCTCACCACCCGCTATCCGGTGATGGCCGGGTACGCCGAGTCGTACGGCGTCACCGCCGCCGAGGCGTCCGCGCTGGTCGCCGACGGGCGGCGGGAGGAGCTGATCTCCCGGATCGTGGAGCGCTACCGCGAGGTGGAACGGCGCTGCGCCGCGGTGGTGGTGGTCGGCAGCGACTTCGCCGACTCCCAGCACGAGGACGGCGGCGAGGAGATGCCGCGCGAGCTGGCCTTCAACGCCCGGCTGGCGACCGAGTTCGGCAGCGTCGTCCTGCCCGTGGTGAGCGGCGAGGGGCGTACCTCGGCGACGTTGAACTCGGCCGCGCGCAGCGCGTACCACTCGATCGTCGATCTGGGCGCGACCGTGCCCGCGGTGATCGCCAACCGGGTGCCGGACGGCGTCGACGTCCCGGCCGGCCTGCCGGTGCCGGTCTGGGCGCTGCCGGAGGTGGCGGCGCTGGCCGCGCCCACCGTGGCCGAGGTGGCCGCGGCGCTGGACGCCGAGGTGCTGGCCGGCGGCGAGGCGGCGCTGGACCGGGACGTGCTGGACTACGTCGTCGGGGCGGCGCACGTGCCCGCGCTGCTGGACCACCTGACCGACGGCGCGCTGCTGATCACCCCGGGCGACCGGGCCGACCTGCTGGTGGCGGCCAGCGCGGCGCACGCGGCCGGCAACGTCACGCTGGCCGGCCTGGTGCTGACGCTCGGCGAGCTGCCGGATCCCCGGGTGGTCCGGGTCATCGAGCGGCTGAACACCGGCCTGGCCATGCTGGTCGTGCGGAGCGACAGCTACCACACCATCTCGGCGGCCGGCCGGATCGCGGCCCGGCTCAGCCCCGCCACCCCGCGCAAGGTCGACGCGGCGCTGGGCGTCTTCGAGAAGCACGTGGACACCGCGGAGCTGTCCCGGGCGCTGGAGGTGGCGCGGTCCAGCCGGGTGACCCCGCTGATGTTCGAGAACGACCTGATCGACCGGGCCCGCACCGACCGGCGGCATCTGGTGCTGCCGGAGGGCACCGACGAGCGCATCCTGCGGGCCACCGAGACGCTGCTGCGGCGCGGCGTCGCCGACCTGACCCTGCTCGGCGACCCGGCGGAGATCAACCGCCGGGCCCGCGAGCTGGGCGTGGACCTCGGCGCCGCCCGGCTGGTGCACCCGGAGACCAGCAGCTGGCGGGACACGTTCGCGGAGCGGTACGCGGACCTGCGCCGGCACCGCGGCGTGACGCTGGACCTGGCGTACGACGTGGTGCGCGACGTGAACTACTTCGGCACCCTGATGGTGTCCTCCGGCCTGGCCGACGGCATGGTGTCCGGGGCCACCCACACCACCGCGGCGACCATCCGGCCCGCGTTCGAGATCATCAAGACGGTGCCCGAGGTGTCCGTGGCGTCGAGCGTGTTCTTCATGCTGCTGGCCGACCGGGTGCTGGTGTACGGCGACTGCGCGGTGAACCCGGACCCGGACGCCGCCCAGCTCGCCGACATCGCGATCTCCTCGGCGCACACCGCGGCGGCGTTCGGCATCGAACCGCGGATCGCGATGCTGTCCTATTCCACCGGCAGTTCCGGCGCCGGTGCCGACGTGGAGAAGGTCGCGGCGGCCACCGCGCTGGTCCGGGAACGCCGGCCGGACCTGCCGGTGGAGGGTCCCATCCAGTACGACGCGGCGATCGACCCGGCGGTGGCGGCCACGAAACTGCCGGAGAGCACGGTCGCCGGCAAGGCCACGGTGTTCGTGTTCCCGGACCTCAACACCGGCAACAACACGTACAAGGCGGTGCAGCGGTCGGCGAACGCGGTCGCGGTCGGGCCGGTCATGCAGGGCCTGCGGCGCCCGGTGAACGACCTGTCCCGCGGCGCGACGGTCAAGGACATCGTCAACACGGTGGCGATCACGGCGATCCAGGCGGCGGTATGAAGATCCTCGTCCTCAACACCGGCTCGTCGTCGGTCAAGTACCGCCTGTTCGACGGCGCCGACACGGTCGCGAAGGGGCTGATCGAGCGGATCGGCGAGGCGGACGGTGACGCCGCCGACCACGGCGCGGCGCTGCGGCAGATCATGGATTCCGTCGACCTGTCCGGGCTGGCCGCGGTCGGGCACCGGGTGGTGCACGGCGGCAGCGACTTCGAGAAGGCGACCGTCGTCGACGACGACCTGGTGGCCGCGGTGGAGCGTCTGGTGCCGCTGGCGCCGCTGCACAACCCGGCCGCGCTGACCGGTATCGCGGTGGCCCGCGGCCTGCTGCCGGACCTCCCGCAGGTGGCGGTGTTCGACACCGCGTTCCACGCGTCGATCCCGCCGGAGGGCGCGGTCTGGGCGATCGACGCCGAGCTGGCCCGGCGATGGCAGATCCAGCGGTACGGGTTCCACGGCACCTCGCACGCGTACGTGTCCCGGCAGACCGCCCGCCTGCTGGGCCGGCCGGTCGGCGAGACCAACGTGATCACCCTGCACCTGGGCAACGGCGCCAGCGCCTGCGCGGTCCAGGGCGGCCGCAGCGTGGCCACGTCGATGGGGATGTCACCGCAGGGCGGCCTGGTGATGGGCACCCGCAGCGGCGACATCGACCCCACCGTGGTCTTCCACCTGCACCGGGAGGCCGGGATGTCGATCGACGAGATCGAGACGTCGCTGACCCGGGGCGCCGGGCTGCAGGGGCTGGCCGGCGCCAACGACATGCGTACGGTGCAGGAACGCTGGTCGGCCGGCGACCCGGCGGCCACGCTGGCGTTCGACGTCTACTGCCGGCGGATCCGCGAGTACGTGGGCGCCTACTACGCCGTGCTGGGCCGGGTCGACGCCGTCACGTTCACCGCCGGTGTCGGCGAGCACTCACCGGAGGTCCGGGCCGTGTCGCTGTCCGGGCTGTCCGCCCTGGGCATCGAGATCGACCCGGACCGCAACGAGCGCGGCGAGAAGATCATCTCGCCGGACGGCGGCCGGGTCGCGGTCTGCGTGGTGCCGACCGACGAGGAACTGGAGATCGCCGAACAGACCCGCACCGCGATCGCGTGAGACGGGTTACAGGGCCAGCCAGGCGATGACCGCGAGCACGACCACGGCGAGAACGACGCCGCCGAGAATCAGCGGTGTCTTCGACGCGGCGGCCGGCTCCGCCGGGGAACTGGTGAAGGCGCGGAACGCCTCGGTGTTGCCGCTCGGGTCCACGGAGTTGTCAGACATGCGCACGACCATAGCGAAGCCGCGCACCCCCGGCGACTCCCGCCCATAGCGCCTACCAGCCCAGACGTCTCGAGACTGCGGAATTCACTCCATCGTGGGAGTGTCCGCCCTACCGTCGGAATCATGGGGCGAATGACCTTCACCGTGGCGGCGGTGGCTCTTGTGGTGACGCTGCCGGCGACCGCGTGCGTGTCGGAGCGGTCCCGGGTGGCGGTGCACGACGCTGGTGTTCCACTGGAGCGCTCCAGTGGAACACCAGCGCCGGAATCACCCGCGCCGCGGCTGCGACCCGAAGCGCGGCCCGAAGCGCGGCCCGAGCCGGAGGCGCGGCCGCGCCGCTACGCGGTCGGGCTGCGGGAGCTGCGGCTGGCGCGCGGACCGGACCGGCCGCTGCGCACGGTGCTGCTCTATCCGCGTACCGCGCCTCCCGCCGCCGAGGCCGGTGACCCGCCGCTGCGCAACACCCGCCCGGCCCGCGGCCGGTTCCCGCTCGTGCTGTTCAGCCACGGCCTGCACGGCTCACCCGAGCGGTACACCCCGGTGGCCGCCGCCTGGGCGTCGGCCGGCTTCGTGGTCGCGCTTCCGGCCTACCCGCACACCAGCGCCGGCGCACGGCCGTACCGCCGCGCCGACATCGTGCACCAGCCGGCCGACGCGGCGTACGTCATCGCGCAGGTCCGCCGCCTCGACACCCGGCGGGGCGACCCGCTGCGCGGCCGGATCGACGGCGACCGGGTGGCCGCGGTCGGCCACTCGGCCGGCGGCTACACCACGACCGGGCTGTTCACCGCCGGTCATGACGCGCGGCTGCGGGCCGGTGCGGTCCTGGCCGGGTGGCAGGCCCCCGGTGCGTTCGCCGGGCCGAGCGCCACGATGCTGTTCCTGCACGGCGACGCGGACCCGGTGGTGCCGATCGCCCGGGGCCGCGCGGCGTTCGGGCGGGTGCCGTGGCCGAAGTCGTTCGTCCGGCTGCCCGGCGCCTCGCACGGGCACTTCCTGCTGCCCGGCAAGCGCGGCTACCCCCAGGTGATCGCTCTGGTCACCGACTTCCTCCGGTGGACGCTCACCGGCGATCAGCGGGCCGGCCGCCGACTACCGCCGAGCGACCTCCCGGTGCCCGGCACAATGGGTGCATGAGACGCCGTACCGCCGCGCTGGCGATCGTCGCCCTGAGCGTGGCCGGGCTGCTCAACGCCTGTTCCGCGGACCAGCCTCCGGCCGCCGACTCCCCCACGGCCGGACCCCGGTCGCCCGCGCCGTCGCCCGCGCCCGCCCCGCCGTCCGCCGGCGGCGCCCCGAAGGGCCTGCCCGCCGCCGGGACCGCGCCCACCACCCGCTTCCAGGTCGAGGTGCGGACCCTGCGGTTCCACCGCGGTCCGGACCGCCCGCTGACCACCACGGTGTGGTACCCGGCCGACGGCGACGGCCCGTTCCCGCTCGTCGTGTTCAGTCACGGCCTCACCTCGGAACCCGCCGCCTACGCCTCGGTACTCCGGTCCTGGGCCCGCGCCGGTTTCGTGGTCGCCGCCCCGGCGTTCCCGCACACCTCGTACCGGGCGAGGGACTTCGACGCACTGGACGTGATCAACCAGCCGGCGGACGCCTCCGAGGTGATCACCCGGATGCTGGCGCTCAACGAGACCGACGGCGACCTGCGCGGCCGGATCGCCCCGGCCCGGATCGGGGCGGCCGGGCACTCGGCGGGCGGCATCACCACCATCGGCATGTTCAGCGGCGCCCGGGACCCACGGCTGATCGCCGGCATCGTCCTGTCCGGCCGGCGGGTGCTGCCGGCGCCGTTCACCGGTCCGGCCGCGCCGCTGCTGTTCGTGCACGGCAAACGGGACAAGACCGTGCGGTACGCCGACGGCCTCGCCGCGTACCGGGCCGTGCCCTGGCCGCGCGCCATGATGGCGGTCACCGAGGGCGGCCACGTGGCGATCACCAAGGACTTCGGCCCGGTGATCACCACCACGACCGACTTCTGGCGCTGGAGCCTGTACGGCGACGGGACCGCCAAGGACCGTCTGAAGGCCGACGCCACCCGCGGCGGGCGGGCCACCTTCACCGACGACCTGTAGGCCCCTCAGTGCAGGTGGTCGACGACGACCTTGCCGAACACCTCGCCCGAGTGCAGCCGCGCGAACGCGTCCACCACTGCGGTGAAGCCGTACGTCGAGTCGATCACCGGCCGGATGTCCATCGCCGCCATCAGGTCGAGCAGCGCGCCCAGCTCCGCCGCCGTACCCATCGTCGAGCCCAGCACCTCCAGCCGCATGGCGAACAGCCGCCGCAGGTCGACCGTGGCCTGATGCCCGCCGGTGGCGCCGCAGACCACGATCCGCGCGCCCGGCGCCGCGCACTTCATCGAGTGGTCGAACGTCGGCGCGCCCACCGACTCGATCACCACGTCGACCCGTTCCGGCAGGCGGGTGCCGGGTGCCACCGCGGTGGCACCGAGCGCGGTCACCCGTTCCCGCTTCCACTCCTCGCGGCTGGTGGCGTACACCCGCTTGCCGAGCGCCACCGCGAGTACCACGGCCGCGGTCGACACGCCCCCGCCCGCGCCCTGCACCAGCACCGATTCGGCCTCGGCGACGCGGCCCCGGGTGGTCAGCATGGTGTAGGCGGTGAGCCAGGCGGTGGGCAGGCACGCCACGTCCGCGAAGGAGAGACCGGCCGGTTTCGGGATCAGGTTCTCCGGGGGTACGGCCACCCGGTCGGCCAGCGTGCCCGGAAAGTTCTCGGAGAGCAGGGACAGCCCGCGCGGGTCACCCGGGTCCGGCACCACCGGGAAGACGACGACCTCGTTGCCGTCCGGGTCCACCCCGGCCGCGTCGCAGCCGAGGATCATCGGCAGCCGGTCGGCGGGCAGGCCGACCCCGCGCAGCGACCAGAGTTCGTGGTGGTTGAGCGAGCTGGCCCGCACGTCGACGGTCACCCAGCCGGCCGGCGGCGACGGCTCGGGCAGGTCTCCGACGGCCAGCGCGGCCAGAGGTTCGTCGGGCTTCACGGTGCTGGCGTAGGCGGCGCGCATGGCCCGAGCTTACGGCCCGGCGACCGACGCCGGTGTTCCACTGGAGCGCTCCAGTGGAACACCGGCGTCGTCACCTCACGCCGTAACCGACGCCCGCTCGTCCGGGACCGCCGGCGCAACCGTCATCCGGGCCACCCCGTCCCGCTCCGCCGCCCGGGCCACCGCCTGCGCCACCGCCGGCGCGACCCGCGGGTCCAGCGCGGACGGCACGATCGCGTCGGCCCGCAGGTCGTCCGCGACCACCTCGGCGATGGCCTTGGCGGCGGCCACCTTCATGCCCTCGGTGATCGTGGTGGCCCGGGCGTCCAGCGCACCCCGGAAGATGCCGGGGAACGCCAGCACGTTGTTGATCTGGTTGGGGAAGTCGCTGCGTCCGGTGGCGACCACGGCCGCGTACCGGGCCGCGATGTGCGGCGGGACCTCCGGCGTCGGGTTGGCGAGCGCGAAGATGATCCCGCCCGGCGCCATGCCGGCCAGGGCCGCCTCGTCGATCAGTCCGCCGGAGACGCCGATCAGCACGTCGGCGCCGATCAGCGCTTCGCGGATGCCACCGGTACGCCCGGAGTAGTTGGTGGCCGCGGCCAGCTCCGCCTTGCTCGGGTTCAGCCCCTCGCGTTCGGTGTACAGGATGCCGCGGGAGTCGCAGACGATCACGTTGGCGCCGGTGACCCCGGCCGCGATCAGCATCCGGGTGATCGCCACCCCGGCCGCGCCCGCGCCGCTGATCACCACGCGCAGGTCGGCGAGCCGGCGGCCGAGCAGCTTGGTGGCGTTGCGCAGGGCGGCCAGCACGACCACCGCGGTGCCGTGCTGGTCGTCGTGGAAGACCGGGATGTCCAGCGCGGCGTCCAGCCGGCGCTCGATCTCGAAGCAGCGCGGTGCGCTGATGTCCTCCAGGTTGATGCCACCGAACGAGGGGGCGAGCGCGGTCACGATCGCGATCAGCGCCTCGGTGTCCTGGGTGTCCAGGCAGACCGGCACCGCGTCGACGCCGCCGAACTGCTTGAACAGGACCGCCTTGCCCTCCATCACCGGCATCGCGGCCCGGGGTCCGATGTTGCCCAGGCCGAGCACCGCCGAGCCGTCGGTGACCACGGCGACCGCGTTGCCGGTCCAGGTGTAGTCGGCGGCCAGGTCGGGGTTGTCGGCGATCGCCTCGCAGACCCGGGCGACCCCGGGCGTGTACGCCAGCGACAGGTCGTCCCGGCTGGACAGCGGCACGGTCGCGGCGATCGCCATCTTGCCGTGCTGGTGCAGGTCGAAGACGGGGTCGGCGGCCAGGGCGGGATCGAGTTCAAAACTGAAAAAGGACATGGGAAACTCCGAACGGCATCGGGACGTCGTTGAGCCAGCCGGTCGGTGCGCGAGTCTGCGCGGACCGGCGTGCGATGCGGGGGTCTCCCGGACAATGACCGCAAGACTACGGTGTGCTGCGGTTACCGGAGGTTAACTTAGGCGTCCCGGACGGGGCCAGTAACGCCACCGAGCGCGTCCGATGACATCCGCCACTCCGTACGCTCGGGAATCGTCCGTCACGAACTCGTTGTCCCCGCGTACCCACCAGCCGTCGTCCTGCTCGCGCACCGCGCGCTTGATCACCAGCAGGTCCGGCCGGGAGCGGAAGCGCGCGACCACGACGTCACCGGCGCGGACCCGGCCGCCGCGCCGCACCAGCAGCGCGTCGCCGTCGCGCAGCGTCGGCGCCATCGAGGGTCCTCGCACCAGTACGGCAAATAGTGGCAGTTGCCACCGCACGGCATCACGTCTCTCGCTGAGTCAGGCGGATGTGTAAGGGGTAGTGTCGTCTTCGGATCATCGCAACCAGTCTGGAGGGGTCCTGATGCGACTTCCGCGTTTCCTTATGCCTCGCACCGTGGTCAGTGCCCACTGCGATCTGCCGTGTGGGGTCTACGACCCGGCCCAGGCCCGGATCGAGGCCGAGTCGATCAAGGGCATCATGGAGAAGTACCAGGCGAACACCGACCCGGAGTTCCGCACCCGCGCCATCATCATCAAGGAGGAGCGGGCCCAGCTGGTCAAGCACCACCTGTGGGTGCTCTGGACGGACTACTTCAAGGCACCGCACTTCGAGAAGTACCCGAACCTGCACCAGCTGTTCAACGAGACGACCAAGCTCGCCGGAGCCTCCGGCGCCAAGGGTTCGCTCGACCCGGCCGTGGCCGACCAGCTGCTCGGCAAGATCGAGGAGATCGCCAAGATCTTCTGGGAGACCAAGCAGGCCGCGTGACTTCTGCCGTCACCATCCGGCCGGCGCGTCATGACGATGTGCCGGCCGTCGTGGCGATGGTCCACGAGCTGGCCGAGTTCGAGCGGGCCGCGGACCAGTGCCACCTCACCGAGGAGCAGCTGCGTACCGCGCTCTGCGGACCGGATCCGAGTGTCTTCGCGCACGTCGCGGCGGACGCCGACGAGGTTCCGGTCGGCTTCGCGCTGTGGTATGTGAACTTCTCCACCTGGGAGGGCACCCACGGGGTGCACCTGGAGGATCTGTACGTGCGCCCGGCCGCCCGGGGCACCGGGACCGGCGCCGCGCTGCTGGCCGCGCTCGCGGCGATCTGCGTGGAGCGCGGTTACCGGCGCCTCGAGTGGGTGATGTTGGACTGAATCCGGCCGCCGACTTCTACGCCGCGATCGGTGCGACCGTGGTGGAAGACTGGTTGCCGTACCGATTGACCGGCGATGCTCTGGACCGACTCGCTGAACGGGCCTCCCGCACCGGGACCTTCAGCCGCTAGAGTCTCGTCCATCGGGAGGATGGGTACGTGACTCAAGCGACACAAACGCAACCGGAGCCGGCGATCGGGGACGACGTCGTGCTGCTCACGGTGCCCGCCGACGGTGGCTACCTCGGTGTCCTCCGGACCGCGACGGCCGGACTGGCCGCCCGGCTGCACTTCGCGCTCGACGAGATCGAGGATCTGCGCATCGCCGTGGACGAGGCCTGCGCCATGCTGCTGGCCATCGCGACCCGCGGCGCGGAGCTGGAATGCCGGTTCGCGGTCACCGACGACGCGCTCACCGTCGAGGTGACGGTCTCCACGGTGCGTGGTGCCCGGCTGCCGGCCGAGTCGTCGTTCGCGTGGAAGGTGCTGACCGCGCTCACCACCAGCGCGTCCGCCGAGGCCAACGGCCGCTACGCGACCATCCGCCTGCTCACCCGCCGCACCGAGTTCTGATTACCACCGGGTTCTGACTACCGCTGGTTCACCTCGGAGAGGTAGTCGAGGTGCCGGCGGGCGGTCACCACGGCTTCCTCGGCGTTCCGGTCGGTGAGGTGCTTCAGCAGCGCCCGGTGATCCGCGTCGATCTGCGCCCAGTATCCGTCCGGCAGGCTGTCGACCACTTCCTCGCCCAGCGTGACCTGGTACAGCGGGCGGGTGACCAGCTCGAACAGCGGGTTCTCGGTCGCCTTCGCCACCGCCGAGTGGAAGATCGAGTGCGCGTGCAGCATGACGTCGAAGTCGTCGATCTCCGGATTGAACAGCGCGCTGCGGATCTCGGCCAGGTGCGCGTCGGTGCGCCGGATCGCGGCCAGACCGGCGGCCGGGACCTCGAGCGCCCGGCGCAGCTCCAGCAGATCGGTGAGGCCCACCGCGGGCGAGTTGGTGAGCAGCGTGAGGCCGGTGGACAGCGCGTCGGACAGCTGCCCGGCGTTCGGGTGCGCGACGAAGCTGCCCCCGGTGACGCCGCGGGTGGTCACGATGAGGTGCTGGCTGGACAGCAGGCGCAGCGCCTCGCGGACCGTGCTCCGGCTGACCCCGGACCGCACGCAGAGTTCCGGCTCCGGTGGCAGCCGCTCACCGGGCCGCAGCCGTCCGGACGTGATGTCGGCACGCAACTCGTCGGCGAGGAGCTGATACGCCGGGGGTCGCACTGTTGATCCGGTCACCCACTCAGGGTAGGCCTAAATCGGCGCCCTGCGGAGCTAGTCGACGCCAAGAGCCCGGGTGCTCGAGGGCGACACGAGCAGGACGCCGACCACCAGACCGAACGCCATCAGCAGCAGCCCGAGCCAGGCCGGGCCGGTCTGCAGCAGGAAGCCGCCCGAGGCGATCACGAACAGCTGCACGACGACGGCCGGTCCGCGGGCGCCCGGCGCGCGCCGGGACAGCGCGCGGGCGACCACCACGACCGCGGCCGCGGCGAGCGCGGCCATCACGATCAGGGCCACCGCCACCCCGACCTGCACCTCCGCGGCGGTGAGGAGCCGGATCAGGAGGTACGCCGTCAGAGCGGCCAGACCGAGCGCTTGGAGCAGCAGCAGGCGTACCGCCCAGAGGAGGGTCGCCGGGGTCGTACTGTCGGATTTCTCGCCGTTCACTGGAGCACCATACCGACAGCTCAGAATGCCTCCGGCGTTGTACAGTGCCGCGCATGCGCGCGTTACTGGTGGTTAACCCCAAGGCCACCACCACCAATGAGCGCAGCCGGGACGTGCTGGTCCGGGCGCTGCGCAGCGAGGTCGACCTGACGGTGGAGTACACCCTCCGTCGTGGGCACGCCACGGCACTGACCCGGGCGGCGGCGGAGAGCGGCGTCGATCTGGTGGTGACCCTGGGCGGCGACGGCACCGTCAACGAGGCCGCGAACGGGCTGATGACCGCGGCCCCGGCGATCTCCGGGCGGACGGTGGCGCCGGCGTACCGGCTGCCCGCGCTCGCGGTGGTCCCGGGCGGCTCGACCAACGTCTTCGCCCGCGCGCTGGGCATGCCCCGGGACTGGGCCGACGGCACCAGCGTGATCATCGACGGGCTGCGGGACGGCCGGTACCGGGTGATCGGGCTGGGCCGCGCGGACGACCGGTACTTCACCTTCTGCGCCGGCTTCGGCCTGGACGCGGACGTGGTCCGGCGGGTGGAGCAGGCGCGGCTGCGCGGCCGCACCTCCACCCCGGCGCTGTACGTGCGCTCGATGATCAGTCAGTTCTTCTCCGGCGAGGACCGCAAGTCGCCGCCGCTGTCGCTGGAGCGTCCCGGCGAGGAGACCGAGGGGGAACTCGGCACGGTCATCGTGCAGAACACCGCGCCCTGGACCTATGTCGGCGATCATCCGATCAATCCGAACCCGGAGGCGTCGTTCGACACCGGACTGGACGTCCTCGCGGTACGGAAGCTCTACGTCCCTAGCACTGTACGCACAGTGACGCAGATCGCCTCCAACAAGCGAGATCCACACGGCAAACAGGTCCTCCGGTTGCACGATCAGGCCGAGTTCACGGTGGTCGCCGGACGCCCTCAGGCGTTCCAACTGGACGGGGATTACCTGGGTGAGCGGCAGAAGGTGCACTTCATGTCCGTTCCCGAAGCGTTGCGTGTGATCTGCTGACGACGGGGTACGCGTACAGGGCACCCCTCACGATCCGTTACAGAAACTCGGCAAAAGGGTCGGCAACCGGGCCGGGACCGTACTACATTGATGGGAGCGTTGGTCAACCGGATCTGCGGGATAGCCACAGAACCGGACATAGGGGTCGTGAGGCAGCTCACCCGCCCGGAGAAAGTTCGGGCGTTACCCTTGACATCGCAGGAGTTCGTGAAAGCATTCACAAGCGATAAGAAGTAACCGGTTGCCGCTCGCGTGCGTTCCTAATCCAGAAGCGCCGGAACGGTGCCATGAACAAAAGCTTGCTCACGCCCTGGTGATCCGACCGCTGCAGTCAGTCGGTAGCCACGGCGTATGCATATAGGTAAACCCGCACCGCGTCTATTGCCACCCATTAGAAACAAGGAGTGTTGCCGCCATGGACTGGCGTCACCATGCGATCTGCCGCGACGAGGACCCCGAGCTGTTCTTCCCGATCGGGACGTCTGGCCCGGCGCTCCTGCAGGTCGAGCAGGCCAAGGCCGTCTGCCGGCGGTGCACCGTGACCGAGGAATGCCTGTCCTGGGCACTCGAGTCCGGGCAGGATGCCGGCGTTTGGGGCGGCATGAGCGAAGACGAGCGCCGCGCTGTGAAGCGTCGTGGCGGTCTGCGCGTCGGAGCACCCACCGCCTAGTCAATCCCCCTCACAGCATTTACGCCCCGCGGCCGATCGGCCCGGGGCGTCGTGCTGTTTCGGGACGATTACCACCCGCAATGACTGCGCTCCGCGCGAATTCGACCACTCAGGGTTCGCGAAATGATCTCGAAATTGCCTCGGCCACCTTTGGTTCCGGTCCGGGTACCCTCCGCTGCGAAGTTTCTTGTCAAGATGGGGCCATGTACTACTCCCCCGGCGAGGTCGCCGACAAGACCGGCTTCAGCATCGACACGCTCCGCTACTACGAGCGCATCGGCCTGCTCGAGGGCATCGCCCGCACGTCCGGCGGGCAGCGGGCGTTCACCGACGACGACATCTCCTGGCTGGGAACGCTGCGCTGCCTGCGGGACACCGGCATGCCGATCGCCCGGATGCGGCGCTACGCCGAACTCACCCGCCTGGAGGGCACCGAGGCGGAACGGCTGCAGATCCTCGAGGAACACGACGAGGAGGTGGGCCACCGCATAGCCGAACTGGAAGACCAGCGCTCCTACATCCGCGGCAAGATCGCCTGGTATCGCGAAACCACCCAGACCCCCGCCACCGCCCCTTCCGCCTAACCCCCGCCCCTCCACAGCCCACAGCCCCCCGGCACCCGCCTCCGGCACCCGTGCACCCATGCACCCGCCCCAAACTGCGTCGATCTTGGACTCCTGGTGGGAATAAAAGCCGCATCGCACCGACAATTCGGGCACCACAAGTCCAAGATCGACGCAGTTTGGCGGCGCCGGGGCGGCGGTGGGACCGCGGGGACGGCAAGAGCCGGCCCAGCACGCAGAACCGCAGGAACGGCAAGAGCCGGCCCAGCACGCAGAACCGCAGGGACCGTCGGGCCGGCCAAGCACGCAGAACCGCAGGGACCGTCGGGCCGGCGTGATCGGACACGCCGGCGAGACCGCAGGGACGACAGGAGCGGCCGGACGGACGGAGACGGGCGGGGCGGGGCGGCTCGTTCCTTAATCGGTCGCGCGGAGCCGAGGTGCGGGCTAGCGTGCGCGAACGTGGACACCCCATCGATGACCGCGTCCGTGGCGGTGGACGGGGCCGTCGCCGGCTCCGGCCGGGTGGAGTGGTGGGACGAGGCCGACGGCACCCGGCTCTACCTGCTCACCGGCGAGATCGACCCCCGGTGGCGCCGCCGTGGACTCGGCCGCATCCTGCTCGCCCGGCTGGAGGAGCAGGCCGCCGCGCACTGGCGGGACCATCCCGGCGCCGGGCCGCCGCTGTTCGGCACCAACCCGTCCGACGAGGCCGCGCTGGCGCTGGCGCACGCCGCCGGCTATCGGGTCCGTTTCACGCTGGTCGACCTGGCCCGCGACCCGGCCGGCGCGGTCGAGGCGCCGCTTCCGCCCGGCGTGGCGCTGCGCCCGGTGCGCGGGGAGCATCATCCGCGGATCCACGCGGCGATCAGCGCCTGTTTCGCCGAGTCCCGGCTCGGCCAGGAGGTTCAGACGTACCACGAGTACCGCGACGGGGTACGGGACACCGACCTGTGGGTGGTCGCCTGGGCCGGTGACGAGATCGCCGGCCTGGTCGTCAACGAGCGCGAACCGGACGGCACGGTGGACAGTTCCTGGGTCGCCGTACTGCCGCCGTGGCGCCGGCGTGGGCTGGCGTCGACCCTGTTGCAGCACAGCCTGCGCCGGCTGGCCGGGCACGGCGTGCGGACCGCGACGATCCGCACCGTCCAGGAGAATCCGCACCGGACCGTGGCGCTGTACGAGCGGGCCGGCTACCGGGTGACGGTCCGCACGCCCCGCTACGCGAAGCCGCTCCGGCAGGCGGGATAGCTGTCAGGCGGCGAGCAGCCCGCTCGTCTGGGCGTACACCCGTTCCTCCACGAGCCGCACGAGTTCGGGCGCGTCGCCCAGCGGCTGCGCGACGGCCACCGCCCCGGCCGACACCGCCGACGCCACCACACCGTCGTAGAGCCGCCCGGGTGCCAGGAAGTACCCGGCCACCCCGATCCGGCGCGCTCCGGCCGCCTGGAGGCGCTGTACGGCCTCGGCACCGGTCGGCGGGGCCGCGGAGGCGTAGGCCACCGTGCACGGCAGCCCCAGGCGCGCACCCAGCGCGGTGGCCGCGTCGGCCACGGTGGCCCGCGCGGCCGCGTCCCGGGTGCCGGCGGCGGCCAGCACCACGGCGTCCAGGTCCGCGTCGGGCAGCCGCCGGATCAGTCCGTCCAGCAGCGTCGCCGAGCCCGGGCCGAGTACGTCGGTGATGTCCACGGTGAGACGTAGCCCGGCCGCGTGCGCGTCGGTGACGACGGCCGGCACGTCGACCTTGCCGTGGTACGCGGCGGTCAGCAGCACCGGCACCAGCACCGCGCGCCGGTGGCCGGCGGCCTCCAGCCGGGTCAGGACGTCCAGTGGCCGGGGGCCGGCGTGGTCCAGGTAGGACGCGCGCACCACCCACTCGGGGTGGGCGTCGGCCACGGCCCGGGTGAGCGCCTCGGTGGCCGCCGCGGCCCGCGGGTCACGGCTGCCGTGCGCGATCAGCACGACGCCGGTGGAGCGCTCCAGTGGAACACCACGGACGCCGACGGCTAGACGTGCAGGCCGCATTCGGTCTTCTCGAACATCGCCCAGCGACCGGCGCGCGGGTCCTCGCCGGCCGTGGTCCGCCGGGTGCACGGCCAGCAGCCGATCGAGCCGTAGCCCTTCTTGAACAGCTCGTTGACCGGCACGTTCCAGCGGGCGATGTAGCGGTCCACCTCGGCCTGGCCCCACGCCGCGATCGGGTTGACCTTCACCTTGCCGCGCTTGGGGTCGAACGCCACCACCGGGGTGTTGGCCCGGGTCGGCGACTCGTCGCGGCGCAGGCCGGTGGCCCAGGCGTCGTAGTCGGACAGGGCCCGCTCCAACGGCTCCACCTTGCGCAGGAAGCAGCATTCGTCGGGGCTGCGGGCGAACAGCCGGGGGCCGTACTCGCCGTCCTGCTGGCCGACGGTGAGCCGGGGGCGGATCGAGCGCACGTTGACGTTCATGGTGCGGGCCACCGTGTCGCGCACCTTCAGCGTTTCCGGGAAGTGCAGGCCGGTGTCCAGAAAGACCACGTCCACGCCGGGCGACACCCGGGAGAACAGGTGCGCGACCACGGCGTCGGCCATCGAGCTGGTCACGCAGAACCGGGAGCCGAACGTGTCGGTGGCCCAGCGTGCGATCACCTCGGCCGGCGCGCCTTCGAGGTCCCGGCCGGCGTCGCGGGCCAGCGACTCGAGCCGCTCCGCGGTTTGGCGCGGCGGCGGCGTCGCGCCGAGATTGACCAGTCCCAAACCAGTGGCAGCCACGACCGTCATCGGTTCACCTTCTTTGATAGAAGCCCGTTGAACTTGACCGTGAAGACTCGTGCGCAGGAGTGGCACTCCCACGCCCCGTGCGACGCCTCGTTGGGCCGCAGATCCTCTTCCCCGCAGTAGGGGCAGTACAGCGGTGCCGACCGGGCGTCACTCATTTCAGTAACTCCTCGTCGGCTCTGAGCACCCACGTGGCGAACGACTCGCCGTCGGTGCGACCGGCGAGGTAGTGGGTGGCGACGCGTTCCACGTACTCCGGCAGCTCTTCCGCGGTGGCCTTGAGGCCGCGCAGCTTGCGGCCGAAACCGGCGGTCTGTCCCTGCGCCATGCCGAGGCCGCCGCCGAGGTGGATCTGGAAGCCCTCCACCTGCTCGCCGTGCGCGTTCATGACCAGCTGGCCCTTGAGGCCGATGTCCGCGACCTGGGTCCGGGCGCAGGCGTTCGGGCAGCCGTTGATGTGGATCGAGATGTCCGCGTCGAAGTCGCGCAGCCGCTCCTCCAGCCGGGCGACCAGCTCTTCGCCGCGGGCCTTGGTCTCGACGATGGCGAGCTTGCAGTACTCGATGCCGGTGCAGGCCATGGTGCCCCGCCGCCAGGCCGACGGCCGGGCCTCCAGCCCGATCCCGCGCAGGCCGGTGACCAGGGATTCCACCTGGTCGTCGGCGACATCCAAGACCAACAGCTTCTGGTACGGCGTGAGGCTGACCCGCGCGGAACCGTGCGCCTCGACGACGTCGGCCAGGCGGCTGAGCTGGGTGCCGGAGGAGCGGCCGACCACCGGGGCGGCGCCGATGTAGTTGCGGCCGTCGCGCTGCTTGTACACGCCGATGTGGTCGATCGGCTTCGCCGGCAGCTGCGGCGGCGGTCCGTCGATCAGCGCCCGGCCCAGGTATTCCTTCTCCAGCACCTCGCGGAACTTCTCCACGCCCCAGTCGGCCAGCAGGAACTTCAGCCGGGCCCGGTTGCGCAGCCGGCGGTAGCCGTAGTCGCGGAAGATCCCGACCACGCCCTCCCAGACGTCCGGGATCTCGTCCAGCGGCACCCACACGCCGAGCCGCTCGGCCAGCCGCGGGTTGGTGGAGAGACCGCCGCCGACCCAGACGTCGAAACCCGGGCCGTGCTGCGGGTGGACCGAGCCGATGAACGCGACGTCGTTCGACTCGTACGGGGTGTCGGCGAGCCAGCCGATCGAGGTCTTGAACTTGCGCGGCAGGTTGGAGTACTCCGGGTTGCCGACGTACCGGCGCAGGATCTCGTCGATGGCCGGCGTGCCGTCGACCACCTCGTCGGCGGAGACGCCGGCGACCGGGCTGCCCAGCACGACGCGCGGGCAGTCGCCGCAGGCCTCGGTGGTCTGCAGGCCGACCGCGTCGAGCCGGCGCCAGATCTCCGGCATGTCCTCGACCCGGATCCAGTGCAGCTGGATGTTCTGCCGGTCGGTGATGTCGGCGCTGTCCCGGCCGAAGTCGGTGGAGATCTGCGCGATGGCCCGCAGCTGGGCCAGGTTGAGCTGGCCGCCGTCGATCCGGACCCGCAGCATGAAGTACTCGTCTTCGAGCTCGTGCGGCTCGAGGACCGCGGTGCGCCCGCCGTCGATGCCGGCCTTGCGCTGGGTGTACAGCCCCCACCAGCGGAACCGGCCGCGGAGGTCCTGCGGGTCGATCGAGGCGAAACCGGTGTGCGCGTAGATGTTCTCGATGCGAGCCCGGACGTTCAGCGGGTTGTCGTCCTTCTTGATCCGCTCGTTCGGGTTCAGCGGCTCGCGGTGTCCGAGCGCCCACTGACCCTCACCACGTGCCTTGCGCGGCCGGGCGGTAGGCCTCTGGGTGCGGTCGAGCGCCATGATCGGCGTTCCTTCCGGGGTTGTGGGCGCGTCGGGACGCTCACGGCCACCCGGTGAGGGCTCGCGACTTCAATGTCTGGAGAAGGCCGGCGCGTCTTTTCGCACCCGAGACAGAATGATCGGGCGGCGTCAGGAAGCCGGACACATCGCGCTGCGGACGCGGCCGTAGTCGACGTGGCGCCGGGCCACGAAGCGGCGGTCAACTGCAGCGGTCATGCCGGTAAGCCTCTCACGAGAGGCGAATGTCGGCCAGTGCGGTCCAGATTGCGGGAGTGTGGCGCCGCCCACGCTCGGCGCCACCGCGATTGCGCTATGTGCCTATCGCTTCCCGAGCGGCACCACGAGCACCGCCTCGGTGCCGCCCTCGGCCCGGTTCCGCAGCTCGATGCTGCCGCGCAGTTCGCCGGTCGCCAGCGCGCGGACGATCTGCAGGCCGAGCGTGCCCTTGGCGTCCGCGGCGAAGCCCTCGGGCAGGCCCCGGCCGTTGTCCGCCACGGTGACGTGCAGCTGCTTGCGGAACCGGTGCGCGGTGACCACCACCTCGGCCACCGTCTCCGGCGGCACGCCGCCCTCGCCGAAGCCGTGCTCGACCGCGTTGATCAGCAACTCGTTGAGCACCATGACCAGGGAGGTGGCGATCTCCGCGGGCAGCACGCCGAACGAGCCCTCGCGGCGCATCTTCACCGACACCTCGGTGGTGGCGACCTCGGTCGCGGCGGTGGCCACCCGGTCCACGATGCCGTCGAACTCGACCGCCTCGTCGCTGGACATGGAGAGCGTCTCGTGCACCAGGGCGATCGAGGCCACCCGGCGTACCGACTCCTCCAGCGCGTTGCGCGCCTCCTGGTTGTCCACCCGCCGGGCCTGCAGCCGGAGCAGCGCGGCGACGGTCTGCAGGTTGTTCTTCACCCGGTGGTGGATCTCCCGGATGGTGGCGTCCTTGGTCATCAGCGCCCGGTCCCGCCGCCGCACCTCGGTGACGTCGCGGACCAGCACCAGCGCACCGATCGGCACCCCGGCCGGGAGCAACGGCAGGGCCCGCATGAGTACGGTGGCCCCGCGCGCCTGCACCTCCTGCCGGGGCGGCGACTCACCGCGCAGCGCGGAGAGCATCCGTTCGGACGCGTCGTTGCCCTCCAGCGGGTCGGCGGCGAGCCGGCTGGACAGCGCGGACAGCTCCTCGCCGACCAGGTGCGCGTTGAAGCCGAGCCGCCGGTACGCGGACTGCGCGTTCGGGCTGGCGTAGGTGACCTTGCCGCTGGCGTCGAGCCGGATCAGCCCGTCGCCCACCCGTGGCGCGGACGTGGTCTCCCCCGGGTGCCGTGGCGGCGGGAACGTGCCGTCGGAGACCATCTGGGCCAGGTCGTCCGCCGTGGTCAGGTAGTTCAGTTCCAGCTGGCTCGGGGTGCGGGCGGTGGACAGGTTGGTGTCCCGGCCGATCACCGCGATCACCTCGCTGAAGCCCTCCTCCTCGGCGGAGACGTCCCGCAGCCGCACCGGAATCGCCTCGTGCCGGGCCGGCGTGTCGCCGTACCAGACCGGGTCGCCCTCCCGCCAGATCCGGCCCTGGGTGTACGCGATGTCCAGGTGCGCCACCTCGGGCCCACCGACGATCTTGCCGACCTGGTCGTCCTGGTACGCGGTCGGCGCGGTGGTGGGTCGCACCTGGGCCACGCACAGGAACGCCCGCGGCTGGCCGTCCGGCGCGCGCACCGGCACCCACAGCAGCAGGTCGGCGAACGACAGGTCGGAGAGCAGTTGCCAGTCCCCGGCGAGGCGGTGCAGGTGGTCGATGTCGGCGGAACCGAGGCCGGTGTGCTCCTCGACGAGATCGCGCAGCGTGGACACGACACCAGCCTGCCACGTGTGCGCGTCGGGCTGGTTACGTCCTCCTACAGGGTGGAGGTGACCTTGTTCAGGCCGCGCGGTGCGTCCGGGTCCTCGCCGCGGGCCAAGGCCAGGGCCAGGGCCAGTTTCTGCAGCGGCAGGATGTCCAGCAGCGGGGCGTACCGCTCGTCGACGGCCGGCACGGCCAGCCGGCCGGAGGCGCCGGCCACGTCGGCCGGGCCGACGGTGACCACGTCGGCGCGGCGCTCGCCGAGCCGGTTGACCACGTCGCTCATCGCCCGGCCGCCGGGACCGTCGCCGACCACGGCCAGCACCGGCACGTCCGGGTCGGTCATCGCCAGCGGACCGTGCAGCAGGTCGGCACCGCTGAACGCGAGCGCCGGCAGGTACGACGTCTCCATCAGCTTCAGCGCGGTCTCCCGGGCCGTCGGGTACGCGTACCCCCGGCCGGTCGTGACCAGCCGCGACGCGAAGCGGTAGCGCTGGGCCAAGGTATCCGCCCCGGTGTCGGTGAGCACGTCCGCGGCCAGCTGCGGCAGCTTGTCCAGCGCGGCCCGCTCGTCCGCCGGCAGCCTCCCGTCGCCGGCCCGGATGCCCTCGACCAGCAGGAGCAGGGCGAGCAGTTCGGCGGTGTAGGTCTTGGTGGCCGCCACCGCACGCTCGTGCCCGGCCGCGACGTCGATGGACAGCTCGGCGGCCCGGGTCAGCGGCGAGTCCGGGTTGTTGGTCACGGCCAGGGTCAGCGCGCCGGTCTCCCGGGCCACCGTGAGCACCCCGGTGAGGTCGGGCGAGCCGCCGCTCTGGCTGACCCCGACGACCAGCGCGTCGGACAGGTCGGGGCGGGCGCCGTACAGCGTGATCGTGCTCGGCGAGGCCAGCCCGACCGGAATGCCGAGGCGGATCTCGGTGAGGTACGCGCCGTAGAGCGCGGCGTGGTCGGAGGTTCCCCGGCCGACGAAGACCACGTGCCGCGGGCGCCGTTCGGCCACCCGGGCGGCGACCGCGGCGATCGCCGCGCCGTGCTCGCCGTCGAGCAACCGCGCATATCCCGCGGGCTGCTCCGCGATGTCGGCGGCCATGCCCTGACCTCGCTGCGTCACGTCCGTCATCCTCCCACGCAAGCATGAATCTGCTCTATTCGTGCGCAGTGTTGCACGAAAAAGCAGGGAACCACAATCTTTCGAGCAGCACTGCGCATGGAGCGGACTGACATATCGACGATCGTCGCCTAGGCTCGCGTCCGAGCGCATGTGCAACTTGCACAGGGAAGGTTGGCTCGTGGACATGAGCGATCCACCGGGGTCCCCCGAACGCGATCTCGAGCAGGCCCGCGAGGCCCTCGATCGCGGCGAGATGCACCACGCGGCCGGGCATCTCGCCGGCGCCATCGCCCAGGCACCGACCCGTCCCGAGGCGCACGAGCTGCTCAGCCGGCTGGCCGCCCGGGCGGACGGCGCACTCGAGCTGTTCCCCCTGGACCAGCCCGCGTTCGTCGGCACCGTGGTGGCCCGCGCGCACCTGCTCGCCGCGGCCGGCCGCCCCGAGGACGGCCTGCCCCTGCTCGCCGCGGCCAGCGGGCACACACCCGGGATGAACTGGGCCGGCGTGCCCTGGGTCCGCGACCCCGGGCTGGGCGTGCGGATGGAACCGGGCCTGCTCGCCCGGATCGTCATGCAACTCTGCAGCGCGGTCGGCGACCCGGCTCCGGAGGCCGGACGGGACGCGCTCCAGCCCTACCTCACGGTCGCCCGGCACGCCATCGCGGTGCACCCCGACCACCCGCTGCTGCTCGGCGCCGGCTCCGCGCTGGCCCGCCGGGTCGGCGAGACCGCGCTGGCCGTGGACTGGGCCGAGCGCGGTGCCCAGGCCCGGCCGTCGAAACTGGCCGAGATCTGGCTCGGGTACGCCTACCGCGCCGCCGGACGGATCGGTGAATCCCTCGCCGCGCTCCGCCGCGCCGTCGCCCACGATCCCGACGACCTGTCCGTGTACGCCGACATCGCCGGCACGCTCGCCGACCAGGGCCGCCTGCAGGACGCCCTGGACTGGGTGGACCGGGCACTGACCCGCGACCCGGAGTACGACTGCGCGGTGCACACCGGGCACCGGCTGCGGTACCGCGCCGACGGCGACCTGGCCCACCTGGTCCGGCTGGCCGACTTCATCCGCGACCATCCGGACGACACCCACGAGCACACCGATCTGGCCGACTGCTGCGCCGGTACGCCCTGGCTGAGCCGCGTCCCGTCGGCCCCCGGCGCCCCGGTCGACCCGGACCGCCGCCCGCCCGGCACCGCCCGGCCGCCGGCCACCGCGGTGGAACGCCTGCACCGGGTCGCCCAGCCGCTGTGGCCGCATCCGCCGGCCGCGTACGACGCCGCCGTACCCCTGCTCCTGGTCTCCCCGGACGACCTGCTCGCGCTGGTCACCCACCCGCCGGACGCGCCGGACACCGAGACGGCCCGGGTCCTGGCCGGGGTGGACCCCACGCTCTGGGACCGCTGCGCCCGGGTGTGGGCCTGCCTGGGGCTGCTGCACCACGGCACCGACGAACCGTGGGCCGACTCCACCCGCCGGCGCCTGCTCCTCGACCTGGCTCTGGACGGCACCGACCGGATCACCGAGGCGGCGCTGTTCGCCCTGATCACCAACGCCTGGATCGACCCGTCCGCCCGCGCCGACGTGGCCGCACTGGTGACTCGCCGGCTGCACGACGTACGCGACGGTGCGTCACCGATCGCCTGGTCGGTGGCCCAGCTCGCGCTCGCCACCCCGGACCTGCCCACGTCCACCCGGGACCTGGCCGGGGCGGTGCTGGTGCAGGCCGCGTCCCGACTCCGGCGGGCGCGCCGCCGGCCGGTGCGGCGCCGGCTGCTCCGGTGGCTCGCCCGGGGCTGACCCCGCCGAAGCGGTCAGGAGTCGATGACGGCGATCAGGTCGCCTTCCTGGACCACGTCGCCCTCGTTGACGGCCAGCTGGGAGAGCGTGCCGTCGGACTCCGCCAGCACCGGGATCTCCATCTTCATGGACTCGAGGATCACCAGCGTGTCACCCTCGGCCACCTCGTCGCCCGCGGCGGCCACGACCTTCCACACGTTGGCCACCATCTCGGCACGGATTTCGTCGGCCATGGCGAAGCTCTCTTTCGGTCGAGACTGTCGGTGGCAAGTATCCAATCATGGATCGGCCACGACGCACCGGCACGCGGGGCGATCCGCACCGGCCGGGCGCGCCGACTACGATCGGTCGCCGACGACGTGCGAACGAAGAGGAGTCCCGATGGCGAAGAAGGCCCGCAAGAAGAAGGCTCGCAAGAAGAGCTCGGCCAACCACGGCAAGCGGCCGAACAGCTGATCCGACACGGCCCCGGCAGCTCGCGCTACCGGGGCCGTTTGAGTCGACGTCAGGGCAGGTACTCGCGGGTTTCCACCTCGACGGTCAGCTCGCTGAGCTTGAAGCGGAGGCGGTCGCGGAGCTCCTGCGGCGCGGTCTCGTCGCCGCAGCAACGGGCGACCAGCGCCTTCACCTCGTGTTCGATGCCGTACTCACGCAGGCAGCGGGAACACTCCTCCAGGTGCTTCTGGATGAGCGCCCGCCGGTCCTCACGGCACTCCAGGTCCAGGTACAGGTAGACCTCGCTGAGCACCACGCTGCAGTCGGTTTCGAATTCGTCGCCCACGTGCCTCACGCCTCCTGCGGTTCGGAAGCAGCGGCGGTGCGGGTGATGCCCCGGTCGGCGGCGTACGTCTCGAGCAGCTTGCGCAGGTTGCGCCGGCCCCGGTGCAGGCGGGACATGACCGTGCCGATCGGCGTACCCATGATGTCGGCGATCTCCTTGTACGAGAAACCCTCGACATCAGCGAGGTAGACGGCGAGCCGGAAATCCTCCGGCAGAGCCTGCAGAGCGTCCTTGATGTCGCTGTCCGGCAGCCGGTCCAGCGCCTCCGTCTCGGCGGAACGCAGGCCGACCGAGGTGTGCGACTCGCTCGACGCCAGCTGCCAGTCGGTGATCTCCTCGGTGGGAGCCTGCACGGGCTGCCGCTGCTTACGCCGGTACGAGTTGATGTAGGTGTTGGTGAGGATGCGGTACAGCCACGCCTTGAGGTTGGTGCCCTCCTCGAACTGGTGGAACGCGGAGAACGCCTTCAGGAACGTCTCCTGCACCAGGTCTTCGGCGTCGGCGGGGTTGCGCGTCATCCGCAGACCGGCGGCGTACAGCTGATCCACGAACGGCAGCGCATCCCGCTCGAAGCGCGCCCGGCGCTCCTCGGTCCGTTCTCTCTGGGCCACGCGATCCTCTCCCCTCGACTGCCTCGCCGAGGATACGGGTAGTGCCCCTGCAGCAGATTCGAAAACCGCCGGTGTGCTGACACTCACCGATGATGCGACCGGCGCCGGTGCGGCGGCCGGCCACTCGGGGGAACCCAGCAGGTTCCGTACCCGGCGCACCTCCCGCTCGTCCCGGTCCGCAGATATCGCTGGCACTCGACAACCCCTTCCGACGTTCAGCCTTCCGGGGGATGTAACCGTCGGCGGGCCCGCAACATTCCGGTCACCGGCCCCAGTGGTGCGCGCGCAGCCAGGTCAGGACCGCGTCGGCCGTGCCGGCGAGGTCCTTGCGAAGGTCGTGGGTGGCGCCCGGACGGACCACCACCTCGACCCGCCCGACGGGCACCGGCACCCCGAACGGGTCCCGGTCGCCGTTGACCACCAGCGTCGGCAGGTCGGTGGGCAGCTCGGCGGCACGGCTGCGCTCCGGCCGGCCCGGCGGATGCAACGGAAAAGCCAGCGCGAGTACGCCGGCGGCGCCCAGTGCCGCCGCGGTGCGGCACGCCACCCGGGCACCGCTGGACCGCCCGCCCAGCAGCAGCGGCAGGCCGGGCTCGGCCAGCTCGCGCACCACCGCGGTCCACGCCTCGTCCAGCTGGGCCGCCGGTGCCGGGGCACGGCGGCCGGCCACCCGGTACGGCTGGGTCACCAGCGCCACCCGCACCCCGGCGGCGGTCGCGATGTCGTGCACCCGGGTCAGGTCCGGGGCGTGTACCCCACCGCCGGCGCCGTGCCCGAGGACGAGCAGGCTGACCGGCGGACCGGCGGGATCGGTGATCTCGATCTCCGCCGGACCGCGGGGTGTCTGGATTATGTCGGTCGCCACGGCGTCATTGTGATCGCCGTGGCGCCGGTTCGGTCAGCGGCTTACCGGGATCATGGTGAGCAGTTCACGGTCCTCGGCGTCCGGACCGTCGTCGACCTCGTCGCCGTTGGGCTGGACACGTTCGCGCCAGGCCACCAGCATGGCGCGCCGCTCCCGGGGCGTGGTGCCGCCCCAGACGCCGTGGCAGTCGCCCACCTGCAGGGCCCAGGCCAGGCACGGCCCCTGGACGTCGCAGGTACCGCAGAGCGATACCGCGCTCTCGGTCGGCTCGTTCGGAGCCGGGAAGAACGTTTCCGGATCGACGCTGCGGCATGCCCCCCGGATGCGCCAGGCCTCATCGCTCCGGCGCTGCGAAATTGCTTCGATCAGTCTCGGGTCGCGCCTCGCAATGGCGACCTCGTGCGGACGCGGCATACGTGCCCGTGTCATCAGCAGCCCACCTCCCCCGTGGGACCGGTACTACGCGTGGTTACGCCGTCCGCACCGTGCGGACCGACACCACTCCGGCGGTGGTTTGTATCGCAGATCAGAAGATCAGAACAAGGCCCTTATCTATCTCGCAACAAAGTTGGCGATTCAAATTGCCTGCAAAGTGGGGTGATTCGGTCATCAAAAAAGCGTCACCGGGACCGGTTCCGGGTCCGGCGGAGTGATCAAATCCGGACCGTTGTTACGGACGTTCCCGACGTCCGGACGGACCGCGCGCAGCTCGATCCGGTCGAGTTCGGCGGGCGGCATCGGCCGCAGCAGTTCGGCCGGCTCACCGCCGCCGGCGAGCCAGTCGGCCCACCGGTCGGGCGGCAGGATCAGCGGCATCCGGTCGTGCACCCGGGCCAGCCCACCGAGCGCGGCGGTGGTCACGACGCTGCAGGTGAGCACGTCGGCGGCGGACATGCTCCAGAGGCCGGCGAAGGCCAGCGGGGAGCCGTCCCGGGGGGTCATGTAGTACGCCTGTTTGCGCTTGCCGTCGCGGACCCACTCGTACCAGCCGTCCGCCGGGACCAGACACCGCCGCCGGGCGAACGACGGCGCGAACGCCGGCAGCGTGGCCACCGTCTCGGCCCGCGCGTTGATCATCCGGCCACCGGACCGGGGATCCTTGGCCCACGCCGGCACCAGCCCCCATTTTGCGGTATCCAGCACTCGTCCGCCGCGCCGCTTCGACACCCGGACCAACGGGACCGGGTCGGTGGGCGCGACGTTCCAGCTCGGTGTGAGCCCCTCGGTCACGTCCACCGCGTCGAACAGGCGGCTCAGATCGGCTTCGCTGCGCGTCGTCGCGTACCGGCCACACATGCCCGCGACCCTACGCTCTCGCCTTGTCCACGTTGAGCCGGAACGGGTTGCGCAGGCCGGCGACCGTCCCGGGGGACGGGAAGGCGCCGCCGGAATGTCGTACCCGACCGGCAGAATGGGACGCGTGACTGAATGGATCGCACCGACCGCCACCGGCCCGGTGACCGCCTCCGTGCGGCTGCCCGGCTCCAAGTCGATGACGGCCCGCGCCCTGGTGCTCAGCGCTCTGGCCGACGGCCCGTCCGCGATCGAGCGGCCACTGCGGGCCCGCGACACCGAGCTGATGGCCGGTGCGCTGCGTGCCGTCGGCGTCACGGTCGACACCGGCCGCGACGACCGCTGGACGGTGCAGCCCGGCGAGCTGCGCGGGTCGGCCCGGGTGGACGTCGGGCTGGCCGGCACCGTGATGCGGTTCGCCCCGCCGGTCGCCGCGCTGGCCGAGGGGACGGTGACGTTCGACGGGGATCCCTACGCCCGCAACCGCCCGATGCGCCCGCTGGTCGAGGCGCTCCGCGGGCTGGGCGTCACGATCGAGGCCGCACCCACCGGCGGGCTGCCGCTCACCGTGCACGGCGCCGGGCTGGTCGAGGGCGGCGAGGTGGTGATCGACGCGTCCGCGTCCAGTCAGCTCGTCTCGGCCCTGCTGCTGTCCGCGCCGCGCTTCACCAAGGGCCTGGTGCTGCGGCACGAGGGACCGCCGGTGCCGTCCGCGCCGCACCTGCGGATGACCACCCACATGCTGCGGGCCGCCGGCGCCGTGGTCGACGACAGCACGCCGGACGTGTGGACCGTCGAGCCCGGTCCGCTGCGGGGCCACACGTGGGAGATCGAGCCGGACCTCTCCGGCGCCGCGCCGTTCTTCGCCGCGGCCATGGTCACCGGCGGCACCGTGACGCTGGCCGGCTGGCCGGTGCGGAGCTGGCAGCCGGTCGACCGGCTCACCGCACTGCTCACCGGCCTGGGCGCCGAGGTGACCCAGACCGGCGAAGGGCTCACCGTGCGGGGCACCGGCGCGCTGCACGGCATCGACGCCGACCTGTCCGAGGTGGGCGAGCTGACGCCGGTCGTCGCCGCGCTGGCCGCACTGGCCGACAGCCCGTCCCGCCTGCGTGGCGTGGGACACATCCGGCTGCACGAGACCGACCGGGTGGCCGCGCTGGCCCGCGAGCTGACCAAGGTCGGCGCGGACGTCACCGAGCACCCGGACGGCCTGGACATCACGCCGGGCCCGGGCCGGTCGGCCGTCTTCGAGACCTACGACGACCATCGGATGGCCCACGCCGGCGCGGTCGTGGGACTCACCGTGGAGGGCGTCGGGCTCAGCGACGTAGCGTGTACCTCGAAGACGTTGCCCGAGTTCCCGGAACTCTGGGCGGGACTCGTGGCGAGGAGCTGAACCTGCCGGGCCGCAAACGGGAGTACGACGAGGACGACGTCCGGATCCGACCGGGCCGGGCGTCACGACCTCGCACCCGTCTGCGCCCGAAACACGACGACGCGGTGGACGCGCTGGTGATCACCGTGGACCGCGGGCGGTACGGCTGTGTGCGCGCCGACGCCGAGCAGGACGAGGTGGTCACCGCGATGCGCGCCCGGGAACTGGGCCGCAAGTCGGTGGTGGTGGGTGACCGGGTGGCCCTGGTCGGCGACACGTCCGGTGCGGCCGGCGCGCTGGCCCGGATCGTCCGCATCGCCGAGCGCCGATCCGTGCTGCGCCGCACCGCGGACGACGACGACACCACGCCCGAGGGCCGGCTGGAACGCGTGGTGGTGGCGAACGCCGACCAGCTCGTCATCGTGAGTGCGCTGGCCGACCCGCCGCCCCGGACCGGGTTCATCGACCGGTGCCTGGTGGCGGCGTACGACGCCGACGTCGAACCGCTGCTCTGCCTCACCAAGGCCGACCTGGCCGGGCCCGCGGCGGTGCTCGACTACTACGCCGAGCTGGACCTGCCGTACGTCCTGGTCCGCCCGGACAGCGACCTGACCGAACTGCGCGCCCACCTGGCCGGCCGCATCTCGGTGCTCGTCGGCCACTCCGGCGTGGGCAAGTCCACGCTGGTCAACCGCCTGGTCCCGGACGCACTGCGAGCCGTCGGCGTGGTCAGCGCGATCGGCAAGGGCCGGCACACCTCAACCAGCGCCGTGGCGCTGCGGCTGCCCCGGGTGATCAAGAAGGGCGACCCGGGCTGGATCGTCGACACCCCCGGAATCCGCAGCTTCGGGCTCGCCCACGTCAGCGCGGACAGCCTGCTGCACGGCTTCCCGGACCTGGTCGAGGGCACCGTCGACTGCCCCCCGAACTGCGGACACACCGCGGCCGACCAGGACTGCGCGCTGGACGCCTGGGTGGCGGCGGGCAAGGCGGACGCGCGGCGGCTGGCGTCGTACCGCCGGCTGCTCAGCTCACGCGCCGGCGAGCCGGACGCCCGCGACCAGCCGGACCCCCGCGAGGAGCCGGACCCCCGCGACCAGTCCGCGCCCCGCCCCTGACCCGGCCCGCCCCTGACCCGGCCCGCCCCTGACCCGCACGTCTCCACGACTGCCCCGCCCTGCCCCGCCACTAGCCGGCCCCGCCCCGCCAGTGGCCCGGTCCCGCCCCGCCAGTGGCCCGGTCCCGCCCCGCCAGTGGCCCGGTCCCGCCCCGCCAGTGGCCCGGTCCCGCCCCGCCAGTGGCCCGGTCCCGCCCCGCCAGTGGCCCGGCATGCCTCCGCCACTGACCCGGCCCGGCAACTGGCTCGCCCCGCCACTACCCCGCCTGGCCCGGCACTGGTTGCCTCGCCGTCGGCACGACGGTTGATCACCTGGGCCCCAGAAGTAGATCTTGGCGGCCAGACGTTGGAGCGGCACTGCCTTAGGAGGGCCATTCGCACCAAGAATCGCTCCACCATCCACGATCTGCCGCCAATCTCCCGCCCACCCCGACTCCCCTGCGCCCAACTCCCCTGCGCCCGACTCCCCTGCGCCCGGCTCGCTAGGCACTGCCGTACAGATCCTCGAGTCGTGCTGGGCGCCTCGCACCGACAATTCGGGCGCATCGCCCCCGACTTTGGCAGAGTCAGGCGGGAGCGGCGCGTGGCAAGCCCCACCGGCCGCGCCTGGTTCCCGCGATGCGCAGTGCGTGTGGTTCCGGGTGCGGAGCGCGCCGCACCTCCACACGCCGGGCACAAGGCGACCGGGCGTGTCGAGTTCCGGTGCGCAGCGAACCATCCCGCCACACGCCGGGCACAAGGCGACCGGGCGTGTCGAGTTCCGGTGCGCAGCGAACCATCCCGCCACACGCCGGGCACAAGGCGACCGGGCGTGTCGAGTTCCGGTGCGCAGCGAACCATCCCGCCACACGCCGGGCACAAGGCGACCGGGCGTGTCGAGTTCCGGTGCGCAGCGAACCATCCCGCCACACGCCGGGCACAAGGCGACCGGGCGTGTCGAGTTCCGGTGCGCAGCGAACCATCCCGCCACACGCCGGGCACAAGGCGACCGGGCGTGTCGAGTTCCGGTGCGCAGCGAACCATCCCGCCACACGCCGGGCACGGGGAGACACTGTGTGTCGAGGTGCAGCGCGCAGCGAGCGACCGGACCTATAAGCGCACGGCACGCCAAGCCCCACGATGCGCCGAACCGCACACCCCGGAGAGCCGTGCGGACCCGCCCCCGTGACCATCCGCTAGGTTTCCGGCATGACCGGTTACGCCGATGATCTGTCGCTCGCCCACCTGCTCGCCGACACGGCCGACTCGATCTCGATGGCCCGGTTCCGCGCGCTGGACCTGCATGTGGAGTCGAAGCCCGATCTCACCCCGGTCTCGGACGCCGACACCGCCGTGGAGAAGGCACTCCGGGCCACCCTGGCCCGGGCCCGGCCGCGCGACGGCGTGCTGGGCGAGGAGTTCGGCATGTCCACCCCGGCCGCCGGGTCCGGCAGCCGGCACTGGGTGATCGACCCGATCGACGGCACCAAGAACTTTGTCCGCGGCGTCCCGATCTGGGGCACGTTGATCGCGTTGATGGAGAACGACGTCCCGGTGGCCGGTCTGGTCTCCGCCCCGGCGCTGGGCCGCCGCTGGTGGGGTGCGCTGGGTCACGGCGCGTACGCCGGCCGGCACCAGCGGGCCGCGTCCCGCATCCAGGTGTCAGCGGTGAGCCGTATGGACGACGCCAGCTTCTGCTACTCGAGTCTCTCCGGGTGGGCGGAGAGCGGTCGCCTGGAGCCGATCCTGGACATCGTCCTGCAGGTGTGGCGGAGCCGGGCGTACGGCGACTTCTACGGGTACATGCTGCTCGCCGAGGGTGCGGTGGACGCCATGGTGGAGCCGGAGCTGTCGTTGTGGGACGTGGCCGCGCTGGTGCCGATCGTCACCGAGGCCGGCGGGCGGTTCACCGATCTGGACGGCGGGGCCGCGCCCGGCAACGGCAGCGCCATCGCCACCAACGGGCTGCTGCACGCCGACGTCCTCGGCCGCCTGGCCGACCACCGGGCCGGGCAACCCGGCCGCTGAGGCCCCCGACGGACAGGAAGGCCGGGTAACCCAGCCGGGAACGGTCTATTCTCGCCGAGTGGTGTCCCCGGGCTGGTTCTTCCTCGCTGCCATGATCGCGGCATACGGGGTCGCCAACTTGCTTCAGTCGGCGGCCGCCGCGCGTACCACCGTGCACCACACCTTCGACCCGGGCCTGCTGTTGCGCCTGGCCGGGCAGCGCACCTACCTGCTCGGCATCGGCTGCCAGCTGTTCGCGTTCGTGTTCGCCTTCCTGGCCCGGCGGGACCTGCCGCTGTTCCTGGTGCAGGCGAGCGTGGCCGCGGGGCTGGGCGTGACCGCGCTGCTCGGCGTACTCCTGCTGAAGTGGTGCCTGCCCCGCGCCGAGGTGGGGCTGCTCGGTCTGCTGCTGGCCGGCATCGCCGCGCTCGTGTTGTCGGCGCAGCCGGCGCCGGCCCGCCCGCTGGGCGCCCCGGCGATGGTGGCGCTGGGTGCGGCGCTCGGCCTGCTGGCCGGTCTGGGTTTCTTCGCGGTACGCCTGCACGGCTCGCTCGGCTCGGTGGTGCTGGGTTCGCTCGCCGGGATGGCGTTCTCCGCCGCGGCGATCGCGGCCCGCCCGCTGGCCGGTGAGCATTCGGTGGCGGGGGTCTTCACCAACCCGCTGCTCTATCTGCTCATCGCGCACTCGATCGTGGGTCAGCTGCTGCTCGGCCTGGCGATGCAGCGCGGGTCGACCACGGCGGCGGTGGCCGCGATGGATGCCGCGGGGGCGGTGCCGGCGGCGATCGTCGGACTGTTGCTGCTCGGCGACCAGATCTACCCGGGCCGGGAGTGGCTGGCGGCGGTCGGGTTCGTGGCGACGCTGGCGTCGGTGATCGGTTTGACCCGGTACGCCGAGCCGCAGCACCACCACGCGACGGTGCCGGGTGGCCGGCACGAGGCCCGCCGCCCGGAGGCGGGCCGGCTGCGCACGGCGGGCACCAGTCGCTGAGTCCGCGCCGGACGCATGAGCCCGGCCCATCGGGGTACTTGCTGGCCATGCCCATGTTGCGCTTATGTCCCGATTAGCCGATATAAGGCGTATCGCCGCTAAAGAGGTAGCGATTTTCTCTCCGCGCCGAAATGCGAGGCGAGATCGCGATAGGCACAATGGAGCGATCATGACGAGCGAGCTGACACACCGACTGGTCACCGAAGGCATGTACCCGGTGCTTCAGCTCAGTGGGGTGCTCGACGCCGGCACCGCCCGGCGGGTCCGGTCGATCCTGCTCGGCCTGCTGGCACACCAGCCGGAGGCGGTCGTGGTGGACGTGACCGGCGTCCGGCTGGCCGAGCCCGGCGCGCTGCAGGTGCTCCGGGACGTCGCCCGGGAGACCGCCGACTGGCCCGCCGCACACCTGGTGCTCTGCGCCGCGGACGGCGACCTGTGGCGGGCCACCGGCCTCACCGTGTGGCCCGGCCACTCCGAGGCGTTCACCCATCTCGGCACCGCGGACGCCGACCACTACCTCAGCCTGGCGCTCGACCCGGTCCTCGGCGCGGCCCGCCGCTCCCGGGAACTCGTCACCGAGGCGTGCGGCCGCTGGGACCGCCCCGAGCTGGCCGGCCCGGCCTGCATCGTGGTCACCGAGATGGTCAACAACGTGGTGGCGCACGCGCACACGCCGATGACGGTGTTCCTGGCCCGGCACGGCGAGGCGATGAGCGTGGCGGTACGCGACGAGTCCCCGGTCGTGCCGGAGTTCTCCGGGCCGGTGGCGCCCACCTCGTACGGCGGCCGGGGGCTGCTGCTCATCGACGCGGTCGCGGCCCGCTGGGGCAACCTGCGGCTGGACGACGGCAAGGTGGTCTGGGCGGTGCTGGAGGACCAGCGCGAGACCGCGTCCGCCCCGGACCGCCATCTCGGCAGCGAAGGCATGGCCGACCCCGCACGCGGGTAGGTAGCGGTCATGCGAGACAACGACTACCCGACCGAGGTGTCCGACCCCGAGGCCTCCGGGCTGCCGGAGACCGCGGACGACGACTCGAACGCGTACGACTCGGTGGACAGCCCGCGCTGGGCCGACGGAGCGGACCCGGCCGCGCTTGCCGGTGTGGGTCCGGGCGGGTCGAACCGGTTCGGCGACACCGCCGAGGAGCAGCGCCAGGGCGAGTCCCTGGAGCGCCGCCTCCGGCAGGAGGAGCCGGACGTCGGCGCGGAGGACCCGCTGCCACCGGCCCGTGACCCGATCGACGAGACGCTGGACAGCTCCGAACAGCGCAACCTCGACGCCGACGTGTGGGGCGCGAGCCCGACCTCGGACCCGAAGTCGCAGGTGTCGCTGTACGACGACGGCCAGCTCGACGACGACAGTCCGGCGACCGTGGGCCGGCTGGTGGAGCCGGACGAGGGCTACGGCTTCGACAACGAGACGGACAGCGTGGCCTACGACGCCGGTGCGGCCGGCGGCGGCGCCAGCGCCGAGGAACTGGCCATGCACGAGACCAACCCGCCGAGGTACGAGTAACTCTGGGCTCAGTCGAGGCCCCGCTCGATCGCATAGCGGGTGAGTTCCACCCGGTTGTGCAGCTGCAGCTTGCCGAGCGTGTTCTGCACGTGGTTCTGCACGGTGCGGTGGCTGAGCACCAGTCGTTCCGCGATCTGCCGGTACGACAGGCCCTTGGCCACCAACCGCAGCACCTCGGTCTCGCGCTCGGTGAGCTTCGGCGCGCCGCCGTCGTCCGCGGCCGGCTGCTCCACCGCCAGCCGGCGGAACTCGCCCAGCACCAGCCCGGCCAGTCCCGGCGTGAACACCGTGTCACCGGCCGCGGTGCGGGCCACCGCCTCCAGGAACTCGGTCAGCCCGGCCGACTTCAGCAGATAGCCGGTCGCGCCGGCCTTCACCGCGTCCAGGACGTCCTGCTGCTCGCCGCTGGCCGACAGCATCAGCACCCGGATGCCGGGCACCGCCTCCAGCAGCCCGAGGATCGCCTCGACCCCGGTCACGTCGGGAAGTTGCAGGTCCAGCACGACGACGTCGGGGCGGGCCGCGGCCGCGATGCGGATCGCCTGGCGTCCCTCGCCGGTCACCGCGACCACGTCGTACCCGGCGGCGGCGAGATCCCGGCTCACGCCCTCGCGCCACATCGGGTGGTCGTCCACCACCATCACCCGTACCGCCTGCTCTGCCACGGCGTTCACGATATCGGTCCGCGCGGTACGGTCAGCTCCACCTCGGTGCCCTCGCCCGGGGCCGAGGCGATCTCCACGGTCCCGCCGAGATCGGTGATCCGGCCCCGGATCGACTGGGCCACGCCCAGCCGGCCCTGGGCGGCCGCCTCGTCCAGCCGGGCCGGGGGGATGCCGCAGCCGTCGTCGCGGACGCTGACCGTGACGTCGCCCGGCTCGTCCTCGACCAGCACCCAGACCTTCGTACCCGGCGCGCAGTGCTTGGCGACGTTGTCCAGCGCCGCGCCGACCGCGGCGGCCACCTCGGCGGCGACCCGGGCCGGCAGCCGCACGGCCGCGGCCGGGGACGCGATCGACACCGTGCTGGAGGCGTACCGGCCGAGCAGCGCCATCAGGTCCGCCTCGGCGCCGTCCGCCACCGCCGGCGCGGTCCGGCTGGTGACCAGCGCACGCAGCGCGGCCTCCTGCTCGCCGGCCAGCCGGGCCAGTTCGCCCGCCTCGCCGTCCAGCCCGGCCCCGCGGCGCTTCACCAGTGCGAGCACCTGCAGCACCGAGTCGTGGATGTCCCGGGCCAGCCGTTCCCGTTCCCGGGTGGCCGCCTCGAGCTGCACCGCGTGTTCCAGCTTCGCCTGGGCGACCTCGACCAGCCGGACCATGTACCCCACCGCGAGCGCGGCGAGCAGCATCAGCACCGTGCCGGTGAACGCGGCCTGGTCGTAGTGCGCCCGCACCACCAGGTCGGTGGCGCCCATCGCCAGGGCCGCGATGATGCCGCCGCGACGCCCGCCGGCCACCGCCCAGGCGATCACCGGTGCCACGTGCCAGGCCACCGCGAGCGTCGGCCGCCCGGCCTCCAGCGCGGCCCGGCCGACGACCCAGATGCTGGCGGTCATCACGCCCATGGTGATGACCAGGTCGGCCACCAGCAGCGGTGGCCGGCGGCGGGTCGGGTCGGCGTACGCGTACGTGGTGACGACGGTCCAGGCGGCGGTCAGCGCGAGGACGGGCCAGGCCAGCACCGGCCGTTCGTACTCGCCGACGTTGCGGACGACCAGGATCGTCACGTACACCAGGGCGGCGATCCGGAACACCGCGATGGCCCGCCACAGCGGCGCCTGCAGACCCCCGGCGCGGCCGGCGAATGCCCCGGTCACCTCCGACATGCCCCTGACCCTCCCATAACGACACCACGGCCGAACTTAAAGAAATTTTTAAGTCTGCCCCGCGGACTTGCGAGATCATCTCGCATCTTCGACAGTGTCACTGCCGCCTCGGCTCCCCCGTCCGGAGGTATCGACTCGATGCACCGTGCCCGCCACACCGGAGCGTCCTCTTCCGCCTACCGACCGCGACAGATCGTGGCGGTGGTCGCCGCCGCGGCGGGCCTGGCCACCGCGATCTGGCTGCCGTCCCGACTCGACCGCGCCGAGGCCAACGACCTGGACCGGCGCGGCCGGCCGGGCCAGAGCACCCAACGCGACACCGACGAGCAGGTGACGTTCGAGGACCGTTTCGCCGGGCGCCGGGGCAACGGTGCGGACCGGGACAAGTGGGCCGTGCCGGCGGACAGCGCGCGGGCGGTCCGGCTGGACGGGTCCGGCACGCTGACGCTGGTGGCCCGCGGGTCCGACGCGACGCGGCTGGTCACCCGGGAGCCGATCGAGCAGGAGCAGGGCCGCCTGGAGACCCGGATCAAGCTGCCGGAGAGCCGGGGCGCGCGTCCGGCGCTGTTCCTCGCCGGCGCCGGGGAGGGCGCCACGGAGACCGACCTGCTGGGCCCGATCCGGCGGGTCGAGCCGCGGGCGCTGGACCGGGGCTTCCACACCGTCACGGTGGAGTGGGACGCCGAACTGGCGGTCGCGTCGGTGGACGGTGACGAGGTGTTCCGGGTGCGCGCCGAGCAGGCCGGCGACCAGTGGGTCTTCGACGGGCCGTTCGTGGTGGGGATGAGCCTGGGCGTGGCCGAGTTCGCGCGGCGGTCGGTGTTCCCGCAGCGGATGCAGGTCGACCTGGTCCGGGTGTCCACCGAGGTGCCGGAGTCGGCGCCGCCGGCCAGCAGCGCGCCACCGTCGGTGGAGCCGACCACGCCGCCGCCGGCCGCCGAGCCCACCACGCCGCCGCCCCCGCCCGCGGCACCGGCCGCCTGGGAGCCGTTCACGCTCTACACCGCGGGCGACAAGGTCACGTTCGACGGCGTGCAGTACGAGGTGAAGGAGACCCACACCTCGCTGCCGGAGTGGCAGCCGCCGGCCGTACCTAACCTGTTCACGCCCCTCTGACAAGAAGACTTACAAAAAAAGGTGTTATCCGGGGTTCCGGAACCAGTCGCTCTTGACTGATGACAGTCGAACTTTAAAGACTGTTAACGGAATCATTACCTCTCCCCGGAGGCATCCCCATGCGCAAGATCCGGATTCTGCTCGCCGCGGCCACCGTCGCGGCGACCCTCACCGGCGGCCTGGTGGCCGCCTCACGCGGCGACACGGCCGAGGCCGCCATCGGCCCGGTCACCTGGCAGGACGAGTTCAACGCACCGGCCGGCACCCCGCTCGACCAGAACAAGTGGAAGTTCGACATCGGTGGCGGCGGCTGGGGCAACAACGAGCGGCAGTACTACACGAACTCCACCAGCAACGTGGTGCACGACGGCTCCGGCCATCTGGCGATCACCGCCCGCCGCGACAACCCGGCGAACTACCAGTGCCACTACGGCCGCTGCGAGTACACCTCGGGCCGCATCCTGACCGCGGACAAGTTCGCCCAGCGGTACGGCCGCTTCGAAGCCCGCCTGAAGATCCCCCGCGGTCAGGGCATCTGGCCGGCCTTCTGGATGCTCGGCGGCGGCAACTGGCCCACCGACGGCGAGATCGACATCATGGAGAACGTCGGGTACGAGCCGAACACGGTGCACGGCACGGTGCACGGCCCCGGGTACTCCGGGGGCGAGGGGATCGGCGGCGGCCGGACGATCGGCGAGCCGCTGAGCAACAACTTCCACACGTACGCGGTCGAATGGTCCCCGAACCTGATCGTCTGGTACCTGGACGGCGCCGAGTTCTACCGGATCACGCCGGCCAACCTGGGCGGCGACCGCTGGGTCTTCGACCACCCGTTCTTCATGATCCTGAACGTCGCGGTCGGCGGCAACTGGCCCGGCTACCCGGACGCCACCACCACCTTCCCGCAGACCATGCTGGTCGACTACGTCCGCGTCTCGGCCTGGACCGACGGCGGCGGCACCCCCACCGGCAACGGGCTGCGCAGCGCGCTGAACGGCAAGTGCATCGACATCCCCGGCGGGAACCCGGCCGACGGCGCCCGGCTGCAGATGTACGACTGCAACGGCAGCGCCGCGCAGCAGTGGACGTTCAACGGCGACGGCACGGTCCGGGCGATGGGCAAGTGCATGGACCCGGCCGCCGCGGGCAGCGCCAACGGCACGCCGATCCAGCTGGTCACCTGCAACGGCAACCCGGTGCAGCGGTTCACCCTGTCCGGCGCGGGCGACCTGGTGAACATCTCCGCCAACCGGTGCGTGGACATCAAGGAGGTCAACCCGAACAACGGCGCCCAGCTGCACCTCTGGGACTGCCTCGGCGCCTCGAACCAGAAGTGGTCCCGGGCCTGACCGACGGTTTTCCACAGCCGGACGCCGGCCGCCCACGGGCGGCCGGCGTCTCGTCTACGGTGTCTGCGTGACCAAGGATTACGTCGCCGCGATCGACCAGGGCACCACGTCCTCCCGGTGCATCGTCTTCGATTCCGGCGGCACGATCGTGTCGGTGGCCCAGCGCGAGCACCGCCAGATCTTCCCCCGGCCGGGCTGGGTCGAGCACGACGCGGAGGAGATCTGGGAGTGCGTGCAGTTCGTGGTGCGCGAGGCGCTCGCCTCCGGCGGCCTCGACGCGTCCCGGCTCGCCGCGGTCGGCATCACCAACCAGCGCGAGACCACCGTGGTGTGGGACCGCGCCACCGGCCGGCCGGTGCACCACGCCATCGTCTGGCAGGACACCCGCACCGACGAGCAGTTGCGCCGCTTCGACGCGGCGTTCGGCGAGGAGAACTTCCGGGCCCGCACCGGCCTGCCGCTGGCGCCGTACTTCGCCGGGTCGAAGCTGGCCTGGCTGCTGGAACACGTGGACGGGCTGCGCGAGCGGGCCGACGCCGGTGAGGTGCTGTTCGGCACGATGGACAGCTGGCTGATCCACAAGCTGACCGGCCGGCACCTGACCGACGTCACCAACGCCAGCCGCACGCTCCTGATGAACCTCCGCACGCTGGACTGGGACGACGAGATCCTGGCCGCCACCGGCATCCCGCGGGCGATGCTGCCGGAGATCCGGTCCTCTGCCGAGGTGTACGGCACCGCGCACAGCGGCCCGCTCGCCGGGGTCCCGGTCGCGTCCGCGCTCGGCGACCAGCAGGCCGCCCTGTTCGGGCAGACCTGCTTCGCGCCGGGCGAGGCCAAGTGCACCTACGGCACCGGCAGTTTCCTGCTGCTCAACACCGGCACCGAGCCGGTGGTCTCCGGGCACGGGCTGCTCACCACGGTCGGCTACCGGATCGGCGACGCCCCCGCGGTGTACGCGCTGGAGGGCGCCATCGCGGTCACCGGCGCGCTGATCCAGTGGCTGCGCGACAACCTGGGCATCATCCGGGCCGCCGCCGAGGTGGAGGACCTGGCCCGCACGGTGCCGGACAACGGCGGCTGCTACCTGGTGCCGGCGTTCTCCGGACTGTTCGCGCCGCACTGGCGCGCGGACGCCCGCGGGGTGCTGGTCGGGCTCACCGGGTTCGTCAACCGCGGGCATCTCGCCCGGGCCGCGCTGGAGGCGACCGCCTGGCAGACCCGCGAGGTGGTGGACGCGATGAACGCGGACAGCGGCACCCCGCTCACCACGCTCCGGGTGGACGGCGGCATGACCGCGAACGACCTGCTCATGCAGTTCCTGGCGGACGTGCTGGCGGTACCGGTGGTCCGGCCCACCGTCGCCGAGACCACCTGCCTGGGCGCGGCGTACGCGGCCGGGCTGGCGGTGGGCTTCTGGCCGGACACCGACACGCTGCGGGCCAATTGGACGGCGGACGCGCACTGGACGCCGGAGATGAACGCCGACGAGGTGGCCCGCGGCCTCACCCAGTGGCGCAAGGCGGTCGACCGCACGCTCGACTGGGTCTGAGCCGGGGCTAAGCGGAGACCGTGAAGCGGTCGCCGTAGACCCGCCAGTTCAGCGGCGGGCTCAGGTCCAGGTTGCCGGCCCGCAGGAAGGCACGCTGCGCGGTGTCCACCCGGGTGGTGTCGCTGTGCGCCTCCTCCACCTGCATCGCCTGCACCCGGGCGGTCAGGAAGGCGGCCAGCCACACCGTCTCGTCGCCGCCCTGCCGGGGCGTCTTCGCCGACTTCACCGTCTCGGCCCGGATCGCGTGCAGCCCGGACATGCCATGCATGACCGCGGCGTCGTAGTACGCGAACTGCCCCAGCGCGCGCAGCCCGTCGGTACGCGCCAGGGTGACCGCCGGACCGAAGTACATCCGGTCCCGCTCGTCCTCCTGGGTCTTCTGGAAGACCGGGTCCCGGGCCGCCGCCCGCCACGCCGCCGGGAAACCCGGATCCAGTCCGGCGTGCGAGTCGGAGCCGTCCACCGCACGCAGCGCCGGGAGGTACCTCGCCAGCCCGTTTCCCGGCTTGCGGCGGGTGTACTCGGCGACCACGGCCAGCATGTCCGACGTGCCGGAACAGAACCCGACGAGGCCGGCGGTGTAGCCGCGGCCGTCGCCGATGTCCTCGATGTAGCCGTACTGCGAGCGCCAGTTCAGCGTCGAGTTCTCCGCGGTGGAGACCAGTTGCATGGCGAGTTCCTTGCGCCGCGGGTCGTCCAGCGCGACCGCCGCGGCGGGCACCGCCGTGCCGGGCGCGACCCGGGGTGCCGGCGGCGGCACCGGCCCCGGGCCGTACGCCCGCACCTCGTGCAGCGAATAGCCGTACGAGGTGCCGCGCTGGGTGGCGAGCACCCGCAGGTACCGGCCGGCCCGGTCCAGCCGCTTGAGGTCGTCGGTGCCGCCGTTGCCGGAGCGGGTGGCGTACAGGTCGGTCCAGGAGGCGCCGTCGCCGGACACCTGGACCCGGTACGACGCCGCGTACGCCTTCTCCCACACCAGCGTGACCCGGTGCACCCGGCGGGCGGCGCCCAGGTCGATCCGCAGCCACTGGGTGCCGGGCCCGGACACGCCGGCCCAGCGCGAGCCGAGGTCACCGTCGACCGCGCGGGAGGCGTCGTACTGCGCCCCGCTGGTGCTGGACGCGAGCGCCGGGCGGCCCCGGGACAGCAGCACGTCGGACGCCGCGTCCGCGGTCACCGACACGGCCAGCGGCACGCTCAGCACCGTGCAGACGGCCACGCCCAGGGCGACCCCACCGACTCTGCTCCGCACCCCCTCACGCTAGGACGCAGCCGGTCAGCGCCGCTTGCGGTTGCGCGAAATCAGCACGATCGCCAGCACGATGGCGCCCACCACGACGAGGCAGCACAGGGCACCGATGATGAAAAAGCCGCCGCCGCCCCGGCGCCGGGACCGGGCCGCCTCGACCGCCACGTCGGCCACACCGGTGCTCACCGCCCACGCGTGCACCGGGATCATCAGGGTCAGGATTGCACCGGTCACGGCCGCGGTCGCCCGGGACCACCACTTCATCGCTTGAGACATGCGCTCCATCCTGGCCCATACCGGCAAGCCGGACTACCTCAGGTGCGGCAGGGTATGTGCGAGCGGACCCGAGGAGTAGGAGAGCGGATGGACCCGGATCTGGTGGCGCTGGCCGAGGCACACGGGGTGGCGACCTGGTACGAGGACTGGCATCGCGAACGCCGCGACGTGGCGGCCGAGTCCGTCGTCGGGGTGCTGGGGCTGCTCGGCGTCGACGCCGCCACCCCGGACGCGGTACGCCGGGAACTGGACGCGATCCGCGAGACCCGGCGGCTGCGCAGGCTGCCCGGCACCGTGGTGGTCCGCCACGGCACCGGCCGCCCGCTGGCCGGACCCGGCACCGTCACGCTGGAGGACGGCACCCGCCGGGAGGTCCGCGAGATCCCCGCCGACCTGCCGCTGGGCTGGCACCGGCTGACCCACGACGACCAGGACGTGACGCTGGTCGTGGTGCCCACCGAGCTGCCCGAACCGCCGGAGGCCTGGGGCTGGATGCTGCAGCTGTACGCGCTGCACTCCGCCGACTCGTGGGGCATCGGCGACCTGGGCGACCTGCGCACGTTCGTCCGCGGGCAGGACGCCGGGCTGATCCTGCTGAACCCGCTGCACGCGATCACGCCCACCCTGCCGGTGCCGGCGTCGCCGTACTCGCCGTCCAGCCGCCGCTTCGCGAACCCGCTGTACCTGCGGGTCGCCGACACCGACGCGTACCGCCGGGCGGATCCGCCGCTGCGCGCCCAGGTGGACGCGTTGCGGCCGGCGCCGACCGGGGACGGCCTGATCGACTACAGCGCGGTCTGGCAGGCCAAACGGGCCGCCCTGGAGCTGCTCTGGCCGCTGGCCGGCGAGATCGACCTGGACGCCGACCCGGGGCTCACCGACTTCGCCACGTTCTGCGCGCTGGCCGAGCGGCACGGCGCGAACTGGCAGCAGTGGCCGGCGGAGCTGCGCCGGCCGGACTCCCCGGCGGCCCGCGCGGCCCGCTCCGGCGACCGGGTGGCGTTCCATGTCTGGGTGCAGCATCTGCTCGAGGCCCAGTTGGACGCGGCCAACGCCGCGGCCCGCGAGGCCGGGATGCCGGTCGGCGTGGTGCACGACCTCGCGGTCGGCATCGACCCGAGCGGCGCGGACGGCTGGCTGCTGCAGGACGTCCTGGCCGCGGGCGTGCACACCGGCGCCCCGCCGGACGCGTTCAACCAGCTCGGGCAGGACTGGGGCCTGGCCGCCTGGCGGCCGGACCGGCTGATCGAGAGCGGATACGCGGCCTACCGGGACATGCTGCGCCGGATCTTCCGGTACGCCGGCGGACTGCGCGTGGACCACGTGGCCGGGCTGTGGCGACTGTGGTGGGTGCCGCCGGGCATGGGCGCCGCCGAGGGCACGTACGTGCACTACGACCCGGAGGCGATGCTCGGCATCCTGGCGCTGGAGGCGCACCGGGCCGGCGCCGTGGTGATCGGCGAGGACCTCGGCACGGTGCTGCCGGTGGTGACCGAGGGCCTGGACCGGATGAACATGCTCGGCTCGGCGGTGCTCTGGTTCACCCGCGACGACGACGACCCGGACGGCGGCTACCTGCCGGCCCGGCGGTACCCGCGCAACGCGCTGGCCAGCGTCTCCACCCACGACCTGCCGACCGCCGCCGGTTTCCTGGCGGGCGAGCAGGTCCGGGTCCGGGCCGAGCTGGGCCAGCTGGCCGGCAGCGAGGCGGACGAGCGGCGCCACGCCGACGCGGACCGGGCCCAGCTGCTGGCCCTGCTCCGCGCGGAGGGCCTGATCACCGCGGACAGCACCGGCGACGAGGTCGTGGTGGCGATGCACGAGTTCCTGGCGCGGACCCCGTGCCGGTTCGTCACCGCGTCGCTGTACGACGTGCTGGGCGAGCTGAACCAGCCGAACCTGCCCGGCACCACCGACGAGTACCCGAACTGGCGGATGCCGCTGCGGCTGTCGCTGGAGGAGATCGAGGCCGATCCACGGGTCCGGCGGGTGGCGGGCATCCTGGCGAAACGCCCCGCCTGAGCGGGTTTGCCGCCCCGGTGGCCGGGCACCGGAGAGGCAACCGCAACGAGAGGAGCCGACCATGGGTTTCATGGACAAGGCCAAGGACTTCGCCGACGACCATGACAAGCAGGTCGACCAGGGCCTGGACAAGGCCGGCGACCAGATCGACGACCGCACCGGGAACAAGCACTCGGAGCACATCGACAAGGGCGTGGACCAGGCGCAGGCGCGTACCGGCCAGGGCGACACCCAGCCGTAGGTCAGATCGACAGCGGAGGCGGCGGCGGGTCGTCGTCCACGGCGAACAACATCGGGTGTACGACCACCCGCTCCTCCCGCTCCCGGCACCGGGTCGGCGGCAGCAGCGACGACCGGTGCTCCGGGTGTTCCGCGCAGTGGCGCAGCGCCCGGGTCACCGCGTCGGTGTGGTGCCGCCCCCCGCCGTACTCCCCGCACCGGGCACAGTCCCAGCGCCAGTACGCGGGCCCCTCGTCGGAGTCGTGCCGGCGGATCCGCAGCGCGGCGCCGGTCCGGTTGTGCCGGTCCGCCGCGGCGACCAGGATCGCGGCCATCTCTGGCGACGGCGGTGTTCCCGCCGGTCGGGTGGCACTGACGCCGACGACCTCGGCCAGCACGCCGCTGGTTCCGGACACCGGGCACCTCCCTCACCCCCGCCCACCGCGGACGGGACATCGTGCGCCAGTGTGAACCGCCGGACCCGCCGGGAGCAGCGGTTTCACTTATGCCCCTCGGGTATTCACCCGCACCGGTACCCACCTGTGCGGGCCCGGCCGGCCGATCGGCAACCGGTGTTACGGTTGTCGCGCGGAGGTGGCCGACGTGCGCGACAGCGGACCTGGAACCACCACGCCCCGCTTCCGGCACTCCGCCTTCCTCTACGGCTCCGAATCCGCGTACACCGGCTTTCTGCTGCCCTTCCTCTGCGAGGGCCTGGAACGCGGCGAGGCGGTGGCGGTGGCCGCCGGCGACGAGCACATCGACGCGCTGCGTGCGGCGCTGGGCCGCGACGCGGCCGCGGTCCGGTTCCTGCCGGCCGGCGACTGGTACGTCCGGCCGGTGCGCACGCTGTCCGGCTGGGCCCGGACGCTGTCCGCCGCCGCCCGCGCCGGCCGGCCGGCCGCACGGCTGGTCAACGAGATCGCGTTCGGCGACGAACCCCGGTCCTGGGTACGTGCCGAGGCCGCCACCAACGCCGCCCTGGCCGACCTCAACGGTCACCTGCTCTGCCCGTACGACCGCCGCCACCTCCCGCCGCACCTGATCGACGCGGCGCGGCGCACCCACCACCTGCTCCACGACGACGGCTGGCACATCAGCGACGACTACGTACCGCCGGACCTGCTGCTCGCCGACCTGGCCGAACCGCTGTACCCGGCCGACGGCCCGCCCACGGTCGAGGTGGCGGTCGGTGACACCGTGGCGGACCTGCGCGCCTGGCTGCGGGACCGGGCCACCGCCGAGGGCTGGCTGCCGCCGGAGCGGGTGGAGATCCTGCTGCTCGCGCTCAGCGAACTGGCCACCAACGGCATCCGGCACGGCGGCCGGCAGCGCAACGTGCGGGTCTGGGTCCGCCCGGAGGCGGTCGTCTGCGAGGTCACCGACGACGGCGCGGAACCGCCCGACCCGCTGGCCGGATACCGCCCACCGGCGCCCGGGGTGATCGGCGGCATGGGGCTGTGGCTGGTGCACCAGGTCTGCGACGCGTTCGCGGTGCACGGCCGGGACGGCGTCACGCTGGCCCGGTTCGCGCTGCTCCGCTAGCGCGCCGCGACCAGGCCCAGGGCGCTCGGCTGCACGCCGGGAAAAACGCCGCTGGTGCTGCCCACGCCGCACCGCTTCTGCAGGATCTCGGCGATCACGGCCCGGTAGTCGGTGGTCACCGCGAGGTCGCCGTCGACCAGGCGGGCGGGTGCCAGGCCGGGCCACCGCCCGTACACCCGGCCGCCCTTCACCCCGCCGCCCAGGACGAACATGGCGTTGCCGTACCCGTGGTCCAGCCCGCCGGACCCGTTCTGCGCGACCCGGCGGCCGAACTCGCTGATCGTCACCAGGGTGACCCGGGACAGCCCGGCCGGTCCCAGGTCGGTGGCGAACGCGGCCAGCGCCCGGGCGAGGCGGTCCAGGTTCTCGTACATCCGCCGGCCCGGCACGGCGGTGCCCAGGTCCTCGTGCATGTCCCAGTCACCGGAGTCCACGCACGCGCTGCGCAGGCCGACGCCGGCCTTCACCAGCCGGGCCACGTCGCGCAGCGCGGCACCGAGGTCGGTGTCCGGGTAGGCGGCGCCGTCGGCCGGCGTGTACCCGGCCTCGATCAGCCGGCCCGCGGTGGCCAGCGCGTCGGTGACCTGCCCGGTGGTCTGCGCCATCGCGGCCGGAGCGCCGGCGTACAGCTTGGTCATGGTGGCGGCCATCGGCCCGGCACCGCCCTCGCCGTACAGGCGGAACCGGTCCACCGAGGTCAGGCCCAGGTCCGGGGCCGGACCGGCCAGCACCCGCGCCGGACGGGCGCTGCCCAGCGACACCCCGCGGAACGGGTCACCGCCGCCCAGCCCGCCCAGCATCCGGTCGAGCCAGCCGGTACGGATCGAGGTGCCCGGCGCGGCCCGTTCCAGTTCCTCCATGGCGGCGAAGTGCGAACGGTTCGGGGCCGGCTGACCGACCGCCTGCACCGCGGCCAGCCGGCCCGCCTTCCACAGCGGCAGCAGCGGCGCCAGCGCCGGGTTCAGCCCGAACGACGCGTTCCCGCCGATCAGCCGCGCCTTCGGCACCGCGATGCCGGGACGGGCCGAGTAGTAGTACGGGTCGCCGTGCGGCACCACCGCGGACATCCCGTCGAAGCCGCCGCGCAGCGACAGCAGCACCAGCACGTCACCGGAGTACGCGGGGTCCGCGGCGAACGCCAGCCGGGTGTCGAGCTGGTCGCCGATCAGCCCGGCGAACGCGCCCGCCGCGCCGGCCGCCAGCAGCCGGCGGCGGGTCACGGTCGCGCGCCGGTCCTCGGCGCAGCCACAGTCGTCGGTTGCCATCTCGGTCACCTCAGCGCGAACGAAGGGGAATTCAGGAGCAGAGCCACCAGGTACGGGAACGCCCAGCCGACCGCCCGGTCGCCGGACCGCAGCCGCGTGCCGGCCGTCTTGCCGTAGAACGCGGCGACCGCCTCGGTGTGCTCGGCGGACAGCCGGCGGCCCAGCAGCCGGTCCGCGGCCAGCCCGATCAGTTCGCCGTACGTGGGCGGCAGCGGCCCGATCAGGTCGGCCACCGGGGCCGCCGGGCGGACCAGCTGTTCCGGATACCAGCCGGCGGCCAGGTTCAGGTGCCCGTTCCAGCGGATCACCTGCCCGGACGGCGACGCCCAGGCGGCGGCCACGTCCGGGTAGCCGTTCGGCGGTGCCCACGCCAGCGGCGCCTGCCCGGCCGACTCCGCCATCCAGTACAGCGCCCGCAGTGCCGCGGTGCCGGCGGGCTCGGGGCCGTACCCGAGGATCCGGACCGTGGCGGCCAGATCCTCCAGCGGGGTCCGGGTCTTGGCACCCACCGACGCCGCGAACTCGGCCGAGCCGAACAACGCCCGCAGCACCGGGGCGATCGCGGTGCGATGGTCCAGGTACACCTTCGTCAGCCGGGTGACCAGCGAGGCCGGTGGCTGGTCCGAGACGAACCGGACGCAGAGCTTGGTGACGATCCGCTTCGCCGTGGACGGATGCAGTGCCAGGTGGTCCAGCAGTGCCAGCGCGGCGGCCTCACCTCCGGTGGCGGTCCGGTTGGCGTGCCGGAAGCCGAGCACCGCGACCGCGCCGGTGGCGTGCGCGCCGGCGTCGTACCGGTAGCGGCCGGTCTCCCAGCTCACCGTCAGGCCGGTGCACAACCGGGCCGTGTGCTTGACGTCGGCCTCCGTGTACCCGAGCCCGACGGTGTGCAGTTCCAGCAGCTCACGGCCGTAGTTCTCGTTCGGCGCGGCACGGGTGGACGACCGGTTGTCCAGGTACGACAGCATCGCCGGGTGCCGGGCGCTGGCCTTGAGCATGTCCGCGAACCGGCCCAGCGCGTGCTTGCGGATCACCGTACGGTCGTAGTCCGGCCGGCTGTCCCAGACGTCGCCGCCCGGGTTGGTCACGTTGAGGTGGTTGGACCAGAAGTCGACCATCACCTCGAGCAGTTGCCGCTCGCTCCAGATCGCCCGGGCGACGGCCGCGTACCCGAGTTCGAACATCGGATCCCAGGTGTATTCCGGCAACGCCCCGGCCCGGACCCTGGCCCGGATCCCGTCGATGGACAGGCCGCTCAGCGGCAGCCGCGCGACCACGCCGTCGGCCACCGGGTCGGCGATCGTGGCGGGGCTGAGCTGCCGTTCCAGCCAGGCCGACGCGCCCAGCCTGCGCACCTCGGCGACGGACGCCACGGTCGGACCGTAGGTCGCCCGGCGCAGCAGGTGCAGCAGCGGGTCGGCGGGCAGGAATTCGGCGGTCACGGCCTGGTCGTCGGCGGGCCACCCGGAAAACGTCGGACAACCGGCGCGGTGCTCCCCGACTGCAACCGGGATACTGGCTGCCGTGGGGCGGCGCAGGCAGGACCGGGAACGGGCGGAGCGGCAGGTGGTCGCGGTGGCGTCCGGCCTGGCCGAGCTGGTCCCGGACCCGGACCGGTCCACCGGCTGGACCCTGCTGATCGACGGCACCCCGCAGTCGCACCTCGACCTCGCCGACCCCACCCACCTGGAATTCGAGTACGTCCGCCGGATCGGCACCGTCATCGACCTGATCGCGCCGCCCGGCGCACCGCTGCGGGTGCTGCACCTCGGCGGCGGCGCACTGACCCTGCCCCGGTACGTGGCCGCCACCCGGCCCGGCTCGGCGCAGCGGGTCGTGGAGATCGACGGGCCCCTGGTCGAGCTGGTCCGCCGCGCGCTCCCGACCGACCCGCGGATCCGGCTCAAGGTGCGCGTCGGCGACGCCCGCGAGGTGCTCACCGGCGCCCGCGACGGCGGGTACGACCTGGTGGTGCTGGACGTGTTCGCCGGCGCGCGGACCCCCGCCCACCTGGCCTCGGTGGAGTTCATGCACGAGGTGGCCCGGGTGCTGTCCCCGGCCGGCACGCTGGTGGCGAACGTCGCCGACGGGCCACCCCTGCGGTACGCCCGCGCCCAGGTGGCCACGATCCGCGCCGCCCTGCCGCAGGCGTGCCTGGTGGCCGACGCGGCGGTCCTGCGCGGACGCCGGTTCGGCAACCTGGTGGTGCTGGCCGGCCGCACGCCACCGCCGGTCGCCGACCTGACCCGGCGGGCGGCCGGCGACTGGTTCCCCGGCCGGGTGGAAACCGATCTGGACCGGTTCACCGGCGGCGCCGCCCCGGTCACCGACGCCACCGCGGTCGCCTCCCCGGCCCCGCCCGAGGAACTGTTCAGCGCCCGGCGGTAGGCCCGAACGTTCATCGATTTCCGGCTTTCGGCGTAGTCGTCCCGTGTTCCGGCGAAACTCGGCCGTATTCACTTGTCGTCGTCGATGTGGACCGATGTAATCGAGTGGCTGCGCGGCCGGGCGCGGCATCGACGGGAGGGGGCCGCCATGTCCGAACAGCACTTCCTGTCCTCCCCCACCGGCTCGTCCGGCGCCCTGCACGGCGCCGAGCGGGTGATGTGGCGCGGGCACTGCGGGGTGGCCGAGTACGGGTTCCACGAGCCCGATTCGCTGCCGCTGTGGACACTGCCGGAGAGCACCGAGGTCCTCGTCACCGACCAGCGGGTCCGGTTCTCCTGCGCCGGCACCGGTGCCGGCGAGTTGCGCTGGCTGTGGCCGCAACACCTACGCCTGCAGCCCGGTTCCCCGAGCACCGACCGCGGCACCGCGGCCACCCAGGTCCAGCTGGTCTGCGCCGGCACGGACGGCGGCTGGCCGGCACTGGTCCTGGCCGGCGGCGACCTGACGTCGGTGGCCGAGGCCGACCACCTGGCCAACACGGTCCGGCAGGCGATCGCCCGGTTCCGGGTGGACAACGCGGACAAGCTCGGCCTGACCATCCCGCAGGCCCGGATGCTGTCCCGGCTGCTGATGGCCCCCGAGTTCCGCAACCACCAGGGCGGCGACGGCCAGACCGTGTCCCTGCTCGGCGCCCTGCCGGTGCACCGCGGTGCCGCACCGCCGGAGGACGGCACCCGGCCGCCGAGGCACCGCCCCGGCCTGGCCGCGGACATGGTGCGTGCAGTGCTGGCGGCCGAGGCCGAACTGGCCGCCCAGCAGGCGGAGCCGGACCAGGCGTCCCGGGCGGCCGAGCTGGCGGCGCGGGTCGCCGCCCTGGTCTCCCAGTCCCCTGCGGACAGCTGGCCCGAACCACCAGCCGACCACCAGCCCGCACGCCCCGCCGAAGATCGGTCCGCACCGCCGGTCGCCCACCGGGAACGGCAACGGGCCGCCGACCAGTTGCGGAACGCACCGACGCTCAACCTCACCGAACGGGCCAAGGCGATCCGTCGCACCGCGGCCCGGATGGCAGCCAACGCGGCCCGCAACCGCACGCCCGGCCGCCACACCAATCGCAACTCGGAAGCCAGAGCCCGCGGCAACGACCGCAGCTGACCTCGGCCCGCGGGGCGGGGAAGGGGTCAGTGCACCGGGACCTCGAAGCAGACGCCGTCCGCGACCCGTTGCTCGTGCAGTAGATGCGCTCGGCCGATCAGTTCCATCAACTCGGCCTCCTCGCGGATCCGCCGGCGGTGCTTCGCGGGCAGCGTCCGGATGTGCGCCTCCTCGACCTGCAACCGGTGGAAGATCTCGTCGCAGTAGGCCGGGTCGGTCTCGATGTCGAGGTACTCGGTGGCGTGCCGGCGGGCCGCGGACACGTACGTCTGCGCCCGGCCGCGCGGGCTCAGCAGCGACGCGACCACCGTGATGACCAGCACCAGGATGATGAACGCCAGGGAGGCGCCGGTGCTGATTTCGACCACGTCGATGTGTTCGCCGCCGTTGATGAACGGGACGTTGTTCTCGTGCATGGCGTGCAGGATCAGCTTGACGCCGATGAACGCCAGAATGCCGGCCAGCCCGTAGGACAGGTAGATGAGCCGGTCCAGCAGCCCGTCCAGCAGGAAGTAGAGCTGGCGCAGGCCGAGCAGGGAGAACGCGGTGGCGGTGAAGACCAGGTAGACGCTCTGGGTGAGGCCGAAGATGGCCGGGATGGAGTCCAGCGCGAACAGCAGGTCGGTGCCGCCGATCGCGACCATGACCAGCAGCATCGGGGTCATCACCCGGCGGCCGTCCTGGATCGTGAACAGCTTGTCGCCGTCGTACGTCTCGGAGGTGCGCAGGAAACGCCGCGCCAGCCGGATCATCACGTTGTCGGCGGACCGCTCGTCCTGGTGCTTGAGCAGGTTGCCGGCCGTCATCAGCAGGATCAGGCCGAACAGGTAGAACACCCAGGCGAACGAGTTGATCAGCGCGGCGCCGAGGAAGATGAAGCCGGTCCGGGCGATCAGCGAGAACACGATGCCGAACAGCAGCACCTTCTGCTGGTCGGCGCGGGGCACCTTGAAGCTGCCCAGGATGACCAGGAAGACGAACAGGTTGTCGACCGACAGGGCCTTCTCGGTCACGTACCCGGCGTAGTACTCGGCGCCGGCGGCGTGCCCGCCGAAGATCCACACGCCGAGGCCGAACGCCAGGGCGATGCCGACGTAGATGGACGACCAGATGGCCGCTTCACGGATCTCCGGGATGTGCGCCCGGCGGACGTGAAAGTAGAAGTCGAAGATGACCAGACCGAGGATTCCCACCACGGTCAACGCCCAGACCAGGCCGGACACCTGCATGCAGCACGCTCCACGGATCGCTCGGGCAGCGATCTCATCCTAGGGGCGATCTATTACCGCCGCGCTTCGTGGATCGGTCCGGGCCGCGCGGAGCTGGGCGCGGGTCAGGAACAGCGCGCCACGCAGGTCGGCGCCGCGCAGGTCCGCACCGCGCAGATCGGCGCCGGTGAAGTCGGCCCGGCGCAGGTCCGCGTCGCGGAGGTCGGCGCCGATCAGCAGCGCGCCGCGGAGGTTGGCGCCGCGCAGGTCGGCCTTGCGCAGCCGGCGCCCGATCAGGTCGGCGCCGCGGTGGTCCGGACGCCGCCCGGCGCCGGCCCGGGCCAGGTCGCTGGCCTGGAGCAGCAACGGGTTCACCCGCCGCCGGTGGGCATCGACGTCGATCGCGGCGAGGTCGCCGGGTGCGTACCCGGTCAGCTCCTCGGTCTCCGCCAGGGCGGACCGGAGCCGGCCGTGCAGCGGCCGGGCGGCGGCCAGGCGGAGCGCCTCGGTCAGGTACCAGATCAGCTCGTGGAGCTGCCGCATCACCGGCAGCGCGGCGAACATCGGGCCGGCGATCTCCGGTGCCGAGCGCCAGTCCCGGCCGCCGAAGGTCACCTGGGTCACCTGCTGCCCGGCGCCGAAGCAGTCGAACACGGTGCATCCGGGGAAGCCGCGCTGCGCCAGCCGGTCGTGGATGCCACAGCGGAAGTCGTCACGCAGGTTCGGGCAGGGACGGCCGGCCGGTTTGTCGATCGCGAAATCGGACGAGCGGGCGAACGCGGGCGCCACGCAGCACAGGCCCGCACACCGGGCGCAATCGGCTTCCAGGGACCGCTCCATGGCGGGGCACAGGCTACCTCGACGGCCGTCGGGGGCCGAGCCGAGTCCGACTTGATCCGACTGACCCCAGTTTCGGGGGTAACGCTAAGTACGGACCGCCAGGTTGCAAGACCTCGTCCGACCAGGCAATAAGCACGCCCGTCCAGGCGGATGACTACGGAGAGTATATCGACCTAATCTTCGACGGTCGTCCGCCGGGGGTGGTGGACGCATATCGGACGCCCCGTAGCGAAGGCAGGCAAGCTGCCGAGGGAGACAAGTGATGCACACACGTTCCGCACGGCCGTCCGGCCGTCAGCGGGCCGCCGGACTCGCCGCAACCGTGGCGCTCGGCCTGGGCACCGCCGTGTTCGGCGTGAGCTCGCCGGCCATGGCCGCGGCACCGACGCTGAACCAGCCGGCGACGCCCACCGGGTACTCATACGTGACGTTGACCGGTACCGCCGACCCCGGCACCACCGTGGTCCTGTGGGAGGCGGCCTACGCGTTCCGGACCGCGATGTACGAGGCGCAGCAGTTCTTCCCCGAGGACGTCATCACGGACGTCGCGGACTCCTCCGGCCGGTTCGAGCTGCGGCGCCGGATGGACTCCGGCTTCGTCTTCAAGGTACGGGTCGGCGGCACCGACTCGAACACCGTCGAGGTGCCGATCATCGCCAAGCCGTCCCTGCAGGTCACCGCGTCCGGCAACAACGTCAGCGCCAGCGTGCTCGCCGACCCCGGCCAGCCCGGCCTGGCCGCGGCCGTGCAGCGGTGGAACGGCACTGCCTGGGTCACCGAGTCGAGCGGCCAGACCGACGAGAGCGCCACCTACTCGACCGTGCTGACCAACCAGCCCGGCGGACTGCAGTACTACCGCGCGTCGGCCGGACCGGACGACGAGAACTTCGTCCGCCTGGGCTACTCGGACACCGTCGGCCTCACGCTGGCGGGCTCCGGCGGGTCGACCAACTCGCCGCCGGCCAACCCCACGCCGACCCAGACCACCGTGACGCCGAAGCCGACCACCACCACGGTCACGCCCAAGCCGACGACCACGGTCACGCCCAAGCCGACCACCACGGTCACGCCGAAGCCGACCACCACCGTCACGCCCAAGCCGACGCTCACGCCGACGCCCAAGCCGACCTCCACCCCGAAGCCGCCGGTGGTGACCGGGCCCAAGCCCGGCGACGTGAAGTTCACCTACGCCTACTACAACTCCAAGGGCTCGGACACCGGCAGCAACAAGAGCCTGAACCTCGAGTACGTCCGGTTGACGAACAAGACCAAGAAGACCATCAACCTGCGCTACTGGACGGTTCGCGACCGGGCCGGCAACGTCTACAAGTTCACCGGCAACTTCCCGCTGGCCGCGGGCAAGAGCGTCTACCTGCGTACCGGTAAGGGCACGAACACGTCGACGACCCGCTACTGGGGCCGCAAGTCGTACGTCTGGAACAACACCGGCGACACCGCGTACCTGCGGAGCAGCGCCAACAAGACGATCGACACGTGCGGCTGGGGCAAGGGCAAGGGTTACACCTCCTGCTGATCAACCGCTGAGCAGCCATCTGCGACGGCCCCCGGATGCCTCCGGGGGCCGTCGCCGTGCCCCAGGAGGGCAAGGTGGTTGCCGGTCCGACCCGGGTCGCCAAGGATGGCCTGGGGATCATCGTCGAGGAGGACACATGACCGGCACGCGAAGTCTGACCCAGGCCGAGGCGCGGGAGCGGGCCACGCTGCTTGCCGTCGACGGGTACGACATCGCGGTGGACCTCACCGACCTGCCCACCGGCCCCGCGGTGCGCTGCGTCGCCACGGTGACGTTCAGCTGCCGGCAGCCGGGCGCCGGGACGTTCGTCGACTGCGCGGCCGACGTGGTCAGCGCCACCCTGAACGGGGTGCCGCTCGCGCCCGCCGCCGAGGGCCGGATCGCGCTGCCGGACCTGGCCGGGCAGAACACGCTGCGGGTGGAGACCGTGCAGAAGGACACCAGCGAGGGCCAGGGCGCACACAAGGCCACCGACCCGGCCGACGGCGAGGTGTACCTCTGGATGTCCTTCGAGCCGGACGAGGCACACCACGTCTGGGCCTGTTTCGACCAGCCCGACCTCAAGGCGCCGCACGCGTTCACCGTGACCGCACCGGCCGAGTGGACCGTGACCAGCAACTCCGGGGACGCCGCGATCGAGGACCTGGGCACGGCCCGCCGCTGGACGTTCCCGGCGACGCCGCCGCTGTCGACGTACAACACGGTGGTGAACGCCGGCCCGTTCCACCACGTCCGGCGTACCGTCGGGGGTCATGACCTGGGCATCTATGCCCGCCGCTCGCTGGCCCCGATCCTCGAACGCGACGCCGACGAGATCTTCACGCTGACCGCGCAGGGTCTCGGCTTCTACGCCGAGGTCTTCGGGATGCCGTTCCCGCAGCGCCGCTACGACCAGGTCTTCGTTCCCGAGTTCGGCGGCGCGATGGAGAACTTCGGCTGCGTCACCTGGTCGGACGTGTTCCTGCGGCGGGCCACGCCGACCCCGGCCGAGCGCGAACTGTTCGCCAAGATCCTGCTGCACGAGATGGCGCACATGTGGTTCGGCAACATCGTCACCATGCGCTGGTGGGACGACCTCTGGCTGAACGAGGCGTTCGCGCAGTTCGCCTGCAACTGGGCGGCCGTGCGGGCGACCGCGTACACCGACGCCTGGGCCGGGCACCTCGCCGAGGACAAGCTGACCGCGTACGTGGCCGACCAGGGACCGATCTCGCATCCGATCCACCAGCCGATCCCGGACGTCGCGCACGCCATGACCATCTTCGACGCGATCACCTACCCCAAGGGCGCGTCGGTGCTGCAGCAGCTCATGACGTACGTCGGCGAGGACAACTTCGTCACCGGCATGACCGCGTACTTCGCCCGGCACGCCTGGGGCAACACCACCCTGCAGGATCTGATCGACGCGCTCGCCGAGACCAGCGGCCGGGACCTGAACGCGTGGCGGGCCGGCTGGCTGGCCACCGCCGGCACGGACCGGCTCACGCTGGAGCGCGACGGCGACTCCTACGTGCTGGTGGCCGCCGGACCGGCCGGGCCGCCCCGCCCGCAGGTGCTCGCCGTGGGCGCCTACCAGCGGCACGGTGACGACCTGCACCGCACCGCGCTGGTCGAGGTGGACGTGCAGCAGGCCCGCACCCCGGTCGACCTGCCGCCCGGCGCCGAGCTGTACCTGCTCAACGACGAGGACCTCACGTTCGCCACCACCCGCCCGGACGCCGCGGGCCGGGAGGCGCTGCTGAGCACCGCGGCCGACCTGCCGACCGCGGTCGCCCGCGGGGTCGCGGTCGCCACCGTGTACGACATGCTGATCAACGGCGAGGCGTCCGCGGCCGAGGCCGTGCGCGTCCTCACCGCGGTCCTGGCCGTGGAGACCTCCGACTCGGTGATCGAGCCGTACCTCGCGCTCGCCGCGACCATCGCCGAGCAGTGGGCGCCGGAGGCGGAACGGGCCGGTTTGACCGCCGCCGTCGCGGCCACCGCCCGGGCACTCGCCCGGGACACCAGCCGCCGCCAGGTGGCGCTGCGCGCGTTCGCCCGGACCGCCGGCAGCCTGGCCGACCTGGCCTGGCTGCGGGCCGAGATCGGCGACGACGTGGATCTGCGGTGGCGGGCCCTGATCCGCGCCGCGCACCTGGGTGCGGACACCGCCGCCGAGGCCGCCGAACTCCGCGACCGCGACCCCGACCCGGACGCCTGGACCCGGGCGCTGGCGGTGCGCGCGGCCACCGACGACGCGGGCGAGCTGGCCGCCGTGTGGCAGCAGGTGATGCTGGACCGTGCGGTGCCGCTCAGCTCCGTCCGGGAGATCGCCGCCGCGTTCTGGCGCCCGGGTCGCGACCACCTGCTCGCCCCGTACGCCGAGCGCTACCTCGACCTGCTGCCCGAGATGCACCGCGGCGGCATGGTCCCGGCGATGGCGTACAGCAGCGGCCTGTTCCCGATCTTCGGCGTGGACGCCACGTTCCTGGACCGGGCGGAGGCGGCCGCCGAGCACGTCGCGCCGGTGGTCCGGACGAAGATCCGGGAGAAATCCGGCGTGGTACGCCGCATGCTGCGCGCCCGCGGCTGACCGCCGCGGACCGTAGGGACTGTTCGACCACACTTCCCGGGGCCCTTCGGGCATCCGTTGAACCGCACCCGCAAATCCTCCGTTCATGCCGCGGAGCTGATTTGTCGAAGGGACCGATCTACCGTGCGCTTGCCGTCCTTTCCCATGTTCAGCCGACTGGCCGGCCGGCTGAAACTCAGCCGTCTGATCGGCCGGCTGAAGAAGAGCGTCGCGGCGACCGCCATCGCGGGGGTCGCGGGGCTGTCCGTCGTGGCCGCGATCGGCTGGGGCGTGGCCGACGCCGACGACGACGAGCTGGTCGGCCGGGCCATCTCCGACGCCCACCTCGCGGCCATCAACGAGGCCGCGCTGTCGTGCCCGATGCTCACCCCGACGCGGATCGCCGGCCAGCTGATGGCGGAGTCCGGCCTGAACGAGAAGGCCAAGCGCACCGTGTCCGGCGGGCGGGGCATCGCCGGCCTGGACGACGCCGACTGGAAGCGCTGGGCGCCGTGGCAGAAGGCCGCGCGCACCGACCCGGCGGCGAACATCCTGGCGCTCGCCCACCAGATGTGCCACTTCAGCGGTGAGCTGCGGCTCACCACCATGCGCGGGGACCACTGGCAGCTGTCGCTGGCCGCCTACCGGTCCGGGATGAAGGCGGTGGAGTCGGCCGGCGGCGTGCCCAAGCCGGCCGCCGACTACGTCAAGAAGGCCGACGCGTACGCCGCCTACTACGAGAAGCTGCCGCACATCGGCAGCGACAAGCCGGCCGCGCCGGACGAGAAGCCGGACGACACCAAGCCCATCCCCGACGAGTACGTCGAACCGCTCGTCAAGGCCGGCACCAAGTGCCCGCAGGTCTCGTCCGCGGCGGTGGCCGGCCAGATCATGGCGCTCTCCGGCTTCAACGGCGACAAGCTCGGTTCCCGCGGCGAGCAGGGCATCGCCCAGTTCCGGCCGGACATCTGGAAGCGCTTCGCGCCCGGCGGTACCTCACCGTGGGACGCCAAGGTGGCGATCCCGGTGGTGGGCACCGCACTGTGCGGCCTCGTCACCGAGTTCTCCGGCCTGCCCGGCGACCCGTACCTGCTGGCGGTCAGCGCGTTCACGTCCGGGCCCACGACGGTCCGGCAGGCCGGCGGCAAGCCGCAGGCCAGCGCGACCGGGTTCCTGGAGCGGGTGGCCGCGTACACGGCGTACTACAAGCTCGACACCCGGCTGACCGGTGCGCCGAACGCCGCCCCGCCAGCTGGCAAGCCCACCGCCTCGAACCCGGTTGCCGTGCCCTCGGGGGCCGCGCCGCCACCGCCGCCGGAGGCGCAGGCACAGGCGCAGGCCAATCCGCCGAAGGGCAAGGACACGCCGAAGTCCAAGACCACGACGAAGGCCGCCCAGCCGCAGTCGCAACCGGACACCCCGCTGCCCGGCGTCACGTTCGTGCAGAAGATGTCCGGCAAGTGCCTGGACGCGGGGGCCGGCGTCGACGGCACGAAGCTGACCATGCAGTCCTGCAGCAACGCCTCCTCGCAGCGGTGGGACGTCCGGGACGACGGCACGATCCGCTCGATCCTGACCGGGCTGTGCATGGACGTCGCGATGGCGGACACCGCGCAGGGGACGCCGGTGCAGACCGCCAACTGCAGCGGCAACCCGGCGCAGCAGTGGTCGATCAACAACAACATGGTGAAGACCGGCCTGACGAACAACTGCATCGACAGCGTGGGCGACAGCAAGGCCAACGGCACCAAGATCGAAATGGTGGGTTGCCAGGGCGCCGGCCACAGCCAGCAGACCTGGAACCGCAAGAAGTAGACCGCGTCGGCAGCAGCGAGAAGGCCCTCGGAGAAAGATCCGAGGGCCTTTCGCGTGACCGAAGGAACAACCTGTGTAGCCCCTTCCGTGGGCAGGATCTACGCCGTTGGTAAGTCGAACTCTCCGGCTTTCACTGCAGTGAGGAATGCCGCCCACTCATCAGTGGAATAAATGAGCGCCGGCCGCTCCAGGTCCTTCGAGTCCCGGACAGCTACGAAATCAGGCGTGAGAGCCACCTCAACACATGTACTGCTGCCACAAATCGACGCTTTCTGCCATTCCAGGGTGGGCAGCAACAGTCCGTAAGTCATTGATCGACTCTGTCCTTCGAGTAGGGCGTCACTAATCACGTGAGTTCGCGGTGTACAGTCTTCAAGAACCGAATGGATTCGGCAGATTTGAGGGCTCTGCTTCGCAGAGCTTCAAAGGCACTTAGGTGAGCAGAAACGTCTTCCGGCTGCTCAAGATAGACGTCGCTCGAAATTCCTTCAATGAATACGACGTCCTGCATGCGGTAGTCGTCGCGACCGGGAGGGGCGTCGAACTGCAGCACGGTAAAACCTGACATCACGCCCGGATGCGCCCCCTTGCCGAATGGCATGATCTGGAAGTTCGAGACCCTTGACGACGTGGCAGACTGGATCAAGTAGTCAATCTGCGCCCTCATGACGTCTACGCCCCCGACAATCCGACGAACGGCAGCTTCATCCACGATCACATCCAGAATCGTGTCCGCACGCAGCGCATCTTGTCGCATCTCCCGCAAATCCAGCTTCTTCTTCTTGGTCGCCGGCTCAAACTTTGCGAATCCGTCGATGATCGCGCTGGTGTACCCTCGCGTCTGCAGAAGCCCAGGCACCAGAAGCTGGTAGTCACTAATCTTGCTGGCCGCACCTTCAAGGCCAACGTACTTTTCCAACGGCGGCTCGAGATCGAATTCCTTCCACCATCCGGACTCTCTGTTTTGCCGGGCAAGTCTGATGAGTCGATCTCGAGTCTCGGGCTCGGTGACGCCATAAAGGTTCAGCAATGCAAGAACGTCCGGTACAGATATGTTTCTCTGCGCATTCTCTAACCGACTGATCTTCGCCGAGTGAACCTGCAACTCGTCCGCGACATGCTTCATGGTCATACCAGCGTCGATTCGGAGCTGCCGCAAGGCCGCCCCCAGTTGGTATCGGCGCACCATGGGCCCCGGGTCGCTGCCCATCTGCGCCACCCCCTAACTAGCGACCTGGCGAACCGCCATCTGGCAGTTGCGCTGAGGCAAATCTAGTTTGGCAATTGCCACTTGGCAACACGCCACGCGTACGGCATCATGAAGTTACGCAAAGCTACGCATCACTAACACTCAGCTGTATCTGGATGCCGCTCACGGAGGGGGCGATTCCCATGATCACGTCTTGATCTGCTTGGCCAACCCACCAGGACAACAGCATCACCTGAGCAATCGGTGCAGGGAGCGCCATCACAAGATCACTCTAAGCGAGGGCGTTGCTGTCGTGGTGTCGCCCGACAAGTTCGCTCGTGATCCACCTGCCCGCCACATCACCTCGGCTGGCTCCGCCACCCCACCCATCTGGGCGCCGGGCACATGGCGCTGAGCGCAAGTACCGATTGAAAGAGGCGCCTACGGCTGGCACCGCAGACGCCTCAATTGCGAACCGCGCCGACGACTGAACACTTATCGAAGGGAACGGCTCATGACCAGACTAGTCCTCGTTGGGCTAGAGACCCAGCAAGGATCGAACCTCTCAGCCACAGGCACGATGCTGCTCATCTTGGCAGCGTTCCTCTTGCTGGTGGCTCTCGACACGATGCGGCTTGCACTCTCGCCACTGAGGGAGGTCCTCAAGGCTTTCGCCGCAGCGGGAACAACGACGATTCTTGTGCTACTCGCTTTCGCGATGGTGATGACGGCGCTGATCCTGTAAGCCATGCTGCCCGGCGACCAGACAGATGGGCGGGGCCCGCCGGTGGGACAGTTACCGATCCTGCCGGCGGGCCCCGGCCACGTCGAGGGCGGACTGCAGGGAGGCCCGGTAGCCGTCGCTGGTGAAGGTGGCACCGGAGACGGTGTCCACGTCCGCGCTCTGCACGGCGAGGGTCTGCCGTTTGAGCGCCGGCAGCGCGCGTTCGCTGACCTGCCTGCTGGTGCCGTTGCTGTCCGGGAAGACCGGTACCGCCACGCTGGTGATCCGGCCCGCGCGGACGGCGACGACGACCTGGACGGACCCCGTGGTGATCTCCACGACCCGGCCCCGGTAGGTCCCGGCGTCACCGGCCGGTGCGCCCGGGCTGAGCCGGTAGCTGAACAGCAGGACCAGGGCGGTGACGGTGTAGACCAGCCACCGGACACTGCGCCGCATCACGCCTCCTCGGATGTCATCGGCTGAACAGTTCGGTGTGCAGGCGGGAGTCGGGCACCCCGGCCGCCCGGGCCGCGGCCCGCACCGACCCGGCCCACGCCTCCGGGCCGCAGACGTACACCTGGGCCCGGGCGATGTCCGGCGCGATCCGGCGCAGTTCGGCCACGTCTCCGTGGCCGGCGAGCGTGGCGGGCAGCCAGGACGAGTCGCCGGCGCGGGGCCCGATCAGGTGCACGACCCGCACCCCGCGGTGCTCGGCGAACCACCCGAGTTCCGCACCGAACGCGGCCTCGTCCGCGCTGCGGGCCCGATAGACCAGGGTGGCGTCCGCCCGGCCGTACGGCAGCTCGCCGAGCAGCGCGAGCAGCGGGGTGATGCCGATCCCGCAGGCCAGCAGGACGACCGGGCCGCCCGGGTAGGTCTCGCCGGTCAGCTTGCCGAACGGCCCCTCGAACAGCACCCGGGTGCCGGGCCGCAGGCGGGCGATCCGGGCGCTGCCGTCACCCACGTCCCGGACCGTGATGCGGAGCCCGTCGTCGCGCGGCGCGGCCGACAGCGAGAACGGGTGCGCCCGGGTCCAGCCGGGCCCGTCCAGGAAACGCCAGAGGAAGTACTGGCCCGCCCGGACCGGCAGCCGGTCCAGCCGGCGACCGGTGAGGTGGACCGAGGTGATCCCGGGCGCCTCCGGGACCACGCCGCGGACGGTCAGCCGGTGACGCCGGTTGCGCCAGACCGGCACTCCGATCCGGTAGACCACGACCGCCCCGGCGGCCAGCGCGTACAGCGTCCACCAGTAGGCCCGTGCCGCCGGCGAGCCGACGAATTCGGTGCCGGTCCCGATCTGGTGCGGCAGGGCCAGACCGATCCCGAGGTACGCGTACAGGTGCAGCGCGTGCCACGACTCGTACCTCAACCGGCGCCGGGCCGCCCGGACGGACGTCACCGCCACCAGGACCAGCAGCCCGGATCCGACCGCGGCCAGCAGCATCCCGGCGCCGGAGCTGACGAGGCGCGCCAGCTCGGCGAAGAACCCGGTCCGGGTGGCGGCACTGGAGCCGAGCACCGTCCACTGGAGGTGCAGCAGCATCAGGTGGAACGAGGTCGAGCCGGTCCATCGGTGCCACCGGGTGAGCCGGGGCTGGCCGAAGGCACGTTCCAGCACCGGGATCCGGGCCATCAGGAGGACCTGCACCAGCAACAGGTCGGAGGCCAGCAGGCCGGCCAGCCGCCCGACCGCGAACACCATCGGAGGACCACCGGAACTCACCTGCCGCACGCCGCCGTTGCGTACCCACAACGCGGTCACCACCAGGAGGCTGGCACCGACCGCCACCCCCGCGGCGTCGGCCCACCACCGCGGCGCCGCGGCGGGCGGGCGCCGGAGGGGCGCCGCGGGTCCGGCGACGGCCGGCCGCACCGCGGTGGTCACCGGCCCCAACCTTCGGGGCGGACGTTCTCCCTCGGCTCACCGCCGACACAGGTGACCTCGACGCGAACCGCGGGCGGCCCGCCGTGCCGGCCCCAGCTCGCGCCCTTGCTCCGCGCGAAGCGGATGGACGCGGTGCGCGCCGGGCCCTTCTCGATCGGGCTCGCCGTGTACCCCTGCGCCGGACTCCAGCTCAGCAGCTTGGCCTGGTCGCCGGTGCAGGAGGCGAACAGGCTGCTGCCGCGGTGCCCGAAGGCGCGCGACTTGGCGGCCGGCGGCGCGGTCGTCCGGGCCGGTACCGGCGCCGCCGACGTCGGTGCCGCCGAGGGGGAGGGCGAGGCCGCCGACGACGCGCTCGCGGCCGGCGGAGGTGCGGCGGAGAGCCGGGCGGCCACGTCGGAGTCGCTCAGCGGCCGCGCCGCCGATCCGGCGAAGTCGTCACTCAACGTGTTGACCGCGGCTACGCCCAGGGTCGTGGTGAGGCCGGCCGCGACGATCCACGCGCCTGCCCCAATGCTCCATCGCTTTCGTCTCACCTGCTCAGCATGCTGGAGAGCAGGGATAAGGAGCGGTTAACGTAGGGCTATGGCCAAGATCCTGATCGTCGAGGACGACGCCACGATCCGCACCGGAGTAGTCCGCGCGCTCACTCAGCGTAGCCATACCGTGGTGTCGGCGGCGACCGCGATGGACGGGCTGCGGCTGGCCACGGCCGAGAAACCGGACGTCCTGCTGCTGGATCTCGGCCTGCCCGACGCGGACGGTCGCGAGATGCTGCGGATGCTGCGGGCGGTCAGCCAGGTCCCGGTGATCGTGGTCACGGCCCGCCGCTCGGAACACGAGATCGTCCAGGCGCTGGACGCCGGCGCCGACGACTACGTCGTGAAGCCCTACGGCGCCGACCAGATCGACGCGCGGATCCGGGCGGTCCTGCGCCGTCTCGGGGCGGCCGCGCCGGCCGGGGAACGCGACACCGCGGTCGCCGTCGGTGGTCTGCGCATCGATCCCCGCTCCCGGCAGTCCACTCTGGACGGCGCGCCGCTCGATCTCGCGCCCCGGGAGTTCGACCTGCTCTACTACCTCGCCGCCCGGGCCGGTGAGGTGGTCAGCAAGCGGGAACTGCTGACCGAGGTGTGGCGGCTGCCCTACCACCGTGCCGACAAGACCGTCGACGTGCATCTCTCCTGGCTGCGCCGCAAGCTCGGCGAGACCGCGCAGGAGCCGCGGTACCTGCACACCGTGCGGCGCGTGGGTGTCCGGCTGAGCACCCCGTGAGGCGCCGCATCGCCGTGCTCGTCACCGCGACCATGGCGCTGGTCCTCGTCTCGTTCGTGGTGCCGCTGGCCCTCCTGGTCCGGCGGACCACCGCGGACCGGGCGGTCAGCCGGGCGGTGGAGGAGGCCCAGTCGCTGAGCGTCCTGGTCGCCACGAGCGACACGGCCACGTTGCGGCTGGGCATCGAGCGGGCGAACGCCGGGACGACGTTCCCGCTGACCGTTTTCCTGCCCGACGGCACCGTGGTGGGCGCCCCCGCCGCGGTGACCCCCGCGGTCCGGCTGGCCGGCCAGGGCGACAGCTTCTCCGTCGCCCAGCCGGCGGGACGGGAGATCGTGGTCGCCGTGCAGGGTCTCCCGGCCGGCACCGCGGTGATCCGGACCTTCGTGCCGGACGCCGAACTGACCCGGGGCGTGGCGCGGGCCGCCCTGCTGCTCGCGCTCGCCGGTGCCGGCCTGCTGGTCGTCGGGGTTCTGGTGGCGGACCGGCTCGCGGCTTCCCTGGTACGTCCGATCCGCGACCTGGCGCGGCTGTCGGACCGACTCGCGACCGGTGAACTCGACGCCCGGATCGCCCCGTCGGACATCGCCGAGATCAACGCCGTCGGCCTGGCCCTCAATCACCTCGCGGGCCAGATCCGGGACCTGCTGGACGCCGAACGGGAATCGGCCGCGGACCTGTCGCATCAGCTGCGGACTCCGCTCACCGCGCTCCGGCTGGAGGCCGCCACGCTGTCCGACCGGGAGGAGACCGCCCGGATCGAGGACCAGATCGCGGAACTGGACCACGCGCTGACCCGGGTCATCGAGAACACCCGCCGATCGGGCGGCTCCGGCGGCGTACCCGCGCCGGGCGGTGAGCCGGCCGACGCGGCCCAGGTCATCGCCGCCCGGGCCGCGTTCTGGGCGGTGCTCGCCGAGGACCAGCAGCGCCCGATGGACGTGGCGGTGGCCCCCGGGCCGCTGCCGGTCGACGTGCCCGCCGCCACCCTGACGGCGTGCGCCGACGCGCTGCTCGGCAACGTGTTCGCGCACACCCCCGACGGCACCCCGTTCTCGGTGCGGCTGAGCGCGCGGGACGGCGGCGGCGCGCTGCTCGTCGTCGCCGACCGCGGACCCGGCCCGGGGCCCCTCGACGGCACCCGCCGGGGCGTCAGCGGCGCCGGCTCGTCCGGGCTCGGCCTGGACATCGCCCGGCAGGCGGCCGCGGCGTCGGGCGGCACCCTCACCTTCGAGCGCGGCGAGTCCGGCGGCGCCCGGGTGACCGTCGTCCTCGGCCCGCCGGCACGCTGACCCGGCGTCACAGGCCCCGCGTGAGGCTGCCGCGGACGTGGACGCGAGCCTGATGGATGCGGGACTTGACGGTGCCCTCCGGGATGCCCAGGTGCTCGGCGATCTCCCGGTAGTCCAGCTGGCAGATGTCCCGCAGCACCATCGGCGCCACCCACTCCGCCCGGTGCGCCTCCAGGCGTTCCAGCGCGTCCAGCAGGTCCAGGCGGGAACCCGCGATGACGCTGGTGGTCCGCGCGTCGGCCGGTTCCACCGGCGGCGCGGCGTAGGCCTGCTCCGCGGCCCGGCGCTTCAACGACCGGTACGTCTGCCGGGCGCTGTTCGCGACGATCACGTGCAGCCACGTCGAGAACCGTGATCGCCCCTCGAACCGGTGGATGTTGCGGGCCACCTGGAGCAGCACGTCCTGGCAACTCTCCTCCGCGTCCTGCGGGCAGGGCAGGAATCGCGCACACCGGCGGAGCACGCCGGGCCGGATGGCGGCGAGCAGCGCGTGCAGCGCCGTGTCGTCCCCCGCCGCCGCCCGGTGCGCCAGATCCTCGTGCTGGTCGTTCCGCATGCCCGCCCCCGTCGTCCGCCGCGCGGCTGATGAATAATACGAACGTGTCGATGCCCGCCGAGATCGGCCGCTACCGTGTCCTCCGGCGGCTGGGATCCGGCGCGTTCGCCACCGTCTGGCTCGCCGAGGACGATGTCCTGGACTCGCCCGTGGCGATCAAGGTGCTGGCCGACAACTGGGCGCACCACCCCGATGTGCGTGCCCGCTTCGAGCAGGAGGCGCAGCTGCTGCGCCTGGCCGACTCGGAACGGCTGGTGCGGGTGCACGACTTCGGCGAACTGCCGGACGGCCGGCCGTACCAGGTGATGACCTACGCGGACGGCGGGACGCTGGCCGAGCGGCTCGCCGACGGCCCGATGCCGGTCCGGGCCGCGTTGCGCACCGCCGCGGACATCGCCGAGGCGGTGTCGGTGCTGCACCAGGCCGGTGTCCTGCACCGGGACCTGAAACCGTCCAACGTCCTCTTCAGCACGGTCCGGGGAAGCCGGCGCGTGCTGGTCGCGGACCTGGGACTCGCCAAGACGATCGCGCACGCCTCCGGCTTCACGGTGGTCGCCGGCACCCCCGGCTACATGGCGCCCGAGCAGTCGGTGCCGGGCGGCGGCATCGACGTACGGACCGACGTCCACGCCCTCGGCGCGCTCACCTATCACATGCTCACGGGGCGTCCCCCCGGGTCGCGGGAGGGCCGCACCGGTATGCCGCCGGCACCGCCGTCGAAGGTACGCCCCGGCATCCCGCGGCAGGTGGATCACATCGTCCTCCAGGCTCTCGAACGGGACCGGCAGCGGCGCTGGCCGACCGCGGACCGGTACGCCACGGCCCTGCGCGCCGCCGCCGTCAGCCGGCCCGGCCGCAGTCGGCTGCACCGAGCGTTGTCGCGGACGGCGGGTTCCGTGGCGGTGCTGGCGATGCTCGTCGCTCTCGGCGGATCCTCGGAGGCGGCCGGGTGGACCCGGGTCGCGGACTCCTCGGGAACGCTGTCCCTCGCGGTGCCGCGCGACTGGGCCGAACAGGTGCGCAGCACCGGCTGGGACCCGGCGACCGTCGGGCTTCCCTCCGGTCGCCGGCCCGGCCTGCTCGTCGGTGCGGACCTCGGGTCCTGGGGCGACCCACTGCACGCCCGCCCGGGCGTGTTCGCCGGGGAGAGCCCCGCGCTGGCGGACGGCGATTCCACGCTGCGCCCGCCGACCCACGGGGGGTGCCGCCGGCAGCCCGACCGCCCGGTCACCGTGGCCGGGTCGACCGCCCGGATGCGGCGGTGGACGAGCTGCGGCGGGACCGCCGTCTCGTACAGCGAGGTGGTGCTCGACGGCGTCTACGTCCAGATCAAGCAGGCCGGCGGCACCGACCGCACCGACGAGGTGCTCCGTACCCTGCGCCGGTCCTGACCGTCAGTCGATGCACCTCTGCTCGGCGGAACTCAGCGCCAGGTGGCTGACCTTGCCATCCTTGATGTCGATGACATATCGCGCACCGCGGTTGCCCGGCACCCGCACCGCACCCTCCCCGGCGTCGCTGTCACCCAGGACGAAGGCGAAGCCCGGGTACGCCTTCCGGACCGCACTCAGCGAGCTGCCGAGCCGGACTCCCCGCGGCGTGCGCACGGTGCCGTACAGGGCGAGGTAGGAGACGCCCCGGCTGGGATCGATCATGACCGTCGCGTTCTTCGAGCCACGCACCTTCGAGACGCCGCAGCGGGCCGGATAGTCGGCGACCCGGTATCCCTGGAGCATGCCGGTCGCCTTCGCCTGCTTGCGGCTCATGCCCAGCTTCAGCGGGCCCAGGCCGTCCGGCCCCAGCACCCGCCGCGCGCTGCTCGTACGCACCGGACCGGACGTGGCCGGCCGCTCCGAAGCCGACCGGACCGAGACCGGCGCGCTCCGCCCCGGCCCGGTCGTGGCCGGCGCGGAGCGGGCCGGGCCCAGAGATGCCGAGGCGGCGGGCCGCTCGCCGGCCGGCGCCGTATCCCCCGCCGCCGGCTCCCCGCCCGTACCGCATCCGGTGATCAGCACCACGCTGATGACCGCCCCCGTGACAGCAATCGTTCGCACCTCGTGTCCCTTCGTCGCGTGTGGCTCCCGTCCTCTGGTGCGATGCCGAGGACCACGCTCCGGTTCTGACGGCCAGGTCACGAGACGATAACGGCCGTCAGGCGCGCGGCCCCCCGCGCTTCGTGGTGAACCGGTCGGTCATCCATCTCTTGCTGTAGTTCCCGTCGTCCGCCCGCGTGTTCCGGCCGAGGTTCACCCCGTCCAGTCTCGCGGCCAGCCGGCCGAGGTCGACGTCGTCGGCTCGCCCACTGCCTCCCCACGCCGCGGTCGTCAGCGCTCTGGGCACCGGTGCCGGCGGAAGACCCATCGCCCGGGCGATGTGCCGGCTCAGCGCCTCGTCCAGGGACAGAGCGTTCGGCGACTTCGCCGCGGGGGGCGCTATGACATAGTCCGGAATCGGCGGGGCCGTCCGGAGGGCGGGGGGCAGCGGCGGCACGGCCATCCCGTGCACCTTGTGGAAGTGTGTCCAGGCCTGCTGGGGATAGGTTTCCCCGGTGGCACCGGCGACCCAGCCCGCCTCGTAGAGGTTCCGCCACGCCCACTTGAACGCCTCCGCCTTGAAGACGTCCCGCTGCTCGAGCAGTTCCTTCGCGTTCGGCTTGGCCTTCAACTCGGCGATCAGCTTCGGGTACGCCCAGTGCGTGTCGAGCCGCCCGGGGTCCGCGTCCCAGAGGTAGGTCGCCTCGGCCATGATCGAGCGGGCCTCGTCGGCGATGTGGATGTGCACGAACGCGTCCGGCGGCAGCCCGGGCCGGTTCTCGCGGACCAGGTCGGCGGTGGCGCCCCTCCGGAACGATTGCACGTGGGCCATCTCGTGGATCGCCTCGAGCGCTCGGTCCTCCGGCGACACCCGGGCGTCCAGGTAGACGGCGCCCATGTTCGAGCGGGAGCCGCCCTCCGACCAGAACAGGGGAATTTCCATGCCCTGGTACGGACCCGGCCGGCCGACGATCGAGTCCCGCAGCTGCCGGGCGAACTCGGAACGGTCCAGCTTCGCGTGCACGTCCTGCCAGGTTGCCCGGTCGATGGGGCGTGGCGCGGCGGGCGGCGCCGGCCACGGGTGATACCCGTGATGGGAGTACATCGTTGTTTGCTCGTTTCGCCGGGGACGGCTGATGACCCCCCATAACGAGCTCCGGACCGGAACGGTTCACGGGACACGAAGACGCCCCCTCAGAGAATCTCTGAGGGGGCGTCATCCTTGGTAGCGGGGACAGGATTTGAACCTGCGACCTCTGGGTTATGAGCCCAGCGAGCTACCGAGCTGCTCCACCCCGCGCTGCCTGCAACCCCTTGCGGCGTTGCTTGGTAAACAGTAGCGCACCCGTCCCGCGGGCTGCAAAACGACCCCCCGTGGCCCGCCCCGGAGGGCGGGCCACCTGGGGAAACGTCAGCCGCTGGGACTCGGTGCGGGGTTCGGCGGCGCGCTGCCGGACGGCGCCGGTGTGGGCGCCGAGGTGGCGCCCGCGGCCCGCTGTGCGTCCTGGAACCGGGTCATCGCCTGGTCCAGGGCCTGCATGGCCTGCCCCTCCTTGACGAAGTCGTTGGCCCGCTGCGCCGCCTTCAGGTCCCCGATCGCCTTGTCCACGTCCGCGGCCGCCTGGGCCAGCTGACCGGGTACCACCGGAGGTGGCCGGTTGTCGGCCGGTGGCGGGTTGTTGCCGCCGGCCGGCGGGTTGTTGTTCCCGGTGTTGGCGCCGGCCGCCTTGCCCTGGGCGACCAGGTTGTCCAGGCCCTCCTTGAGGTTGTTGGCCAGCACCACGTAGGTACCGCCGTCACCGTAGGAGAGCAGCACCTTCTGCAGCAGCGGGACGGCGTTCTCCTGGCTGCCCTTGACGTACACCGGCTCGACGTACAGCATGCCGTTGCCGACCGGCAGGGAGATCAGGTTGCCGTAGAGCACCTGGGACTGGTTGCTGTTGGACAGCAGCGTCAGTTCGGACCGTACCGTCGCGTTGTTGGTCATGCGTTGATGCACCTGGACCGGGCCCTGGGTGACCGTCTGGTCGGGTAGCTCCAGCACCTCGAGCTTCGGCTTGCCGTCCACGTACGAACCGGAGATCAGCGCCGCGAGGTTGTCCCGGTTGCTCGGCGTCACCGCGGACGTCAGCTGGAAACGCGCCTTTTCCTGGCCGGGCAGCTGCACGTTCAGGTAGAACGGCGGCTGCTTGATGCCCTCCTGCGGCGCGTCCGGGTCGTTCGGCACCTGCCAGAAGTCCTGGCCGGAGAAGTACTCGGCCGGGTTGGTGACGTGGAACCGGGAGAGCAGGTTGCGCTGCACCTTGAACATGTCGGCCGGGTAGCGGAAGTGCTCGGCCAGTGACGCCGGCGTCTCCGCCTTGGGCACGACCAGGTCGCCGCCGAACGCCGCGTTCCAGGCCTTGAGGATCGGGTCCTGGTCGTCGAACTCGTACAGCTTGACCGTGCCGTCGTACGCGTCGACGGTGGCCTTGACCGAGTTGCGCATGTAGTTGACGTTGTCCCGGGCCAGCGCGAACGTGCCCTGGTTGGTGGTCTCGTCGCGGGTCTCCTGCTGCAGGTTGACCCGCTGCGAGTACGGATACGTCGCGGAGGTGGTGTAGCCGTCCAGAATCCACTGGATCTTGCCGTCCACCACGGCCGGGTACGGGTCGCCGTCGATGGTGAGGAACGGCGCCACCTTGGCCACCCGGGAGCGCGGGTCCCGGACGTACATCAGGCGGGACTCCGAGTTGACCGCGTCGGAGAGCAGGAAGTTGCTCTCCGTGTTCTTGATCGCGAACACCAGCCGGCGGAAGAACGAGCCGATCGGCACGCCGCCCTCGCCGGTGTACGTGTAGCGCTCCTCGGCGTTCTTGTCGTTCGGCTGCGGGCGGTCGAACTCCACCTTGCGGTTGGGGTCCTCCTGGCCGACGATCGCGTACTCGGTGGACTGCTCGCCGTAGTAGATGCGGGGCTGCGCGACCCGGATCTCCTCGTCCTCCGACGCACAGCCGGGCTGCTGGTCGTCGCCGAGGAAGCCGGAGACGAAGTACGGCAGGCCGCCGCAGACCACCTGGTTGGCGGGCGCCGCGACAAGGCCGTACCCGTGGGTGAAGGTGGTGTGCCGGTTGATCCAGTTCTGCTGCTGCGTGGTGAGCGCGCTGTCGTTGATCTCGCGGACGCCGACCACGTAGTCCTTGGAAGCGCCGCCCACCGTGTACCGGTCCACGTCCAGCTTGGGCCCGAAGTCGTAGAAGCCGCGGACCTGCTGCTGCTGGGTGAACGCCTCGGACACCAGCTGCGGGTCGATCAGCCGGACATTCTGCGCGTTGGCGTCGGTCGCCAGCGTCCCCGGCGGCACCGTGTTCGACGCCGCGTAGGGGCGCATCTCCGCGACGTCCAGGCCGAACGCCGCACGGGTGGCCTTGATCGACCGCTCGATGTACGGCGCCTCCTTGTCGGCGAGGCTGGGCTGGACCGTGAAGTTCTGCACCGCGAGCGGGTAGATGCCGCCGATCGCGACCGCCGAGATGGCCAGCAGCGCCAGCGAGACGCCCGGCCAGACCAGGTTGCGCATGAAGGCGTTGGAGAAGACCACGATGGCGATCGCCACCACGATCGAGATGTAGACCAGGATCTCCTTGGCCGGCAGCAACGCGTTGACGTCGGTGTACCCGGCGCCGTACAGGCCCGGTGAGACGTGCTGCTCGAGCAGCAGGGCCCGCTGGTCCAGGATGTAGGCCACGGCCTTCAGCAGCACGAACACCGCGACCAGCGAGGTCAGGTGGGCGCGCGCCGCGGACGTCATCCGGTCGCCGACGCCCTGCAGCCGGACACCGCCGAAGATGTAGTGCACCGCCAGCGCACCGAGGACCGACAGCACCACGGCGGTGAAGCCGACGCCCAGCACGTACCGCCAGAGCGGGTACTCGAAGACGTAGAAGCCGACGTCCACCTTGAACTCGGGGTCCTCGACGCCGAACGGCTGGGCGTTCTGGAACAGCAGCCAGTCCCGCCAGCGGTTCTGCGCGCTCAACCCGGCGAAGAACCCGATCACCACGGCGATCGACGCGATCCAGGTGCCCAGGCGGGGCGCGATGACCATCCGGTACCGCTCCAGCGTGGCCTGCTCCGCCGAGTGCGGCCGCAACAGCGGCCGCAGACGGTACGCCAGGTAGAGGTTGCCGGCGACCACCAGCGCCATCAGCAGGCCGACCACCACGAACAGCAGCAGCCGGGTGACCAGCATGCCGGTGAAGACATTGGCGTAGTCGACCTCGCGGTACCAGAGCAGGTCGGTGTACTTGTCGATGCCCCAGCCGAGCAGCGAGAAAAGAAGGAAGACCCCGACCAGGACGCCGACCGTGACGCGACCGCGCCGGCTCATCCTCGGCAGAGGACTGTTACGCATGACCAACGTAGGCTCCGAACACTTGGCGGAGTTTCACATTATGGCGTGCTGCCCCGCGGGCGGTTGCACGAGTCGTTACGAGCATGGCACCGCAGTGCCGCCGGTGGTGAATGCCTGGAGTGCCCGGAGGGCGTCGTCCACGCTGCCCACCCGCGCCATCGGCAGGCCCGGGACGGCGTTGCGGAGCGCCTCGGCGCAGTTGTCGGCCGGCACCAGGAACAGCTGGGCCCCGGCGGCCTTGGCGCCGACCAGCTTCTGCGGGATGCCACCGATCGGGCCGACCGTACCCTCGTCGTCGATCGTGCCGGTGCCCGCGATGATCTTGCCGCCGGTGAGGTCCTGCGGCCGGACCTTGTCGATGATGCCGAGCGTGAACATCAGGCCGGCGCTCGGCCCGCCGATCTCCCCGAGGTCGATCTTCACGTCGAACGGGTGCGGCTGCCGCCGGTCGATCTGCACGCCGATCCGCGGGGTGCCGCCGTCGTCCTTGCTGGTGATCCGCGCGGTGCCCGGCTTGCCGTCCCGGGTGTACCCCACGGTCAGCGTGGTGCCGGCCGGTTTGGCCTGGATCAGCTCGGTGAGCTTCTGCGGGCTGGTCACCGCGGTGCCGTCGACCGTGCTGACCACGTCGTCCTTGGCCAGCTTGCCGTCCGACGCGCCGCCCGCCGTCACCTCGGCCACGAACGTCTGCACCGGGTAGCCCAGCTCGCGCAGCGCGACCGTCTCCGCGCTGGTCTGCGACACCTGGAACTCCTGCTCGTTCTGCTCCTCGACCTGCTTCTCGGTCTGGTCCGGCGGGTAGATCACGTCCCGCGGCACCACCGCCTGCTGGTCGCTGAACCAGCCCCGGATCGCCCAGACCAGTTCGACGTCGTTCTGCACCCCTACGGTGGTGAGCCGGAGCTGGCCGGCGGACTTCGACGTGTCGGTCCGGGTCACCTGGATCACTTCTTTGCCGTTGTCCGAACCGAGCGTGTCGACGGTCGGACCGGGCTTCAGCACGACGTACGGCATGGGAGCGGCCATGACCCCGACGGCTAGCAGCGCGGTGATCAGGGCGCCGAGGATGACCGTGACACCGCGACGTCTCATGCGCGTGAGCGTACCCACCTACCCTGAGTTCTCTCTGAGCTGACACCGGCATCGGCGCTTCGGGGGCGTTTCCCGCGTACGGTTGAGCCGTGCCTGATATCCCGTTCGGCTTCTCCCTGCCGGGCGCACAGCCGCCCGACCCCTCCGACCCGCAGCAGATGCAGCAGTTCATGGCCCAGCTGCAGCAGATGTTCGCCGCACCGGGCAGCGGCCCGGTCAACTGGGACCTGGCCCGGCAGGTGGCGGCCAGCCAGCTGACCGGGACCGGCGACCCGGCGGTGACCATCGTCGAGCGCAACCAGGTCGAGGAGTCGCTCCGGCTCGCCGACCTCTGGCTCGACCCCGCCTCCGCGCTACCCAGCGGCATCCGCACCGCGACCGCGTGGAACCGTAATGAGTGGATCTACAACACGCTCGACGTGTGGAAGAAGCTCTGCGACCCGATCGCCGGCCGCATGGTCGGCGCGATGGGTGACCTCGTGCCCGAGGAGGCCCGCGCCCAGCTCGGCCCGATGCAGTCGATGGTCGCCACGCTCGGCGGCGCGCTGTTCGGCGGCCAGCTCGGCCAGGCGCTCGGCCAGCTGGCCGCGGAGGTGCTCTCGGCCGGCGACATCGGCCTCCCGCTCGGCCCGGCCGGCACGGCCGCGTTGATCCCCGCCAACATCAAGGGGTACGGCGAAGGCCTGGAACTGCCCGAGGACCAGGTCCGGCTGTACGTGGCGCTGCGCGAGGCGGCACACCAGCGCCTGTTCGAGCACGTCCCGTGGCTGCGTGCCCACGTGCTGAACGCGGTGGAGACGTACGCCAACGGCATCACCGTCAACCGCGAGGCCATCGAGGACGCGATGAGCCGCGTCGACCCGTCCGACCCCGAGTCCATGCAGGCGATGGCGCTGGAAGGCATCTTCACGCCGGAGGACACCCCGCAGCAGAAGGCCAGTCTGGCGCGGCTCGAGACGGCGCTGGCGCTGATCGAGGGCTGGGTCGGGCACGTGGTGGACACCGCCGCCGGCGACCGGTTGCCGTCGGTGGTCGCGCTCGGCGAGGCGTTCCGCCGCCGCCGGGGTGCGGGCGGTCCCGCCGAGCAGACGTTCGCCGCCCTGGTCGGCCTGGAGCTGCGGCCGCGCAAGCTGCGCGAGGCGGCGGCGCTGTGGGCCGCGGTGACCGAACACCGCGGCGTGCCCGGGCGGGACGCGCTCTGGGAGCACCCCGACCTGCTGCCGACGGACGAGGACTTCGCCAACCCGCAGGGGTTCGCGCAGGCCCGGTCGGACTGGGACATCTCCGAGCTGGACAACCTCGGCAAAGAGGACGGCGGGCCGCAGAGCTAGACGGCCCTCACCTGGGCCGGCCCGTCCGCGGGCCGGCCCGCCGCCGGCCTGAGCTGGTGGGTTCGGTCCGCCGCTCGCCGTCGGCCTGAGCTGGTGGATTCGGTCCGCCGCTCGCCGTAGGCCTGAGCTGGTGGGTTCGGTCCGCCGCTCGCCGTCGGCCTGAGCTGGTTCGATGCGGTCAGCCACCCAGCAGTGCGCGGGTGGCGTCCCACCCTTCGAGGGCGGGGTCGAGCGTGGCCAGATCCGCCGGTCCGCGCAGCCGCCGCCACTCCGCGGTCGACTCGACCTCGCGCGGCTCCGGTGCGGTCCGGCGCAGCGACGTGGGTGACGCCGTGTCCAGGTCGTGGTCGCCCAGCCAGTCCGGCGCGGGCAGGCGGGTCGCCACGCCCAGCAGGCCGCCGCCCGGTCCGCCCGGCGCGACCGCGACCGGCTTGCTGGTGAGCGGCCGCAGCAGCTTGCCGAGCACCATGCCGGGCACGTCGGCGGCATCCGAGGCGATCACCGCGGCCTGGTCGTACCGGTCCGCGGCGGCGGCCTCCAGCACCGGCCGCACGGTGGCCGCCGGCACCTCGTAGATCCGCATGCCCGGCCAGGCGATCCGCTCGGCCAGCGCGCGGTCCGCCGGGGTGGCCGCGATCGCCGGGTCGGCCTGCGCCAGCATGGCCAGCAGATCGACGACGTCTTCGGCCAACGCGGCCCGCCACGCCTCGAGGTCGACCCCGGGCGGGCTCCACGTCACGGGCACCAGAAGCGCCACCACCACCCGCCGCACGTCCCTAACCTACCCATGACGCCGGTTCCGCGCCGCCGGCGCCCGCCACCGCGGAGATACGCCCGGGTCTCGAGGGCGGAGGTGCACTCCGACTCAGTCGGCCAGCACGAGGCCCGTTGCCGCCGAGATGCCCTCCAGGTAGCCGCGGGCCCGTTCCGCCTTCGGGTACCGGTTCACCAGTTCCCAGAACCGCGCACTGTGGCTCGGCACGACCAGATGGGCCAGCTCGTGCAGCAGCACGTAGTCGATGACCCAGTCCGGCATCTCCTGGATGCGGTGCGAGATGCGGATGGTGCCGTCGTCGGGGGTACAGGACCCCCAGCGGCCGTTCTGGTTGGTCACCCACCGGACGCTGGCCGGCGTCACCCGGGCCGCGTGGTCGGCGAGGTACCGGGCGGTCAGGCGGGTGGCGCGCTGGGCCAGCTCGTTGTCCGTGCGCTGGATGCGTTCCTCGCGGGCGGCGAGCCGGGCGAGCATGCGCTCCACCCATTCGGTCTCCTCGGCGCGGGAGAACCGGTCGGGGATGAGCACGACGACGCGCTCACCGTCGCGATAGGCGGACACCGTGCGGCGACGGCGCTGGCTGCGCCGCACTTCGACGACAGGCTTGCGCGTCCGGGCCATTACCGGCTCGCGCGGCCCAGATTCGGGTTCACGTTGAGACGCTAATCCGTGAGACCTAGGTCACCGCAAGAGTACGCCCGACGACACGCGCCAGAAAAGAACCCTTTGCCCCGGACTGACCGAAAAAAATTTGCCAACCCGCAACACCAGTACCCGTACCCAATCACATGATCGGGGAACCCACGACACTGGCGTCCCGTTTAGGCCCTTCTGAGACTTTCCTCGGCGTGTCCCGGCATATCTGCCCAAAAAGGGCGCACCTGGCCCGCAGACTCACGTCGTCGTCGACACCGGCGACACCGCGCTGACATGGAAACGGCTCGACCTGGGTAGTGACCGCCCCGAGCGGGTGGCCACATGCACGTGGTCGCGGAGCGGTCCAGCGCCAACAGGTCGCGGCCTGTCGCCGCGGGGAGGGCACCGGGTCGACCCGGCCGACAACATGAACGAGGAGGAACCGTGGCCGACAACACGTACAACGGCTACTGCGTCAAGTGCAAGGAGAAGCGTGACTTCCAGGGCAACGTGGAGGTCTCGAAGACCGGCATGAACATGGCCAAGGGCAAGTGCCCGGTCTGCGGCACCACCGTCAACCGGATCCTGGGCAAGGCCAAGGCCTGAGTTGCCTGACCGGGACAGGGGCGGCCGAACCGGCCGCCCCTGTCCCGTTTCACCCCTGCGAGTCGTAACCAGTATCCACATCACCACGTTGAGTAAGTAGAGCCAGTATCGTCGCTGTGGATAACTTGTGGATAAGTCGGTGGACAGGCTGTCACGCCTGTGGACAACCGTCTCGCTTCGCATCGCGGTGATGACACGCTGTGATGTATGAGTCGGTCCGCCGTACCCCGGCCCACCCTGATTCCCGGCCTGCCGCGCCTCTGGCGCGACCCCCACACCCTGCAGCTCGGCCTCGATCCGCCGCGCGCCGTCCTGGTCGATCTGCCGGACCCGCGAGCGGCGCGGATCCTCGATCTGCTCGACGGCTCCCGGCCCGAGCGCGTCGTACTGCGCCGGGCCACGGCGGACGGCATCGCCCCGGCCGACGCCCGGGCTCTGCTCGACGCACTGCACGCGGCCAGGTTGGTGCTGCCGGCACCCGCGCTGTGGCCGGCGTTCCTGACCGAGGACGCCCGTCACCGGCTGACCGGCGAGGCGGCTGCCCTGGCGTTGCAGCGAGCCACCGTCCCCCGGCCGCCCGGCTGTCCGGAGGATCGGGCCCCGAGCGGAAGAGCGAAGGATGCCGGTGCGGCCAGAGCCGGTGGTCCGGGCGGGCGGTCGCCGGCCGCGACGCTGCGCCGGCGCCTGGCCGCCCGCGTGGTCGTCACCGGGCACGGCCGGCTCGGTGCCGCCATCGCGGTCGCCCTGGCCGAGGCCGGCGTCGGTCACGTCCATCCCGATCTGCCCGGCCCGGTCGCCCTGGCCGAACTCCCCGGCGGCCCGCTCCGCGGCACCGATGTCGGCACACCGCGGAGCGAGGCCGTCGCGTCGGCCCTGCGCCGCAGGGTGCCGGGCGTCGAGACCCGTCCGGTACGCCGCGGCGCCGCCGCCCTGCTGATCCAACTCGGGTACGCCCAGCCCACCGCCCTGGTCGCCGCCGCGCATCTGAGCCGGCGCCAGCCTCACCTCGCCGTGTCGGTCCGGGACGGCGTCGCGGTGGTCGGGCCGTGCGTGCCGCCCGCCGGCGCCCCGTGCCTGCGCTGCGTCGAGTTGCACCGCCGGGAGCGTGACGCCGGCCGCCCGGAGCCGGCGGACCGGCCGGCGACCGGGACCGCCGAACCGTGCCCGGTCGCCACGCTGCTCACCGCCACCGGGTACGCGACCGCGGAGGCGCTGACATACCTGGACGGCGGGCGTCCGGAGACGGTCGGGGCGGCCGTGGAGATCGCCGCGCCGGGGCGGTTCCGCAGGCGCAGCTGGACGCCGCATCCGGACTGCGGCTGCCGGCGGTGAACGGGACTTCCGGGCCGGGTGCGGCGCAGATGACACAACCGGGGAGGTTGAACCGCCCGGCGTCGGTCACAATGATCTGGTGAGCGACATACCGCGTCGTGCGGCCTCCCGGACCGCCAGGCTTGCCGCGCTACCCCTCGGCTTTGCCGGGCGGACGGCGCTCGGCCTCGGCAAGCGGGCGGTCGGCGTCGCCACGGACGTCATTTCCGCCGACATCCAGCAGCGCACCGCCGAGCAACTGTTCAGTGTCCTGGGACAGCTCAAGGGCGGAGCCATGAAGTTCGGGCAGGCCCTGAGCGTGCTCGAGGCGGCGATGCCGGAGGAGATGGCGGGACCGTACCGGCAGGCGCTCACCAAGTTGCAGGAGGCCGCGCCGCCGATGCCGGTGGCGAGCGTGCACAAGGTGATGAGCGAGCAGCTGGGCGCGGACTGGCGGGACAGGTTCGCCGAGTTCGACGACAGCCCGGCCGCCGCGGCCAGCATCGGGCAGGTGCACAAGGCGGTGTGGAAGCTGCCGCCGTCCCGCAAGGGCGCCCGGCCGAAGACGCTGCCGGTGGCCGTGAAGATCCAGTATCCGGGCGCCGGCGACGCGCTGCTGTCCGACCTGAAGCAGCTGTCCCGGCTGGCCGGCATGTTCAAGATCATTCAGCCGGGCATGGACATCAAGCCGCTGGTGGCGGAGCTGCGGGAGCGGATCGTCGAGGAACTCGACTACGCCATGGAGGCGGAGGCGCAGCGCACGTTCGCCGCCGCGTTCACCGGCGACGCGGACATCTACGTGCCGCGGGTGGTCGCGGACGCGCCGCGGGTGCTGGTCACCGAGTGGGTGGACGGCACGCCGCTGGCCAAGGTGATCAGCGACGGCACCGAGGCGGAACGCGACGAGGCCGGCCGGCTGATGGCCACCCTGCACTTCTCCGCACCGCAGCGGTGCGGCCTGCTGCACGCCGACCCGCACCCCGGAAACTTCCGGATTCTCGCGGACGGCCGGCTCGGGGTGATCGATTTCGGTGCGGTGGCCCGGCTGCCGGGCGGTCATCCGGAGCCGATCGGCCGCCTGGTGCGGCTGGCGCTCAGCGGCGACGCGGAGGCGGTGGCGGACGGGCTGCGCGACGAGGGGTTCATCAAGCGCGACGACGAGATCGACGCGCAGGGTGTGCTGGAGTTCCTGCGCCCGATGATCGAGCCGGTGGCGGTGCCGGAGTTCCGCTTCACCCGGGCCTGGCTGCGCGGCGAGGCCACCCGGCTGTCCAATCCGCGGTCACCGGCCTACCAGTTGAGCCGCAAGCTCAACCTGCCGCCGTCGTACCTGCTGATCCACCGGGTCACGATCGGCTCGATCGGCGTGCTGTGCCAGTTGGAGGCGCAGGCGCCGTACCGCGCGATCCTGGAGAAGTGGTTGCCGGGTTTCGCCCCGGTGCCGTGACCGCCGTCCGAGCAGGGCGAAGGCCCGTCCGCCGGAGCGGACGGGCCTTTCGCGTTCTCTGGTTGCTGACGGTCTCACTCGATCAGAAGGGGCGCCCACCCAGTTCGCGTGCGGCGCGCTGACGCGCGGCCATGGCTACTCGGCGTCCGGATCGGTGAGCCTCAGGGGTCTGGTCGGCCTGAGGCCGACGCATTCGGGCACGGGACAACGCTTCTTGGAGAAGTTTCACCTTCGGGGCTCCGTTCAGGGTCACAGCTGCACTCGTTTCGCGGACGGGGTGGTGGACGGGGGCGGTGGTGGTCGTGATGGTCATGTCACGCCGCCAGCCGGACGGCGTTGCGCTCGAGACCGTTCGCGGCGAGCCGCTCCTCGACCTCGACCTTCAGCTCGGCGTCGCGAGCGACGTCGACCTTGCGGGGACGGCCCCGCGGCCGCTTGCGCGGAACAACGGCACCGCGCTCAAAGATCTCGCCTCCCCAGACACCCCAGGGCTCGTTCCGCTCGACCGCGCCGGCCAGGCACTCGACGCGCAGCGGGCAGTCCCCGCAGAGCGACTTCGCCAGTTCCAGCTGGGCCGGGGAGTCCGAGAACCACAGGTCCGGGTCGAACTTCCGACAGGGCAGGTTTGCCTCGAGCTCGACGGAAACGTCGAGTGGGGCCAGCGCCAGACTCATAAAGCCCGGTCACCTCTCTCTTCTCTCGATCTTCTGGATCGCCATACAGGTCGTGCGCGCCGGCCGGTGAGCCGACAAAAAATATGGCCGCGGATCCCGGTTACGGGTTCCGCGGCCTCGAGGTGAGCCGGTTGGTCTGTTGATCAGACCGGCCTTCCTCGAGGCGGGACACCGCTGGCGCCATCCGTCATACGCTTGACGGAGATGCCGTTGCTGCCCACGAACCCAGTGGTCCCGTAGTTTCCGCCGACGCCGGTCAGGGTGAGGCCCAGCTCGGCCTGGGTCCAAACCTGGTGCACCTGCGAAACCGGAGCCCGTTCCGCAGCCAACACCGCAACGGACACGGTGGACGGCTTCGGAGCGGACGGAGCGCAGGCAGCAGCAAGCAGCAGCGACGGTCGCTGAATCGTGTAGATCTCCATCGGTGCCACCTCCTCCATATGCCTTGCGCTCGTGTTCCTACGGGGTGTTTCTGCCCTGGTCGGGCACGGTGCGAAGCCGCGCTCGTCTAGGTGTGCACTGAGGCTAAGCCTCGTCGCACAGCGAGGGCAAACGAATTACGGGACTAGTTTCCAAAGTTTTCTGCCACAAGATCATCTGGGTCGGCGCCGCGCACCAGAGCGAACACTGCCTCGCCGTACTGGCCCAGCTTGCGGGGGCCGATGCCGGCGATCGCCAGGAGGTCGGCCGGGGTGTCCGGGCGGCGCTCCGCGAGGGCCACCACGGTGGCGTCGGTGAACACGACGTACGCAGGCACTTTCTGGGCCGCGGCGGCCCGGCGGCGCCACTCGGTGAGGCGGGCGAAGAGGTCCTCGTCGAGGTCGGACGGGCAGGTCGGGCAGCGCCCCAGTTTGCGGTCCGCACCGGCGAGCAGGGTGGCGCCGCAGATCCGGCAGGAGGACACCTGGGAACGCCTGCGGTCGGGTTTCCGACTCACCGACGAGGCGCCGGCCCGTTCGGTCCCGCCGGAGCGCTCCAGCTGCGGCAGGAACCGGCACGGCCGGCGGGCCCGGCCGCCCGGGGAACGCGACTGGCCGTACGACAACCAGAGCCACTGGCGGGCCCGGGTCACCCCCACGTAGAGCAGCCGCCGCTCCTCCTCGAGCTGCTCCGGCGTCTTCGCGTACGTGGTCGGCAGGGTCCCGTCGGAGAGACCGACCAGGAACACCGCGTCCCATTCCAGGCCCTTTGCCGAGTGCAACGACGCCAGCGTCACGCCCGCCACGGTCGGCGCGTGCTGTTGTTCGGCGCGCCGGGCCAGCTCCGCGTTGAACGCGGCCAGCGAGACGTCCCGCTGCACCGCGCCGGCCTCGCCGAGCGGAAGCACCTCGGGGGCGGCCGCGTACTCCTCGGCGAGGGTGACCAGCGCCGCGAGCGCCTCCCACTGCTCCCGGGCGGCCCCGCCCGGCGGTGGCTGGTCGCGTGCCCAGCCGGTCGCGGCCAGCGCCTCGACCACCGCGTCGACCAGGGGCGTCTCGCCCGGGATGGAGCGCACCGCGGACCGCAGCGCCACCATGGCCTGCCGCACCTCGGAACGCTCGAAGAACCGCTCCGCGCCGCGCACCACGTACGGCACCTCGATCTCGGCCAGCGCCTTCTCATACGTCTCGGACTGCGCGTTGGTGCGGAACAGCACCGCGATCTCGCTGGCCGGCGTGCCGGACGCGATCAGCTCCCGGCACCGTCTCGCGACCGCCGTGGCCTCGGCCGGCTCGTCCGCGAAGATCTTCAGCTCCGGTTCGGCACCGGGCGGCCGCTGGCCCTGCAGCTCCAGCCGGAGCCGCGCCTCGCTGCCCCGGGCCTGCCGGATGACCGCGTTGGCCAGGCCGACCACCTGCGGGGTGGAGCGGTAGTCACGGACCAGCCGGACCACCACGGCGTCCCGGCGCTGCTTGGGGAAATCGATCAGGTACGACGAGGTGGCGCCGGTGAACGAGTAGATCGTCTGACTCGCGTCGCCCACCACGGTGACGTCCTCCCGGCCGCCCAGCCAGGCGTCCAGCAGCCGCTGCTGGAGCGGGTTGACGTCCTGGTACTCGTCCACCACGAAGTGCCGGTACTGCGCGCGGATCTGCTCGGCGACGTCCGGGTGCTCCTCGATTCCCCAGACCGCGGCGCGCAGCATGTCCTCGAAGTCGATCACGCCTTGCCGGCGCTTGAGCTGCTCGTACGCCGCGAAGACCTCGGCCACCTTGGCCGCCTCGATCGGCGGCTCGCGCAGCGCCTTGGCCGCGGCCACCGCATATTCCCCGGGCTCGGCCAGCGAGGACTTCGCCCACTCGATCTCGGCCGCGAGGTCCCGCGCGCCGGTGCGGTCGACCCGGACCCCGGCGCGGGTGGCGGCGAGCGCCACGAGCCGGCCCTTGCTCTCCAGCAACTCCGGCATGCCGCGCCCCTCGAGCAGCCGGGGGGCGAAGTAGCGGACCTGGCGCAGCGCGGCCGCGTGGAACGTGCGGGCCTGCACCCCGGCGGCGCCCAGCGCGGTGAGCCGGGCGCGCATCTCGGCGGCGGCGCGGGCGGTGAACGTGACGGCCAGCACGTGCCGGCCGCTGATCTCGCCGGTCAGCGACCGGTACGCGATCCGGTGGGTGATCGCCCGCGTCTTACCGGTGCCGGCCCCGGCGAGGATGCAGACCGGCCCGGCGGGGGCGGTCACCGCCCTGCGCTGATCGGGGTCCAACCCGGCGAGTACGCGTTCCGCTGTCACAACCGGGAATCATGGCACCCACCTACGACGTTTCCCCGGATGGCTCCGCGGTATGCGGCAGCGGACGCCACCTCTGCGAAGGGATCGTGACCGATGTTGATCATGTACTCGACGTCCTGGTGCGGGTACTGCCACCGCCTGAAGTCCCAGCTCGACCGGGAAGGCATCGGCTACCAGGTGATCGACATCGAGCGGGACCCGGCCGCGGCGGAGTTCGTGATGGGCGTCAACGGCGGCAACCAGACCGTGCCGACGCTGCGTTTCGACGACGGGTCGGCCCTGACCAATCCCTCGATCAAGCAGGTCAAGGAACATCTCGCGGCGCTGCGGGCCTGATCTCGCCACCGCCCGGCCCCCGTTGTGAGGCCGTCTGATCACGGCCCGAGCCGGACGATGTCGATCACAGTGGGCCGCCCGGTGCGGGGGCGTACCGGGCGGCCCGGCTTTCGGCCCGCCGGAGTAGCAGCTCCGGCGGGTCGTCGCGGGCCCGTTACGGGATCAGAGCCGGGATGCTGGCGTCCAGCAGCCCGCGCTGCTTGAGTTCGCCGTACAGCGGGGTGGTCTCCGGGTAGTGGCCCCAGAGGTGATCGCCGTCGCCGTCGCCGACGCCGCCGAGGAGCTGGCGCTGCACGTCGTTGAGGCCCGCCCACATGGGCTGGTTGGGCAGGTCGGCGACGTTGTCGCGGCCGGCCAGCCAGCGGTAGGTGTACCCGAAGAAGGCACCGACGCGGGTGATCGACGAGTAGTTGTCCGACCGGGCGTGCCAGATCCGGCGGTCGAACACCACCAGGTCGCCCGGGTTCGCGGTGATCTGCAGCGCGCCCTCCGGCTGCGGCCACGGGACGCCGCGGCTCGGCGGGCCGGGCAGCCAGTTGGTCAGGTGGCTGCCGGGCAGCACGGTGAAGTTGCCCCGGCCGGTCTCGCTGACGTCGGAGAGCCAGTACGCCAGCTTGACGCTCATCCGCGGACGCGGGTCCGTCTCCAGCTCACGGTTCTGCCGGCCGCCGTCCTGGTGCCAGTGCCACCAGTCGGGCGTCTTCTCCTTGATCTGCGGGTGCACGTCGATGTGCGAGTGGTAGACGTGCACGTTCCAGCCGAGCAGCGACCAGATGTACCGGAACGCCACCGGGTGGTCGAGCAGGAAAGCCAGTTCGGGGCAGGCGGTAACCGCGGAAAGCTCATGCAGCGCACCCGTCACACCGGCCTTCTCGCGGAAGTTGAGAATGGCCGTACGCGCCCGCTCTATCTCGTCCTGGTTCAGCACATTTCGAATCACCAGGAAGCCGTCGCGGTCGAATTGCGCGCGTTCCTCGTCCGTCATGGGGGTCCATGCGGGCGCGATGACCTGCGTCATGTGTGTAAACCACCTCTCGGTCTCTGCAATGCAGACGTGGCTCGTCACCGTATTCGTTGCACGCAATAGCCGAGATTCTCGCTGATTCGACGGACGTGATTCCGTTATCGGGGGAAATCACCCATCCAACGCTCAACCAGATAGAACGCGATAGACGACCGCATAGGGAGGCTCATGGCGATGCCACTCTGTGGCTCAATGTAATTGCCGGCAATCATTTGAGTAATGTCGCGGCGACTGAACCAGTGCGCCTCGTCGATCTCCTCGGGGTCCAGCGTCAGCTCCTGGTCCCGGTCGGCGACCGCGGAGAAGCCGAGCATCAGCGACCCGGGGTACGGCCACGACTGGCTGGCCTCGTACCGCACCGAGCTGAGCCGGATGCCGACCTCCTCGGCCACCTCCCGGGCCACCGCCGCCTCCGCCGACTCGCCGGGCTCGACGTAACCGGCCAGACAGGAGAACCGCCGCATTCCGTCCGGCCCGTCCGGCCAGGCCGAATTGTGCCCGAGAAGACACCGCCCGGCGGGCCCGGCGACACCGTCGTGGATGAGAACGATCATGGCGGGATCGGTACGCGGCCACATCTGCCGCCCCTCCGGATCCACCCGCGACCAGCCGCCCTCGATCACCGTGGTGGGCTGCCCGCTGCGCGGCGAGTAGACGTGGGTGGCGTGCCAGTTCCCCAGCGCGGCCGCCGCCGTGAAGATGCCGGCGTCCCGGTCGTCCAGCCGGTGCCCGATCTCGCGCAACGTCACCGCACGGGCCGCGCGACCGGTCGGCAGCGGCGCGTCGACGGTGAACAACGGCGTGCCGTCGAGGTCGAGGCCGAGGAACAGCCGTTCCCCGGCGGGCGCGTCCGTCGCGGGCACCAGGACCAGCGCGGCGCCCCCGCCGGGTTGCTCGGTGACCAGCGCCCGGCCCCCCTTCGCGACGTCCACCACCAGCACCAGCCCGCGCTCCCAGGCGGACGCCAGCCAGGCGGCATCGCGCCGGTGGTGCGCCGCCCGGTCCAGCGTGGTCCGGGCCAGCGGCGGCGCCACCGGCCGCCCACCGGGCTGCTCCCCGACATCCGGCTGCTCCCCGGCGTCGCGCTGCTGGTCCTGGCTCACTCGGTGTCGCGCTCCAGCGCGGTCAAGGCGGACAGCGGCCCCTCCACCTTCTCCGCGTCGCCGAGCACCACGGTGATCGCCCGGGCCGGGGCCAGGTATCGCGCGGCCACCTCGGCCACCTGCTCCCGGGTCGCCGACGCCAGCGCGGCCGAGTGGTCGCGCAGGTAGTCCAGGCGTAGCCCGAAACTGGCGTACATGCTGGCCAGCCCGGCCAGCCCGCCCTGGGTGGACATGCCCAGGCGCAGGGTGCCGAGCGCGTACCGGCGGGCCTGCTCCAGCTCCTCCTCGCCCGGCGGCAGGCTGGCGATGCGGCCCAGCTCGTACATGGTCTCGAGCAGCGACGGGCCGGTCACCTCGGTGGCCACCTCGGCGGACGCGACCAGCGCGGAACCGGCGAGGAAGTGCTCGATCGAGGTGTGCGGGCCGTACGTGTAGCCCTTGTCCTCCCGGATGTTCTCCACCCAGCGGGACGAGAAGTAGCCGCCGAAGAGCAGGTTGGCGAGCTGCAGCGCGGCGTGGTCGGGGTGGGTACGGGGCACCGCGGGCAACGCCATCCGCAGCGACGACTGCACCGCCCCGGGACGGTCCACCAGCAGCAGCGGACCGGGCTCCAGTTCCGGCGTGGGCGGCACGTTGCCGTCCTTGCTCGGGCCGGTCCAGCTGCCCAGCGCCTTGTCCGCGGCGTCGATCGCCTTCTCCGGGTTGACGTCGCCGACCAGCACCAGCACCGCGCCGTCCGGGCGCAGCCGGTCCGCGTGCAGGGCCCGCAACTGGGCCGGGCGTACCCCCTTGACCTGTTCTGGCTCCGGGGTCTGCACCGCGTAGGGGTGGCGGCCGTACATCCGCTTCAGCAACGCCACCCGGGCCAGGTGCGCGGGCTGACTCTGCGCCACCTGGATGTGGTCGACCAGCCGGTCCCGCTCGGTGGCCACCTCCTCGGCCGGGTAGGTGGCGTCGGTCAGCACCGCGGCGAGAATCTCCAGCGTCCGGTCCAGCCCGCCGGCCAGCGTGTTGCCGGTGATCAGCAGCCGGTCCGGGTCCAGCCCGGCGGACAGCCCGCCGCCGACGGTCTGCAGCTCGGCGGCGATGTCGATGCTGGACATCGTGCCGGTGCCGGTGAACAGCGCCTGGGACAGCAGCGTGGCGCGGGGCAGCGGGGCCCGTCCGAACGGCACCCGCAGCCGCAGCTCGACCAGCGGCACCGAGGTACGCCGGATGGCCAGCACGGTCAGGCCACTGGCCAGCGTGCGCTCGGCCTGGCGAGGCAGTTTGATCTTGCTGTCCGGCACCAGGTCCGGAAGGGAATGCTTGGTCACTGGCCCGCTCCCGGTACGACCTCGACAGTTGCCCGACGTGAAGGTTGCAGAGTGGCGGCCGCCGCGACGATCTGCTCCGCGGTCACCTCGCCGACCAGCCGGGGCAGGTCGTTGAGCAGGTCCGGGCGTCCGCGTTGCTGTTCCAGGACGGCCATCGGCAGGGCCCGGCCGAGCACCGGATCGGTGTCGCGCAGCAGGTGCGTCGCCATCCGGGCCTGGGTGCGGGCCAGCTCGCCGGCCGGCAGGCCGCCGGTGGCCAGCCGGTCCAGTTCCTCGTCGATGGTGCGCAGCACCTTCTCCGGGTCGCCGCCGGGTGGGAGGTGCGCCTGCAGCAGCAGCGCGGTCGGGTTGCGCACCAGGTATTCGTCGCCCATGAAGCCGATGTAGCCGCCCAGGCTGGTGACCGTGCGGTCGCGCTGCACCAGGCGCTCGACCAGGCGGGAAGCGTCGCCGTCGGTGAGCACCTCGGCCAGCACCACATACGGCAGATAGGCGGCGAAGTCCCCGATCGGGTCGGGCACCCGCCAGCCGCTGGCCACCGCGGGCAGCGGCGCGAGCCGGTCGGTGTACCGGTCCCGCTTCTCGCCGGTCAGGTCGGGCTCGTCGAAGTCCGGTCGCGGCGGCGCCGGGCGGGACGGTACGTCGCCGAAGTGCCGTTCGACCAGCGCCGTCGCGTGCGCCACGTCGAAGTCGCCGGCCACCGACAGCACCGCGTTGCCGCAGGCGTAGTAGCGCTGGAAGAACTCCTGCGCGTCGTCGACGGTGGCGCTCTCCAGGTCGGCGAAGGAGCCGTACCCGTCGTGCTCGTTGGGGAACGTGGAGAACATCACCGGGGGCAGCTTCAGCCAGGGGAAGCCGCCGTACGGCCGGTTCAGGACGTTGACCCGGATCTCCTCCTTGACCACGTCCACCTGGTTGCGCAGGTTCTCCTCGGTGAGCCGGGGCCCGCGCATGCGGTCGGCCTCGAGGAACAGCGCCCGCTCCAGGCCGCCGGTCGGCAGCACCTCGAAGTAGTCGGTGTAGTCCAGGTGGGTGGACCCGTTGAAGGTGCCGCCAGCGCCCTGCACGTGCCGGAAGTGGGCCAGCTTCTCGAGGTTCTCCGAGCCCTGGAACATGAGGTGCTCGAAGAGGTGAGCGAACCCGGTGCGGCCCTCCGGCTCGGACCGGATGCCGACGTCGTAGACGACCGCCACACCGACCACCGGTGCGCTGCGGTCGGGTGACAGGACCACCCGCAGGCCGTTGTCGAGGGTGAATCGTTCGATCGGGTACTTCGTCGCGGGGATCTTCACTTTGCGCGCCACGGTATGAATCTAGCCTGACCTGCCGACCCGACGGCGACCACGCCATCACTTTCGGTCGTCCCCCGCCTTCCACGATGCGGTTCACCCTTGACGAGGCAAACCCACCTCATCCATTATTCCCATGCATCAGATAGGGAAAGCGGAGTTTGATCGACCGCCCGTGACGAGAGGACGACCCCTTGTACGTCTCGGCACGCACCGACTACGCGGTCCGGGCGATGCTGTCCGTGGCCGCGGACCACCCGCAGTTGGTCAAGGCCGCCACACTCGCGGCGGCCCAGGACATCCCCCTCAGCTTTCTCCAGGGCATCCTGCTCGATCTGCGCCGCGCCGGGCTGTTGCACAGCCATCGCGGGGTGGACGGCGGGTACGCGCTGGCCCGCGACGCCCAGGACATCACCGTGGGCGACGTCGTACGCGCGGTCGGCGGAGCGCTGACCACGGTACGAGGGCTACCCACCACCACCGCGACCTACCACGGCGCGGCGACCGGCCTGGGCGACGTGTGGATGGCGGTCGAAGCGGCCATCGAGGGCGTCGTCGACCGCACCACGCTCGCCGAACTATCTGTTTCCGCCGTTTCTTCGAGATCGAAATAGGAGTGGGCATGAGCTCACGCACCATCCGTACGCTTGCTCTCGCCGCGGCCGCCGCCCTGGCCGCCACCAGCCTGTCCGCCTGCGGCGGCGGCGACGAGGCCTCGGCCGGTGGCGGAGGGACCACGCTGCGGCTCGGCTACTTCCCGAACATCACCCACGCGCCCGCCCTGATCGGGGTGAACAAGGGGCTCTTCCAGCAGTCGCTCGGCGACACCAAGCTGGATCCGAAGACGTTCAACGCCGGACCGGCCGCGATCGAGGCGCTGTTCTCCGGCGCGATCGACGCCACCTACATCGGACCGAACCCGGCGATCAACGGCTGGGCCACCTCCAAGGGCACCGCCCTGAAGATCATCGCGGGCAGCACCTCGGGCGGCGCCGGCCTGGTGGTCCGCAACGGCATCAACACCCCGGCCGACCTCAAGGGCAAGAAGATCGCCACCCCGCAGCTGGGCAACACCCAGGACGTGGCGCTCCGGAACTGGCTCAAGAAGAACGGGTTCACCGCCGACCAGCAGGGCGGCGGCGACGTCTCGGTGCTGCCGCAGGACAACGCCACCGCGGTGCAGGCGTTCGCGCAGGGCGCCATCGACGGTGCCTGGGTGCCGGAGCCGCACCTGAGCCGGCTGCAGCTGGAGTCCAAGGGCAAGCTGCTGATCGACGAGAAGACGCTGTGGCCGAACGGGCAGTTCGTCACCACCCACCTGATCGTCAAGCAGGAGTTCCTCAAGGAGCACCCGGACACGGTGAAGAAGCTGCTGCAGGGCCACCTCGCGTCGGTCGACTACATCGAGAAGAACGGCGAGGACGCCAAGAAGGCGGCCAACGACCAGCTCGCCGCGCTCAGCGGCAAGCCGCTCAAGGACGAGATCCTGAACGCCGCGTTCAAGAATCTGACGTTCACCAACGACCCGATCGCGGCGTCGCTCTACGCCAGCGCCCAGCACGCGCAGGACGTCGGGCTGCTCAAGCCGGTCGACCTGAAGGGCATCTACGACCTGGCCCCGCTCAACGAGCAGCTCAAGGCGGCCGGCAAGCCCGAGGTCAGCGACGCGGCCGCGTCCTGATGTCGTCTCCCGGCCGGGCGCGGACGCGCCCGGCCGGGCCTGACCGAGGAGTGAACATGAGCCTGGTAGAGACCAAGCCGGTCCGGCAGGACACCGACGTCGTCGTCCGCCTCGACAGTGTCTCCAAGCAGTACGGCGCCGGGGCGAACGCCCTGCTGGCCCTGGACAAGGTCTCCCTGACCGTCCGTCAGGGAGAATTCGTGTGTCTGCTCGGCGCCTCCGGCTGCGGCAAGAGCACGCTGCTGTCGCTGGTCGCCGGCCTGGACGAGATCAGCGGCGGCACGCTGGACATCGGCGGCCGGCACGTGTCGCTGATGTTCCAGGAGGCGGCGCTGTTCCCGTGGCTGTCGGTGTCCGGGAACGTGGAACTGGCCATGCGGCTGCGCGGGATCGGCAAGGCCGAACGCCGGCGCCGGGCCGCGGAGCTGCTCGACGTGGTGCGGCTCACCGGGTTCGGCGACAAGCGGCCGCACGAACTCTCCGGCGGCATGCGCCAGCGGGTGGCGCTGGCCCGGGCGCTCGCCCAGGACGCCGACATCCTGCTGATGGACGAGCCGTTCGGCGCGCTGGACGCGATGACCCGCGACATCCTGCACGACGAGCTGGAACGGATCTGGCGCGAGCAGGCGCTGACCGTCGTCTTCGTCACGCACAACGTGCGCGAGGCGGTCCGGCTCGGCGACCGGGTGGTGCTGCTCAGCAGCCGGCCCGGCCGGGTCATCGAGGACTTCCCGGTCGGCCACGCCCGGCCCCGGCGCATCGACTCGCCCGAGGTGGCCGGTCAGGCCGCCGACATCACCGACCGGCTCCGCGCGGAGGTCGCCCGCCATGCCCACTGACGTCAAGGACGACGCGGCCGACCGCCTCTCCGGGCTGGACGCGCTGGAGCTCTCCCCGGCCCGCGAACGCGACCTCGGCCGCCGCCTCTGGCGCGCGACCTGGCCCAAGCTGCTGGCCGTGGGGATCGTCATCGCGGCCTGGCAGCTGGTGGTGCTGTCGGAGTGGAAACCGGAGTACGTCCTGCCCGGCCCGGCGACCGTGTTCGGCGACCTGGCCACCCTGGTCACCACCGGCGACTTCTGGGAGGGCGTACGGCTGACCATGCTCCGGGCGGTGACCGGGTTCGCGCTCGCCGTGCTGATCGGCACGGTGGTCGGCGCCGCGGTCTCCCGGTTCGCGCCGCTGCGGGCCGCGATCGGATCGCTGATCACCGGCCTGCAGACGATGCCGTCGATCATGTGGTTCCCGCTGGCCATCCTGCTGTTCCAGATCAGCGAGAGCGCGATCATGTTCGTGGTGGTCATCGGCGCCGCGCCGTCCGTGGCGAACGGCCTGATCAGCGGCATCGACTACGTGCCGCGGACCTGGCTGCGGGTCGGTCAGGTGCTGGGCATGACCGGCTTCGCCCGGTACCGCCACCTGATCCTGCCGGCGTCGCTGCCGTCGTTCATCTCCGGGCTCAAGCAGGGCTGGGCGTTCTCCTGGCGCAGCCTGATGGCCGGCGAGCTGCTGGTGATCGTGCCGGGCGCGCTCTCCGTCGGCGTACGCATGCAGCAGGCCCGCGACCTCAGCGAGTCCAGCCTGGTCATCTCGTTCATCATCGTGGTGCTGGTGATCGGCATCCTGATCGACATGCTGTTCAACGCGGCCGACAACGCCCTGCGCAAGCGCTGGGGGCTGACCGGTACCTGAGCCGCGGCCGTCGCGCGGCGGCGGACGTCAGAGCGGGCGCACCGACTTCAGCACGTCGTCGACCACGGGGTCGAGATGCCGGTGCGTGCCCGGGATGGACACGTAGAGCACGGCCGCCGTCGTCTTGCCCACGTCGACGACCGCCACCGCGGACAGTTCGTCGGTGGCCGACAGGCCGGGCGCGGAGAACGTCAGCCGGAACTTGCTGACCCACGCCGGCCGCCCGCCCAGCGTGGTGAGCGCGTCGCGCAGCGGCTCCATGGTGTTCGGCTGCGGGTAGTACTCGGCCCGCACGTCCGCCGCCACCTGCCGGCCCACGCACTCCAGGTCGAGGGTCACCGCGTCGTTGTTGGCCGCCGGGACCGCCGCGGACAGGATCGAGGCGTGGTACTGCCCGCCGCTGTAGCTCTCGGTGACGAAATGCTGGCCCTTGCGGTACGGCACCTGCAGCGTGCCGGCCCGCCACACCTGATTCCAGGTCTCCCAGGGGGCCCCGTACGCCGCGTAGGAGATGCCGGCCTCGTCGTCGACGGTCCGCGGGCCGGCCGGCGGTGCGGCGACCGGCGGACCGGACGGCGCGGCCTCGGGTACCCCGGTCGGCGGCGGGCATGCCCGCGCGAGCGGCGGCCGCACGTCGGTGGGCGCTTCGGCCCGGTCCCGGCCGAACGCGTCCCCCTCACCGGACAACACCAGCACCAGGACGACGGCCAGGCCGGCCGCGAGGATCGCACCGGCGATCCCAGCGAAGATCATCATCTGCCGCCGGCGCCGTTGCGGTCCGTCCGGGCCCGGCGGTCGCGGCGGGTCGGGCGGCGGCGGAGTCAGCGGGGGTACGGACGGAGCGGTGACCATGCCGGACGCCCACGGACCGCCCGGCCGTTGCCAGGAGAAGGTCTGCGTGGGCTCGGACACGCCTACCAGTGAACACCACGACGGGTGCCAGGTGCCTACCCCATCACCATCGGCTCGTACCAGGGTGCGAAGGCGACCAGCGTGACCAGGGCGATGCCGGTCACGGCGAGGAACAACACGAGCGCCATCTCCCGGCGTGCGGCGCGGGTATAGCGGGTGTCCATCTATGCCTCCCCGTGGGTTTGCCTTCGACGCAGTCATCTCTAAGACGTCGCGGAGGGCGAGATGGTTGCACTCTGCGCAGGCCGGGTTCAGGTTGGGCGGTTACCTTCTTCACATGGACCTCGTGTATCCCCCGGTCATCGGTGCTGCCAAGACCATGTTCCGGGTGCTCGACCTGAAGATCACCATCGACGGTGCGGAGAACATCCCGACCACCGGCGGAGCGGTGCTGGCCAGCAACCACGCCAGTTACCTCGACTTCATCTTCTGCGGCCTGGCCGCCCAGCCGTCCAAGCGCCTGGTGCGGTTCATGGCGAAGAAGAGCGTGTTCGACCACCGGATCAGCGGTCCGTTGATGCGCGGCATGCGGCACATCCCGGTGGACCGCGAGGCCGGCACCGCGGCGTTCCGGGCGGCCACCACGGCGCTCAAGAACGGCGAGATCGTCGGCGTCTTCCCCGAGGCCACGATCAGTGAGTCGTTCACCGTCAAGGAGATGAAGTCGGGCGCCGCCCGGCTGGCCCGTACCGCCAAGGTGCCGCTGATCCCGATGGCGGTGTGGGGGCCGCACCGCCTCTGGACCAAGGGCCGCAAGAAGGAACTGACCAAGCGGCACGTACCCGTGCTGATCTCGGTCGGCGAACCGGTGGAGATGCCCCGCGGCACGTCACCCGACGCCATCACGCAGATCCTCAGCGGGCGGCTGAGCGTGCTGCTCGACTCGGTGCAGCGGGCGTACCCGGAGCAGCCGGCCGGACCGGACGATCGCTGGTGGCTGCCCGCCCACCTGGGCGGCACCGCGCCGCTGCCGGCCGCGACCGCGGAGGCCGCCGAGGCGTGAGCCGTGCGCGGTGGCCGGGCTACGCCTCCCCGGCCACCGTCCGGCCGTAGTTCTCGACCGCCAGGTACGGGTTGAGGTGCGGATGCCGGCTGCCGACCGCGACGTCGCGCCAGTACCGCTGCAACGGGTTCGAGTCGGCGAACCCGGCTGAACCGTGCAGGTCGAGCATCCGTTCCAGGGCGGCGCGGCAGTCCCGGCCCGCGTCCGCCAGGTCCATGTGCAGGCGTACACCGTCGGCGGGGGTCGTCGCGGCACCCGAGTCGGCCGCCCGGGCGACCTCGGTCATCGTCCGCCCGGCGCGGTCCACCAGGTGCGTGGCCTCGGCCAGCCACTGCCGCGCCCCCGGTGACTCGCCCATCCGGGTGTAGGCGGTCATAAACGGTGCCCGGTCCGAGGCGAACATCGCGCCGATGACGTCCAGCGCGCCGCGGGCCGCGCCCACCACCGGGCCCAGCACGGTGATGCCGAACAGCAGCCGGTCGGAGCTGTTCCGCATGTCGAGCGGCGCGATCCGGTCGGCCCGGACCAGCACGTTCTCCGCCACCAGGGTATGGCTGCCGGTGCCGCGCATCCCGGCCATCTGCCAGGTCGGCTCGATGGTCAGGTTTCCCATTGGCACCACCGCCAGGTGGAACGTCCCGTCCACCAGGACGGCCAGGGAGGCCCAGGCGGCGTCCTCGCAACCGGAGACCGCCGGCCACCGCCCGTTGACCAGCACCCCGTCCGGCCGGCGCTCGCCCCGGGCGCCCGGCCGGCCGGAACCACAGGCCAGCGCGTCCGGGTCGGCGAAGATCTCGGCCCCGGCCGGGCCGGTGAACAGCGTCGCGGCCAGGGTCTTGGCGGTGGCGCAGGTACCGGCGATCCAGGCGGTCGAGGGACAGGCGCGCCCCCACTCGGCCAGGCGGGCGGCGACGGTCTCGGCGCCCGCGCCGGCGCCGCCGTAGGCCGGCGGGGTCCGCAGCGCGAACGCCCCGGCATCGCGGGCGGCCCGCAGGCTCTCCGCGGCGGGCCGCTGCCGTTCCTCGGTCCGCTGCGCGTGCGCGGCCAGGATGGTGAACACGTCGGTGGTGGTCTCTGTCGTCACGATGACCCAGTCAAGATCACAAAGGCCCGCCGGACCATGTCCGATCGTCCACCGCGCATACGCGTTCGCGCCTGGGACGCGCGTGCGCGGCTACCATCCGCCGATGGACGTGATCAGCGACGTGATCGGCAGCGTGCGCACCGGGCAGGCGTTCGCCCGCCGGATCGGCGAGTCCGGGGACTGGGGCCGGCGCTACGTGCAGTTCACCGGCGTCGGCTTCCACGTCCTGCTGCACGGCTCGGGCTGGCTGATCCCGGCCGCCGGGCCACCGGTAGCGGTCTCCGGGGGCGACATCGTGCTCTCCCCGGCCGGCGACGAACACGGGCTCAGCCCCACGCCGTGCACGCTGGCCGCGCTGCCGGAGGCGCCGATGAGCGCCGAGCCCAGCGGTCCCGGGCCGCACGACGTGGAGTTCCTGTGCGGCGCCTACCGCCTCGGCCGCGGACAGGTGCACCGGTTCCTGCAGGGACTACCGGCCACCGTCGTGCTGTCCCCGGCGGACGACCGGGCCGCGGCTCTCCGCTCGCTGACCGCGCTGCTCGCCGACGACGTCGCGGCGGCCCGGCCCGGTGCCCAGGCGACCCGGGGCGCGCTCATCGACCTGCTGCTGGTGCAACTGCTGCGGCTGTGGCAGGACCAGCACGAGGCGGACCGGCCCGACGTCGACCCCGGCATCGCCACCGCGCTGCGGCTGATCGACAGCCGGCCGGAGGAGCCGTGGACGGTACGCCGGCTGACCGAGGCGGCCGGGATGTCCCGGACCACGTTCACCCGGCGCTTCACCGAGGCGGCGGGCAAGCCGCCGATGGCGTACGTGATCGGCGCCCGGCTGGCCCGCGGCGCCCGCCTGCTGCGCGAGACCGAGGCACCGTTGGCGGCCGTCGCCCGGCAGGCCGGATACGCCAACGAGTTCGCCTTCGCGGCCGCCTTCCGCCGCGAATTCGGCGTCGCACCGGGCCGGTTCCGGCGGGAATCCGTGCTCACCGCGCCGTGCACCACCACCCGTGCCGGCTGACCCACCACGGTCGCCGGTGGATATGACGCGGCTGGACATGACGCGGCGCCGCACCCCGAGGGGGATGCGGCGCCGGTGTGTCCGTTAGCTCAGAGCGGACGGATGTTCGCGGCCTGCGGGCCCTTCTGGCCCTGCGTGACCTCGAACTCGACCCGCTGGTTCTCGTCCAGGCTCCGGTAACCCGAGGACTGGATCGCGGAGAAGTGGGCGAAGACGTCGGCGCCGCCGTCGTCCGGGGTGATGAACCCGAAGCCCTTGTCCGCGTTGAACCACTTCACAACGCCCGTAACCATGCTCGTCTCCTCGACGGTCGATCGCCCCCGGCCATTATGGCCGGAAACGAGGTGGTAAGACCCGCAATTCGCGAGTCTCGTGCTGTCGTACTGATCGCCCGTACCGGAAACACCCGGGTTACGACAAAGAGCGCCTGGGGCAGAATCCCCCACAGGCGCTCCTGAGTACTTGGGAACCAAACTGACAACGCAACGGAGCCTAGCACGACGGAGGAGGGCGATCGGTGATCGGCGTGCATGTGGCGCAACAACTTCGGGAAGCCGGACTGACCTGGAAGCCAACGCCCGGTGACCGGTTCGCGATCCCCGATCGGGACCTCGACGACGAGGTCTTCGTCCTCAGTAACATGACGATCGAGGTCTACACCGTGCCCGAGGGCCAGGTGATCGGATTCAACGGCACCACCGAGTGGGCCCTCGACGACGTGGAACTCGACGAGGCACTGTGGCTGCCGCGCGAGGAGCAGTTACGGGAGCTGCTCGGCGGCACGTTCCGGACCCTGCACCGGGCCGCGGCCGGCTACGCGGTGGACACCCACCTGCTCGGCGCGGACCACACGTTCACCGCGCCCACCGCCGAAGAGGCGTACGCGGCCGCCCTGCTGCATCTGCTCACCGCGGCCGGTGCGTGATCACGCACCGCACAGATCGATGTCCTTGACTGGCGTACCCGGGCCCGGGAAGTCTCCCGGAATGACCCTCACCCGCCGCACGTTGATCGGCGCCGCGGTGGCCGGCACCGCCGCCCCACTGGCCGGCACCTCCGCGGTGGCCGCCCCCACCCGCAAGGCGGTCCGGCCACCCGCGCTGCGTCCCGGTGACCGGGTCCGGGTCGTGGCGCCGGCCGGCGTGCCGGACGCACGGCTGGACCGCGGCATCGCGATCCTGGAAAGCTTCGGCCTGGTCGTGGAGCGCGGCGCGCACCTCTACGACCGGTACGGCTACCTGGCCGGCACCGACGAGGCCCGCCTCGCCGACCTGAACGCGGCGTTCACCGACCCGGGCGTCCGGGGCGTCTTCGCGGCCCGCGGCGGATACGGCACCCAGCGCATCCTGGACGGACTCGACCTGGCCGCGGTACGCCGCGATCCGCGCGTGTTCGTCGGGTTCAGCGACCTCACCCCGCTGATCGGCCGGCTCTGGCGTGGCGCCCGGCTGGTCAGCTTCTACGGCCCGATGGTGAACTGGACCGACGCGCGCACCGGCCCGGTGGAGATCGAGTCGCTGCGCTCGGCGCTGACGACCACGGCACCGATCGTGCTCACCCGGGACCCGGCCGAGCCGAGCGCCGCGGTGGAGGTGCCCGGCACCGCCACCGGAACCCTGCTGGGCGGCAACCTGACCATGCTGCAGGCCAGCATCGGCACCCCGGACCTGCCGAACCTGCGCGGGGCGATCCTGGTCTTCGAGGACGTCGACGAGGCGCCGTACAGCTACGACCGGATGCTGACCCACCTGCGCCGCGCCGGCATCCTGAAGCACCTCGCCGGGGTGGCGGTCGGCCAGTTCACCAACGCCACCGGCACCGCCGGGCAGTGGACCGCGGCGCAGGCCGTGCAGGACCGGCTCGGCGACCTAGGGGTGCCGGTGCTCGGCGGACTGCGGATCGGGCACGGCAACGGGCAGTTGACGGTGCCGTTCGGCACGCGGGCGACGCTCGACACCGCGGCCGGAACGCTGACCGTGGCGGCCGGCGTGGTGGATGGTTCCCGGGCCCTCGGCGGTTGAGTGCGGAGCGGGCGTCCCCCGGCCGGGACCGCGTCCCTATCCGGGACCGTCGAGCTCCGGCAGATCCTCCAGCAGGGCGGCCAGCGCGGCCGCGTCCAGCAGATCGGCCGGCCGGGCGGTCACCCCGTCCCGGACGAAGTGGAAACCGGCCCGCACCTGCGACACCGGCACCCCGGCGAGCGAGGCCCAGGCGATCCGGTACGCGGACAGCTGCACCACCGCCGCCGCCCCGTCCGCCGCCGACGTCGGCCGGTGTCCGGTCTTCCAGTCGATGACGTCGAACCGGCCGCCCGGGTCGGCGTACACCGCGTCCATCCGGCCCCGCACCACCACCCCGGCGATCGTGGTGGCGAACGGCACCTCCACCTCGACCGGCACCCGCTGCGCCCACTCGCCGGCCAGGAACGCCTCCTGCAGCGCCGCCAGGTCGTCGTCGGCCGCGGCGTCGTCGTCGGCCGCGCCGGGCAACTCGTCGACGTCCAGCAGTCGCGCCGACCCGAACCGCTGCTCCAGCCAGGCGTGGAAGGCGGTGCCCCGGCGGGCCTGCGGCGCCGGGCGCTGCGGCAGCGGCCGGCGCAGCGAGCGGGCCAGCGCCTGCGGGTCGCGGCGCAGCACGACCAGCTGCGAGACCGAGAGATGCGCGGGTACGGCCACCTCGATCGGCCCGTCCCGCTGGGCCCGTTCGGCGCGCTCCGCCAGCAGCAGGGTCGCCTCCCGCCGCCACCGGGCGATGTCCGGATCGTCCGGTTCCTCGGGCAGGCCGACGAGATCGGCGGCCCGGCCCGCTTCCGCGCCCACCTCGGGATCGCTCTCCGCCAGGTCGGCGAACGACGCCGCCGCCTCCGGATCGGGGCTGGCGATCATGCGGCGGATCAGATCGGCCGCCGCCGCCATGGCCGGGCGGCGGGCGCCCAGCGGGTCGGCCGGCCATTCCGCGGTGGCCACCAGCTCGGCGCTCGGGTTGGTGGCGTCCGCCGCCGGCTCCGGCGTCCACACGTCCACCACCCCGGCACCGTCGGCGCAGGTCGCCCGGATCTCCTCGAGGAACGGCGACGGGCCGCGCGGCCGTTTCACCCCGTCGCCCCACCAGTAGCCGGAGCAGAGCAGCAACCGGCGGGGCCGGGTCACCGCCACGTACGCCAGCCGGCGCTCCTCCCGCTCGTCGTGCTCCCGCCAGGCCCGGCCGAACGCGGTCACCGCCGCCGCGACGTCCTTCTGGTCCGCCGCACCGGACAGGTCCAGCTCCGGCAGCCCGTCGGCGTCGCCGCGCAACGGGAACGGCAGCACGCCCAGCCCCTTCAGGTAATGGTCGGACGACCGCACCTGTCCCGGCCACACCCCCCGGCACAGCCCGGCCACCGAGACCACGTCCCACTCCAGGCCCTTCGCCGCGTGCGCGGTCAGCACCTGCACCGCGCCCTCGACCACGTCCACCTGGCCCGGTTCCAGCCCGCGTTCCTCCTCCTCGGCCGCGGACAGGAAGGCGAGGAACCCGGCCAGCGTGCCGCCGTCGGTCTCGCCGGCGTAGCGGGCCGCCACGTCACCCAGCGCGTCCAGGTGACCGCGGGCCAGGCCGGCGTCGCCCGCGCCCCAGCCGCGCACCGCCACCTCGACGTCCAGGCCGATGGTGCGTTCGATGTCCGCCACCAGGTCGGGCAGCGGCTGGTCCAGGCGCAGCCGGAGTTCCGCCATCTCCCGGGCGTACGCCCGCAGCCGCGCGTACCCCTCGGCCGAGTACTGCTGCGGCGCGCCCAGGTCGGCCATCGCCTCGACCAGGGTGGCGTCGTCCAGCCGGTCCGCGACCACCTCCTCCGGCCCGGTGCCGCGGGCCTGGTGGGTGGCGGCCGCCCGGGTGGCGGCGATCCCCCGGGCCCGCCGGTGCAGCGCCACCAGGTCCCGCGGCCCGATCCGCCAGCGTGCCCCGGTCAGCAGCCGCAGCAGCGCCGCGCCGTCGGTCGGGTCGGCCAACACCCGCAGCGTGCACACCACGTCGCGTACCTCCGGGGTGTCCAGCAGGCCACCCAGGCCGACCACCTCGACCGGCAGGCCGCGGGCCCGCAGCGCCTCCTCGATCGCCGGGATCTGGCTGCGCACCCGGACCAGCACCGCGCTGGTCGGGCGCTTGTCCAGCGGGATCTCGGTGGCCGGCGCGTCCGGCAGGCCGGCCGCCAGCCGCCAGGCGGTGAGCATGGAGTCGGCGATCCAGCCGGCCTCGTCCGCGTACGTCGGCAGCAACGCGCAGGTCACCGTGCGCCCGCCGACCGCGGACGCGACCCGCTGCGCCGGCACCAGTTCGGCCACCCGGGCGCCGGCCGTGCGCAGCGGGGCGGACAGCGCGTTCGCGACACGCAGGATCTCCGGCCGGTTGCGCCAGCTGCGGGTCAGGTTCAGCACCCAGGCCGCCCGGCCGCCCGGGCCGGTGAACTCGGTGGGGAACCGCTCCAGTGTGCCCGCCGACGCGCCGCGCCACCCGTAGATGGACTGGCACGGGTCGCCCACCGCGGTCACCGGGTGACCGCCGCCGAACAGCGCGTTCAGCATCACCACCTGGGCGTGGCTGGTGTCCTGGTACTCGTCCAGCAGCACCACCTTGAACCGGCCGCGCTCGATCGCGCCGACCTCCGGATGGTCCCGGGCGACCCGGGCGGCGCGGGCCATCTGGTCGCCGAAGTCCATCGCCTCCAGGTCGAGCTTGCGCTGCGCGTACAGCCGGATCAGGGGCAGCAGGGTGAGCCGGTGCTGCTGGCGCTGCAGCACGTCGGTGACGTCGGCGTACGCCCGGCCCGGCAGCGACTGCACCTCGGCGAAGAACCGCCCGGTCCAGGCGGCCAGGTCGTCCGGCGTCACCAGGTGTTCGGCGAGTTCACCGGCGAGGGCCAGCACGTCGTCGGTGACGGTGGTCGGCGCCCGGTTCAGGCCGGTCATCTCCCCGGTGTACGAGCGCACCAACGAGTCCACGATCTGCCAGCGGGCCGCCTCGGTGAGCAGGCGCGCGGACGGTTCGTACCCGGCACGCAGGCCGTGCTCGGTGACCACCCGCGCGGCGTAGGAGTGGTACGTGGCCACCGTCGGCTCCCCGGCGAACGCCTCGTCCCGGCCCAGCCGCCGGACCAGCTGCCCGAGCCGGGTACGGACCCGGTGCGCCAGCTCGCCGGCCGCCTTGCGGGTGAACGTCAGGCCGAGGATCTCGTCCGGGTGGGCGTACCCGTTGGCGACCAGCCAGACCACCCGCGACGCCATCGTCTCGGTCTTGCCGGACCCGGCACCGGCCACCACCAGGACCGGTTCCACCGGCGCCGCGATGATCGCGGTCTGCTCCGGGGTGGGCGCGTGCAGCCGCAGCAGCCGGCCCAGTTCGAGCGGCGTGTAGCGGGGCCCGGCGTCGGCACGCGGACGACGGTTCGCGGCGGGTTCCGCGAACAGGCTGGGCTGGGTCAAGCCGCACCGTCCGGTTCCACGACCTGCCGGCCCTTGCCGGACACCGGGCAGCTGGTGGACACCGGGCAGACCCGGCACTTCGCGTTGGCCACGGCGGAGAAGGTAGCCGCCGCCATGGTGTCCGCGGTACGCCGGACCATGGCGTACGCCCAGCCCGGGTCCTCGGCCTCGGCCAGCGGCAGCTGCATCTGCTCGCGGGCCTCCTTGGTCGGGCCCAGCTGCACCAGCGCGGCGCCGCCACTCTCCGTGCCGAAGTCCGCGAACGCCCCCGCGTCCACCGCCGCCTGGTAGCCCGCAAGCTGCGCGTGGTCCGCCACGTCGGACGCGGTCACCGCGGTGGACTTGCCGGTCTTCAGGTCGATGACGACGAGCCGGCCGTCCTCGTCCACCTCCAGCCGGTCGACCCGGCCGGTGAGCTGGATCGGCCGGGCCGGGTCGTCCAGCCGTACCGTGAACTCGTGCTCGATGGCGAGCAGCCGGCGTGGGTTGCGGGCCAGCCAGCGGAGCAGCTTGTCCACCATGGCCTGAGCCCGCTCCTGTTCCGGCCCGGCCAGCCAGCGCGCGGCCAGCTCGATCGCGTCGAAGCGGGCCGAGACGTACTCGACCAGGCGTTCCCGGTCGGCGTTGGCGTCCTCGGCCAGCATCGCGGCCGCGTGCACCAGGTTGCCGACGCCCTGCGCGGGGCCGGCCGGTGCCGCACCGCCGTGCCGTTCGAGCAGCCAGCGCAGACTGCACCGCAGTGCGCTGTCCATGGCGGACGGCGTGACCTTGACCGGCTCGCCCTCGTCGACCAGCGGCCGGTCGTCGGAGAGCAGGCGCAACCCCCACCACTCGTCCGGATGGGCGCCCGGCACGCCGGTCGCGGCCAGCCGGGCGAGTTCCGCGGCCGCGGCGTGCCGCCGGGCCGGGGTGGCGTGCGGGTCCACCACCGCGGTACGGAGTTCGGCCACGAGGGCGGCCAGCGTCAACGCCCGCGGCGGCCGTCCGGCCTCCAGCTCCCCGTCCGGGTCCTCGTCGGCGGCCGGGGGCGGCTCCGTCGCCGGGCCGTCTCCCGGCGGGCCACCGTCGGGCTGCGCGGGGATGCCGGCCGCAGACCGCTCGTCCGGCCCCGGCGACCCGTCATCCGGCGGCGTGCCATCCGGCTCCGGCGACCCGTCGTCCGGCAGGCTCGGCGGCGTGCCATCCGGCTCCGGCGGGATGTCGTCCGGCGGGGTGTCGTCCGGCTCCGGCGGGGTGTCGTCCGGCGGTGGGTCGGCGGGGCCGCGGTCCGGCATCGCCAGCTCGGTCAGGAAGCGGCTCGGCTGCTCCTCGCCGTCCGAACCGCCCACCCCGGCCGACGCGACCGCCGTGACCACCAGGCGCCGGCGGGCCCGGGTCGCCGCCACATAGAACAGCCGCCGTTCCTCGTCCAGCAGCGCCGACGTCTGGCCCACCACCGCCGCCGCCCCGGACGCCGCGCGGCCCGCGAGGTAGTCGACCAGGCGTTCGGAACCCAGCAGGCTGCCGCGCAACCGCAGGTCGGGCCAGATGCCCTCCTGCACGCCGGCCAGCACCACCACGTCCCACTCCAGGCCCTTCGCCGCGTGCGCGGTGAGCAGCCGCACCGCCTCGCCCCGGTCGGCGCTGGGCGCGATCGAGTCGGCCGGCAGGTCCTGGCCGAGGACGTGGTCCAGGAACACCTCGGTGCGCGCGCCGGGCAGCCGGTCCACGAAACGTGCCGCCGCGTCGAACAGCACCACCATCGCGTCCAGATCCCGGTCGGCGGCCTCGGCCCGCCACTGCCGCGCCCGGCCGCCCTCGCCGCCCGGTTCGACCGGCGCTCCGCGGGTGCTCAGCGAATACCACCGGTCGGCCAGGCCGCTGGCCCGCCACACCGTCCACAACACCTGTTCGGCGGTGGCGCCCGGCGCCGCGGCGGCCTCCCGCGCGGTGGCGATCAGCCGGGCGACGGTCTGCGCGGGCAGCGCCCAGCGGCGCTCCACCATGTCGAGTCCGGCCGGGTCGCGCAGCGCGTCGAGGAGCAGCTCGCCGGACGGCCGGCGGTCACCGGCGGCCAGCGCCAGCGCCCGCAGTCCCTGCCGCAGCCGCCGCTCGGCCAGCGGGTCCGCCCGGCCCAGCGGCGAGTGCAGCAGCGCGACGGCCGCCTCCTCGTCGAGCGTGTCCGGTTCCAGCGCGCACCTCAGCAGCAGCAGGAACGGTGCGACGGCCGGCTGCAGGTGCAGCGGCAGATCCTCGGCATGGGTCACCGTGGGCACGCCGGCGGCGGCGAGCGCACGCTGCAACGACGGCAGCTGCAGCGAGGTGGACCGGAGCAGGACGGCCATCCGGGACCAGGGCACGCCGTGCAGCAGGTGGGCCTCGCGGAGCACGTGCGCCACGTAGGCGCTCTCGCTGGTCGCGGAGCGGAACGTGCGCACCAGCGCCCCGCCCGGCACCGCCGCCGCGACGCGCGCGGACTCGCCGTCAGGGACGACCTCCGCGAGGCGCGCGGACTCGCCATCGGGGACGGCCTCCGCGAGGCGCGCGGACTCGCCGTCCGGGACGGCCTCCGGAGGCGGCGGATGCAGTGCCCGGTGCGTGACCGGGCCGCGCATCCGCCGCGCCACCCGGCCGGTCGCCGCCAGCAGGGTGGGCTCGGCGCGGTAGCTGGTGTGCAGCGTCACGGTCTCGGCCAGCGCCCCCGATGCCGTCCGGAACCGGAGCGGGAAGTTCGGCACCGCGTCGGGGTCGGCGCCGCGGAAGCCGTACACCGAGGAGTCGGGATCACCGAACGCGACCAGCGGTTTGCCCCCGGACGCCACCAGCGACAGCAGTTCCACCTGGGCCGGGTCGGTGTCGGCCAGCTCGTCGACGTAGACGTACTCCAGCCGGCGCCGCTCGGCCTCCAGCAGGGCGGGGTCGTCGGCGAGCAGGCCGGAGGCGGCGCGGACCAACTCGGCCGGGTCGTAGGCGGTGGAACCGCGGGTGGTGGCGTCGCGCAGCGCGAGCACGGCGACGTACTCCCGGAGGAAGCGGGCGGCGGCCGGCCAGTCGTCGCGGCCCAGGCGTTCACCGAGGCGGGCCAGCTCGACCGGGCCGACCCCGCGCTCGGCGGCGCGCTGCATCAGGTCGCGCAGCTGCTGGGCGAAGGCGCGGGTGGGCAGCGCCGGGCGCAACGCGGCCGGCCAGCCGATCGGGTCGTCGGCCTCGGCGTCGCCGACGACCGCGAGCAGCTCGCGGATGACCAGGTCCTGTTCGGGGCCGGTGAGCAGGCGCGGGGACGGTTCCCCGCGCTCGGCGGCGGCCCGGCGCAGCAGCCCGAACGCATAGGCGTGGAACGTGCGGACCAGCGGCTCGTGCACGATGCGGCCGGGGTCACCGGCGATCCGCGCCTCGATGCGGTCGCGGAGCGCGGCGGCTCCGCGGCGGCCGAACGTGAGCACCAGGATGCGTTCCGGGTCGACACCGGACGCGATGCGCGCCGCCACCGCCTCCACCAGCACGGTGGTCTTGCCGGTGCCCGGTCCGCCGACGACCAGCAGCGGACCGTCGGTGTGCGCCACCGCGTACCGCTGGAGGGGGTCGTCGCGCAGGGCGGCCACCGCCGGCCGGCGGCGCCGGACCAGACGGTAGGCCGGGCCGCGCACGGCCGCGGACGTCACCGGAATGCTCACGACGTCAATGACACCACGCGGGTACGACGCCGGCTCGCGGCGCCGTCACTGGTCGGCCGGGTCGATCTCTTCCTCCGGCATCTGCGGTGCCGCCGGACCGGTGTCGGCCGGGTCGGGCGCGATGGTCGGGAACGTGGGGGCCTCCCGGGGCGGCGTGGCCGCGGCGCCCTCGGTGGCCGGGGTCTCGGCCGGCTGGTCGTTCGGGAGTGGACCGGGTGCTTCCGGGGTCGGCTGGACGGGCGGCGCCGGCGGCACCTGGGTGACCACGGCCGTGCCGCCGGTGCCGCCCGGTGCCACGCTCCGGGTGACCACCGGCGCGGAGCGGCCGGGCGGTACGGCGTCGTCGGCGGCGGGGTTGCCGGCCAGCGCGGCGGGCGGGGCCGGCACCACGGGTACCGGCACGACCGGGGTCTGTCCCTCCACCTCGGGTGCGGACCGGCCGCCCGGCGCCGGGCCGTCGGTGTACACGCGACCGGGCTTGAGCACCCCGCCGGGGCCGAGCACCCCGGCGGCCGGCGCGCCGAGAGCCGCGGCGACCAGGACGGCCCCGACCACCAGCACCCGCTTCCGCGTCATCCACCACTCCCGTGATCTGCGATGACAGAAGACGCTAGCGGTACGGGCGCGCGCTGACCCTCCCCCGCAAGGTGGACTACCGCCGACCGATCGAGGCACGTCGGCGTACCGGCATCGGCACCCGGGTCACGGCCGGCTCGGACGGCGGGCCGAGCAGCAGTTCGACGGCTCGCCGGCCGAGCTGGTAGTGCGGCAGCGCGATGCTGGTCAGCGGCGGCCGGAGCCAGGCGGCGAGTTCGGAGTCGTCGAACGAGACCACCGACACGTCGCCCGGAATGGCGCACCCGGCCGCACGCAACGCCTGGTACGCACCCAGCGCGATGCGGTCGTTCAGGCAGATCAGCACGTGCGGCCGGAGTCCGCCGGTGAGCGCGCCGAGCACCGCGTCGTACGCCGGGTCCGGCCACCAGTCACACTCGATGGTGCCGGCCAGCCGGGCTCCGGCGGCGGCCAGCCCGGCGGCGATGCCGGTCATCCGCTCGCGGCCCGCGAAGACCTGGTCCGCCGGCCGTCCGACCAGGTAGATGCCGCTGTGGTGTCCGGCGTCCAGGACCACCGTGGCGGCGGCGTGCCCGGCCGCCAGCTCGTCCGGGACCACCGCGTGGTGCGTCGGCCGGTGCGCCCCGGTCAGGCAGTTGAGCAGGACCACCGGGTGGCCGTGCAGCAGTCCCGGGACGCGCACCTGCCGGGTGACCATGCTGGCGTACACGAACGCGTCGACCTGCCGGTCGATGAAGTCGGAGATGAGGCGTTCCTCGATCCGCGGATCGCCCTCGGTCTCGCCGATCAGCAGCAGGTGCCCGTGTGCCACCGCGGCGGCCAGGCTGCCGTGGACGGCCCGGCCGGCGTACGGGTCGGCGGCGATCGTGTCGGACACCAGCGCGATCGTCCGGGTCACCTTGGTGCGCAGGCTGCGGGCCATCAGATTGGGCCGGTAGTCGAATTCCTGCGCGGCCCGCAGCACCCGTTGCCGCGCGTCCTCGGAGATCCGCATGTCGACGTGGCGTCCGGTCAGCACGAAGGAGGCCGTACTCCGGGACACGCCGGCCCGTTGCGCGACCTGCAGCAGTGTCGCCCGTGGCGGGGGCATGCCGGCAAGTTTTCCACGCCGGTCCGCCGCCCGTGGCCCCGTGCCGCGGGGCCGTCCGGTCAGGCGACCGCTTCCACGGCGTCCAGCGCGGCGGTCACCGAATTCACCACGACCACCTGGTCCAGCGCCGCCCGCCGGACGAACTTCGCGTCCGCCAGGCCGGCCAGCCAGGTCATCAGGCCCGCGTAGAAGCCGTCCGGGTCGACCAGCACGATCGGCTTGCGGTGCAGGTCGAGCGTCGCCGTGGTCCACACCTCGAACAGTTCGTCGAGCGTGCCGAGGCCGCCGGGCAGCGTGATGAACGCGTCGGACCGGTCGATCATCAGGTTCTTCCGGGTGCCCATGTCGGCGGTGACGATGAGTTCGTCCGCGGCGGTGTCGGCGACCTCCAGGTCCACCAGGGACTGTGGGATCACCCCGAGGGTGTGTGCGCCGCCCTGCCGGGCGCCGTCGGCCACCGCGCCCATCATGCCGACGCAGCCGCCGCCGGAGACGAGCGTGTGGCCGCGGGCGGCCAGTTCCCGGCCGGTGTCCGCGGCCAGGTCCAGCCAGCGCTGCTCGATGGTGTTGGAGGAGGCGCAGAAGACGCAGATCGCCGCCATGTCACTGCTTTCCGTTCTCGGTCGCCGCGGCGTCCGCCGCGGCCACGATGATGCGCACCGCCTCGTCCACGTCGTCGGTGAGCTGGATCAGGTCCAGGTCGGCGGGGCCCACCTTGCCGTCCGGGAGCAGCCGCTCGCGCATCCAGTCGAGCAGCCCGGCCCAGTATTCGGTGCCCATCAGGATCACCGGAAACCGGGTGACCTTCTTGGTCTGCACCAGCGTGATGGCCTCGAACAGCTCGTCCAGCGTGCCGAAGCCGCCGGGCAGCACGACGAACGCCTGCGCGTACTTGACGAACATGGTCTTGCGGACGAAGAAGTAGCGGAAGTCGATGCCGATGTCGACCCAGTCGTTGAGTCCCTGTTCGAACGGCAGCTCGATGCCGAGCCCGACGGACATCCCGCCGGCTTCGGTGGCGCCGCGGTTGGCCGCCTCCATCACGCCGGGCCCGCCGCCGGTGATCACCGCGTACCCCGCCTCGGCCAGTGCCGCGCCGAGGTCGGCGGCCAGCTCGCACTCCGGGCTGTCCGGCTTGCTGCGGGCCGAGCCGAACACGCTGACGGCGGGCGGCAGATCGGCCAGGGTGTCGAAGCCCTCGACGAACTCGGACAGGATGCGCAGGGCCCGCCAGGCGTCCTTGGTCTTCCACTCGCGCCGGTGGTGCGAGTCGAGAAGCTTCTCGTCCGCGGTGCTCGCCGGTATCGAGTCACGTCGCAGCGTGACCGCTCCGCGATGACGCTCCGACTCCGCACGGGGTCGCCCGTTGGTGCTGTCCGTCATGGCCCCCACGGTAGTGCGGACGGTCCGTAACCGGTGAATAACCGGTCTGGTTTCGGCAACGGGATTGCGGCGTCCGAACCTTTTTGCCAGATTGAGGCAACGGACGGTAGCTCTCGAGCGTCTGTACAGTTACCAACGCCCACGGCAGGCAGAGGAGCCACCGTGACGACTCGATACGAACGCATCAAGATGCAGCGCCGCATGCAGCGGCGCATCCGCCAGGTGGTGGAGGAGCGGCGGATGTCCCGCGCGCTCCCGCCGTTCGCCGCCGAGACCCCGTTCGACCCGGAAGCGACCGTGGAGATATCGCCGCGCGCGATCGGCCGGGCGGTCGCCGAGACGATCTGACCGCCCGGGGTCCTCCCGGTCTACGGGGCGGCCAGCCAGCGGTGCAACGTGGCGGCACCGTCCCGGATCTTGCCGATCTCCACGTGCTCGTCCGGCGCGTGCGCGAGCAGCGGGTCGCCCGGCCCGTAGTTCAGCGCCGGGATGCCCAGGGCGGCGAACCGGGCCACGTCGGTCCAGCCCAGCTTGGCGGCCGGCTCGGCGCCGACCGCGGCCAGGAACTCCCGGGCCGGTGCCGCGCCGAGGCCGGGCAGCGCGCCGGGTGCCGAGTCGGTCAGTTCGATCTCGAAGCCCTCCATCACCTCGCGGACGTGGGCCAGCGCCTGCTCCTCGGTGCGGTCCGGCGCGAACCGCAGGTTGACCTCCACCGTGCAGGCGTCGGGGACCACGTTCCCGGCCACCCCGCCGGAGATGCGGACCGCATTCAGTCCCTCACGGTACGTACACCCGTCGATGGAGACCGTGCGCGGACGGTAGTCCTGGAGCCGCCGCAGCACCTCGCCCGCCGCGTGGATCGCGTTGACCCCGCGCCACGACCGCGCGGTGTGTGCCCGCCGCCCGGTGGTGTGCACCAGCACCCGCAGGGTGCCCTGGCAGCCGGCCTCCACCACCCCGTAGGTCGGTTCGAGCAGCACCGCGAAGTCGGCCTCCAGCCACTGCGGATGGGCCTGCGAGACCAGGTGCAGCCCGTTGTACGCGGACTCGATCTCCTCCGCCTCGTAGAACAGGTAGGTGACGTCGTAGCCCGGGTCCGGCAGCGTCGCGGCCAGGTGCAGCGCCAGCGCCACGCCGGACTTCATGTCGGACGTACCGCAGCCGTAGATCAGGTCGTCCACGACGGTGGACGGGAAGTTGTCGTTGATCGGCACCGTGTCGAGATGCCCGGCCAGCACCACCCGTTGGGCGCGACCCAGATCGGTGCGCGCCATCACGGTGTTGCCGAGCCGGTCCACGCTCAGGTGCGGCGTCTGGCGGAGGACCTCCTCCACACAGTCGGCGATCACTTTCTCGTTGCGGGAGACGGACTCGATGTCGACCAAGGTGCGGGTGAGCACGACCGGGTCCACCAGCACGTCCGAGGTCAGCGGGTTGTTGCCCATACGGCGCACCATACCGGCCGCCGGTGAACCTCCCTCGCGATAGCGACCAGGCGCTTTCGGTAGGGTCTCGATCGTGACTACCGAAATCTCGACCTCGCCCGCCTGGGGCATCGGGCTGGCCACCGTCACCGCCGCCGGCCAGGTGCTCGACACCTGGTACCCGACCGGCTTCCTGGGACTGGGCGCGGAGCCCGCCGAGGCGCCGACGCTGCCCGCCGGGCTGACCGGTCCGCGGGCGCTGGCCGGCCTGTCCACGGTCGAGGTGCGCACGGTGATCGGCTCGCTGGCCGACCCGATCAAGGACGCGGCGGACGCGTACCTCCGTCTGCACCTGCTGTCGCACCGCCTGGTGCGGCCGAACGCGCAGAACCTGGACGGCATCTTCGGGCACCTGGCGAACGTGGCCTGGACCTCCGCCGGGCCGTGCCCGCCGGACCGGGTGGACGAGTTGCGCCTGATCGAGCGGGCCGCGGGCCGGCACCTGACGGTGTTCGGGGTGGACAAGTTCCCCCGGATGACCGACTACGTGGTGCCCGCCGGCGTGCGGATCGCCGACGCCGACCGGGTCCGGCTGGGCGCCCACCTGGCCACCGGCACCACGGTGATGCAGGAGGGGTTCGTCAACTTCAACGCCGGCACGCTCGGCACGTCGATGGTCGAGGGCCGGATCGTGCAGGGCGTGGTGGTCGGCGACGGCTCCGACGTGGGCGGCGGCAGCTCGATCATGGGCACGCTCTCCGGCGGCGGCAAGGACAAGGTGCGGATCGGCGAGCGCAGCCTGCTGGGCGCGAACGCCGGCGTCGGCATCTCGCTGGGCGACGACTGCGTGATCGAGGCGGGCACCTACATCACCGCGTCGTCGAAGATCACCCTGCCGGACGGCCGGGTGGTCAAGGCCCGCGAGCTCTCCGGCGTCGACAACCTGTTGTTCTGGCGCAACTCGGTGACCGGGGCGCTGGAGGCCCGCCCCCGCAAGGGCACCGGCATCGAACTCAACGCGGCGCTGCACGCCAACGACTGATCAGCGCCAACGGACGGGTCGGGCGAGTCGGGCGCTCACCGTCAGCGCAGCGCGTCCCGGGCCGCGGTCTTCACCGCCCCGGTGAGCGCGCTCAGCACGGTCGATTCCATCCGCCAGTACTGCCAGTACAGCGGCACGTCCAGGTGGCGGCCGGGGACCAGTTCGACCACCCGGCCGGCCGCCAGGTCGGGCACCGCGATCTGCTCCGGCATGAGGGCCCAGCCCAGCCCGAGCCGGATCGCCTCGACGAACGCGGCGGCGGCCGGCACGTAGTGGATCGGCGGGTCCGGCCGGCGGCGGTTGAGCGACGCCAGGAACCGGTGCTGCAACCGGTCCTTGCGGTTGAGCAGGATCATCGGCGTGGTCGCGAAGTCCACCGCGCCGAGGGCCGGCGCGGCCACCGCCCGGTACCGCATCGCGCCGAGGCGTTCCACCCGGCAGCCCTGCACGGCGACGTGCTGTGCGGTGACCGCGGCCATCGCGGTGCCGGCCCGGAGCAGGTCGGCGGTGTGGTCCTGGTCGTCCTGATGCAGGTCGAAGTCGATGCCGGGCAGGCCGGCCAGCGCCGGCAGGAACCAGGTGTGCAGCGAGTCGGCGTTGACCACCACCGAGATCCGGGTACGGCCGGCGCCGGCCAGCGCGCCGCGGGCCGCGGACAGCGCCTCGCGTTCCAGCAGGGCCACCTGTCCGGCGTACCGGACCAGCGCCCGGCCCGCCTCGGTGGGCTCGCACGGTTTGGCCCGCCGGATCAGCACCTGGCCGACGTCCTGTTCGAGAGCCTTGATCCGCTGGCTCACCGCGGACGGCGTGACGTGCAGCGCCCGCGCCGCCGCCTCGAAGCTGCCCGTGTCGACGATCGCCTGGAAGGTCGCCAGCTGGGTCGGGTCCACGTTAAGCGATGCTAAACGAAGTGCAGAATCTTTAGCTGGAGAGGTACGCCGTCCGCCCGTACCGTCGGGTCGTGCTCACCTCAGCCGTCGGCGGTTTCGCCGCCTCTCTCGTTCTCATCGTGGCCATCGGCGCGCAGAACGCGTTCGTGCTCCGCCAGGGCCTGCGCCGCGAGCACGTCCTGCCGGTGGTGGCGATCTGCGCGCTGTCCGACCTCGCCCTGATCGTGGCCGGCATCGCCGGCCTGGGCGCCGTGGTGGCCGCCCAGCCCGTCGCGGTGACCGCGATCCGGTGGGTGGGCGCGGCGTTCCTGCTCGGGTACGCGGGACTGGCCGCGCGGCGCGCCCTGCGGCCCGGCACGCTCGCGCCCACCGACCGGGCCCCGGCCACGTTGCGGGCGACGCTGCTCACCTGCCTCGCGCTGACCTATCTGAATCCGCACGTCTACCTGGACACGGTCCTGCTGCTGGGGTCGGTGGCGCAGCAGCATCCGGACCGGTGGGCGTTCGGTGTCGGCGCGGCGGTGGCCAGCGGCGTCTGGTTCACCGCACTCGGCGCGGGCGCGCACCGGCTGGCGCCGATTCTGGCCCGTCCGGCCGCGTGGCGGGTCCTGGATGCCCTGATCGCGGCCGTGATGGCGGCGATCGCGATCACGCTTGTGGCATAGCTAGCTATCGACGGATTTCAATCTATCGGCTAGACATGACGGGGTTGGTCGATAGGAGGCAACATGCGGAGAGTGTTCGCAATCGTGGCGGTGACCGCGGCGCTGATGGCCGGGATAGGTGGTCAGGCGTGGGCCGAGCCGCCCGATCCGCCGGGCACACCGGGCGTGCCGGGCGTGCGGCTGGTCGACGGGCACACGCTCACCTGGACGTCGCCGACGCTGGTGTCGGGCGACGCGGCGATCGAGTTCTGGGCCGCGGACCGGCTGCTCGGACGCCCCACCACGACCGACCACCGCACCTTCCGGCTGGTCGTGGACGAGCCGCCGAAGCCCGCCGAGCTGCAGGTCCGGGCGGGTGGCCGGCGCCTGGACGGTCCGCCGCCGGCGCAGGGTTCGACGGAACCGCCGCCCGCTCCCCCGCCGGCCGCGGCCGCCGCGGTGGACCCCGGCCTGCCCGGGACCTACCGGACGGTCAGCGGCGAGTACAAGCTGGACGCGGTGCAGCTGTCCGGCTACCCGAAGCCGGTCGAGATGCAGGCCGTGGTGGTGGCGCCGGAGGGCGCACCCGGCGCCCGGCCGCTCGCGCTGTTCCTGCACGGCCGGCACTTCACCTGCTACCGCGGCGTCGAGATCAACAATGTCACGCTGGACTGGCCGTGTCCGTCCGGTACCGCCATGGTGCCCAGTCACCGCGGCTACCTCGAGGCCCAGCGGCTGCTGGCGTCGCAGGGCTACGTCACCGTGTCGATCTCGGCCAACGGGATCAACGCCCAGGACAACGTGACCGAGGACGCCGGCGCCCAGGCCCGGTCCACGCTGGTCCGGATGCACCTGGACCGGTGGGCCACCTGGTCCGGCACCGGCCGCCCGTCGGCACCGCCCGCGGTCCAGGCGGCACCCCCGGCGGACCTGTCCCGGGTCCTGCTGGTCGGGCACTCGCGCGGCGGTGAGGGAGTGAACCGGGCCGCGATGGACAGCCTCACGCCACCCCCGGCCGGCCAGGACGACTACCGCGGCACCGTGCGCTGGACCGTTCGCGGCACGCTGCTGATCGGACCCACCGTCTTCGGGCACAATCCGGTGCCCGACGTGCCGTCGGCCACCCTGCTGCCCGGTTGCGACGGCGACGTCTCCGACCTGCAGGGCCAGATGTACGTGGACGCCACCTCCGGGGTGAGCACCGGCCGGGCCCTGCACAGCGCGCTGTTCATGGTCGGCGCGAACCACAACTACTTCAACTCCGAGTGGACGCCCGGACAGGCCACCGCGCCCGCGTACGACGACTTCCCGACCGAGGCCGGCGACCCGGTCTGCACCCCGGGCAAGGCGACCCGGCTCACCGCGGCGCAGCAGCAGAAGGCCGGCGCCACCTACATCGCCGCCGCCGCGCGCCTGTTCGTGGACGGCGACGACCAGGTCCGCCCGCTGCTGGACGGCACCGGCGTACGGGCGCCGTCGGCCGACCCGGCCCGGGTGCTCAGCCACGCCATCGGCGGCGCCCGGACACCGCTGGTGGTCCCGGAGGAGGCGGTCCAGGTGACCGGCGCGGGACGGCTCTGCGCCGAGGTGACCGAGGACCGGACCCAGGCGTGCATCCCGCCGCCGTCGTGGCTGGCGCTGACCCCGCACTTCGTGTCGTTCGCCGGGCTCAACCCGGAACCCGGCCGGCGGGCGGTGGCGATGGAGTGGTCCGCCGCCGGTCAGACGATCACCATGCGGCCGCCGCGTGCGGTCCCGGTCAGCGGCGCCGTGACGATGCGGATCGCGGTACCGCCGAACACCACCGGCACCCGCTTCGGCGTCGCGGTCACCGACGACGCGGGCCGGCGCACCGAACTCGGCGACGTGCAGGTGGACGGGCTGCCCGGCTCGACGATCCTGACCCAGCACTGGGGGCAGGAGGTCCGGGTGCCGCTGGCCGCCGCGCAGTCGGTCGTCCAGCTGGAGCTGATCCCGCGCGGCACCGCCGGCAAGGCGTGGCTGCTCGACGCCTGGGGCTGGCAGCCGGGCACACCGGACCCGCAGGCGACCGGTCTGGCGCGCATCGACGTGGGCAGCCTCACGCCGGTCCAGGAGGGCGACTCCGGCACCCGTACCCACCAGGTCCCGGTCAGCGTCACCGGCAGCGGCACCGGTCAGGTCCGGGTGTTCGTGACCGACGCGGTGACCTGGGACAGCCAGTCCTGGCTGGCCACCGTGACGCCGGAGACCACGTCCATCCCGATCCCCATCCCGGTGGCCGGCAACACCCGGTTCAGCGGCGACCGGGGCTATCCGGTGGGCATCAAGGTGGTGCGCGGGCTGGTGATCGGCGACTACGGGAGCACCGTCAAGGTGGTCGAGGACGATCCGGTGCCCGCCGTGACGGTGACCACGGTGGCCGACTCGGTCACCGAGGGCGGCAAGCTGACCTGGCGGCTCACCCTGTCCACGACGGCCGACACCGACCTGTACATGGTCGCGACCCCGGTGCCGCTCTCCGGCGCGCCGGAACTGTCCAGCTCGGACGTCGAACCGGACTGGTTCCGCGAGCAGGCGTTCGAGGACCCCGAGCCGTCCCGGCAGCTGTCCGGGACGAACCTGCGGCCCCGGATCCGGGTGCCGGCCGGCCAGCTGACCGCGGACCTCACGGTGCCGACCGTGGCCGACGGGGTGACCGAGCCGGCCGAGCAGGTGCGCTTCGAGCTGGCCCGCAGCGGCCACGGCGACGCGCTGCCACTCGGCACGGTCACCGGGAAGGTGACGGACTGACCCGCGCCGGCCCCGGGCAGCGGGTCGGTCCGGGGCCGGCACACAGCGGATACCCAGCCGATTCCTTGGTTCCTGCGGCACGTTGGTTCCAGCACCGGACGTGACCCGCATCGGAGGAACCATGCAGCAGCCCCGCCAGCCGCACTACCGGGGGCGCCCACTGCCCCGGCCGGACGACGAGGTCGTCGACCAGGGACTCGGTTTCGACCTCGGGACGCTGCTGGACCGCCGGCAGCTGCTCCGGGCCTTCGGGCTCGGCGCCACCACGCTGGGCCTGGCGGCGTGCGGCGGCACGTCGGACGGGGAGCCGCCGACCGCCACGACCGCGACGGCGACGTCCGGGGAGATTCCCGACGAGACCGGCGGGCCGTACCCGGGCGACGGATCCAACGGGCCGAACGTCCTGGACGACAGCGGCATCGTCCGCAGCGACCTGCGCTCCAGTTTCGGCGCCGCCGACGGCACCGCGGAGGGCGTGCCGATGACCCTGGAACTGACCGTCCTGGACGTCGCGAACGGCGGCCGGCCGTTCGCCGGGACGGCGGTCTACCTCTGGCACTGCGACCGCGAGGGCCGCTACTCGCTCTACTCCGAGGGCGTCGAGGACCAGAACTACCTGCGCGGCGTCCAGATCGCCGACGGCTCCGGCCGGGTGCGCTTCACCACCGTCTTCCCCGGCTGCTACGCCGGGCGGTGGCCGCACCTGCACTTCGAGGTCTACCCGGACCGGGCCGGCCTGGCCGACGCCGGCAACGCGATCGCCACGTCGCAGGTCGCGCTGCCGAAGGAGGCCTGCGACAAGGTGTACGCCGAAACCGGCTACCAGGCGTCCGTGGGGAACCTCGCGGCGCTGACCCTGGCGAGCGACAACGTCTTCGGCGACGACGGCGGCGCCACCCAGCTCGGCACCGCGACCGGGGACGTGACCGCCGGCTACGCGGTCTCGCTGCCGGTCCGCGTGGACACCCGCACGGCCCCCACCGGCGGTTAGTTATCCGGCGACGGCCGCCCGGCCGGCGCGCCCGGCAGCCCCGGCGCGCCCGGCAGCCCCGGCGCGCCTGGCAGCCCCGCGCGCCCGGCGGTCCTGGCTCACCGGCGGCCTCGATGCACCCAGCGGTCTCCCGCCGTCCCGATAAGGAGGCGCCGGCTGGGCGGTTGACCCCTTCAGCGGCACGGCTTGTCTGGTTTGCGGCATTCGAATGCGTATCTTGGACGCTTGACGCGGCTCGCACCGCCCCACAACTCCACACGCCCAGCAACCCCGGACACGGCGTGCTGAACTGCGGCCCGCACCGCACCACAACCCCACACGCCCCACCACCCCCAACCCACCGTGCTGAACTGCGGCCCGCACCGCACCACAACCCCACACGCCCCACCACCCCGACGCAGCGTGCGTGAGGCGCGCGCCCGAAGACCACACGCACTCGCCACCAGCCGCACCAAGCACGGTGCCGCGACGCGCCGCCCCCACACCGAACTCCGGCGACCACCAAGCTGCGGGCAGGCGTGAACGGGTCGGCCAGGTTCCGTCTCGTGGCTCTCGTGGGTGCGAGGCCGAACCTAGGCCGCGCGTTCGGAGAAGCGGACCATGTTGCCGGAGGGGTCGCGGAACGCGCAGTCGCGCACCCCGTACGGCTGGTCCACCGGCTCCTGCAGGACCTCGGCGCCGGTCGCCCGGATCTTCTCGAACGTCTCGTCGCAGTTGCCGGTCCGGAAGATGATGCCCGGCAGCAGCCCCTTGGCCAGCAGGTCCGCGGTGGCCTGCCGGTCGGCGCCCGAGGTGTGCGGGAAGTAGCCGGGGATCATGAAGCCGATCTCGACGCCCGGCTGGTCCGGGGCGCCGAGCGTGAGCCAGCGGTTGTCCTCGAAGGTCACGTCGTTGCGGACCTCGAGGCCGACCACGTCGCGGTAGAACCGCAGCGCCTCGTCGTAGTCGTGGACGGTCAGGAAGCAGTGCGACAGCGAGTTCGTCATGCGTCCCACGCTAGGCCGGCGACACCGGGCGGGCTTCTCCGAAACTGACCGGTTGTCCCAGGCCACGCGCCACACAGCCGGGGATGACGGCGACGGCCCGGTGGTCGCGGGCCCGGTACGCGCGCGGCGTCTCCCCGACCAGCTCGGTGAACCGGCTGCTGAACGAGCCCAGCGAGGTGCAGCCGACCCGCAGGCAGGCGTCCGTGACGCTGACGTCGCCACGCCGCAGCAGCGCCTTGGCCCGTTCGATGCGGCGGGTCATCAGGTACTGGTACGGCGTCTCGCCGTACGCGGCCCGGAACCGGCGGGCGAAGTGGCCGGGCGACATGTGCGCGGTGCGGGCCAGCGACAACACGTCGAGCGGCTGGGCGTACTCCACGTCCATCCGGTCCCGCGCCCGGCGCAGCCACTCGAGGTCCACTGCCCGAGCCTACGTCCGGGCGGCGCCGCGCCGCGCCGCGCGGAGATACGGGCGTTTTAGGACGACTTATTAGTTTCGCACTATCTGAGACTCTCGACCTAACAGATTATATTTGTGAACTTTCCGGGTCGAGAATCCGCCAGAATTCACCCCCTTGAGCAGGGCGGATATCGCGGCACTACCGCCGGCGCACCGGCATACCGGCACGTCAAGGCGTTGACCGAATAACTAATTGATGCCAGCCTATGCCCATACCAATCTAGCGGGGGTAAGATCAGGTATTCGAGGGCCGGATTTCCGTTCCGGCACCCATCACGCAACGAACTCTGCTGACGAACGAAGAGGCTCGTTCGTCACAGCGGATTGCGTGCCTGCATGCCAACCCCGCCCGTCGAGCGGAGGCATCAAGTGGGCAAGTTTTTTAGGACAGTCGTGTCCGCAGCCCTGGGCGCAGTGATTCTGTTACCAGGCACCGCACTAGCCGATGGCCCATTGGCGGACCAAGCGGTGCTCAACGCCGTTCAGGCGTCCCCGGAGTTCCAGCAGGTTCAGGCCGAGAATTCAGATCTCGAGCTGGTTCCCTCACTTTCCCGAACGGCTCGTGAGGGTCACTTCGCGGTGGCGGTGCAGGCACTCAAGGACGACTTCGGCACCACGCTTGTGGCGACCCATTTCGTGGACATGAACACGGGCGACGTCAAGCTCTCCCGCCTGGGCAGGATCGTCGTCGAGGACGCGGGGGCGACGGCGCGCGGTCGCTTCGGAGAGAACGTGTCCAAGACGGCACGGATCACGATGACGACGAACGGTGCGGTCGATTTCGTCGGCACCGTGTCCGACACGGGCGTACTCCGTGAGGACACCGGCTACGAGGCGGTCGCGAACGAGGCCCGGCAGAAGGCGAAGGCCGGCTGCGTGGAATGCGACGCGGCCACCAAGCCCGTTGATCCGTCGCAGGAACTCAGCGCCATGGGCTGGTGTGAGGATCTGATCAATATTCTCTGCGGCGCTTCGGGAGCATTCCAGTGTTTCCTGTACTGCAGCGCATTCGGCACGACGCCGGCTGGGCTGGGGTGCGGCGTGATCTGTGGCCTCATTGCCACACTGGGTTGCGCCAGCGTCATCAACCAGCTCTGCTAAAGTCATTTATTTCCGCAGTTTCGATGCACAGGAGCCCTTAATGCTGGGAAAGCTGGCGGTCGCCGTCCTGCCGTGTCTCATCATGATTGTGGGCGCCGGACTGCTACGGGGATGGTCAGCGGCCCTGTACACCCTCCTGGGCTCCGCGGCGGGACTGCTGGGCCTGTGGTTCTGGCAACTCAGGTCCGACCGGAACGTCAGCCGACGCGCGTAGGCGGGCGTCTCGACGCCGACGCTGGGGCCCTACCGGATCACCGTCCGGTAGGGCCCCAGCTTCTCGTCGGCCGGCCGAGGGCCCCTTCCCGCGGCCGGCCACGGGTTTCAGGCCCACAGCGCCGCCCGGACCCGGTCCGCGACCGCGCCGACGTCCACCGGGCGGGCGGTGTCCACCCGGATCACCGGGCCCAGCCGCAGCGGCTCCGCCCGCGCCGCCCAGCCGCTCCACCGGGTCGCCAGCCGTTCCGCGTCCGCGTGCACGTCCGGGCGCCGGCGCGCCACGAACCGGGCCCGGGCCAGATCCGCGGGCACGTCGCACCAAACCTCGACCGATCCGCTCGCGCCGGCCCGGGCCAGGCCGGTGCGGGCGTGTTCCAGGTCGCGCGGCCGGAACCACCACGAGTCGACCACCACCATGCCGGGCAGGTCGGCGGCGCAGCGCCACACCGTGTCCATGGCGACGGCGCCCAGCGTCGGCAGGTCGGTGACCACGGCGTCGGCCAGCGCCTCCTTGACCCGGTCCTTGGACAGGAACCCGGCGCCGAGCGCGGCGGCGAGCCGGGGGGCGAGGCTGCTCTTGCCGGATCCGGGCAGTCCGTTCACCAGCACCACGTCACGCGCCATGCAGGCACGATCGCACAGCGGGCGATCGGCCGGCCGGCCGATATTCTGTGCGCCGCATCCGGTCCTGGTCGCAGACTACGGGCATGAATGCGCCTGAGCGGTCGAGTGAGTTGCTGGGATATCCGCCCACGGCCCGGCTGCTGATCGTCAACTGCGACGACTTCGGGATGTATCCCGCCATCAACGCGGCGGTGATCGAGTCGATCGACGCAGGCATCGCCACCTCGTGCAGCCTGATGGTCCCGTGTCCCGCGGCGCCGCAGGCCATGGACCTGCTCAGCCGGCGGCCGCAGATCCCCTTCGGAATCCACCTCACCCTGGTGTGCGAGATGCGCGGCCTGCGATGGGGGCCGATGGCCGCGAAGGAACGGGTTCCGTCGCTGCTGGACCCGGCCGGTGAGCTGTTCGCGCCGACACCGGCCGGACGGGCCGCGCTCCTCGGCCAGGCGCGGCTCGACGAGATCGAACTCGAGTTCCGCGCGCAGATCGGTGCCGTCGCGGAGGCCGGGCTCACGCCGACCCACCTCGACTTCCACTGCCTGGCCGACGGGGGCCGCCAGGACATCCTCGACCTGGCCGTGATGCTGGCGGCCGAGGCCGGCCTCGCCGTCCGGGTCTGGCTCGAACCCGCGCGCCGGGCGATGCGGCGACGCGGGCGGCCGGTGATCGACAACGACTTCCTGGACAGTTACTCCCTCGACATCGAGGACAAGGCGGCCCGGTACGTCCAGCTGCTCCGGGACCTGCCCGCCGGCCTCAACGAGTGGGCGGTGCATCCCGGGCTGGGCGACGCGCGGGCCCGGGCCGTCGACGACGGCTGGGCGGTGCGCCGGACGGACTACGCGTTCCTCACCTCGCCGCAGGCCCGTGACGTGCTGCGGCAGGAGGACATCGTGCCGATCGACTACCGCACAATGCAGCAGGTGTGGTCCGCGAACCGCACGGCTTGACCCTCGAGCAGGTCGAGGCGGCAGGGTCTGCGACGTGGAGAGTGACATGCGCGGGATCGGCGAGATGGCCCGGGCCAGCGGCCTGAGCGTCAGCGCCCTGCGGTTCTACGACGGCGCGGGTGTGCTCGTGCCGGCCGAGGTCGACCCGGTGACCGGCTACCGCCGGTACGCCGACGGCCAGGTCCGTGCCGCCCGCCTGGTGGCCAGCCTGCGCCGGGTCGGTATGCCGCTCGCGGACATCGTCCGCGCGGTGCACGGTCTGTCCGACCCGGCTTCGGTACGGCGGTTGCTCGACGAGCACCTGCGCCGGCTGGAGCACGGGCTGGCCGACGCCCGCCGGGAACTCTCCAGTGCCCATGCCCTGCTCGATCTGGAGGACCGAATGACCCGTGTGACCCTGCCCGCCGCCGCCCTCGCCGCCACGCTCGACGCGGTGCGGTTCGCCGCCGGCACCGACCCGGCCCTGCCGATGCTCGGTGGTGTGCTGTTCGAGACGTCCGCCGACGGCCTGACCCTGGTGGCCACGGACCGGTACCGGCTGGCGGTGGCCCGCGCCGACGCCACGGTGAGCGGACCGCCGGCCCGGGTGGTGGTGCCGCTGGGGCTGGTGGACGAGGTCCGGCCGCGGCTGGCCGGCGACGAGCCGGTGACGCTGACGCTCGGCCCGGACTCCGTCGAGCTGGGTCCGGTCGCCGGCCCGCCGCTGGGCGTCGACTTCCCGGATCACCGGCGGCTGATCGGCGCACCGGTCGGGCCGCGGGTCACGGTGGAGGTCGCGGCGTTGCGGGCGGCGCTGGCCGCGCAGCCGGTGTCGTGGCGGGAACACGACGGGACCGCGTACCCGGTGGCGGTTCTCGGGGTGGACCCGGCGGGCCGGGTGCGGCTCGCCGCGGAGGCCGAGTGGGCCGGCGACGCGGACGCGCACGTCGCGGTGAACCGGGAGTTCCTGTTGCAGGCGCTCGACGCCGGCGGTGCCGGCCAGCTGGTGCTGGAGCTGGACGGCCCGATCCGGCCGCTGGCGGTACGGGTGCCGGACGCCGACCGCTTCTCCCTGTTGATGCCCGTGCGGCACTGACACACTGGCCGGGTGAATGACGAGATCAGGGCTCGGCGGGCCGCCTGCACCGACACGTTCCAGGCGAACGGGCTGTTCCGGCCGGCCGATGTCCTGCCCTCGATCTCGGCCGACCTGGAACCCGACATGTACGGCGACGGCGGCGTGGTCGCCGAGCTGGAAAGCTACGTGGCCGACCTGCTCGGCAAGCCGGCCGCGGTGTTCCTGCCCAGCGGCACCATGGCCCAGGCCGCCACGCTGCGGGTGCACGCCGACCGCCGGACCAGCCGCACCGTGGTCTGGCATCCGTACTGTCATCTCGCCGTGCACGAGAGCGAGGCGTACGCGCGCCTGCACCAACTGGTCGGCCGCGCGGCGGGCGGCCCGGACTCGCTGCTCACGCTGGACGACCTGACGTCGGTGGCGGAGCCGGTCGCCGCGCTGGTGCTGGAGTTGCCGCAGCGCGACCTGGGCGGTCAGATGCCGGGCTGGGACGCCCTGGTGGCGCAGACCGACTGGGCCCGCGGGCGGGGCGCGGCCGTGCACCTCGACGGCGCCCGGTTGTGGGAGGCGGCGGCCGGATACGAGCGTTCGCCGGACGAGATCGCGGCGCTGTTCGACACCGTCTACGTGTCGTTCTACAAGGGCGTCGGCGCACTGCCCGGCTGCTGTGTGGCCGGTCCGGCCGACGACGTGGCGCAGGTCCGGGAGTGGCGGCACCGGCTCGGCGGCACGCTGTACGCGCTCTGGCCGGGCGCGGGTTCGGCGTTGCACCTGCTGCCGGCGGCGCTGGCCGAGATGCCGGCCCGGATGGAGTACACCCGCGCGGTCGCGCGGGCGCTGGCGGACGTGCCCACGGTGCGGGTGGTGCCGGATCCGCCGCAGACGCCGATGATGCACCTGCTGCTGTCCACCACCGCGGACCGGTACGCGGCGCAGGCGAAGCGGCTCGCCGAGGAGTCCGCGTTCTGGGTGTGGCCGCAGGCGGTGGCGACCGGGGATCCGGCGGTGCAGCGGGTGGAGCTGTCGGTGGGGCGCGCGACGATGCGGCACAAGCCGTCGTTCATCGCGGAGACGCTGGCCTACCTGACGGCGTGACCGCCGGTCAGCCGCCCGTGTTCTCGGCGTCCCACATCGCGATGACCACGCCGAGCACGAACACCTGAACCGGTACCGGCAGCCCGGGCAGGTCGGCCGCGACGTCGCTGCGCCAGGCGCTGACCCGCTTCACGTAACCGATCCGGTTGTCGTCGGCGTACAGCTCCTGGGTGCCGTTCCACCACGACTTTCGGCGGAACTGGTACGTCCGGCCGGCCGACTCGACGGTCCATTTCCGGCGGCCGACCCGGTCCGCCGCGGCGATCGGCGCGCCGGACTCGTCGGCCATGGTGAACCGGTTGCCCCAGAGGTTGCCGCGCACCGGGTAGCGCCGGCCGGCCACCTCCGCGGTGCCGCCGCTCTTCCACACGTTGCTGTCCCACGCCGCCAGCGGCCGGTCGTCGACCGCGACCTCGTACCGGTTCCGCCACATGCTCGGCTTCCTCGCCACCAACATGAACCCAGCGTAGAGGTCACGGTCACGCGCTGCCGGGATCACGCTCCTGCCAGGTGCACAGGCAGACCCGGTTGCCGTCCGGGTCGGCCAGCACCCAGAAGCTCGGCGCCTCGGCGTCGCTGACCAGGGTGCCGCCGGCGGCGAGCGCGGCGGAGATGCGCGGCTGGACCTCGGCGGGGTCCACCCAGACGTCCGGGTGCCAGCGCTGGCGCGGCTCGGTGTCACCGGACTCCTGGAACCACACCACCGGCAGGGCGCCGAACGGGTCGCGCAGTTCGTCGCCGAGGTCGGGCCCGGACCGGGGCTCCATGGCCAGAACCGCGCCCCAGAACGGCAGCACCTTGGCGAACGCCGGGCTGTCCAGGGCGAGTTCGAGCCGGGAGACGCCGGCCCGCTCCGGGCTCGCTGCGTGCTCGGCGGCGACGGCGGAGATCCGGCGGGCCAGCCGGACGTCCCGGCCGGTGACCGCGCCGACGTCGTGGCTGGTCAGCCTGATGTCCAGGTGGGTGTAGCGCAGGTCCAGGTCGGGATGGTGGTCCAGCTCCTCGGCGATCGCGCCGATCGCGTTCACCAGCGCCAGCCCGGCGGCGAAGTCCGCGGTACGGATGCGGGTCTGCAGGCCGCCGAGCAGGTACGTCCACCCGTCCAGCCGCTCGTCGGCGACCTGACGTCCGGTCAACTTGGTCATCCACCCATGCTCGCGCACCGGCCGCCGGTGCGAAACTCGGGGCGGCTGACACGTCGGAGATTTCCGACGCATCATGGTCGGCATGCCGGAAGTCGACGTCTTCGGCGCGCTCGCCAATCCGGTGCGCCGCCACCTGCTGGAAGCGCTGCGCGACGGCCCTCGCCCGGCCGGCGACCTGGCCGGACGGTTCGCGTTGAGCCGGCCGGCCGTGTCCGAACACCTGGCCGTGCTGCGCGCCGCGCACCTGGTCACCGAGGAGCGGCGCGGCCGGCACCGCTACTACCGGCTGACCGCCGAGCCGCTGGCCACGGTCAACGACTGGCTACACCCGTTCGAGCGGTACTGGCGTACCCGCCTGACCGCACTCCGCGACCTGATCGAGGACGAACCCGAAGGGAACCGACCGTGAACAGCAACGAATGCGAGCAGTTCACTGGCCGGCCCTGCTCGGCGGATCGGGCCCGCGCTCACCCGCTGACCACCGCGCCCTTCTCGTCGACGACCACCGAACTCCAGTACCGGTCCCACTCGTCGCCGACCCGCTCCGGGACCTTGCCCTCGGGATACTTCACGTAGCCGGCCGGCGGTTCCTCGCCCTCCGGCACACAGGCCGCGCCGGTGGTGTTGCCCACCGCCTTGACCGGGTACTCGTCGGACCCGCAGATCCGTTGGTCGGCACAGGCCGCGGTCGACGCGACCACCAGGACACCCATCAGGAACAGACGTACACGCATGCCGATGAGCCTGCCGCAGCGGCGGCACGGCGGCATCGGTACAGATACTCAAGCGTGCTGTGGAACACGCACAACCGCGTCGCCGGAACGGCCGTCCGGTGGTTACCGTCGGGCCATGACGCAGATCGGGCCACCGTACGAGGACCTCGTCGGTGCCGCCGTCGGCGTACCCGTGCCGGGTTGGGAGTTCGCCTGGCTGGACGGCCGCGCGGACGGCACCCAGCCGTCCTGGTCGTACCCGGAACTCGCCCGTCCGCTGCTGCGGCGCGCCACCAGCCTGCTGGACCTGGACACCGGCGGCGGCGAGTTGCTGGTCGAGCTGTCGCCGCTGCCGCCGCACACGGTCGCGGTGGAGAGCTGGACGCCGAACGTGCCGGTCGCCCGGGACCGCCTGGCACCGTACGGCGTGTCCGTGGTGACCGAGCTGCCCGGCGGCGAGGAGGAGTTCGACGTGGTGCTGAGCCGGCACGGCCGGCTGCCCGCCGAGGACGTGGCCCGGCTGCTCCGGCCGGGCGGGACACTGCTGAGCCAGCAGGTCGGCAGCGACGACCTGGCCGAGTTGAACGCGGCGCTGGGCGCGCCCGCGCCACACCCGAAACGCTGGACGGCCGAGGTCGCGGTCGCCGATCTGGAGGCGGCCGGGCTGGCGGTGACGGACGTACGCGAGGAGCGCCCGACCCTCGCCTTCCACGATGTGGGAGCGATCGTCTACCAGTTGCGGGCGGTGCCGTGGCAGGTCCGCGACTTCGACCCGCAGCGGTACGAACGGGCGTTGCGCCGGCTGGACGCGATCATCCGGACCGAGGGCCACTTCACCGTCCAGGCGCACCGGTTCCTGGTGCAGGCGTACCGTCCACCCGCGACGACCGGGCCAGCACCAGCGTGGTGACCAGGTCCAGCGTGATCTGGTCGCCGACCACCTGGTCGAGGCCGTCGAGCGCGGCCCGCTGCTGCTCGGGCGGGCGCCGGCGGAACGGCGAGAACGTCTGCATCAGCCGCAGATAACGCCGCTTGCTGAAGACCGGGTAGGTGTGCCAGACCTGCTCCCGCACGTCGGCGAAGACCGCGCTCTGCCGCACGTCGTCGAGGATCCAGTGCTCGGCGCGGGCGGTGACGGTGGAGTCGACGCCGTGGATGACGCGCTCGATGGCGGCGGACTCGGCCGGGTCGGCGTACCCGTAGGTGTGGCCGAAGACGGCCAGGGTGCCGCCCGGGGTGAGCGCGTCGTGCGCGCGCCGGTTGCGGGTTTCCGGGTCGAGCCAGTGCCAGGCCAGCGCACAGCCGATCAGGCTCACTCCGCCGGGCGGCGGCGTCCACCGCTCGAACGTCGCGCGCACCACCTCGACCTGCGGGAACTTGTCCGCCAGTACGTCCGCCATCAGCGGGTCCGGCTCGATGCAGGTGACCGGCGCGCCGAGACCGGTCAGCAGTTCGGTGCCCTTGCCGGTGCCGGCACCGAGCTCGGCGACGGACTCCGGGGTGCCGCCGTGGTAGTCGACGATCGCGTCCCGCACCACGTCCGGGTAGCCGGGGCGGACATCGTCGTACATCCCGGCGACCGGACCGAAGATCTGCGTCATCCCAGCAAGCTATCCGGTCGGTGCGCGGCGAGCGATCAGTCCTTCGGCGACACCGCACCGGACGGAGCCGCGCTGCCCGGCGGCTCCGGCTCCGTGCCGTCCCGGGCCCCGCCGCTCGCCAGCGCGCCGACGATCAGCAACAGGGTCAGGCAGAACAGCAGCACGGCCGACACCACCACGGCCGCCGTGTCCCGCTGCCGCAGTGGCGACCGGCCCTGGGCGACCGGCTCGTCGAACCACGACGCCGGCTGCTCTTCCGTCATACCTTCAAGTTTTCGCCGCCCGCCGCCGGTCGTGATCAGCCGAACCGGCGACAGCGTCAACCGAAAGAAGCAAAAAGTTTAAGACTCTTTCGGGACATCCGGGCGGGCGGTCCCCTCGTTGGACCCTTCCGGGCTCAGGAGCGGAACGCCGCGACCAGGTCGCCCAGCCGGCGCGCGGTGCCGGTCAGCTCGGCCACCGCCCGGCGGGTCTCCCCGGCGGCGCCGCGAACCTGCTCGGCCGCGCCGCTCACCGTGCCGATCGCCCGGTTGATCTGCTCCGCGCCGGAGCTGACCGTGCTCGCGCCGTGCACCATCGCGCCGGTGGTGGCGGTCTGCTCCTCCACCGCCGCGGCGATGGTGAGCTGGTGCTCGGCGATCGATCCGATCACGTCGGTGAAACCGCCCACCGCGGTGACCGCCTCGTTGGTGACCTGCTGGATCTCCTCGATCCGGCGGGCGATCTCCTCGGTGGCGTCGGCGGTCGACTGGGCCAGCACCTTCACCTCGCCGGCCACGATGGCGAACCCGCGCCCGGCCTCCCCGGCCCGGGCCGCCTCGATGGTGGCGTTGAGCGCCAGCAGGTTGGTCTGCGCGGCGATCGCGGTGATGGTCTTGAGGACCTCGCTGATGTGCTGGCTGGACTCGTACAGCCGGCCCACGTTCTGCGACGCCTGCGCGGCGCCGGTCACCGCCTGGTCGGCGGTCCGCGACACCTCGGAGGTGTTCGTGCTGATCTCCGCGATGGCGTGGCGCATCTGCTGGGTGCCCTCGGCGATCGCCTCGACCTCGTCGCTGGTACGCCGGGCCGACACCGCCACCGTCTCCAGCTCCAGGGCCGTCGCCTCGGCGGCCCGGGTCATCGTGGTGCTCGCGTGCTCCAGCCCACCGGCCGACGTGGCGACCTCGCCGACCGCCCGGCGGATCCCGTCCACGGTGTGCTGCATCCGGTCCATCATGGCGTTGTAGGCGACTGCCATCTGACCCAGCTCGTCCTCGCCCACGACCGGCATGCGCCGGCTCAGGTCGCCGTCCGCCGCCGACTCGATCACCTCGGCGTCGATCCGGAGCACCCGGACGATGCTGACCTGCACCGACACCTGCAGGAGCACGCCGAACACGGCGAGCGCAGCCGGCGCCCACAGCAGCAGGCCGGCCAGCGCCTCCAGATCGGCCCGCGCCGCCGAGCCGGCCGGCGACGCGGCGGCCGCGGAACCGGCCACCGAACGGGCGTAGAACCCGAGCCCGACCAGGCCACCGGCAAGGCTGAGCAGGGCGAGGCCGGTACGCGGCTTGGTGGGCAGCCGGTCGAGCAGCGTGAACATAGTTCCTCCTGGCGGTCGCTGTCCGACGTATCGGACGTGCCACTCCCGACCTGAGGGGGCGACACCGCCGGGTAAGCGAATTTCCGCCCAAATTGCGGAACAACGTCCGGAGGGCCCGGTGGTGACGGGTACGGAGCGACCGGCCCTAGCGGGCGTCGTCCGCTTGGGCGACACCCCCGTGCACCGGGACGCCGTCACCCCATCGGCATCCCTCGAACGGATTCGGCTGAAGGGTTCGACCCCGGTCGACGCCTGCCTGCGACCGGGACCCGCACGTAGGGTTACTGGACAGCCCGGCAAAGTTACTTTAAGCGTCATGGATCTCACATCGACCGACATCCTGTTCGGCCTCGGCGCCGTAGCCGCGGCCGTCTTCGCGGCGTGCGGCGTCTACTGGGCCAGCGGCCGCGGCACCGCCGCATCCCCGCGCGGACCGCTTCCGCCCTCCCCGGCGGAAACGGTCACGTCCCCGCCGGCCGCCGCGGAACCGGCCCCCGCCGCCCCCGCCCCGCAGCCACGTGCCCCCATCGGCCTCGACCCGCACGGACGCCACCGTGCCCCGGAGGAACTGCTGCGCGCCTCGACCTACCGGCTGACCGCGGACCGCATCGCCCGGGCCAAGGTGCAGGCGCCCGACCAGCGCACTCAGTCGTCGCAGGCGATCCCGTCACCGTCCCGGTCCAGGTCGTAGGGATCGCTGCCGGTGACCCGGATCGGGCCGCTCACGTACTCCGGCCCGTCGCCGCTGCCGCCCGCACAGTCCACGTCGCTGGCGATCGGCACGCACGGGCGGTATCCGGACCGGCAGTCTCCGCCGGAGTCGGTCCGGGTGCCGACCGCCACCACCTTGGTGACCGGCTTCCGGGTCACCTCGGAACGCACCAGCCGCCGGTCCGTCTGCTCGCCGTCGGTGACGGTCACCTCGTAGGTCAGCGTGCGGACGCCGCGCACACCCGCGGTCCGTACCCGCGTCTCGCCCTTGTCCAGGGAGCTGTCGTCGACCTTGCGGGTCCGGTAGGCGATCGACGTGCGCTCGACCACGGTGCGCTTCTGCACGACCGGCGCGGCCACCTCCTCGGTGGGGGACGCGGTGGCCGGCCCGGCCGACGGCGTCGCGGCCGCGGTGGCCGCGGTCGCGGGGCCCGGGTCCGCCGGGGTGGTGGGATCGGCCGCGGCGAGCTGCCGGTCCGGAGCCGGGGCGACCTGCTCGACCCGGTCCGGCTCACCGGCCAGGGCGCCGATCAGCGTGAGCCCACCGCAGCACGGCAGGAGCACCGCGGCGAAGAGGAGACCGACCCGCTGCAACGGCGTGCGGCGCGACCAGAAGCCCCCGCCGGGGCCCGGGTGGTGCGGTGTCTGATTCGTCACCGGCTCAGTGTCGGCGTCCGGTTCACCGGGCAGATCGGTCGATCGGCCGGTACCCGCCGCCGAAAGAATCGAATCTTCTAAGCCTCTTTCACCGGCGGGGCCCGGCTCAGTTCGCCCGGCGAGGTGCCGATGAGGCACGTGAACACCATCTGCGCTTCGAGTGCGAGACGAGGTGAGCCACGTGCTGGTGGCGGTCGGCGCGCGCCCGCGACGGGACGTACGCCGGTGAGCAAGTCCCGCGCGCTGTTCGTCGACGACGAGCCGCGCATCCTCGACGGCCTGCGCCGATCGTTGCGGGGCAAGCGCGCCGAGTGGGACATGGTGTTCGCGGGCGGCGGCGCGGAAGCGCTGGAGTTGCTGGCCGTTGACCGGTTCGACGTGATCGTCTCGGACATGCTGATGCCCGGCATGGACGGCGCGGACCTGCTGGCCGCCGTGGGCCGGGCACATCCCGGCGTGGCGCGGGTGGTGCTGTCCGGGCACATCGAGCAGGACTCGGTGATCAAGGTGGCGGTCGCCGGTCACCGGTTCCTCACCAAGCCGTCCGAGGTCGAGCACCTGGTCGACGTGATCGAACAACTCCTGGTACGGGCGCCGGGCGCGCACCGGGACACCGCACGCCGGATCGCCGGGGGTGTGCACTCGCTGCCCGCCGTGCCGGAACACCGCGGTCCGGTGGACGCGCTGCTGCGGCCCGACGCCGACCTCGCCGCCGCGGTACACGCCGCCACGCACGACATCGGGCTGGCCGCGAAGCTGCTGCAGCTGTCCACGTCCCGGTTCTTCGGCGCCCGCCCGCGCAACTCGTCGGTGGAGTCGATCGTGAGCGCGATGGGCGTACCGATGGTGCAGCAGGTGGTGGCCGCGACCGCCGGGCTCTGGCCGGCCGATCCGTGGCACCCGGGGACCGCCGGCCTGATCCAGGCGACCTGGCGGCACGCCGTCGCGACGGCCTACCTGGTGGAGCTGGTCGCCTCGCCGGCGAGCCGGCCGCACGCGCACGCGGCGGCACTGCTGCAGGACATCGGCCGGCTGGCCGGTCTGGCGGTGACCGACGGGGACCCCGCGGACATCGATGTGGACGCCGGCACCCGCGACGGTGCCGGGTTCCGCGACATCGGGGTGGAGTTGCTGCGCCTGTGGGGCGTACCGCCGCCGGTGGTCGCCGCGGTCGCCCAGCGGGACACGCCGCAGCGGCCGGACGCCACCGGCCTGGGCGTGACGGCCGCGGTGCGCACCGCGCACCTGCTGGTCCAGCAGACCGACGCGGCCGACCCGCAGGGCGGCCAGGAGCCCGGGGAATTGGCGTCCCTGCTGTCGCATCCGCAGATGCAGGCGCGGGCGACGGACTGGCGGCAGGCGGCCGACGAGGCCGCCTGGCGGGCCGGAACGGCGGCCTGCGCCGCACCGGCCGCCGGCACATCCGGCTGACAGAGGGGGAATCGATGGCGCGCGTTCTGGTGGTCGACGACGATCCGGCGATCCGCAGCCTGCTCACCGATCTGCTCGAGATGGACGGGTACGAGGTGAGCGTCGCGGTGGACGGCCTGGCCGCGCTGCGGGCGGTGGAGACGGTGAACCCGCACTTCGTGGTGCTCGACGTGATGATGCCGGGCCTGGACGGCTTCGGCGTGCTGGCGGCGATCCGGGCGCTGCCGGGCGATCCGGTGCCGGTGCTCATGCTGACCGCCGCCGCCGAGACGGACGCGAACGCCAAGGCCTGGGCCAACGGGGTCGACTACTACCTCGCCAAACCGTTCACCCCGGACGCGGTGCTGGATCTCGTCGAGACCGTCCTTGCCGAACGCGTAGTCGACTAGTGACAGCCAGTTACTATTCCTCTCACGTCCACCACGACCCGGCCGATGGTCTTCCGCAAGCAGCGGAAATCCGTCAACAACCGAGGTGCGCAAGCCAATGAAACGAACCCCCCGGGCGGGTACGGCCGTCGCGGTCGCCGCGCTCATCGCACTGACCAGTACTCCGGCCCCCGCCGCCGCGCACGTCCCGGCGACCGCGTGGCGTGAGGTCGTGGTGACCGGCTCCGGCGCCGAGGACGCGGCCCGCGCCGTCGAGGCCGCCGGTGGCCAGGTCATCGCCGCACTCCCGGTCGCCCGCGGCGTGGCCGCCCGGCTGCCGGCCGATCGCTCGCTGGGCGCCGGGTGGGTGGTGGCGCCGCAGCGGGAACTCACCGTCGCCGAGGCCGGCACGCCCGCGTCGTCCGGTGCGGCCACCACGATCCGTCAGATGGTCGGCCTCCCGGCGAACGGCAACGAGGGCCGCGGCGTGACGGTGGCCGTCGTGGACACCGGCATCGCCGACGTGCCCGACCTGGCCGGCCGGGTGACCCGGCGGGTCGACGTGACCGGCACCGGCGGCGGCGACGGCTACGGGCACGGCACGTTCATGGCCGGCCTGATCGCCGCGTCCGGGGCCGCCTCGGGTGGCGCCCACCGCGGCGTGGCGCCGGGCGCCGAGCTGGTCGACGTCAAGGTGGCCGACGCACAGGGCCGCACCGACCTGATCACCGTCCTGCGTGGCCTGCAGTGGGTCAGCGACCACCGCAAGGACATCCAGGTCCTGAATCTGTCGCTGTCGTCGCAGAGCCCGCTGCCGTACCAGCTCGACCCGCTGAACCAGGCGCTGGAGTCGTTGTGGCAGCGCGGTGTCACGGTCGTGGTGCCGTCCGGCAACGACGGCCCGGGCGTGGGTTCGGTGACCGCACCGGGCAACGACCCGGTGCTGCTGACCGCCGGCGGGCTCGACGCCTCGGGCACCGCGGACCGCGGTGACGACGTGGTGGGCACCTGGTCCGGGCGCGGCCCGACCTGGCAGGGCGACGCCAAGCCGGACCTGGTCGCGGCCGGTGGCCGGGTGGTGAGCCTCAGCGCGCCGGGCAGCGTGGTCGAGCGGGCGAACCCGCAGGCACGGGTCGGCAACGGCTACTTCCGTGGCTCCGGCACCTCGATGGCCTCGGCGGTCACCTCGGCCGTGGTGGCCGCGACCCTGTCCGTGCAGCCGAAGCTGGGACCGGACGCGATCAAGAACCTGTTCGTGAGCACCGCGTACCCGAGCGCCGGGTTGACCGCGCGGGCCGGCGGGGGCGCCGGCGGCCTGGACGTCGGCGCCGTGCTCGACGCCGCGCCGAGGTGGCGCACCGGCAAGGCGCACGCCCAGCACGCGCAGGACACCGCCACCATCCGCCGGGACGCCAAGCGCTGGACGGAGTTCGCCAAGGCGCTCGTCGACGAGGACCCGGAGACCGCCGCCCGGGCGTGGGCCGCACTCAGCCCGGCCTCCCGCGACTGGGCCGCACGGGCCTGGGCGCAGTTGGACCCGGCCGCCCGGGCGTGGGCGGCGCGGGCCTGGGCCGGCGAGGACTGGGCCGCACGGGCCTGGGCGAACGCGGACGGAACCTGGGCGGCACGGGCCTGGGCGGCCCGGGCGTGGGCCGCACGGGCCTGGGCGGACGCCGACTGGAGCGCGCGGGCCTGGGCGGACGCGGACTGGACCGCCCGCGCCTGGGCCGGTGACGACTGGGCGGCCCGGGCCTGGGCCGCCGACCGGTGGAACGCCCGCGCTTGGGCGTGGTTGCCCAGGTCGTGAGCGCTCCGTTGCCGCACGTCGGCCGCCCGGTCCTGGACCGGGCGGCCGACGCCGTGCGCGCGTGGGCGCGGGACCCGATCCTGCGGCGGGTGGTCGGCGTCGGCCTGCTCGGCGTGCTGCTGGCCGGCGCCGTGGTGTTCGGGCTGGCCGGCAACCGCGCGGTCCTGCGCGGCATCGACCTGCCGACCGCGTGGCTGCTGCCCGGCCTGGTCGTACTGACCTGCCTGGCGGAGATCGCCGTGGTCCGCCTGCGCCACGGCGACGCGGTCGAGGAACTGAGCCTGTACGAGGCCGCGCTCGTGGTCGACGTGCTGCTGCTGCCGCCCCGCGACGCGCTGATCGCGGCGGTGGCCGGGCTGGTCATCGCGAGCGCCGTGCAACGCCGTCCGCTGATCAAGGCCGCGTTCAACCTCGGCACCTACACCGCCGCCATGGCGGTGCTCATCCTGGCCATGCACGCGATCGGCGACGCACCCGGCACGGTGACCGTCGGCGTGCTGGTCGGCGTCGTGGTCGGCACGTTCGCCTTCACCATCGTGAACCTGTGCTGCCTGGCCCAGATCCTCGCGGTGATCAACGACGTGTCCTGGTGGACGATCGTCCGCGCGGAGGCCCGGCTGTCCGCGTACATGGCGGTCGGCACGGTCGCCACCGGACTCACCACGACCGTGATCGGGCTGGAGGCGCCGCTGCTGCTGCCGTTCATGGCGATGCCGGCGCTCGCCGTCACGTACGCGTACCGGGCCGCCGCCCGGGAGGCCGAGGAGCGGGTCCGGTCGGCCTGCCTGCTGCGCCTGTCGCACGCCCTGGCGGAACGCGAGGACGTGGTCCGGCAGTTCCTGCTGCTGGTGCGGGAGGCCTTCAACGCGGACCTGGCGGTGGTCGCGCTGGACGGGCCGAACGCGGCGTGGTCGGTGTCCGCGGACCAGGCGGCCACCGTACGGCCCGGCGAGGTGCCGGGCTATCTGGCCGCCGCCCGGGACCTCGAGGGCCCGGTGCAGCTCACCGAGAACCTGCCGGCCGGTCTGCGCCAGCTGGTCGTGGTGCCGGTCGAGGGCGGCGGCCGGCGCCTGGGCACCGCCGCGTTCGGCACCCGGGACCGCGGCCGCCTCTCCACCGGCGACATCACGCTGCTGGCGTCGCTGGCCAGCACGCTGGCGGTAGCCATGCGCGGCGCCGAGCACCTGAACCGGCTGACCGAGGAGACCAGCAAGTTGCAGGCGGTGGTCGAGCAGTCCGCCGAGGGCATCCTGGTGATCGACGGCGACGGCGTGGTGGAGATGTGGAACCGGGCGCTCACCGACCTCACCGGCATCGACGCCGCCGGGGCCGCCGGGCGCCACCTCGCCGACCTGCTCGACGTGCCCGCCGAGGAGGAGCGCGAGTTGCTCGTACCCGTGTCGGTGGAGGTGCCCAGGGCGGCCACCGACCTGTCCGTCCGCGGGCACGACGGCGAGGAGCACCGGCTCCGGATGGCCCACTCGGCGGTGTTCGCCGGCCACCGCATGCTGCGCGACGTCATCGTGATCAGCGACCTGACCCGCGAGTACCGCACCGAGCGGCTGAAGTCCGACTTCATCGCGATGGTCTCGCACGAACTGCGGACCCCGCTGACCCCGATCATCGGGTACGTCGACCTGCTGCGCCGCCGCGGCGAACGGATGACCCCGCAGAAGCGTGCGGACGCGCTGGACCTGATCGGGGACCGCGCCGCGCACCTGTCCCGGATGGTGGAGGACCTGCTGCTCGCCTCCCGGTTCGGCGACAACCCCGACGACGTGTCGCTGGAGGTGGTGACCGGATCGCACGACGCCGGGGCGATCGTGGCACAGGCGGTGCAGGACCTGGGTTCGGACCGGATCACCGCGACGCTGCCGGACGGGCCGGTGTCCGCCCGCTGCGACAGCGGCCGGACCCTGCAGATCGTCACGAACCTGGTCGGCAACGGGCTGAAGTACTCGGCCGAGGACCAGCCGGTGGAGGTGACCCTGGAACACGACGACGAGCAGGTGCGCGTGGTGGTGCGCGACCACGGGCGGGGCATCCCGGCCGACGCGGTGGACAAGGTGTTCGAGAAGTTCTACCGGGTCGAGGACCCGATGACGATGAGCACCAGCGGCACCGGCCTGGGCCTGTTCATCGCCCGCCGGCTGGCCCGGGCGATGGGCGGCGACGTCACCGTGGAGTCGGCGCCGAACGTCGGCTCGGTGTTCACGCTCGCGCTGCGCCGCTAGGCGACTGCGCCGCCGGGCACGGGGACGGCTCGGCGTCGTGGTGGTGCCGGCCGCCGTCGACCAGCCGCCGGACGGCGGCCACCAGGGCCTCCCGGGTGAACGGCTTGACCAGCGTCGCGCAGAGCTGAGCCTCGACGGCGCGCGGATCGCCGGGGGCCAGCGAGCCGCTGATGATGGCCACCGGGGTGTCGCTGAGCTGGTGGTGGCCGCGGATCGCGCGGCACAGTTCCAGACCGTTCAGACGCGGCATGTCGAAGTCGGTCAGCACCACGTCCGGCCGTTCCCTGACGATGGCGTGCAGGGCCGCCAGCCCGTCCGTCTCGGTCAGGACGGTGAATCCGGCGTCGCGGAAGATGCGCTCGAACATGGCGCGGACGTTTTGATCGTCTTCCGCGATGAGTAACACGGTCACGTGGTGGCCCTCCGACGGTGCGGGAACGTTTGCACCACGGCATCTTTCGCGGCGCCGGCGGATCCGTCGGCGCGCCACTCCGCCGCCGCCCGGACGGCCGTCGGCAACCGTCCACGGGCCGCATCCCGGCCGCCGTTCGGGCGGTGGCCGGGCCTGGTCGGCGGAGCGTCGTTGCGTCCGGCCCGTCCGCGAGGCGGCTACCCTTCGCGGACGCGCGTGCGTTCAGCCCGCTTCGACGCGGTTGCGGCCGGCCCGTTTGGCGTCGTACAGCCGCTGGTCGGCGCGGGTCATCGCGGCCGGCAGGCCGGCCGGGGACGGCACCGCGGCGAGACCGAAGCTGATCGTGAGCGCCAGTCCCGGTTCCATCTCGTCCCACGGGTACGCGGCCACCTGCGCGCGCAGCACCTCGCAGCGCGCCGCGGCGTCCGCCAGGTCGGCCGCCTCGATGCCGATCACGAACTCCTCGCCGCCGAACCGGGCGACCAGGTCGGTCTCGCGGACGTGGTCACGCAGCACCGCGGCGATCCGGCGCAGCACCTCGTCGCCGAAGAAGTGGCCGTAGCGGTCGTTGACGTTCTTGAAGTGGTCGACGTCGGCGACGGCCACGCAGAGCGGCCCGGCGGCGACCATCTCGGGCAGCCGCAGTTCGGCGTGGCGGCGGTTCGGCAGGCCGGTGAGCGGATCCTCGGTGGCCTGCCGCTGCCAGCTCAGGTTGGCGGCCTCCAGTTCGGCGCTGCGCACCTGGGCCAGTTCCGCCTCCAGCCGGGCGTTGTCCAGTTCGAACTGGTGCACCGCCATCCGGGCCCGGACCGCGGCCACGTCGTTGTGCGCGGCCCGCTCCAGCGTGTGGTAGGCCCGGTACTGCTCCAGCGCCGCCCGGAAGTCACCCAGTTGCTCGTACGCGCCGGACAGCTCGCGGTGGATCTCCATGGCCACCGGGGTGGCGCCGGTCTCCAGCGCCCGGTCCAGCGCCTCCCGCAGGCCCTTGATCGCCGGTGCGCACTCGCCGCGCAGCAGGCGTACCCGGGCCCGGTCCTGCAACGCGCCCAGCTCCAGCGAGCGGTATCCGTGGACGGCCGCGATGGCCCGCGAGTCCTCGATCATCCGGTCCGCGGCGTCGAAGTCGCCGCCGAGCGCGCGCAGCATGCCGAAGTTGCCGAGGCAGATCGCCTCCCGGAACGGGTTGCCCGACTCCCGGGCCAACTGCAGCGCCTCGGCGATGTAGTCGAGCGCGCCGTGCAGCGCCGCGTCGGCGGTCGCCGTGTCGCCGGCCGCGCGCAACCCGGGCACCTGGTAGACGGCGTTGCTGCCGACGTTGTTGAGGATGCAGAACCGGGCCTCGTCGTCCATGCCCTCGACCATGGTCAGGGCCTTCGCGAGGTACTCGGCGCTGGAGTCGTACCGGCCCAGGCTGCCGTGCACCACGCCGGTGCGGTTGTGCACCCAGTACAGCAGTTCCCGGTTGCCGAGCCGCTGGGCGATCTCCCGCGCCCGGGCCAGCACCCCCAGCGCTTCCTCGTGCATGCCGAGTTCGTCCAGCGGCAGCGCCTGCACGGTGAGGACCTCGCAGATCGAGGCGTCGTCGGAGAGCGCCTCGAGGACGGCCACCGCCTCCTGGCAGGCGGTGACGGCCGCCTCCTGCGCGCCGAGGCGCAGCAACTGGTTGGCCATCGAGCGCAGCGCGCGGGCGTGCCCGGCGGCGTCGCCGGACGACTCGGCGAGCACGGCGGACTGCCGGGCGAGCTCCGAGCCGGCCCGGTAGTCACCCCGGAGCCGGGCCGCCTCGGCCTGCTCCAGCAGCTCGCGGACCTGCCCGACGGCCTCGGCGGGCGGTGCGGCCTCGACGAGCGCGGTGGCGGTCATACCGCGGACGATCGTCGGCCCGGCCGCGGACCTGAGCGAAATCTCATTGCCGGATCGATCTGGACGCAGATAGTAAGACCGGTTAATAATTCGGTCAGCTTCGATGTCTCTGGAGGACCCGCATGCCTCGCTCCCGCACCTTGTCGATCTTCCTGGCCGCTGCGGTCGCCGCCGTGGTGGGCGCCGCCGGGCCGGCCCCCGCCGCGCCCCCGGACGCCGGCCCGGTCGCCCGCCACGGCCAGCTGACGGTCTGCGGTCAGCAGCTGTGCGACGCCTCCGGCACGCCGGTCCAGCTCCGCGGCATGAGCACGCACGGCCTGCAGTGGTACGCGCAGTGCGTGAACGACGCCTCCCTGGACGTGCTCGCCGACGAGTGGCGGGCCGACGTCCTGCGGATCTCGATGTATGTCCAGGAGGGCGGCTACGAGACCGACCCGGCCGGCTTCACCGCCAAGGTGCACGACTACATCGAGAAGGCCACCGCCCGCGGCATGTACGCGATCGTCGACTGGCACATGCTGTCCCCCGGCGACCCGAACCACAACCTGGCCGGCGCCCGGACGTTCTTCCACCAGATCGCGGAGCGGCACCGCGACAAGCCCAACGTCCTGTACGAGATCGCCAACGAACCCAGCGGCGTCCACTGGTCCACCATCAGATCGTACGCGGACCAGGTCATCCCGGTGATCCGCGCGCAGGACCCGGACGGCGTCGTGCTGGTCGGCACGGAGGACTGGTCCTCGCTGGGCGCCTCCGGCGACGGCGAGGGCGTCGCGCGCATCCTGGCCGACCCGGTCCGCGCCGGCAACGTCATGTACACGTTCCACTTCTACGCGGCCTCGCACGACGAGTGGTACCTGAACACCCTGCGTGATGCCGTCGCGAAGCTGCCCATGTTCGTCACCGAGTTCGGCACCCAGGAGTACACCGGCGACGGCCCCAACGACTTCGCCCGGGCCCAGCAGTACCTGGACCTGCTCGCCGAACACAAGGTGAGCTGGGTGAACTGGAACTACTCCGACGACATGCGCAGCGGCGCCGTGTTCACCGAGGGCACCTGCGCGGCCGGGGCGTACTCCGGCACCGACCGCCTGAAGGAGGCCGGCGTCTGGATCCGCGACCGGATCCGCACACCGGCTTAACAAGTTCCTCATATCGACGGGCCACGATCACCGCCACGCCGGTCCCGGTAGCCGGCGCCGGACGATGACGGACGGAGCCCGCATGGTGACACACCGAGCACCCAGCCCGCGGTGGCGGCGGCTGCGCCGCTGGACGCTGCGGGCCGTGGCCGCCACGGCGATCCTGTCCGGCCTGGCCGGCGCGGCGGCCTCGGGATACGTGGCGGCCATCGACGTACCGCCGGACCCGGCGCCGCCGCAGGCGTCGGTGCTGTACTACCGCGACGGCCGCACCGTGCTCGCCCGGATCGGCACCGCGAACCGCACCGACGTTCCGCTGGCGCGCGTCCCGACGGACGTGCGCCGGGCGTTCCTGGCCGCCGAGGACCGCGGGTTCTACCACCATCCCGGCGTCTCCGTGCGCGGCGTGCTGCGCGCCGTGTGGTCCAACCTCTCCGCCGGGTCCGCGCAGGGCGCCTCCACCATCACCCAGCAGTACGTCCGCAACGCCTACCTGACGCAGGACCGCACCCTGAACCGCAAGGCCAAGGAGGCGGCCCTGGCGCTGCGCCTGGAACGCCAGCTCACCAAGGACGAACTGTTCGAGCGGTACCTCAACACCATCTACTTCGGCCGAGGTGCGTACGGCATCGAATCGGCCGCGCACGCCTACTTCGGCACCCGCGTCGACCGGCTGACCGGCGTGCAGGGCGCGGTGCTCGCCGCCCTGATCAAGAACCCGTGGCTGAACGACCCGACCGTCGACGCGCAGCGGGCCGAGAACCGGTGGCGGTGGATCCTGCGGTCGATGGCCGGGCAGGACTGGCTGGACCCGGCGGCGGCCGAGTCGGCGACGTACCCCAAGGTGGCCGAGCGGTCACCCACCGCGGCGGCGGTCGGCGGCCCGGCGGGCATCATCGCGGACCGCGTGGAGGCCGAACTCGACCGGCTGGGCGTCGCCTCGCAGTTGCTGCGTACCGGTGGCCTCCAGGTGGTCACCACGGTCGACCGCACCGCCCAGCAGGCCGCCGAGACGGTGGTCCGCAAGGCACTGAAGGGACAGGCCAAGACGATGCACGCCGCCCTCGTCGCGGTCGACCCGGCGACCGGCGCCGTCCGCGCCTACTACGGCGGGGACGACGGCCGCGGCTACTACGACGACGCGATGGCGCCCCGGCCGCCGGCGTCCACGTTCAAACCGATCGCGCTGGCCGCCGGGGAGCTGGCGGGCATGTCGTACCGGGCGTTGTGGGACGGCACCTCGCCGCGGCAGTTCACCGACCGGCAGGGCGTGCCGCTGCGCAACCGCAACGGTCTGCAGTGCCCGGTGTGCCCGCTGGACGTGTCGATGGTGCACTCGCTGAACACGCCGTTCTACGCGCTCGCCGAGAAGGTCGGCCCGGCGCAGGTCCGCGATCTGGCAGTGCGGCTGGGCGTGCCCGAGCAGTACGGCGACCGGAAGACCCTGGTCGACCTGCCCGGCGAGCCCACGCCCGGGCAGACCCGCGCCGACATCGCCCTCGGCCGCTACCCGGTCTCCCCGGCCGACCTGGCCACCGTCTACGGCACGTTCGCGGCCGGCGGCCTGCGCGCCGAACGCCACCTGGTGCAGTCGGTCGCCGGGGCGGACGGCAGCCGCTGGCACCAGCACAAGATCAAGCAGCGGCGGGTCCTGGACGCGGCCGTCGCGGCGGACGTCGGCGTGGTGCTGTCCGGCGTGGTGGACGCGAACGGAACGGTCCGGGACCGGCCGGCCGCGGCCAAGACCGGATCCCAGCAGTGGGGCAACAGCAAGGACACCTCGGACGCCTGGACCGCGGGGTACGCACCGCAGCTGGCCGCCGCCATCTGGGTCGGACGGCGGGAACCCGGGCCGATCCGGGACGCCCGGCAGAAGAACATCCCGGTGAACGGCGACGGGATCCCGTACCGGATCTGGCGGGAGTTCCTCGGCACCGCGCTGGCCGGCCGGCCCGCCACGCCGCTGGCACCGCCGGGCGACGTCGGGGACGTCCGGGCGGGCGACTCCAAGCTGGGCGCCAAGGCGCTGTCGGACTCGTTCCCGTACGTCGGCATGGTGTTCGACGCCGACGGCAACGTGGTGGGCGGACAGGAGGACCGGCGGTTCCCGCTCCCGACGACCCCCGACGAGGCGGAGGCGGCGAAGCTGAGGCAGCAACGGGAACTGGACCGTCCGAGGCCGTCGACCTAGGCCGGCCGCAGCCGGTACTCCCAGCCCTCCCGCCAGGCGAAGTCCGCGGCCGTCAGCTCCTCGAGCGGGACGCCGTCGACCAGATGGTCCAGGGCCCAGCGGGTGGCGACGTGGCCGATCACCAGGACCCGCTGCCCGTCCCACCGGGTCGGCACGTCGCTGAGGAAGCGGCCGGCCCGGTGCACCGCCTGCCGCCAGCTCTCGCCGCCCGGGTACGGCCGGTCCAGGTGATCCGCCCGGCGCTCGTGCAGCCCGGCGGCCGGCGTGCCGTTGCCGGTGCCGTAGTCGCACTCGCGCAGCCGCCAGTCGTGCAGGATCGGGATCGCCGAACCCTCGAACGCGATCTCGGCGGTCTCGACCGCACGCCGCAGGTCGGAGGTGAACACCGCGGCGATGCCGTCGTGGCGCCGTCGCCGGCCGAGTTGCGCCGCCAGCGTCCGTCCCCGCTCGGAGAGCCGGCCGGGCAGCCAGCCGGTGGCGATGCCGCGGTCGTTGTCCTCGCTCCACGAATGCGTCTCGAACACGACCACGGTCGGCATCCGAACAGGTTAGTGGGCGAGACGGTCAAACCGGGAGACCGCCCGCTGCATCCGGTTTTCTGGCGTTTGCGTCGCCGCGTGCGGGCCGGGCCTGGCGCGGCTCGCGCTGAGTGCGTGTGGTTTTCAGGTGCGGCCGCACCACTTCTAGGCACGCCAGTCAGGGGGACGGCGGAGCGTGTGGAGGTCTGGCAAGCACCACACCACACCTCAACACACCACGCCCGAGCCGGCGGTGAGTGCCGTGCGGAAGGGGGCGAATCGCGCACTCGATCGGAGGCGGGAGGTCGATGTCGTGCAGTTGTGGTCGATCCTCAGTCCACAAGCTCAGGGATGCCGCATGGCGCTCAGAGCCCACGTGGCTGCGGTGCGGGCAGACGCCGCCGGCCACGATGCGCAGGTCCACCCCATTCCTCGGACCCGACGCAGTCACCGCTTGACATCGCACTTGACAGATCTTGGAGCCTGGGCCGGATCTTGGAGCCTGGGCCGGATCTTGGAGGCGGACGGCCCCTGGAGGGGCGTTTTCGCGCCAAGGTCTGCCCTGGCCTCCAAGATCTACCCCTCGAAAGCCGCACACCGGACAGGACGCGCCGCCGGTTCGCCCCCGCCCCCGTCGGCGTTGACCGAAAGGTGGCCTTCGCGCCTGCGCCGCAATCGTCCAGGCAACGAGCCGACGTATCCGGAACCCGACCCGCTGCACGGCGTCCGTCTTCCAGGCCGCGCTGCCCCGAGGGCGGCCCGACACCGTCCTCGGTAGACGAGCAACAGACAGCGACCACCGTCCGCAGAACCCGACCGGCTCACGGACGCCGGACATCGCCCTCAGAAGACGGACAACGGAACCCGACCGGCTCACGGACGGCCGGACATCGCCCTCAGTAGACGGACAACGAAATCCGACCGGCACGCGGACGGCCGAACGCCGTCCTCAGTAGACGGCAACGGCCAGCCCGACCGGCACCGCGCTGACCGCCACGAAGCGCCCTGGCACCATCCGCAAACCCGACCAACTCGCGGAACGGCCCGACACCGTCCTCACTGGACAGCCGGCGGACAGCCCGGCACCAGTCTCGGTGGACGGGCCGGGCGTCGCTCGGATCGGCCGCGCCCGGATCGCGGTCACCGGATCGGGCAGATGAACTGGATCGGGCCGGTCGACGGGTCCACCGGGGGTCCGCCGTCGGTGAGGGCCAGCCGGTACCGCCCGCTCTCGCGGCTCACCGTGAACGCGCTCCGGAGCAACACGTCATCGCCGTCGTGCACGACCAGCACGCCGTCGGAGACCTCGTACCGGTATGTCCGGCCGTCGTCCGGGGTGAAGACCCGCAGCGTGCCGGTGTTGTAGAAGGTGAGGCCCGCGGAGACCGGATACCAGTCGAGGTCGCGCAGCCAGGTGGTGAACGTCAGGTCGTCGCCGCCGGGGTCGAAGAGCGGCCGGGCCGGTTCCGCCGCGCGCAGCCTGGCCGCGATGGCGTCGTCAGCCGCTGCCAGCGCCGGCAACAGGGCGGCGCGCACCTCCTCGTCGGCCTCCTCGGCGGCGAGCCGGAGCAGGCGTTCGGTGACCTGCGGTGCGTCCCCGGTGCCGAGCCAGGTGACGGCGGCCAGCCGGACCCGCGGATCGGCATCGTCCAACGCGGCGAGGCCGGCCGAGACCCTCGGATCGGCACCGTCCAACCCAGCAGAACCGGCCGGGGCCTGGTCCGGGAGGGCGGCGAGTCCGCGCACCGCGGCGAGCCGGACGCCCGGGTCGGGGTCGGTGCGCAGGGCCGCGGCGAGCGGCTCCGCCGCCGCCCCGCCGGCCTGCGCGAGGCTCGTGGCGGCCGCGCTGCGCACGTGCGGTTCGGGATCGCCGGCCAGCAGCTCGGCCAGGCGGGCGGCCAGGTCGGCGCCGGCCGAGGCCGGGACGCTGCGCGCGGCCAGCGCCCGGACCAGCGGGCTGGGGTCGCGCAGCAGGCCGGGCAGCACCGGGGCGAGTTCGGCCGGTCCCAGGTCGATCAGGGCCCGGACGGCGTGGGCGCGGAGCCGGTCGTCGCCGTCGTCGCGGGCGATGGCGCGCAGGCGGCCGGCCTCGTCCACGCAGCCCAGTGTGGCCAGGGTGCGGACCGCGGCCTCGCGTACCGCCGGTTCCGGGTCGTCCAGCAGGCGGGCCACGGCGCCGCACCGGCGCACGTTCCACCGTTCCAGGGTCTGCAGCGCGAGCTTCCGCACCCGGGACGACGGGTCGGTGAGCAGCTGCACCACCGCCTCCACGGTGTGCGTGTCCGGCCGTTCCACCAGCGCGCCCAGCGCACCTTCGCGGACCTCCGGGTCCGGGTCGGCCAGCATTCCGGCCAGATCGTCGGTCGCCGCGACGCCCAGCGCCTGCAGCGCGGTCGCGGCCCGGGCCCGCACCCGGGTAGACGGGTCGCCCAGCCGGGCCAGCAGGTCGATCCGCAGCGCGCCGACCCGGTGCCGGCCGATCAGCTCGACCGCGGCCGTCCGCTGCGCCTCCTCCGGTGCGACGATCAGACGGCGCAACAGATCCGGTACGGCCTCCGCGTCGGGCAGCGCGTCGACGGCCCGGATCACCACCTGCGGGTCGGGGTCGCCCAGCGCGGTCGCGAGATCGCCGGCGGCCTCGTCGCCCAGCGCACCCAGCACCTGCACGGCGAGCGCCCGGACGCGCGGGTCGGGGTCGCGCAGCCCGGCGCGGGCGACCGGCAGGATCTCCGGGCCGGTGGTGCCGCGCAGCGCGATCAGCGCCATCGTCTTCTCGTCGCGGGTGCCGCCGTCGAGGAGTTCCCGGGCGGCGTCCGGCAGGTCGGGCCGGGTCCGCAGTTCCTGCAGTGCGGCGGCGATGCCACCGGTGCCGCTGGCCGCCAGCGCACGCAGCAGGTCGCCGGTCGGTGCCCGGAGGTCGAGGTCGTCGCTCATCACACGCTGCCTTCGGCGACCAGCGCCCGGCGGACCCGGCGGTCGTTGAGCGCGGTCAGGCCCTGGTCGTTGAAGCTGAACTGGTTGACGTTGCGGTGGCCCTGGATGGTGCCGCTCAACGGGCCGATGATGAGGTCATAGGGCCAGCTCACGTGTCCCCCGAGCCTGCGGTTCTCGTCGCGGAACTCTTCCCAGCTCATCGAGCGTGTCACGTCGGGCGCGATGTCGTCAGGGTATCGGACGTCGACCGACGTGCGCCGGTCCGGGAACACCAGCACGTACTCGCTGCCGGACAGGCCGAGGATGGACTCCAGCAGGCCGGCGGCCTGCAGCGCGGCGATCGGGATGCTGAACTCCACCACGCCCCACTCGGTGAAGCCGCCGCGGGCCCGGGTGTACTGCTCGGCCGCCCGCTCGGCGGGCGCCTGCGCGGCGAACGTGTAGAAGCCGGCGCCGAACTCGCCGCCGCCCCGGGCGTCCACCCGCACGCCGCGGACCAACGTCTCCGCGGTGCCCTTGTCGCTGCCGTGGTAGAAGTTCTGCGGCGGCTCCACCTCCGGCGGCACGGCACCGGATCCGCCGAGGGGGATGTCGCCGTCGGCCTCGGTGGTGTTCGGCGCCACCCGCACCTGAAAGTGGATCTGCGGGGTGACCGTGCGGCCGGTCTGCTCGGGAAACAGCACGGACAGCCGGATTCCCGGCCGCAGCTGCGGCTGCGCCTCGGTCTCCAGGGTCCGGGCGTCCTGTTCCTTGCGCGCCCGGACCTGCCGGTACGGACCGGGCGTGGGCTGCTGCAGGCGGCCCACGGCAGCGCGCACCAGCGCCATGTGCAGCTCCAGTTCGGCGGGCGTGAGGGGGCCGCCGGGCACCGGGTGCGCGTTCGGGTCCTGCTGGACGCCGGCGGCCGGCGGCGCGTTCGGGCCGGTGGCACCGGCGCCGCCGCGGAGTGCCGTCAGCGCGGCCTGGCCGAGCCGCATCGCCTGCTCGAACAGCCAGTCCAGGGCCTGGTCGACGAGTTGCCGGAGACCGCCGATGATCTCCACGACCTTCTCCGGGACGTTGCCGATGCCGACCTGGTTGGCCAGGAACCCGATGGCCACCGGCACCGCCTGGGCGAGTCCCTGTTCGAGCATCTGCGCGCCGGGCTGAATGTTGCCCTTGGCGACCGCGGCGAGGGTGGAGACGTACCGGTCGACGATCTGCAGGATGTCGCGGAGGTACTCGATGGCGGACTGGATCGCGTTGAAGAACGCCACGAAGCTGTTCACCACGGCCATCACGCCGGTCGGGTCGAGCATCGAGAGCAGCCGGGCGGTGACCTTCTCCACGATCTCCGTGACGATCCAGTCGCGGGCCATCCCGATCAGCGTGTCCCACAGGTTGCCGAGCTGGTCGGAGACGTGTTCCCAGATGGCCACGAGGCCGCGTTCCTGGACGTCCTTGACGAAGCCCCAGGCGCCGGTGAGGGTGTCCACCGCGCCGCGGACCCGGGCCACGTTCTCGGCGCCGATCTGCTCGCCCAGCTTCTGCCACAGGGTTTCCGCGGTGATGCCGAGGACCTGCAGGACCATGCCCAGGATCGATTCGAGCGACAGGTCGGCGGGGCGCTGGATGCCGAGCCCGCCGAGGCCGCGGAACAGCCAGTCGGTCAGGCCCTGCAGCAGGTAGCTCAGGATCTTGTCGAAGAACGCGGACAGCCCGGACTTGAGCGCCTGCATCATGTTGACCAGGAAGCCGACCGGGTCGGCGGTGATGTCGTCGATGGCCGACATCGCGTTGCCGAGGATGCTGCCGACCAGGTCGGACGGGAAGTTCATCAGCTGCAGGATCAGCGTGATGACGACCTTGACGACCTCGCCGACGAACTGCACGATCCGGCCCAGCGGTTCGCCGAAGCGGGCCAGGATGCGTTCGAACGCGGCCACCGGCGCGAGCAGGTCGTCGAGGGTGAGGCTGTCCCAGACCCCGCGGAACGTGTTGACGATCAGGTCCCAGGAGATGCCGAGCCGGCCGATCGCGCCCTCGATCTGCGCGCCGGCCTGCGCGATCACGCCGGACTCGGCGAGCTGGGCGTACGTCGCCTCGCCGCCCGGCATGAGCGCGATGAAGCCGCCGATCAGGTTCTCCGCGGTACGCGGCACCGACTCGCCGGTGAACGGGTTGCGCCCGAGCACCACGGTCAGCAGCCGGAACCCGTGCAGGTGGTGGGCGTGCTCGCTGAGCCAGCCGAGCAGCGCGTCCTTGACCAGGCGCAGCACCGTGGCGATGACGTCGGTGGCGAACGCGCCGACCCGTTGCACCAGCCCGACCGCGTCGCGCGCCAGGGCCTGCAGGTTGGCCGGCAGGTTGGCCAGGTTCTGCGGCTGGATCGCCGCCCAGCCGGCCGCGAACAGCGCGCCGAGTTCGGAGAGCAGCGACAGGAACCGCGGCACCTGCTGGTCCAGCCAGTCGGCGGTCTTCTGCAGCGTCCCGCGTTCCTGCATCTGCGCCAGCCGCTGCTCCTGACCGATCAGCGTCAGGAAGTCGGTGAGGATCTCGACCGTGCTGGCCTCGACCGGCGTGCCGCGCAGCGGGTCGTGATGCAGCACCTTCTTCGCCAGGCTCCACACCGGAGTGCCGACCAGGAAGGTCTCGGCCAGGTCGACCGCCGCCTCCCGGATCAGCTGCACGACCGCGTCGATGATGGACCGGACGAACGCGAGCGCGTCCTGGTAGACCGCGTCCACGTGCCGGGTGATGATCGCCAGGTTGCCGCCGATGCCCTCGGTGACGGACAGCTCGTCCCAGGCCTGGTCGATCTCCCGCTGCAGGCGGGCCAGCGTCAGGTTGTGCGCGGTGAGGCCGCCGTCGACGATCCGGTACGCCTCGTGCAGCACCCCCAGCTCGAGCAGCCGGTCGGCGATCTGGTTGCCGAACGGCACGATGCTCAGCGCGCCGCGGACCAGGTTCTCCGGGGTACGCGGCACGTCCCGGTCGCTGATCGGGTCGTAGCCGACGGCGACCGTGAGCATCGGATAGCCGGGCACGTCGTGGGCGTACTCGCGGACCGCGTCGAGGATGAAGTCGGGGATGAAGTCGTCGGTGGCCCGGAACAGCGTCTCCCGGTAGATCTGCACCGCCTGCTGCTGGACCACGTGTGTCGCCTCGTGCGCCATCAGCGGCAGATCCCCGGCCGACTCCCCCGGTCCGAGGAAGATGTGCCCGCCGGCGGTGAACGCCCGGGCGCCGATGTCCGCGGCCGCGGCGCGCGCCGTCTCCGACGTGTGCACCGGCACCTCGGCGAGGCTCACCCCGAGGTAACTCTCCAGCGGCGCCCGCACGTGCTCCGGGATCGGCGTACCCGGGCCGGGGTTGCGGATCGCGGCCTCCACCGACGGCGGCGCCGCGGCACCCGCGGGGTCGCCGGGCGGGACCGCGCCGCCGGCCGCCGGCTGCCGTGCGGCGCGCGACACGGACGCCGCCGGGGCGGTGCCGGGCGCCTCCGGGACGGACCCGGACGAGAACCGGGCGGCGACCGCGTCCGCCTCGCGCTCCAGCGGGTCACCGGGCCGGCTGACCGTCCACTTGGCCTGCACCGGGGACCGCCCGGCATGCCACCGGTGCAGCGCCGCCGACCCGCCGGCGGACAGCGCACCGGGGGCGGCGGCCGGTGGCCCGTCGCCGGCGGCGAGGCGTTGCACGGCAGTGTTGCCGGACGGCGCCACGGTCGGGGCGGACGGCGCCGCGGTTTCCCGCGTGGGCGCGACCCGGACCGGCTCGGCGGCCTGCGGCTCGTCCGAGCGGACACGGGCGGGCGCGGTCACTGCTGGCGGGCCTCCGGCTCGGGCGTGCGGACGTACGTCGCTCCGAGCGTGGCAAGTGCCCGCACGTCCTGGCAACCCGATCGGGCGCGCTTGCACCTTCGGCTGCACCTTCGCCTTGCCGATTGCCGGGAACTTGTCCGGCCGCTGGATCGACTGATGTGACGAACGCCCCCGCGCCCCGAACGCAGAGGATCCCCGATGTCCGTCACCGAAGCCGCCCCGGCCGCCCCCGCCCCGCCGGCCAGAAGACCGTCGTCGCTCGGCGCGCTGCTGCTGCGCCTGCACTTCTACGCCGGCGTGCTGGTCGCGCCGTTCCTGCTGATCGCCGCGGTCACCGGCCTGCTGTACACGGTCGCGCCGCAGGTCGACGCGATCCGCTACGGCGATCAGCTCACCGTCGCGGCCGACGGCCGCACCGCGCTGCCGCTCGCCGAGCAGATCGCCGCGGCGCGGGCCGCCCACCCCGAGGGCACCCTGTCGGCGGTCCAGCCGGGGCAGGGCGACGCCACCACCCGGGTGGTGTTCGACCTGCCGGAGCTGGGCGAGAAGCAGCACACCGTGTACGTGGATCCGTACCGTGGCTCCGTCCGGGGCACGCTCACCACCTGGTTCGGCTCGACCCCGGCGGTGACCTGGCTCGACGATCTGCACCGTAACCTGCACCTGGGCGTGGTGGGCCGGCACTACTCCGAGTTCGCCGCCAGCTGGCTGTGGGTGCTCGCGCTGGGTGGGATCGCGCTGTGGTGGCGCCGCGCCCGCGGCCGCCGGCTGCTCGCCCCGGAGCTGTCCGCGAAGAAGGGGGTACGCCGGACCCGCAGCTTCCACGCCTCCACCGGCCTGTGGCTGGCGCTCGGCCTGCTCATTCTGTCCGCCACCGGGCTGACCTGGTCGCGGTACGCCGGCGGCAACTTCACCGACGTGCTGGACGCGTGGGACGCGCACAGCCCGGAGCTGTCGACCTCGGTGTCCGCCGAGGCGCACCACGGTGGCGGTGGCCCGGCGGACGCGGCGGCCGCGGCGGACCCGGCGGCCGCCGACGGCGTCTGGCGGGTGGCCCGCGACCACGGGCTCACCGGTCCGGTGGAGCTGACCGTGCCGGAGACCGCCGGTGCGGCCTGGACCGTGGCGGGCGTGGACCACACCTGGCCGGTGCGGCTCGACCGGGTGGCCGTCGACCCGGCCACGGACACCGTGGTGGCGCGCAGCGACTTCGCCGACTGGCCGTTGCTGTCCCAGCTCAGCAAGCTCGGCGTGCAGGCGCACATGGGCGTGCTGTTCGGCGTGGTCAACCAGATCCTGCTGGCGGCTCTCGCGGTCGGGCTGATCTGCGTCATCGTCTGGGGGTACCGGATGTGGTGGCAGCGGCGGCCCACCCGCACCGACCGGCGGGCCGCGTTCGGTGCCCCGCCGGCGCCCGGTGCGTGGCAGCGGCTGCCCGGGTGGATGATCGTGGTCGGGGTGCCGCTGGTGTTCGCGATCGGCTGGGCGGTACCGCTGTTCGGCGTACCGCTGATCGGTTTCCTGCTCGTCGATCTTCTCGTGGGCGTGGTGCGCGCCCGCAGCTGATCAGCCGGCGGTCACGACCGGCAGGCCGCGGAGCCGGCGTCGGTGTAACTCTGGCCCGCTTCCGGGACGAACAGCCAGTCGTACCCGCCGGAGCGCAGGGTCAGCCGCAGGATCCCGTAGGCGGTGGCGTTGCGGGCCTCGCTGTGCGGGTGGACGGCGCCGAACGGGTAGTGGGACGCGCCGCCCATCCCCACCACGAACTGCCGCATGCCCCGTCCGGTGTCCAGCCGGCCCTGCGGGTCCAGTGGCGCGAACCGCTCGTAGTTGTGGTTGTGGCCGGTGAGCACCAGGTCCGCCCGGTCGTCGTAGAGCGCCTGGTACAGCGGGCGGGTCGCGGTCGCGCCGCTGTGGTTGGTGGCCGAGGTGAACAGCGGGTGGTGCCAGTACGCCAGCGTGCAGGAGCTGGTGTCGGCGGCCAGGTCGGCGCGCAGCCACCGTTCCTGGGCCGAACCGGCCGCGCAGGACACGATCGTGCAGTTGGAGTTCAGCACCACCACGTGCCACTGGCCCAGGTCGTAGGAGTAGTAACCCTTGCCGGGCTCGCCGGCCGCCGCGCCGAAGTAGGCGAAGTACGGTGCGGCGCCGGGGGTGCGGTACTCGTGGTTGCCGACCGCCGGGCGGGTCCGCGACCGGTGCCGGCCCCAGCTGGGCGCGTAGCACCGGGCGAACTGCTCGGCGGTGCCCTCCAGATAGGCGGTGTCGCCGATCGCGGCGATGGTGCCGTCGAGCGTGTCCAGCAGCGCGGCGGTGGCCTCGTCGCCGGCCGAGGCGCAGTCGGCGATGTCGCCGGCCGCCAGCAGCACCGGGTCGACGGTGGTGGACGGCGCGGTCGTGGTGACGACGAGCCGGGGGGCCAGTCCGGGGAGGTCCCGGCTGTCGAAGTAGGTGCTGTCGTCGTGGGTGGGCAGCACCGCGAGGCTGACCGTGCCGTCGCGGACCACGGCCGCGGTGACGTCCAGGTCGTACCAGCGGTTGCGGCTCACCGGGCCGACGGTGGCGAGCGCGGTCGCCGCGACGGCCGGGCGGTTGCGGTAGGTCGTCGCCGACTCCGACCATCCGGTGCCGGTCACCGCGGCGACCTTGCCGCCGGCCGGGCTGGCCGCGTTGGCCGTGTCGCGGGTGTGCAGCCGCAGGGTGGCGCGGGTGACCGGCGCGGTCAGGCCGGAGAGCACGAACGAGAGGTAGGCGATCTTCGCCGGGGTCCGGTCGACGGTGAGGTGGTCGGCGGTGCCGTGGTTGCGGGTCGGCGCGTCGGCCGCGACGAACGTGTCGGCGGACGCCGCCACCGTCACCGTCGTGGTGGCGCTGGGCGCCGGGGCGGCCGGGCCGGCCGGGGCCGCGGCGGTCGAACCGGGCACCGCGGCGATCACGCCGACCAGCGCCACGGCCAGCATTCCGGTGCTGGTCACGCGTAGTTTCATGGTCGCCCCCGGTCGCACTGCGGTTTCCGTTACCGGGCAGATCCTTCCGACCGGGCACCGGGCGACGTGGGCATTTCGACATATTCGAGCCGGAAATTCAGGCGTAAGAGTTCATCTTTCATTGACACATCTCGATATAGGATGACGTCCTCGGACCGGCACCGGGGAGGTCGGCATGAAGGTTGTTCCGCGGGCGCTGCTCGCCTCCGTGTTCGCGTTGGCGACCGTCCTGGCCACGATGCCGGCGGCGGTGGCCGGCCCGGCCCACCGCGCCCGGTGGGCGATGGGCGGGCACGACCTCGGCAACAGCCGCGCCAACCCGGCCGAACGCATCCTGCGACCGTCGACCGTCGGCCGGCTCGCGGTCGACTGGACGGTCACCACCCAGGGCGACGTCTCGGCGACACCGGCCGTGGTCGACGGCGCGGTCTACTTCCCCGACTGGGGCGGCGCGTTCACCAAGGTCGACGCGGACACCGGCGAGGTGCTCTGGTCCCGCTCGGTGAGCGAACTGGCGGGCGTCGAGGGCACATTCTCCCGCACCAGCCCGGCGGTGGCCGGCGACACCGTCTACCTCGGCACGCAGACCGGCGGCGTCCTGCTGGCCGTCGACACCGAAACCGGTGACCTGCGGTGGCGTACCCCGATGGACCCGCACCCGATGGCGATCCTCACCTCGTCGCCGGTGGTGCACCGGGGCATCGTCTACCAGGGCGTGTCGTCGCTGGAGTTCCTGCTGGCCGGCGACCCGGCGTACGACTGCTGCACGTTCCGCGGCAGCCTGGTGGCGGCGGACGCGGCGACCGGGGAGATCCGGTGGAAGACACACACGCTGCCGGACCAGGGCGCCGGGGGCGACATCTTCAGTGGCGCCTCGGTCTGGGGCAGCACGCCGACCATCGACCCGCACAGCCGCAGCGTCTTCGTCGGCACCGGGCAGAACTACTCGGTGCCGGAGAGCGCGCGGGAATGCCAGACCAACGGCGGCACGCCGCGCGAGTGCCTGCCGGAGTGGAACGCCAAGGACTCGATCGTCGCGTTCGACCTGGACACCGGGAAGATCAGGTGGACCAGCGGCCCGGCCCGGTTCGACGAGTGGAACCTGGCGTGCCTTCCGGGCTTCCCGCCCAACAACTGCCCGAACCCGGGACCGGACCACGACACCAGCGACGGCACCCATCTGTACACCCTCCGCGGCCCGGACGGACGGCCCCGCCGTGCGGTGGGCGCCGGGCAGAAGAGCGGCGAGTTCTGGATGCTGGACGCGGCCACCGGCGAGGTCATCTGGAGCGCGTCGGTCGGCCCGGGTTCCGTCCTCGGCGGCATCGAGTGGGGCACCGCCACCGACGGCCGGCGCATCTACTTCGCCGAGACCGACTACGACCGGGTGCCGTACCAACTGCCCGGCGGCGAGACGATCGACCACAGCTCGTTCGGTGCGCTGGACGTGCAGACCGGCCGGATCGTCTGGCAGGTCGCCGAACCGCACGGCGGCCTGGCGGTGGGCCCGGCCACCACGGCCGGCGGCGTGGTCTACTACGGCGCCCTCAACGGCTACATGTACGCCTTCGACGCGGCCACCGGCGAACTGCTCTGGGAGCACCAGGGCGCGGGCGCCTCGAACGCCGGACCGGCGATCGTCGACGGCCGGCTGTACTGGGGCAACGGCTACCAGCGCCTGGGCGCCGCGAGCACCACGTTCTACTCGTTCGCACTGCCCGGGTCGTAGGCCGGGAGCCCGTCGATGCTCGCGGTGTTCTTCACCCTGCGGTAGTCGGCCAGGTCCGCGTCGGTACGCCGGGCGCTCCACTTCAGCAGCACGTCCCGGTCGCCCTGGTAACTCATCAGCGGAACGGAGTACCCGCAGGAGTCGCTGACCCGGTGCACCGCCACGTCCACGATCGCGCGGACCCCGTGCGTGTCGGGCGGAGCGGAGAAGTGGGTGAGCAGTTCGGCGTACTCCGGGTCGGTGGCCGGCAGCACCCGGCCGGTGCCGTGCAGCCGGACGATGTTCGGCTTGCCGTCGAAGGCGCAGAACATCAGCGTGATCCGCCCGTTGTCCCGCAGGTGCGCCGCCGTCTCGGCACCGCTGCCGTGATAGTCCAGGTACGCCACCCGGAGCGGATCGAGCACCGCGAAGGTGCCGGTCATCCCCTTCGGCGAGACGTTGACGTGGCCCTCCGCGCCGCTCGGCGCGGTGGCCACGAAGAACACCGGCTGGCTGACGATGAACTCGCGCAGGCGGCCGTCGATCGAGTCATGGACCTTCATGCCGCCATGGTCCCCCGGCCGGGCCCCGGCGGCCCACCCGATTACCGGGCCCGCGCGGGCTGGACGTCGGCGGCGGCGTGCCGTCCCGGCAGTGCCGGACCCCGCGCCGCCTCGAAATCGGCCTGCCGGGCCACCAGCGCCGGCTCCAGGAGCGCGAACGCGCTCGGGCCGACCGGCAGTCGCAGCGGCGGCTCCGGCAGGCCCGCCACGTGCCGGACCGCGTCGGCGAACAGCGCGGGCGGGCTGACCTGGTCGCTGTCCACCATGCCGCGCAGTGCGCCGAGCATCCCGCCGGACACCGGTCGGTAGGCGTCGATCGGCCGCTCCGGGAGGTGCACCTTGTCGCCGTACGAGGTGGCGAATCCGCCCAGCTGCAGGATCGTCACCTTGACGCCGAACGAGCCGGCCTCCGCGGCCAGCGCCTCGGCGAGCCCGTCCAGCGCGAACTTGCTGGCCGTGTAGGCGGACAGGCCGGGGAAGGCGACCACCCCGGACACCGAGGAGGAGAAGATCGCGTGCCCGCCACCCTGGGCGCGCCAGTGCGGGAGTACGTGGCGCAGCAGCCGCCACGGCCCGTACACGTTGGTGTCGAACTGCGCCGCCACCTCGGCGTCGGTGACCTCCTCGACGACGCCGAACTGACCGTAACCGGCGTTGTTGACCAGCACGTCCAGGCCACCGAAACGCTCCGTGGCCAGCTCCACGGCGGTCGCGCACTGAGCGTCGTCGGTCACGTCGAGCGGTGCGGTCACCACGCCCGGGCCGAGGTCGGCGATGCCGTCGAGTGCCGTGACGTCGCGGGCCGTCACCAGTACCTGCTCGCCATCGATCGCCAACTGTTCGGCCAGGGCGCGTCCCAGGCCACTGGAACAACCGGTGATGAGCCAACGTCGCTGTGTCATGACGGGCAGCCTTCCAGCAGCCGATCACGCTGTCACCAGATGTCACTGCGGAGAGTGACATCGCTCCTTACCGACGGCGGCCCAGGAGCGCGAAGGCGCTCAGGGCTTGCGGGCCACGCCGGCGAACTCGTCCACCTCGACGCTGTCCGGGTCGGCGGTGCCGGGACGCCATTGCGAGCAGGACACGACGCCCGGCTCCAGCAGGTCGAAACCGTCGAAGAAGCGGGCGATCTCGTCCACCGGGCGCAACGTGATGCTGGGCTTGCCGAACTTGTTCCAGTGCGCCACGGCGTCGTCGCTGGCCTGCCCGTACACCGCGTTGGTGGCGTGGTTGACCACCAGGTAGCTGCCGGCGGGCAGGCTGTCCTTGAGCCGGCCCACGATCTGCCGGGCCTCCTCGGTGTTCTCGACGTGGTGCAGCACGCCGACCAGCATCAGCGCGATGGGCCGGCTGAAGTCGAGCGTCTTGCGGGCCCGGCCCAGGATCACGCCGGGATCGTGCAAGTCGGCGTCCAGGTACTCGGTGGTGCCTTCGGGCGTGCTGGTGAGCAGCGCCCGGGCATGCACCAGGACCAGCGGATCGTTGTCCACGTACACGATCTTCGCGGCCGGCTCGATGCGCTGCGCCACCTCGTGCGTGTTCGCCGCGGTGGGCAGCCCGGTGCCGATGTCCAGGAACTGCCGGACGCCGAGATCACCGGCCAGGTGGGTGACCGCACGGCCGAGGAACGCCCGGTCGGCCCGGGCCTGCTCGACGATGCTCGGGAGGATCTGGCTGACCTGCTCACCGACCTGCCGGTCGACGGCGAAGTTGTCCTTGCCGCCGAGCCAGAAGTTCCAGATCCGCGCCGAGTGCGGCCGGGTGTCGTCCACCCGGGAAACCGGATCGTACTCGCCGGTCGGCACCTGTTCCGCCACATTGGACCCTTCGCTCGAAGTCGAGGCGTCACCCTATCGAATGGACCGGTCCGGGGTCGATGCCGCTGACCACCGGTTACGCCATGATCACAAGCTCGGTCTCCGGGTCGTGCGGCAGCGGCGGGGTGCCGGCCACGACGAGGTCGGCGCGTTCCCAGGGCTGGTCGGCGAGCAGGAACGGCACCTCCTCGGCCGCCCACTCCTGCCATTCCCGCTCCGCGACGGCCACGTCCAGTCCGTCGCGCTCGACGTCCCGTCGCACGCCCCGCCGTTCGGCCTCGGCGAAGTCCGACTGCACCCACACCGCGACGTCGATCAGGTGCGCCACCTCACGACGGGACGCGCCGACACCCTCCACGATCACCGTCGACGCGGTCCCCGGTACGTCGATGTGGCCGGTCCGCCCGCGCGCCGCCCAGGCCGGTGGCTGATAGTGCACCTCCTGTCCGGCGTGCAGCGGCCGCAGGATGCCCTCGATCATCAGGTCGTCCCAGCCGAAGCGGGAATGCCACCACGCCACGTCGTCGGTGTGCACCACCGCGGCGCCGGCGATCCGTTGCTGCAGCCGGGCGGCCAGCGTCGACTTGCCACTTCCGCCGCGGCCGTCGACGGCGATCACCCGCGGTCGCGACGGCGGGCTGCCCGCCGCGGTGACCAGTGTCCGGGCGACGAGGTCGAGCCGTTCCACCCGCCAGGGGCCAGCGGCCGGTTCACCGGGACCGAGTCTCATCACCCAGTCATACCCGTTCCGGTGCGCGGCGATCGTGTCGATGCGCCATCGCGCGGGGGAACCGGGGTCGATGTCCCGGCACCGCAGGGGCCGGGCGACGGCGCGCCGCCCACCCGGCCGGTCCGCCGCCGTCCCGTTCAGGACCCCGGGTCCGGGCGTGGCCGTGGCTGCTTTACCCGGTCCCGCTCCGGGAGGTAGGTGCCGGCACTGCTGCGCAGGAAGCGCTCCAGGGCGGTCACCTCCCGCACGTCGGCGAGCCGCTCGCGGCGGTCGGCGGCCCGGTCCCGAAGATCGGCCGCGCGGTCACGTTCGTCGGCGGCGCCCTCCCGGCGGGCGACGTCGCGTTCCCGGCGCGATGCCAGGATGTCCCATTGACGCTCGCGCCGTTCGAGGTCCTGCTCCCGTGTGTCGAGCTGTCTCGCCCGCTCGTCCGGCGTGGGACCCGGTGGTTCCGGCTCGTCCGCGGCTCGCCGCGCACGTTCTCGGCTCATCCAGCCACTATTACCAGCAGGCAGGTCCGACCGCGAGCACCTCACCGGGGACCGGCAAACCGGGCGCGCACCGGCGATCATCGGACCGGTCAGGCCGGCGTGCCGTGCCGGTCCACCCGGAGCGGCCGGCGTGCCGTGCCGGCGGGCCGCCGGGTCAGGGTCAGGGTGACCCGCAGGTTGTCCGGGAAGACGGAGAACGCGCTGCGCTCGGTGACCGGGCCGGCGGACGGGTCCGGCCGCAGGTCGAACTGCTGGGCCACCATCGCCGTGATCATGGTGGCCTCGACCATGGCGAGGGGAGCCGGGCCCAGCGCATCTTCGTGGCCGCCACGGTGCTGGCGCTGCGCGGCATCGGGTGCGACTACTGGCTGGTGTGGCGCAGGTATCCCCACCGGGCCGGGCGGCGGCCGTGACCCAGGACCGCGCTCGGCGCACGACCGGTCAGCGTTCGGCCTCCGCCGCGGCCGCGCGTTCCAGCAGCAGGGCCCGTTCCCGGCGGGTCGGCGCCAGTTCCGCCGCCCGTTCCAGCTCGGCGGCGGCCTCGGCGTGCCGGCCGAGCCGGGTCAGCAGGTCGCCGAGGACCGCGCCGAGCAGGTGGTGCCGGGCCATCCGCGGGTCGGCGCGCACCGGCGCCAGCGCGTCGAGCGCCGCCTGCGGCCCGTCGGCGTGCAGCACCGCGACCGCCCGGTTCAACAGCACCACCGGCGACGGCGCGAGTTGGGCGAGCGCGTCGTACAACGCGACGATCGCCTCCCAGTCGGTGTCCGCGAACGTCCGGGCCCGCGAATGGCAGGCCGCGATCGCCGCCTGCACCGTGTACGGGCCGAGCGGCCGGCGCAGCGCGACCGCCCGGTCGAAGGCCGCAAGCCCGTGCGCGACGAGCGTCCGGTCCCAGCGCGACCGGTCCTGGTCGGGCAGCAGCACGTCCTCCCCGGACGGTCCGGTACGGGCCCGGAACCGGGACGCCTGCAGTTCCATCAGCGCGACCAGCCCGTGCGCTTCCGGCTCACCCGGCAGGTGCCCGGCGAGCACCCGGCCCAGCCGCATCGCCTCCTCGGCCAGGTCCCGCCGCACCCAGGAGTCGCCGGACGTGGCCGCGTACCCCTCGGTGAAGACCAGGTAGATCACCTCGAGCACGGTGGAGAGCCGGGACGGCAGCTCGTCCGCGCCGGGCGTCTCGAACGGCACCCGCGCCTCGGCGAGGGTGCGTTTGGCCCGGGAGATGCGCTGCCCGATGGTCGGCGACGGCGCCAGGAACGCTCGGGCGATCTCGTCGGTGCTCAGGCCGCCGAGCAGCCGCAGGGTGAGCGCCACGCGGGACTCGCGGGGCAGCACCGGATGGCAGGTCATGAAGATCAGCGGCAGCACGTCGTCGCCGATCGTGCCCGGCTCGGGCTCCGGCAGGACGCCCGAGCCGAGCGGGTCTTCGGCGAGCAGCGCGTACTTCTCGTCCCGGGACCGTTCCCGCCGGATCCGGTCGATCGCCTTGTACCGGGCGGTGGTGTACAGCCAGCCGGCCGGGTTGGCCGGGATGCCGTCCACCGGCCACTGCTCCAGCGCCAGCACGAACACGTCCTGCGCCACCTCCTCGGCGAACCCGAGGTCGCGGGTGAGCCGGGCGAGCGAGGCGGTCAGGCGCGCGGACTCCATGCGCCAGACCGCCTCGATCGTCCGCCGGGTGTCCATCGCCGCGGTCCCTCAGCCCTCGCCGTGCTGTGCCTTGATCTCGGCGGCGAGCTTCTCCTCCCGCTCCCGGAGTTCCGGGGTCAGTTCGGCGCCGAAGTCCTCCATCTCGAACAGCGGCCGGATCTCCAGCGTCGCGGTCACGCCGTACTTGGGGTCGTTCGGGCAGCGCTTGGCCCACTCGACGGCCTCTTCCAGCGATGCGACCTGCCAGATCCAGTATCCGGCGATGATCTCCTTCGACTCGGTGAACGGCCCGTCCACCACCGAGGTGGTGCCGCCCTCGAAGACCACCTTGGCGCCGGCCGCGCTGGGCTTGAGCCCTTCGCCGGCGAGCATGATGCCGGCCTTCACCAGCTCCTCGTTGTACGCGCCCATCTGGGCCAGCATCTCCTGGGTGGGGGCGATCTTGTCTTCGTCCGCGCCGTGACCCTTGATCATGACCATGACCCGCATGTCGACTCCTCTGTGTCATCCGATGGTGGGGCGCGCTGACCGGCCCCTCACCCAGACCTCGAACGGGCCGGGCCGGTTTTCGACAGTCAACCCAAAGAAATTCTCCGGTACCCGCCGCGCCGCGCCCACGCTCGGGTGAATGCGACCCGCCGAACCCCTGCGGCGACATAACCCATTACCGTACGCCTCTTTCATCCCGGGCGCCCCGGTCCGGGCCGGCCGCACTGCGGCTGCGAGAATGACGGAGTGCTGACCACCGAGGATTTGTGGGGGTTCGTCACCGGGCCGGCTCCCCTCACGGTCCTCGCCATCACGCTGGTGGTGGCCTGGCCCGCGGCCCGGTGGATCGCCGGCCGGACCGGCAGCCGGCCGCTCGTGGCCGCCCTCTTCCTCCTCTGGGTCGGCATCGTGGTGGCGCTGACGCTGACGCCGAGCGACCCGGTCCCGGTGCCGCCGCACTACCTGGAACAGATCGGCCATCCCCGGCTGGTGCTGTCGCTGCTGACCGCGGCGCCGTCCGACGCCGAGCAGGTCGCGAACATCCTGCTGTACGTGCCGGTCGGCTTCCTGGCCCGGCTGGTGTGGCGGCGCACCGTCCCGGCCGCGCTGATCGGACTGGTGCTCACGGTCGCCATCGAGACCTGCCAGTACAGCATCATCGGCCGGGCCGGCTCGATCACCGACATCCGCAACAACACCGCCGGTGCGGTGATCGGCGCGCTGCTCGGGGCCACCGTGCACGGTGGCGCCCAGTGGTGGAGATCCCGCCCCCGGTAGGCGCCCGCACGGTCACCGTGCGACACCGCGCCCTCCTCCATGTACCGGCACGGGCAGGCCGGTCGGCTGGTATGGGACTCGGCCGAACGGCCGAAACCGGGAGCGCTCCCACGGCCGTCCGGGGGGTCTGAGCAGCAGGAATAGAAATAGACAGGAGTCAGTACAGATTGCGGCTCAGACATTGGCTTGTGTGAATGAACACAGTGGTGCATGCTCACTACAGCCGGTGGGGGATTCGCCACCGACCGATGCAGACGCCACACGACGGCAACGCATATCGACCCGATCGCCGAACAAGCGACCATTGCCGAATCGACCTTATTGCCGCACCGGCGCGGAAGTCAAACGGCGCGTCGTGAGCGCAGCTGTCTTCGGTACATACAAACGCCCTTAGCTCGCGCTATGTCACCGTCGACCGCGAGCGGACCACACCTGTCCCGACCGCTTGTCGGCGGTCGATTCCTGCCGCATGAATTGGGAGGAACCATCGTGTTCAATCTGCTCGCCGCTGCTGGCATGGCGGCATCGCTTCTGGTGGCACCCGCCGCCCCGGCCGCACCCGAAGCACCGACCCCGGAGGGCATCACGTTCTCCGTGGTCACCGTCAATGGTTCCGGCTGTCCCGCCGGCTCCACCCGAGTGCGCACGTCCCCGGACGGCACGTCGTTCTCGGTGCTGTACAGCGACTTCGTCGCCGAGGACGGCGCGCATGCCGGCGCCACCGAATTCCGCAAGAACTGCCAGCTCAACCTGCTCGTCTCCATTCCGCAGGGCTTCTCCTACGCGATCGCGCAGGTCGACTACCGCGGCCACGCCAGGCTCTACTCGGGCGCCTCGGCGACGCAGAGCGCGTACTACTACTTCACCGGTCAGTCGGCGACCGCCGAGACGAACTACTCCCTGAGCGGCCCGTACAGCGGCCGGTGGACCAACTCCGACGCCGCCGAGGTCGCCGTCTACTCGCCGTGCGCAGAGCAGACCAACTTCAATATCAACGCCGATTTGCGGGTACGCGCCGGCTCCGCCGAAGCGTCCCGGAATTGGATCTCGATGGACCGGGCCCATGGTGAGGTGGAAAACATCTACCACCTTTCCTGGAAGCGCTGCTAACACGCACTGCTGACAGGAACCCGGTGTCTGGGGGCCGGCCCAAATCGTGGGTGCCGGGCAGTTTGCCCGCCGTAGACACGGTGTCGAACAGCTGCGACGCCGTTGAATGCCCCATCGCGTCCCGCGCCGGTGCCGTCGCCGTCGCCGTCGCTGGACGCCGTCGAAGGAAAGCGGAGGACTCATGCTCAATCTGATCGCGGCCGGCAGTCTCGTCGCGTCCCTGCTGGTTTCCCCGATCGTTATCGACCCCGGACCCTCGGTGCCGGACGAGCAAATCACGATCGATGTGATCACGGTCAACGGTTCAGGCTGTCCCGCGGGAACCACCGCGGTGGCCGTGGCTCCCGACAACACCGCCTTCACCGTCACCTACAGCGAATACTTCGCCCAGGTGGGCGTCGGCTCCGTCCCCAACCAGGCCCGTCGTAACTGCCAGCTGGCGGTCGACGTGCACGTGCCGGGCGGCTTCACCTACGCCATCTCCAAGACCGACTACCGCGGGTACGGCTCACTCGCCAAGGGCGCGTCAGCCACCCAGATGGCCCGCTACTACTTCCAGGGCCAGTCGCCGACGTCGTACGCAAGCCACGCCTTCCGCGGCCCGTTCGACGACAACTGGCAGACCAGTGACGAGGTCGAGATCGCCTCGCAGAGTTGGTACCCCTGTGGCGAACAGCGGTACCTGAACATCAACACCGAGCTGCGGGTCGCCGCCGGCACCTCGGACGTCAAGAACACCACCAGCGTCATGTGGATGGACTCCACCGACGGCAGCATCTCCACGAAGTACCACTTCAACTGGAAGCGCTGCGACGAGGACTGACGCAAGTCTCGGCGGCGGGTGTCTGGGGCACCCGCCGCCTAGTCGTATCCCTAAACATCGATACTCATCATTGTCTTGTCGGCGGTAGACACTCTAAGCTTCAAGCATTCGTGGGTCATACTCGCCGAAGGAGCTCCAAAGTGTCCAGTCGATTCGCGCCCCAGGTTTGGTCTCTCTTCCGCATCGTGGTGGGCCTGCTGTTCCTCTGTCACGGCCTGGCGGCCGTGTTCGGCCTGCTCGGCGGACACCGCGGCACCGGTAATGCCATCGAGGCCGGCACCTGGCCCAACTGGTACGCCGGCGTCATCCAACTGGTCTGCGGCGCGCTGGTGCTGGTCGGCCTGGCCACCCGGCCCGCCGCCATCCTGGCCTCCGGCTCGATGGCCTACGCCTACTTCGTCGTGCACCAGCCGGACGGCCTCATGCCGATCCAGAACGGCGGCGTCAACTCCGCGCTGTACGCCTGGGCGTTCGTCACCATCGCCGTGCTCGGCGCCGGCCCCTGGTCACTCGACGCGCTCATCGCCCAGCGCCGCGGCGAGCGGAGCGCCCCTGCCCCGGAGCGTCAGCTCGCGCAGAGCCGGCCGTAACCCCGCGCACGACTCGTCCCCCATCCCCGGAGTGCCTCCCCCGCGTTCGCGAGCGAGGCACTTTCGGTGTGTACCGCGGACCCGTGCGATACGTTGCTGATCATGCCCACGACCCGCCTCGATCTCGGACGGATCCGTGCGGCCCGCCCGGACATCGACCCGGTCTTCCGCGACACCCCGCTGTACGAGTGCGACCCGTTGGGACGCGCGCTGGGCTGCACCGTGAGCGTCAAGCTGGAGACGGCGAACCCGGTGCGCAGTTTCAAGGGCCGCGGCACGGAACTCGTCGCCAGTCTGCTGGCCGGCCAGGGCGGCACCGCGGCGGTGTGCGCCAGCGCCGGCAACCTGGGCCAGGCACTCGCCTGGTCCGGCGGCCGCCGCGGACTCGACGTGACGGTCGTGGCGTCCCGCCGGGCGCCCGCCACCAAGCTCGACCGGATCCGTGCGCTGGGCGCCGAGCTGGAGCTGGTCGACGGCGACTTCGAGGCCGCACGCGAACGAGCCGGGCAGATCGCCCGGCAGCGCGGCATCCGGCTGGTCGAGGACAGCCTCGATCTCGAGACCTGCGAGGGCGCGGCGACCATCGGCCTGGAACTGGCGAACGGGACGCCCGCCTTCGACGCCGTACTGATCGCCCTGGGTGGCGGCGCCCTGGCCACCGGCGTGGGCCACGCCCTGAAGTTGCTGGCACCGGACGTCGAGGTGATCTGCGTGCAACCGGCCGGCGCACCGGCGATGACCCGGTCCTGGCACGAACGCCGGATCGTCACCACCGCATCCACCGACACCATCGCCGACGGCGTCGCCGGCCGATTCCCCATCCCCGCGGTCCTGGACGACCTGCTCACCGTGGCCGACGACGCCGTACTGGTCACCGAGGCGTCGATCGTCGCGGGCATGCGGCTGCTCCTGGAACACGCCGGCCTGGTCGTCGAACCCTCCGCGGCGCTCGGCGTCGCGGCCGTCCTGGAGAACCGGGACCGCTTCGCCGGCCGCCACGTGGCCACCGTCATCTGCGGCAGCAACGTCGACCTGGACGCCTACCACCGCTGGATCGGCACCTGAGCCGGGCGGATGTCGATCTGCGCCGGGCGTCACTCGTCGTACTGATAGAAGGCCCCGCCCGGGGCCCGAGGTGATGGGACCTGTCACATGGCGAAGTACATGCTGCTCATCTACGGCGACGCCGAGCAGTGGGAGGCGATGTCCGCGGAGCAGGCCACCGCCCATTCCGCCGCGCACGCCGCGTTCGCCGCCGAGGCCGGCGAGCGGGTACTCGGCGGAGAGGAACTGGAACTCGCGCCGACCGCCACCACGCTGCGCTCCGACGCGGCCGGAGCACTGATCACCACGGACGGGCCGTTCCTGGAGACCAAGGAGGCGCTGGGCGGGTTCTACCTGCTCGAGGCCCGGGACCTGGACGAGGTGATCAAGCTGGCGTCGCAGCTGCCGGAGGTGCGGGCCGGGCACAGCGGCGTGGAGATCCGCCCGGTGGTGGACCACGGATGACCGACGAGGTGGCCGCGGCGGTCGCGCAGGCGCACCGCCGCAGCTGGGCCCAGGTGCTGGCCACCACCGCCCACCTGACCCGGGACCTGGGCCTGGCCGAGGAGTGCACCCAGGACGCGTACGCGCGGGCGCTGCAGACCTGGCCGGTGAGCGGCATCCCGGACCGGCCGGGTGCCTGGCTCACCAACGTGGCCCGGAACCGGGCGCTCGACGTGCTGCGCCGCGAGTCGGTGTTCCGGCGGTCGCTGCCGTTGCTCGTACCCGAGGAGTCTGTGCCTGGGCCGGAGGACGCCCTGGTCGAGGACGACCGGTTGCGGCTGATCTTCACCTGCTGCCATCCGGCGCTGTCGCCGGAGGCGCAGATCGCCCTCACGCTGCGGCTGGTGTGCGGGCTCTCCACGGCCGAGGTGGCCCGCGCGTTCCTGGTGCCGGAGGCGACCATGGCCGCCCGGATCACCCGGGCCAAGAAGAAGATCTCCGCGGCCCGCATCCCGTATCAGGTGCCCGCGCCGGAGCAGTGGGGCGAACGGGTCGACGCGGTACTGCAGGTGGTGCACCTGATCTACACCACCGGGCACACCGCGCCGGCCGGCGCGCACCTGCTGCGGCGGGACCTGGCCGACAGCGCCGTGGGCCTGGCCCGGACGCTGCACCTGCTGATGCCGAACGACGCCGGCGCCACCGCCCTGCTGGCGCTGCTGGTGCTCGTCGACGCCCGCGCCGCCACCCGCACGTCGGCGACCGGGCGGCTGCTGCTCCTCTCCGAGCAGGACCGCACCCGCTGGGACCGGGCACTGATCGCCGAGGGCGTCGCTCTGCTCACCGAGGCGCTGCGCCGCCACCCGCCGACCCGGTTCGCCGTGCAGGCGGCTATCGCCGCGGTGCACGCCGAGGCGCCGAGCTGGGCGGCCACCGACTGGGCCGAGATCGTCGGGCTGTACGACGTCCTGGTGCGGCTGTGGCCCGCCTCGGCGGTGGTGGCCCTCAACCGGGCCGTCGCGGTCGGCATGCGCGACGGCCCGCAGGCCGGCCTGGACGCCCTGGAGCCGCTGCTGTCCGACCCGTCGCTGGCGACCTACGGCTACCTCAGCGCCGCCCGGGCCGACTTCCTCCGGCGGCTGCACCGGTGGGCGGCCGCCGCCGAGGCGTACGAAGAGGCCATCGCCCTCACCGACAACGAGGTCGAACGCCGCTTCCTCGCCGACCGGCTGAGCGACGTACGCAGACACCGGCCGGCCTGACCCCGGCGAGCCGCTAACCCACCCGCTCGAACAGCGCCGCGGTCGCCGCCACCGTGCGCTTCGCGTTCTCCCGCGGCGCGAGCCGGCGCAGCGACTCGGACAGCACCTCGACGGAGACCGGCACCTCGGCGCCGGTCGCCCGCAACGCGGTCACCAGACCGGCGAGGTCGAAGTCGCCCTCGCCCGGCAGCAGCCGGTCGTTGAGGCAGTCGTCGAGCAGATCCGCCCGCGGCGTCGCCCGCCCGTCGGTCAGCTCGAGGCCCGCGACGTGCCGGGCCGCGACCGCCTTCACCACCGGCAGCGCGGCCGGGTCCCGGAACACGTGCCAGGCGTCGAAAATGAGGCCCACGCCGGGGCGGTCGACCGCGCGGATCAGGTCGTGGGCGGCCACGTGGTCGAAACCGGGCAGCACCACGACCGGCTCGAGGGCGATCACCGTGCCGTGTGCGGCGGCCCGGTCGCACAACCCGGCGAACCGTTCCGCCAGGACGTCCGCGGGCGGGAGTTCGGCCGGCGGGATGAGCAGCACCGCCGTCTTGATCCGGGGTACGCCGAACGTCTCCGCGTGCCGGAACAGCGATTCCTCCGGTTCCCGGTCACCGGCGAACCAGCCGAACATCGCCTCCAGTTCCATCAGCCGCACGCCGTGACCGTCCAGCAGGTCCCGCACGGCGGCCGGTGACCGGTCGGCGATCAGCCCGTCCAGCTCGGCCGCGGTCGTGGCGATCCCGGTGGCCCCGGCGGCGGCCACCGCTGCCACCCGTTCGGCGAACGGGTAGCGCGGCGGCTCGGTGGGCAACGCACCGGCCAGATGCAGGTTGGTGAACACGAGTTCCATGGCGCCCGACGGTAGGCGACGCGCCGGTCCCCGGATGGAAGCTGGACGCCGTCCGATGGAACGTCCGTGCCAGGTGTTTGATGGAACGATGAGCACCTCGCGCGGCACCCACCAGGTGGACACCGCACGCATCGACGACGACACGTACCGCGACTGGAGGGCGCGGATGGGCGACGGCTTCCCCCTGCCCACGATCACGCAGGAGGGGACCCGCGCGGCCCGGGTGCGCAGCCGGTCGACCCGCGCCCGCGACGTGGCCGTGATCGATTTCCACACCACGGCACGGGTACGTGCGGGCGGCTCCACCGGCGCCGGAGAACTGCGGCTGCACCTGGTCCGCCGCGGAAGCTGGACGTTCCGGTACGGCCGCGGCGCCGCCCCGGTCCAGGCCGGCCGGTTCGTGCTCGGCCGCTCGACCGGCTCGACCGGCTTCGACGTGGCCCCGCACACCTCCGCTCGCACCGTCGGGCTGCCGCCCGGCGCGATCGCACTGCCGGGCGCCGACCCGCACGTCGCCGGATCGGCCACCGACCCCGAGGTACGCCTCCTGCTGGCCCACACCAGCCTGCTGCACGAAACCATCGACAGCCTCACCGAGCCCGGGCTCGTGGCGGCCCGCGACGCGCTGGTCGAACTGGTCCGTGGCGTCCTGTACCGCTACGTCGCCGGCAGTGAGCCGGACCTGGCTCCGGCGCTCGCCCGGGCCGCCCGCGACCTCGCCGACCGCCGCCTCACCGACCCCGACCTCACCCCCGCGATGCTGGCCCGCGACCTGCACGTCTCGGTGCGGACGCTGCACCGCGCGTTCGCCGCCACCGCCGAACCGGTCGCCGCGTACATCCGGCGCCGCCGCATCGAGGAGGCCCACGCCGCACTCACCGCACCCCGCCCCCTGCCGGTCTCGGTGGTCGCGGCCCGCTGGCAGTTCGCCGACAGCAGCCACTTCGTCCGCGCCTTCCGCCGCCACTACGGCCACACCCCGGCCCGGTACGCCCGCGACGCGAACGCCCGCCGTCAGTCCGGCACGTCGAACTCGTAGGACAGCGGCTCGGCCAGGCCGGCCATCCGGACCCCGCGCGCGTACAGAGCCCGCGCCCCCGGCGAAAAATAGTGATCGGGCGCGCTGCCCCTGATCCCGGTGGCCCCGTTGACGACGTGCGCACCCTTGTGGAACGAGGCCGCCATCGACTTGCGTATCCGGCGCCACCCGGACAGCGACTTCAGGTCGTCGGTCAGCGCCTGGAGCACCGACTCGCCGAGCACCGAACCGGACTCGCGGCCCAGCAGGATGCTCAGCCCGGTCGGGTTGTCCCCGATCAGACCGAACGGCCCCGGCGACTCCACCTCGATCGGGTAGCAGCTCAGCAGGATGCGGCCGACCGAGTCGGGGATCTCCAGCGCGCCGGAGACCTGTCCGCGCGCCACGACGGCGCTGCGGTGTTCGGGGGTCAGCGTCTCGTACGCCAGCCACAGGCCGAACTCGTTGACCCACTGGCCGGCCAGGTGGGCGACTTCGTCTCGACGGGCGTGGAACTGAAGGTTCAACGTCGCCATGGACCTATACCTCACTCCCGCACCACTCAGTTGAAGGTTGCGCCGGTCGGGGGTGGACTCAGCCTCTCCGGCGCAACCCCGGTTATCAGTTGCTCCAATGCCAGGTCCACGCTTCCGTGCCGCAGCACTGCGGTCGCCACGAGGTAGACGACGGATTGTTCGTCGATCGCCAGGAAGAACTCGCCCTGTCCCACCTCACCGAGGGGGAAGAACCTGTGTCCGTACCTGTCCGAGAGATCGGCGAACCTTTCCTCCTCTCCGACCGCGAGATCCGGATCGAACTCGAACGGCTCTCGTACGCAAGTGGTTCCGGGGCCGTCGATGTCCACGCGAAGGCCGCCGAACTCCGTCAAGAAGTCCTCTGCCGCAGCGTGCCAATCGAACTCCGGCACCGACGCCTTCCATCGTGAGATGTCGACGCGTCGGTGCGGGACCCATCCGGCACGTCGAAGGACGTGCTCGACTCCAGCGGTGAAACGGGTCATCGGTCGGCCTCGCCCCCGGAGCAGGTAGCGAGCGAGGCGTTCGCACCGCCCGGCTGGTAGGCGGCATGGAACCGCTCGAACATCAGATCTCCATCGGTTGGCACCTGAACCTGCTCCGCACCAGGTCAGTGCCCCGGGCTACGCAAGACAACCGGGGCACTGCACGGGGATTAGCTAGATGGGCTCACCTGCCACGCCGCTGAATCCGACGAGACCCTTCTCGTTCGCCATGGACAGGATCTCTGCCAAGTAATCCAACTGCCGAACGGACAGAGTCAGGAGCACATACTTCATCGCGTCATCCGGACTGTCTTCCAGGTCGAACTCCGAGGGCTCCAATACATCTTCGATGTCGGGCCAACGCGCTAACAGTTCCTCGCGGAACCGCATTACGCCCGAGTTTGGAGTCAGGTCGCTGGTGTCGCCCTCAGCAAGCTTGTCGAAGATCTCCTCGGGGTCACCCGCGCCGCGCCACCAGAAGCCAAGATCACTACTCACGACGTCATCATAAGGGAAATTCCTGCCAAGTTATGAATTGGAGTGCAAACCAAATCAGTTTAGGATTGATCTATCCAGACCAAGAATTCTCGCGGTTTCTTCGCTCCGAGGAGGTCGCCGATCGGCGACCTCGACACGGACTCCACCTGAGCATAGGACTCGTGCTCCCCATTTCTGTCAACAACCTCTAGTTGTCGCACCATACTCACAACAAAGGTGGGTTCCGGAAACCAGCTAGCTTCCCCATATTGAAAGAGAAATCCGTCCGCGTCCTGGTCATCCGGGACATCAAACTCTGTCGCGGCGAACCTCCGGGCGAACTCGGTCAGCGCGGGTAAGGGCGGGCCAGCAGGAATCTCATCGCCGACAATGCTGCGAGCGATGTCGACCGCTTCGCCCACCTGCCGTTTGTTCGACAATGCAACCTCCGTATACGGCGCCCCAGAAGATGGTAAGTCCCGCCCCTCTCGCACGGGTCACGCGAGGGGGGCGGGCATAGCGTGGCTAGGGCCAATAGCCCCCTTGAAGTTGCCTTCTGACATGGCCGATCACGTCTAACGCCTCACTCCTGTTCCTGGCCCCTGCCATGAGGTCGTTGACGAAATTTGTAGTACTGGTCCATCAGTCGGCAACTGAGGTCACCGGCCAGAGCTTCCGGCCACCCGGACCAGGGCCTGCCTCACGTGTTCGGAGAGGCAGGCCCAGGTCACTAGTCCTCGTCCTCGTCCTCGTCCTCGAACTGATCGCAGGAGACGAGACCGTTGAAAAAGTCCTGAAACGAGTCGGCGATCCGACGAGGAACCCGGTCCTCGTCCACGTACACCACCGCCGGCTCACCGGTAGGACCGCTTCCCGAGTAATCCAGCATGACCGTGTCAGGACCAGCGGCGGGAGTCACCGCAATGACCACTCCGACGTCCGGGTACCCCCATTCCGAAACCAGATAGGCCGATGTGGCATCGACTCCCTCCGGATAACCGACTCCCTTGATCACATCCACCTCGAAATGGCTCGCGCTCCACGACGTCGGGAAGGTGGTAGGGAAGCAATTGTTCTTGAGAACTCCACCGTTCTGCTGGGACAGCAGACTGACATAGCTCTGCGGCAGCCTCAGCCCGAGCGCACCCTCCGCCTGCCGAACCATGTCCTCGGTCAGCGGTGGCCCGGTCCAGGGCGACGAGGGATCCTCGAATGGAGAACTCATCATTTCCCTTTCACTCTCAGCAGATTGACTGTCCACCTGTGTGGTTAGTGCTGTTATGCACCTGCATGTTCACCAGTTGCATGCGTCCACAATTCTGGTGATGATGCCAGGTCCATTTACCTCTGCGATATGCGGGGCTGATGCCCGCCGCCTTGTCGGCGAGCCGGAAGTCCTTCTTACGGTTGCCGGTCAGCGTAATGGTCACGTCCGGCACGCTCGGGTCCCGCCAGGCGGAGAAGTCCGGGAACCCGTGGGAGTCGAAGGGAACCCCAGTCACGGGATGCGTACCACCCGCCAGGTGCCCGTTGATCGGACCCACCGGGGTGCCGCCGCTGGCGCAGGCGCAGGTGGCCTTGTGTCCTCGCACAGCGCCACCACAGTTGTGCACCAGCACGGATTCATCGCCGGCCGAGACGTAGTAAGTGTGGGTGTCGTTGACGGTGAGGTTGTACACCGTCATGGCCTTCGAATAGTCCGTGGTCCTGGCCACGGTGACCGGGCGGCCTTTGGTATCGCGCAGGGTGTCGCCGACCTTGATCTCGGCGGCCGGGGTCCACCCCTTGGTGGTGCTGTACACCTTGTGCCCGGCGGTGGCGGTGATCTTCGCGGTTGCGCCGTCCGCTTTCGAGCCGGCTCCGACCAGCGTGAGTTCGACGAGTTGCTTGCCGCCCTTGCCGGTGATGGTGGCAGTGACCTGTTGCGGTTTCGTCACTCCGGTCTCGGCGTTGCTGGCCTTGACCGTGTCGCCGGGTTTCACCTTCTCGATCGGCTTGGTGCTGCCGTCGGCGAGGAGGACCGGGGTGCCGGCGACGAACGAGTTGGGCGTCTCGTCGGCGACGTCGGCCAACCGGCCAACCGCGCCGCCCGCGTTCCGGCAGCTTTCCTGTGTCACCGACTGGATTTTCTTCTTGACGCCGCTTGCCGCCTTCTTGGCGGTCGCCTTCGCCTTGCCGCCGATGTCCTTGGCCGCTGCGACCGTGTTCTCGACCTGTTTGGCCGCCGCGGTCTTGACCTTGTTGGTGGTCTCGCCGACGACCTTGGTGATGCGCGGCGGGATGTTCGCCAGGGCGGAGCGGGCGGCCTTCAGCCGTCCGTAGGCGTCGATCAGCCGGCGGCCGACGCCGATCGCCTTGATCGCCACCTTGGCGGCCTTGAACATCTTTCCCCACGGCACGGCCTGCAACGCGGTGGAGATGCAGGCGACGATGTCGCCCTCGGTGATGCACGCCTTCGCGTCATTGAAGCCGACCAGGTCGAGGATCAGATTGACGATTTCGTCGCCGATCTGCTTGACGAACCCTTCCGCCTCGTCGACCAGCTTCTTCGCGCTGAGGTATTCGGGGTTCTCCACCTCGACGGTGCCGCCGTCGGGGTTGGCGCCCTGGTCCGCGATCTCGCCGGCCTCACGGTTGTTCAGCGAGGTGTAGTACTCCACGTACGCGGCGGTCATCCCGTTGCCGACGTCGTCGTGGTCGCGGCCGGTGGGGTCGGTGAACACGGTCGGGCGGGCGTTGGTGTACGAGTAGCTCGACACCGCCGGGTCGGTGGCCGGCTGGGCCGCCGGGTCGATGGCGTCGAATCGTCCGGTGCCGGGGTCGTAGTTGCGGGCGCCCATGGCGTACCGGTCGCCCTGGCTGACGTCGTGGTAGCTGCCGGCGTACTGCAGCGGGTTCGACGGTGCGCCGTCGGAGAGCTTCTGGCCGCCCTCGGTCAGCCCGGTGCCGCGGGCGACCCCGAAGGCGTCGTAGTCGTACGACCACTCCGGAGTGCCGTTCGGGGCGACCATGCCGGACACGCCGCCGACCCAGTCGTGCAGGTACGAGTGCGCGCCACCGGACGTCAACAGCGCCAGTGGTGCGCCGCCGGGGTTGTACAGGTAGCTGCGTTCGACGTTGCCGGCGGCGCCGGTCTGGGTCTCGCCGGCCAGCAGCGGACGGCCCGCGTTGACGTCCCAGTTCCAGGTCTGCACGACCTCCTGGGCGCCGGTACCGGTGACCGCCTTGATCCGGTTCCCGACGGCGTCCCACGTGTAGTTCGTGGTCTTGGTGCCGACGGTGGCCGAGGTCATGGTGTGGTCGAGGGCGTAGGTGTACCGGTCGCTGCCGGCGCGGGTCTGGTTGCCCTCGAGGTCGTACTCGAAGGTGCGCTCGGTGGACCGGCTGCCGGTGATCCGCTCGTGGGTGAGCTGGTTCGCGGCGTCGTAGGTGTAGCTGGTGGTGGTGTTGTCGCCGGGTGCGGCGACCTTCTTGGTGGTGCGGTTGCCGACCAGGTCGTAGGTGTAGTCGGTGCGTTCGGCGCTGGCACCCGCGCAGGACTGGGCGCCGAAGCATTCCGCGGTGAGCCGGTTCGCCGGGTCGTACGTGTAGGCGGTCGCCTCCGTGCTGGTGGGCTGGCCGGGCTCACCCCTGGTCTCGGTGATCCGGGTCGGGTTGCCCACCTTGTCCAGCACGAGGTCGAACGCCGACAGCACGGTGTCGCCGGTGGTGGCCGCGATCCTGGTCATCCGCCCGGCCGGGTCGTACGAGCGGTTCTCCACCACACCGGTCGCGGACGGGTACGTGGTCTTGATCAGGTTGTCCGCGACGTCGTAGTCGAACCCGTACGTCGCCGAGTTGCCACCCTTGTCGGCGGTGAGTTCGGTGATGCGGTCACCGTCGTCGTACTCGGCGGTGATCTTCGTGCCGTCCGGGTACGTGCGGCCGGTGATCCGGTCTTCGCTGTCGTAGTCGTAGCCGAAGACCTGGTCACCGCGGACGACCTTGGTGAGCCGGTCGGTGTTGTCGTACTCGCGGGTCTGGATCCCGCTCGGGTCGGCGGCCGCGGTCAGCTTGTTCTTCGCGTCGTAGCCGTAGGTGTGGACCGGGCCGTTGTTGCCCAGCTGCTTCTTGATCAGCCGGCCCAGGTTGTCGTAACCGTAGTAGATCGTCTTGGCGGGGATGTTCGGGTCGGGCCGGTTCGGCTCGACCATCCGCGCGGTGATCTCCTCGATCAGCTGCGAGTTCGCGTCGTACACGTACTCCCGGCGCCGGCCCAGCGCGTCCGTGGTGGCCACGGTGCGGCCGGCCTTGTCGTATTCCGTCGACGACGAGCGGGTCAGCGGGTCGGTCCGGCGGATCACCTGGCCGTTCGCGTTGTACTGGTAGGTCAGCGCCTGGTTGTTCGGGGCGTCGGGTCCGATGACCGAGGTGAGCCAGTCGTTGTCGTTGTAGCCCAGCCGCGTGGTGTGGCCGTTCGCGTCGACCTGCGCGATCAGCCGGTCGTTCGCGTCGTACGTCTGCCGCGTGACGTTGCCCAGCGGGTCGGTGACGGTCTCCGGGTTGCCGGCCCGGTCGTAGCTGTACCGGGTGGTGTAGTCGTCGGCGTTGTTGCCGTCGAGGTTGCCGCGCGGTTCGGTGATCGCCACCGGGCGGCCGTCGTCGTCGTACTTCCAGGTGACCACGCCGCCGGTCGGGGTGGTCTGCCTGACCGGGTTGCCGGCCTCGTCGTACTCGATCCCGGCGTTCGCGCCGCCGCTCTCGGTGGTGCTGCCGGTGCGCCGGTTCGCGCCGTCGAACGTGCTGGCGAGGTCCTCGCCGTTCTCGTTCGTCATGCCGACCACGTTGCCGGCGTTGTCGTAGCGCACCGACGTCTTGCGGTCGAGCTGGTCGACCTGCTCGTTCGGGCGGTCCAGCGCGTCGAACGCGGTGTCCACCTTGGCGCGCTTGCCGTCCGAGCCGTACGGCCGGTCGGCCTGCACCAGGTTGCCGTTGAAGTCGTAGTGGAACCGGCTGGTGAACAGCTCGGCCTGGTCCGGCTTGGCGTGGCCCAGCGGCGCCACCTCGGTCGCCACCCGGCCGGTCGAGTCGTAGGTCCAGCTCGTGGTCAGGTTCAGTTCGCCCGGGTTCACCGTGATCGACTTGCGGCGGCCGGCCGGCGTGTACGCGGTGGCCGTGGTGTTGCCGACCGCGTCCTTGACCAGCGTCGGACGTCCGGCCTTGTCGTAGGTGGTGTGCCTCGACCCGCTCAGCGGATCCGTTTCCACGACGACCTGGCCCAGTTCGTCGAGGGTCTTCCGGTACGGCGCCTGCTTACCCGGCTGCCGTACCTCGACGATCGCGTTCTCCTCGTCGTAGGTGTACCGGGTGCGGTACTGGTCCGGGTTCACACCGGACACCGTGCCGCGCGGGTCCACCACCGAGGTCATCCGGCCGGTCCGGTCGTACGTCATGACGGTCTTGCGGCCGGTCGGCGACGTTTCGGAGAGCCGGTTGCCGTCGGCGTCGTACTCGTAGGTGGTGGCCTTGTCCCGCGGGTCGGTGCGCTTGACCACCTGGCCCTTGGTGTCGTATTCGTAGCGGTAGCCCGACTTCTGTTCCGGGTTGCGCTGGCTGGTCAGCTCGTTGAACTCGTTGTAGGTGTAGACCCACTTCTGGTTGCGGCCGTCGGTGAACGTCTTCAGGTTCCCGCGGTCGTCGAAATCGCTGGTCTGGGTGAACGAGAACGGCTCCGGCGCGGTCCGCGACTGCGGGTTGCCGGCCGGGTCGAACGTGGTCTCCTCCTGGTTGCCCTTCGGGTCGACCACGAGGCTCTTCTGCAGCTTGCCGTCGTAGCGGGTGTTGACGATGTCGTTGTTGCCGTTGCGGCTCCACAGCAGCACGTTGTCGCGGTAGCCGTCGACCACCACCACGCCGTCCGGGTCGGTGGTCGTCGCCTGCTGCTCGGCCGCGTTCCAGGCGAACGTGGTGACCGCGTTCTCCGCGTCGGTCTGCCGGCCCACCCGGCCGGCCGCGTCGTACTCGTTGAGGAGCTGCCGGGCGCCGCGGGCGTCCACCACGGTGGCCAGGCGGCCGGCGGTGTCGTAGCCGTAGGTGGTGGTGTAGCGGCGGGCGTCCTGCACCTTGAGCAGCCGGTTGCCCTCGTAGTCGAACTGGACCGCCCGCCCGTCCGGCAGCGTCACCTTGGTGACCAGCCGCAGGTCGGCCCGGGCCTCGAAGTCGGCCACCCGGCCACCGGCGTCGGTGATCTTGTCGATCACCCCCTGTGCGGTGTACGCCAGCGTCACCCCGTGGCCGCGGGCGTTCTTGATCGAGATCAGCTTGCCGGCGGCGTCGAAACGCAGCACCCGCCGGTCCGGCGGCACCAGCTGCCAGCCGTCGGACACCTTGGTCAGCTTCGCGCGCACCCCGGCCGGAGCCTGGTAACTGCCGTCCGCACCGCCGGTGTAGACCGCTTCCGCGCCGTCCTCCGCGCGTACCCGGGCGGCGCCGTTGTCCGCCGCCACCACGCTGATGTCGTAGCTGGAGGACCAGCCCGTACCGAACATGCCCTGGCTGGTGTTGCCGGACGAGTAGTAGCGGGCGAGCCGGAACGGAATGCCGTACGAGGGCATCGCGAAGTCCTGCTCCACCCGCTGGAACGCGCCGGTGCCGGTGTTGACCATCTGGGCGCGGAACGCCTGGGCCCGGACCGTCGTACCCAGCACCGTGGCGCAGCCGCAGCCGACGGCCTGGCCGGCCGGCACCGACGGCGGGTTCACCACCGTGCGGGGCCGCGCCTTCGCGGACTCGCCGCTGCTGACCTCGCCCTCCGGCTCGACCACCGTGATCGTCACGGTGTACTCGCGCGCCGGGTCGAGCACCCAGCCGTCGGCCGCGCCGAAGCTGCGGCAGAACTCGGCCGGGTACGAGCACCGGCTCAGGTCGGCCTTGTCGAGGTCGGCGGACCGCTGCTCGGCGCCGGACTCGACGTCGCGGACGGTGGCCCACCAGCGCGCCCAGGACGTCGGATCACCGTCGTCGACGTCGGCGTTGAAGTACACCACCAGCGAGGTGTCGCCCAGCAGGAAGCCGGGCCGGACGATCGGCGCGCTCGGTGCGGCCAGCTCCGCGTCCGCGCGGAGGGCCCGCGCCGTCGCGGCCCGGCGCGCGGTCCGGCCGGCGGTGCCGACCTTCTTCGGCGCACCGGCCGACTCCACCGCCGGCGGCACCGGTGGTGCCGCCTGGCCGGCGGGTAGTCCGTGGTTCGGGGTCGCCGACTTCGGCAGACCGCGGTCGACCGGGTCGGCCCCGGCCGGGGCGACCGGCGGAGCGGCCTCCGCGGGCGATAAGGGGGTAACCGCGATGAAAGCGGTCACCAGGGTTGTTGTCAGGGCATACGAAAGCAGCCGGACATGGCGCGGCACACGCATCGAGCACTCCCCCGTGGCTATGCGATTGCGAGCGGTCCCGACGCTTCCCCATCGATCTCGATCAAACAATGGATCAAACGGTTCAGGGCGCCCTCGTCCAAACGTCCTAGGTAGACAGCCCAGCTCCTACTTAACCGCTTCATCTCGATCGACACCCGGAAGGGACCACGGAATCGCGGCTGATCGACTAGCCTCCGCGTCTATGGGGAGCCGCGTGTCCAGGAGAAAGTTCATCGTGGTCGCCGCCGGAGCCGCGGCACTGGGCGCCGCCGGGGTGGTGCTCACCCACACCGCCGACGCGGCCGTGGCACCCGCCTACCACCCGACCCGGCTCAAACACGTCGGCGACGCCCAGCAGATCGTCGTGGTCACCGGCAGATCCAAGACCTCGACGTACGCGACGCTGCGCACCTATCAGCGGAACAGCAACGGCACCTGGTCCGCGCCGTTCGCCGCGATGCCGGCCCGCAACGGCTACCGGGGGTGGGTGGTGGGCGGCCGGCGGGTCCAGGACACCGGCACCACACCGCAGGGCACGTTCCGCATCACCACGGCGTTCGGGCTCAGGAAGAACCCCGGGACGAAACTGCCGTACCGGCTGGCCGACGCCAACGACTACTGGGTCGGCGACCAGAAGGACCCGAGGACCTACAACCTGGTGCAGCCCTGGGCGTCCGCGACCCGCACCTGGCGGATCAGCCAGGCGGAGCGGCTGGCCGCCTACCCCACGCAGTACGAACACGCGGCCGTCATCGACTTCAACCGCCCGGTCGCGTCGACCGTGACCTGGCACACCACCTACGCCGAATACGTCACCAGCAAGCCGGTCAGCACCCGGCTCGGTTCGGCGATCTTCCTGCACGTCAACGGCGCCGGCTCCACGGCCGGATGCGTCTCGCTGAAGCGCGCCGACATGATCAACGTGCTGAGGTGGCTCGACCCGGCGAAGAAGCCGCGCATCGTGATGGCCCCGGAATCGGAGATCGGCACGGCCTGAGCCGAGGTTCGTCATGGGCAGCTCACCGTGGCCACGCCCAGCCACCGGCGCCGCCCGGCGGCATGGTTGACTCGTGCGCCGATGCCATTGCGGGGGATGCATGCGAACGTTGCTCTGGTCGCTACTGGCGGCACTGTTGATCGGAACGACCGGCGGGGCCGCGCAGGCGGACCGCGGCCCGGTCGATCGGACCACCCTGCCCGGGGAGACGAGTTTCCGCCCCGGCGCCGGCCTCGTCCGGATCGTCGGCACCACGCTCACGCTGGCGGCCGGTGAATCGCGTCATCTGCGCGGGCGGCTGGAAGCGACGAGCGACACGAAGGACGTGGTCGCGATGAACGCGACCGTCCGATGCCTGGCCGGACCGGTCCAGGTCGGCGTCTCCGCCAGCTCGTCGCGCAACCACGAGGGGTACGACACCACGTACTACGCCCTCGACGGCCACCTGCCGCTCTACGCCGACCTGTTGTTCACCGCCCCGGCGGCCGGGACCTACGAGTGCGGCCTGTACGGCGTGACCGCCAGCACCTCGAACCCGGACTACACGCTCACCGCCGTGCCCGGCCGCACCTGGCTGGAGGCGAGCCGTACCGATCAGGCCGGGGCGCACTGGTGGCAGAACCCGGTGTGCGACAGCATCGGCAGTTCGCCGACCTGCTCCTACATCGGCCCGGGCCAGCCCGGCCACGCGTTCGTGTTCTACGAGCCCGGCCTCCCGCACGACCAGTGGACCCCCGGACCCGGCACGACCGCGGTGCAGGCGTCCGCGAACGTCACGCTGACCACCTGCTACCGGCTCACCGCGTCCTGCTCACCGTCCCGGGTGCCGGAGGCGGACCGGCTCCCGCGCGGACCGGAGAGCAGGTCCGTGGTCCGGCTCAGGCTCGAGGCGCTCCAGATGAACGCCGCGGGCTCCCACACGTGCCACACCAACGCCACCGCGCCGTCCACCGCACAGATCATGGACGACGCGCACCACTACACCGCGTACCTGGCGCTGCCGGACATCCCGGTCCGGCCGGACTGCGGTCGCGTGTTCATGCTGCGGGTGTTCGTGGAACACGTGTCGGGAAGCCCCGTCAAGATCGACGGCCTGCAGTCCACCTCGCTCACCAACGGCATGATGCTGAACCTCTGATACGTGGCCGGCCGTACGACGGCCGGCCGTGCGACGACCGGCGGATCGACTCCGGCCGTCGCCTTCCCCGGCGCTCACGCAGGTTCGTCGAACTCCCCGTCCCGCACGCCGCCGGCGAACGCCGACCACTCCGGCCGGGTGAACAGCAGCGCCGGCCCCGACGGGTCCTTGCTGTCCCGCACCGCGACACCGGTCGGCACGAACGCCACCTCAACACAGTTGTTGCCGCCGTTGCCGTTGCTGCGGCTGCTCTTGCGCCAGCGCACCGGTCCCATCTCATCAGCGAACATGAAACTCTCCTTCGATCAGCCATCGGCCGGTCGGTTACCGGCTAGTCAGTCACTTTTCGCTGCATCGACGGACGGGAACATGACGCTGCGCCGCCGTTCGACTGCCGTTTCCGCGGTCGCTTCGGTCCCGGCGCAGCGGGCACGCCTTCGTTGTGGGACACCGTCGGAGGAAGGAGCCACGATGGGGGATCAACCAGAGCCGGATACCGTTTTGGAGTGGGAACTGCGCCGCCGGCACTGGGGCCGCGAGGAGGCGCTCGCCGAGTTGGCACGTACCGCACGGGAGATGGGCATCCGCAGCTTCGGGCTGAGCCTGCGGCAGCTCGACCGGTGGCTGGCGGGTGAGGTGCGGGCGCCCCGTGGCCCGGCGTGCCGGGTGACGGAGCGGCTGTTCGGCCGGCCGATCGAGGTGCTGCTCGGTCCCCCGAACCCGCCGCGCCGAACCCTGACCGCATCGTCGCGGCCACCCGGCGACGAACGGCCGTTGACCCGCCGGGCGGCCGCGCAGGCGCGGTCGCACGCCCGTTCGGCGGCCGCCGCGTCGGTCGACGCGGTCAGCGTGGAGACGTTGCATTCGGAGGTACGCCGGCTCGCCCGCGGATACGCCACCACGCCGCCGCTGGCACTGCTCGCCGACCTGGTGGAGACCCGGGAGGGGGCGTACCGGCTGCTCCAGCTCACCCGCCGGCCGGGCGACCTGACCGATCTCTACCTGATCGCCGGGCAGGTGTGCGGCCTGGCGGCGACGACGTCCTGGGACCTGGGCGACGCCGAGGCCGCGGACGACCTCGCCGCCGCCGCGTGGACGTACGCCGAACTGTGCCGCCACCCCACCCTGCGGGCCTGGGTACGCGGCGTGCAGGCGACCACGGCGTTCTGGTCCGGCCGCCCGGCCGAGGGACTCCGGCTGGCCGAGGACGGCCTGCGCTACGCCGGCGGGTCGACGGCCGTGCGGTTGCACGCGATCGGCGCTCGCGCCTCGGCGATGCTGCCGGGCGGCGCCGAACGCGCGGTGCTGGCGCTGCGTCGCGCGGCCGACGCCCGCGAGCACGACCGGGGCGCCGACGAGCTGAGCGACGGCGTCGGCGGGGAGTTCGGCTTCCCGCCGACCCGGCTGGAGTTGTGTGCCGGTGCGGTGTTCCTCCGCCTGGGCGACGGCATACCGGCGGCCCGGCATTCCCGGGAGGCCCTGCAGCTGTTCGAGCGCACCCCGCCGGCCCAGCGGCGCTGGGCGGTCCGGCACGGTGCGCTGATCGACCTGGCCACCGCGCGGGCCCAGCAGGGCGACCTCGAGGGTGCCGCGGACGCGCTGGGCCCGGCGCTGGCGCTGGACCCGGACCGGCGTACCGCCCGGCTGTCCGGCCGGTTGCAGACGCTGCGGCGGGTGGTGGGTGACTCGCCGGGGCGTACCACCGGGGTGGGCCGGGAGTTGATCGAGGCGGTCGACGACTGGACCGCCGACGCGCTGATCCGGGCTCCACTGACCACGCCGTTCGCCGCTCACTCCACCGTGGGGGCAGCCAGCGCCGCTGCCGGGCCGGATCCGTGCCAGACATGGGTCCGGCCCGGCGTATCCGGCGCTATCGGCCGGGCCCTCCGAACGCCCCAGTTCCCCCCACGCAACGTCCCCGAGGTGCGGTCAGAGCCGCGCGGAACGGTCCCCCGGCAGGCGGTACGTCGTGTCCAGCACCGCCGGCACCTCGTCCAGCCAGGACGTGTCCGTCCCCGGGTGCAGGGTGTGCGCCACCACCAGATCCCAGGTCTCCCCCTCCGGCGCCGGCACGCTCTTCACCTCGCCGTCGGACAACGCCACCACCGGAACCAGGTCGTCGCTGAACGACACCTCGGCCCCCGCCCGGCGCAGCCGCTCGATGATCTCCAGCGCCGGCGACTCCCGGACGTCCGCGATCCCCGGCTTGTACGCCACCCCCAGGATCAGCACCCGGGCCCCGGCCACCGCCCGGCCCGTTCCGGCGAGCACCTCCCCCACCCGGCGCACCACCTGACCGGGCCGCGCCGCCACCGCGGTCATCGCGGTCTCGATCAGCGGTGCGCTCACCCGGTCCGCCCGCAACTGCCAGAGCAGGTAGTGCGGATCGCACGGAATGCAGTGCCCGCCCACCCCCGGCCCGGGGAAGAACGGCATGAACCCGTACGGCTTGGTGGCCGCCGCGTCGATCACCTCGGTGATGTCCAGCCCCAGGCCCCGGCTGATGTCCGCGAACTCGTTGGCCATCGAGATGTTCACCGCACGGAACGTGTTCTCGTACAGCTTGGTCATCTCCGCGGCCTCGACGCTGCTCACCGGGTGCACGAAGCTGGCGCACCGCTCCAGCAGCGCCGCGGTGCGGCGCACGCACTCCCGGCTGACGCCGCCCACCACCCGCGGCACCGCCTTCTGCGGGTGCCGCTCGTTGCCCGGGTCGATCCGCTCCGGCGCGAACGACACGAACACGTCCCGGCCCACCTCGAGGCCGCGGGCCCGCAGCGGCTCGACCAGGAAGTCGCGGGTGCAGCCGACGTAGGTGGTCGAGGTCAGGATCAGGGTCTGCCCGGGTACGGCCTGCGCCACCACGCTGCGGCACGCGGCCTCCAGGGGTGCCAGGTCGGGCGCCAGGTGATGGTTGATCGGGGTGGGTACGCAGATCAGCACGGACTCGGCCGCCGACACCCGCCGCGGGTCCACGGACAGCTCGAACGCGCCGGTGTCGGCGAGCGCCTCCGGCAGCCGCACGTGGTCGGCGGCGAGCAGGTCGACCTCACCGGCCCGGATGTCGTCGACCCGCTTCCGGCTGATGTCCAGGCCGAGGACGCGCTGCCCGGCGGCGTGCATGGCGAGCGCGGTGGGCAGGCCGACGTAGCCGAGCCCGACCACCGCGACGTCGTGGCGGAAACGCGCGCGGGGCGCCGCGACGGAGACGTGTTCGAGGAAGGTGGTCACGAGAGGTTTCCCATTCGGAGAAGGTTCGTTGCGCTGCGGTCGGCCGGGCCGTCGCACAGCTCGGCCAGGTCCTTCACCAGTCCGGCGCTTTCGCTGTACGGGGACAGCAGCCGCGCCTCGTACGGGTCCAGCGGCGGCACCGCCACGTGCGAGATCAGCGGGTGGAACGGGCGGGTGTCCTCCTCGCCCAGGCCGAACAGTTCCTCGTGCAGCTTCTCGCCGGCCAGCAGTCCGGTGTAGACGATCTCGACGGGCCGGTCGGCCTGCTCGGCCATCTGCCGCGCGACCTGCGCGATCCGCACCGGCTTGCCCATCTCCAGCACCAGCGCCTCACCGTCCCGGCCGATCGCGGCGGCCTGGATGACCAGCTGGACGGCCTCCTGCACGGTCATGAAGTACCGGCTGACCTCGGGGTCGGTGACGGTGATCGGCCCGCCGGCGGCGACCTGCGCGGCGAACGCGGTCAGCACCGAACCCCGGCTGCCGAGCACGTTGCCGAACCGCACGCTCAGGTACGTACCCTCGGCGGTCGTGCTGGCGTGGGCGGTGAGCCGCTCGGTGACCCGCTTCGAGTAGCCGAGCACGTTGCACGGGTTGGCGGCCTTGTCGGTGGAGATGTTCACGAACCGTTCGACGCCCGCGGCGGCGCACGCCTCCAGCACGGTCTGGGTGCCCCAGACGTTGCTCTTCACGGCCTCGCCGGGGTAGCTCTCCAGCAGCGCGACGTGCTTGAGCGCGGCCGCGTGGAAGACGATCTGCGGCCGCCGCTCGGCGAAGATCTCCGCCACGCCCTGCTCGTCGCGCAGGTCGGCGAGGATCAGGTCCGGGCTGTCCAGCTGGGCGCGGCCGTGCAACGACAACTGCACGGCGTGCAGCGCCGACTCGTCCCGGTCCAGCATCATCAGCTCGGCCACGTCGAACCGGTGCAGCTGCCGGCACAGTTCCGACCCGATCGAGCCGCCGGCGCCGGTGACCAGCACCCGCTTGCCCTTCAGGTAGCTCGCGATGGTCTCCAGGTCGGTGTCGATCTGGTGCCGCCCGAGCAGGTCGCTGACCTTGACGTCGCGCACGTCCGCCGAGCTGACGGTGTCGCCGAGCAGTTCGTTCACGGACGGCACCACCTTGAACGCGGCGCCCGCGTCCAGCGCGGTCCGCCGGATCTCCCGGATCACCGCGGCGTCCACATTCGCCACCGCGAAGATCACCGTCCGGGCGCCGGTCGCGGCCAGCACGTCCGGGATGTCGTGCCGGTTGCCGCGGACCGCGACGCCGCAGACCCGCAGGTGCCGCTTGCCCGGGTCGTCGTCGATCAGCCCGACCGGCAGGTACCTGCTGTTCGGGTCGCGCACCAGCGAGCGCACCAGGCGCTGGCCCGCCTCACCGGCGCCGAACAGCAGCGCCGGGGTGGCCTGGGTGACGTCCGGCCGCATCCGCCGTTCGTGCTGCAGCCGGCGCAGATACCGCACCCCGAACATGATCACCAATGCGACCGGGCCGCCGACCAGAGTGGCGCTGAGCGGCACCGGCCGGCTCGGAATCATCAGGTCGATGGTGAAGAGCACGACGACGACCGACAGCGCCGTGGTGAAGACCGCCCGGACCTCTTCGAACGTGCCGAAGCCGTACCGGCCACGGTAGAGGAACTGATGGTGGCCGATCGCGGTGTGCAGCACGATCGCCACGAGGACCGCCACGGCGGTCGCGGTCAGCGGTGCGGCCGCGAGGTCGAGGTCGTGCCGCGCCACGATCGCCGCGCTCAGGCCCAGCGCCCACGCGCCGGCGTCCACCAGCCACGGCGCCCGCATCCGAGCCTTTTGAGCAGGGCTTTTCGGCGTACTGATCGGCTCTTCCTCATTCATCCGTGACCTCTTAAGAGTGAATTCCGAAAACCGTCGGAGTTTCTGCGCGGTCAACCATCATCAAAGGCGCTATACGCCGTTAGTTCTGCTGAGCCGCGTTGCGCGACGGGCTCACTGAAGGGACAACGCGCGAGCCCCAGGCCGGATACACGCAGTTCGGGCGAGAGAGCTTGACCACTCGGCGGATACCGGGGCATAAACGGAGGAGGCAATCCATTGGACCTGCGCGACTATCTACGCGCCGTTCGGAAAAGGTGGTGGCTGGTCGTCGGGGCGGTAGCCGTCGCGGTCGGGGTAGCGGCCACGGTCACCCTGCTCACCCCTCCGAGGTACGCCGCTTCGGTGACGTTCTTCGTCAGCACCCGCGGTTCCGAGGTCACCCAGGCGTTCCAGGGCGGCCAGTTCGCGCAACAGCGGGTCAAGTCGTACGTGGACGTGCTGACCAGTAACCGGCTCGCCCAGTCGGTCGCCACCGCCAACCCGAACGGCCTCACCGCCGAGGACGTCCAGGCCCAGATCACCGCGCAGGTGGTGCCGGACACCGTGCTGGTCCAGGCCACCGTGACGGACGTGAACCGGGCCCGCGCCCTGCAGGTCGCGCAGACGCTCGCCGACGAGTTCCCCAAGCTGATCGGCACGCTGGAGACGCCGCCCGGCTCGAAGACCCCGACCGTGGGCGTCCAGATCATCGCCGAGCCGAAGCTGGCCGGCGCGCCCGTCTCACCCCAGCCGGTCCGCAACGTCGGCCTGGCCGTGGCGCTCGGCCTGATCATCGGGGTGGCCGCGGCCGCCCTGCGGGAGACCCTGGACAGCACCATCCGCTCCCCCGAGGTGCTGCACAAGGCGGCCGGCGCACCGGTGCTCAGCGCCATCCCGCTCGACCGCAAGGCGGACAAGTCCCCGCTGATCACCGAGGGCAGCGCCCAGTCCACCCGCGCCGAGGCGATGCGCCAGCTGCGCACCAACCTGCAGTTCGTCAACGTGGACCGGCCGCTGCGCAGCCTGGTGGTGAGCAGCGCCCTGCCCGGCGAGGGCAAGTCGACGACGGTCTGCAACCTCGGCATCGCGTTCGCCGAGGCCGGCAAGCGGGTCATCATCATCGACGCCGACCTGCGCCGCCCGAAGATCGCCGAGTACCTCGGCCTGGAGGGCGCGGTCGGCCTGACCAACGTGCTGGCCGGCCAGGCCAACATCCGCGAGGTGGTGCAGGCCTGGGGCAGCAGCGGCCTCTGGGTGCTGCCCAGCGGTTCCGTCCCGCCGAACCCCAGCGAGCTGCTCGGCTCCGGCAACATGGCCGACCTGCTGACCGCCCTGGGCAGCGCGTTCGACGTCATCATCATCGACACGCCGCCGCTGCTCCCGGTCACCGACGCCGCCGTGATGTCCACCGTGGCCGACGGCTGCCTGCTGGTGTCCCGGCACGGCAAGACCACCGTCTCCCAGGCCACCTCGGCCGCCGCCACGCTGGCCAAGGTCAACGCGAAGCTGCACGGCTGCGTGCTGAACATGTCCCCGGCCAAGAGCGGCGGCGCCTACGCCTACTACAGCTACACCACCGAGGACGTACCCTCCGGCCTGCAGACGCCCACGACGGCGGCCTCCCCGCTGCCGCGGTCCCCGTTCCCCACCCGCCCCACGGCGGCGACCGCGAACCCGTCGCCGACCGCCGGCCGGCACGGCCGACGCGCCCTGGCCGACTCACCCACCACCGACCTGCGGGTCTACCGCACCGAACCGACCCGGTACGAGGGCACCGCCTCGGTGCAGGACGTCAGGCCGCAGCGATGACCCCGACCACCGTGCTCAGCGACCGCCACACGTCCTCGGCGCAGACCCGGAACGCCTCGATCGGCTGGTTCACCGGGTCGGGCAGGTCGTCTTCGTCCCCGGGTACGGCCGGAACGGTGTGCCGCACCGCGTTGATGCCGTCCACCAGCCCGTGCAGCCGCTGCGGCACGGTCCCGGGCAGTGCGGCCGGCACGGCAACGGCGAGGCGGGCGAACTGCCGCAGCGTGAACGTCCGGCGCACGGCGCCGGGCGCGAGTGTCACGCAGGCGGCGCGCTGCTCGCGCGCCGCGGTCAACACCAGGTCCGCGTCGGCCAGGACCCCTACATCGACGGTACGGGTGACGAATCCGCCCGACTCGATCCCGCATTCGCCGAGCACCTCCGCGCTGCCGGGGTGCATCGGCGATCCCGGGTACGCCCGGGTCCCCGCACTCGACACGGCCACGGACGCCGCGGCGGCCGGGCCGAACGCATCGTCGAACGCCCGCCGCGCGAGCCGCTCCGCGAGCGGGGAACGGCACAGATTGGCATGGCAGACAAAAAGAATTCGGAATCGCTCGGTGTACACGATCGTGTGATTTCCATCCGGTGTATTCGCGGGCCCTCAGAAAGGCCTCGGGCCGACGGCCCGCAGCGACGGTACACCGGCCACAACCGGTACAGAACACAAGGAAGGGTATGACCGATGAGCATTCTCGTCGTTGTCGCGCACCCCGATGACGAGGTTCTCGGATTCGGCGCATCAGGTGCGTTGTACGCGTCCCGAGGTGTTCCCGTACGCGCCTGCATCGCCGTTTCCAAGGCGGCCGCCCGCAGGCAGCGTCCGGACACCGACAAGCTGACCGACGACATCCACGCCGCCCAGCAGGTACTGGGTTTCGGCAGGCCGATCCTGGGCGATTTCCCGAACATCCAGCTGAACACGATCCCGCACCTGGAACTCGTGCAGTTCATCGAGTCGGCCATCCGCGAGACCGCGGCCGACACGATCGTCACCCACCACGCCGGCGACATCAACGACGACCACCGCCAGGTCGCGCGAGCCTGCCAGGCGGCGGCGCGGCTCGCGCAGCGCTCGCCGGGCACCCTCCGGCTCCGGTCGCTGATGTCCATGGAGGTGCTGTCCTCCACCGACTGGCAGTTCCCCGGAACCGCACCGGTCTTCACCCCCACCACCTTCATCGAGGTGGGCGAGCAGTACCTCCAGCGCAAGATCGACGCGCTGGGCAGCTACGAGGCGGTCATGCGGCCGTACCCGCATCCGCGCAGCACCGAAGCGCTGCGCGCGCTGGCCACGGTGCGGGGGGCGCAGTCCGGCACCTACCTGGCCGAGGCGTTCGAGACGTCCTTCCGGGTGGTGAACCCGTGAGGCACCTCTATCCCCGCTACGGCAAGCGGATCCTCGACGCGGTGGTGGCCGGCCTGATCGGCCTGGTCAGCCTGCCGGCCGGCCTGCTCGCCGCCCTGCTGGTACGCCTCGACGACGGCGCCGCCGCGCTGTTCCGCCAACAACGCCTCGGCCGCGGCGGCCGCACCTTCACCATCTTCAAGTTCCGCAGCATGGCGATCGGCACCGCCCACGTCTCCTCGGCCGAGGCGGGCACGCTGCCGATCACCCGGGTCGGCCGCTTCCTGCGCCGGACCAACCTGGACGAGATCCCGCAGCTGTGGAACGTCATCCGCGGCGACATGAGCCTGGTCGGACCGCGCCCGGCGCTACCCACCCAGACCCAGCTGGCCCAGCTGCGCTCCGCCTCCGGCGCGCTCAACGTGCGGCCCGGCCTGACCGGCCTGGCCCAGGTCAACGCGTACGACGGGATGACCGAACAGGAGAAGGCCGCCTGGGACGCGAAGTACGCCGCGTCGCTGTCGTTCACCCGGGACATCTCGATCCTGCTGCGCACCTTCCTGTACCTGCTCAAGCCACCGCCGAGGTACTGACATGCGATTCGGCTTCGTCACCTGCGTGCAGCTCGGCCTGACCTGCATGGAAACCATCTACAAGGTGGGCGGATCGCTCGACCTGGCGGTCACCCTGCCGGACGACCGGGCGACCGCGAAGTCCGGCCGGATCTACCTGGACGACTTCAGCGCCCGGCACGGCATCGACCTGGTGAAGGCGCCGAACGTCAACGACGCCGCGGTCATCGACGCGGTCCGCGAACGCCGCATCGACTGGCTGTTCATCATCGGCTGGTCCCAGATCGCCCGCCGCGAACTGCTGGACGCGCCGACCCGCGGGGTGCTGGGCATGCACCCGACGCTGCTGCCGGAGGGCCGCGGCCGGGCCGCGGTGCCGTGGGCCATCCTCAAGGGCCTGCCGGAGACTGGAGTCACCCTCTTCAAGCTGGACGAGGGCGTGGACACCGGACCGATCGTGGCGCAGCAGCGCATCCCGATGCACGACACGATCACCGCGACCGAGCTGTACGCCGACGTGGAACGCGCCCACAGCACGTTGCTCGCCGACGCCTGGCCCGGCCTGGTCACCGACCGGCTCCCCCTAGTCTGTCAGGATCCCGCCGCCGGAAGTTCCTGGCCCGGCCGGTCCCCCGCCGACGGCGAGATCCGCCGGGACCTGACCGTCGACCAGGCCCTGACGCTGGTCCGCGCCACCTGCCGGCCCTACCCCGGGGCCTTCGTCCGGCGCGACGACACCGTGCTGCGCGTGTGGTCCGCCGTGCCACACCAGCCACGTTCGGGCCGGCCGGAGATCGTCCTCGCGGACGGCTCGATCGACGCAGTCGATTACCAGATCGAAGTGGACAACCATGGGTGAACGCATCGCCGTGATCGGCGCCAGCGGCTTCATCGGCGGTGCGGTGATCGCCCGGCTCGAGAAGTCCGACCACGCGTACCGATCGATCCGGGCCCCTCGCCTGCGGTGGCAGCCGGAGCTGCCCACGTCGGTCGACACCCGTGCGCCACACCTCCCGCAGCAGGAGATCGACTCGCTGGCGGCGGCGCTCTCCGGGGCGGACGTCGTCATCAACGCGGCCGGCATGGCCAAGGCGGATTCGCCGGCCACCCCGGACATCTTCGGCGCCAACGCCCTCATGCCACTCGTGGCGGCACGAGCCGCCGCGGCCGCCGGAGTGCCGCGCTACATCCACGTCAGTTCCATCTCCGTGCAGGCCAACGACCGGCTCGACGAATCCGACCGGGTCACACCGTTCTCCGCGTACTCGCTCTCCCGCGCCATCGGGGAACGGCTGCTGCTGACGGAGACCGACCCGAACACGGTCATCTACCGGCCGGCCGGGGTGCACGGCCCCCGCCAGTCGAACACCCGGGCGATCGTCACCATCGCCCAGTCGCTAGCGGCCTGCGTTGCCGGAGACGGCTCGAACCCCACCCCACAGGCGCTGGTCGAGGAAACCGCCGAAGCCCTGCTCTTCGTCAGCAGGTTCGCCGGTCCCGTACCCCGCATCCTGTTGCATCCGCACAACGGCATGACCACCGGTTCCCTGCTGCGCATCCTGGGCGGCAAGGAGCCGATCCACCTGCCCTACCGGCCGACCCGCACACTCGTCACCGGGCTACTCCGCAGCACGCGGACCAACATCCGCCTCCACAGCAACGCCCGCCGCCTGGAAATGCTCCTGTGCGGCAGAGACCAGGACCCCACCTGGCTGAGCCAGAACGGCTACGCGCCGCCGCTGGACACCGACCAGTGGACCAAGCTCGCCCTCGCCGTGCGTGGCGACTCCGCACCACGCTGACAGCCATCACGGCCGCGTGTCGGTTGTCCGGGCCCGCTGCCCCGGCGTGAGGTGACCGGCCCGCCCGTACTGAACCTGGGGATACAGGGCGGTAGCCTGATTCGCCCACAAGGCGGTGCCCGCACCGCGCGAGGCATAGCGCAGACGCACCCGTTCGAGCCGTGCGTCGACGCAGGGCCAGACCAGACCGCAGAGACACCGCCGACGGCCGAAGATCCAATGTCGCCGTTTGTGTGTGGTCAAGGCTTCTCCCAGAGGGCACGCGACCTGACGTGATCGCGCCGTGCGCGCAAGGCGCCGGCACGAAGCGCAGATGGGTCCACATCCGCGCTGCGGCCGTGACGGACCACGGTTCTGGTGCTCGCAGGGATAGTGCGAAGGGGCCGCCCTAGTGGGGGTCGGGCGGCCCCGGCCGCGAAGTCTGACCTTGGCTTCGGGTGAGCCACACGGTCCAACTCGCCGCTGATGACATGGTGGTACGGCTATCGATAGGTTCGGAAGTATCGAGACCTACACCGTCGCCCTGTAAGAGTTCCCGACACCGTTGTACAGGAGTGTGCAGATGGCGCCACCTCCGATGTTGGACCTGTTCGCTGGCGAGCTGCGCAGGCTGCGGACAGCGGCGGGACTCTCTCAGGAGGCGCTAGCCGAGAAGATCAATTTCTCTCCATCGTTGGTGGCCGCAGTCGAGCAATGCCGCCGCCCGCCTCGCCGGGAGTTCACCCAGAAGTGCGATGAGGTGCTGAGCAGTGCTGGACTACTACTCCGCATCCGCGACGCGATCGTCCGAGAATCTGTGGTCCCTTGGTTCCGCGAGTGGGCCGCGATCGAACGGGAGGCGCGGGCGCTGCGGTCATTCCAACCGCTGGTCCTCCCTGGCCTGTTCCAGACCCAGGACTATGCGTACGCCCTCTGCGCAACAGGGAGCCCCCTGCCCGCCGAGGAGGTCGACCAAATCGTGGCCGGCCGGATGGCGCGGCAGGAGGTTTTGACCAGAACACCTCCGCCGTTGCTCGTCGCCGTCGTCGACTACACCGTCCTGGAGCGGCCGATCGGCGGACCACAGACCATGCGGGAGCAGTTGCACAGGCTGATCGAGTTGGGCGAGCGGCCGAACATCCACATCCATGTCGTACCGAAGGCAGTCGGCGGCTACACCGGCCTGAGTGGTCCGTTCGTCCTCGCCTCGCCGTTCGAAGGGAACGACGTCGCCTACCTTGACAACCAGATCAAGGGCACGGTGGTCGACCTGGCAGCGGAAGTACGGATCTTGAACGAAGCATGGGAAGCAGTGCGGGCGGAGGCGTTGCCCAAGCGGCAGACTCTCTCGATGATCTCGGAGGCCGCGAACCAATGGACTTGACCAACGCCAGGTGGCGCAAGAGTTCCATCAGCAGCGGCAACGGCGGCGACTGTGTCGAGGTCGCCAGCAACCTGCCAAACCTGATAGCGGTCCGTGACTCCAAGGAACCGGCTGGGCCGGTCCTGCTATTCGGTCGACGCGGCTGGCAGGCGTTTCTCGACGGCCTCAAGAGCGGTGACTTCGACCGCTGACGTCGCAAATCGCGCTGGCGATTGGTCGCTAGAAGCCTCTTTCGGAACCGCGGCAGAGAGCGTGCCGCCCACCCAGTTTAAAAGCCCTCTCTGGGGAACTATCGATTTCGGGGCTCAACTTGTGAACGCTCAACTCGACCCCAACTAGCTTGCTTCTTCGATCCAGAAGACTCTATGGGGAAGCCGCTAATCCTATCCGAGGACTTCCAAGATATAAGTCCAACGACAAGCATCACCCAGGTCATTCTGTTGCCATTAACGTCGCTCGAAGTTTGAGCAACGGAAAACCAATAGATTCCCAATCCCAAGAGCGCAGCAGATTCGAGGCTGACCGAATTTCGAATAAACCCCACGAGCGCATAGAATGCGAATACCACGAATGCAATCGCGGCCAGCCAACCACCCTCGACGGCAATCTCTAGGAAGATGTTGTGGGGGTATACCGACGTGCCGCCATCAACTCCCCAAAAACTCCGAGGGACCTGGAAGCCTCCCCAACCAACTCCGAACGGGCTCTTGGGAATCTCCCGAAGTGCTACATCGAACAGATATTCCCTCGCCACGTCCTCTTGGTCGCCCAATAGGAAAAGCCGAATCCGATCACTCGCAGCCGTCGGAGAGACCGTCACGAAAGCGCCTAGGGCTAAGAACCCTCCAATCAGTTGCGCCGAGGCCGAAACCCTCCGTCCCTTAAACCGCCGCGCCAACACGACAGCAAAGGCGACCGAAAAAAGAACAGAGATCATAGGGCCGCGGCTGCCGACAGCCAATGTGAACGCGGTTCCCACCGCCGCCGCCGCCCACCAGATCCAACGGTACTTCCCGCCCCCAAGCGCTATCAGGGCAGCAATCACGACGCTAGCGCCGAGGACGCGCGCAGTGCCAATAGCTGTCTGACCATCCAAATTCAGCCGACCAAAAATCTCCTGTGCCATTCGGTCGGGGAACAAGGTTGTCGCTACTGCCATTACAAAAGCCAAGGCGAGGCTGATTCCTAGGAGCCACCTCTGAGCCTGCAACCCCCCGTACACTAAGCAAGGCATCACTGCACAGAGGAGTGTTACCGTGCCTAAGTTGAAGGCCTTCTCGAGCGGAATGCCACTGCCGAAAGTCACGGCGACGCCCGCGGCGAACGCAAGCCACAGGCCAACAACGAGCGGCAATACGGTGGGCGCAGCCCATCGAGCCCGCGAACCAACCAGCACGATCAATCCTGCACACACGGCGGCGAGCAGGAGCGTCACGTCAATTGGTAAGGTCCGCAAACCAGGCATACCCTTGAAATAGCCTGAGTATGCCAGAAGGACTAGGGGAATCAACATCAGTGGAGCGGTACCGCGCCAAGCCTCTGCACCGCCTTCGAGGCGACTCGCATTGACACACAAATCTTGAGCCCTCATCACACTCGGGCCTTCTTTGCTACCCGAACGAGGCCGAAGACTTGAGGCATAAATGCAAGCAGGGCGAGGCTCAAGCAAACCATCAATACAAACGCACCCATGAAAAACTTGGTCGGACCCGCGGTAACTGCACCGATCGGCAACAGAACGGCCGCCAAGAGACTCACGCTTCCTGCGTAGAACGTCAGCAAGCTCAGACGTCCGCGATTGACTAAACCAAGGCAGACTGTAGAGAGGACAGCTTTCCATGCAACAAGACACAGCGCTATCAGAGCTGGGTCGTCATTCATTGCACTGAGCGCCGCGATGCCAGTCCCGGCTACATCCGCAAGGTTCAACCACACGCTCCTCCAACTTCTCCCAGAAGCCGAAAGATAGGAGTCAGCCAACGTGATCAAGAATCGAGACGGCAGGGAGGCCAATAGAATCATCAAAGTGACGGCCGCGGCGTGCCACTCATTCGGCATGAGCACCTCTGCGGGCGCCAATAGCATATATCCGACGGCGATCATCGACGTGACCAATAGAATGGTGCTGTGCGCGATCCTGCCAAACAGGACTGGACGGAGAGCATCTCCAGCGCTCGACAGCTCTGCTACAGCGGATCGATAGAGCGTAGAACTTATCAGTGCTGCGATCCCCGCGGTGCATTGGAACGATATGAAGTAGATTCCAACCGTGGCCGGCGATGCCAACATGGAGGCTACAAACGTATCTACCTGGGTTGGTACAAGCTGCACCACGCTCTGGGCCGCCCAAGGCATCCGTTCACCTAAAGAGACACGCTCAGGACACTCTTCCTTCGCGCTCTCCCAATACCTCGACTTCGGAAGCAGTAGAAGAATGACAATAAGAGAATAGGCGATCATAGAGACAGCAAAAGCCGAGGCGGAATGGGTGTAGTATGCCACCGCTAGGCCGACCAAGGCACGCAGGATGCCTGCAACCACCTGCGCAAAAGCGACTGAACGTGTCTTGTCGTTCTTCAAAGCGCCGGCGAAAAGCACGTTGACGCAGCCAAGAAGCGGTAGATTCAGGACAGAGATCAGAATCAACATAGCCACTGAACCGCGCCCAGCAATAGCATAGGCAAGAGCAATTGCGGTACCGGGAATAAACAGAAGACAGTTCAGACGAAGCGACCGTGATAGTGACGCGCGGAGCCCTTTGGTTCGTTGAGTCAGATAGAGGTTGACCTCACCGAAGTTCAAAAGTCCGGTTAGGATGATGGTGGCAGATACAGCGGTCGCCCAGGCACCGAAGTCCTCGGGATCCAGCCAAATCGCGAAAGATACTTGCGCAGCGAGTGATAATCCTTGCATAAGCGCAGCACTCGCAGATAGAACTGCTACACCGCGAAGGAGTCTGCGCAGCCTAGAACTTGCCTCGAGCTTAGGTTCTGCCTCTTGCGACAGCTGTGGGGAACGGTCGCCGAGGATTCCGGCAGACGGGCGTTGTTGGCGACGCTTTACGAGCGCCCTCATCATCCGAGCTTGGTCTCTACATCGCCCAAGACGGCTTCTACGATCCGACGGGCGTGCGCCGAGGAAGACCAGTTATCCTCTATCTCGGCCCGGCATCTTGATGCAATATCAGATCGGCCACGCTCAAGCCTAGGCAGCCATCGCTCGATGACGACTGCGAGGTCCTCGGCGGACCCATCCGCAAAGAAGTCACCCGTCACTCCCGGTAGAATCGCTGCCGTCTCTGGACCTTGATTTTGAATTGCGTCGCTAGTTATTACCGGCACTCCATACGAGAGACTTTGAATCGTGGTCAGGCCGGCCTTAGCAGGAATAACAGTTAGTGTAGTCCTACTGTAGACCTGCTCAAGGACGTATCGCGAGTAGGTTGCGCCCAAAGTTCTCAGGTCAACGTTACGGATCGCCGCTTCGTGTTCGATCTTCGGCCGCGCCTGGCCTTCGCCAACTAGCACGAAGACCACATCTCTGCCCTTCGACGCAAGAATCTCGATTGCGCGAAGTAGAATATCGAAGCGTCGTTGGTCATCCACACGGATCACGGCGCTGATGACCGTTTCGTCGCGTGCGGGTAAGATCTTTCTTAGATCGGCATCGTCCTGTTCGGCCTCAGCTGAGGTTAGGTGCGACTCATAACTGTTTCCGATTACCGATATACGATTCGCGGGATATCCCGCCTCGATGCCGATGCGTGCATTTTCCTGACTATAAAGCAACAGGCGGTGGGCAATTCTGTAGAACAGAAGTCGTACACACCGCTTCAGTCCGCCTTCAGGCCGATGCCAACCGATTGTCCAGAAATAAACGCGCCTTCTCGTCAAACGTGCCAACATCGCTCCGAGCCACGTCGTTAAGTACGCGGCATCGCCTAGGAAAATGACAATCTGGTACTGCTTCGTCATTAGCATCCGCAACAGACCTGATTGCCACAGCGCTTGGCCACGCCAGATATTTCGGACAGCCTTGAACCGTTTGAAGTTGCATGCCGGGATTGCTGGAATCGAGCCGTCCCGGGACGCTACGTCTGCAATGAACGTTACTTCTAGAGCGGAGTGGTGATCCAGATGCTTGAAAACACCATACCTGTAATGTGGCAGGTGCTGATAAACCACTAGGACGTTCGCAGCCGTCTGGTTTTCGGTCTCAATCTTCTTCATAGCGTGACTTAACTGGTCGAGCCGGCCTTCCGACACAGATCATGTCCTCAGGCATATCATTTGTCACAAGCGAGCCAGCACCTATAATTGCACCTCGCCCGATCGTTACATCTCCGAGGATTATGGATCCATACCCAATTAAATTATTCCCGTCGAGCCTGACCGTAGGTATGGGGAGTGGACCTTGGCTTTGAATTTCTTTGGTTGGATCATTAAAAGAGTGATCATTGCCAATAAATGCGACTGAGCTCGAGATCATAATGTTGTCGCCGATAACAGCGTTGGTCATGCAATCGAAGTTCCGCCCGATTGAAACCTTGTCGCCGATTTTGACTGTTCGGCCACGCGCGAGACGAAAAGAAGGACCAACGACGAAATCCGAGCCATAGCTGATGCTGTTGCCGAAGCCGCACCTCGCTCTCAACCGCCTGGCGAAACGAACTGCGTCCACCAACAGTGCTGTGAACGGGGAGCTGATACCCACTCTTACCTCAATCCCCCAAGCCGGACGGACTACTCTCTCCACGACGGCTTGGTAGGCCATCAACAAGTGTGTTTTCAAAGGCCGAAGGGTCTAGGAGTCCTTCTGCCTTTCGGATTGATCCTTGGAAGACGGTTGGATTCTGCATTAGTGCAGCAATCCCTTCCCTAACTCCCTCGACAGTCAAATCGACGACGTGGCCCAAGCCTAGTTCTCTGACGAGCTTAGTAAGCCACGGTGACCCACCGGCAATAACCGGAACACCCAACCTAACCGCAGAGATCAGGGTGGCGCTTGGATCGTCATTCTCGTAGGTCAAAACTACAGCGTCGCAGGCTGCGAGATGCTCGCCGATTTCGACTTCCTTTAGATAGGCATCAACTCGTTTGATCCTTGACTTTCCCTGCTTACGCATTGCATTGCCTATTAGGGCCGAGGAGCGCTCATCGGCTGGGCCTGCAATTAGTAGTTGAGCGGAGGCTGGCAGAAGCTCTAGTGCACCGAGCGTGAGCTCGGGACGCTTGTAAGCATTTATCATGCCTACCAGGCCAACTAGGAAGGTGCTTTTATCGACGCCCAGGCGTTCGCGGATGGAGGCTCTGTCCGAAAGGGTTAGATCCGGAGGGGGATTACGAACTGGCTTGAGGCTGCGGAACCCTTTCCGTTCCCGCATCAGCCCGAAGGCGTCCGTCAAGAAATATGTAGATGTGTTCGGCCAAACCCTCGGAAGCAGCAGGACAAGGGCCTTCTTGATGTGCCACGAAAGAACAGTACTCAAGCCTCTAGCTGGGGCCGCCGTCCGCATCATTAGGATCGAAAGCGGCGGGAGCTCCCGTCTCCTAGAAAGCAATGCATAGCGGTTCAGCGCCGCTATGACAGTGTCGCCGTCTAGAACGAAGACATGATTGACTCGTTTTTCCAATACCGCGTTAACGGCCAGCTTGATAAAATTGGCTACGCGGTCCTCGCGTTTCCCTACCGGGAGGTGTTGCACCTTCCCGGAGGCGAGTTCGTCGCTTATATGCACGCTGAATTCTTTTGCTCCGTCATGCGGTGGCGTGATCAGAAGCATCGGAGCTGGCAGACTTCTAGCTAGTCGGCGGACGAACATAAGTCGGTGGCCAGCAACTCCGAACTGGATCACGGCGACGCCGGCTTGAGCCGGGCGCTCAACTGATGCTATCGGCGGGGCGTCCGTGGTCGAGGGGATTCGGTCAGTCAACGGATATCCGCTCCAGATCTCATTTCCCTGATCCCCGCCCAGCTCCGGTGCAGGGCGGCGGTCGAAACAACGTAGTTGACGACGCGGTTTCCGAAGTCTTGGACTAGATAGTCCGGAGGAATCTGGCGAACCCTGCGATACTCTTTGCGCGTTGCGATTTCAATTCCTGCTACGACTTCTTCTGGACGCAGCCGCACCATCAGAATGTTCGCGTTATCGAGAGCTTCTGGGCGCTCAATAGAGTCTCGCATAGTTATTGCAGGGAATCCCATTATCGCCGACTCCTCGGCGATGGTCCCACTATCGGAGAGCGTACACGTCGCATTCAATTGGAGATGACAATAGTCGAAGAATCCGAACGGCTCAAGAAAACGGATTCCATCGAAGAGACTGGGATCATTGATTATTCCCGCGAGGCGTTTACGCGTACGCGGATGGGTCGAGACCACGAGAGGAAGATTCCATCCGTCGCGCACGGCCCGGAGGCACGCCAACAATTGATCTAGGCGCTCCGGATCGTCGACATTTTCCTCCCGATGTGCACTAACGAGGAAGTATTCCCCCGAGTGCAAACCCAGACGGTCTAGCACGTTACTCGCATCGATTTTGGGTCGATAGAAGTCCAGGACCTCCCGCATCGGTGACCCCGTGTGCATGATGCGGCGTGGGTGCAATCCTTCTGCCAGTAGGTTGCGCCGCGCGTGTTCGGTATAGACGAGGTTGAAGTCGCTGACGTGGTCGACCATGCGCCGGTTCGTTTCCTCCGGCACGTTCAGGTCGAAGCATCGGTTGCCGGCCTCCATGTGGTAGACCGGCACCTTCATCCGGCGGGCCATCAGCGCAGCGATGCAGCTGTTCGTGTCGCCGAGGACCAGCAGCGCGTCTGGCCGCTCCTCCTTGATGGCTTCCTCGACGCCAGCCAGCACCCCGCCCAGCACCCGCCCGAGCGAGGACGTGTCCACGCCGAGGAAGCGGTCCGGCTTCCGGAGTTCCAACTCCTCGAAGAAGATGTCGCTCAGCATCGGGTCCCAGTTCTGGCCGGTGTGGACCAAGACGTGGTCGACGGTTTCGTCGAGCAGGCTGATGACTCGGGAGAGTCGGATGATTTCCGGCCTGGTCCCGACAACGGTCATGACCTTGGTCATCGTTTTCTTCTCTCTCGTGCCGCGGCGACTAGCGCCTTCTCTAGCTGGTCGACGCCGGATCGCTTCGACATGTCGATCCGGTAGGCGTCACGTGCTCGGTCTCCCATCGCGGCTCTCTCCGTTGGGGAGAGCCGCGATGCCTGGGCGAACCGTTCCGCGAGCGCCTGCCAGTCCTCGGGTGGGCAGGTGAAGCCCGCTCCGCTCCGCTTGACCAGAGCCGCCGTGTCTCCCGGCGCGGCGGCGACGACCGGCGCACCGCAGGCCAGCGCCGCTTGCAGCTTCGACGGGACGGCGCCGTGGAAGATCGGAAGATCGCGAATCGTGAGGAGTTGGAAGTCGGCGGCGGCCACCAGGTCGGCCATCTCGCTCGGGGGGCGGCGTCCCAGGAATCGGACGTTCCCCGCGCCTAGCCGGTCGACCAGGTTTCGCGCCTCCTGCTCAACCAGCCCCGATCCGACGAACACGAGGTCGATGTCACTGGACGTCTCGACCGAGGCGGCGGCTCGGATGCTGCCCTCGATGTCCTGGAACGGGCCGAGGTTGCCGCCGTACATCACTACGGTCCGGCCCTGCCGTCTGACCTCACGCTTCGCGGACTCGCTCGGCTCGACCGGACGGAAGAGTTCTTCGTCGGTCCAGTTGAGCACGACGCTGACCTTCGACGGCTCGGCGCCGCGTTCGATGATCAGGTCGCGCATCGACGGTGCGATGGCGACGACCCCGCTGGAGGCGCTGTAGATGCTGCGCATCATCCGGTGGAGAGCGCGGTACGCGAGTTTGCCGACGGCGCCGCTCGGCGCCATGGACGACGCGGTCACCGATTCCGGCCACAGGTCCTGCACGTGCACCACGGACGGGGTCCCACGCAGCAGACGCAGGATGGCCGGCGCGGCGAAGACCGTCGCCGGTGTCAGGTAGACGTACACGACGTCCACGTCTTTGAGGTATCGCAGACCGGCCATGGTGCTGGTCGCGGCGAAGGAGAAGTAGTTGGCGGCCCGGCGCACGGCCGAGGAGTCGTGGCTGGCGTAGAGCGGGACTCGCCTGGTGGTCAGGTTGCCGTCGACCGTGCGGTCATTCCACCGCTGCCGGTATCCGGCGTAGATCTTGCCGTCCGGATAGTTCGGGAAGCCGGTCAGCACCCGCACCTCGTGACCTCGAACCGCGAGTTCCGCGGCGAGGTTCTGCGGGATGAACCAGGGCTCAGGGGAGTACCACTGTGAGACGATGCCGACCTTCATCAGACCGGCTCGGGGTACGTGTCGGGATTGACCGGGTCGAAGAGGTCGTTCGACCAGAAGAGCGTGGTGAGCTCACCATCGCCGACGTTGGTGATGTTGTGTGCCCACATCGTCGGCATATCAACGATGACCGGCTCGTCTCCGGACACTCGGAAGCGCAAGACCTCGTCGTGCAGCACACGGCGCAGGCAAATCTCGGCGTCGCCCCGCACCACGACGAAGCGTTCCACCTTGGCCAGGTGGAAATGCTGGCCACGGGTCACGCCTGGCACCGTCGACGAGCAGAAGGTCTGGCCTCCGCCGCCATGAACCTTTACTGCCTCGACCAGCCCGCCTCGCGCGTCGGTGTGCTTGGCCAGCGGAAGCGGTGCAGGGGGAAGTTGCGAGCGGTACGTATTGAACAGCCTGACGTCGAAGCGACTGCCGAGTGGCGGAATCTCGCCGGTCCGGTAGATGTCCGCGAAGGTAGTGAGCTGTTCGGCCAGACGTGTCACGCTTCGGCGCGCCATCGGCACCTCGGCTTCACCATCGACCACCCCGAGGAGGATCGCTGCGGCGTCCGTGATGTGCAGCAGATCGAGTTCGCGGTCGCCGGTGACCTGCGGAACGCCGCCGTCGGCCAGTAGCCGGCAGAAGGTGGCGATCACCGAGTTGTAGTTCGGACGCCCGTGCTCGCCGAAGAGGTTCGGTAGGAGCACATCTTCGAACTCGGAGCCGAACCAGCGCGTGGTCTCCGCTAGCAGCACCGCCGCAGTGGCCTTGCCGTCGCCGTATGGCGTGCCGTTCCCGGCTTGAATGGAGTTCGCGTAGACGACCTTCTTGGGCGGTGTTCCGCACGCACGGAGTCCGGCCGTCAACTGGCGGGCCAGTGCGACGTTGCCTTCCGCGACATCACTGGGCTCACCACGATTGATACCAGCCATGTGGATGACACGGTCGGCGCCGCTGATCAGGCTGGCGAGCCGATTCGGCTGGGCCAGGACGTCCCGGGTGACGACGATCGGCTCGGGCATCCGCAGCGCTCTCGCGAGGACGCGAACGTGCCAGCCGAGGAAACCGCCGGCACCGGTAAGGACCACGGGCCGCGTCATGCCGCGGCCACCGGCTCGAAGGGGCGACCGGCGGCGGCGAGCTGACCGCGCACCTCTGGCAAGGTCAGCAGCAACGCTTCCACCTCGGGAACGCTGAGCCGCGGCGCGTTGTTGGAGTCGAAATCGAAGATTGCCTCGCGTTCGAGTTCACCTTCATCGGTGTAGAGCGAGTAGTTCAGGTCGCGGCTGTCGATCGCTACCCGGAAGAAATCTCCGAAGTCGGTGGCCCGTTCCAGTTCCTCGCGGCTGGCGAGGGTTTCGGCCATTTTCTCGCCGTGCCGGATGCCGAGGATGTTCATCTTGAACGGCGCGCCGAACAGGTTGCACAACGCCTCACCCAGGTCGGCGACCGTGCTGGCACTCGCCTTACGGATGAAAATGTCGCCGGGGGTCGCGTGGGTGAATGCGTGCTCGACCAGGTCCACCGAATCGGACAGCGACATCAGGAATCGAGTCATTCTCGGTTCGGTCACGGTGATCGGTTCGCCGGCCTTGATCTGCTCGATGAAGAGCGGGATCACCGAGCCACGCGAGTACATGACGTTGCCGTACCGGACGCACGACACGTTCGTCGCGGCGGTCGGGTTGTTGCGGGCGTGCGCCTGGGCGACCTTCTCCATCAGCGCCTTGCTCATGCCCATGGCGTTGATCGGCTGCACGGCCTTGTCGGTGCTGAGGAAGACCGCGGAACGGACCTCGTGGCGCTCGCAGGCGTCGATCACGTTCGCGCTGCCCAGCACGTTGGTGCGGATCGCTTCGATCGGGAAGAACTCGCAGCTGGGCACCTGCTTGAGGGCTGCGGCGTGGAAGACGTACCCGACTCCGCGCACCGCCTTGCCGACGGAGTCCGCGTCGCGGACGTCGCCGACGTAGAAGCGGACCCGGTCGTCGCGCAGCCGGCGCCGCAGGTCGTCCTGCTTGGCCTCGTCCCGGCTGAGGATCCGGACTTCACCGGCGCCGGCGGCGAGCAGTCTCGCCACCATGGTCTGTCCGAACGAGCCGGTGCCACCGGTGATCAGGAAGCGTTGGTCGGAAAGCGAGGGCAACAAAGGAGGTTCCTCCCGTTCACCCGCCGACGGCGGGCATCGCTGGGAAACGATCGATTCTCTGACGACCAACGAGTCCCGGCGGACGGGGTATCGGACTTGCCCTAAACGATTCGGCCGCCCTGCGATCCGCCACGAAATTCACTACAAAGGGGTAAGCCGAACACCCCCTGGACGGCCACGCCGTTAGCCAAAAAAGGCTGAGCCTCGGCCAGCAACGGCCGCGTCACCTTGCGCTTCTGCGCGGAGCGTCTTATTCATCTTCTGATGCGCTTGGTGCGCATCTGTCATCCCAAGGGGATATACCAGCTGTGCAGAACGCAGATCATTCCGGCAGCGAGTCCGCCGGTCCGGACCGCTACGCCTTCACACCCCCGGAGCCGGCCGTCGGAGTTCCGCCGCAGATCAAGTTCAAGAAGGTACGCCGGGTGCGCACGGCTGCGCCGCTGCACGGCGCCCCGAAACGCCGGAAGCGGTGGGTCTGGGGTATCGCGGCCGGCCTGGCCCTGGTGCTGGCGGTCGGAGCCGGGCTCGTCGGATTGCAGGGGGTACGCGCGAAGGGCCACCTGCAGACGGCTGCCGGGCTGTTCGTGCAGCTGCAGCAGCAGATCCGCAACGCGGACGTGGCGGCGGCGAAGGGCACCCTCGCGGCCCTGCAGATCGAGACGAAGGCGGCGCGGGAGGAGACCGGCGGGATCGGCTGGACGGTCGCCGGCTGGCTGCCGTTCCTCGGCGACGACGTGCGGGCCGTCCGGACCGTGTCCGCCGTACTCGATGATCTTGCTGCTCGGGGGTTGCCGTCGCTGCTCGACGTGGCGTCGGGGCTGGACCCGGCGGCGCTGTCCCCACGCGACGGTCGCATCGACCTCAGCTCGCTGACCACGGCCGGGCCGCGGATCACCGCGGGGCTGGAGGTGATCCGGCGGGCGCAGGCGGACGTGGCGGAGATCCGTACCGATGATCTGGTCGGACAGCTCGGCGACGCGGTCCGGCAGCTGACCGACGGCCTGGACAAGGCGGAGGGCCTGACCGCGACCGCCGACCGTGCGGCGCGGCTGCTTCCGCCGATGCTCGGCACGGACGGGCCGCGCACCTACATGCTGCTGTTCCAGAACCCCGCGGAGGTGCGCGCCACCGGCGGAATGCCCGGCGCCTACATCGTGCTCCGGGCCGACGGCGGCGCGATCAGCATCACCGGCCAGGGCACCGCGACCGGGAGCCTGAAGGTGTTCGACGCCCCGGTGCTGCCGCTCGGCGACGAGATGGTCGGGCTGTACACCGACCGGCCGGGCGTCTTCCCCGCGGACGTGAACCTCACCCCGGACTTCCCCACCGCGGCGGCGCTGGCCCGGGCCATGTACCAGAAGCGGTCCGGCGTCGCCGTCGACGGCGTGCTGGCCACCGACCCGGTGGCCCTGTCCTACCTGCTGCGGGTGACCGGCGCGGTGAAGGTGCCCAAGGGCGCGCCGCTGACCAGTGAGAACGCGGTCCGGGTGCTGCTCAGCGAGGCGTACGCGAAGTATCCCGACCCGGCCGAGCAGGACGCCTACTTCGCCGGCGCGGCTCGCGCGATCTTCGAAGCGCTGCTCAAGGGCCAGGGTGAACCGCAAGGCATGATCACCGAACTGGCCCGCGCGGCCGGCGAACGCCGGCTGCTGCTGTGGAGCAACCACCAGCAGGAACAGGCCAGCCTCGCCGGGACCGTCCTGGCCGGACGGCTGCCCGCCGACGACGGCGCGGCGCCCACCGTGGGCGTGTTCCTCAACGACGGCAGCGGCGCGAAGCTCAGCTACTACCTCACCCAGGCAGCCGAGCTGGGCGTCGGCGCGTGCACCGGCGAGGGCGGCCGGGAGCTGCACCTGAAGCTCACGGTCGGCTCGACCGCACCGGGCGGCGGTCTGCCCGCCTACGTGACGGGGATGGCGCTGTCCGGTGCCCCGTACACCTCGCGGACCAACGTCATGATCTTCAGCCCCACCGGTGGCGGCGTGGTGGGGGTCGTACACAACGGTAAGGAGGTGGAGTTCGGCACCGGGCTCGAACGTGGCCGGGGGGTGGGCATCGTCACCGTGGACCTGCCACCCGGAACCAGCAAGACGTACGACGTGACGATCCAGACCGGCACTCTGCCCGCGGCCGAGGCCGCGCTGACGCCCCGGTTGTGGACCACGCCCGGGGTACGGCCCTGGAGGACGGCCGTGAAATCCGGGGATCGGTGCGCCACGTAACACCACTCGAATCGTTGGACATATACCTGCATTTTCACAATGGAAAGAGGCAGTCATGAGCCGCAATCGGGCTTCAGCTGTGTTGTCTGCCCTGGTCGCCATGCTGGCGATGACGGCGGGCCTGCTCGCGTTCACCACCAGCCCGGCGTCGGCCACTCCGCGCGGGCCCTACCCGCCGCCGCCGCCGTCGCTGGTCGTCAACAAGGGCGTCGTGAAGTACGGCGTCACGGTGAAGGCGAAGGGCAGCAAGTACGCCAAGAAGGAGAAGGTGTACATCACCGTCTACTTCAAGGCGAAGGGCTCCAAGAAGACCAAGGTCGTCAAGACCGCGAAGGTCTACACGGACAAGAACGGCAAGTTCAGCATCAACGTCAAGATGTCGAAGCCCGGCACCGTGCAGATCAAGGCAACGGGCAAGACGTCCAAGAAGACGGCGACCGTCATGGTCTACGTCCTCGAC
>NZ_JAIWNC010000079.1 GCF_020216025.1 Jidongwangia harbinensis | reverse complement strand
GGATCGACTGAGTGTCCAAGATGATCGCGGACGGGTCCTCCCGGCGGCCTGCCTTCTCCCTGGCCTGGCAGCGCAGCAGGTCATGGATCGCCTGGTCGGTGCCGTCGTCACGCCACAACGCGAAGTAATAGTACGTCGCGGACTTCGGCGGCAGGTCATGCGGCAGATACGCCCACTGACAGCCGGTCCGGTTCTGATAGAAGATCGAGTTCAGGATCTCCCGCAACGAGTAGCGGCCCTGATGCCCCGACACTGATGGATGCTTCGCTTTCCACGCGTCCAAAAACGGGCCCACCACTGCCCACTGCTCGTCGGTGAGGTCACTCGGATACGCCTTCCGCTCGCCCATGACCAGCTCAACCCACGCACCTGCCAGCAGGGCACCGGCGCAGCTCGAACGTCACGACATCGAGCGATGACGAACTACAGAAACCTCACAAACCGCCCTCTCAGAGCGCCACGGCCGGCACGTCCCAGAGGTGGGCAACGCCGGACACGACGGCGGCCACTACACGGCCGTCCCCGCTGAGCGCAAGCCCACCGATCTGTTCCTCGCTGTAGCCGACGTCGATCACCGTGGCCAGTGCCGCCGGGTGCCGAAGCAGGTAGATCTTGGCACCGCTGTAGGCGACCACGACCAGGGGCTCCGGCGCGCTCGCCACCGCGACGGGTGTATAGAAGGCAGGGTCGGTCACCTTTAGCTCGATGGCGCCGGCCGCCCCCCGGATCCGGCTGCGGACGAACCGGGACCCACTGCGTACGTAAGGCGAGTACATCAGCCCGTCGGTAAATTCACTGGTCACCACGCCGATCCAATTTCCGTGCTGCCGCACCGAAACCGCCGCTACGGGAGAGTTGTCCATGAACATGCGACCGTCGCTTGTCGGCTTCCAGCTCATGGTCGCGACGAGCTTCTCGGCCTTCGTTTCCCACACCTCGACGTCACCCAGCGATGTTCCGAGAGCCCAGATGTCGCCGCCGTCCGCGGACGTGATCGCGACAACGTCGGCGTGCGTCATGGGCGAGTCCGCCCGGAGTCGCAACACGGCAATCGGCGGACCGCTCAGCCGCGCCGTGCGAAACACGTACGTCACGCTGCCCACCGCGGCGGCCAAAATCTTGGCGTCTTCGCTCAGCGCCAGCGCTGTGATTGTGCCGGACAGGGTGCCGGTGGCGATGGTGGCCCAGGTGTCCCGCCGCCACACTGTCAGGACACCGCCGACCGCCGACGCGGCCACGACCGTGCCCGTCCGATTTAGGGCCACGTGGTCCAAGGTAAGCGAGGATCGCGGCGAAACGGCACGCACCCGGTCGTCCGGGGTGAGGTGGGCCATTGTGAACACGAAGGCCGCCGTAGCCGCTAGGGCCACCGGCACGTGCACGCGGCGATACACCGGCCTGACGCCGAAAGCGGGTGCCAGCCCGCCCGCCGACTGCCGGGTGGCTAGCCTTTCCTGAAACCGGATGTGCCGAAACTGGTACACGCCCCCCGACTGCCGCAGGAGTCCACGATCCCGGGCATCACCGAGGAAATCCATGAGTCTCATCGGAAGCTTCCCCTGCGCTGCGAGCACCAACCGCGCCACAACGAAGCGGGGCCACGCCCGGGTCAACAGCACCAGCCAGGCGAAGACGACACCGGGCAGAACTAGCGCGGCGAAGATCGCCATCGGGTCGCCGACCGAATTCCAGGAAAAGCCGATTCCGGCAGCGGACAGAGCACTGAGTCGGGACCATCCCATCGACATTGCAGGTGCACCACTGACGGCCTGACCTAGCATGAGGCCGACGGTGGAGCTGGGCACCAGAGCCGGGAACATCAGGACGGCGATGGTGACACCCGCGGCGGTTGCACCGGCCAGCGATGAGGCACGGTCCTGCCGGACATATCGCACCGGCCCGGCCCGGGCGGAGCGCTCCGGCGGTGCATCCAACCAGCTGTGCACGGCAAGCGCCAGCCCTACAATGAGCAGCAGAGTCAGCGTCATCACCACGATTTGCGCGGACCGGTAGACGACCGCCAGGGACCAGCCTTCGGCCATGCCGAAGACAACGAATCCGGCCACGGTCAGCACTCCCGGAATCGCGGCGGATGCGATGCCGTTCCGAAAGCCACGACGCAGGCGACCGACCGAGCCACGGCTGGAGAAGACGAGCCGTCCCGGCGCCCGCCCGGCCGTCGCATACCAGATCACCATGCAGAGCAGCGCAAAGAGTCCACCGGCGAAGGCCCCGGTGGTGAGGAACTCAGAAAGAATCCCAGGGTATTGCTCTTCCTCCAAAAGGTAGCAACTCACGGTCACGACGGCCATCAGTGCGGCTCCGGAGACGATGCCGACAACCGGCGCGGCCCAGGGTGTCAGTAGCCGATGGCTCAGCATCCACCACGCGAGGTCACGCCCGCCGTGACTGTGCAGGTGTCCGGCTAAGAAGCGCAGCCATCGGTCCGCCTGCTCGGCGGTGAAACGCGCGGAGGGCTGCCAGGGCGCGGAATACCTCGGTGCGTACTCGGCCTCGACGAGTCGACCGATCAGGTGGTCCTCGATACTGTGCCTGGAGGCGAATTGCGTCCGGTCCAGCAGCTTCGCCGGATCCCCACCGCCCCGCTCGTGGACGAGTCGAGCGAGTGACACCATGAGCGGTGTGGATAGTGCCGCGGCGACCTGATCCGGTTCGGACACCAGCTCAAGGTGCTCGTAGACCGGCGTCCAGTCAGTCTCCGGCGGCCAGGTGATCGCACGCAGGTACCCGATGACATCAGGAACCGCCAGGGTTTGGATTTCTACCACCGGAGCCCGGCGCAGGGCGGGCGCACCGCCCATGATCATATCCGTGTATTCGACCGACCGGCAGGTGACCACCACCGGCCGATCGTTTCCGACAGCGACGTTGATCTCTTGCACGGCGCTTCGTCGAGCCGACTCGGGGATCTCGTCGAGACCGTCCAGGAAGGGTAGCAGCAGACCGCACCGCAACAGTTTGCGAGGCGTCTCCTCCTGTCCATTGTAGTATGACGTGGCGAGGCTACGAACGATCCAGTCGTCCAGCGACTCGGCTAGCGGATCCCATGCCGAGGCCGTCAGCAGGACGGGTGTCGTCGCACCCTTGGCGCGCCCCTCCACAAGACCGAGGACGAGCAGCATCGCGAGGACGCTTTTTCCCGCGCCCGGCTCGCCCAACAGCACCAGCCGACCCTCCGCCAGGCTTTGGTAGCCCTCGGCCAACTGCCGGATGACATCGTCGAACGTGCCGTCGAGTCGGCCGCGCAGCCGCAGCTTGCGAAGCCGAACGTCCTCCCCTAGGTGCACCGCCTGCGCGGACGTGTCGCTGAGCCCTTCCCGACCCGTCGCGGCCCAGGTGAGCGGCAGAATGCCCGGCTCTCGCAGCCTTCGTACCTGCACCTCCTCCAACCATTGCAGTCGAACTGTTCCGGCCAGGTCGTCCGCAAGATCTTCAGGTGACAGTGCGGTCTTCTCCGGCCAGAGAGCAGCGGCCAACGAGGCGTCGAGAGTCGCCAGGGCGACCAGGAGCGCACACATGTCCTTGTCGAAGCCGACGAAAACAGCCCGGCCGAACGCCACAACAGTCGCAAGGATAGCCACCATCAGTAGGCAAAACAGTGCCGCCCGGACACGAGCGCTTTTCCGCTGCAACGGGACCTTCATATGCCTACCTCACGGGACAAAACAAAGGAACTGGAGGACCACCCGTCCGGGGTCGTGGCCGACCTATCGGCTCGTGGCCTCCCGAGTGCGCAACGAGTCGAGCAACGGGCAGAAACTACTCTTGACCTCGTTTTGGAAGATGCGTTGAGCTTGTCGTTTAACCTCCCGGCTGAGATCCAGCGTCGCTGCGGCCCAGGCCGCTATGTCACCAACAGTGACTACAGCGAGTGTCGGCGGGAGAGCTCGTGCGGGTGGAGATGAGGCCGAGCGCCCGGTCTCTGCGGCGAATGAGTGCCGACGTGCGACGCTGCTTTGGTGCCCAGGGAAGCTGAAGATCCGCCGCGTCCTCAATCGCGACCGATAGCTCTGACTCCGGTCGATCGTTCACACCGGGCTGTGCTCGGTAAACTCGGTCGGCTCTACGCCATGATCTCAGAGGCCTACGGACTCCTGCCGAACGACGACGGCCGACGATTGTGAGCGTGAAGCGTGAAGCGTGAAGCGTGAAGCGTGAAGCGTGAAGCGTGAAGCGTGGGGCGCCGGGCGGCCAGGCCCAGCGGGTCAGCCGGCTCACCGGTTGGCCTGGGTGAGCAGCTGGTCGTATTTCTCGACGCTCGGCGGTCCGGGCCTGGAGTCCTGCGGCAGTTGAGCCAGCCGACGCTTGGGCAGCGCGTCATCGGGGCCGTCATCCTGGCGGGGACGCGCGCCACCGGCGCCCTCAGCGAGGTGGCGTACTCGGTTTTGGCCTGCTCGACCGCGTCGGGGGTAGGACCGGGTCTTCTCGTGCTCGGCGAGGGCCCGGTAGATGCTGGCGACGCTCGGGTTCTGCCTGTACCGCTCGGAAATGGGGTTTCGGGGGTTGACCTGCGTTTCTGTGCGTCGCCGGTTGCTCGATGGGCGGCAGGCTGACTGGCATGGTGGTGTCCTTCGGATACCTGGTCCTGCGACAGGTGCTGCAGGTGGTCGTGTTGAGCCTGCGGGGTGAGCAGACGAAGGAGATCGAGATTCTGGTCCTTCGCCATCAGGTCGCGGTGCTGCGCCGTCAGGTCAAACGTCTGGATCTCGAGCCCGCCGATCGGGTGGTGTTCTCGGCGTTGGCCCGGCTGCCGCAGGTAACCTGCGGCGATACGGCGACGGTCGCCGAGTTGTTGGTGCTGCGTCACGAGGTCGCCGTGCTGCGCCGCCAGGTCGGCCGACCGCGCCTATCCTGGCCGGACCGGGCCGTGCTCTCCGCTCTGGTCCGCAGTCTTCCCCGTGAGCTGTGGCGGCATCGGATCGTCACGCCGCCACGCTGATGTCCTGGCACCGGCGCCTGGTCAGCCGGCAATGGACCTACCCCAACCGACCCGGGCGCCCGCGGATCAGCGACGAGGTACGCGGCCTTGTTCTGCGGCTGACCCGCGAGAATCCCGGTTGGGGGCATCGCCGCGTGCAAGGAGAACTAGTCGGGCTCGGTCACCGGGTCGGCGCCGGCACTATCCGCCGGATCGTCGCCGGTGCCAGGATGGGCCCGGCGCCGCGCGAGTCCGACACCAGCTGGCGGACCTTTCTGCGAGCGCAGGCGTCCGGGTTACTCGCGACCGACTTCTTCCACATCGACACCATCACCTTGCGGCGGCTGTACGTGCTGGTCGTGATGGAGATCGCCACCCGGAGGGTGCACATTCTTGGCGTCACCGCGCACCCGACGGCCGCGTGGACCACCCAGCAGGCCCGCAACCTGGTCATGGATTTGGGTGAGCGGACCGCGTCCTTCCGGTTCCTGATCCGTGACCGAGACTCGAAGTTCACCGGCGCTTTTGACGAGGTATTCGCCGCCGAAGGCGTGGAGGTGGTCAGGACTCCACCGCGGACGCCGCGGGCCAACTGCTATGCGGAACGGTTCGTCCGCAGCGTCCGCGATGAGTGCACCGACCGGGTGCTGATCTACAACGAGCGGCACGCTCGCAGCGTCCTTACCGAGTATGAGAATCACTTCAACGATCACCGTCCACATCAGAGCCTCGACCAGCACCCGCCGAATCACGATCCAGCTATCGCCGTCGCGATCGACGCACCGGTACGGCGACGACGAGTACTCGGCGGCGTGGTCAACCAGTACTCACGAGCCGCCTGACCTGATCAAACGAGCCGCAGGTCACAGGCCATTCGGCGAGGTTTTGGCACGGCACAGGCGGGGAACATCTTGTGCGCCGAGCTGCGGCCACATACCCTGGAGCGTCCTTGGCCACGCGTGCCTTAATGGGTGGATTGTTCTTCGGAGTCAATCACCGGGAAGTCGGTGGCCTCTGGCTGCTCACGTGTGACTTCTCCGTTTGGCAGAGTCACCATGCCTCCATGCATCATTGCCCGATAGAAGTCCGTGTGCACGCCCGCATTCTGGCGCTTGGCGCCCTCGAAGCTGACTCGGGAATCTGGCCAAAACTCTGCGCCTGCGAAAAATGCGACTTCCAAATTGAATACCGCACGCTCGAACGAGATGTTCCCACTTTCGAAGTTGGCTTCAAGGAACACGAACTTGCCAGCCTCGATGCTGGCATCCGACAAGTCAAGTACGCCACCATCCACGCAAACGTGGGAAAAGTTTGTCTCACTTGAGACGAACGTGGCACCCTGAAAGTGGAGTGCCGACCTCACCCGCATGTCGCGGAATGAAAGTTTGGTGCCTGCAAACCTGGCCTTGCGGAAAGAAGTACGTCTAAAGACGGTGGCTCTGTCGAACGTCATGCTTCCGCCTTCTAGGGTAACTCCGCTGAAGTCAGCGCCGTCGATAGCTGCGCCACTGAAGTCAAAGTTCAGACCTTGCCACGTCACCTCAGAAGTGCCCTTTAAGTGGCTGGAGATCAGGCGGATGACTGTCTGCCTAACTTCGTGCTCCTGCTTGGCAGCCAGGTACGCGGAAACGTCAGTATCGTTCTCGGGACGAGTCTCATGTGGCGGCTCGTAAGGCATCCGAATATACGCACAAAGGACGTCAACGCAAGTCTGACGACCGTCACTCCAGTCGTCCGCGAGACCCGCCATAGAGTAGACGCCTGCGAGTCGGATCGCCGCTTTGTCGGAGCCTATTTGCTCGGAGGCAGTGGTGAAACGTTCGTTGAACAGGCGAACGCCATTGCGCTCTGATTCGATCTGAGCTCGCGCATCGGCGGTCCGAGATAGCTCCCTGGCGAATTCCGCCCTTGCGTCAGCGGCATGAGCAAGCTTGTTAGAGAATTCTGCAAGCCTGCTGGCGTGCTCCGCTACACGTTGTCTCCTATACGCGACTACAAGGGCCGCCACACCGCCAAGGCCAGCGACAACCGCGAACACAATCTTCAAGAGTTCGAAGATCGTGGCTGTGGTGACGACGCCGTCCCGCCGGATCGTCGGGAAGCTGGCGTACCACATCGCACTCAGGAAGAGACCAGCAACAAGCAGGATGGCGGTAAGTAGGACGACAGCCATGGAAGCCGGCAGGCTCCACAATCTGAGGGAGGGCAACTGGGCCTCTGGCTCGCCCGCCGCAGTATTCGCGTCCTTCGACCCCGCCGGGTCTGCAGCTGGCACGCTGCCGTCCACGGTCTCTCTCTGACGCTGACTCTTGGCCACCGCATGACGATAGCGGTCATCTGGGACCTCTGGCGTCGTGGTTCCGGCCGCCATGCGGGCCCGGAATTCCGGACAAGCTGCGCTAAAGCTGTTACCCAGGAACGACTTCGTGGTGACGTACCGCCGGTAGTGTCGCAGCAGCGAGAGCGGGAGTGTGACCGCGCCAGCCACCAACCTCAGCCGGAGGCGCAGAGAAGCGCATATCCAATCGCATCGTCGTGCCTGACGACTCAACGTCGAAAGCTTCGCAACTGACCAGCAACTGGCAGAGTCATTCGGCTCGCGGCCCTGTACCATCGACCTCGCAGCCGGTGAGTAGGGATGGGGTGATAGACGTTGAACGCTGGGATGCCCGCGATCGGTCACGGCTTCATCTTCGTAAGCCACAGTCGGCGAAACAGGGCCGCAGCGGATGCCCTCGTGTCGTGGCTAAACACTGCGGGACTCAAGACATGGATGTCAGGGCCAGAGCTGCACTGCCCTGCGTGGCAGAGAGAAGTCTTTCCGCGCATCGCGAAGTGTGCCGCATTTGCTGTTATCGCCAGCCCGGACGCTGCAATTGCGACCGGCGTGATGCAGGAGATCGTCTACGCTCGGGAGCTGAACAAGCCTATGTTCTTCATCCCGCTGCGAAGCCTCACTCGATTCCAAGCAAATCAGCGTCAGCAAGATCTGAAGGGTGTGCAACGATTCGCAGTTCGCCGCATGCAGGATTGACTTGGGCGCGCTCACGGTAGGAATATATAATGAGCTCAAGCAGCTTCTGGCGGCTCAATCCCATTCGTGAAAGACCGGCGCCGATTACTGGCATAGCGACCGTTCGGCCAGCGCAATGCGGCCGCATGACGTCCCACAATTTATTCAGACTGCAACGGAGAAAGCCGGCGTTCGAGCCCGCAGTCAAGTTGTTGCCCATGCGGCTGAAGGCCACGGCGAAGATCCGCCGACCTTCACGTTCAAGAACTGCTACTGTGCCAATCGGATAGCGCCGCAGCTTGCCTAGCGGCTTCGCATCTCGAATTTCCACCGATTCCACCGGCACCTCGGCGAGCGCGCTGTCCAGGGCCCTGTCCAGTTCGTTGACATCGCCGCCGAAGATGCGATCGACAAGTTGGCCCTGAAGGCTCGCGCTGCTGATGATCCGACTACCCGCCGTGGCTGTGTCAAAGGTGTCGCTGAAGCCCACAACGATGTCTCCATGTTGGTCAAACAGATCACCGGTGACAATGGACACTGTTCCGTGTAGTGGGCCATCGTTAAGCGGTACCTGAGTTAGTGCCTGGACACCGACTCGAGCCGGAGCAGACTCCATCTGCAGGATTTTCAGCCGGTCACGAAGCGCCGCAGCGATCAGATCCCCTCGCATCGCACTCGATAGTAAACCCCGCAGCTTTTCCTCCAAGCTTGAGTCATCGTCGAGATCGGCGGGGAGCATAGTCATCAGTATCTCGCCGAGCCGGAAAACTTCTTCGTGTGGGCGGAGGGCCACTTGCCCATTGCCACTAGACATCGGTAAATGCGGTAAGATTAGGATCGGCTGGCCGTCCGCTCCGCGCAGTACATGGGAGACGTCGATCTCGCCAAACGTGGTGCCCCAGTTATGCGCGACGCTGAGGGCGTCCGCTAATTTTGCGCCGATGTCGATTACGTCATGCGCCGGCAATGAGAGGGGATAGTTTTCAACCCGCTGGTCGACCATCTGGACAAGGTATGGCAGCCCGGTGCTAGTGAAGCCAAACGCAAGGACGCCCGCTACGCGTGGGTGTACCGCTTCTTGTGTCCGGCCTGCCATGCGAAGGAAGTTTGCCCGTTCTGCGTCCTCGACTAGCGGTGTAGCCTCGACCAGTAGAGTGATAAGTCGTTCAGCCCCTTGTTGGCTGATGAAGAATGTCGCGGCACCTACGCTGATCTTGACCGAGTCGAGCGTCAGCTGAGCTTGTTTGCCCACCGCCTCCTCACAGAGTTTGCGCAACTCGTTGAGGTCGAAAGTGATGACCGGAGCAGCAATGTGGCCGCGGACAGCTGGACCGAGCTCGTCCGACGTAGGCAAGTTGTCCCGTGTCCACTCCCGGAGTCCCACATGTTTGGGCCGGCCGTCAACGGCAGCACGAACCAGCTCATCGGCCCACCCGTCCTTTTCGGCGGTCTTGAGCAGGCCCAGTATCAGGTCCTCGTGGTCGCGCCATTCCGCAGCGATTGAATCGAACTCACGGTCCAACAGGTAGAAGAGCCTGTCCAGGGCGCCACGGCTGCTGTATGCATCCCGCATGAGCGCGAACAACTTGCCGCGCTGCTGGCGCGGGATCGACCAGGGAGCGATGGCCGCACCTCCCGACTCGACAACTGGGACGTCTGCATTAGCCGCCGCGGGGCAGTTGCCGAATCATATACCACAGCGAAGTGGCCGATAAGGAGTGAGCCGTTGGAAACCACGTCTGGTTGTCGTGAACGTGCTTTAGTGAGTGTTTGAGAGGGTGGTCATTCGGGCGGGTTCAGCGCGCGTCGGGTCTGTCGTTTGGCGGGTCGGCCGCGATTGAGGCGGCGGATCATCGTGTTGATCGCGGCCCAGCGGACGAACGCCTCGGAGACGGCCGGGTCGCGTTCGTAGTCGCGGGCCAGGCGGCGGTGCGCGGTCAGCCAGGCCAGGCTGTTGGGTCGGGCCCGGGCGCGGTGCCTGGATTGCTCCAAGTCCGTTTCCCGGACCCTGTACCGCTCGAAAACAGAGTTTCGGGGTTGACCTGCGGTTCTGTGCGCTGCCGGTTGCTCGATGGGCGGCAGGCTGAGCGGCATGGTCCTGCCGTTCGGATACCTGGTCCTTTGTCATGTGCTGCAGTTAATCGTTCTGGGATTGCGAGGCGATCGGGCGAACGAGGTCGAGATCCTGGTCCTTCGCCACCAGGTCGCGGTGCTGCGTCGTCAGGTCAAACGGTTGGATCTGGGACCGAATGACCGGGCGGTGCTCTCGGCCCTGGCTCGGATGCTGCCCCGCCGGCGGTGGGCCACTTTCATGGTCACGCCGGCCACCGTGCTGCGCTGGCACCGCACCCTGATCGCCGGGAAATGGACCTATCCCCGGCGCCGGCCAGGCCGCCCACCGGTCCAGGCGGCAATCCGGGCGCTGGTGCTGCGCCTGGCGAAGGAAAACCCGGGCTGGGGCCACCGCAGGATCCAGGGTGAACTGGTCGGCGTGGGTTACCGGGTGGCGGCCAGCACCGTGTGGACCATTCTGACCAAGGCCGGGGTGGATCCGGGCACCGCGGCGGACCGGGCCGACATGGACTCAGTTCCTGAGCACGCAGGCCAAGGGGATCCTGGCCTGCGATTTCCTGCACGTCGACACAATCGGGCTAACCCGCATCTACGTGCTGTTCCTGATGGAGATCGGCACCCGCCGGGTGTACATCCTCGGCGCGACCACCCACCCGAGCGGGGACTGGGTGGCGCTGCAAGCCCGCAACTTGATGCTGGACCTGGGGGAGCGGGCCGGGCAGTTCCGGTTCCTGATCCGCGACCGGGACACCAAGTACACCACCGTGTTCGACGAGGTCTTCACCAGCGAAGGCATCGAGGTATTACGGAGCCCGCCGCGAGCGCCGCGGGCGAACGCCTACGCGGAACGCTGGGTGCGCACGGTGCGCCGGGAGTGTCTTGATCGGATGCTGATCTACCACCCGCGTCACCTGCTGGCTGTCCTGGGTGAGTTCGTCGCGCACTATAACGGACACCGGCCCCGCCAGAGCCGCGACCAACGCCCACCCGAGGCCACGGACACGGGGCCCGCCGTCGCTGATCTCGCCTCGGTGCGGGTCCGCCGCAGGAAGATCCTCAACGGACTGATCAACGAATACTCGCAGGCAGCGTAGCCCGAACCGCATTTCCGAGCGGTACAGGCGCGGTACCACCCTGCGCCGACATCACCCGGGAGTACTCCACCCCCGTCGGCCCCACCTGACCAAACGGATTCACCACCGTCACCACACCGGTGGCAGAGGCCGGCGGCACCGCGACGAACGTTGCCAGCACTGCCAGGACACACGCCAACGCCATCGTTGTGAAATAACGCGGCCGCCGTCCCCGACGCCGACCCACCGGCACCACGAAAGCCTGAGAATCCTGCCTCCGCATCTACAGCCCTTCCGTCACCAATGGATGACCGAACACTCGGACTGCGGCACGAGTTATGCAGCGACGATCAGCGGGCCGCGCATCCTCCTCCCGGACGCCAGGACCGTCCGTAAAGGCCGAAACCAACGCCCCCCACGGGTCGCCTGTGAAGACAGTCGCCACAAGTGTCACTACGGCCCCACAGGTCTGCGGCAGATCGACCGATGTGATGTCGGTAAACAATCTCTCGCCATAGACCTCTCAACCGGCGGGCGCTGCGGTCGCGTGATCGGCCGCCAATAGAGCAGGGTGATCTCTCGCTATGGGAGGGCTATCGGCACGCCGTTACGGCCTGCTCCGGCAACATTCGTCACGCCATACCTTTCGACGCATCGGTAGGCGGCCGCCGTGGCTGCCTCGCAGCCTGCGGTGGGCCTGTTGATCGGAGGGCTGCGGGATGGTCGCGCGGATGCTGCGTCGGCGTAGCCAGGAGCGGATCGCCCGCGACGAGTACGCCTTGTCGGCCAGGACCCGGTGCGGGCGTTTGCCGTGGGCGTCCTGGTCCGCGGCGAGGCACCTCGCGGGCGCGTTCCTCTGCGAGGGATCACCCCCGCGTGCGCGGGGAACAGTCCAGTCCTCGTGTCAGGCCGGCACATCTGAGGACCACTCCCCGGCGTGCGCGGGGAGTGGTTGTAGGGCATCCAGATGTCGAGCGCGTCAGTGGGCTCACCCCGCCGCGTGCGCGGGGAGCAGGGCAAGGTCCGCTCGATCGAAGCGGCGCGGCTGTGGATGCCCTCGCGTGCGCGGGTGTAGCTCCGAGAACACCCGGGTCGACCGCTTTGAGTTGGGATCACCCCGCGTGCGCGGGGAGGAGCCGACGGCGGCCCCGATCAGGAGCCACTTCCAGGGATCACCCCCGCGTGCGCGGGGAGGAGGCCTGCCGTACTGCTGATGGCACTGCCATGGAATTATCCCCGTGTGCGCTGGGGAGCAGGAGATGGCCACCGGCCTGGGCAAAACGGTCACCGGAACAACCCCGCGTGCGCGGGGAGCAGTTCCTGAACTTAATGACCATCTGCCTGCTGCTCGGATCATCCCCGCAATCGCGGGGCGCAGTGGATCCCCCCAGATTCCGGCGCCGCTTCGGCTGGGCTTGACCCGATTTGGCGGACAGGGTCTATGTGTTGATCGTCAAGCTACCTTGAGCGCGGTCAGCGGTCGGAGGTTGGTGTTGTCCTCGTAGGTGGCGGGGCTTTGGTAGCCGAGGCTGGAATGGCGGCGGCGGGTGTTGTACCAGCCTTCGATGTAGGCGAATATCGCCTGCCGGACGGCGGTACGGGTGGGCCAGGCCTGCCGGTGGATGAGTTCGGTTTTGAGGGTGGCGAAGAACGACTCCGCGACGGCGTTGTCCCAGCACTGGCCGCGCCGGCCGACCGAGAGCCGTACCCCGTTGCGGGCGGCGAGGCGGGCGTGCTGGGCGCTGGTGTACTGGCAGCCGCGGTCGGAATGAAACACCAGTCCGTCGGCGGGCCGGCGTCGTGTGAGGGCGTCGGTCAGGGCGGCGTCGACCAGGTCGGTGCGGAGGTGGTCGGCGACGGCCCAGCCCACGATCCGGCGTGAGGCGAGGTCGATGACGGTGGCCAGGTACAGCCACCCTTGCCACGTGTGGATGTAGGTGATGTCGCCGCACCAACGGGTGTCGACCTGCGCTGCATCGACGGTGAAGTCCCGGCCGATCAGGTCCGGCCGGCGTGCCGCGTGCGGATCGGTGATCGTGGTGAGCTGCCAGCGGCGTGGGCTCTTGCCGCGGATCCCGGCAGCGCGCATCCGGCGGGCGATGCGTTTACGACCGTGTCGCAGGCCGGCGTCGGTGAGTTCGGCGTGGATCCGCG
>NZ_JAIWNC010000078.1 GCF_020216025.1 Jidongwangia harbinensis | reverse complement strand
AGGAACGCCGTCTTACCATCCACCACCGAAACCGGCTGCACCACACCCAAACCACGCCGCAACTCATCACGATCACCAGCCACCACCACCGCCCGCACCGGCAACGCCGCACGGCCGGTGGCCAGCGTGTGTGCCAGATCGGCGAGGGGCACCTCGGGTGCTGCCGCGATGGCGTCCGCGGCCGCCTGGACCGCGCTCTCGTCCGCACCGGACAGCAGCACCGGCACGGCGGGCAGCGGCGTGGTCGGCGCGGCGATCTCGGCGGCCGGCGGTTCCTGCAGGATGACGTGTGCGTTGGTGCCGCTCATCCCGAAGCTGGAGACGCCCGCCCGGCGTGGCCTGTCGCCCGCCTCCCAAGCCACCGCCTCGGTCAGCAGGCTGACCGCACCGGATGTCCAGTCCACCTTCGTCGACGGCTCACCCACATGCAGCGTCTTCGGCAGCACACCGTGGCGCATCGCCATGACCATCTTGATGATGCCGCCGACACCGGATGCGGCCTGCGCGTGGCCGATGTTCGACTTCAACGACCCCAGCCACAACGGGGTCTCCCGGTCCTGGCCATACGTCGCGAGCAGCGCCTGCGCCTCGATCGGATCACCCAGCGTCGTACCCGTGCCGTGCGCCTCGACCGCGTCCACCTCGGCCGGCGTCACACCGGCGTTCGCGAGGGCCTGCCGGATGACGCGCTGCTGCGCGGGACCGTTCGGGGCGGTCAGGCCGTTGGACGCGCCGTCCTGGTTCACCGCGGAACCGGCCACCACCGCCAGGATCTGGTGACCATTGCGCTGGGCGTCGGAGAGTCGCTCGACGAGCAGCATGCCCGCGCCCTCGGCCCAGCCGGTGCCGTCGGCGTCGTCCGAGAATGCCTTGCAGCGGCCGTCGGAGGACAGGCCGCGCTGGCGGGAGAACTCGACGAACGTGCCCGGCGTGGACATCACGATCACACCGCCGACGAGGGCGAGGTCGCACTCGCCCTGGCGGATCGACTGGGCCGCCAGGTGCAGGGCCACCAGCGAGGACGAGCAGGCGGTGTCGACGGTGACGGCCGGGCCTTCCAGGCCGAACGTGTACGACAGCCGGCCGGACGCCACGCTGGCCGCGTTTCCGGTGCCCATGTAGCCCTCGGCGTCACCGGCGTCGGCGAACATCAGCAGCGTCTGGTAGTCCTGTGAGTTCGTACCCACGAACACACCGGTCCGCGACCCTCGCAGCGACCGCGGATCGATGCCGGCCCGCTCGATCGACTCCCAGCCGGTCTCCAGCAGCAGCCGCTGCTGCGGATCCATCGCCACGGCCTCACGCGGGCTGATCCCGAAGAATCCGGCGTCGAAGTCGGCCACGCCGGCCAGGAAACCGCCCTCGCTGGTGTAGCTGGTACCGGGGTTGTCGGGGTCCGGGTCGAACAACGTGCTCAGGTCCCAGCCCCGGTCGTCCGGGAACGGACCCATCGCGTCACCGCCGGCCGTGACCAGGTCCCACAGGCCCTGTGGATCGGTGATTCCGCCGGGGTAGCGGCAGGCCATACCCACGATCACGATCGGTTCGGCGTCCGCGGTCGCCGCGGTCGGCAGCGGCGTCGCGGCGTCGACCACCACGCCGGTCAGCTCGGCGAGCAGCAGCTCGGCGAGCGCGGTCGGGGTGGGGTGGTCGAAGACAAGCGTGGCGGTCAGCCGCAGGCCGGTTGCCGCCTGCAGCCGGTCGCGGAGTTCGACCGCCGTCAGCGAGTCGAAGCCACCGTCGCGGAAGGCGCGGTCGGCGGTGACCCGGGTGACGTCGGTGTGACCCAGCACGGCCGCGGCCTCGCGCCGCACCAGATCGGTGAGGCGTTCCAGACGGGCGGACGAGGGCAACCGGGCGAGATCGTCGAGCAGCGGGTTGGAGGCGTTCGGGGTGCTCGCGTCCGGGGCGGGTTGTGTTTCGGGCAGAGCCTCCAGCAACGGTGCCGGGCGTCCGGTGGTGAACACGGCGGCGAAACGCGCCCAGTCGGCGTCCACGACGACCTCGGTGGTCTCGCCGGATCCGGCCGCGATCGCGAGGGCGTGCACCGCGTCGCGGGTCGCCAGCGGGGTGAGGCCGCGACGGGCGAGCTGCGCGCCGGTGCCGCCGCGGGCCGCCATGCCGATCTCGGCCCACGGGCCCCACGCGATCGACGTAGCGGTCAGCCCACGGCCGCGGCGGTCGGCCGCCAGGGCGTCGAGATAGGCGTTGGCCGCGGCGTAGGCGCCGCCGTTGGCGCTGCCCCAGATTCCGGCGATCGACGAGAAGAGCACAAAGGCGTCGAGGGTACGGTCGGCGAGCAGCTCGTCCAGGTGACGGGCGCCGTCGGCCTTGCCCGCGGCGGCGACGTCGAGGTCGGCGGCGGTGAGGGTGTCGATGCCACCGGCCAGGTCGACACCGGCGGCGTGTACCACGGCGGTCAGGCCGTCACCGGCGATCTCCAGTACCCGCGCCACGTCGGCACGGTCGCCCATGTCGGCGGCGACGACCTCGACCGGAATGTTCAACTCCGGCGCCGTGCCGCCCCGGCGGCCGGTCAGGACCAGGCGCTCCGCGCCGTTCTCCGCCAGCCAGCCGGCCACCGCCGTGCCGAGTTCGCCCAGCCCGCCGGTGATCAGGACGGTGCCGCGCGGTATCCACTCAGGATGGTCGCTGGCCGGAAGGTGGGTGAGCCGGCGGCGGAAGGCGCCGGTCGCGCGGATGGCGACCTGGTCCTCGCCGGTCGTCCCGGCCAGCACGCCGAGCAACCGGCCGGCGGCGCGGTCGTCGAGCACCGGTGGCAGGTCGATCAGTCCGCCCCAGCGCTCCGGGTATTCGAGGGCGGCCACCCTGCCGAGGCCCCAGACGGCGGCCTGTGCCGGGTCGACGCGGCCGTCCGACCGGCCGGTGGTGACGGCGCCGCGGGTCACCGCCCAGATGCGGCCCTCCAGTCCGGCGGGCGGGTTCTGCAACAGGTGCAGGAGCGTGGTGGTGTCGGGGGCGGACACCACCACGCCAGCTAGGGGTTCGTTATTCGCGGCTGGGGCGCCGTCGGCGGCGAGGCGGGCCGCGAGGTCGTCGTCACCGAGGACCAGCCAGCGGCCGGTCAGCGTCGCGGTGGGCGGGGTCAGCGGCTCCCAGTTGATCCGGTAGCGCCACGTGTCGACCCGGTCACGGTGCTGCCGGTCGCGGTGCCACGCCGCGAGGACGGGCAGCATCGCGGCGAGGTAGTCGTGCTGGGTGTCGGGCAGTCGCAGGGTACGGGCCAGCGCGGTCAGGTCCTCGCTCTCCACGGCCCGCCAGAACGCGGCGTCCGTTCCTCCGAGGACGGGCCGCATGGCGTCCGGGTCGATCCGCGGCCAGTAGTGGCCGTGCTGGAACGCGTACGTGGGCAGGTCGACGGTGCGGGCGCCGGTGTGGCGGTAGAACGCGGGCCAGTCGACGGCTCCGCCGGTGGTCCAGATCCGGCCGAGCCCGGCGAGCATGGTGGCGACGGCCGGCTTGCTGCGGCGCGCGGTGGCGACGACGACGGCGTCGGTGATGGTCTGTGCGGTGGCGGTGGCGAGGAACGCGTCCGGGCCGATCTCGACGAAGCGGGCGACCTCGCCGGCCGCGCGGACGTCGTCGGCGAAGCGGACGGTGTCCCGGACGTGCCGCACCCAGTAGTCCGGATCCGACACATCCTTGACCAGCGGAATCGTCGGCTCGTTGAAGACCAGCGACTCGACCACGGCACGGAACTCGTCGAGCATCGGATCCATCAACGACGAGTGGAACGCGTGCGACACCTCCAACCGGCGGCTCCTGGCGAAGGTCGCCGCGACCGCCTCCACCTTGTCGACCGGACCGGAGACGACCACCGACCGCGGACCGTTGACCGCCGCGAGGTCCACGTCGAAGCCGGCCAGCTCCTCCTCGGCGGCCTGAATCGCGACCATCGCCCCGCCGGCCGGCAGCGCCTGCATCAGACTGCCGCGGGCCGCCACCAGACGGCACGCGTCCGCCAGGCTCCACACCCCGGCGCAGTACGCCGCCGCCACCTCACCGATCGAATGACCGACCAGGATGTTCGGGCGGACCCCCCACGAGGTGAGGAGGCGGAACGTCGCGACCTCGTACGCGAACAGGGCCGCCTGGGTGAACGCGGTCTCGTGCAGACGCCGGTCGGCGCCGAACACGACCTCCTTCAGCGGCAGGTCGAAGGCGGCGCACACCTCGTCGAACGCGGCGGCGAACACCGGGAACGTGGCGTACAGATCCTTGCCCATGCCGGACCACTGCGCGCCCTGGCCGGTGAACAGGAAGGCGGTCCGGCCGTCGGTCGGGGTGCCTGCGGTGATGTCCGCCAGGCCGCCGCGCAGTTCGTCGACGTCCCCCGCGACGACGACGGCGCGGGCGCTGAGCGCGGCCCGGCCGGTGGCCAGTGAGTAGGCGATGTCGCGGACGCTCAGGTCGCCCACCGAACGGGCGATGGTGTCCGCCTGGGCGCGCAGCGCGGTCGCGTCGAAACCGGACAGCGGCACCGGCCATACCGGCGGCGTCACGGTGACGGGTTCCTCGGCGGCCGGCTCGGCGGCCGGGGCTTCCTCGATGACGATGTGGGCGTTCGTCCCGCTCATCCCGAACGAGGACACGCCGGCGCGGCGGGGCCGCCCGGCGGCCGGCCATGGCTGCGCCTCGGTGAGCAGCCGGACGTCGCCGGCGGTCCAGTCGACGTTGCCGGACGGGCTGTCGACGTGCAGGGTGCGCGGCAGCAAACCGTGCCGCATCGCCATGACCATCTTGATCACGCCGCCGACGCCGGACGCGGCCTGCGCGTGACCGATGTTCGACTTCAGCGAACCCAGCCACAGCGGCCGGTCCGCCGGCCGGTTCTGCCCGTACGTCGCGAGCAGCGCCTGAGCCTCGATCGGGTCGCCAAGCGTCGTGCCGGTGCCGTGCCCCTCGACGGCGTCCACCTCGGACGGCGAGAGCCGGCCGTTGGCCAGTGCCTGGCTGATGACCCGCTGCTGGGAGGGACCGTTGGGGGCGGTGAGTCCGTTGGAGGCGCCGTCCTGGTTGACCGCGGAACCGCGGACCACGGCGAGCACCGGGTGTCCCTTGCGCCGGGCGTCGGAGAGCCGCTCGACCAGCAGGACGCCGGCGCCCTCCGCCCAGCCGGTGCCGTCGGCCGCGTCGGCGTACGCCTTGCAGCGCCCGTCGGCGGCCAGCCCGCGCTGGCGGGCGAACTCGACGAACGTACCCGGTGTGGCCATCACGACCACACCACCGGCCAGCGCCATGTCGCACTCGCCCTGCCGGATCGACTGCACCGCCAGGTGCAGCGCGACCAGCGACGACGAGCACGCCGTGTCGACCGTGACCGCAGGGCCCTCGAGGCCGAGGGTGTACGACAGCCGGCCGGAGACCACGCTGGCCGAGTTGCCGGTGCCCAGGTGCCCCTCGTTCTCCTGGCTTCCGGCGACCAGCAGCAACAACGGATAGTCGTGGCTGTTGGTGCCGAGGAAGACGCCGGTGCGGGAGCCCCGGAGCGTGGTGACGTCGATGCCGGCCCGCTCGAACACCTCCCAGCCGGTCTCCAGCATCAGCCGCTGTTGCGGGTCCATCGACGCCGCCTCGCGCGGGCTGATCCCGAAGAACTCCGGGTCGAACGAGGCGGCGCCGTCCAGGAAACCGCCCTGCTGGGTGTAGGCGGTGCCCTCGGCGTCCGGATCCGGGTCGTACAGCGCGTCCAGGTCCCAACCCCGGTCGGTCGGGAAGTCCGAGACGGCGTCGACGCCGTCCCGGACGAGGTCCCACAGGTTCTCCGGCGACTGCACCCCGCCGGGGTACCGGCACGCCATTGCCACGATCGCGATCGGCTCGGTGTTGTCCGACTCGATCTGCTCCAGCCGCGTCTGGGCCGTGTGCAGTTCGGCGGTCATCCGCTTGAGGTAGTCGAGCAGCTTCTCTTCCTGAGAGGAAGGCAATCGAATCACCAAAGCCGTTCTCGGGGCGACGACACGTTCAAGACGTACCGAAGCGCCGGTCGATGAGGTCGAAGATGTCGTCGGAGGTGGCCGACTCGAGCTGCTCGGTGATCGACACCTCGGCATCCCCGGCGGCGGCCGGGGCGTCGGTGCATCGAGCGAGCATCCGCTGAAGCCGGTCGGTCAGCGCGGACCGCTGGGCGCTGTCGATGTCGGTGGTGCTGAAGCCCAGCTCGATGCGGTCGAGTTCGGCCAGCAGCGCCGCGGCGCCGTCCGGCTCCGGCCCGGCCAGCCGCTCCACCAGGTGAGCGGCGAGGACCGCCGGGGTCGGGTAGTCGAAGACCAGCGCGGCCGGCAGGGTCAGGCCGGTGGCGGCATTCAGCCGGTTACGCAGCTCCACCGCGGTCAGCGAATCGAAGCCGAGGTCCCGGAACGCCCGGCCGGACGGCACCGAGCTGCCCGCGTCGTGGCCGAGCACGGCCGCGGACGCGGCCGTGACCAGCTTCACCACATGTGGCTCGCGGTCGGCGGCAGGCAGGGCGGCCAGCTCGTCGGCGAGCCGGGACCCGTCCTCGGTGTCGGTGCTGGTGCCGGTCACCGCGGCCACGGCCTCGGGCACCTCGTCGAGGAGGCGCCAGGCCCGTGCGGAGTTGTAGATCGGCGCGAACCGTGACCAGTCGACGTCCGCCACGACCTCGAGGTCGTGGCCGGTGCCGACCACGGTGCCCACCGCGGCCGCGGCCGGACGCGGCGGCAACATCCGCAACCCACGTCGGCTGAGTTCCGCGGCGGTTTCCCCCACTGTGGACAGACCGACTTCGGCCCACGGTCCGAACGCGACCGCGGTGGCGGCGAGACCACGGGCACGCCGGTTCGCGACCAGACCGTCGAGATAGGCGCCGGCAGCCGCGTACGCGCCGCTGGAGCCGCTCCCCCAGACCGAGGCGATCGTGGACACCACCACGAACGCCTCCAGTTCGAGGTCGCCGAGCAGCTCGTCGAGGTGCCGAGCGCCGGCGACCTTACCGGCGGCGGCCGCCGCGAACTCGGCGTCATCGAGCTGATCGACGCGCATGGAATGGGACACACCAGCAGCATGCACGACCGCAGTTAGGGAATTTTCGGGAATCTGCGCGAGTACGTAGCCGAGCGCATCCCGGTCGTCCGCATCGCAGGCGATGACCTCGACCTTGGCTCCGACCGCCACCAGATCGGCGGTCAGGTCGGCCACGCCGGGTGCCGCCGGGCCGCGGCGACTGGTCAGAATCAACCGCTCCGCGCCCTCCGTCGCGAGCCAGCGGGCGACCTCGGCGCCGATCCCGCCGGTCCCGCCGGTGACCAGGACGGTGCCGTGCGGCTGCCAGGCCCGGCGGCCCGCGGCCGGCGGCGCCGGGGCGAGGCGGCGCCCGAACACCCGGCCCGGACGGATCGCCACCTCGTCCTCGTCGGCGGCGAGCACGGCGATCAGCCGGTCCGCCGCGGCGTCGTCGAGGGTGCCGGGCAGGTCGACGAGTCCGCCCCAGTGCCCCGGGTTCTCCAGGCCGATGACCCGGCTCAGGCCCCACACCTGTGCCTGCTCGGGTACGACCGCGGCGTCGGAGGTGCCGGTCGACACGGCGTACCGGGTGGCGCACCACAGCGGCGCGGCCACCCCGGCGTCGTCCAGTGCCTGCGCGGTCCGGACCGTCACGCCGAGTCGTCCGGCATCCGGGTCGCCGGCCGTGGCCGGGTCGAGGGCGAGCAGGGAGAGCACACCCGCGAGGGGCGCCGCAGCGGGTACCTCGGTGAAGCGCCGGGCCAGCGTGGCCCGGGACTCCGCCGCCTCGACCACAAACCGCTCGACGGCGCCTCCATGCCGGGCGAAGGCCGCCGCGATCGTCGCGGGCACGTCCTGACCGTCGGAGGTCAGCACCAGCCAGCGGCCGGCCGGGGCGGACGGGACCGCCGCGGCGACCGGGGTCCAGGTGACGCGGTAGCGCCAGGCATCCGCCGCGTCGCGGTCCTGGCGGTCGCGGCGCCAGGTGGCGAGCGCGGGCAGCACAGCCGCCAGAGACTCGTGCTCGCCGTCGCGCAGGCGCAAAGCCGAGGACAGGCCGTGCAGGTCGCCGTCCTCGATCGCCTGCCAGAACGCGTTGTCGGCGGTACCGCTCTGATGGGCGGACACGGCGGCGGTGTCCGGCCAGTAGCGCCGGCGCTGGAACGCGTACGTGGGCAGGTCGGTGCGGCGCGCGCCGGTGGCGGCGAACACCGCGGCCCAGTCGGGTGCGCCTCCGACGACGTACACCCGGGTGAGCGCGGAAACCAGCGTGCCGATCTCGTCGCGCCCGCGGCGGACCGTGGGCACGAAGTGCACCCCCTGCTCCGGCACACATTCCACTCCGGCGGCGCTGAGCACGCCGTCCGGCCCGACCTCGACGAAGGTACGGGCACCGGCGCGGTGCAGGCCGCTCATGTCGTCGGCGAAGCGGACGGTCTCCCGCACGTGCCGCACCCAGTAGTCCGGATCCGACACATCCTTGACCAGCGGAATCGTCGGCTCGTTGAAGACCAGCGACTCGACCACGGCACGGAACTCGTCGAGCATCGGATCCATCAACGACGAGTGGAACGCGTGCGACACCTCCAACCGGCGGCTCCTGGCGAACGCCGCCGCAACCGCCTCCACCTTGTCGACCGGACCGGAGACGACCACCGACCGCGGACCGTTGACCGCCGCGAGGTCCACGTCGAAACCGGCCAGCTCCTCCTCGGCGGCCTGAATCGCGACCATCGCCCCGCCCGCCGGCAGCGCCTGCATCAGACTGCCGCGAGCCGCCACCAGACGGCACGCGTCCGCCAGGCTCCACACCCCGGCGCAGTACGCCGCCGCCACCTCACCGATGGAGTGCCCGGCCATCATGTCCGGGCGGACCCCCCACGACTCCAGCAGGCGGAACAGGGCCACCTCGAAGGCGAACAGGGCGGCCTGGGTGTACTGCGTCTGGTGGAGGCGTTCGTCGTCGCCGAAGACGACCTCGTGCAGCGGCAGGTCCAGATGCGCGGCGATCTCGTCGAACGTGTCGGCGAACACCGGGAAGGTGTCGTAGAGGTCGCGGCCCATTCCGGGACGCTGTGCGCCCTGACCGGTGAAGAGGAACGCCGTGCCGCCCTCCGTCACGGTCACCGGGTCGACGGAGGCGAGACCGCCGAGCAGCGAATCGCGGTCGGTGATGACGAAGCCGGCCCGTTCCTCCAGCGCCGCACGGGTGGTGGCGAGCGAGTACGCCAGGTCGGTCAGGTCCGTGTCGGGCTGGGACCGGACCAGCGCGGTGAGCCGCGCCGCCTGGTCGCGTACCGCTTCCGGGCTCCGGCCGCTGAGCACGACGGGCAGGACCGGCAGCGGGGTTCCGGTGATCGGGGTTTCGTCGGGTGTGGGTGGTTCTTCGATGATGACGTGGGCGTTGGTGCCGCTCATCCCGAAGCTGGAGATACCGGCGCGGCGTGTCTTCTCCCCGGCTTGCCAGGCGATGCTCTCGGTGAGCAGGTTGACCGCACCGGCCGACCAGTCGACCTTCGTGGATGGTTCGCTGATGTGCAGGGTCTTGGGGAGCAGGCCGTGGCGCAGGGCCATGACCATTTTGATGATGCCGCCGACGCCGGACGCGGCTTGGGCGTGGCCGATGTTCGACTTCAACGACCCCAGCCACAGCGGGGTCTCCCGGTCCTGGCCGTAGGTGGCGAGGACCGCCTGCGCTTCGATCGGGTCACCCAGCGTCGTACCCGTGCCGTGCGCCTCGACCACGTCCACGTCCGCGGGGGTCAGGCGGGCGTTGGCCAGGGCCTGGCGGATCACGCGCTGCTGCGCGGGACCGTTCGGGGCGGTCAGGCCGTTGGAGGCGCCGTCCTGGTTGACTGCGGTGCCGGCTATGACGGCGAGGATCTGGTGACCGTTGCGGCGGGCGTCGGACAGCCGTTCCAGCAGCAGCATGCCGGCGCCTTCGGCCCAGCCGGTGCCGTCGGCGTCGTCGGAGAACGCTTTGCAGCGGCCGTCGGTGGCCAGGCCACGTTGGCGGGAGAACTCGATGAACGTGCCCGGGGTGGCCATCACCACCACACCACCGGCCAGGGCCATATCGCACTCGCCCTGCCGGATCGACTGCGCCGCCAGATGCAGCGCGACCAGCGACGACGAACACGCCGTGTCGACAGTCACGGCCGGGCCTTCGAGGCCGAAGGTGTAGGACAGCCGACCGGAGACGACGCTTGCGGAGTTACCGGTACCGAGCAGACCTTCGGTGTTCTGCGAGCCGGCCAGCATCAGCAGGGTCGGATAGTCCTGGGAGTTCGTGCCCACGAACACTCCGGTGCGGGATCCGCGCAGCGAGCGCGGGTCGATCCCGGCGCGTTCGATCGATTCCCACCCGGTCTCCAGTAGCAGCCGCTGCTGCGGGTCCATCGCCAGCGCCTCGCGGGGGCTGATCCCGAAGAACCCGGCGTCGAAATCCGCCACACCCTCGAGGAACCCGCCCTCGCTGGCGTAACTGGTCCCCGCGCTGTCCGGGTCGGCATCGAACAATCCACTCAGGTCCCAGCCCCGGTCGTCCGGGAACGCCGCGACCGCGTCGCCACCGGCGGCGACCAGATCCCACAACCCCTGCGGATCGGTCACCCCACCCGGATAACGACACGCCATACCGACAATGACGATCGGCTCGTCATCGGTGACCGTGACCGCGGGCAGCGGGCTGGCCGTGTCGAGTACTACACCGATCAACTGGTCCCGTAGGTGCCCGGCCAGTACCAGCGGGGACGGGTGATCGAACACCAACGTCGCGGGCAACGACAGACCGGTAGCGTCGCGCAACCGGTTCCGCAGCTCCACCGCGGTCAACGAGTCGAACCCGACCTCCCGGAACGCCCGCTCCGGCGCGATACCCGCCGCGTCGGCGTGACCCAGCACCACCGCCGCCTCCGCGCGGACCAGCCCGACCAGCCGCTCCAGCCGGGCCGCCTCCGGCAGTGCGGCCAACTCATCGAGCAGCGGGTGGTTCGCCGACACCGCGACCGCCTCCCGCCGCGGCGCCACCTCGGCGAGCAGCGGCGCGGGCCGACCGGCGGTGAATACGTCGACGAACCGTGGCCAGTCCACCTGCGCCACGATCTGCCCGGGATCGGCCGCCACCGCCGCGGCGATCGCGGTGACCGCCGTCGCCGGGGCCATCGCGGTCAGCCCGCGCAGAGCCAAATGCTCCTGGGAGTTCCCGGTGACGGCCATGCCGACCTCGGACCACGGGCCCCACGCGATCGCCGTGCCGGCCAGACCCCGACGACGCCGATCCGCAGCGATTGCATCGAGATAGGCGTTCGCGGCGGCGTACGCGGCACCGTTACCACTGCCCCACGCCCCCGCGATCGAGGAGAACACCACGAACGCGTCCAACTCCCGATCACCCAACAACTCATCGAGATACCGGGCACCGGCGACCTTGCCACCAGCCGCGTCCGCCAAATCCTGCTCAGTCAGAGCGGCGACCGGAACAACCATGTCGGTACCCGCGGAATGCACCACCGCACTCAGATCCGCACCGGCCACCTCCAGCGCCCGCGCCACTGCGACCCGATCGGTCATGTCAGCCGCAAGAATCTCCACGCTCACACCGACCGCGGCCAGCTCATCGACCAGCGCCTGCGCACCCGGCGCGGCAAGACCACGACGGCTGGTCAACACCAGACGCGCCGCACCCGCCCCGGCCAGCCAACGAGCCACCGTGGCACCGATACCACCCGTGCCACCAGTCACCAGCACCGTGCCCCGCGGCGCCCACGGCGCCACCGACGGACGCGGGGTGCGGGTGAGACGGCGCACCGAGATCCCGGCGGAACGGATCGCGACCTGGTCCTCGACACCGGAGGCGAGGACCGCGGCCAGGCGGGTGCCGGCGCGGTCGTCCAGGATGTCGGGCAGGTCGACCAGACCACCCCACACCAGCGGCATCTCCAACGCCGCCACCCGGCCCAAACCCCACAACCGGGCCTGATCCGCGTCCACCCCACCATCACCACGACCCGCCGCCACCGCACCCCGCGTCACACACCACACCCGACCAGCGAACTCAGCCGGCAATCCCTGCAGAAGCCGCACCGTGGCCGTCAACCCCGCCGGAACCACCGGATACGCGCGGCCGGGTGTGACGTCCAAACCGAGTAGCGACACCACACCGGCCACCGCGCCGAGGTCGGCGACCTCGCCCACCCCGGCGGTCGCTACTTCAGCTCCGGCCGCGGTCAACGCCCGGGTCACCGCGTCCGCGATCTGCGCATCGACATCCGCGCCGACCAGCAGCCACCGGCCCGGCAACACCGCAGCCGGCATCGTGACCGGCTGCCAGGTGACCTGGTAACGCCAGGAGTCGACCGCGTCACGTTCCCGCTGGGAGCGGCGCCACGACGACAACACCGGCAGGGCCGCCTGCAACGACAACTGATCCGCCGGAGTCAACCCCAGCTCACCCGCCACCGCCGGCAGATCCTCACGCTCCACCGCACGCCAGAACGCCGCATCCGCCACCGACTCCACCGGATCGACCGCCGAGAACTCCGGCCAGTAACGATCACGACGGAACCCGTACGTCGGCACATCCACCCGCCGCGCACCAGTACCGGCGAACACCGGGTTCCAGTCGACGTGACCGCCACTCGACCACATCTGCCCAAGACCGGTGAACAACGTGACCAGCGCCGGCCGCCCCGATCGCGACGTCGCAGCAAGAACAACGTCATCGCCCAGGACCTGAGCGGTCGCCGCCAACAGAACGGCGTCCGGCCCGACCTCCACGAATCTGGCCACACCGCTCAGAGCCGCAACATCGTCGGCGAAGCGGACGGTGTCGCGGACGTGGCGTACCCAGTACTCGGGGTCGGAGACGTCCTTGACCAGCGCGATGGAGGGTGTCTGGAACGCGAGTGTCTGCACGACCGCGCGGAACTCGTCGAGCATCGGGTCCATCAGCGAGGAGTGGAACGCGTGCGACACCTCGAGGCGGCGGGTCTTGGCGAACCTCGCCGCCACCGCCTCCACCTTCTCCACCGGGCCGGAGATCACCAGCGACCGGGGCCCGTTGACCGCCGCGATGTCGACGTCCGCACCGGCCAACTCGTCCTCGGACGCCTGGATCGCGACCATCGCACCACCGGCCGGCAGGGCCTGCATCAGACGGCCCCGCGCCGCCACCAACCGGCAGGCGTCCTCCAGACTCCACAGACCGGCGCAGTAGGCGGCGGCGACCTCACCGATCGAATGCCCGGCCAGCACATCGGCCTTGACACCCCACGACTCGAGGAGGCGGAACATCGACACCTCGTAGGCGAACAACGCCGCCTGGGTGAACTCCGTCTGATCCAACCGCTCATCAACGCCGAACACCACGTCGTGCAACGGCAGGTCCAGCTGCGCCGCGATCCCGTCGAACGTGTCGGCGAAGGCCGGGAAGTGGTCGTAGAGTTCCCGGCCCATACCGGACCATTGGGAGCCCTGACCGGTGAACAGCAGTGCGGTCCGGCCGGCCACCGCAGTACGCGCGGTGACCTCACCGAGCTGGTGGACCGCTTCGTCGGCGTCCGCAGCCACCACGACCGCCCGGACCGGCAACGCGGCCCGGCCGGTGGCCAGCGAGAACGCCACATCCGCCAGGCTCGCCTCGCCGATCGCGCCGGCGATCCGCTCGGCCTGGCTGCGCAACGCTTCACCATCGGTGGCCGACACCAGGATCGGCACCACCGGCAGCGGACGACGCTCAGCGACCGGCGACTCCACAGCCGCCGGGGCTTCTTCGATGATGGTGTGGGCGTTGGTGCCGCTGATCCCGAACGACGAC
>NZ_JAIWNC010000077.1 GCF_020216025.1 Jidongwangia harbinensis | reverse complement strand
GCGCGTCGGGGCCGGGCCCCGCCCGGCCACGTTCGCGCCTCGCTCAACAGGCTGACCGCGCCGGTCGACCAGTCCACATGCGTCGACGGGGTGTCGGCGTGCAGGGTGCGCGGCAGCATCCCGTGCCGCATCGCCATCACCATCTTGATCACACCGCCGACACCGGACGCGGCCTGCGCGTGACCGATGTTCGACTTCAACGACCCCAACCACAACGGCGCCTGCCGGTCCTGACCATAGGTCGCCAGCAACGCCTGCGCCTCGATCGGATCACCCAGCGTGGTACCCGTACCGTGCGCCTCCACCGCATCCACATCCGCCGGCGACAGCCGCGCGTTGGCCAGTGCCTGCCGGATGACCCGCTGCTGGGCGGGACCATTCGGCGCGGTCAACCCATTCGAGGCGCCGTCCTGGTTGATCGCCGAACCACGCACCACCGCCAGCACCGGATGCCCGTGACGCTGGGCGTCGGAGAGCCGTTCGACCATCAGCACGCCGACACCTTCGGCGAAGCCGGTGCCGTCGGCGTCGTCGGCGAACGACTTGCACCGTCCGTCACCGGCCAGACCCCGCTGCCGGGCGAACTCGGTGAACAACGCGGGAGTCGACATCACCATCACACCCGCGGCCAGCGCCATCTGACACTCGCCCTGCCGCAACGCCTGCACCGCCAGGTGCAACGCGACCAGCGACGACGAACACGCCGTGTCAACCGTGACGGCCTGGCCCTCCAGCCCGAGCGTGTAGGCCAGCCGGCCGGACATCACACTGGCCGTGTT
>NZ_JAIWNC010000076.1 GCF_020216025.1 Jidongwangia harbinensis | reverse complement strand
CCACGACGTCCATATCGTCACCAGCGCAAACGCCAACCCGAAAAACAAGAAAACACATAACCCCAGACCACGCCGCACAGGTTAAAACTCAAGCTGAGGACTTGGTCCCGTTTGTCGATGGGACCTTTCTGCCCCGCGGGTTCCCGGATGAAGACGACGTCGGTGACGACGTGGACGCTGCCTTTGAGATCCAGAGCGACTACGCCTTGGATCTCGGCTATCTGACGGATGCCCCGGACCTTCGCTGCTGGCGGCATGCCGTCGGCGGCGCGGACTTGGTGACGCTTCGCCAGCAGGTTGAGTCGGCGAGGCGCGGTACGTTCGAGGGGCCGAACCGGTTGGATGCCACTATGCCGGCGACGGAATTCTTCGCAGCGGTCGAAGACTTCGATCGTCGATTCATCAGGGCGATGGGCGATCGGGTCTCCGAGCTGGAACACCGCGGGCCGCCGCCCGGTGTCGATCTGGATGTGCGGCAGCTGCGAGCAGATCACGAGCAGCGCAGTGGCTGGCTCGCGCAACGTTTGATCGTGCGTCGCGATGTCAACTGGGTGAAGGTGCGCGCCGGTGCGGCCAAGGTGCGCTCATGGCGGCCACTGACCCAGGACGACGGCGACTGACGACGTCGACGACGACGATCCGATTCCGGCTAATCGCGTGCGCTGGTGACGACACATGCCCCGAAAAGTGACAGCCGCCGGCCGGTCGGCGCGCTTACAGCGGCAGATCAGCGCATCGGCTCGGCACGACATGACCGACTGGTTTCCTTTCAGGCAGCGTCAGCCGGCCAAAATTGCAAGAGGAACTCCTCCTCAACGTCAATCTGATCAGTAGCTCGCCGGCAAGCGGCAGTGTTCCAGTCCGCTTCGTCGAACTTCGCTAGTATGTCCAGATAAGCCTGACGCGCTTCGCGGCCATTCCGACACGCCACGCGCACGCGGTACGTGCCGGGACTGCTCAAGGTGAACCCAGTGTCAGCGCCACCTGCTGCGATCTCGTTGAGTGAGAGGGTCTCGTTCTCGCCTATGTATTCCATGCTCACCGCCACGACGTCATGCCATGGTCCGCGGGCATCGTGTGGCTCGTGATCAGGCTCCCCGTCCCACTCCTCAAGCCGCAGGATCGCACCGAGGTTGCCGTACGGACTTTGAACCCAGATGGAATGGCGACCGGCAGAAACCCAGCCCTCACTCCAGCCGCCGAAGCCCTCACCGATCACATCTTCGATCGCGAACATACCGTGGTCGAGGACAGTCTTGGTCGTGACTTCAGAAAGCCGGCGACTCACGGATTTCAACCTCTCGAGTGAAACGACGACTGGTTGCCTCGGCTAAACCGCCAGCTCTCCACCGCTGACGAATCTAGCAGGAATACAGCCGCCCATTTCGCGGCAACGCACTGTCATCGGCATGTCCGCGCGTCAGCCCGCTTCCCCTCACGGTGACGCTGCGTAGCGCGTGGATCGCGGAAGAGTGTTCTGATCTTGGCAGCGCTTCGGGCTGACCATGCGTGCGTTATCTACCGTTCACATCGCAAGCAGCCTTGGAGGGACGCGTCAATGGCTCGTACACAGCTGTATCTCGTTCGCCACGGCGAACAGGATGCGAACGCCGATCACGTCAGCACTGGGGATCTCTCACCACTCGGCCGAGAACAGGCCGATCGGCTGGGCCAACGGCTTCGTGCGGTCCCTTTCGCGGCCATCCACCACAGTCCGTTGCTTCGGGCGGCCCAAACCGCCGAGGTCGTCGCCAGCCATCTCCTGCAGGCGCCGAGACACGTGTGCGACTTCGTGGTCGACCGGACACCGGTGCCCTCCGACGAATGCCGTGACCAGTATCCGGAACGGTGGTATGCCTGGCTCGACGGCGTACCCGACGACGAGCGCGACCCGGACGCTGTGGCTTTACAGTCCGCCGTAGAGCACTTCGGTGTCACCGGCAGAGAGGACCGAATCGAGTTGCTGATCACCCACAACTTTGTGATCGGCTGGTTCGTTCGCCACGTTCTCGACGCCCCGGTATGGCGGTGGATCGGGCTTAACCAAGCCAACTGCGCAATCACGATCGTGCAGTGGGAGTCCGAGCGGGCACCGACCCTCGTCAGCTTCAACGACACTGGGCACCTGTAATGCTGTGCGGATTCCGCTCCCTTCGACCCTGACGATGGCCACCTGCGGCTGACCGGTGCAGGGTGACCGTCGCGATGATGGGGTTGGCGCACGGTCGGCGGCAGATTGAACGCACCTGATCTTGGTCTAGCTAGGGTGCCGTCATCCCCGATAGGGTCACCATCCATGGCGAGCCGAATCGGCGACATCACCATCGACTGCAACGATCCGGAGTTGCTCGCCGGCTTCTGGTGTGAGGTCCTGGGCTACCGGATCTTCGCTCGTGACGAGACCGGTGTGGCAATCCGCGGGGCGACGATTAGTCCGGACATCCTGTTCATTCGAGTCAGCGAGCCGAAGACGACGAAGAACCGACTGCACTTCGATGTCTGCCCCACGGATAGCGGAAGGGATGAGGAACTCGCTCGGTTACTCGGTCTCGGCGCCAAGCGGTCGAGTATCGTCGGCAGCGGCTCGTGGATAGTCTTGGAGGATCCGGAAGGCAACGAGTTCTGTCTCATGTCCAAGCGGATTCCAGCCGAACCGGCGCCGTTCCACGACGCGTAGGTGCAGCGTCTGCCACGCATTTCTTGCCAGAACACCCTGTGCACTCACATCGGCAGTTCCGCGTGTTGAGTGATCATGTGCCGGATGCATGTAGGCGGCGAGGATGTAGTTGGGGTGCCGGTCGAGGTTCTTGCGGGCTCGGTCGTATCGCATGGTGGTCCGCGGGTCCGCGGGTCGGCGTGGCGGGCGGCGATCTGTACGTCGCGGAGGCTGATGCCGGCGGCCGATGTGCAGGGCACATGGGGCAGGACACGGCATGATGAGGGCGGTGAGCAGTCCAAGCCCATACTTCACGGTCGAAGAGCCGACGTTCGTGGCGCGGTTCCTTCGACCCAGAGGCCGATACCGAAGAATCGGTGGCGAACGTCGACGCATTCGTCGACCTGCCCGACGGCTCCTGCTGGGCAGTGACGATCTTGACGGTCGAGGAGGTCCGACGACTCCTGTCGGTGTGGCGGGAGACCGGCGAAGTCGCGAACGGCAGCTACTTTTGGGGTGTTGACGACGTCATCGTGCCAGAGTCCGGCATCGCGGTGATGACCACAGCGATCCGCGAGCTTGTCCGCAGCGGCGACATCACGCGCGCTGGTATCAGGTCTGAGAAACGCCGAGCGCAAACGTGCCCACTCGGTGGTGGACGCCGTCACCGCGCTGGTGGTGACGGACACACGTGCTTGAACTCAAGGCGCCGCCCGGCCTGGGTCGATGGCGTCAGCACCTGAAGCTGCTGCCAGCCGGCGATCACTTCACCGTTCGCGCTGCCGAGCCGCCAAGTGGCGCTCAGGGTTACGGTGCCGGCGGCTGCGAAGTCGCGGCTTTCGATCGGTGCGGTCGCGTCGTCGGACCTCAGCCAACGGTATGTTATTCGGCCCGGCGTGGCCATTGATACATGCTGGGTGAAGCGAATGGTTGCGTCGTTGCATTTGGTTTTGTCCACACTTACGACGACTCGGCCCTCACTGAGCACCACGGAATGGTCCGGCGGCGATAGGCGGCCTCTGTCCTCATGTCTGTACAGAGCCGTTGCGCCATGCGACGATGGTTCCGTCCTGTCCGCAGGCTTGATGGATGGATCCCTTCGCGGCGGCGCCAAGGATGGCCAGGTAGTTGGCTGGCGCCGTACCTCTTTGGCAGCTTGCGTCCCGTCCGTCATTGTGGAAACTTCAAATGGGAAAAGTTTAGGTCCTATCAAGGTGCCGGCCACGACGACGACAGTTGCCGCTACCTCAGCCGGGCCGCGCACAGATGAGGCCAGGACTCGCAATCGACTGAAGCCTCTCGGACGTCGACGAATTGGGGTGGCTGTGGGAGATTGCCGCCCATGGGCGCGTACTGACCGTTGCTTAAGCTGATGTTGCTGCTCGGCAGTGTCGACAGGCGAGAGGAGCCGCGCGCAGGGCTCCGCTTGTTCGGATGCATGTGTATTTGACATCCGAGCTAGGACCGAGCCATATGCGGCGTCCAACTCGGCTCTTGTGTGCGCGATACGGGCATGGTCGCCGAGGGAACGCAACGCTGCGTCGAATGCCCTGTCGCCTTGGTCCTCAGTTCTCATGCGTCCACCCGTTCGTCATTCCATCCCGCCAGCTGTGGTGATGCCCTCAGTGAATGCCGTGCCTTGCTCAGAACACTCTCCGCACCTTGGCGCGTCATTCCGAGCTTCTGTCCAATCCGTGCCGTCGGCAGGTCCTCCACGTAGCGTAGGTGCAGCGCCTCTTGTTGCTGGGGACTCAGTTGATCCATCGCACGGCAGAGATCTAAGCGCAGCGCATGAAAATGGCTCTCGTCCGCAATGGACTGCTCATCAACCAAGGCGCCAATTATTTCCGATGGAAAGTGTGACTCCCCTCGACGCGTTTGTTTCTGCCTGTGAGTGCGCAGCAGGTTCCAGGCCGCCTGACGTAGTGTGCCCCACACCTCCTCATCCTCAGAGATGGCACATACGTTCAGCCCCACCTTGACCCAGGCATCCTGAGCGAGATCCTCCGCAGCGCTACGGTCACCAAGCCGGAAAGCCAACCAGCGCACCAGTTTGGGGTGAAAGTCGTCGAACAGCGTCCGGAAGCGATGAAGGCGCTCCTCGTCATGGCTCGCGTTCACGAATCTGCAATGCCCGGAGTGCTGCCAACGGTGACCGTCCACCGGCAGCCCTCCGCATCGAGGTAGGTCACAGTGCCACCCATACCGCCGGCGAGCACTTGCGCAGTCAACACGCTCATTACATCCACAGGCGACGCCTCACCGGCGCGCCGCATCCGCCGTAGGCTGTCGGTTGCAGACACAACACACGGTGTCAACGCCGTCAGTAAAGGTATGTATTCCATGACGTTCAAAGACCTTGTCCTCCCTATCCGCTCCTAGAGGGAAAGGTTGCGAGCGACGGCTAAAGCAACAGATGCCTGGACACTTCACCCGTCTAGGTGACCCGTTTATGCGATTTAGCCTCGCGCCTTCAGTAGGGCTGACGGGTGGCGGGACCCTGGAACACGAAAGTGCCTTCTGATCTGGGAAGATCCGGGATGTCTAAGGCCCTGATCGTCCCGCACGGAAGGCACTCTCAAGGTGTAGAGTACCGGCACGCGTCCGAAGGTTGTCGTCAGCGGTGGGGCCCGGGGCGTGGTCGGTCATGCCGGTACCCGCCTTCTCACCGATCTTGCTGACAAGACTGGGTTGAGCAGGGGTTTCGTTCAGGCGTTGGGGCTGGACCGGGTTCGTCGCCCGGTGCATGAGCCGGGCCGCGTCGCGGTCGATCTGGCGGTGTTACTGGCCGATGGCGGTGAAGCCATCGCTGATCTGGCGGTGCTGCGGCAGCAGCCGGGCCTGTTCGGGCGCGTAGCCTCGGATCCGACCGCGTGGCGGGTCCTGGACGCGATCGACACCGCGGCCCTGGCCCGGTTGCGGGCGGCCCGGGCTGCCGCGCGGGAACTGGCCTGGCTGCAGGTGCTGGAGACGCGCCGCTCGTTGCCGGCCACCACGGTCCTCGGGCGGGCGCTGCCGGGGTTCGTGCTGGACATCGACGCAACGATCGTGCTCGCGCACTCGGAGAAGGAGTCGACGGCGGCGACCTGGAAACATACGTTTGGCTACCACCCATTGCTGTGTTTCCTCGACGCCACCGGTGAGGCCCTGGCCGGAATGCTGCGCCCAGGCAACGCCGGCAGCAACACCGCCGCCGACCACATCACCGTCCTGGGCCAAGCCCTGCAACAGATTCCCGAACAGCACCGTTACGGCAGTGCGATCCTTGTCCGGTCCGATTCGGCGGGCAGCAGCTACGAGTTCCTCGCTCATGTCCGTGGCCTTCGCGAACATGGTGTGCACACGGAGTTCTCCGTCGGGGTCGCGATCACCACACCAGTCCGGGCCGGGATCACTGCCGCCGGTGACTGGGTGGCGGCGCTCGACGGCGACGGCAGCCTGCGCGACGGCGCGGAACTGGTCGAACTCACCGACCATGTCGACCCGGTGCTGCTGGCCTCGTTCCCGGCCGGCACCCGACTGATCTGCCGCCGGGAACGCCCGCACCCCGGCGCGCAACTGTCGTTGTTCGACGAGGTCAACGGGATGCGTGAAGGGTGCCACGTCAGGGTGATTGCTCTGGCCTGGGCAGATGCCGGTGCGGCAGGCTCGGTGGTGTGGTGGTTCATACGATCGCGTCGCTGATCGTTCGGCGGGTTCTAGGGGTATTGGGCTGCGGTCCGTCTGTGCACGCGGGTGCGGTGGAGATCGCGGTACTTCGGCACCAGTTGGCGGTGCTGCACCGCCAGGTGGTGCGTCCGCGATACACCCCGGCCGATCGGACGTTGTTATCCGCGCTGGCGAGGCTGCTGCCGCGGGAGCGGTGGGCGGTCTTTTTTGTCACGCCGGCGACGTTGCTGCGCTGGCATCGGGAGTTGGTCACCCGGCGGTGGACCTATCCGCGCACCGGCCGTGAGCAGCGCGGTTTGGACGAGGCGGTGGTGGCGTTGGTGGTGCGGCTGGCGCGGGAGAATTCCCGGTGGGGGTACTTAAGGATCGTGGGGGAGTGCCGCACTCTCGGGGTGCGGGTCTCGGCGACTTCGGTGCGGCGGATCCTGCGCCGGCATGGTCTCGGACCGGCGCCGCGGCGGGGTGGGCCGACCTGGAGTCAGTTCCTGAGCGCCCAGGCCGGCGGTCTGCTGGCGACGGACTTGTTCGCCGTGGAGACCGTGGGCCTGACCCGGCTGTATGTGCTGTTCGTGGTCGAGGTGCAGTCGCGGGTGGTGCATCTGGTGGGGATCACCGCGCATCCCACCGGAGCGTGGGTGGCGCAACAAGGCCGCAACCTGCTGATGGACTTGGACGGGCAGGCGCACCGGTTCCGGTACCTGATCCGGGACCGGGACACCAAGTTCAGCGCCGCGTTCGATGCGGTATTCACTGCGGCGGGCGTCGACGTGGTGAAAATCCCACCGCGGGCGCCTCGCGCGAACGCCTACGCGGAACGGTGGGTGCGCACGGTCCGATCCGAGTGTCTGGATTGGACGCTGATCTGGAGCCCACGCCAGTTGCATCGGGTACTGACCAAGTATCTATGCCACTACAACACCGTTCGACCACACCGTAGCCTGGATCTGCGGCCACCGCGTCCGGCCTCTCGACTGACGCTGGTCGAGCCGGGTACCGGCGAGTCGTCGGTGCAGCGAGTCGATGTGTTGGGCGGGTTGATCCACGAGTACCGCCGCGCCGCTTGAGTCCACCGAAGGCAATGTCGCTGTGCTCGTATCAAGGCTCTGCGGCCCTCCGCATCCGGGCCGGCGTAGACCAGGCACTGATTGCAAGGCGGCTGATCTCTTCCACGCCTGAAAGCGCGGAATCCTTGACCTGGCCCCCTTCAGGGAGATCGCCGCGGTGCTGGAATCTGCGACCCCATAGCGGCAGTGTCACTGGTGTCACCATATCGGTTCTGGCTTGCGAAGATGTTGGGTGACAGCACAGCGGGGAGTCACTCGACAGCTAGATCGGCAGGAACGCCGCCGGGATGCTCCCGGCGTAGCTGGGGAGCATAAGGCGGTTCTGTCGTACCGGCCCCGTGTCACTGCCGGTGCCGGCGGAAGACCGAGTCAGGCGCCACGAGTTAAATGGGTGCTAAGTGCTCACTCTCCCGAGTGCGCCAGAGGATCGATGTCGTCCTCGACTGCCTGCGCTTGGAGCCATAGGCGTATCTCGTTGGCATCATCAGTCTGGCCGAGACCGTCTAAAACGTAGGAAAAGGTGAAGTAGGAGCCCATCAGGCTGGGGACGAATTGCTGCGGCAGCCGTACCGCTAGAGCCTCGAAGACGGAGATGGCCTCCGATATGGCTCCGAGAGCCGAGGCCAGATTGCGTTCTACGCTAGAGCACGCGAAGGCATATGCCCACAGGGAGGTGGCGAGGGCGGGAACATAGAGGGTGGGGTTGAGATCGCTGAGCTCGCGATAGATGTCAATTGCCTCCTTTACTCGGGCCGGCGCATCGTCGCGTCCGAGTCGAACCAGAATGCCGCCTAGGGAGTGCAGCGATCCAGCCAATTTCGGAAGATAGAGAGGCGCGTCCTCATCGACAAGGTTGGCGTAAACGGCTACAGCCTCTTCCACCGCGGAGGCGGCTTCGCCGACGCGATTCGCTGGCAACAGATTTTCGCTGAGCATCCGCAATGAAAGGGCAAGGTCTGCCAGATAGAGACGAGGGTTGGAGTCGCCCAGGTTGCGATAGATCGCGACCGCGTCCTGTAGTGCTGAGATTGCCTGGTCGCGCCGGTCAAGCTCTGCCAGAATGATTCCAAGGTTGTAAGACGTCCGCGCCAAGTCTGGCAGATGGATTGCAGGATTTGTTTCGGATAAACGCCGATAGATTTTGATCGCCTGCTTTGCGGAGGACAAGGCGTCGTCATGACGGTTCAACATTGACTGCTCGGCGCAGAGGTTGCAGAGCGATCTAGCAAGGTCCGACAGGTAGGTGCCCGGCTCAGTCTCTGCTAGCCTCTGGCGGATTGCAACTGCTTCTTCCGTGTGCGCTATAGCTTGCTCCGGAAACTCTCCGATTGAGAGGAACATGCCCAGGTTGTGCAGGCCTGACGCGAGGTGCTGCAGATAGGAGGCAGGATCTGCACCGCATAGCTGTCGGTAGATCCTAACGGCCTCCTCTGTTGGTGCCAAAGCTTCTACACGCCGGTTTGCCTCCGCGAGAATTAGGCCAAAATTGGTCAGAGACATTGCAAGGTCGCCAAGGTGGGCGTCTGGATCGGTCCCTGCCAACTCGCGGTAGATATTCATGGATTCAGTCGCTGGAGGGATGGCTTCGTTGAACCGACCGGAATTTCTTAGCCGCCACGCGTATATTGAGTGCAGTCCAGCATGGACCGCCCTATTTTCGGTTTGAGGTAGCCAATGCTCCTTGATTCGGGCGGTGAGGACTGCAGCAGCGACATCCAGATCAACGTGGCGGTTCCTGGGAAGCAGGGGTTCAATCAGCAAAAGTAGGTCGGGGTCGACGTTCGGAATCTCGATCAGCCGGATAAGGGTGGCTCCACCAGCTGTGACAGCAAGGTGCGGCCTCTGGTTAAGAAGTGGGATAAGCACCTGCTCCGCAATATGGGGCCATCGGTGCGCGGCTTCAATGAGGACCGTTACTGCGTGGGCAGTCCACGGCGGCGCTTGATCAGGAGTATCATGGCTAAGCAAATTTGTGGGTGCGGTGAGGGTCCAGTCGTCAAAAAGCCAATTACTGTCGGTTTGCAGTACGCTGTTGCTCGGCGTGCTTAGGCCGATCAGATCCTCCCCAAGGCGATCAGGGAGTAACGGTTCCATCGCCGACATGCGCGTGGTCGGCGGGTAGCATGATTGGTGGTCATCGATTATTTGATTAGCAGCTTCTGGACTCGATGCTAAGTCGGATCGTTGCAGCGCTACGTGGGTCTCGGGGCGGGATACTCCACCAATGAGTGTGGCTAGATATGTCGCCCTGCGCATTGTTGCCGCGTTGGTGGTTGTCCGACCTGATCTCTCATGCAATGCGGACCAATGGGCGTGCTCGCGTCGTAACAGATAGGCTGACACTGCGTGTTGACTGGATGGTGCCTTTGCCTCCCGGCAGCAAGCGTCCACTGCCGCCAATGCGGCCATATGTACTGCAAGCACGTGCGATTCATCCGCAACGAATGCTGGAGCGACGATTGTTTTGGCCTCGGGTGCCTCTAAATAATCGGCGAAGGGGTCTCTTGCGACAGCAAACATGGTAGCGGGATCAACCTGGCTGCCAAGCGGTGGCAGTGATAGCGCCGCGGCATCAAGAGCGTAGTCACTATCAAGGCGGCCAACCATCGCGGGCCACCAGAATGAGGCTGAACGGGCCAGCAAGAGCACTCGCACCATGACAGGGGCATGCGAGCTCAATTTGCGTAGATGCCCGATCAACGCTAGCAAGTGGGACGTCGACCATCGGTCAGCGTAGTCGACCACAGCAAGAACCTTGCCGGATTCCGGCAGCGGTAGCCGACCTACTAAGGTCCCAAGCTGCTCACTCGCGTCATGGATAACGCGCCAAACTGCCCACCCCTGCTGGGCGCAGATCGCTGCGAAGTGGTTGGCGAGACGGGTCTTGCCGTGCCCGCCGGCAGCGTGGATCAAACGCAAGCCAAACGGGTCAGCCATGTTAATCCAGGCCGCCAGCTCCTTCAACTGAGGACCTCGACCAGCAAACGGCACGACTGCGTATCTGGGTTGCAACAACCGTGATGGCTGGGCACGTGCCGCAACCACAGATAATTGCCGTACGGGTTCAACCCACGTGTCTATTCGGTAAGGCGGCCGGTGCGACCCGATTGTGACGTCGCCGGTGACTTGTTGCACCATCACCAGATCGCCCACAATTAAGCAACCGTTCACCGACTGCTGCGTCTCGCTGGTGTACGGCTTCGCCGTTGATGCCATCACGCGCCGACGTCCAAGTCGCCATTGACGCCGCGGACGATACGGACTGGTCCCTTAGCGCGTACGTTGCTCACCGACTGCTCGCCCAGGGCCGGCAATTCGGCGGACTTGCCGTCCACTTTTTCTCCGGCAGGAGGCGGTGAAGGCATTGGTGAGACGCCGAGACGCACATCGCCAACTACGGTGTCCACAATATCGATGGTTGCGCCCGAGTGGATTTGATCAACTCGCTGGTGGCCATGCCCGAGCGGCCCGTCGGGCTTGCGCCTACTGAAAAGCAGCCCGTGTGCCGTCAGCCCTAATCCGGTCAGGGCGGCGATCGTTCCTAACACGCTCGCGACCTTATCCGCTGTGTCGAGGTTGACCGCCATGCCGACGACGCCCAGAGCAAGAAGAGCCACCCCTGCTCCGCTCCATCCAGCTACTCTCCGCGATGCACTCATGCCACCATCATCACGCAAGGGGCCGGCATATGGTGTGCCACGCGCGTGGGACCCGGTGGTGACCACACGCGATGCGTCTCGGTGCGCGCACATGCACGCAGGTTGCGCCCTGGACCTCGCGCAGCGCTCTTGACGTGCAGGAAGGCTCACATTAGCCATCTGGGGACGTACGAGGTTAGCTGCAGGAAGCACTCCTGGATACGACCCACCGCAAGGAGCTAGGGCATTGAGTGCCTCGGTGTGTGACGCGCCGACACCGCCGTGTGGTCGTCAACGACCGGTGTCGGGCGATTCTCCTCCGAAGCATCGTTGGCAAGGACTGCCGATCGGCCACTGGGAGTTCTGCCCGGCTGGACTTAGGATTTCCATCCCTCGCCGGACCGTACCCATTCCTCGTAGGCATCGATGGAGTATCTGCCTGTCTCAGCAAGCAACAGAGCGGATCCGATGACAGCCATCTCTTTAAGGTCGAGTCGACCTTCCATGAGCCCATCCACGTCAGTCAGGCGCCTTACCTGCTTTGGGATCAGGGCGGCCCACCGTGGCTCCCGATCGACAAGGGGAACTCCTTCTGCCATCGTCAATCCACTGCCATAAACCTCCAAGATAGGATCGAATTTGAATGCCAGCATGCCCATGTCGAGCGGGCCTGTCTTATCAGTCACTCGATAGGCGGCCGCCTCAATGAAGTGTGAATCCATTTCCGTTGATGTGCCAAGGCGAACCAGCCACTTGGCAATCCCTACCATGATCTCATCCGATTGCAGCGACCGGCCTTCTCCGCAGTCTTCGCTGAGTTGTGGGTAGAAGTACTGCAGATCGCTTCTGAACCTGGGAGAAGTATCGAGGTTGCGGCGAATCAACTCCGATATTTCTTTGTTCAAGGAGTGGGGGATAGCCTGATCATCGATCCGACATGTCAAAAAGAGTAGCCAGGGCTTCGACCGGCGTTTCTGAAGTGCAAAGATTTGCCGGACAGCATCGAAAAACTCAGTATGGTACCCACCGGCATGATCTTCCTTTGGAAAAATGCTGCCACAGAGGTCCAAATTAACGATGTCGAAGGGTTTCTCTTCGAGTAAAACCTGTCGGCCTATTGAATTCTTTGCGGCGATGCTTTCTAGCCGTTTCTTCAAGACCTTTGAACGAGGATCTACATGCGGTGAGCGGCGGATAGAAGCGAGGGAGCCAGCTTCGCCCCGCTCAATTTCTATTTCCGCGTCGACGGACGAAGGCAGTGAGTCTAGGGCGGCGTCGATCTCAGTCGGCGTCTTTCCTCGAAGATCGTCGCTGTCCTGTGCGGCGATGTCAAAGCCGAGAAACCTCATCTTCCGCGAGCCGTCGGCGCAGAACTCATTGACAAAGTACCGAATGTCCAGAAAGTCAGCGCCAGGAAGGCCAAAGTATCGAAGTGGCTCGCCCGGATCAAGATAATTCAGCAATTCGCCAACGTGGGCACCCCACATCTCGGCACGAATATATTGCTTCCGTGGCCTGTGCCACGGCTTGAAGTCATACTCGATTATTTCCGGGAACTCGAAAGACGTTAGAGCGAAGTCTTCATCTCCCGTATTTGACTGCCGGGTCATGAAAGCTTCTCCAAGATATCCTTGATCGCCTTCAAGAGGGTTGTCCGGTCCTCGGGAGATGTGTCATCGAGTAAGCCGTAGGCATCGAGGAGCTGAGTAATCGCGGTAACGAGTGTCCTACTTCGCGCCTCCCGCTCGCGATAACCAGGGCCAGACGACTCCACGATACTGCTCGGGTACCAGTAGCCGGCGCCATCGCCTGAAGCGGCATCCGAGTCTTCCATGAATTTGACCTCAGGTGGCTCCTCCGCTTCTGGACCGTATCGTCGATGCCTTATCACGTCGATGATGTCCCGTACTTCGTCGACGGAACGGTCCTTCTCAGCTGCCCTATACTCTCGTCGCACCTGGGCGGCTAAACGCTTTTCCTCTGCTATGACGCGCCTTAGTGCAGAGTGAAGCCACTTCGTTAGCGCCCTGATATGAGCGTGTGCGTAGTTGAACGATTCCCGGTCGATATTGAGGGCGCCATCCAACCCCTCCACGACGAATATTTCGCAAGTTATGCGCGGTAGGCGCTGTGTCTCGGCCACAGGAAAATCCATGAAGCTTGGATCGAAAGGTATCCCGCTTGCCTCATTAACTCGAATCTTCACACCGCGGTGCTCGACCGGAATTACCTTCGGACTAATAAGAATGTACGCTTGGAATTCCAGATCGCCACCACTCATCCTTTTATCTACGCCGGGGAAGGATTCTCGGTGGGCCGCAACGAACAAGAGCGAATCTTGGAGTGTTGCAGAGCTGCCCGCGAAACGCTTAAAGCTAATCGGGCGGCTCAACGAGATCTCGTCTATTTGAACTTCGAAATCGTCGCGTTCCCTCACGGCATCGCCCAGACGGGCAAGCGATCGGAGTGGTGCAATACCATTGAACTGTAGTCGCTCCACTTCACCACCGGCCTCCAGTTTGTAGGGCCGCAAGTTTTCAGCCGCGATTAGGTCAAACGGGTGCCCGTCGATGTACTTCAATGGTGGGGCAAGGCTGAGCATCCAGATCATCGCAAGATACTCATCGAATATTTTCTCGACGCTAGGGTTCTGAACGCCCTGTTCGTAAGCTTGCCATACGGCTCCGAAAAGCCGCTCCATTGCCCGGGTACCTTCGTCGCCTATTTGCCAAGGCAGGCGCACCACGTCCAGATCACCGAACCGCTGTAACAGCTCGGGGTTTTCTGGATCTAGGCGGCCCACATGGAACTTCGGCGGAGCAACTGCGTTGCTTCCCTCATCCGCTTGCGCCAGTAGAGACTGCCACTTCTGCACGCTCTGCAGGCTCTCTCTGGTCTGTGGACGAATGGCGTTCAAGATGATGGAAGTACCGTGGGCCGCTTCGTCTTCAGCTCGTTCACGCCACAAGCGAAACTTGCCCGCCTCGTACTCCTCGTCATCGTTTTCTCCTGCGGCTTGCTCCGCGTACTGTCGCAGAATGATGCTAGCTACGGTTTGGTGGTGGTCGCCTGCAACTTTAGTAACAATCTGAAATGCCTGCGTTAGCTGGGCGACCGAAAAGAGCCCGATCCCGATCTTGCCGATCAGTGGTCGACCATTGGGACTCAGGTTAGGATTGCCTTTCTGCGTTACATTGAACTCTTCACCCATTGCGGTACGTTTAGTGCTACCACCAATGTGTTTCAACAGGCGTATTAGGGTGTCCGCGCTCATCCCGTTGCCGTTATCATCGATGGAGACCCTATTGAATTCCGGTCGCTCCGTCCTGATGGTCACGCGGGTTGCGTCGGCATCGTATGCATTAGAGATTAGCTCCCGCAATGCTGAAGCGGGTCGCCGATATATACCGTCAGTTACTCGGGCAAGGACGCGCTGGTCCGTGCTCAAGGTATCCTCTACAGGTCTAGTCCTCGATGCCTCTTGAAGTTGTTCCTTTAGGTCCTCTTCCGAAAGCGCCACTCAGTCCGCCAATCATAAGTCTGTGCCGGGCTTAAGCTGCGGTGCCGGGCGGTTACGGTAAGGATATGCCCAGGCGCCAACTATTTGTACTCTCCCTCGCGCTCTCTCGCGGTGATCAGGTTGCCATGTTCCGGTCGTCGGGACGCCGGCCTCAGTTGCCACGTGGGGATGTGTGGCAACTAAGCCCGTTATGCCCTCGTTGACTGTGCTAAGTCCTGCTGGAGTGTCGATCTTGCGCTGCGACGACTCATATTGCGGCCGCTACTTCGCTGTACTAGACGTTCCCGCCGCCCGCGGTCGTCCCCGCCCTCGGGCTGGGACCTGCGATGGGGACCATATGGGGACCACACGGCATGCGCGCTAGGCCGTGTTTCGTAGGACCGTCGATGTTGCGGCGTGGCGGTGGTCGATAACTGAAGAGGTCTCCGGTAGTTGGTTCAGCGACCAAGCTAGAACTTCACACCGGAGACCTCGTGCCGAGCGTAGC
>NZ_JAIWNC010000075.1 GCF_020216025.1 Jidongwangia harbinensis | reverse complement strand
CGTGAGTCGTTGGGCCGGGTGTTGCCGGTGCTGGCGTCGTGGCGGCAGTCGCAGCGGCGTAAGCAGACCACCGACGCCTGGCGGTACCGGGCGGTGTTCACCCCGGTCACCCCGCCCGCTGCGACGTTGAGTGGCCGGTGGCTGCTGATCGACGGCCCGCCCGAGGTGACTGCTGAGGTGCGCGCGGCGCTGGAGGCTCGTGGTGCTGAGGTGGTCACCGATGTGGATGGCGGCGAGTTCGCCGGTGTGGTGAATCTTGCTGGGTTGTTCCCGGGTGTGGTTTCGCAGGCGCCTGCGGTCCCGGCTGGTCTGGCCGCGGCCTTGGAGGCGACGCAGCGGGTGCACGCGGCGGGCATCGATGCGCCGTTGTGGTGGGTGACCCGGGGTGCGGTGACGACCGGTCGATCCGATGTGGTGACCGAGCCGGTGCAGGCGCATCTGTGGGGTATGGGCCGGGTGGTGGGGTTGGAGAATCCGCACCGTTGGGGTGGGGTGATCGACCTGCCCGAGGTGCTGGACGGCCGGGCTGCTGACCGGCTGGTGGCGGTACTGGCGGACGGGTCGGAGGATCAGGTCGCGGTCCGCGCGTCGGGGGTGTTCGCCCGCCGCCTGCAACGGGTGACACCCGACAGCGCCGCGCCGGTGTGGACGCCGCGGGGCACGGTGTTGATCACCGGTGGCACCGGTGGTCTCGGTGTCGCGGTGGCCCGGTGGGCGGCCGCTGAGGGTGCCGAGCATCTGGTGTTGACCAGCCGCCGCGGCCTGGACGCCCCCGGGGCCGCCGAGTTGGTGTCCTCCCTCGGTGTCCGGGTCACGATCGTGGCCGGCGACATGAGCAACCGGGCCGACGTCGCCGCCGCGATCACCGCCGCGGGCGATGACCTGACAGCCGTCGTGCACACCGCCGGCGTACCGTTCAGCACACACATCGAGGATCTCGACGTGTCCCTGCTGGCCAGTACCCTCGCCGGTAAGTCGGCCGGCGCGCGCTACCTGGACGAGCTGCTGGGTGATCGGCCGCTGGACGCCTTCGTGCTCTTCTCCTCGATCGTCGGTGTCTGGGGGGCCGCGGGCGGCGGCGCGTACGGCGCGGCCAACGCCTATCTGGATGGCTTGGCGCAGCATCGTCATGGCCGGGGTCTTGCTGCGACGTCGATCGGCTGGGGTCCGTGGGCCGAGGTGGGTATGGCGCACCAGCACGAGGACCCGGCCCGGCTTGCCCGGCACGGTCTCGGGCTGCTGCCGCCGGAGTCGGCGACGCCGCTGATGGGCCTGCTGCCGGCCACCGGGCATCCGACCGAGATCGCGGTCGACGTCCGCTGGGAGCAGTTCGGTGCGGCGTACTGGTCGTCACGCTCCTGGCCGCTGATTTCCGCGATCCCCGAGGCCGCGCCAAAGGCGGTGACCGAGACCGATGCAGCCAAGGCGGTCGGGCTGCTCGACCAACTCGCCGGACGCACCGACGCGGACCGCGACCACCTGTTACTGGAGGTGGTGACCGCCCAGGTTGCCGCGGTCCTGGGTCATGCCGGTGTGGAGGAGATCACCCCGGACCGGGCGTTCCGGGACCTCGGTTTCGACTCGCTGACCGCGGTCGAGTTGCGTAACCGGCTCGGCCGGATCACCGGCCTGAAGCTGCCCGCGACGCTGGCGTTCGACTATCCGAGCCCGTCGGTCCTGGTGGGTTATCTGCGTGAGCAGCTGGTCGGCACGGTCGTCACCTCCGCGGCCGGTCTGCCGGGCACCCCGATCGGCACCGACGAGCCCATCGCGATCGTGTCCATGGCCTGTCGCTACCCGGGTGGGGTGCGCAGCCCCGAGGATCTGTGGGAGTTGCTGGCCGACGGTCGTGATGTGGTCGGCGGGTTCCCCACGGACCGCGGCTGGGACCTCGCCGACGTGTTCCCAGCCGATCTGGGCGGCGGCTATGAGCCGGTCGGTGGCTTCCTGGAGGGTGCCGCCGATTTTGATGCCGGGTTCTTCGGGATCAGTCCGCGTGAGGCGCTGGCGATGGATCCGCAGCAGCGGCAGCTGCTGGAGACCTCGTGGGAGGCGATCGAGCGGGCCGGGCTCGACCCACACAGCGTGCGGGGTAGTCAGATCGGCGTGTTCGTGGGCACCAACACCCAGGACTACGGCCTGCTGATGATGGCGTCCGGGGCGTCGGCCGAAGGGTTCGGTACGACCAGCAACACGGCCAGCGTGATGTCCGGCCGGCTGGCCTACACGCTCGGGCTGGAGGGTCAGGCCGTCACGGTCGACACGGCGTGTTCGTCGTCGCTGGTCGCGTTGCACCTGGCGGTGCAGGCGTTGCGGCAGGGCGAGTGTCAGATGGCGCTGGCGGCCGGTGTCATGGTGATGGCAATGCCGGGTCTGTTCACCGAGTTCGCCCGGCAGGGCGGTCTGGCCGGTGACGGACGGTGCAAGTCGTTCGCCGACGACGCCGACGGCACCGGCTTCGCCGAAGGTGTCGGGGTGCTGATGGTCGAACGGCTCTCCGACGCCCAGCGCCACGGACATCCGGTGCTGGCGGTGGTGCGTGGTTCGGCGATCAACCAGGACGGCGCGTCGAATGGGTTGACCGCGCCGAATGGTCCCGCCCAGCAGCGGGTCATCCGGCAGGCGCTGGCCAATGCCCGGCTCACTCCTGCGGATGTGGATGCGGTGGAGGCGCACGGCACCGGTACCACCTTGGGTGATCCGATCGAGGCGCAGGCGGTGCTGGCGACCTATGGTCAGGACCGGCAGGCGCCGTTGTGGTTGGGGTCGTTGAAGTCGAACATCGGTCACGCGCAGGCCGCGTCCGGTGTCGGCGGTGTGATCAAGATGGTGATGGCGATGCGGCACGGGATGCTGCCGCGCACCCTGCACGCCGACACCCCGTCGACGCATGTGGACTGGTCGACCGGCGCGGTCAGCCTGTTGAGCGAGGCGCGGACGTGGCCGGTCGGGGATCGGCCGCGGCGGGCGGGGGTGTCGTCGTTCGGGATCAGCGGCACCAACGCCCACACCATCATCGAAGAAGCCCCGGCGGCCGCGGACCTGTCACCGGCTGAGCGTCGTCCGCTGCCGGTGGTGCCGATCCTGGTGTCGGCCACCGATGGTGAAGCGTTGCGCATTCAGGCCGAGCGGATCGCCGGCGCGATCGGCGAGGCGAGCCTGGCGGATGTGGCGTTCTCGTTGGCCACTGGGCGGGCGGCGTTGCCGGTCCGGGCGGTCGTAGTGGCTGCGGACGCCGAGGAGGCGGTCGACCAGCTCGGTGTGGTCACCGCGGGTGCTGCGGTGGCCGGTCGGACCGCGTTGTTGTTCACCGGTCAGGGCGCGCAGTGGTCCGGTATGGGCCGGGAACTCTACGACCACTTCCCGGTCTTTGCCGACACGTTCGACGGGATCGCGGCGCAGGTGGACCTGCCGTTGCACGACGTGGTGTTCGGCGTTGATGAGCGGTTGGATCAGACGGAGTTCACCCAGGCGGCGTTGTTCGCCTATGAGGTGTCGATGTTCCGGCTCCTCGAGTCGTGGGGTGTCAAGGCCGATGTGCTGGTCGGGCATTCGATCGGTGAGGTCGCCGCCGCCTACTGCGCGGGTCTGTGGAGTCTGGAGGACGCCTGCCGGTTGGTGGCGGCGCGGGGCCGTCTGATGCAGGCCTTGCCGGCCGGTGGTGCGATGGTCGCTGTTCAGGCGTCCGAGGACGAGTTGGCCGGTGCGGACGTCGACATCGCGGCGGTCAACGGGCCCCGGTCGCTGGTGATCTCCGGACCGGTCGACAGGGTGGAGGCGGTAGCGGCGAGGTTCGCCAAGACCCGCCGCCTCGAGGTGTCGCACGCGTTCCACTCCTCGCTGATGGACCCGATGCTCGACGAGTTCCGCGCGGTCGTACAGAACCTGACCTTCGCAACGCCGTCGATCGCCCTGGTCAAGGACGTCTCCGACCCCGAGTACTGGGTACGGCACGTCCGCGACACGGTGCGGTTTGCCGACGATGTGACCGCCGTGCATGAGGCGGGGGTTCGGACCTTCATTGAGGTTGGCCCGGACCGGGTGTTGACGACCGCGGTTGCGCAGATGCTCGACGCGGTGGTCCTGGCCGCCACCAGCCGTGCGGACCGTCCGCAGGTCGCGACGCTGCTGGCCGGCGTCGGCGAGGCGTGGGCGGCCGGGGGCAAGGTGGACTGGGCGGCGGTCTTCGCCGGTACTGGTGCGCGGCGGGTGGATGTGCCGACGTATGGGTTCCGTCGTGATCGTTACTGGCCGGAGTTTTCGGCGGTCGATCCGGTGGAGTCGGTGGCGGATGCGGCGTTCTGGCGTGCGGTGGAGCGGGAGGATCTGCCGGCGGTGGCGGGTGAACTCGGCCTGACTCCGGCTGATCAGTTGTCGTTGCAGGCGGCGTTGCCGGTGTTGTCGTCGTGGCGTCGGTCGCAGCGGGAACGTGACGCGGTCGACTCGTGGCGTTACCAGGTCGCCTGGCAGCCGGTGACGATGCCGGCTGGGGTGTTGTCGGGTCGGTGGGTGCTGGTCGGCGCGGATGTCGATGCGGATATTGCGGACGCGGTGACGCGGGCGTTGACCGCGGCCGGAGCTGAGGTAGCGACCGCCGGTATGGGCGAGGTCGCCGACCTCGGCGCGGTGGCGGGTGTGGTGTCGCTACTGGGTTTGGATGTCACGCCGAGTAGGGATCACGCGGTGGTTCCGGCTGGCTTGACTGCCACGGTGCGGCTTCTGCAGGCGTTGAGCCCGGAGCAGGCCGGTCGGGTGTGGTGTGTGACCCGTGGTGCGGTGGCGGCGGGCCGTGGTGATGGTGGGGTGGACGCGGATCAGGCCCGGTTGTGGGGTTTGGGCCGGGTGGCGGCATTGGAGATGCCGCTGGTGTGGGGTGGTCTGGTCGACCTGCCCGACGTCCTGGACGACCGCGCCGGCACCCGCCTGGCCGCGGTCCTCGCCTCCGGTGTCGAGGACCAGGTCGCGATCCGTTCCGCCGGGATCTCGGTGCGCCGTCTCACCCGCACCCCGCGGGCGTCGGTGGCGCCGTGGGCGCCGCGGGGCACGGTGTTGGTGACTGGTGGCACGGGTGGTATCGGTGCCACGGTGGCGCGTTGGCTGGCCGGGGCCGGTGCGACGCGGCTGGTGTTGACCAGCCGTCGTGGTCTCGCCGCGCCGGGTGCGCAGGCCCTGGTCGACGAACTGGCCGCGGTGGGCGTGGGTGTGGAGGTGGTGGCGGCTGATCTGCGTGATCGGGCCGCGGTGGCCCGGGTCCTCGACATCGCGGGTGCCGATTTGAGTGCGGTGGTGCATTCCGCGGGTACCGACATGGTTGTTCCGGTCGCCGCTCTGACTGAGCAGGATCTGGCGGACGCGGCTGGTGGCAAGGTCGCCGGTGCCCGGTATCTCGATGAGTTGTTGGGTGATCGGGAGTTGGACGCGTTCGTGGTGTTCTCCTCGATCGCGGGTGCGTGGGGCAGTGGCAACGGTGCCGCGTACGCCGCCGCGAACGCCTACCTTGACGCGGTGGCGGCGGATCGGCGTCGTCGGGGTCTGGCCGGTACGGCGATCGCGTGGGGTCCGTGGTCCGAGGTCGGCATGGCCGTCACCGGGAACTCCCAGCAGCATCTCGCGCTGCGCGGTCTGACGGCGATGGCCCCGGCGACGGCGGTCACGGCGATCGCCGCGGCGGTTCCGGCGGATCCGGGCCAGATTGTTGCGCAGGTTGATTGGCCGCGGTTCGTGGACGTGTTCACCGCGGGTCGGCCCGCGCCGCTGCTGGCCGAGGTGGCGCCGCGGCGGGAGGCGGTCGCGGTGTCGGCGAACCACCCGCTGCTCGATGAGTTGGCCGCACTGCCGGAGGCGGCGCGGTTGGAGCGGCTGGTCGGGCTGGTCCGCGCGGAGGCGGCGGTGGTGCTGGGTCACGCCGACGCGGCGGGTATCGCGCCGGAGCGGGCGTTCCGGGAGGTCGGGTTCGACTCGTTGACCGCGGTGGAGCTGCGGAACCGGTTGCGGGAGGTCACGGGTCTGTCGTTGCCCGCGACGTTGGTGTTCGATCACCCGTCCCCGCTGGTTCTGGCCGAGCATCTGCGCGACCAGCTGGTCGGTGTGGTGCTCGACACGACCAGCCCACTACCCGCAGTCACGGATGATGAGCCGGTCGTGATCGTCGGGATGGCGTGCCGCTATCCGGGTGGGGTCACCGATCCGCAAGGGTTGTGGGACCTGGTCGCCGCCGGTGGCGACGCGGTCGCGGCGTTCCCGGATGATCGGGGCTGGGACCTGAGTGGGTTGTTCGATCCGGACCCGGATCATTCCGGCACGAGTTATGCCAGCGAGGGCGGGTTCCTCGAGGGTGTGGCGGATTTCGACGCCGGGTTCTTCGGGATCAGCCCGCGTGAGGTGCTGGCGATGGACCCGCAGCAGCGGCTGCTGCTGGAGACCGGGTGGGAATCGATCGAACGCGCCGGGATCGACCCGCGCTCGCTGCGCGGTTCCCGGACCGGGGTGTTCGTGGGCACGAACTCGCAGGACTATCCGACCCTGCTGATGCTGGCCGGCTCGCAGAACACCGAAGGTCTGCTCGGTACCGGTAACTCCGCAAGCGTCGTCTCCGGTCGGCTGTCCTACACCTTCGGCCTGGAAGGCCCGGCCGTGACGGTGGATACGGCGTGTTCGTCGTCGCTGGTCGCGCTGCATCTGGCGGCGCAGTCGATCCGGCAGGGCGAGTGTGACCTGGCGCTGGCCGGTGGTGTGGTGGTGATGGCCACCCCGGGCACGTTCATCGAGTTCTCCCGCCAGCGTGGCCTGGCCACCGACGGCCGCTGCAAAGCGTTCTCCGACGACGCCGACGGCACCGGCTGGGCCGAAGGCGCCGGCATGCTCGTGGTCGAGCGGCTGTCCGACGCCCGCCGCAACGGTCACCAGATCCTCGCCGTCATAGCCGGCACCGCAGTCAACCAGGACGGCGCCTCCAACGGCCTGACCGCCCCGAACGGTCCCGCGCAGCAGCGCGTGATCCGGCAGGCCCTGGCCAACGCCCGCCTGACCCCCGCGGATGTCGACGTGGTCGAGGCGCACGGCACGGGTACGACGCTGGGTGACCCGATCGAAGCGCAGGCGGTCCTCGCCACCTACGGCCAGGACCGGGAGACCCCGCTGTGGCTGGGGTCGTTGAAGTCGAACATCGGCCACGCCCAAGCCGCGTCCGGCGTCGGCGGCATCATCAAAATGGTCATGGCCCTGCGCCACAACCTGCTCCCCAAAACCCTGCACATCAGCGAGCCATCCACGAAGGTGGACTGGTCGGCCGGTGCGGTCAACCTGCTCACCGAGCCGGTGGAATGGACGGCCGGCGAGAAACCACGCCGGGCCGGTATCTCCAGCTTCGGCATGAGCGGCACGAACGCACATGTGATCATCGAGGAGCCGCCCGCGGCTGAGACGGCCGAGCCGGTCCGTTCGTTGCCGGCGGTGCCGGTGCTGCTGTCCGGCAACGACGTGGACGCGGTCAGGGAGCAGGCTGCCGCGTTGGCGGAGGTGGCGGTCGGCGATCTGACCGACGTCGCGTACACACTCGCCACCGGCCGCGCCGCCCTTCCGGTGCGCGCGTTCGCGGTGGCCGGAACCGGTGAGGAACTGCGTCGCAGCCTGGCCGCGACGACGCCGCAGCGGGTGGTGGATGGTAGGACGGCGTTGTTGTTCACCGGTCAGGGCGCGCAGTGGTCCGGCATGGGCCGCGACCTCTACGACACCTTCCCGGTGTTCGCCGACACGTTCGACGAGATCGCCGCGCATCTGGACCTGCCGCTGCACGAGGTCGTCTTCGGCGATGACGATCGGCTGGACCAGACCGAGTTCACCCAGGCCGCGCTGTTCGCGTTCGAGGTGGCCATGTTCCGGCTCCTCGAATCGTGGGGCGTCCAGGCCGACGTGCTGATCGGGCACTCGATCGGTGAGGTCGCCGCCGCCTACTGCGCCGGCGTCTGGAGTCTCGAGGACGCCTGCCGTCTGGTCGCCGCCCGGGGCAGCCTGATGCAGGCCCTGCCGGCCGGCGGCGCGATGATCGCCATCCAGGCCACCGAGGCCGAACTCGCCGACGAAGACGTCGACATCGCCGCGGTCAACGGACCCCAATCGCTGGTCATCTCCGGACCGGTCGACAAGGTCGAGGCGGTCGCGGCGAAGTTCGCCAAGACCCGGCGACTGGAGGTGTCGCACGCGTTCCACTCGTCGTCGATGGACCCGATGCTCGACGACTTCCGCACGGTGGTGGCCACGCTGACGTTCCGTGAACCGTCGATTCCGCTGGTGAAGGACGTCTCGGACCCCGAGTACTGGGTGCGGCACGTGCGGGAAACGGTCCGGTTCGCCGACGACGTCGCCGCGCTGAACGGCGTCGTCCGGTTCGTGGAGGTGGGCCCGGACGCGGTCCTGAGCGGGGCCGTCGCGCAGATCGACGACGACGCCATCATCGCGGCGACGTCCCGGCGGGGGCGGCCCGCGCTCACCACCCTGTTCGCCGCAGCCGGCCAGATCTGGGCCACCGGCGGAGACCTGGACCGGGCGGCGTTGTTCGCCGGTGTCCCGGCCCGCACCGTCGAGCTGCCGACCTACCGGTTCCAGCGCCGTCGGTACTGGCCCCGCGCGGCCCGGTTGCCGCAGGGCGACGTCACCGCGGCCGGCCTGGCCAGTGCCGGGCACCCCCTGCTCGGCGCCGCGGTGGCCCGGGCCGATGGCGAGGGCTTCCTGCTCACCGGCCGGCTGTCCCGGCAGACTCACCCCTGGCTCGCCGAACACGAGATCTCCGGCGTCCTGCTGGTCCCCGGCACCGCACTACTGGAGATGGCCGCCCGCGCCGCCGAGGAGGCGGGGCTCAACGCCGTTCAGGAGCTGACCCTGGAGGCGCCGCTCGTGCTGCCGCCTACCGGCGCGATCGACGTGCAGGTGAGCGTCGGGGCGATCGACCAGCACGGCGGACAGCCGGTCGCGATCTACGCGCGTACCGAGGAATCCGACCGGGCCTGGACCCGCCATGCCAGCGGTTTCGTGGGCGACAGCGACCAGACACCCACCGATCTCCCGGCCTCCTGGCCGCCGGCCGGTGCCGAGCCGATCGACATCAGCGCCCTCTACGAGATGCTCACGCTCGGCGGCTTCGGCTACGGCCCGACGTTCCAGGGCCTGCGTCAGGCCTGGCGGCACGGCACCGACGTGTACGCCGAGGTGGCGTTCCCGGCCGGCGTCGAGCACCCCGGCGACGATTTCGCCCTGCACCCCGCCCTGCTCGACGCCGCCCTGCACGCGGTCGGCCTGGGCGCGTTCCTCGACGGTCCCGGCGGGCACCTGCCCTTCTCCTGGACCGGGGTGACCTACCACGCGGCGGGCGCCGGCGCGCTCCGGGTGCGGCTGTCCGCCTCCGGTGGCAGCGGTGTTCGGGTGGATGTCGCGGACGGCGCCGGACGTCCACTCACGACGGTCCGTTCGCTGCTGCTGCGGCCGGTCTCCGCCGAAGGGCTGCGTGCCGCCGCGGCGGTCGGCGCGGACCAGCTGTACCGCGTCGAGTGGACGCCGATCACGCCGGGTTCCGGCCGGGTGCCGACCTGCGCCGTGTTCGGCGACGCGCCGGTCGAGATGCCCGGCGCCGCTCACTACCCGGACGTGGACGCATTCCTGGAGACCGCCGGCGCGGCCGCCACCGACTATGCGATCGCGGCGTTCACCGGGCGCCCCGGCGCCGGCTGCGACGACGCGCACGCCGTCGCGGGTGAGGCGCTGCGTCTGGTGCAGCGATGGCTGAGTGACGAGCGGGCCGCGGACGTACCGTTGCTGATCCTCACCCGGCACGCGGTCGCGTGCGACGCGGACGACCGCGCTCCAGACCTCACGGCCGCGCCGATCTGGGGTCTGGTGCGCACCGCGCAGAGCGAGAATCCCGGCCGACTGCTCATCGTCGACCTGGACGACGCCCCGCTGGACGCCGCCACCCTGGGGCGGCTCACCGCGGCGGACGACGAGCCGCAGCTCGCCGTGCGTAACGGGAGCCTGCTCGTGCCCCGCCTGGCCCGGGTGACGGACCTGCCGGCCGAGTCGGTGACACCACCCGCCGACGGCACCGTCCTGATCACCGGCGGCACCAGCGGCCTGGGCGCCCTGGTGGCCCGGCACCTGGCGGCCCGGGGCGCCCGGCGGCTGCTGCTGGTCAGCCGCTCCGGGGCGGGTGCGGTCGGCACCGCGCTGCTCGCCGCCGAACTCGCCGAGTTCGGCGTGGAGGCCGCCTTCGTCGCGTGCGACGTCGCCGACCGCGACGCACTCGCCGGGGTGCTGGCCGCGATCCCGGCGGAACATCCGCTGACCGCGGTCGTGCACACCGCCGGCGTCATCGACGACGGCGTCCTGACCTCGCAGAGCGTCGAGAGCCTGGATCGGGTGCTGCGACCCAAGATGGACGGCGCGTGGCACCTGCACGAGCTGACCCGCGACCTGGACCTCAGCGCGTTCGTGGTGTTCTCGTCCACCTCCGGGCTGTTCGGCGCGGCCGGGCAGGCGAACTACGCGGCGGCGAACACGTTCCTCGACGCGCTCGCCCAGCACCGCCGCGCCACCGGCCGGCCCGCCGTCTCGCTGGCCTGGGGCCTGTGGGGCGAGGGCGGCGGCATGAGCGGCACCCTGGACCGCGGCGAGATCGAGCGGATCACCCGTTCCGGCATCGTGCCGCTGACCGCAGCCGAGGGCCTGGCCCTGTTCGACATCGGCTACGGCGGATCCGCGGCCGACCCGCTGCTCGTCCCCGTCACGCTGCGGCCGGCCGCCATGCGCAGGGTCGACGGCAGCGCGCCCCCGCTGCTCCGGCGGCTGGTGCACGCCCTCGCCCGGCGGCGTGCCGCGGAGCCCACCGGACCCGCGTTCACGGAACGGCTCGCCACGATGACCGCGCCGCAACGGCGGGAGGCCATCCAGGACCTCGTCAGCATCCATGTGGCCGGGGTGCTCGGGCTGGCCGGGGCAACCGAGGTCGAGCCGGAGCGGGCGTTCAACGAGATGGGCTTCGACTCGCTGACCGCGGTCGAGCTGCGCAACCAGCTCGGCGCCGCGACCGGCCTTCGCCTGCCCGCCACCCTGGTCTTCGACCACCCCACCCCGGCCGCGCTGGCCGGCTATGTCGGCGCGAACCTCACCGTCGCGGACCAGCCGGTGAAGGAGCCGGGCAGCGAGGAACTGGACCGGCTGGAAGCCATCGTCGGCGCGCTGCCCGACGGCGCCGCGTCCCGCGAGGCCATCGCAAACCGCGTGCGGGACCTGCTCAGCCGCTGGACCGGCGTCACCGTGCCGGTCGGCGCCCCGGCCAAGGACGGGCTGGAAACCGCCACCGCGGACGACATCTTCGACCTCATCGACAACGAGTTCGGCGCATTCTGATCCCGCGCCGCCCGAAAGGTAGCGACATGCCCAACGAGGAAAAGTTTCTCGAGTACCTCAAGCGGATGACGGCCGACCTGCGTGAGGCCCGTCGCCGGCTGCACGAGGCCGAGGCCAAGTCGCAGGAGCCGATCGCCGTCATCGGTGTCGGCTGCCGTTACCCGGGCGGCGTGCGGTCGGCCGACGACCTGTGGGAGATGGTCGCCGCCGGGCGCGAGGGCATCACCCCGTTCCCGGACGACCGCGGCTGGGACGTACGCGGCATGGCCGATCCCGACCCGGACAACCCGGAGGCGCGGTACACCTGCGAGGGCGGCTTCCTGCACGACGCCGCCGAGTTCGATCCGGCCTTCTTCGACATCTCGCCGCGCGAGGCACTGGCCATGGATCCGCAGCAGCGGCTGCTGCTGGAAACCTCTTGGGAGGCGTTCGAGGACGCCGGCATCGACCCGGCCACCGCCCGCGGCAGCCGCACCGGCGTGTACGCCGGCGTCATGTACCACGACTACCTGTCCCGGCTCATGGACGTGCCCGAGGGCGTGGAGGCGTACCTCGGCAACGGCAACTCGTACAGCATCGCCTCCGGCCGGGTCGCGTACACCATGGGCCTGGAAGGACCGGCGGTCACGCTCGACACCGCCTGCTCGTCGTCGCTGGTCGCCCTGCATCTGGCCGCGCAGGAACTGCGCGACGGCAACTGCGACCTGGCGCTGGCCGGTGGCGTCACAGTGATGTCCACCCCCGGCGCGTTCGTCGACTTCAGCCGGCAGCGCGGCCTGGCCCGGGACGGCCGGTGCAAGTCGTTCTCCGCCGCCGCGGACGGGGTCGGCTGGTCCGAGGGCACCGCGATGCTGCTCGTCGAGCGGCTCTCCGACGCGCAGCGACTCGGCCACCGCATCCTGGGTGTGATCCGCGGCTCCGCGGTCAACCAGGACGGCGCCTCCAACGGCCTCACCGCCCCCAACGGGCCGTCGCAGCAGCGGGTCATCAAGGCCGCGCTCGAGAACGCCCGCCTGGCCGCCGTGCAGATCGACGCCGTCGAGGCGCACGGCACCGGCACCACGCTCGGCGACCCGATCGAGGCGCAGGCGTTGCTGGCGACGTACGGGCAGAACCGGCCCGAGGACCGTCCACTGTGGCTCGGCTCGTTCAAGTCGAACATCGGCCACGCCCAGGCTGCCTCGGGCGTCGGCGGCGTCATCAAGATGATGATGGCGATCCGGCACGGCGTCCTGCCGCGGTCGCTGCACGCCGGCACACCCACCCCGCACGTCGACTGGACCGCCGGCGACGTCCGGCTGCTCGCCGAGGAACGCCCCTGGCCGGAGACGGGGCGGCCGCGGCGCGCCGCGGTGTCGTCGTTCGGCATCAGCGGCACCAACGTGCACACCATCCTGGAACAGGCACCGCCGGTCGAGGCCGAACCGGAACCGGCCGCCGTCACGCTGCCGCTGCTGCCGCTCGTGGTGTCCGGCAAGACCGCCGAGGCGCTGCGCGAGCAGGCCACCAACCTGCACGACCGGATCGCCGGCGACCCGGCGACCGCGGCCCTCGACGTCGCCTACTCCGCATCGCTGCGATCCGCGTTCGAACACCGGGCCGTGGTTCTCGCCGGAGACCGCGACAGCATGCTCGCCGGGTTGCGGGAACTGCCGCTGAGCGGGGCGACGACCAAGGGCAAGCTGGTGTACGTCTTCACCGGCCAGGGCGCACAGTGGTCCGGCATGGGCCGCGACCTGTACGCCGCCTTCCCGGCGTTCGCGGCGGCGTTCGACGAGGTGTGCGCGCAGTTCGACCTGCCGCTCAAGGACGTGATGTTCGGCGCCGATGAGCGGCTGCACCAGACCGCGTTCACCCAGGCGGCGCTGTTCGCGTACGAGGTGGCGGTGTTCCGGCTTCTCGAATCCTGGGGCGTGCGCCCGGACGTGATGGTGGGCCACTCGATCGGTGAGGTGGCAGCGGCATACTGCGCCGGCCTGTGGAGCCTGGCGGACGCCTGCCGTCTGGTAGCGGCCCGCGGCAGCCTGATGCAGGCGCTCCCGGCCGGTGGGGCGATGGTGTCGATTCAGGCCACCGAGGACGAGCTGGCCCGGGAGGACGTGGACATCGCGGCGGTCAACGGGCCGCGTTCCGTCGTGATCGCCGGGCCGGAGGACCGAGTCCTGACGGTCGCGGCGAAATTCGCGAAGACCCGGCGACTGGAGGTGTCGCACGCGTTCCACTCGTCGCTGATGGACCCGATGCTCGACGAGTTCCACGCCGTGGTGCGGACCCTGACCTTCAACGAGCCCGAGATCCCCCTGGTCAAGGACGTTTCCGAGCCGTCGTACTGGGTGCGGCACGTGCGGGACACCGTGCGCTTCGCCGACGACGTCGCCGCCCTTCCCGCCGTCGCCACATACGTCGAGATCGGCCCCGACGCGGTGCTCAGCGCCGCCGTCGCCCGCATCGACGAGGACGCCGCCGTCGCACCGACCGGCCGCCGCGACCGGAGCGGCCCGGACACGCTGCTCACCGCGGTCGCCCAGGCCTGGGTACGCGGCGCCGCCACCGACTGGACCGCCGTGTTCGCCGGCACCGGCGCCCACCGGGTCGGCCTGCCCACGTACGCGTTCCAGCGCCGCCGGTTCTGGCTGGAGAACCTCACCGCCCTGCCCGGCGACGTCACCTCGGCGGGCCTGCTCAGCCCGCGCCATCCGCTGCTCGGCGCGGCCGTGGCGCTGGCCGACGCAGACGCGTACGTGTGCACCGGGCGCCTCGCCCTCGACACCCACCCGTGGCTGGCCGACCACGAGGTCGGCGGTACGGTCCTGCTGCCCGGCACCGCGCTGCTCGACATGGCCGTCACCGCCGGCGACCAGAGCGGCAGCACCGCCGTCGAGGAGCTGACCCTCGAAACCCCGCTCGTCATCCCCGGCACCGGCACCGGCACCGGCACCGGCACCGGCGCCGTCGTCGTCCAGGTCGTCATCGGCGAACCGGACCCGTCCGGCCGCCGCACCTTCGGCGTGCACTCGCGGCCCGAGACCACCGAGGACGGCGCCGGCTGGACCCGGCACGCCACCGGCCGGCTCGGCACCGACCCCGGCACCACCGCGACGCCCACCCCGCACCAGTGGCCCCCGGCCGGCGCGACCGAGATCCCCGTCGACGACCTCTACGACCAGCTCGCCGCCGCCGGCTTCGGATACGGCCCGTCGTTCCAGGGCCTTCGCCGGCTCTGGCGCGAACCCGGCGGCGACGTCTGCGCCGAGGTCGCCCTGCCGGACGGCACCACTCCGCCCGCCGCGCTGTTCGGGCTGCACCCGGCGCTGCTCGACGCGGCCCTGCACGCACTCGGTCCCGGCGGACTGTTGCCCGACGAGACGCCCCGGCTCCCGTTCGCGTTCGGCGACGTGACGCTCTGGGCGGCCGGCGCCGACGCCCTGCGGGTCCGGCTCCGCTCGACCGGCCCGGAAACGGTCGAACTCGACCTCGCCGACGCCCACGGCACCCCCGTCGGCCACGTCGGAGCGCTGACGCTGCGCCCGGTCAGCCCGGGCAGCCTCGGCACACCCACCACGACCGACCTGCTCTTCAAGCTCGACTGGGCCGAGATCCCCCGGCCCGCGGCACCGGTCGACGGCGACTGGCACGTGCTGCGTCCCCGCACCGCCGCCGAGGCGCTGCCCGCGATCCAACAGTGGGTGGCGGACGACGACGACCGGCTGCTCGCGGTCATCACCCGCGGCGCCGTGCTCGACCCCGATCCGGACGCGGCGGCCGTCTGGGGCCTCGTCCGGGCCGTCCAGGCCGAACAGCCCGGCCGCATCCTGCTCGTCGACACCACCCCGGACACCGACGCCGATCCCGATGTCGCCCTGCTCGCCGCCGCCGGCGAACCCCAGCTCGCCGTCCGCGACGGCCGGTTGCTCGCCCCGCGCCTCGCCCGGACCGGGCCGGCGCCGGAACCGGCCCCGGCCTTCGGCTCCGGCGTCGTGTTGCTGTCCGGCGCGTCGGGCGCCCTCGGCGGGCTGGTCGCCGAGCACCTGGTCACCGCGTACGGGGTACGCAAGCTCGTCCTGCTGTCCCGCCGCGGCGACGCCGCCCCGGGCGCGACCGAACTCACCCGGCGGCTCACCGACGCGGGCGCTGACGTACGCTGGGCGGCCGCCGACGCCGCCGACCGGACCGCGATGGCCGAACTGACCACGGCACTGCCCGACCTCAGCGCCGTCATCCACGCCGCCGGCGTCCTCGACGACGGCGTCATCACCTCGCTGACCGCGGACCGGCTGGCCGCCGTCTGGGCACCCAAGGCCGCCGCCGCAGTCCTCGACGAGGCCACCCGCGACCACGACCTCGCGGCGTTCGTGGTGTTCTCGTCCGCCTCCGGCACGCTCGGCAACGCCGGCCAGGCCGCCTACGGTGCGGCCAACGCGTACGCCGACGCCGTGGTCGCCCGCCGCCGCGCCGCCGGCCGGCCCGGTGTTTCGCTCGCCTGGGGCCTGTGGGACATCGACGGCGGCATGGGCGGCACGCTCGACGGCGCCGGAACCGACCGGATCGGCCGTTCCGGCATCCGGGGACTCACCGCCGTCCAGGGCCTTGCCCTGTTCGACGCGGCGCTCGCCACCGGCGAGGCATTGCTGATCCCCATCGGTCTCGACCTCGCCGCCGTGCCCCGCGACGCCGTGCCGCCGATGCTGCGCGGCCTGGTCCGGTCGCGGCGGTCCCGCGCCAAGATGGGCACCGGCATCGCCGGCCGGCTCGCCGCGATGGACCAGGCCGACCGGATCCGGGCCCTGACCGATCTCGTCCGCGACCAGGCCGCCGCCGTCCTCGGCTACCCGGACGGCGGGGTCGGTGCCAGCCGCACCTTCACCGAACTGGGCGTGGACTCGCTGACCGCCGTTGAGCTGCGCAACCGGTTGCAGGCCGCGGTCGAGGTACGGCTGCCCGCCACGCTCGTATTCGACTATCCGACGTCGGAGGCGCTGGGTGCGTTCCTGCTGGAGAAGGTCAGCGGGAACGCCGGTAAGCAGGTCACCACCCGTGCGGTGCGTACCGATGACGAGCCGGTGGTGATCGTGTCGATGGCCTGCCGGTTCCCGGGTGGGGTGTCGTCGCCGGAACAGCTGTGGGATCTGGTGCGTGATGGTGTGGACGCGGTCGGTGAGTTCCCGGCTGACCGGGGCTGGGCGGATGTGTATGACCCGGATCCGGATCGGGTGGGTTACAGCTATACCCGTCATGGTGGTTTCCTGCGTGAGGCGGGGGATTTCGATCCGTCGTTGTTCGGGATGTCTCCGCGTGAGGCGCTGGGTACCGATCCGCAGCAGCGGTTGTTGCTGGAGACGGCGTGGGAGACGTTCGAACGGGCCGGGATTGACACTGGCTCGTTGAAGGGTTCGGCGACCGGGGTGTTCACCGGCGTGATGTATCACGACTACGCCGACCTGCTGATCGACACCGCCGAAGCCGAAGGCACGGTCGGCTCCGGTGCCACGGGCAGTGTCGCGTCCGGCCGACTGTCCTACACCTTCGGTTTGGAAGGGCCGGCGGTCACGGTCGACACTGCCTGCTCATCGTCGCTGGTGGCGTTGCACCTGGCGGTGCAGGCCCTGCGCTCGGGTGAGTGTGACCTGGCCTTGGCCGGTGGAGTCACCGTCATGGCGACCCCGGCGACGTTCGTCGGGTTCTCCCGCCAGCGTGGCCTGTCGGTCGACGGCCGGTGCAAGGCGTTCTCCGACAGCGCCGACGGTGTCGGCTGGGGTGAAGGCGCGGGCCTGCTCCTGGTCGAGCGGTTGTCCGATGCCCGGCGTCATGGTCACCCCATTCTCGCCGTGGTGCGGGGCAGTGCGGTGAACCAGGACGGCGCGTCCAATGGTCTGACCGCGCCGAACGGTCCATCACAACAACGAGTGATCCGGCAGGCACTGGCCAACGCCGGTCTGACCCCGGCCGACGTGGACGTGGTCGAAGGCCACGGCACCGGCACCACCCTGGGCGACCCGATCGAGGCCCAGGCGCTGCTGGCCACTTACGGTCAGGAGCGGGAGACGCCGCTGCGGTTGGGGTCGGTGAAGTCGAACATCGGCCACACCCAGGCGGCGGCGGGTGTCGCGGGCGTCATCAAGATGGTCATGGCACTGCGCCACGAGCAGCTCCCGGCCACGTTGCACGCCGGGCAGCCGTCCTCGCACGTGGACTGGGACTCCGGGGCGGTGGAACTGCTCACCACCCCGGTGCCGTGGGACCGTCACGACCGCCCCCGCCGGGCGGGTGTGTCGTCGTTCGGGATCAGCGGCACCAACGCCCACACCATCATCGAGGAACCACCTGCGGTGGAACCGGTCACCGAGCCGGCCCGGGAACTGCCGGCCGTTCCGGTGCTGCTGTCAGCGCGAGACGAAGCCGCCCTGGCACTGCCGGAACACGTCGACCTGAACGTGGCATACACCCTGGCCACCGGCCGGACCGCGCAACCCATCCGGAGCTACGCAATCAACGGAGGCGAGGTCGCACCACCAGTCCGGGCGGTCGAGCAGAAGACGGCGCTGCTGTTCACCGGTCAAGGGGCGCAGTGGCCGGGCATGGGCCGCGACCTCTACGACAGCTATCCGGTGTTCGCGGACACGTTCAACGAGATCTGCGCGCAGTTCGAGCTGCCGTTGCTGGACGTCGACGAGCAGCTGGATCAGACCCGGTTCACGCAGGCGGCGTTGTTCGCGTTCGAGGTGGCCATGTTCCGCCTCCTCGAATCGTGGGGCGTCCACCCGGACGTGCTGATCGGGCACTCGATCGGTGAGGTCGCCGCCGCGTATTGCGCCGGGGTGTGGAGTCTCGAGGACGCCTGCCGTCTCGTCGCGGCGCGGGGCAGTCTGATGCAGGCCCTGCCGGCCGGCGGCGCGATGATCGCCATCCAGGCCACCGAGGCCGAGTTGGCCGGTGAGGACGTGGACATCGCCGCGGTGAACGGACCCCGGTCGGTGGTGATCGCCGGGCCGGTCGACAAGGTCGAGGCGGTGGCGGCGAAGTTCGCCAAGACCCGCCGCCTGGACGTCTCGCACGCGTTCCACTCCTCGTTGATGGACCCGATGCTCGACGAGTTCCGCGCGGTGGTCGCGACGTTGACGTTCCGCGAGCCGTCGATCCCGCTGGTGAAGGATGTGACGGACCCGGAGTACTGGGTGCGGCACGTCCGGGACACGGTCCGGTTCGCCGACGACGTGGCCGCTGCTGATGCGACCGCGTTCCTCGAGATCGGCCCGGACGCCGCGCTGATTCCGGCGGTCGCGCAGATCCGCGACGACGCGGTGCTGATTCCGGTGTCGCGGCGGGACAACACCGATGTGGTCAGCGCGCTTTGCCGGTACTGGGCGGCGGGTGGCACCGTCGACTGGACCGGGTTCTTCGCCGGTACCGGCGCGCGGCTGGTGGAGGCGCCGACGTACCGGTTCCAACGCCAGCGGTACTGGCCGCAGCGGACATCCGGTGCCGGCGACGTCGTCGCCGCCGGGCTGATGAGCCCGCACCACCCACTACTCGGGGCCGCCGTCCAACTCGCCGACCGTGACAGCCTCGTCTTCACCGGTCGCCTCTCCGTTACCACCCACCCGTGGCTGGCCGACCACGAGATCGCCGGCTCCGTGCTGGTGCCCGGCACCGCCCTGCTCGAAATGGCCATGCGCGCGGGCCACCAGGCCGGCAGCGACCTCGTAGAGGAACTCACGCTGCGTACCCCGCTGGTCCTCACCGACCAGGCCGTCGTGGTCCAGGTCGTGGTGGGTGAGCCCGAGCCGAGCGGCCGCCGCATCCTCACCATCCACTCCCGCGACGAAGACGCCGTCCCAGGGAGCCCGTGGACCCTGCACGCGGCCGGCTCGCTCGCAACCGGCGCCCGGGCACCGATGCCGTTCTCCCTCGCCGCGTGGCCGCCCGCCGATGCGGTCGAGTTCCCCGTCGACGACCTGTACCCGGCGCTCGCCGCATCCGGCTTCGGCTACGGACCACTCTTCCAAGGGCTGCGCCGGATGTGGCGTACGCCCGCGATGGAGGTCTTCGCCGAGGTCTCGCTGCCGTCCGGCGGTCTCGCCCCGGCCGGCTCGTTCGGTCTCCACCCCGCCTTGCTCGACGCCGCCCTGCACGCCGTTTCCCCCGGTGGACTGCTGGCCGACGACGAGCCGCGCCTGCCGTTCACCTTCGCCGGAGTGTCGTTGTGGGCCGTAGGTGCCGACACCCTACGAGTACGTCTACGTCCCGCTGGCAACGAGGCGATCAGCCTCGACCTGGCCGACGCCGCCGGCACGGCCCTCGGGCACATCGACACCCTCGCGCTGCGCCCGTTTGCCCCGGACCAGCGGCCCCGGTCTGTGGATTCGTTGTTTGGTGTGCAGTGGGTGTCGGTGGGGCGTCCGGGTGTGGGTGTGGAGCAGGGGTGGGAGGTGGTTCGTCCGGGTGATGTGTTCGCGGCGTTGGAGGTGGTGCAGGCCT
>NZ_JAIWNC010000074.1 GCF_020216025.1 Jidongwangia harbinensis | reverse complement strand
ATGAAGGTTATCGGTGCGCTCTGCGGAGCTGCTCTACTCGCGACCGTCGGCGGCCTGGCGCTGACCGCCGGCAGCGGCGCCGCCGCGGAGGACGGACCCTCCTCGATCGTCGAGGACTTCACCCATCCGGACGCCGCCGGCATCCTGGCCCGCGACGGCCTCAAGCTGTTCAAGGGCGACGGCCACATCATCTTCGACTCGGCCCGCGACTTCTCCCAGTCGCAGTGCCCCACCGGCCTGGTCCAGGTCGAGAAGCACCTCGACGTCGAGCCCTACGGCAAGTACTACTGCTTCCGCACCATCGGCACCAAGGGCTTCCTGACCCTCGAGGTGCCCGGCACGTTCGGCGTCCGCGGCGGCACCGAGGACCTCGTCGTCACGGCCAAGATGCCCGACGGCACCACCCTCCCGCCGTACGAGGTGGAGCCGAACGAGCCGGTGGCGATCGAGCCCGGCGACGGCACCGAGGCGCCGAAGGCGATCCTCGTCGAAATCCGGATGAGCTGACCCAGTAGGCTCCCGAGCCGCCCGTCCACGCCGGACGGGCGGCTCGTCTGCGTATTCAGGGCCTACTTCATGGCGGCGGCGACCTCGCGCTCACACTCGGGCGCCAGTTCCAAGCCCATGCTGATCGAGCGCGGGTCGTTCTGGTCGCCGCCCAGGGCCGGACTCATGCCGTCCTCGGCGACCTCCACGTACTTGACGCCCTTCTCCTTCAGGCACTTCACCACCGCACGCCCGAAGTCGCGGGCCTCCGGGTTGGCCGGGTCCTTCTCCCACGGCGGCAACGGGTAGTGCAGCGGCTCGCAGATGCGGTTCGCCTTGTCGTGCTTCGCCGTCTCCTTCTTCGTGGCCGGCCTCGGCGCGCCGTTCGCGGGGCCCTTGCCCCGCACGATGCCGCCATGTTCCTCCAAGCACTTGTTGTACGGGCCGAGCATTGCCTCAAAGTCCTCGGGCGTGGTGTCCAGGCGTTCCCGCGGGCGTTGCGGTTTGGGCGCCGCGGACGCCTTCGCCGTCGGGCTGCTCAACGTGGCGACCTGCGCCTCTTTGCCCGCAGCCTGCTTGCCGCCGCCGGAATCGTCCGAGCAGCCGGACAGCGCCGTCAGCGCAATCGCGGTCACCAGAAGCACGTGACGTCCCCGCATGACATGGCCTTTCGTCCGATCCGTCCCGGGACGACCCCGGGCCGAGCGGTCAACCTAATCAGCGGAAGTCAAGAACCTGTCAGGACCGGCAGCCGGCCGTTGTCTCATCCGGACGGGGAACCTAGGTTCGAGACATGCCTCCGCACGCCGGTCCGGACGGCGCGGCGTTCCGCCTCGACGAGGCGGTCGCCGACGTCTACGGCGACCTCCGGCTGGCGCCGGTGCTGCGCCGGCTGCTGCGGCACACCGGCCGGCTGACCGGCTCGGTGGCGGGCAGCGTGTCGCTGATCGACGCGGACCGCGGCTGCTACGTCAAGGTCGCCGAGTACGGCGCCTCCTGCCGCCTCGGCCACTCGTTCCCGCTGGACGAGGGCGCCACCGGCCGCGCGTTCGGCAGCCGGCGGCCGGTGGTGATCCCGGACTACGGCCAGCTCCGGGCCGGTCATCTGGCCGCGGCGCACCCGGCCCGGCACGGCCCGGCGGCGGCGGTGCCGATCTGGTGGCGCGGTGACGTGATCGCGGTCAGTGTGGCGTTCGCCCCGGCGGCCGGTTCGCTCTCCGCCCGCGGCGTGGACGAACTGGAGGCGCTGACCCAGTCGGCGGCCGCGGCGATCGTCGAGTCCGGCCGGCGCGATCCGTCGCCGGCCGCGCTGATCCGGCGGCGGTTCGCCGGCCCGGCCGGTCCGCCGGCCCATGCGGTGGTCACCGAGGCCGGCCTGGTCCGCCCGGTCTCCCCCGAGGTCGCCCGGGTGGCCGCGGACCTGGTGGCGGACGCGGGCCGGGCGGCGGCGCGGCGGCGGCCGTACCCCCGCCTGCATGTGGCGATCGTCTACCGCCCGCAGGGTCTGCGGGTGCTGGTGCAGGACGAGACGACCGGCCCGCCGGCCGGGTCCGGTCCGGATCCGCTGGGCCTGGGCGCCGGTACCTGGGACGAGCTGCTGCGCCTGGCCGGCGGCGGTGTCACCGTCGAGCAGGTGCACGGCTGGGGTGTGCTGGTGCGCGCGGACGTGCCGTACTCGGTGGGTGCCCCGCCGGTCCGGTCCGGACCGGCGCCGTTCACGCCGCGCGAGGCCGAGGTGCTGGACCTGCTCCGGCACGGGCTGACCTACCGCGAGGTGGCGACCCGGCTCGGCCGGTCGGTGAAGACCGTGGAGAAGCACGTCGCCGCGATCCTGCGCAAGACCGGAGCCTCCAACCGTACGGCCGCCGTGGTCACCGCCCTGGACAACGGCTGGGTGGGTAATCTCCCCCATACCGCCGCCGGTCCCCGGGGGTCTTGACTGGCGTCGTGCCCGTCGTCTCCATGAAGGACCTCCTCGACCGCGCGCTGGCCGAACGGTACGGGGTGGCCGCCTTCAACATCGTCAACGACCTGACCATCGAGGCCGTGCTCGCCGCCGCGGTGGCCGAACACGCGCCGGTCATCCTGCAGACGTCGGTGAAGACCGTGCGGATGTACGGCCGGCTGCAGCTGTACGGCATCGTCCGGGCACTGGTCCGCGACGTCGGGGTGCCGGTGACGCTGCACCTGGACCACTGCCCGGACCGGGCGGTCATCTCCGACTGCCTGCGCGGCGGCTGGAACTCGGTGCTGTTCGACGCGCACGAACTGGACGTGGCGGAGAACCTGCGCCAGACCACCGAGGTGGTGGCCGAGGCCCGCCGGACCGGCGCGCACGTGGAGGGCGAGATCGAGGGCATCCAGGGCGTCGAGGACGACGTCGGCTCGGACGACGCCGCGGTGGTGCAGAGCCTGGAGGTGGCGGTCGACTTCATCCGGCGTACCGGCGTCGACTGTTTCGCCCCGGCCATCGGCAACGCGCACGGCCAGTACCGGCAGGCACCGGTGCTGAACGCCCAGCGGGTCAGCGACCTGGTCGCCGCCACCGGCATCCCGATGGCGCTGCACGGTGGCACCGGGCTGTCCGACGACCAGTTCACCGACCTGATCGCCCGGGGCTGCGCGAAGGTGAACATCTCCACGGCGCTGAAGGAGACGTACCTCAAGGCCGGCCTGGAGGTGCTGCGGGACGCCGGGGAACGGGACCGGTGGGACCCGCCGGCGCTGTTCCGGCACCAGCGGGCCGCGGTGGTGGACATGGCGCGGCACCACATCCGGCTGTTCGGCGGGTCGGGGCGGGCCTGGTGACCGCGCTCGTGCTGGACTGCGACGGGGTGCTGGCGGACACCGAGCGGCACGGCCACCTGCCCGCGTTCAACGCCACGTTCGCGCGATTCGGGCTGCCCGCCCGGTGGAGCGAGGACGAGTACGCCGGGAAGCTGCGGATCGGCGGCGGCAAGGAGCGGATGGCGTCGCTGTTCGCCGAACCGGCGTTCGCCGCGGCGGTGGGCGCCGGCGCCGACCGGGCGGAGCTGCTGCGCACCTGGCACCGGGCGAAGACCGAGGCCTTCCGGGACCTGGTCGCGGCGGGCCGGATTCCGGCGCGGCCGGGTGTCGCCCGGATCATCGGGGCGGCGCTGGACGCCGGGTGGACGGTCGCGGTGGCGTCGACGTCGGCCGAGGAGTCGGTACGCGCGGTGCTGACCGAGGCCGTCGGGCCGGCCACCGCCACGCGGATTCCGGTGTTCGCCGGCGACGTGGTGCCGGCGAAGAAGCCGGACCCGGCGATCTACCGGCTGACCGTCGACCGGCTCGGCCTGGACCGGGCGGACACGCTGGTGATCGAGGACTCCCGCAACGGGCTGCTCGCCGCGACCGGCGCCGGGCTGGCCTGCCTGGTCACCGTGAACGGCTACACCCGCGACGAGGACTTCGGCGAGGCGGCGCTGGTCGTCTCGGAACTGGGCGACCCGGGCCGGCCCCCGGTCGAGGTGCTGGCGAACCGGAGCGGGGCGCGCCCGGGTGCCTACCTCACGCTGGACGATCTGCGCGCCTGCCTGGAGGGCGGACGGTGACGGGCAACGCGGTACCGGGCGTGGAACTGGTGGTCCGCTCGATCGCCGAGACCGCGGTCGCGAACGAGAAGTACTTCGGTGACCTCGACGCGGTGGTCGGCGACGGCGACCTCGGCTACTCCCTGGCCCGTGGGTTCGAGAAGCTGCTGGAGGGCTGGGACGGCCTCGACCGCGGCGACGCCGGCACGTTCCTGAAGCGCTGCGGGATGGTGCTGGCGTCCCGGATCGGCGGTACGTCCGGGCCGCTGTGGGGCACCGCGTTCCTGCGCGCCGGCGCCGCCGCCGGGGCCGCCGCGGACCTGTCCGGCGCGCAGGTGGTCACGATGCTGCGGGCCGCGATCGAGGGGATCAAGGCGCGCGGGCAGGCGGACGTCGGCGACAAGACGTTGCTGGACGCCCTGGTACCGATGACCGACCGGCTGGAACGGGAGTTCGCCGCCGGGGCCGGCGCCGCGGCGGCCCTGCGCGCGGCCGCCGCCACCACCCGGGAGGCGGCCGACGCGACCCGCGGGATGGTCGCGAAGCGGGGACGCGCGTCGTACACCGGCGAGCGCAGCAGAGGCTCGGTGGACGCCGGCGCCGCGGCGGTGGCGGTCATCGTCGAGCGGATCAGCGAGACCTGGCAGACCCGAGGAGCGACGTCGTGAAGAAGTTCGTCAACGATCCCAAGAACTACGTGGCCGAGATGCTCGAGGGCGTCGCCCTGGCCAATCCGGACCGGCTGCGCTACGTCCCGGACTACCACCTGATCATGCGCACCGACGCGCCCCGGGACGACAAGGTGTCCGTCGTCCAGGGTTCCGGGTCCGGCCACGAACCGGCGCACGTCATGGTGGTCGGCCGCGGCATGCTCGATGCCGCGTGCCCGGGCGACGTGTTCGCCGCCCCGCCGATGGACTACGTGTACGAGACCGCGAAGCTGCTCGCCACGCCGAAGGGCGTCCTGCTGCTGGTGAACAACTACACCGGCGACCGGATGGCGTTCGACATGGGCCGGGAGATGGCCGAGGCGGACGGGGTGCGCGCGGAGATCCTGACCGTCAACGACGACGTGGCCGTGCAGGACTCCACGTACACCGTGGGCCGTCGCGGGGTGGCCGGCAACTTCTTCGTCATCAAGGCCGTCGGCGCCGCCGCCGAGCAGGGCGCGGACCTGGACGAGGTGCTGCGGATCGGCCGCAAGGTCAACGACGTCACGCGCACCATGGGCGTCGCGCTGACCGCCTGCACGCCGCCGGCGAAGGGTTCGCCGCTGTTCGAGCTGGGCGGCGACGAGATCGAGTTCGGGGTCGGCATCCACGGCGAGCCCGGCCGGGAACGCCGCCGGATCGCCGCCGCGGACGCGCTCGTCGACGACCTGCTGGAGGCGGTGGCCGGCGACCTGCCGTACCGGTCCGGCGACCGGGTCGCACTGATGATCAACGGGCTCGGCGGTACGCCGGTCAGCGAGCTGTACATCCTCTACCGGCACGCGCACCGGCAACTGGCCGGGCGGGGCATCACGGTCGGGCGCAGCTACGTGGGCGAGTACTGCACGTCGCTGGACATGGCCGGGGCGTCGCTGACCCTGGTCCGGCTGGACGACGAGATCGACCGGCTGCTGGATGCGCCCGCCGAGGTGGCGATCCGGGTGTTCTGACTCCTTCTTCGCGCAGGAATTCGGGCGTAGTCCTCCCGCACCGGTTGACCCGGGCGATCATGATGATCAGGATCACGTTCGGACAACCGCCCGAAGGAGGCCGCGTGCACGACGTCTCCACCCCTGCCGTGGTGGCACCGCAGGACGCCGAGCCGGGCCCGGACACCATGATCGCCTGCGAGAGCCTGGTGCGGATCTACCAGACCGGATCGATCGAGGTGCAGGCGCTGCAGGGGCTGGACCTGACGGTCGGCCGCGGCGAGATGATCGCCGTCGTCGGTGCGTCCGGTTCCGGCAAGTCCACGTTGCTGTCCATCCTCGCCGGCATCGACGCGCCGACCGCGGGCCGGGCCCGGGTCGGCCGGTGGGACCTGCTGGGGATGTCGCGCGCCGACCGGGTCCGCTACCGGCGGCACACCGTCGGGTTCGTCCGGCAGCAGACCGCCAGCAACCTGGTGCCGTACCTGACCGCGCGCCAGATGGTCGACCTGCCGATGACCGCGGCGCGCACCCCGGCGAAGCTGCGCGCCCCGCGCAGCACGGAACTGCTCGACACGCTGGGCGTCGGCGCCTGCGCGGACCGGCGCCCGGCCCAGCTCTCCGGCGGCCAGCAGATGCGCGTGGCCATCGCGGTGGCGCTGGCCAACCGGCCGCAGGTGCTGCTGGCCGACGAGCCGACCGGCGAGCTGGACACGGCCACCTCGGCGGAGGTCTTCGAGGCGCTGCACGACGTCAACCGGCAGTACGGCGTCACCGTCGTGATCGTCACCCACGATCCGGAGGTGAGCGGCCGGGTCGAGCGGACCGTGGCGATCCGGGACGGCCGGACCAGCAGCGAGGTGCTGCGGCGCACCGCCGCGGCCGACGACGGCGGCACCCACATGATCGCCGAGGAGTACGCCGTGATGGACCGCGCCGGACGGATCCAGGTGCCCCGCGACTACCGCGAGGCCCTGGCGCTGACCCGGCGGGTCCGGCTCACCCTGGAGGCGGACCGGGTCGAGATCCGCCCGGACACCGGAGACCGCGGGTGAGCGGCGACCGGGCCGCCGGGCCGCTGCTCAGCGTGCGCGACGTGCACCGGCGCTTCGGCTCCGGGCCGACCGCGGTCCAGGCGCTGCGGGACGTGTCGTTCGACGTCGGCACCGGCAGCATGGTGGCCGTCGTCGGCCGCTCCGGTTCCGGCAAGACCACGCTGCTCAACGTGGTCGGCGGCCTGGACTCCCCGGACACCGGCACGGTCGTCGTGGACGGCACCGAGGTGACCGCGCTCGACGACGACGGCCTGGCCGGACTGCGGCGCCGGACGGTGGCGTACGTGTTCCAGACGTTCGGGCTGATCCCGGTGCTCTCCGCCGCGGAGAACGTCGGGGTGCCGCTGCGGCTGGCCCGCGTGCCGGTCCGCGAGCGCGAGCAGCGGGTGGCGCGGCTGCTCGACCTGGTCGGCCTGGCCGAACACGCCCGGCAGCGTCCGGACGAGTTGTCCGGCGGGCAGCAGCAGCGGGTGGCGATCGCCCGGGCGCTGGCCGCCTCGCCCAAGCTGCTGATCGCCGACGAGCCCACCGGGCAGCTGGACGCGGAGACCGGGCTGGCCGTGATGGCCCTGCTCCGCGGCGTGGTGGAGGCGGAGAACGTGGCGGTGCTGGTGTCCACCCACGACCCGGTGATGATGGCGCTGGCCGACCGGGTGCTGCGGATGCACGACGGCCAGATCCACGAGCAGGAAGCCCCTTGAGCGTGACCGGGTACCGCCCGTGCTGAAGATGCTCGCCCGCCGCGTCCGGACCCAGTGGGCGCTGCTGGCCACGCTGCTGCTGCTGGTCACGATCGGCGCCACGCTGGTCGGCACCTGCACCCTGCTGGTCACCCGCACGGCCGGGCAGGCGCTGCGGCTGGCGGCCACCGGTGCGCCCGCCGCCGACGTCGCCACCACCGTCTACACCGTGAACGTCGACGGGCCGGGGGCCGCCTCGGTCGCCGCCGACACGCGCACCGCGCTCACCACCGCGCTCGCCCCGTTCCCGGTCGCCATCACCGTCCGGGCGGCGTCCCGGATGCGGTCGCTTCCTGGGCGGACCGAGGCGGCGGGGGCGACGCCGGAGACGTACCTGTCCGGGATCAGTGACCTGCCGGCCCGCGCCGTGCTGACCAGCGGTCGCTGGCCGCGGGCGGTCGACGGCCGGGCCCCGGTCGAGACCGTGGTGCTGGAGTCCACCGCACGGCAACTGGACCTGGCACCGGGCCGCCGGGTCCGGCTCGGCGCGGAACGCTCGGTCGACGCGGCCCCGGCCCTGGACGTCACCGTGGTCGGCATCGCCCGCCCGCGGCCGGGCACCGGGTGGGAGCGCGACCCGCTGACCGGCGCCGGCTACGACGCGGTCGTGGACAACGGCACCCCGGACCAGACCGCCCCGGTGTACGGACCCTTCCTCGCCGACCTCGACACGCTGCTCACCAGCGGCTCGGCCATGGCCCGCCTGGAGGTCACCGCCCATCCGGACCTGACCGGGGCCACCCTGCCCGACCTGCACTCCGCCGCCGCCGGGGTGGCCGGCGCGGACCGCCGCCTCTCCGCCGTGTACGGCGACCGGGTGCAGGTCCACCGGGTCGACGCCCGGCTGCCGCCGACCCTGCAGCGGGCCCGCGACCAGCAACAGGTCGCCGCGGCCGTGGTGCTGGCCGTCGCGGTCCTCGGCTGCGCGCTGGCCGCGACCGCCCTGGTGCTGGCCGGCCGGCTCACCGCCGGGGTACGGGCCGGGGAGACCACCCTGATGACCGCGCTGGGGGTCAGCCGCGGCCAGTTCGCCGCAGCCGCGGCCGTGGAGGCCGGCGTGCTCGCGGTCCTCGCCGCGGCGGTGGCGGTGCCGGCCTCCGCCGCCCTGCACGCCGGGCTCACCCACCTGCCACCGCTGGCCGGCTCCGGCCTGGCGGTGGGCCCGGGCACCAACGGCTCGCACCTGGCCGCGGTCACCGGCGGCGCGCTGCTGCTCGCCTCGGTGCTCGTCATCCTCGCGGTCCGGCCCGGCGGGTCCGCCGGCGGACGCCGCACCCGCACCGAGATGCTCGCCCGGTCGGGCGCCGACCTGCTGCTGGTGGCGTTCGCGGCGGTCGGCTGGTGGCAGCTGAACGGCCAGCCCACCGGCGCCACCACCCGCGCCGACGCGGTCCGCGTGGTCGCACCGGCGCTGGTGCTGACCGCCGGTGCCGCGCTCGTGCTCCGGGTGGTCCCGCCGGTGCTGCGCGGCCTCGACCGGCTGGCCCGCCGGGCCCGCGGGCTGGCGTTCCCGCTGGCCGCGTTCGAGGCGGCCCGCCGCCCGCACGCCGTCGCGGCGGGCCTCCTGGTCGGCCTGGCCTGCGCGGTGAGCACGTTCGGGGTCGCCTTCGACGCGACCTGGGAGCGCGCGCAGCGCGACCAGGCCGACCTGGCGGTCGGCACCGACCTCGCCGTCGCCGTGTCCGGGGCGCCGGGCCCCGGCGACGGTGCGGCGATCGCCGCGGCGACCGGTGGCACGGTCAGCCCGGCCACGGACCGGGGCATCCCGATCGGGCAGTGGACCGGCGGTGCCGGCGAACCGCCGCGGCTGATCGCCACCGACACCAGACCGGCCCGGGACCTGCTGCGCGGGAGGCTGGACAGCGGCGACACCTGGGCGGGCGTGGGCGCGGTCCTGGCACCGACCACCCGGGTCACCGGCGTCACCGTCCCGGCCGGCGCCGAGGTGCGCATCCGGGGGCGGGCCACCGGTGGGCTCCCGGTCGTGGTGAGCCCGCGCCTGTTGATGCAGGACGACACCGGCATGCGCAGCATCTGCACCGGGCCGCGGACACCGCTCGACGGCCGGACGTACCGGTTGCCGGACTGCGCGACGGCCGGCGGGCGGCAACTGGTCGCGGTCGAGCTGCCGGTCGCGTTGGCCGAACCGATCTCGTTCGACGACGCGCCGACGAGCGACATCGCGGTCACGCTCACCGTGCCGGGCACCTCGGCCGCGACCGCCTGGACCGCCACCTCCGTCGCGCCCGCTCCGGAACGGCTCGGCCGCCCGGGTGTCGCCGTCACCCGGGCCGGCGCCGGGACCCGGTTGGCGCTGACCGCGAAGAACGTCCAGTTCTCCGGCCCGGAGGAGGCCGCACGGACCCTCGTGGCCACCGCGTTCGCCGATCCCGGGCCGGTACCGGTCGCCATGTCCGCCCGGCTGGCCGACGAACTGGGCACCGGGCGCGGCGCCGAGCTCAGCCTCCTGGTGGGCACCACGCCGGTCGCCGCCACCGTGGCCACGGTGCTGCCCGCCGTACCGTCCGCGCCGGGCGCCCCCGGGGTGCTGGCCGATGTGGACACCCTCTCCCGCGCGCTGATCGTCAACGGTGAGCTGGCGTTCCCGCTGGACGCCTGGTGGGTCGGCAACCCGGCGACGGCCGACGCGGCGGCCCGGGCCACCGCCCTGCACCTCGGCACCGTCACCACCCGCGCCGCGGAGAACGCCCGGTTGATCGGCAGCCCGCCCCGCGCCGGGCAGTCCTCCGCCGTCCGCCTGCTCGTCCTCGCCGCGGCCCTGCTGCTGCTCGTCGGGATCGTCCTGCACGTGCACTCGGACCTGCAGGTCCGCGCGGTCGAGCTGGCCCGGCTGCGCGCCCTCGGGGTGACCCGGCGGGAGATCCGCACCACGCTGCTCGGTCAGCACGCCGGCGTCCTGCTCCCCCTGGTGGCGGCCGGCGCGGTCGTCGGCTGGTTCGCCACCCGCGCCGTCACCCCGTTGATGATCCGCTCGGAGAGCGGCGCCGCGGCGGTCCCGGCCGTCCTCCCGCACTGGCCGTGGGCGGACCAGGCGGTCCTGATCGCGGTGCTGCTGGCGGCCTGCACGCTCGCGGTGGCCGCCGTGGTGGCCGCGCAGACCCGGCGGGCCGACGCCGCGTACCTGCGGGTGGCGCCGTGACCCGGCGGCTCCGGGCACGCCCCCCGGCGATCCACTGGCCCAGCGTGCGCGGCCGGGCCCGGGCCGACGCCGGTCCCCTGCTGCTGGTGGCCGCCGTGGTCGCCGTGGTCACCCTGCTCGCCGGCGCCACCCCGCCGCTGATCCGGGCCACCGCCGACGACGCGGTCCGGGACGCGGTCCGCAGCGCCGGTCCGGACGCCGAGGTGGTGGCGACCGCCCGCTTCGACTACGACGACGGCGTCGACGGCCGGGTCCGCAACCCGGGTCTCCGCGAGGACGTCGAAGATTTCCGGAACCGGGTCGACGACGCCCTCGATCCGCGACTGCGCGCCGTGCTGCGCCGGCCCGTCTCGGTGGTCTCCGGCCCCACGTTCGACGTCACCGACGGCAGCCTGCTGCGGACGTTCCAGTTCACCTACCTCGCCGACGAGCGCGGCGCACACAGCGCCACCCAGGTCACCTGGATCGCCGGGCACGAGCCCCGGGCCGCGGTGCCGCCGGAGGACGCCGCGATCAGCGTCCCCTACCAGGCCCCGCCCTGGCCGGTGCAGGTCGGTCTCTCCGAGGCGGACGCCGCCGCGCTGCGGGTCCGCCCCGGTGACCGGATCAAGCTCAAGGACAAGAACTACCGCGCCAAGAACGTCCAGGTGAGCGGCATCTTCCGGGCCAACGACAGCACCGACCCCACCTGGCGGCTCGCGCCCGGGCTGCTGCGCCCGCGGTCCGGCGCGGACGGCGTCGGCAACACCCGGCTGGGCGGGTTGCTGTCGCCGGAGTCGCTGCCCGACGCGCGGCTCGCGGTCGAGTCCGACGAACTGGACCGGTACGTGCACTTCGAGGCGAACCCGGACGCCATCTCCGCCGGCACCGCCCGCGACGTCGCCGCCATCCTGGTCACCCTCCGCGCCACCAGCACGGGCAGCGGAAGCGCCACCGCCGGCGACTTCTCCCCGCGGTGGCAGTCCCAGTTGGACGGGGTGCTCGGCGCCGTCCAGATCCGGATCAACGCGGCCACCGCGCAGGCGTCCGTGCTGCTGGTCGGCGTCCTGGCCGGTGCGGTGCTGGTGCTGCTGCTCGCCGCCGCGCTGCTGGCGCGCCGCCGGGCGCAGGCGCTGACCGCGGCCCGGCAACGCGGCGCCGGACTGACCGACCTGGGCGCCGAGCTCCTGCTCGAATCCACCGCGGTGGCGCTGACCGCGGCCGCCGCCGGGCTCGCGCTCGCCCGCGTGGCCGGGCCCGGCATCTCCTGGCGGTGGGCGGTCCCGGTGGTGCTCGCCGCCGCCGTCGCGGGCCCGGCGTTCGGGGTGCTGCGCGCCGCCCGGGCCACCCGCGACCGGCGGGTGCCGGCCAACCGCTCGGCCCGCCTGCACCTGCGCCGGACCGGGCAGATCCGCCGCGCCGCCGTGGAGTTCGCCGCCCTGCTCACCGCGGCCGGCGCCATGGTGGCGCTGCACCAGCGCGGCATCCTGCCCACCCCGGCGGCCTCCGCCGGTGCGCTCGCCCCGTGGTCCGACGCGGACGACACCGCGGCACTCGCGTCCAGCGCGCCCGCGCTCGGCGTCCTGGTCGGCGCGCTGGTCCTGCTGCGGCTGCTGCCCCCGGCGTTGCGTCTCGCGCTGCGGCGGGCGCTGCGGTCCCGGCGGCCGATGGCGGTGTTCGGCACCGCGCAGGCCGCCGCCACCTCGGCCCGGGCACTGCCGCTGCTGGTGATGGTGAGCGCGACCGCGCTGGCCACGTTCGCGCTGGCCCTGGGCGTCACCGCCGAGCGTGGCCTGGCGGACGCCGCGTGGCGCACCGTCGGCGCCGACGTGCGCCTGGACGCCGGCCAGAGCGAGGAGGTCGACGTGCCGGCCCTCGCGCGGCGGATCGCCGCCGCACCGGGCGTCCGGCAGGCCGTCGCCGCACAGATCCTCGACACCGCCCGCCTCACCGACGGCTCGGGCATCATCAGGCCCCGGCTGGTCGTCGTGGACGCGGCGGCGTACCGGGAACTGCTGGCCTCGCTCCCCCTGCCGGACGCGCCGGCCCTGGCCGGCCTGGCACCCACCGCGCCCGGCGCGGTGCCGGCGCTGGTGTGGTCGGAGAACGGCGCGCTGCGGCCCGGCATGCGGCTGGAACTGCCCCGCAAGGACGCGCCGGCGGTCGCCCTCACCGCGGTCGGGACCGCGCCCCCGGTCGGCGACACCCGCGACGTGGTCATCGTCGACGCGGCCGCGCTGACCGCCGCCGGGGTGCCGGTGGTACCGGACACCATCTGGGTGACCGGTCCCGGGGCGGCGCGGGCGACCACGGGCATCGCCGGGGTGGAGACGGTGGTGCGCACGGAGGTGCTCCGGGAACGGCGTACCGCGCCGCTGACCGCCGGGCTGCTGCGGCTGGCCTGGCTGTCCGCCGCCACGCTGGCGGCCCTCGGGCTGCTCGGGCTGGCGCTGGGTGCGGCCGCGAGCGCACCGCAGCGGTGGCAGACGCTGGGCCGGTTGCGCACCCTCGGCCTGCGGCTGCGCGACGGCCGCTGGGTCGCGGCCGGGGAGCTGCTGCCGGCGGTGCTGGTCGCCGCGGCCGGTGGCCCGCTGCTGGGGCTGCTGCTGGCGCTGCTGACGTTCGACTCGCTCGCGCTGCGCACGCTCGTCGGAGGCGACAGCGACCCGGCGGTGGCGGTGCCCTGGTGGGGCGCCGGCCTGCTCGCCGCCGGCCTGGTCGCGGCGGTCGCCGTGGTGGTGTGGGCCGAGTCGGTGCTGCGCCGCCGGCGCGGGCTGAGCGAACTGCTCCGGGTCGGCGGATAGCGCGTTCCGCGATGAGTTCGCGGACGCTGCCCGGTCCTACCCCCGTCGACTCGGAAAGGACCGGAGCGGATGCAGATCAAGGCCAACGGTGTCGAATTGTCCGTGGAGACGAGCGGGGATCCGGCGGATCCGCCGGTGCTGCTGATCGGCCTCACCACGCTGAGCTGGCCGGACGAGCTGTGCGCGGCGCTCACCGGGCGGTACGTGGTGCGCTACGACCTGCGCGACGCCGGCCGGTCGACGTTCGCCGACCCGGACGCCCCCGGCTACGACCTGCGCGACCTGGTGACCGACGCGTCCGAGCTGCTGAGGGCGCTGGGCCTGGGGCGTGCGCACGTGGTCGGGACGGACGTCGGCGGGTTCATCGCCCAGGTGCTCGCGCTCGACCATCCGGACCAGGTCGCGTCGCTGACGCTGATCGCCACCCGGCCGGTCGCGCCCGGTCCGGTCGACCCGGACCTGCCCGACCACGAGCCGGAGCTGATGGCGCGGCTGTTCGGCGGCCCGGAGCCGGACTGGACCGACCGGGACGGCGTGGTCGACTACCTGACCGACATGGCGCGGCTGACGTCCGGGTCGCGGGGATTCGACGAGCGGGACGTCCGGGACGCGGCCGGCGCGGTCTTCGACCGGGCGGGCCGGACGGCGGCGGCGCAGCGGGCCAGCCACCTCGGCACCATGTTCGCGGCCGTCGACTGCCGGCCGCGGTGGCGGGAACGGCTCGGCGGGATCACCGCCCCGACCCTGGTGGTGCACGGCGACGAGGATCCGTTCTTCCCGCACGGGAACGCGGAGGCGCTGGTCGCCGAGATCCCGGGCGCCACGCTGCTCACCCTGCCGGGCATCGGCCAGGGTCTGCCGCGGGTGACCTGGCCGACGGTCGCGGCCGCCCTGCTGCGCCACACCGGCTGACCCTGCCGGACCGGCGGGCGGTGCCCGCGGACGAGGTCACCGCCTCCGGTCAGGCCCGCAGGTACCGGAGCACGGCCAGGACCCGGCGGTGGTCCGAGCGGTCGTGCGGCAGGTCGAGCTTCGTGAAGATGGCGGTGACGTGCTTCTCCACGCTGCGGTCCGCCAGGTGCAGCGCCTCGGCGATGGCCACGTTGGAGCGGCCCTCGGCGATCAGGCCGAGGATCTGCCGTTCCCGGGCGGACAGGCGCGCCAGTCCGGCGTCCACGGCCGGCGCGGCGAGCAGGTGCCGGACCACCTCCGGGTCGAGCGCGGTGCCGCCCGCCGCCACCCGGCGCAGCGCCTCCACGAATTCGCCGGTGCTGACGATCCGGTCCTTCAGCAGGTATCCGACGTGCCCGGTGTGCTCGGACAGCAGCCGCCGGGCGTAGTCGGTCTCCACCCACTGGGAGAAGACCAGGACTCCGATCGCCGGGTACGCCGACCGGATGGCCAGCGCCGCCCGCAGGCCCTCGTCGGTGTGCGTCGGCGGCATCCGCACGTCCACCACGGCCGCGTCGGGTCGTTCCGCCGCCACCGCGGTGAGCAGCGCGTCCGCGTCGCTGACCGCGGCGGCCACCGCGATGTCGTACTCGCCCAGCAGCAGCACGATCCCGTCCCGCAGCAGCGGGTTGTCCTCCGCGATGACGACGCGCATCTCAGCCCTCCCGGGGCAGGGTCATGGTCACGACGGTGGGGCCGCCGGGCGGCGAGTCGACGTCCAGGTGCCCGTCCAGGGCCTCGGCGCGGCGGGCCAGTCCGCCCAGCCCGGTGCCGGCCGGGCCGCCCGGTGCGGCGCCGCCCCGGCCGTCGTCGTGGACGACCAGCTTGAGTGCCGGGCCGTCGTCGCCGAGCCAGATCCGGACCCGGGTGGCGCCAGCGTGCCGGGCGATGTTGGTGAGCAGTTCGGCCACCGTGAAGTACACCGCCGACGCGGTCGCCTCCGGTGGCCGGCCGGACAGCTCGACCGTGACCGACGCCGGCACCGCGCTACGACCGGCCAGGGTGGACAGTGCCACGTCGAGGCCGTCGTCGAGCGCCGGCGGATGCAGGCCGCGGACGATGTCGCGCAGCTCGGCGAGTGCCTCGGTGACCGTGCCGCGGGCATCCGCGGCGAGCGCGCGGACCGGCTCGTCGGTGCTGCGGTGCTCGATCCGGGACAGGGCCACGCCCAGCGACACCAGCCGGGCCTGGGTGCCGTCGTGCAGGTCGCGTTCGACCCGGCGCAGCGTCGCCGCCGCGTCCGCCTGCAGCGCCGCCCGGCCCGCTTCGAGCTGGGCGATCCGGCGGGCCGCCCGGCCGGGCCGGAGCAGGCCGCGGACCAGGGCCGAGTCGCCGGCCACGACCAGGCGGACGAACCAGGGCAGTGCCAGCAGCAGCAGGGCACCGCGGCCCGCCTCCAGCCACGCCTGTCCCCAGGTGTGCGCGTCCAGCATGTCGAACGGGTTCGGGGCGAGGAACCACCAGAGCGGGTACGTCACCGCGAGGCCGCCGCTGGCCACCGCGACCACGATCCCGTAGGCGCCCGCGTAGACCAGCAGGAAGTGCAGGAAGCAGAAGGCCAGCGCGCGCCACGCGGTGCCGTCGCCGAACACCTCGGTGAACCGCCCCCACCGGCTCCGGGCGCGCAGCGGGGGCGGATCGGGCCAGTCCCAGCCGAGGATCCGCCGGGCCGGCATCCGGAAGTAGCCCGGGGTGCGGCGGGCCAGGAACAGCACACCGGCCAGCAGGGCCAGGCCGAACACCACGACGGACAGCGCGCTCGCCGCGATACCCAGCAGGGCCAGCGCGAACGGGGGCGCGCCCAGCACCGCCGCGACCAGCAGGTACGCCGCCTCCCGCCACCGGCGCGCGCCGAACCAGGACCGGACCAGGCTCACCCGATGACCTCGATCGGCGCCCGCCGCAGACTCAGCGCCGCGGGCAGCACCATGCCGGTGCCGACCAGGGCGGCGGTCACCACGACGCCACCCACCAGCCAGGACGCCGGCAGCCACGGGCGCCAGGTGCCCAGTGCGGTGTGCAGCAGCGGGAGCAGCGTGGTCAGGGCCACGACCGCCCCGGCCACGAGCGCGGTCCCGGTCACCACCAGAGCCTCGCAGATCACCACGGCCAGCGTGCGCCCCCGGGTGCCGCCGGCCAGCCGGAGCACCGCCAGGTCGCGGCGGCGGGCCTGTGTCGCGGTCACCAACGTGTTCACCGCGGCGACCGCGGCGAAGGCGGTGTACGCCCCGGTGCCGGAGTACTCCAGCCAGCGGTCCGCGGCCGGGCCCGCGACGCCGGTGACGTGCTCGGTGGTCGTACCCATGGTGATCGTGAACGCGGCGAAGCCGACCGCGAGGGTGAGCGGCACCAGGGCGCCGGACAGCGACCGGGCCCGCGCGACGACCGCGTCGGCGGCCAGGCCACCGGCCGTGCCGGCCAGGCGGGCCAGCGGTGCCGCGACCCGCAGCAGAACCGGCCCGAGCAGCCCCACGCCCACGCACATGGCCAGCATGACGAAGAACCCGGCCTCGTCGGCGGTCTTCGCGTCCCGGCCGCTGAGCACCGCCGACAGCGCGATCCCGCCGGCCACCAGGAGCAGACCTACCGGGGTACGGACCGCGCCGGTGCGGCGCCGGGGCACCGCGGCCTCGGTCAGCGCGACCGCCGGCCGCAGCCGGGACGGCCGGACCGCGGCCACCAGCGCGCCGAGCAGCGAGGTGCCGACGGTGACCGCGAACGCGATCGGCACGGTGCCGCCGTGCATCCGGAACCCGACCTCGGCGGGCACGATCCCGTGTTCGACCAGGCCGTGCAGCCAGGCGTACCCGGCGAGCAGGCCGAGCGGCAGTCCCGCCGCGGTGGCCGGCAGCGCGACCAGGGCGGCCTGCGCGGCGATCGCCCGCCGGACCCGCCCGGGGGTGGCGCCGATCGTGCGGACCAGCGCCAGATCGCCGGCCTGGTCGGCGATCGCGGTGCCCATGGTGACACCGACGATGAGCAGCGACAGATAGATCGAGGACACCAGGAACACCACCGGAAGATCGGCGATGCCGGTGGCGGTCAGCGCGGCCCGCCGCCCCGGATCCAGCGGGGCGCCGTCGAACGACGCCACCAGGCAGAGCCCGGTGGTGACCAGCGTCGCGGCCAGGGTCTGGGTGGCGGCCGGGCCGAGGAACGCCCACGGGTTCCGGCGCAGCGCCTGGCGGATCACGCCGCCACCGCCGACACGCCGCGCAGCCGGTCGGCGATGGTCGCCGCGTCCGGGGTCGGCCGGTCGTCGGCCACCGCGCCGTCGCGCAGCAGCACCAGCCGGTCGCTCCACGCGGCCGCGACCGGGTCGTGCGTCACCATCAGCACGGTCACCCGGTCCCGGTCGACGGCCTGGCGCAGCAGGGTCAGGATCCGGTCGCCGGTGGTCGGGTCGAGCGCCCCGGTCGGTTCGTCCGCGAAGATCACCGCCGGTGCGGTGACCAGTGCCCGGGCCACCGCGACGCGCTGCCGCTGCCCGCCGGACAACTCGCCGACCGGGCGGTCGCCGAGACCGGCCAGCCCCACCTGGGTGAGCACCTCGTCCACGGTGCGCGCCCGGGGGCCGCCGAGCCGGGCCGGCAGCGCCACGTTCTGGCGTACGGTCAGCTCGGACAGCAGGTTGTAGGCCTGGAAGACGAAACCGGCCCGGTCCCGGCGCAGCCGGGTGCGGCGCGCCTCGCGCATCCGGGCGATGTCCTGGCCGACCAGGCGGACCCGGCCGCCGGTGGGGCGGTCCAGACCGGCGGCACAGTGCAGCAGCGTGCTCTTGCCCGAGCCGGTGGCGCCCATCACGGCGACGAACTGGCCGGCGGGCACGTCGAGGGACACGTCACGCAGCGCGCGCACCCCGTGCGGATAGCGCCGCGAGACGGATGTCAGGGAGACCACGGATTCCATGGCACCAGCCTGGCCGCCGGCGGACGGCCGGACATCCGGGTAGACCCGTCGGCCGGGGTGCGGTCAACCGCACCCCGGCCGCGCTCAGTGCGGGTTCGCGGACTTGCGGCGGTGCAGGGTGAACGTGACGACCAGCACGACCAGCGCGCCGACCAGCAGCCCGAGGACGGCACTGGCCACGGTGTTGACCAGCCACCCGACAAGCCCGCCGAGCGCGCCGGTGGCGTCGTGGGCGGCCTCCTCCCAGTGGTGCACGGCCTCGTACAGCACGTGCAGGCCCAGCTCGTCCGCGCCGACCAGCAGGATGTGCCCGCCCACCCACAGCATCGCGGCGGTGCCGACCACGGTGAGCACGGTGAGAACCACCGGCATGGCGCGGACCAGGCTCCGGCCGAACGCGGCGGCGGCACCGGAGAGCTGCGACAGGCGCAGCCCGGCATCGTCCATCCGCACGATCAGCGCCACCACGCCGTACACCAGGACCGTCATGACCAGCGCGACCACGGCCAGGATCGCCAGGCGCGACCAGAACGCCTCCTCGATCACCTCGTTCAGGGTGATGACCATGATCTCGGCCGAGAGGATGAGGTCCGTCCGTACCGCGCCGGCCACCAGAGTCTTCTCGTCCTGCACCTTCTCCTCGCCCGCGCCGTGGGCGTCGTGATGGGCGATCCGGGCCCACACCTTCTCCGCGCCCTCGAAGCACAGGTAGGCGCCGCCGAGCATCAGGATCGGCGTGAGCAGCCACGGGAGGAACTGACTGAGCAGCAGCACCGTCGGCAGGATGACCAGGAACTTGTTGCGCAGCGAGCCCAGGGCGATGCGCTTGATGATCGGCAGTTCACGGTCGGCCGCCAGGCTCCGCACGTACTGCGGCGTGACGGCGGCGTCGTCGATGACGACGCCGGTGGCCTTGGCGCCGGCCTTCGCGGCCGCCGCCCCGACATCGTCGATCGACGCGGCGGCGGCGCGCGCCAGCACCGCCACGTCGTCCAGCAGGGCAACGAGTCCACCAGCCAAGGGAGGGTCCTTCCAGGGTCGAGCCAGTCCGTGCCGGCCATTCTCGTCCAGATTCTGCCTGGGAGTGACACAGCCTGTTACCCGGCGGTCCGCCGTTGAAGACTCACTGCGGCACATTTCACCACGCCGCGTCGGAAGGATGAGAGATGTTCGCGCCAGCTCGACTCGTGGCGGGTCCCGGCAGGTTCGTCACGCTGGTGGCGGTCTTCGTGGCCGTCGCCGCCTGCCGGTCGGAACCGGGGCCGGCTCCGTCCGGCGACACCCACCCGTACGTCGGCATGTGGGTGACCGCCGACCAGCACATCCGCCAGGAACTGCGGGCCGACGGCCGGTACGACGAGGCACGCGGGCAGCGCGCCAGCGCCTACACCGGGCGGTACGAGGTGACCGGCGACCACATCGAGTACTGGGACGACGCCGGCTTCACCGCCGACGGCCGGTTCGACGGCGACGTCCTGCACCACGGCGGTTACCTGTTCTACCGCGAGGGCAGCCCGGCACACCGGCGGGCCGCCGGGGAACCGGGCGCCACACGCCGCGACGGGTGATCAGCCGAGGGTGACGTTGAAGATCGGGTTGGCCGCCAGGGTCCGGAACGCGGCCAGGTTGGCCTTGGTGCCGTCGATGCTGATGTCGCGGTCGCCCTGGTCGTCCTGCTTGGTGTCGAAGTAGACGATCGCCTTGATGTTCGGGCGCTTGGCCAGCTCCGGGAGCACGCTGCGGAAGCCGG
>NZ_JAIWNC010000073.1 GCF_020216025.1 Jidongwangia harbinensis | reverse complement strand
CATGCACACTAATCACCAGACAGCCCTTGGTGTGGATCTTCTTCCCTAGACAAGAAGATGATCAATCAAGGGCTGTCCTCATGATCAACCAGGGTCGATGCAACCCCGCCACACGTTAAAACTCAAGCTAGGGTCTGTTTTAGAAGGGATGCCGGGGCGTGGCGTGCGCCCAGCCGCCGTCTGGCCGCACGCCGGAATCCTCCAAATACAACACCGGTATTAGGACAATTCCAGCGCACACCCAGACGACACCTGGACCCTCGCCACACCTCGACCCCCTTCTAAAACAGACCCCCGCAGCGAGAGAAGGATCAGTGACCGTTCAGCCCACCACCGTCGTCGACGAGCCGGTGCCCGCCCACCGCGGGCCGTTCCGGGAGGGTGACCGGGTGCAGCTCACCGACCCCAAGGGGCGGATGCACACGATCGTCCTGGAGGCCGGCAAGTCGTTCCACACCCACCGGGGGGCGCTGGAGCACGACGCGCTGATCGGCCTGCCCGACGGCAGCGTGGTGACCTCCAGCGGCAGCACCGCGTACCTCGCGCTGCGGCCCCTGCTCTCCGACTACGTGCTGTCCATGCCGCGCGGCGCCCAGGTGATCTACCCCAAGGACGCGGCGCAGATCGTCGCGATGGGCGACGTCTTCCCCGGTGCGAAGGTGCTGGAGGCGGGCGTGGGGTCGGGCGCGCTCACCTGTTCGCTGCTGCGGGCGGTGGGTGGCGGTGGCGAGCTGCATTCGTACGAGCTGCGCGAGGACTTCGCGGCGATCGCCCGCAAGAACGTGGAGTCGTTCTTCGGCGGACCGCACCCGGCCTGGCACCTGCACCACGGCGACGTGGCGGGCGCGACCGAGACCGGGTTCGACCGGATCATCCTGGACATGCTGACCCCGTGGGAGGCGCTCGACATGGTCGAGCGGGCGTTGATCCCGGGCGGGGTGTTCATCGGGTACGTGGCCACCACGCCGCAGCTGTCCGAGCTGGTGGAGGCGTTGCGCGAGCGCGGCGGGTGGACCGAGCCGCGGGCCTGGGAGTCGCTGGTGCGGGACTGGCACGCGGAGGGCCTGGCGGTGCGCCCGGACCACCGGATGGTCGCGCACACCGCGTTCCTGGTGTCGGCGCGGAAACTAGCCCCCGGGGTGATTGCGCCGCCGCGCCGCCGCAAGCCGAGCAAGGGCGCGGAGGCGTACGCCCTGCGTAGGGCCGCTCAGGCGGCGCTGGCGGCGGAGCGCAACGACACCGGGGGTGACCACGCCATCGGCGTCGGGTAGTTTCCGTCCGGGGCTTGAGCGGAGCGGAGGGATCGGGTGGGCACGATGAGTTCTCCGCCGTTCGGCGGCAGCAACGAGATGCCGGCGGTGTTCCCGGACTGGTCGCCCTACCAGGATCTCGACTCGGCCGCGCGGGCCTACCTGCGCGACCCCGAGGTGGCCCTGGACGCGCTGTTCGGCGTGCTGCGGGGTGCCGAGGTGCTGTGTTTCACGCTGGAGCGCTTCGTCAACGAGGTGAACGGCGTGTGGCAGGAGGTCGTCATCTGTGACGGCACCCGGCTGGTGCTGTGGCACGGCGAGGACGTGGCGCCCGGCGACGGGCCGGTCGGTTCGATGACGTCGTCGTTGCGGGTGGTGCCGCTGTCGACGGTCACCGAGGTCGGGTGCCGGCGCCGGCTCACCCGCACCTCCACCGGTCAGGCCCGGGTCGACAGCATCGACGTGTACCTGCTGCTCAGCTCCGTGGACGACGCGGTGCCGCCGCCGGGGATGGGCGACGACGAGACCCGGGCGGCGCTGCGGCACGACGCGCTGCGGTTCGGCAAGACGCTGGACGACGGCGGGCCGGGGCAGATTGCCCGGCTGGAGGAATTTTCGCGCGTAGTGGCATCGCTGGTGGGTCGTCCCACCCTGTGACATATCCCCCAACGGGGCGTGACGGTGTCGTCACCTGTTCTTGGTATGGGGTGCGGCGCCGGTCAGTCGGCGTCCGGCCCGGCCACCTCGACGTCGTCGCGGGAGCGCACCACGTGGATGCAGTCGCCCGGGCACTCCTTCGCCGCGTCGATCACTTCGAGCCGCAGCCGCTCCGGCACGCCGGTACGCACTCCGGGGGATTGCAGCAGCTCACCGCTGCTGTCCTTGACGTAGGCAAGCCCGTCGATGTCGAACTCGAAAACCTCGGGTGCGTACTGCACGCAGAGCCCGTCGCCGGTGCACAGGTCCTGATCCACCCAGACCTGAAGGTCGTCCGTCGTCGTCTCGGTGGACACCCGTACCTCCCCAGCTTGTGGCCACCTCGACGGTACCCGACGGGTGGGCCGACCCGGTGGCGGCGTCCGCCGTAACGGATCAAGAGTCAGTGACGAGGGTGTTGCGTAGGTCGAAATCCGCTCCGCACCGGTTAGTGTTATCTCCAGTACGTTCGAGCCCCCGGGGAGGTGGGACGTGGCACGTAGCGACGAGGCGTCAAGCGCCGCACGTTGGGAGAAAGAGGCCAACGATCTCTCCAGCCAGGTTGCGTTCCTGCAGGAGGAACTCGCTCTGGTACGGCGAAAGTTGACCGAGAGCCCCCGACACGTCCGTCAGCTCGAGGAGCGGCTCGCGTCAACGCAGGCGCAGCTGGCCCGGCTGACCGAGAACAACGACCGGCTCGTGGCGACCCTCAAGGAAGCCCGGGCTCAGATCGTCACTCTCAAAGAGGAGATTGACCGGCTCGCCCAGCCGCCGAGCGGCTACGGCGTCTTTCTGGCGGCGCATCCCGACGGCACGGTCGACGTCTTCACCGGCGGCCGCAAGCTGCGGGTGGCGATCTCCCCGTCCCTGGAGGTGGACGAGCTCAAGCGGGGCCAGGAGGTCCTGCTCAACGACGCTCTCAACGTGGTCGACGCGTTCGGCTACGAGCGGGTCGGCGAGGTGGTCCTGCTCAAGGAGATCCTCGAGAACCCGGCCGGCGGTCCGGGCGACCGGGCGCTGGTGATCTCGCACGCCGACGAGGAGCGGATCGTCCACCTGGCCGACTCGCTGCAGGTGTCGGCGCTGCGGGCGGGCGACTCGCTGATGATCGAGCCCCGCTCGGCGTACGCGTACGAGCGGATCCCGAAGAGCGAGGTCGAGGAGCTGGTCCTCGAAGAGGTGCCGGACGTCGACTACACCGACATCGGCGGTCTGCACTCGCAGATCGAGCAGATCCGCGACGCGGTGGAGCTGCCGTTCCTGCACGCCGAACTGTTCCGGGAGCACCAGCTGCGACCCCCGAAGGGCATTCTGCTCTACGGCCCGCCCGGCTGCGGCAAGACGCTCATCGCCAAGGCGGTGGCGAACTCGCTGGCCAAGAAGATCGCCGAGCGGCGTGGCGAGGAGAAGCACACCAGCTACTTCCTCAACATCAAGGGTCCCGAGCTGCTCAACAAGTACGTGGGTGAGACCGAGCGGCACATCCGCCTGGTCTTCCAGCGAGCCCGGGAGAAGGCCGGCGAGGGCACGCCGGTGATCGTGTTCTTCGACGAGATGGACTCGATCTTCCGTACCCGTGGCTCCGGTGTCTCCTCCGACGTGGAGAACACCATCGTCCCGCAGCTGCTCAGCGAGATCGACGGGGTCGAGGGCCTGGAGAACGTCATCGTCATCGGCGCCTCCAACCGGGAAGACATGATCGACCCGGCGATCCTGCGCCCCGGCCGGCTCGACGTGAAGATCAAGATCGAGCGTCCGGACGCGGAGGCGGCGAAGGACATCTTCGCCAAGTACATCCTCTCGGACCTGCCGCTCAGCGAGGACGACCTCACCGAGCACGGCAACGACCGGGATGTCACGGTGGCCGCGATGATCGAGGCCGTCGTGCTCCGGATGTACACCGAGAGCGAGGAGAACCGCTTCCTGGAGGTCACCTACGCCAACGGTGACAAGGAGGTCCTGTACTTCAAGGACTTCAACTCCGGCGCGATGATCCAGAACATCGTCGACCGTGGCAAGAAGATGGCGATCAAGGAGTTCCTCACCTCCGGCAAGAAGGGGCTGCGCCTGCAGCACCTGCTCGACAGCTGTGTCGACGAGTTCCGCGAGAACGAGGACCTGCCGAACACCACCAACCCGGACGACTGGGCCCGCATCTCCGGCAAGAAGGGCGAGCGGATCGTCTACATCCGCACGCTCGTCTCCGGCGGCAAGGGCGCCGAGGCCGGCCGCTCCATCGAGACGGCCAGCAACACCGGTCAGTACCTGTAACGCAGCGCACCAGCAGCGGGGCGGCACGCACGGCGGGCCGCCCCGCTGCTTGTCGTAACCGATCGATCGCTAAGCCCGTTATGCGCCATGTTGGCTGATATTCGGCCACCGTGACCAGACGGGACGGCGATGACGCAGACACCCACGGCGGTTCCGGGCGCCCGGCGCGCCGCTCCCGGCACCGTCCCGGGCCCGGCCGGGGTCACCACCGCGGGGCCGGCCGGCCCTCGGCTGGCCTGGCTCGACGCGCTGCGTGGCCTGGGCGCCCTGGTCGTCGCGTACGCCCACCTGGGCGTGCACCTGCAGATCGGCACCGGCCTGGTGGCCGGCTACATCGACCTCGGCCGGTACGGCGTGCTGCTGTTCTTCCTGGTCAGCGGCTATGTCATCCCGATGTCGCTGGAGCGGCACGGTTCGCTGCGCCGGTTCTGGGTGGGCCGGTTGTTCCGGATCTACCCGGCCTGGCTGCTCACCGTCGCGGCCATGGCGGTCCTGATCCACCTCGGCCTCGCCTCCCTGGTCAAGCCGCTGGCGGCGGATCCGGTCCCGGGCGTGCTGGGCCACGCCGCGATGAGCCAGGACCTGCTCGGCCTGCCCGGGCTGGTGCCGGTGTTCTGGACGCTCACCTACGAGATGGTGTTCTACCTGCTGGTGTCGGCCCTGTTCGTGCTCGGCCTGCACGGGCGCAGCGCCGCCGTGGCGGCCGGTCTCGCGGTCGCCGGGCTGCTCGGGGTGCGCACGCTGCCGGCCGAACTGTTCACCGCCACCGACACCGGCCGGCTGGTGGTCGCGGTGCTCACGGTCGCGGTGCTGGCCGGGTCGGTGTGCGCGTACCTGAGCGGTCGTCGCGGCCCGGCCCTGGCCGCCGCCCTGGTCGGCCTCGGCTGTCTCGCCCTGCCCGCGCTCAACGGCGCCGCCGGCGCCCGCCCGCACGCGGTCGGCTCCTGGCAGTCGCTGGTCTATCTGGCCGTCATGTTCAGCGGCACGGTCCTGCACGCCGCCCACCGCGGCCGGTTGCGGCCGCGCACGGCCGCGGCCACGCTCGGCACGGTCTTCCTGGCCAGCCTCCTGGCCGGGTTGTGGCACAGCGGCCTGACCCGGGGCGACCTCCGCTGGGTCGGCACGCTGGTCGCGGTCGCGGGCACGTTCGCCGCCGGGTACGCGCTGCGGAACCTGCCCGTGCCACGGTGGGCCACCTGGCTCGGCCAGATCAGCTACTCGGTCTACCTGCTGCACTTCGTGGTGCTGATCGTGCTGGTCGCCAAGACGCCCGGGCTGTCCCGCGGCGGCACCGTGGAGCACGCCTTCCTGGCCGCCGGGTGGTTCGCCGTGGTGCTGGGCGCCGCGCACCTGGCGTACACCTACGTGGAACTGCCCGGACAGCGGCTCGGCAGGCGGGTGGGCCGGGCCCTGGACGCGCGCCTCGGCCGTGACGACCCGGGTGCGCCGACCGCCGGGGTACGCATCGAGCAGCGGGAACCGCGATGACCCAGACCACGACGGCGTCGTCCGGCGCACCCGCCACGGCGCCCGCCCCGGCCGTGACCGCCGGGGAGCGGGGTCTGCCGCACGGCGCCCGGATGTCCTGGCTGGACGTGCTGCGCGGGATCGGCGCGCTGGTCGTCACGTACGCGCATCTCGGTGTCTTCCTGGACCTCGGCCTGCCGGAGGTGTCCCGCTGGGTCGACGTCGGTCGCTTCGGCGTGCTGCTGTTCTTCCTGGTCAGCGGGTACGTGATCCCGATGTCGCTGGAGCGGCACGGTTCGCTGCGCCGGTTCTGGGTGGGCCGGCTGTTCCGGCTCTACCCGGCGTGGCTGCTCGCCGTCGCCGTCATGGCCGTCCTGATCCAGGTCGACGTCGCTCCGCTGCTGCCGCCGATCGCGGAGAACCCGGCCGCCGCCGTGCTCGGCCACCTGGTGATGAGCCAGGAGCTGATCGGCCTGCCCGGCCTGCTGTCGGTGTTCTGGACGCTCAGCTTCGAGATGTTGTTCTACCTGCTGGTGTCCGCGCTGTTCGTGCTGGGCCGGCACGGCCGGGAGGCCGCCGTCGCGGCCGGCCTCGCCGTCGCCGCCCTGCTCGGCGTGCGGACGCTGCCCGCCGAACTGCTGACCGGTACCGCCACCGGCCGACTGGTCGCGGCGGCGGCCACGTTCGTGGTGTTCGGGCTCTCCATCGCGGCGTACCTCTCCGGCCGTCGCCGTCCCGCCCTGGTCGCCGCGGTCGCCGGTCTCGGCTGCCTGGTGCTGCCGGTGCTCAACGGCGGCGCCGGTGCCATTCCGCACGCGCTCGGCTCGTGGCAGGCGCTCGCCTACCTGGCGGTGATGTTCAGCGGCACGGTGCTGCACGCCGCGCACCGTGGCCGGGTGCGTCCGCGCGTGGCGGCGGCCACGCTCTCGGTCGTCTTCGTCGCCTCCCTGCTGGCCAACCTGTGGCATGCCGGCCTGGACCGCAACGACGTGCGCGCGACCGGCACGCTGGTCGGCGTCGCGGCCACGTTCGCCATCGGGTACGCGCTGCGCCACCGCACCCTGCCGGGCTGGGCGACCTGGCTCGGCCGGATCAGCTATTCGCTGTACCTGCTGCACTTCGTCGCGCTGTTCCCGCTCGCCGCCAAGATCCCCCGGCTGTCCGACGGCGCGGTCGTGCACACCACCGTCCTGGCGGCCGGCTACCTGGCGCTCGTCCTGCTCGCCTCGCATCTGTCCTACACGCTGGTGGAACGGCCCGGGCAGCGGCTCGGCAACCGGGTCGGGCGCGCGCTGGACGCATGTTTCGGGAGCGACGTACGCCCCGCCGTGGCGCCGGAGGTCCGCGCCACCGAGGTGCCGCTGCCGCGCGAACGGTGAGCGGGACGTGACCGCGACGCTGCCCGCCCCGCCCCGCGCCGCCGACGGGCCGGGGCGGCTCGGCTGGCTGGACGCGCTGCGCGGCTACGCGGCCCTGGTGGTGGTGCTGTTCCACCTCAGCCCCACGGTGCTCGGGCCGGAGCGGCACCTGGCGGTGTTCCGGACGGTCGACCTGGGCAAGTACGGCGTGCTGCTGTTCTTCCTGGTCAGCGGCTATGTCATCCCGATGTCGCTGGAGCGGCACGGCTCGTTGCGCCGGTTCTGGGTGGGCCGGCTGTGCCGGATCTACCCGGCCTACCTGGTCACCCTGGCGGTGGTCGCGGTGCTGGCCGCCGCGGGCCTGACGACGGTGCGGCTGGAGCCGGTCACCGGTGCCCTGGCGCACGCCACCATGCTGTCCGACCTGCTCGGCGTCCGCGGCGTGGTCCGGGTGTTCTGGACGCTCTCCTACGAGATGACGTTCTACCTGGTGGTGGCGGGCCTGTACGCCTGGCGCGGGCACCGGCACAGCGGCTGGTGGGCGGCCGGGCTGGCGGTCACCGCGCTGCTGGCCGGCCCGCTGCTGCCGGACGGGCTGCTGTCGTCCGGGCCGGCCGGGCGCCGGCTGGCCGCGGCGGTGCTGCTGGTGGTGCTGGTGGCCGGGGTGGCGGCGTACCTCACCGGCCGGCGCACCGCCGCACTCGCCGCCGGCGCGTGCGGGATCGGCTTCCTGCTGCTGCCCGCGGTCAACGGCCACGCCGGCCCGCGGAGCACGGTGATCGCGTCCTGGCAGGGCCTGCTGCTGCTGGCGGTGATGTTCGCCGGCACCGTGGTGTACCGGGCCCAGCACCGGCAGCTCGGCCGGGTGCCGGCGGTGCTGGCGCTGGCCGTGGTGGCCGGGTGCGTGGTGGGCGCGCACCGGGCGCATCTGGCGAGCCCGGCGGCGCACCGGGTCTGGCTGCTCACCACCGTGGCCGTGGTGGCGACGTTCGGGCTGGCGTTCGCGCTGCGTAGGCGGGCGGTGCCGGGCGTGCTGGTCCGGCTCGGCACGGTCAGTTACTCGCTGTACCTGCTGCACGTGGTCGTCCTCCAGGTGGCGCACCGGGCGGTGCCCGGCCTGGCGGACCGGCCGGCCGCGGTGCGGATCGCGGTGGCCGCCGCCGTCCTGGTGGTGGCGCTGGGCGTCGCCGGGCTGTCGTACCGGGTCGTGGAGCGGCCCGCGCAGGCGCTGGGCCGTCGCGTGCAACGCCGGTTCGAGCCGGGCGACCGGCCACGGATCGCCACCCAGCGTGCCGCCACGCGCACTGGCGGGCGCCAGAACCGACCGGGAAGCGTCTAGGCTCGATGGAAGAGACACGGGCATCGAACTGGCGGGTGGAGTCAGAACATGAGCGTTCGACGAATCATGGGTACCGAGGTCGAGTACGGCATTTCGGTGCCCGGCCAGCCCGGCGCCAACCCGATGGTCACCTCGTCGCAGGTGGTGAACGCGTACGGAGCCCGGCCCGAGCTGAACCGGGGCGGCCGGGCCCGCTGGGACTACGAGGAGGAGTCGCCGCTGCGCGACGCCCGCGGATTCACCTACTCGGGTGCCGCGTACGACCCGGCGGACGCGCTCGCCGACGAGGACCTGGGCCTGGCCAACGTGATACTGACCAACGGCGCCCGCCTCTACGTCGACCACGCCCACCCGGAGTACAGCACCCCGGAGTGCACCAATCCGCTGGACATCGTGCGCTGGGACAAGGCCGGTGAGCGGGTGATGGCCGAGGCGTCCCGGCGGGCGGCCACCATCCCCGGATCGCACCGGATCCAGCTCTACAAGAACAACACCGACAACAAGGGCGCGTCGTACGGTTCCCACGAGAACTACCTGATGCGCCGGCAGACCCCGTTCGCGGACATCGTCGCGCACCTCACGCCGTTCTTCGTGACCCGGCAGATCTTCTGCGGCGCCGGCCGGGTCGGCATCGGCCAGGACGGTTCGGGCAGCGGCTTCCAGATCTCGTCGCGGGCCGACTTCTTCGAGGTCGAGGTCGGCCTGGAGACCACGCTCAAGCGACCCATCATCAACACCCGGGACGAGCCGCACTCGGACGCCGACAAGTACCGCCGCCTGCACGTCATCATCGGCGACGCGAACCTGTCCGAGATCGCCACCTATCTGAAGGTGGGCACCACCGCACTGATCCTCAACATGATCGAGGAGAAGGTGTTCACCGGCGAGCTGGGCATCGCGGACCCGGTGTCGGAGCTGAAGGCGGTCAGCCACGACCCGTCGCTCAAGCACCTGATGCGGATGCGCGACGGCCGCCGCCTGACCGCGCTGGACCTGCAGTGGGCCTACCTCGAACGGGCCCGCGCGTTCGTCGACGAGCGGTACGGCACGGACGCCGACGACCAGACCGTCGACGTGCTGGACCGCTGGGAGTCGGTGCTGGACAAGCTCGGCCGCGACCCGATGCTCTGCTCGGACAGCCTGGACTGGGTGGCCAAGCTGCGGCTGCTGGAGGGCTACCGGGAGCGCGAGGACCTGCCCTGGTCGTCGCCGAAACTGCAGCTGGTGGACCTGCAGTACGCCGACGTGCGGCCGGAGAAGGGCCTGTACCACCGGCTGGTGGCCCGCGGCTCGATGCGCACGCTGCTGGACGACGAGCAGGTCCAGCGGGCCATGGTGGAGCCGCCGGAGGACACCCGGGCCTACTTCCGCGGCCGCTGCCTGGCGCAGTACGCCTCCGAGGTCGTCGCGGCCAGCTGGGACTCGGTGATCTTCGACGTGGGCCGGGAGTCGCTCGTGCGGGTGCCCATGATGGAGCCCGAGCGCGGGACCAAGAAGCACGTGGGTGCGCTCTTCGACAAGTGCGAGAGCGCCAAGGACCTGCTCGAGGTGATCACGAGCCGGTGAGATCCTCGGGACCGGAAACACCCGTCCTGGCGGAACGTTTTGTCGTAGCCGCGAGGTAGGTTTTTCCCAACCCGATGGTGATGGGTTTCCCGGTGCTGACGGCACCGGGGTGATGAAGGGGGACACCGATGGCAACCCGAGACACCGGCGGTCAGTCGCAGTCCGGCAAGGGTCGGCGGGACGAGGAGGTCGACGAGGTCACCACCGAGGCCAACCCGGAGGTGGCGGAGCGACACGCGGAGATCACCGAGGACGTCGACGACCTGCTCGACGAGATCGACTCGGTGCTGGAGGAGAATGCCGAGGAGTTCGTCCGCGGTTACGTGCAAAAGGGCGGCCAGTAAGCACTGAGGGGGCGACCGGACATGCCACGGGGGCTGGACGACCGCGACGACAAGAACCTGGTCGAGTTCGACGAGATGATGGCGGCCCAGGAGGGCCGCTGTGCCATCTGCGGCGGGCCCGACCCCCAACACCTTGATCACGATCGTCGCACCGGTTGGGTGCGCGGGATATTGTGCTTCAACTGCAGCGGCGGTCTCGGGCAGTTCCGGGACAGCCCGGAACTCCTCGCCGAAGCCATCACGTACTTGAAGGGAACCACGTGGCAGCGGGTTTTGATCCATCCGGGCGTCTTCCAGATGTGTTCACCAATGCGGGGACGTCCTCCTTCACGCAGTTCCTGAACCAGGCTGCCCCCGATCTGTTGCCGGGTCGCCGGCCGCTTCCGCCGGGGATGTCCGCCGACATCGCACCGCACGGCACCACCATCGTCGCCATCGCCACCGCGGAGGGTGTTGTCATGGCCGGCGACCGGCGGGCCACCATGGGCAATCTGATCGCCAGCCGGGACATCGAGAAGGTGCACCCGGCCGACGCGTACTCGTTGATCGGCATCGCCGGCACGGCCGGCATCGGCATCGAGCTGATGCGGCTGTTCCAGGTGGAGCTGGAGCACTACGAGAAGATCGAGGGCGCCATGCTCTCGCTCGACGGTAAGGCCAACCGGCTGGCCGCGATGGTCCGGGGCAACCTCGGCGCGGCCATGCAGGGCCTGGCCGTGGTGCCGCTGTTCGCGGGCTTCGACCTGGCGCCGTCGGATCCGTCCAAGGCCGGCCGGATCTTCAGCTTCGACGTCGCCGGCGGGCTCTACGAGGAGACCGGCTTCGACGCGATCGGCTCCGGCTCGCTGTTCGCGAAGTCGGCGCTGAAGAAGAAGTACCGCGCCGGCGTGAGCACGCAGGACGCGATCCGGCTGGCGGTGGAGGCGCTCTACGACGCGGCCGACGACGACACCGCGACCGGCGGGCCGGACCTGAGCCGCAAGATCTATCCGGTGGTGATGACCGCGACGGCGGACAGCACCCACCGGCTCACCGATGCCGAGATCACCGCGGTGGCCGAGGACGTGGTCGCCGGACGGATGGAGAACCCGGGCGGCTGACGTTTCCGCCGACACCCACGACACCCCCGCCATCCGGTCATCGAAGGAGTAGCCACCCGTGGCCATGCAGTTCTACGCATCGCCCGAGCAGGTCCAGCGCGACCGCTCGGAGTACGCCCGCAAGGGCATCGCCCGCGGCCGCTCCGCCGTGGTGCTCACCTACGAGGGCGGCATCCTGCTGGTCGCCGAGAACCTCACCTCGCTCCGCAAGATCAGTGAGCTGTACGACAAGATCGGGTTCGCGGCCGTCGGCCGGTACAACGAGTTCGAGAGCCTGCGCCGGGCCGGTGTGCGGATGGCCGACCTGAACGGCTACAGCTACGACCGCCGGGACGTCACCGGGCGGGCGCTGGCCAACGCGTACACCCAGACGCTGGGCGCCATCTTCACCGAGACGCAGAAGCCGTACGAGGTGGAGATCTGCGTGGCCCAGGTGGGCGCCACGCCGGAATCGGACGAGCTGTACCGGATCACCTACGACGGTTCGGTGATGGACGAGCCCGGCTTCATGGCGATGGGCGGCCAGGCCGAGGCGATCTCCAACGTGCTGCGCTCGCGGCATGACGCCACCGCCGACGTGGCCGCCGCGCTGGCGCTCGCGGTCGAGGCGCTGAGCAGCGTCGGCGGCGAGAACAACACCCCGCGCGAGATCGGCGAGTCGCAGCTCGAGGTCGCCGTGCTGGACCGCTCCCGCAAGGGCCGCGCGTTCCGGCGGATCTCCGGGGCGGCGCTCACCACGCTGCTCGGCGGCGGCAAGGACGTGCCGGAGAAGGAAGTGGGGGAGGCCGGCGACGTCGTGCCGCCCGCGCCCGGCGAGGACAAGCCGACCGTGTCGGCCGCCTCGGTGGACCTCGAGGGCAAGCCCGCCGCCGACGAGACCCCGGCGAAGAAGCCGGGTCGTTCGAAGGGCCCGGCCGAGGGTTCCTGACCGGCGGTTCCCGGGCTCGGGGCGGTGCTTCGGCGCCGCCCCGTCCGGTCAGCTGATGACCAGCGGGCGCCACCAGGCGGCGTTGTCCTCGTACCACCGGACGGTCTGTTCCAGTCCCTCCGCGAAGTCCACCCGCGGACGGTAGCCGAGCTCCCGGCGGATCCTGGCGTCGTCGAGCCGGTACCGCCCGTCGTGGCCGGTGTGGTCGGCCACGTGGCGCACCCGGTCCGGGTCAGCGCCACACAGCTCCGTCAGCCGTTCCGTCAGGTCCCGGTTGGTCAGTTCGGTGTCGCCGCCGACGTGGTAGGCCGATCCGGGCATGCCGTCCTGCAGCACCAGCGCCAGCGCGCGGCAGTTGTCGTCCACGTGCACCCAGTCCCGCACCTGCTCGCCGTCGCCGTACAGCGACAGGGAGCGGCCGGACAGCAGGTTCGTCACGACCCGCGGGATCAGCTTCTCCGGATGCTGGTACGGCCCGTAGTTGCTGGACGACCGGCTCACCACCACCGGCAGCCCGTGGGTGCGGTGGTACGCCAGGGTGAGCAGGTCGGCGCCGGCCTTGGTGGCGGCGTACGGCGAACTCGGCGCCACCGGGGACTCCTCGGTCCACCCCCCGGACGGGATCGACCCGTACACCTCGTCCGTGGAGACGTGCAGGAACCGCCCGACGCCGTGCCGCAGCGCCGCGTCCAGCAGCACCTGGGTGCCCAGCACGTTGGTAGCGACGAACTCGGTGGCCGAGACGACGGACCGGTCGGCGTGTGACTCCGCGGCGAAGTGCGCCACCGCGTCGTGGCCGCGCAGCACCGAGTCGACCAGCGCCGCGTCGGCGACGTCACCGGGCACGAAGTCCAACCGCTCGTGCTCGGCGACCGGGCCCAGATTGGCGAAGTTGCCGGCGTACGTGAGCTTGTCCAGCACGGTGACCCGCGCCCCCGCCAGACCGGGCAGGTCGTCCGCGAGGACGGCGCGGACGAAATGCGAGCCGATGAACCCGGCCCCGCCGGTGACCAGTAATTTCATACCGTCGGCAGTGTATCCGCAGGTAGAACCCGAGCTCTGCGCTTTGCGACGGTGAAAGGCGCGCCGGTGACTGCCGCACACCCACCTCCGGCGGTTAGTGTTTCGTCATGGAACGGCGAATTTTCGGCCTAGAAACCGAGTACGGCGTCACGTGCACCTACCGGGGTCAGCGGCGGCTGTCTCCCGACGAGGTGGCCCGCTACCTGTTCCGCCGAGTGGTGTCCTGGGGACGCTCCAGCAACGTGTTCCTCCGCAACGGTGCCCGCCTCTACCTGGACGTCGGTTCCCACCCCGAGTACGCCACCCCCGAATGCGACTCCGTCACCGACCTGGTCGCCCACGACCGGGCCGGCGAGCGGATCCTCGAAGGTCTGCTGGTCGACGCCGAGAAGCGGCTGCACGACGAAGGCATCGCCGGCGAGATCTACCTGTTCAAGAACAACACCGACTCGGCCGGCAACTCCTACGGCTGCCACGAGAACTACCTGGTCAGCCGCCACGGCGAGTTCGGCCGGCTGGCGGACGTGCTGATCCCGTTCCTGGTCACCCGCCAGCTCATCTGCGGCGCCGGCAAGGTGCTGCAGACCCCGCGCGGCGCGGTGTTCTGCCTGTCCCAGCGGGCCGAGCACATCTGGGAGGGCGTCTCCAGCGCCACCACCCGCAGCCGCCCGATCATCAACACCCGGGACGAGCCGCACGCCGACGCGGAGCGGTACCGCCGGCTGCACGTCATCGTCGGCGACTCGAACATGAACGAGGTCACCACGCTGCTGAAGGTGGGCAGCGCGGACATCGTGCTGCGGATGATCGAGGCCGGCGTGGTGATGCGCGACCTGTCGCTGGAGAACCCGATCCGGGCGATCCGCGAGGTCAGCCATGACGTCACCGGCCGCCGCAAGATCCGCCTGGCCAACAACAAGGAGGTCAGCGCGCTGGAGATCCAGCAGGAGTACCTCGCCAAGGCCACCGAGTTCGTCGAGCGCCGCGGCGGCGACCCGACCGCCAAGCGCGTCGTCGAGCTGTGGGGCCGGGTGCTCACCGCGATCGAGAACGGCAACCTCGACCCGGTCTCCCGGGAGATCGACTGGGTGTCCAAGCTCAAGCTGATCGAGCGGTACCAGGCCAAGCACGAGATCCCGATGTCGCACCCGCGGATCGCCCAGCTCGACCTGGCGTACCACGACGTGCGCCGCGGCCGGGGCCTGTACGCGCTGATGGAGAAGCGCAAGCAGGTCGACCGGATCTCCAACGACCTGGAGATCTTCGAGGCCAAGGAGACGCCGCCGCAGACCACCCGGGCGCGGTTGCGGGGCGAGTTCATCCGGCACGCCCAGGAGAAGCGGCGCGACTTCACCGTCGACTGGGTGCACCTCAAGCTCAACGACCAGGCGCAGCGGACGGTGCTCTGCAAGGACCCGTTCCGGGCGTACGACGAACGGGTCGAGCGCCTGATCGCGAGCATGTAGCGGCGCCCGGGCCGTGGAGCAGCCGGAGCGCACCGTGGCGGACGTCTACCGGGGCCGGATCGAGCGGCGGCGCGAGCGCATCCGTGCCGAGATCCGGCGCAACCGGGAGGGCGGCCACCGGGTTCCGACCTGGGTGCTGGCGGGCGTGCTGGCGCTGCTGCTGGCCGGTTGGGTGTACCTCATCGCCACCCGCTAGGCGGTGCCCAGCAGGGTGGCGGCGTGCCGGCCGGCGGCCGCCGCCGCCAGGAAATACGTGTGGTCGGCGTCCAGGCCCCGGCCCATCGTGGACAGTCCGACCGGGCTCGCCCGCAGCGCCTCGTCGAGGCCGTCCACCGGCACCCGGACCAGCCGGTGCCGCTCGCCCAGCGGCCGCACCGCCGCGTCCACCGCGGCCGCCAGCGCGTCCGGCATCGGGTCCGGCAGCACCAGGTCGGCGGGCCGCAACGCCACCCGGCCGTACGCGGTGAGGCTGTGGTGCGACACCCCGCGGTGCCGGGGCCGGCCGTCGCCGTCGGAGATCCGCAGCGAGCCCACCGGCCGGCCGCCCAGCGTCGCGATCGCGTTCACCGCCTCGCCCAGCGCCACCCCGGAGAATCCCCACGCCGTGCCGGTGCCCAGGTTGCCCGGTCCCTGCGCGACCACGGCGACGTCCGCGTGCAGCACGTGCCGGGCCGCCAGCAGCCCGGTGTGCACGGTGCTCGCCTCCAGGTCGCCGCCGAACGCCTGCCCGGTGGTGACCGTGCCGGCCAGGTGGTCGCGCAGCCCGTCCAGGGTGCGGGAGAACCAGGCCGGGAGCGCGCCGCCGTCGGTCATCAGGTACGCCACCCGGGCGCCGGGACGGTCGGCGTGGATGCCGGCGAGTACCGCGGGCAGCGCCGAGTGCAGGTCCGCGGTGACCACCGGCAGGCCGTCGAGCGACTCCGCGGCGGCCATCACCGACCGGTGCGGGGAGGCCTCCTCGTCCACGCCGAGCCGGATCGGCTGCAGCGGCGTGTACCGGGCCTTGACCAGATGTCCGGTGTCGCGGGTGGTGCCGTCCACCGGCGGATCCGGCGGGAGCCGGTCGGGCAGCGCGACCACCAGCGCGTAGCCGCCGGTGCCCAGGCCCATCACCAGCGCGCCGACGTTGAGCAGCACCCGGTCGCCGGCCTGCGGCAGACCCACCAGCTCCGGGTACGCCAGCGCGCGCACCGGGTCCGCGCCGACCTCGACGTCCAGTTCGACGGCGCCGTGCCACCGTCGCCGTACCGCCACCACCGTGCCCGAGCGCCACCGCACCATGGCGGCAGACCCTACCGTTCCGCCCGGCCGGGACCCGGGAGGCGCCTCGCCCGGTGGAATAACCGAACCGGGGTCCGGCGTACCGCCACGCCGACGTCTGGGCTGCTAGCGTTGCTTCTCGTGTCGCGGACCCGCACCGAGCGCCTGGTGAATCTGGTGATCTGCCTGCTGTCCACCCGACGGTTCCTGACCGCCGCGCAGATCGCTGCCACCGTGCCGGGGTACGAGCATGACCCAGAGGATCCGCGCGACCACGAAGCGTTCCAGCGGAAGTTCGAGCGGGACAAGGCGGAACTGCGCGAACTGGGCGTACCCCTGGAGATCGGCACCGCCAGCGTCTTCGACAACGAACCCGGCTACCGGATCGCCCACCGCGAGTACGCCCTGCCCGACATCCTGCTGGAGCCGGACGAGGCGGCCGCCGTCGGCATCGCCGCCCGGCTCTGGCAGCACGCCGGTCTCGCCGCCGCCGCCTCGTCCGGGCTGGCGAAGCTGCGTGCCGCCGGCGTCGAGGTGGACCCGCAGGCCACCCTCGGCGTGGAGCCGGTGGTCACGGTGGACCCGGCGTTCGGCCCGCTCACCGGCGCGGCCCGGGACCGTCGCGCGGTGACCTTCTCCTATCGCGTCCCCGAGGTGGACGAGCCCAGCGTGCGCCGGCTCGAGCCGTGGGGTGTGGTCTGCTGGCAGGGGCGGTGGTACGTGGTCGGTCACGACCGCGACCGGCGCGCCACCCGGTGCTTTCGGCTGTCCCGGATCGTCGGTAACGTCCGCGCGGTCGGCCGCACCGGCGCGTTCAGCCCGCCGGCCGGCGTCGACCTGATCAGTCACGTCGCGCGCTGGTCCGACCCGATCGCGCACCACGGCCGGGCCACCGTCACCGCCCGGCCGGGCCGCGCCGCCGGACTGCGCCGGTGGGCCGTCGCCACCGCGCCGGGCCCGGACGGTGACGTGCTCACCATCCCGTTCTCCGACCCGGAACGGCTCGCCTCGACCCTGGTCGGATACGGCGCGGACGTGCGCGTGGACGGCCCGCCGGAACTCCGCGAGGCGGTCATCCAGCAGCTCAAGGAGGTCGTCGCCCGGCACGAACGGGTCGTCGCCGGGGCCGCGCCGTGACCCCGCAGCAGCGCAGCTCGCCGGCCCGGCCGTCCGCCGACCGGCTGGGCCGGCTGCTGAACCTGGTGCCGTACCTGCTGGCCCGGCCCGGCATCCCGGTGGCCGGCGCGGCCGCCGACCTCGGCGTCACCGAGCGCCAGCTGCGCGAGGACCTGGAACTGCTCTGGGTGTGCGGCCTGCCCGGCTACGGACCCGGCGACCTGATCGACATGGCGTTCGACGGCGACCGCGTCACCATCACCTACGACGCCGGCATCGACCGGCCGCTGCGGCTCACCCCGGACGAGGCGCTGGCGCTGGTGGTGGCGCTGCGGATGCTCGCCGAGACCCCGGGCACCGGCAACCGGGACGTGATCGAGCGGGCCCTCGCCAAGATCGAGAGCGCGGCCGGCGACCTGGCCGACGCGCCGGTGGCCGTGCGGCTGCCCGCCGACAACGAGCGGCTCGACGCGATCCGCGCCGCGGTCGAACGTGGCAACGCGCTCCGGCTGACCTACTACACGGCGGCCCGGGACGAGACCACCGACCGGGTGGTCGACCCGATCCGGGTGCTCCTGGTCGGCGGGCGCAACTACCTGGAGGCGTGGTGCCGGCGGGCCGAGGCCACCCGGCTGTTCCGGGTCGACCGGATCGACGCGTTCACCGAGCTGGACGAGCCGGCCGCCGCGCCGCCGCAGGCGGTCCTGCACGACGTCCGCGACGGCGTGTTCCACCCCGGCCCGGACCTGCCGCTGGTCACCCTGCGGGTGGGCCGGAGCAGCCGGTGGATCACCGAGTACTACCCGGTCGAGGGCGTGCGCCGGGACGGCGACGAATGGGTGGTCACCATGCGGGTCACCGACCTGGGCTGGGCCCAGCGGCTGCTGGTCGGCCTTGGCCCGGACGTGACCGTGGTGGGGCCGGCGGAACTGGTGGAGCGGATCCGGGTACAGGCCACCACCGCGCTCAACCAGTACGCCACGCCGCCGCAGGCAGTACCCGCACCCGGGCGCTAGGCTGACCGCTGTGGTGATGTGGATCGTGATCGCGGTGGTGGTGCTGGCGCTCGTCCTGCTGGTGGCGGTGACCGTGCCGGTGGTCGGCCGGCTGTCCGCGCTGCAGCGGGCGGTGCTCCGCCTGGAACGCCGGCAGGGCGAGGCGACGCAGCTGCAGGAGGGCGCTGCCGAGCTGCAGGAGACGCTGGCCGGGCTCGAACGGCGGGCCGAGACGATGCAGGAGCGGCTGGCCGTGATCCAGGCCGGGCGCGGTGACCAGAGCGGGAAACACGCCCTGCCGTTCGGCCGCTGACGCCGCCGCTGCGGAGTTACCGCCCTGTTGTCCGAGACTTGGCCGGGGCGCGCGGGTTTCCCATTCAGAATCCACACGTACGATGGATCCGGCACCACCCACCTGAAGTGATCCAACCGACTGGAGTTAACCCATGGGCGCCCTCAAGCCATGGCACATCATCGTCCTCGTCGTCGTGCTGATCCTGCTGTTCGGCGCGAAGCGACTGCCGGACGCCGCGCGCTCGCTGGGCCGGTCGCTGCGGATCATCAAGGCCGAGACCAAGGGCCTGGTGGACGACGACAACGTCGCCGAGAAGGCCGAGCCGCAGTACAGCCGCGAGCCGCTGCAGCCGAGCGAGATCCAGCAGCCCGGCCAGCCCGGCTACCAGCAGCCGTACCAGCAGCAGCCGCCGCAGTACCAGCAGCAGCCGCAGCAGCCGCCGGCGCAGCCGTACGTCGACCCGGTGCAGCGCACCAACGACCGCTGACCCGTCGTGGCGCTCACCCTGCGCCGTAAGGGGCCCAGCAAGTTCGAGCAGGCCGCCGACGGCTCCATGACGCTCATCGAGCACGTCCGGGAGCTGCGGAACCGGCTCTTCTGGGCCTCGGTGGCGGTCGTCGCCGGGTTCATCGTCGGTTTCATCCTGTCCAAGCCGGCGTTCGACATCCTGCAGGGGCCGTACTGCGCGCTGCCCAGCTCCTGGGAGCTCGACCGCAACGGCAGATGGGCCTGCGAGTTCGTCACGCTCGGTCCCACCGACCAGCTGGTCGTCCGGCTCAAGATCTCGCTGTACCTGGGGCTGATCGTCGGCGCCCCGGTCTGGCTGTACCAGCTCTGGGCGTTCATCGCGCCCGGTCTGCACCGGCACGAGCGCAAATGGGCGTACCTGTTCGTCGGCATCGCCGCGCCGCTGTTCGCCGCGGGCGCCGTGCTGGCGTACTTCGTGGTCGAGCACGGCCTGGCGTTCATCATGGAATCCGGCGTGCTGGGCGAGCCCACCCAGCTCGAAGTCAAGGCGTACATCGACTTCGTCACCACCATGCTGGTGCTGTTCGGGGTGGGCTTCGAGTTCCCGCTGCTGTTGCTCATGCTGAACGTCGCCGGCATCGCCACCGGGCGGCGGCTGCTCAGCTGGTGGCGTGTGGTGATCTTCCTGTCGTTCGCGTTCGCCGCGGTCGCCAGCCCCGACCCCGGCCCGTTCGGCATGACGCTGCTCGCCGCCTGCATGTCCGCGCTGTACTTCGTCGCGGTCGGCGTGGCGTTCCTCTACGACCGGCACAAGGGCCGCGGCAAGGAGCTGTACGAGGGCATCGACGACGACGCCGTCTCGCCGCTCGCGGAGACGCCCGAACCGGTCACCGCCGGCGACCGCGTCGAGGTGGCCACGACGATCGAGAGCCCGACGCCGGTGACCCGGCCGCTGCCACTGGACAACCGCTACGACGACATGACGTGACCCGCCCGGCCGGTACCCTCCGGCTGTGACGAGCGACGACATCGCGGTGCTGGCCAACCCCACGGCGGGGCGAGGCCGGTACCGCGCTCTGCTGTCCGGGGTGCTGGACCGGCTGGCCGCCGCCGGGCGCCCGGTGCGCCTGCTGGACGCGGCCACCCCCGACCAGGCCGAGTCGGCCGCCCACCGGGCCGTGGCGGACGGTGCCGCCGCGCTGGTGACCGTCGGCGGCGACGGCACCGTACACCTGGGCCTGCAGGCAGTCGCCGGGCGGAACGTCCCGTTCGGCGTGATCCCGGCCGGCACCGGAAACGACTTCGCCGCCTGCACCGGCGTACCCCCCGGGTGTCTCGCCGCGGCCGACGCCGTCGCCGCCGCCCTGCGCGACGGCCGGCACACCCCCGTCGACCTGGGCCGGACGACCGACGCCGCAGGCGAGGTCCGCTGGTTCGGCGCGGTGCTCGCGGCCGGCTTCGACGCCATCGTCAACGAGCGCGCCAACCGGATGCGGTGGCCGCGCGGCCCGCGCCGCTACGACCTGGCCATCGCGCTGGAGCTGACCCGGCTGCGGCCCCGCGCGTACACGCTTGACCTGGACGGCACGGACCACAGCTTCGAGGGCGTGCTGGTGGCCATCGGCAACTGCGAAAGTTACGGCGGCGGCATGCGGATCGTGCCCGGCGCCGACCCCGCCGACGGGCTGCTCGACATCGTGGTCGCGGCGACACTCGGGCGCGGCGCGCTGGCGCGCCTCAAGACCCGGGTGCGGCGCGGCACCCACGTGACCGACCCGCGGGTCACCGCGTACCGCGCCCGCCAGGTGCGGATCCACGCCGAGGACATCATCGGGTACGCCGACGGCGAGCGGATCGGGCCGCTGCCGCTCGAGGTGGGCTGCGTGCCGGGTGCGCTTCGGTTGCTGCGGTAGCCCCGCGGTCAGTTTCCGGGGCGCGAGCCGATCGGTGAGGTGTCGGACAAACTCGGGGAGGGTGCATGTCGATCGGCTCCATCAGTGCCGGCCTGGTCGCCAGCGCGTACGACATGATGCGCCCGGCCGGGGAGGGCCGCGCCGCCGAGGCGAGCGGGGCGGAGTCGGCGGCGGCTGCGGAGCGGGGCGGGCCGGCCGACGAGGAGGGCCCGATCCGCAGCGCTTCGGCGACGCTGGGCACGCTGGTCGACACGTACCTCTGAGTCTTCACAACCCCCGGGTTGATCACGCTGGGCGTGAAACCGGCGGCCCGGTCACGGTTGTCGCTGGGTCGGGTGAGGGGGCTGGTGCGGGCGTGCCGGCCTCGTCACCATCGGGCTTGTCGGGGGTGTCCACCCTCGATGGGTGCCCGTGACGTCGACGCGTGCTTGGAAGTGAAGTCCGTCTCTGAGTCTGGCGCTGGGACC
>NZ_JAIWNC010000072.1 GCF_020216025.1 Jidongwangia harbinensis | reverse complement strand
ATCGTGCCGCAGCAGCGGATGGACGTCGTCGAGCGCCTCGGCAAGTACAAGCGCACCCTGTCGCCCGGGCTCAACCTGCTCGTCCCGTTCGTGGACGCGGTCCGCACCAAGGTGGACATGCGCGAGCAGGTGGTCAGCTTCCCGCCGCAACCCGTCATCACGTCCGACAACCTGGTCGTCTCGATCGACACGGTGCTCTACTTCAAGGTCGTCGACCCGGTCCGGGCCACGTACGAGATCTCGCACTTCCTGCAGGCCATCGAGCAGCTCACCGTCACCACGCTGCGCAACGTGATCGGCTCGCTGGACCTGGAACGCGCGTTGACCAGCCGCGAGGAGATCAACCGGCACCTGTCCAGCGTGCTGGACGAGACCACCGGCCGCTGGGGCATCAAGGTCACCCGGGTCGAGATCAAGGCGATCGAGCCGCCGCCGAGCATCCGCGACTCGATGGAGAAGCAGATGCGCGCCGAGCGGGAACGCCGGGCCACGATCCTCAACGCCGAGGGTCACAAGGCGGCCCAGATCCTCACCGCCGAGGGCGAGAAGCAGGCGGCGGTGCTGCGCGCCGACGGTGACCGCCAGGCCCGCATCCTGCAGGCCGAGGGACAGGCGAAGGCGATCCGTACGGTGTTCGACGCGATCCACACCTCGAACCCGTCGCAGAAGGTCCTGGCGTACCAGTACCTGCAGTCTCTGCCGCAGATCGCCAACGGCACGGCGAACAAGGTCTGGATCATCCCGACCGAGCTGAGCAAGGCCATGGAGGGCCTCGGCGGCGCGCTCGGCGGGCTGGCCAACATGGTCGGCGACAAGCCGTCCGACGCGGTCGACTCCGGTGCGGTCGAGCGCGAGGCGGCGGAGGCGGCGCAGGCCGCGGCGGACGAGGCCGCGGCGGTCAACGCGCAGGTACGCGAGGCGGCCGCCCAGGTCTCCAGCGACGCGCCGAAGGGCCTGACCGCCGGTGAGCCGGTACCGCCGTCCGCGGCGCTCGGCACCACCGACTACAACGGCGCCGGCCAGCCCGAACGCGGCTGACCACGCACCACCGCCACCGACTACAACGGCGCCGGCCAGCCCGAACGCGGCTGACCACGCACCACCTTCCGGCCGGTCCCGCCCCGCGGGACCGGCCGGCTCACGCCGCTGGGGCGCCACTCGCCGCCGTCTTGTCGCGAGCTTCTAACCGCTATGTCCGGCGGGCAGATGGCCGAAGCAGTCGCCGGGTACCCGCCCAGGCGCGTGCCGCGAGTCGGTGCCCCCTTCGGCCGATCAACACGTCGGTCGTTCGCTGCGGTGGGCCGTTTGAATCTTTATGGGCTGCTTGGATGCTGTCACGGATTCGTCATCGGTCCGGGGACGGGCCGCCACGTCCGGCGGCCAGGATGACAGGTGTCCGACGGCGAGGGGAGGATTCATGCCTACGAGTTCGCATGGTCAGGACGCCCGTGTGCCAGTGCGGCATCAGCCCGTCGAGGGGTACGGGTTGGCCCGGGTGACCGTCGTGGCGCCTTCGGGTGAGCTCGACCTCGACGCCGCACCGGCGCTACGTCGCAGCATCACCGGTGCGGTCCTGCGGGGCACCGATGTTCTGCTCGATCTCTCCGCCGTCTCCCTGTTCGACTGCGCTTGCCTGGGCGCCGTGCTCGCCGCGAATCGCACGGCTGTAGCGGTCGGCCGGACAGTGACGCTGATGGCGCCGCAGCCACTGGTCCGCAGATGTCTGGACCTGACAGGTGCGGCCACCGTGCTACCGGTCATTGATCACCGGCCGGGTGAGGGAGTGGGCGACCGGCAACCCGTGGCCGTGGGTTCGCGTGAACGAACCGTGCCGCCTGCTCAGGTGGCACTCGTCGTGGCTGACATTGATCGATGAGTCAAGCCTGCGACGCTGCGGGATGAGCCGGGCAACCTGGAGGCTGGACGCTGGCGTCGGCTACTGGATGAGTGGGACAAGGACGGGCAGAAGGCGTGGGAAACGCGCATCGAACTCGGCGCGCAGCCGTACGCCGGGCGGGGATCGCGGTCGCGACTCTGACCAACTCCACCACTGTTGTCGTCGAGGAACAACTGCGTAAACGCCGGCCTGCGACCCTTGATCGACGCCGTGCACTCCGCCAACGAAGCAGGGCGGCTCAAGCCCCGCTCCGCGGCCGTACCAGATGGTCGTCACCGCCCGCGAAAGCGCGGCAGCCGGAAACCGGCCGGCTCGGCGACAGCGGCCTTGAGCACCCCCGTCGATGCTGGCGTCGGTGAACCCGCCGACCGGCTGTGCCACGTGATCGCCAAGGACAGCGCAGAACCGGTCCAGCACCGCCTGGTACAGGCCGGTCTTGGAGTCGAAATGCCGGTACAGGATCACCCTGGCCTCGGCGGCGATGTCGTCCAACCCGGTCGCGGTGAACCCGTTGCGGGCGAACGCCTTCGTCGCCGCGGCGAGGATCTGTTCGTGCCGCTGAAACCGCGGCAGCCGATGTCCCGGCTCCGAGCCTGCCTGCCTGCATCAAGTTTGTCCCCTCGTTTGTTTACTTCGGTTTCGGGGCTTCGACCGGGAAGCGGAAGTACCGTCTTGGCACGGAGTAGTGCGCCGTCGAATTCGTGGCGTCCAGGCACGGTGATCAGCCAGCCATGCGGATCGCCGGCAAGGCTGAGGGGAGCCTGTCTGAAGAGCTGCGTCGGTTCAGCGGATCACAGTGTGGTGCCGTGCGTGGTTAGCGATGATCGGGCGGGGCATGGACAGGGACATGAGGACTGAATCGCCGGGGTCGGCTCGGGACATGCGCGGTGCCGAGTCACGCTCGGCCGCCGGCGGACAGACGCTGTTGGTGCTTGGTGCCAGCGGCGACCTCACCGGGCGACTGCTGCTGCCGGGGCTCGGTGGTCTGCTGGCCGGCGGTACGGGTGGAGGGCTGTTCCTGGTCGGCAGCGGCATAGACGACTGGAGCGACGCGCGGTGGCGACAGCGGGTGACCGAGTCCTTCGCGGCGGCGGCCGCGACCGGCGCGCAGGTGACGGCCACGACGGACAGCGCGCTTTACCTGCGCGCCGACGTCACCCGGCCGGAGGACTTGCGAGGACTGCTCGCCGCTTGCCGAGGCCCGGTGGTGATCTTCTTCGCGCTGCCACCGGCGATCACGGCGAAAGCCTGCCGCGCCCTCACCGAGGTCGAGCTGCCCACGGGTACCCGGCTGGTGCTCGAGAAGCCGTTCGGCACCGACACCGCGGGCGCGGCGCAGCTCAACGAACTGCTGGCCACGCTAGTGCCGGAGGAGCAGATCCACCGGGTCGACCACTTCCTGGGCAAGTCGACGGTGCTCAACATCCTCGGGCTGCGGTTCGCGAACCGGCTTTTCGAGCCCGTTCTGAACGCCGAACACGTCGCCGCCGTGGACATCGTCTTCGACGAGAGCCTCGCCCTCGAGGGCCGCGCCGGCTACTACGACTCCGCCGGCGCGCTCATCGACATGGTGCAGAGCCACCTGCTCCAGGTGCTGGCGCTGCTCACCATGGACGCGCCGCCCACGGTCGACGCCCGCGAGCTGCGCGACCGCAAGGCCCAGATGCTGCGGGCGACCCGGCTGTGGGACGACGACGTACGGGCCTGCACCCGCCGGGCCCGGTACACCGCCGGTGAGATCGCCGGTCGACGGGTGCCCGACTACGCTGACGAGGCGGGGGTCGACGCCGCCCGGAGCACCGAGACGCTGGCCGAGGTGGTACTGACCGTGGACACCTGGCGCTGGGCCGGGGTGCCCTTCCGGTTGCGGTCGGGCAAGGCGATGAGTGCGACCCGCAAGGAAGCGGTCATCACCTTCAAGCAGCCGGCCCGGGTGCCCGACGGGTTGACCGGCTACGACCGGCCGGACCGGCTGCGGATCGGCTTCGGCCCGGACCGGCTCGCCATGGACGTGAACATCAACGGCCCCGGCGACCCGTTCCGGATCGACCCGGTGACCCTGGGCGTGGACTTCGGGCCGGGAGAGCTGCCGGCGTACGGCGAGGTGCTGCGCGGGGTCCTGGACGACGACCCCACATTGTCCGTGCGCGGCGACACCGCCGAGCAGTGCTGGCGGATCGTGGAGCCGGTGTTGTCCGCTTGGCGCGAGGAGACGGTGCCGCTGCTGGAGTACCCGGCGGGCAGCGGCGGACCGGAGGACTCGCTGCTCGCCAAGCAGCTGCCGTTCCCCGCGCCGGGCACTGACCCCCGGGCAGGTGCGTGATGGCGGGGCGCATCGAGGACTACGCCATGATCGGGGACCTGCACACCGCGGCCCTGGTGGGACGGGACGGCTCGATCGACTGGCTCTGCCTGCCACGGTTCGATTCACCGGCTTGTTTCGCCGCCCTGCTGGACACCGAACAGGCTGGCCGCTGGCGTTTGGCGCCCACGGGTGCGGATTCATGCACCCGGCGCCGCTATCGAGGCGACTCGTTGGTGCTCGAGACCGAATGGGTCACTGCGGAGGGCACTGTCCGGGTCGTGGATTTCATGCCACCCCGCGGTGAAGCGGCCGACGTCGTACGCATCGTGCAGGGCATCAGCGGGCGGGTGCGGATGGGTAGTGAGCTGCGTCTGCGGTTCGACTATGGATCGGTCGTTCCCTGGGTTCGCCATGTCGACGGCATGCTCACCGCGGTCGCCGGTCCCGACGCGGTATGGCTGCACACCACGGTTCCGCTGCATGGTGCGGATCAGGCAAGCTGGGCGGAGTTCGAGGTGGGCGCGGGGGAGCAGGTGTCGTTCGTGCTCACCTGGGCGCCGTCGCACCAGCCGACACCGGCGATGGTCGACGGTCCGCAAGCCCTGAACGAGACGGAAGCGTTCTGGGCGCAATGGATGGGGCAGTGCACCTACGAGGGACAGTGGCACGGCGCCGTTCGACGTTCTCTTATCACTCTCAAAGGCCTGACCTACGCGCCGACGGGAGGCATCGCGGCTGCCGCCACCACGTCTCTGCCGGAGCAGTTAGGTGGTAGCCGTAACTGGGACTACCGGTACTGCTGGCTGCGGGACTCCACCTTCACGCTGCAGGCGCTGCTCGCCAGCGGCTTCGTCGACGAGGCGCGGGCGTGGCGGGAATGGCTGCTGCGCGCGGTGGCGGGGTCGCCCGAGGACTTGCGCATCATGTACGGACTCGACGGCACCCGCCGCCTGCCCGAGTATGAGCTGCCATGGCTCACCGGCTACGAAAATTCGGCACCGGTACGCATCGGCAACGGCGCCGCCGCGCAGTTCCAGCTCGACGTCTGGGGCGAGGTGCTGGAGGGCCTGCACCTGGGCCGCACCTCCGGACTCGCCGCGTCCGACGACGCCTGGGAGTTACAGCGGTCACTGATGGATTTCCTCGAGGGCAACTGGACGGAACCCGACAACGGGCTGTGGGAGGTCCGCGGTCCTCGCCGGCACTTCGTGCACTCGAAGGTGATGGCGTGGACCGGCGTCGATCGGATGGTGCGTGCTGTCGACCAGTTCGGCCTCGACGGACCGGTGGACCGCTGGCGCGCGCTACGCGACGACATCCACCGCGACGTGTGCCGGCAGGGGTACGACGCCGAGCGTGGCACGTTCACCCAGTACTACGGCGGCACGGAATTGGACGCGTCGTTGCTGTTGCTGCCTCGGGTCGGTTTCCTGCCTTGGCGCGACGAGCGCGTCGCCGGCACCGTGCGCGCCATCCAGCAGGACCTCTGCGCGGATGGCTTCGTGCGGCGGTACCGGCCCGAGGCCGGTGTCGACGGCCTGGCCGGTGGGGAAGGGGCGTTCCTCGCGTGCAGCTTCTGGCTTGTCGACGCACTGCACGGCCTGGGTCGTCTCGGTGAGGCGAAAGAGCTGTTCGAACGCCTGCTCAGTCTGCGCAACGACGTCGGCCTGCTGGCCGAGGAGTGGGACACGGTCAGCGGTCGTCAAGTCGGCAACTTCCCCCAGGCATTCAGCCACGAGCCTCTGATCAACTCCGCGCGGCAACTGTCGCAGGACTCCACCGCGACGACGACTGCAGTCTGACGATTTGGTCCAGTTTCTCGTCGGTAGTCTGGACTCCGGGCTGCCGCATCGAGCGTCTCGTCGTTGCGGGTGACACGCGGGTGGCCGACCTCGCCGACTAACCGATTCCGGCCAAGACTTGATCGCCGAAGTAGATCAGTCTGCGCCGCTGCGGGCTGGCCCGGCGAACAAGCTCCGATTTCGCGTAGGCTGGCGCGGGAAGTCGCGTAGGTCGTCCTCGCTGATTCCGAGCAGCCCAGGCTTTTCGTTGATTACCGGCCTGGGTGCGGCCGTTCTTTGGTCGAAGGAGTCGCCCGACCGTGTTGGTGTATTTATCGCGCAGCTCAAGGATCGGGTCATTGGAGTCGAAGGCCCGGTTGGTGATCTGGCGAGTTGCTCGCTTGCTTGCAGTTGGAGAGGGTCGTTCGATAACGCCGGAGCGGACGGCCGACGGCTGTGACAGGCGGTCCAACGTCTCCTGGCTCAAGCGCTGAGAGCATCGCGTCAGGACAAGCGATCCCGAGAATGTGCAGGTCAGATAGTATCTAGCTGGCCGCGAGAGCGACAACGCGTTGGACCCCTTTACTCGGCCGGGTATACTTTTGGGCGACCTGGTAAAACATTTGTTAGCACGTCGCTGGGCCCTATAAATGCTGGGGGTCAAGGGGTCGCAGGTTCAAATCCTGTCAGCCCGACTTTGTGAAAGGCCAGCTCAGCTGGCCTTTTTCATTTACCGATTTTAATCTATCCGGCATCGCGCGACACTCTATTTCGCCCGTACGCCTGTACTGTTTCCTGCTCAGTCCTGCCTTTGGTGGACACGAGTTGATCGGCGACGTGGCTGAAGCCGCGGCTCAGGGTGAAGCGTTGATCGGTGACGTGCCGCTGACCAGGCGAATCTGGCTTGGTTCGCTGACTGCGGACCTGGCCGAACCTTGAAGCCTGACGGTTGCTCGGCGGTCCACGATGGATGTTCGTGACACCTGCAGGACACGAACGCTCGTGCGGTGACCTTCGCTCGTTCAGTCAGAATCGTTGCCCGGTCGAGGGACATGTGCTACCTGACCTGTTGCCTTCGCGCCGAAAGCCTTCCTTCATGGGGGAAGTGAAGGCTGCTCTTGTCTGGGAGCCGTACGGCGGGGAGTTGAGGTGCAGGACCATGTTCGTACCCGAGGCAATCGTTCAGGATCAGGTGACTGGCTTGTTTGGGTTTCGGCTGGAGCTGGGACGTGATGACAGCGGGATCAGGCGGCAGGCGCGGCGGACCGGCTTTGTTAAGGAGAAGGCGGCGCTGGCGGAGTATGAGCGGCTTTGCCAGCAGCGTGACGCGCTGCATCCGCAGCCGCGCTTGAGTGATCCGGTGCGCGACATCTGTCAGGGTTGGGTGCTTGCGCGGCAGTAGGAGCTCGAGCCCAACACGGTGTACGGCTACCTGTGGTTGTTCGGCCTGATCTTCCCGTATGTGGGTGGTGTGCGGGCGTCGCGGCTCAGCGCCTGCATGGTCGAGCGCGCCTACCGGGAGCTAGAGGCTGTCGGCTACTCCCGCACCACGTTGCGGACCTTGCACCTGATCTTGGACAAGGCGTTCCGGGAGCAGGTCGGCAGGAGCCTGGGCGCTCATAAGCCGCGAGAGAGCGATGACGAGCGGCCGGTATGGACAATCGCTGAGGCGCAGCGGTTCGGTGACTATGTTCGAGGCGATCGCCTGTACCCGATGTGGCGCCTGCTGATGGTCGCGGGTCTGCGGCGTGGTGAGCTGTGCGGCGTGAGGTACGGGGACCTGGATTGGAGCCAGGGTGCCTTGAAGGTGCGCCGGCAGATCGTCGTCGAGGATCCGGGTAGCCGTGTCCGGGTGAAGCCGCCGAAGTCGCCGAACGGCTTCCGCACGCTGATTCTGGACGAGGACACCCTCGAGGGCTTGACCGGGAGAGCGACATCGGGCCGGGCGTCGCGATACCTGTTCACCGGACGAACCGGCCGGCATCTGCGTCCGGACAACGTCACCGGCAGGTTCAACCAGATAGCTGCCGCGGCGGGTGTCCGGCCGCTCGGTCCTCACCAGATCCGGCACCTGATCGCGTCGAACCTCCTTGACGCCGGATTCGGCATCCATGAAGTCGCCGAACGGCTGGGCCATGACCCTGCCACCCTCATGCGGTACTACACCCGGGTCAGCGCAACGCGACGCCTGCAAGCCACTAACCACATCGCCGATCTACTGACATCACCTACCGATCAGTTGGCCTAACGGGGAGGCCCCCTCCGTGCGGGTAGTATGACAACGACACCGAATGTCCTAGGATGCTGTAGCCGACGGCACCATCGCCGCCGCAGCGGCCCTGCTCCTGCGACAGCTGCCGTCCGTCACCGTCGGTCTTCTTCCGTGGACTCACAACGTTCGATGTCATCACTCACCGTGTTCATCCCGCCGGACCTCAGCCCGGCGTGTCGGGCCGGAAACACCGCTCCTGGCACAGTCCCTACGGCGATCCTGGCGGCTCGCGTGTTGCGGGCGCGCAGTGTCGCCTTCACCAGTTCGCCGGCGGCCAGGATGGTGGACGCCACCGCGGTGCAGGCGAGCCATTGTCCTGATGTCAGGTCGGCGGTGTTGAACAGTCCGTGCAGGACGTCCATCTGGACGAGCAGTGCCAGCAGGGCTACGACGGCGGCGGTGGCGACGAATGCCGACCGGTTTTCCAGTGTCTCGCGGCTGAACACGCTGCGGAAGTCGGAGCGAACGTTGAGCAGGTTGAACGCCTGGAACAGTACGAAGGTGACGAACGCCATGGTGCCGACGACGGTGGCCTCACCCAGCTTGGGCGCGGGACCCGGCGCCCAGATCAGCATGGCTAGCGTGCCGGTGGCCATGACGGTGCTGCCCAGCAGGATGCGCAGCAGGCGGGGTCGGTTGAGGATCCGCTCGTCGCGGGGGCGCGGGGGTCGGCTCATGGCGTCGTGACTGACCGGGTCGACACCGATCGACATGGCCGGTGGGCCGTCCATGACCAGGTTGACGAACAGGATCTGCAGTGCGGTGAACGGTGCGCCGCCGGCGATTCCGGTCAGCGATGCGATCAGGAACGTCATCACGAATCCGAGTGCGGTGGAGACTTGGAATCGGGTGAAGTTGACGATGTTGGCGTAGACGCCGCGGCCCTCACGGACCGCGGAGACGATGGTGGCGAAGTTGTCGTCGGTGAGGACCATGGAGGCGGCCTCCTTGGTTACCTCGGTGCCGGTGATCCCCATGGCGACGCCGATGTCGGCCTTGCGTAGTGCGGGAGCGTCGTTGACACCGTCTCCGGTCATGGCGACGACCTCGCCGCGCTCCTGCAGCACCCGGACGATCCTGATCTTGTGGCTGGGGGACACCCGGGCGACGACGCCGATCTCGTCCAGCTGACCGGCCAGTTCGGTGTCTTCGGTGATCGCGTCGAGGTCGGCGCCGGTCACCGCCCGGCCGGGGATGCCGAGTTCGGCGGCGATGGCGGCGGCGGTCTCGGCGTGGTCGCCGGTGAGCATCCGCACCCGAACCCCGGCGTTGCGGCACTCCTGGATGGACCGGCGTGCCTCCGGGCGCGGAGGGTCGACAATGCCGATGAGCGCGACCAGCACCAGCCGGTCGAGCATCGCCTTCGGGTCCTGCCCCGGGTCGAAGCCGGCGGCGGGAAGGTCCTCGACTCCGACGGCCATCACCCGCATGCCTTGGCGTGCCAGAGCCGCGTTCGCCTTGTCGTAGCGGTCCCGCGCCCTCTGGTCGAACGGTTCGACGCCGGCCTCGCCGAGGTAACGGTCGGCTCGTGCGGAAAGCACATCGGGTGCGCCCTTGACGAAACACCGTACGACCTCGCGGCCGTGCTCGTCGGTCCAGTTGTGGAAGGTGGCCATGAACTTGTAGTCGGAGTCGAAGGGGATGTCGAGCACGCGGGCGCGTTCCCTGCGCAGGGCAGCGACGTCGATGCCGCCCTTCTCGGCCAGCACGATCAGGGCGCCCTCGGTGGGATCACCCACGACGTCGCCGTCGCGCAGCACGGCATCGCTGCACAAGGCCATCGGGAGCAGCGCCTGGTCGAGCGTGCCGGGCGGTGGAGATCCGTCGGTCGTGCGGATCCGCCCGTCGGTGCAGTAGCCCTGACCGGAGATGGTGAACCGCCGGCCGGCCAGCAGAAGTTCCCGGGCAGTCATCTGGTTGAGGGTCAGCGTGCCGGTCTTGTCGGTGCAGATCTGCGAGGTGCTGCCCAGCGTCTCCACCGACGCCAGCCGCTTGACGATCGCCCCGCGCTTGGCGAGCCGGCCGGCGCCCATGGCGAGTGTGAAGGCGACGACCGCGGGCAGGCCCTCTGGGATGGCGGCCACCGCGAGGGAGACGGCGCTGATGAACAGATCGTCGAATTCCTGCCCGCGGAGCAGCCCGAGGACGAAGACGACGACGATGACGCCGCCGGCGACGGCCGCCAGGGTGCGGCTGAGGCTGTCGATCTGGCGCTGCAGCGGCGTCGGCCCCGCCTTCGCCGCGTGCAGCATGCCGGCGATCCGCCCGGTCTCGGTCCGCATGCCCGTCGCGGTCACCAGCACCTCGCCGTGGCCTCGGGTGACCGCGGTGTTCATGTAGACCGTGTTGCCCCGGTCGCCGAGCGGGGCGTCCTCTCTCACCTCGGCCGAGGCCGACTTGGCTGACGGTTGCGCCTCTCCGGTGAGCATCGACTCCTGGATCTCCAGCGAGGTCGCGGACAGCAGTCGCCCGTCCGCGGGGATCCGGTCACCGGCCTCCACCACGACCACGTCACCGGGCACCAGCTCCGCGGCGTCCACCTGACCGATGCGCCCGTCCCGGCGTACCCGGGCGGTGGTCACGCTCATCCGTCGTAGCGCGTCCAGTGACGCCTCGGCCTTGGATTCCTGCACGAAGCCGATCGTCGCGTTCAACAGCACCACCAACGCGATCGCGACCGGAGTCTCCCATTCGCGGCTCACCAGCAGCGACACCACCGCGGCGATCAGCAGGATGCCGATCAGCAGATCCTGGAACTGGCGCAGGAACCCCCGCCACCGCGGCTCTCTCGGCGCCTCGGCCAGCCGGTTCGGGCCGTACCGGTCCATCCGGCGCTGCACCTGCGTCGAGGACAGCCCTTCGGCCGGGTCCACCTGCAGGGCGCGGACCGCATCGGCGGCCGACCGCGCGTGCCACGGCGGCATCAGCTCGGGCGCCTGCGCTGACAAGTTCACCTCCTGGCGGTATGGAGAAACGTCCTCGGGTGGTTACGGATCTCCTACGTCATCTTCACCCTGGCTCCTGACGATGTCCTGCCCAAACGGGAGAACGGGAAGCCGCCCGTCGACGTGAGCCGGCTGTCCGCGCCCCGTCCATCCACCGGCCGCTTCCGACCCGGCATCGCCGCGTCAGGGCGCGTCTGATGAGGCGTCGCGAGGCACGACCATGACGGGCCGGTGGGCATGGTGCAAGGTGGCCGCCGCCACGCTGCCTAGCAGGATCTCGCGTACCGTAGACCTTCCCCGCGAGCCCACGACCACCAGCGCCGCCTGACGCTGACGTGCGTGATCCGCCAGCGTCTCGGCCACAGTCCGCGCGACCGTGAAGTGGCGACTATCCACCGCCAGCGAGATCACGTCATGGCCGCCGGGGGGCGGCGGGTGCCGGTCGCCTTGGTCGACGTCGGCCAGCTCCAAGGTGCGAGTAGGGAAAAGCCGTGTCGCCGCTGCGAGCGCTGCCTGCGCGCCGGCGGAGCCGTCCCATCCGACGATGACCGGCCCGTCGATCAGTGCCGCCCGCTCCGCCGTCAGTAGCGGCTCGGCGACGACGAGCACCGGCCGGGACGCGTAGTGCACCACCGTGTCGGAGGTGCTTCCCAGGACAGCTTCGGCGCTGCCGAGCCCGCGAGATCCGACCAGCAGCAGGTCCGGGTTGATCTTCTCGGCGAGTTGGGTGAATTGCAGGCCCTCGCCGCCGTAGGTGCGCTCGACCAGCGCCTCGGCCTGCCAGCCGGCGGCGATAGCGAGGGTGACACCCATCGCGGCTACCCGATTCGCCTCTGCTGCTCCCTCCCGCTCGACGGCGTCGACGAACTTGTTGATGGAGGCGGTGCCCTTCCACAAGCGCCGGCGCAGCGCGTCGCTCGCGAAAGGTGGTGTCCAGAGGTGACCGATCCAGGCCTGTGCCTCGGGGATCAGGGACGCGCCAACCTCGATCGCCGCGCCGGCCGGTAGTGATCCGTCGTAGCCGACGAGGATCCGGGCGGGCGTCTCGGTTTGCCGCTCTGTGCTCGGTTGTGCGGTGCTGGTCATTTGCCGAAATCCTCACCAACGGAAGGCGGATAGGTCAGGTATGTCTCTGCCGGGGACCTGCGTGAGGCGGTGCAGACCCTTGGGACTTCTCGTCCTCTCCTGTTCTGTCCGTCCGGCCCGGCCGCGGCGACGGAGTTGACGTGGGGCTGCCTTATGTCTGCCCGTGCGGCCGACCGTGTGCTAAAGATGTCGTTGCCGGTCGGTTGAAGAGTGGATATCGGTGTGGTGACCGGGTCGGCGACGGCGGCCTCTATTTGCTTTCAGCCGGTGCCGGACGCTGCCGGTCATGGTTGTTCTGGGTGGACGATCATTACTGGGCAGTCGGCGTGGTGGAGTAGCTGCTGGCCGGCGGAGCCGAGCAGGCCGCCGATGAGTGCGCCGTGGCCGCGGCTGCCGACGATGACCATGGCCGCGTCGCGGGAGGCGTCGATCAGGTTCTTCGCCGGGCTGCCGGGCTCGATGAGGGTCTTCACCCGCACCGCGGGGTATTTGTCGTGCCACGGCGTCAGGATCGTGTCGAGGTCGCGGGCGGTGTCTCGGGCGGCAGCGTCCTGGTCGTAGAGCAGCAGTGGCATATCGGGTCCGTACGGTGGCATCGGCACTGGGTAGCTGCGTACCGCGAGCAGCCCGCAGCCGCGCCGCTGCGCCTGGTCGAATCCGAGCGCAAGGGCGCGCTGGGCCGATGCCGAGCCGTCGACGCCGACCACGATGGGGCCGGATGGGGTCTCGCGGCGGCCGCGGACGACGACGACGGGGCCACTCGCGTGGGTGGCGACCTGCTGGCTGACCGAGCCGAGCAGCAGGCTGGCGAAGCCGCCACGCCCGCGGTTGCCGACCACGAGCATGGCCGCGGTGCGGCTGGCTCGCAGCAGAGCTGAGGCCGGGTCACCGATTACGGCGGTGCTCGAGACCTCGATGCCCGGCTCCAGGGCTCGCGCCTCGTCCGCGGCCGCGGTAGCCATCCGGTCGAACTGTTGGGCGACGACGTCCGGCAGGTCTGCCACGCCGCCGAGCGCTTCGGCCGGCCCGTTCCAGGTGTAGGCGGTGACGATCTTCAGTGGGGTGTCGTGTCGTCGGGCCTCGGCGGCGGCCCAACGTACGGCGGTCCGGCTCGGGTCGGAGCCGTCAGTGCCGACGACGATGTCAGGGTGTCTCATCTGTGCCTCCAATAGGGCGACGATCCCGGTTGTTCAGCTGCGCAGCGAACGATGCTCCAGGTTGGCCACCGCGACTGGTTGTCTGGCAAGCCTTCGAAGTCTTGAGGGTCGGCTGGCGTCGTACCGATCGGAGCAGGAAGCCGTCGGTGGCTACGGCACCGGTGCGTTCACCGGCCAGCGTCGGTGCCCGCGCTGGCGTTGACGGTGGTAGGAATCGGGAAGGTCAAGGTTCATCCGGTCAGCCGGAGTTGGTGTCGTTCGTCTGGCGACGGAGAGCAGGACGACCGCGTCCTCCAAGGCGGTCACCGAGTGCCGGACACCGGACACGATGACCAACTGACCGGTCGAAACGTCGGTGGTGTCCTCGCCGGCAGTGACCCGCACCCGCCCGCGCAGCACCTGCACGGTCGCCTCACCCGGGTGGTCGTGCTCCTCGATCCGTTGGCCGCGGGCCAACGCGATCACGCTCTGGTAGAGCAGGTGCGGACGTCCGCCATCAATGGTGCGGATGTCGCGGCGGCTCGACGCGCTGAGCGCGTGGCTCAGTAGTCCATCGGCGAGCGCCGTCAACGACCATTTCTCCATCACCAGCTCCTATCCGTGCGGCGAGGCGTAAACATCGGCGCTCGAAGGTGTCGCCGCAACCCGCCGGTCGTCGCGGTGGCGTCGGGATCGGTGTGACCGCGCTGCTCGGCCGGTCCCAGGTGCCGGCTGTGGGCGCCGCCCGGTGAGGGCGGTGAAGACGCCGGTGAGTTCCAGGACCCGGCGGACCAGGCGTTGCGGGTTGACCACCGTGTAGCGGTGTCCCCGGCTGATGGCGGTGTTGCGGCCGGCTACCAGTGCGCCGATGCCGGCGCAGTCCAGGAACGTCACCTGGGCCAGGTCGACGACCACGGCGATGCGATCCGGTGTGTGCAGGGCGTCCTGGATGGCGGATCCCAGCGCGTCGACGGCGTCCATGTCAACGTCGCCGGCAGGGGCCAGCGTGACTAGCCCGTCGTCGCGGTGATGTCGGGTCAATGAGAAACGCATGAAGGCTCCAGACGGTGTGCCGATGTCCGGTCGCGTGCATCGTCGTGCGGTGGCGCTCGTCGTCGGTGTTGGTGGTGTCAGCCGGTCTGCCGACCGTTAGCAAGCACCGGACCTTCAGCTCCGCCACCGAGCGCCACCGCCCGGAGGTGATGTGCTCACCCTGAGCGGTGCGTGGCGGAAAAAGGCATCGGTCGTCACTCGCTGTCTCGCACCGCAGCGGCACCGCACCACGCCGAACGGCAGTCGTCGGTACCAGATCCGCTGGTGGCGCGCCGAGGCGGCTGGGTCATCGACTGTCATGACGGCCCGGTGACATGTCCGCTCTACCGATGAACGGGTACGGCCTGCCCAGGTCCGCCGCCTGCATGGCTGTCGTGTCGAGGTGGTTCGCCGCCCACCTGGATGACTGGCGTGAGTCAGGTCGGCTGCAGGTTGGCTTCGACGCTGATCCGAGCACCGGCGATCAGCCGCGAGACGGGGCACAGTGCGGCCGCCTCGTCCACGACCTTTTGAAAACCTGCCGGGTCGAGTTGGGGTACCCAGCCGTCGACGTGCAGCGCGGAGGAGACGATGGTCGGTACGCCATCGGCGCCGTCCAGGGTCACCGTTGCCGCCACGTTGAGGCGGTCCGGTGGTGTGTGGGCCTTGCCGAGCAGCAGCGTGAGCGCCATCGCGAAGCAGGACGAGTGAGCGGCGCCGACCAATTCCTCGGGACTGACCTTGCCGCCGGGCGTTTCCGTGCGCGCCGCCCAGGTCACATCCAGCCCGTCGAGTGCGCCGCTCTCCGAGCGGATCACCCCGCCGCCGTCGGTCAGCGAGCCTTCCCAGGTCGTTTCTGCGGTTCGTTGCGCAATGCTCATTGCGACTCCTCGGGTATCGACGCGGGGCAGGCGATCGGCTGCGCGACAACGAACTGGTGGATCGTCGACCGCACGGCCCTCGTTCTGGCCGTTGATGGACACTGACCTGCAGCGGCTACGGCCAGCCGGGTCACTCTGTCACCGAGCCGCCGTCACCTCGATCACCATCAATGATCGCCATCGGTCCGGTCGTGCACAGGTGCCGTCACCGGTCAGGTCGGGTGCCGCAACTTGCCGGTGCTCGGCACTACGGCGCACACGACACCGCGACGCGGGCCGGCGGGGTCGGACGGTCGTCTACACCACCGAACCCGTCGAGCTTTGGCCCTCCAGCCCTCGTCGGGTCGTCCGGCGGCACCCGTGGACGTGCCGGCAGACGGAACCTCGCATCCTGTCGTGGCTCGCGTTTCGTGCGGGGCGCCGGACCGATCGTCTCGCCGCGGTTATCTCCGCTTCGCTCCTGCCGATGAGACGCAACCAGGTCGAGTTGATGCGGGGTAGGGCAACCGTTGGGTCCGGCGTTCCGGGATCCGGCAATCTGTCACCGTGGTAGGTGCTGGTCACACACCTGTCCGGCGAGGAGGACATGGCCAGAGAATTGGCGATGACACCTCGCACTGCCGTCCCTGTGGTGACCGCGAGCGATCCAGATCGAGGAGGACCGTTGGAAAGGCAGGTAAGGCTTCGCCGGGTCTACGATGATCCCTCATCCGACGACGGCGTAAGGGTGCTGGTTGACCGGGTGTGGCCACGCGGTCTGACCAAGGCAGCGGTCCTTCTCGACGAGTGGGTGAAAGACATCGGGCCGTCCACGCCACTGCGCCGCTGGTACGGGCACCGACCGGAGCGGTTCACTGAGTTCCGGGACCGCTACCTGGCCGAACTCCGCCACGCCCGACCAGCAGCCGCCGTCGACCGGCTCCGGGAACTCGCCCGCACGAGGACCGTCACGCTGCTGACGGCCACCCGGGACGTCGAACACAGCCATGCAGCCGTCCTCAGTGACCTTGCACGACGCCCGAGTAGCCGGTAACCCGGCGCCGAAGGCACGTGATTCGGCCCCACGCCGGCGCCGGGCGAACGTCGGCGGTACGCCGCAAACGGACGCTCAGAGAGCCGGAGCATGAGACAAGAAACGACTGCGGTCGACCGGCTGCCCGCTGCCTCGTTCACCGACGCCGTTACCGCGGCCGGGATCGCGCCGTCGGTCCTCAACGCTCAGCCGTGGCTATGGCAGGTACACCCGGAACGACTGGACCTGTCTCCACGCGCAGCCGCCAACTGTCGGCCGGAGACCCCGCAAGGCCGATAGCTGATGCTCAACTGCGGGGCCGTCCTGCACCACGCTCGGATCGCACTCGCTGCTGACGGCTGGCGGCGCACGTGACCCGGCTGCCGCAAGCAAGCGATCCGGACTTGCTGCCACGCTCATGGTGAACGGCCGGGCTCCGGTGACATCGGAAGCACTGCGCCTGGCGCACGCGATAGGCATCTGGTACATCGGCCGGCGGCCAGTGAGCGAACGGTCCATACCCGCGGTGGGGGTGCGGGTCGTCGCGACGGCGGCCTGCGCGGAAGGCGGCCTGCCGCTGCTCGGGTCCGATGACGTGGCGGACCTGGGCTTCGCGTCAAGCCGGGCCGCCGCGGTGGAAGCCGGCGACCCGCAGATCGCCGGGGCGCTGACGTACTGGACCGGCCGTGCCAGGCTGTCGGGGGCTGGGCTCACCGCCAGTGTGCTGCCCCAAGCACCCCACGCAGCACCACATTGCCCAGCCGCGACTTTGGCCGGCCCTGGATACTGCCGGTCGGCGGCGGGCACGACCGGGCCGCGGTCTATGCACTGCTGTTGGGCGACACGGACGGCGACGGATCGCAGGGCTGGCTGCGTGCCGGAGATGCGCTATCCGCGGCCCTGGTTGGCTGCACCCGCCATCGGCGTGTCGGTGGTGCCGCTCGACGTGTCGTCAAGGTCCCCGCCAGCTGGCACACCCATGGGGCATTTGCTCGCCGGCTCGCCTGCGGCCAGGGATCGCCGATCCGGAACAGCACGGGCCGCCACCGCGACACCGCGGATTGCTGTCACGCAGATGATCGACACCTCAGCAGTGGCGGCGAACCAGCTCGGATCCCACGCGCACCGGGAGTCGTCACGCATCGACACCAGATCTTCGTCTGGTACGAGCAAGCCGATGTCTATCTGTGCGATCCGGTGCCGTTCATGCAGACCGTCCAGGCCGGGCTGTGCAGTATGTGACCACCAGATCCGCTTGAGGTCTTCGGCTCCGAACAGTGGTGCTGGACCTCGAAGCGCGCGACCGCCCATTGGCTACCACTGCCTGACCGTCAAGTCACAAGAACAAGCCATTACTGTGCGATCGACCTTGCCGGAACCCGGCACAGTCCGGCTCTGTCCGTCGCCGCTGTCAGCCCTATCCGTCGGTGCTTGCGAGGCCAACACTGTAGGTGGAGCGCAAACGTGAGCAGGCCGCGAAACGTCTCGGGCTTGCGGTGCTTCAAGGAGGCTGATAGCCATGCTGAGGAACAAGGACGACCGCAAGCGGGGTCGGCTCATGCGCTGGTTCCACCGGACCTTCGACGACTGGTCCTTCCGGTACCTGCTCGGGCCTGCCGAGGTCAGCAAGGCAATCGATGGCACCGGGCCAGCTGCGCGCGAAGGTTGGAAGCGCGATCTTGAACGCCGTAAGCGCTACAGCCGGGAGCAGCGCGAACGCAGGAAGCGTGTCCACGTGCCGCGAAGCGGCGACTGACTACGCCCTTCGTTCGTCCAGCATCAGCGGCACCTGATGACACGTCTTTCCCGACTCCGTCGTCTCTTCCAAGGAGGCGGTCGCGCGCGCATTTCCTCGCTACGCTTCTCCCCACGAAGAGCACCGCCTCCGGGCCGCGTCAGTCGGGTGCCGCCGAAGGCGGCGACTGTGCCGACCAGAGCGCTGCTGGCCTCTGCGCTGCGGCTGAACAAGGTGAGCAACTCCGGGAGATCTGGGCAGTTACCACTGTGTGGCTTCCGGTGCCGGGCGGGAGCGCCGCGCCCGTCCGGTCTTCCTCGGATTAGAAGACGCCAGTGCAATCCAGTACCAGGTCGACGCCCAGGTCGACCCACGACAGCTTCGCCGGGTCACGTTCAGCGAAGGTCGCGATCCGTCGACGCGACCCGATCCGACCCGGATGACCGCGCAACCGTCGAGATGCGCAGAAGGATCGATGCCGTGCGATCCTGCTGGCACGTCCGGACAGTCCGGCGACACCACCGCCATCGACGGGACCGGCGGACCGCGTGCCAGGAGCTCATTTGGGGCCGGCGGGTCTGGTGAGCCGCGGTATGCGGGCGTCGACGGCGGTATGGTTCTCGTTGATGTGCGCGGCGGTCGTCCGTGCCCACGCGCTGAGTTCGGCTACCGCGATGTTGTGGGGTGCCGAGTGCTCGTATGGGCCGATCCGGTCTGCTGATCGCAGCAGCAATCGGGTGGCGCCGGTTGCGTTTCCACGGCGGGCGTGGGTGAGGCCGACGGCGAGTTGGGCAAGGCCGCGCCACAATTCGCGTTCGTCGGGCGGGGCTGACTTCCACGCGGCCTCGAGGACCTCGTGGGCGTGGAACGGAAAGCCGTCGTCGAGCAGTTTCTGCGCTTGCTGCAGTGCCTCGATCGGTGTTGGGTTCAGGTCGTCCGGCATGGTGAGAACGCCCGGTGCGCCGGGTTCCAGCGGGCGGCCCAGGGCGTCGCGTGGCCGGGAGTTACGCGGTTTACCGGAGATGTCGCGATCCCGCACGACTGCGGTCGGTCCCGGTCGCACGGGAAGGGCCGGCGTGATGTCGTCCTCGCTGGTGTCGCGGTCGCCGAGGTAAGCCAGCAGAGCCGGGCCGGCACCGGACAGGCGGTCGACCTCTTCGCCGGTATCGCAGGTCAGCAGTGCTATCACCACGGTGTCCGTGGTGCGTGTCAGTACCCGCCATCGGCCACCGGATTCTTGCCATCGTTGTAGCTGAGCGACACCGGGATCGTCGTCGTGCATCCGGGAGACCTTCCTTGTTCTGCGGGTGGCGTTCAGGGTGCGCTGACGACTGTCAGCAGTACGGCGGTGTCCTCGACGGCGAGCAGTTCATGGCGTTCGAGGGAGATGATGACGTGGTCTCCCGCTTGGCCCGTCCATTGCTGTGTGGGCGTGGTCAACTGGGCTCGGCCCCGCAGCACCTGCAAGGTGGCTTCGCCGGGGCTGTTGTGTTCGGCGAGGCGCTGACCGGCGATCAGCGCGATGACGGTTTGGCGGAGCTTGTGTTCGTGACGGCCGAACAGGGTGTGAGCGCTGCGGCCGCTGCGCGCGCCGCGCGCTGCGGTGAGAAGCTCGTTCGCAAGCGTATCGAGATGGGTCGAGTGCATGGTTCGCCTCCTTTGTCTTTCAGCCGGTGAGCCGAAGCACGCCGGCTGACAGTAGCCGCCGTGACCTTGACCAGTTCCAGCGCCACGTACCAGGAAATCCGCCGTCTCATACCGCGTCGTCGTCGGCGATGGGGCCGAATGCTGCGTGTGCCTTGCGGAGCGTGTCTGAATCCAGTACTCCGCCGGCGGTCAGCTCCTGGATCACGCGTAGAGCGATAGAAGACCCATCGATACGGAAGTGGCGGCGCAGCGCCTTCCGGGTGTCGGACATGCCGAAGCCGTCGGTGCCCAGGGACGCCCAACGGTCAGGGACGAACCGAGCGATCTGATCCGGCACCGCGCGCATCCAGTCGGATACGCCCACCACGGGGACGGGGTGTTCCTGTAGGCGACGGGACAGGTAAGGGACACGGACCGGTTCGTCGGGATGCAGGAAGTTCCATTGGTCGGTGTCAAGGCCGTCGCGGCGTAGCTCGGTCCAGGACGTGACCGACCAGACGTCGGTACGGATGTCCCACTCGTCGTGGAGCAAGCGGTGTGCTGCCAGCGCTGCCGGAACGGTGATGCCTGAAGCCAGGATATGCGCCGTCGGGCCTTCGGCGTCGTCGGTGCCGCAGATGCGATGCATTCCGGCCAGGATGCCTTCTACGTCGACGTTCTCCGGTTCGGCCGGTTGCAGGATCGGCTCGTTGTAGAGGGTGAGGTAGTAGAAGACGTTCTCTTGCTTCGCGCCGTACATGCGGTGCAGGCCGTCGCGGACGATGTGGCCGAGTTCGTAGGCGTAGGCGGCGTCGTAGGCCAGGCAGGCCGGATTGGTGGAGGCGATCAGCAGCGACTGGCCGTCCTGGTGTTGCAGGCCCTCGCCGTTGAGCGTGGTCCGGCCGGCGGTGGCGCCGAGCAGGAAGCCGCGGGTCATCTGGTCGGCGGCCGCCCAGAAGCCGTCGCCGGTGCGCTGAAACCCGAACATCGAGTAGAAGATGTACAGCGGGATCATCGGTTCGCCGTGGGTCGCGTAGGAGGTGCCGACGGCCGTCCACGACGCGGCGGAACCGGCTTCGGTGATCCCCTCATGCAGGAGTACGCCGCTGCGGGACTCGCGGTAGCTCAGCAGCAGCTCCCGGTCCACCGACGCGTATGTCTGGCCGTGCGGCGAGTAGATCTTGCGGGTCGGGAACAACGAGTCCATGCCGAACGTGCGAGCTTCGTCCGGGATGATCGGCACGAATCGGTGGCCGATCTCGGGGTCCTTCATCAGGTCCTTGAGCAGCCGGACCAGTGCCATGGTCGTGGCTACCGGCTGGTTGCCTGATCCGCGTTTCACGCTCGCGTAGGCGTCCCCACCGGGCATGCTGAGCGGTCGACTTGTCACCGTGCGGGTGGGAACGAACCCGCCCAGCTCCTTGCGGCGCTCCAGCAGGTACTGCAGTTCGTCGGACTTCTCACCCGGGTGGAAGTACGGCGGCAGGTACGGGTTGTCCTCCAGCTGCTTGTCGCTGATGTCCAGGTACAGCCGGTCCCGGAAACCCTTCAGGTCGGGCAGCGTCAGCTTCTTCATCTGGTGCGTGGCGTTGCGGGCCTCGAAGTGCGAGCCCAGCGTCCAGCCCTTGATGGTCTTGGCGAGGATCACCGTGGGCTGGCCGGTGTGGGTCGTCGCCGCCTGGTACGCCGCG
>NZ_JAIWNC010000071.1 GCF_020216025.1 Jidongwangia harbinensis | reverse complement strand
GCAGGCGTGTGCACCGATCGCGGAGCATTTCGGTGGTTTGGGTCGTAAGGTGCGGCGGTTGCGGATCAGTCATGCCGCGCATTCGCCGTTCATCGAGGTGATGCAGCCGTCGTTCGCCGAGGTGCTGGGACGGTTGACGTTCCGGGAGCCGACGGTGGCGTTGATCTCGGATGTCACGGGTGCGGTGCTGGACCCGGCGGAGGCGGCGACGGCGGAGTATTGGTTGCGGCATCTGCGCGAGCCGGTGCGGTTCGCCGACTCCGTGCAGTCGTTGTATGCGCGGGGTGTGCGGACGTTTGTGGAGTTCGGTCCGGACGGGGTGTTGTCGGCTGCGGGTCCGGAGTCGGTGCCGGGGGATGCGGATGTGGTGTTCGCGTCGTTGTTGCGCAAGGACAAGCCGCAGGTCGCCGCGGTGTTCTCCGCGGTCGGGCAGGCCTGGGCCCACGGCACCACCGTCGACTGGTCCGCGATGTTCGCCGGCACCGGCGCCCGCCGCGTCGACCTGCCCACCTATGCGTTCCAGCGCCGCCGTTTCTGGCCCGAACGCCTGGCGACGGCCGCCGTCGCGGCCAGCGGCGCCGAGACCGACTTCTGGCGCGCCGTGGAGGGCGCCGACCTGCCCGCCCTGGCCGGCACGCTGGACCTCGCCGAGGGCGATCGCGGTCACCTCGAAGCCATGCTGCCCACGCTCGCCGCCTGGCGGCGCACCAGCCGGGAGAGCGACGTCGTCGACTCGTGGCGCCACCGCGTCGGCTGGGCCCCGGTCACCGTCCCGCCCGGCCGCCTCGACGGCCGCTGGCTGCTCGTCGGCGACCCCGGCACCCCCGGCGCCGACCGGCTCGCCGCGGCGCTCACCGACGCCGGCGCGCAGGTCGAGACGGTCCCCGCCGGCCCCGACCGGGACCCCGCCGCGGCCGTCGCGGACGCGATCGCGTCCGGTCCGGTGGCCGGCGTGCTCTCCCTGCTCGGCCTGGACGACCGCCCCCACCCCGACCACCCGTCCGTGCCCGTCGGCCTGGTACGGACGCTGGACCTGGTGCAGACGCTGGGCGCCGCCGACGGCGTCGGCGCCCGGCTCTGGTCCGTCACCCGCGGAGCGGTCGCCACCGGCCGCGCCGACGCCCGGGTCAACCCGGAGCAGGCCATGACCGCCGGCCTCGGCCGGGTCGCCGCGCTGGAGGCGCCGCAGCTCTGGGGCGGCACCGTCGACCTGCCCGCCGACCTCGACGAGCGGGCCGCCGCCCGGGTGGCCGCCGTGCTCGCCGCCGGCGGCCCGGAAGACCAGGTGGCGGTGCGCCCGTCCGGCATCCTGGCCCGGCGTCTCACCCCCGCGCCCCGGCCGGCCGGCGCACCCTGGCGGCCTCGCGGCAGCGTGCTGGTCACCGGCGGCACCGGCGGCCTCGGCGCCGTCGTGGCCCGCCACCTCGCGCGGGCCGGCGCCGACCGGCTGGTGCTGACCAGCCGGCGCGGCGCGGACGCACCCGGCGCCGACGACCTCGCCGCGGAACTGACCGGCCTCGGCGTCGCCGTCGAGTTCGTGGCCGCCGACGTGGACGACCGGGCGGAGGTCGCCCGGGTGCTCGCCGTGGCCGGCGACGAGCTGACCGCCGTCGTGCACGCCGCCGGCGTCGACGGTGCGGGCGGGCTCGGCGACATCACCGCGGCCGACCTGGCCCACGCCGCGATCGGCAAGGTCACCGGCGCCCGGCACCTGGACGAGCTGCTCGGCGACCGTACCCTCGACGCCTTTGTGCTCTTCTCCTCCATCGCCGGGATCTGGGGCAACGCGGGCGGCGGCGCCTACGCCGCCGCCAACGCCCACCTGGACGCGCTCGCCGCCGACCGGCGTGCCCGCGGCCTGGCCGGCACCGCGATCGCCTGGGGCCCGTGGGCGGAGGTCGGCATGGCCACCCGCGGCGCCACCGGCGACCAGCTGCGCCGCCGCGGCATGACCCCGATGCCGCCGGCCGCCGCCGTCTCCGCGATCGCCGGCGCGGCCGGCACCGACGACGCCGGGCACGTCGTCGTCCACATCGACTGGTCGCGGTTCACGCCGGTGTTCACCGCCGGCCGGCCCGCCCCGCTGCTCGACGAACTGCCGCAGACCGGCGAGGAGGACGCCAGCGGCCCGGCCCGGGGCGCCAACCCGCTGCTCGACGAACTCAGCCTGCTGCCCGCCCCGGCCCGCCTGACCCGGCTCACCGACCTGGTCCGCGCCGAGGCCGCCGCCGTGCTCGGCCACGACGGCCCCGGCCAGATCGGCACCGGCCGCGCGTTCCGCGACATCGGCTTCGACTCGCTGACCGCCGTCGAACTGCGCAACCGGCTGCAACGCGCGACCGGCCTGCGGCTCGCCGCCACGCTCGTCTTCGACCACCCGCACCCGGAGGCGCTCGCCGCGCATCTGCGGGACCAGCTCACCGGCGTGGTGGTCGACGCGTCCACCGCGGTCCCGGCCGCCGTCGACGCCGGCGAGCCGCTCGCCATCGTCGCGATGAGCTGCCGCTTCCCCGGCGGCATCGAGAACCCCGAGCAGCTCTGGGCGATGGTCGAGGCCGGCGCCGACGTGGTCTCCCGCCCGCCGGACGACCGCGGCTGGGACCCCGCCGAGGTGGTCGAGGGCGGCTTCCTGCGCGACGCGGCCGGCTTCGACGCCGCCTTCTTCGGCATCAGCCCGCGCGAGGCCCTCGCCATGGACCCGCAGCAGCGCCTCATGCTGGAGAGCGCGTGGGAGGTGTTCGAACGGGCCGGCATCGATCCGTCGTCGCTGCGCGGCAGCCGCACCGGCGTCTTCGTCGGCGCGTCCTTCTCCCAGTACGCCGCCGGGCTCAGCGAGGTGCCGCCGGAATCGCAGGGCTACTTCCTCACCGGCATGGCCTCCTCGGTGACCTCCGGGCGGCTGTCCTACACGTTCGGCCTCGAAGGCCCGGCCGTCACCATCGACACCGCCTGCTCGTCGTCGCTGGTCGCGCTGCACCTCGCCGGGCACTCGCTGCAGCGCGGCGAATGCGACCTGGCGGTGGCCGGCGGCGTCACCGTGATGGCCACCGCCGGCACCTTCGCCGAGTTCGACCGGCACGGCGGGCTGGCCGGCGACGGCCGCTGCAAGTCCTTCGCGGACGGCGCGGACGGCACCGGCTGGGCCGAGGGCGTCGGCCTGATCGCCCTGGAACGGCTCAGCGACGCCCGCCGCCACGGCCACCCGGTCCTCGCCGTGGTCCGCGGCACCGCGGTCAACCAGGACGGCGCCTCCAACGGCCTCACCGCCCCCAGCGGACCCGCCCAGGAACGGGTGATCCGGCAGGCCCTCGCCACCGCCGGGCTCACCACGGCCGACGTGGACGCGGTGGAGGCGCACGGCACCGGCACCACGCTGGGCGACCCGATCGAGGCCGGGGCGTTGCTGGCCACGTACGGGCAGGAGCGCCCGGCCGACCGGCCGCTGCGGCTCGGCTCGATCAAGTCCAACATGGGGCACACCCAGTCCGCGGCCGGTGTCGCCGGGGTCATCAAGATGGTGCAGGCGCTGCGGCACGGGCTGCTTCCCGCCACCCTGCACGCCGACCAGCCGTCGCCGCACGTCGACTGGGCGTCCGGCGCGGTCACCCTGCTCACCGAGCCGGCGGCGTGGCCGGCCGGGGACCGGACCCGCCGGGCGGGCGTCTCGTCGTTCGGCATCAGCGGCACCAACGCCCACGTGATCCTGGAGGAGGCGCCGCCCGCCGACGAGCCGGCGGACACCCCGCGCCGGGTCCCGCCGGTCGTGCCGGTCACCCTCTCCGGGCACGACGAGACAGCGGTACGCGCCCAGGCCGCCCGCCTCGCCGAACTGCTCACCGCGCGGCCCGAGCTGGACCTCGCCGACGTCGCGCTGTCGCTGGCCGCCGGCCGGGCCGCCCTGCCCGCCCGCACCACGCTGATCGCCGGGGACCGGACGGAGCTGCTGGCCGCACTGGCCGCACCGACCGTCACCACCGGCGCGGGCGGGCGCACCGCGCTGCTCTTCACCGGCCAGGGCGCCCAGCGTCCCGGCATGGCCGCCGAGCTGTACCGGGAGTTCCCCGCGTTCGCCGACGCCTTCGACGAGATCTGCGCCCACCTCGACCCCGGCCTGGACCGGCCGCTGCGCGACGTCGTCTTCGCCGGCGACGCCGCCCCGCTGGACGAGACCCTCTACACCCAGGCCGCGCTGTTCGCGGTGGAGGCGGCGCTGTTCCGGCTGCTGACCGGCTGGGGCGTACGGCCGGACCTGGTCGCCGGGCACTCGATCGGCGAGGTCACCGCCGCCTACTGCGCCGGCGTCTGGGACCTGCCCGACGCGGCCCGGCTGGTGCTCGCCCGCGGCCGGCTGATGGGTGAGCTGCCGGCCGGCGGTGCGATGATCGCCATCCAGGCCACCGAGGAGGAACTGGGCGAGCTGCCGGCGAGCCTGGGCCTGGCCGCCGTCAACGCGCCCGCCTCGGTCGTCGTCTCCGGCCCGGAGGCCGACGTGGTGGCGTTCGCCGCGCCGTGGGCCGAGCGGGGCCGCAAGACCCGGCGGCTGCGGGTCGGCCACGGCTTCCACTCACCGCTGATGGAACCGATGCTCGCCGAGTTCCGCGCGGTGGTCGGCACGCTCACCCTCCACCCGCCGGCCATCGCGCTGGCCAGGGACGTGTCCGAGCCGGAGTACTGGGTGCGGCACGTGCGCGACACGGTGCGCTTCGCCGACGACGTGGCCGCCCTGTACGAAGCCGGTGTCCGTACCTATGTCGAGATCGGGCCGGACGGCATCCTCTCCGCGCTCGGGCCGCAGGCGCTGCCCGCCGACGCGGACGCGGCCTTCGTGCCCGCCCTGCGCGTCGACCGCCCCGACACGGCCACGCTGTTCGCCGCGCTGGGGACGCTGTGGGCGCGCGGCGGTGCGGTCCGCTGGCCGGCCGTCTTCGACGGCACCGGCGCGCGGCGGGTCGACGTGCCCACGTACGCCTTCCAGCGCCAGCGCTACTGGATCGAGCCGGCCACCGGCACCGCGGCCGGCGGCACCGGCGCGGAGGCGGCCTTCTGGACCGCGGTCGAGCGCACCGACCTGCCCGCGCTGGCCGGTTCCCTGGCGCTCGACGCCACCGGCCGCGACGACCTGGCCCGGCTGCTGCCCGCGCTGAGCGCGTGGCGGCGCGGCAGCCTCGAACGCGACGCGGTCGACGCCTGGCGGTACCGGATCACCTGGAAGCCGGTCGACACCGAACCGGCCCGGCTGGACGGCCGTTGGCTGGTCGCCGGCACCCGGCTCGACGACGCGCTGACCGCCGCGCTGACCGCGCACGGCGCCGACGTCGTGCCGCTCACCGTCGAACCCGGACGGGACACGCTGGCCGACGCGCTCCGGGACATCGCCGGGGAGGGCTTCGCCGGCGTGCTGTCGGTGTACGCCGGCGACGAGGAACTCCGGCCCGACCGGTCCGGGGTCACCGCCGGGCTGGCGGCGAACCTCGCGCTGGTCCAGGCCCTGGACGACGCCGCCGTCAACGCCCCGCTGTGGCTCGTCACCTCGGGGGCGGTCACGGTCGGGCGGAACGAGGCGGCGCCCAGCCCCGCCCAGGCCCAGGTCTGGGGGCTCGGGCAGGTCATCGCGCTGGAGCAGCCGTACCGGTGGGGTGGCCTGGTCGACCTGCGGACCGGGCTGGACGCCCGCGCCGCGGCACGCCTGGCCGCGGTCCTCGCCGGCGCTCCCGGCGAGGAACAGGTGGCGATCCGCGCCACTGGCGTGTACGGCCGCCGGCTGGTCCCGGCGCCGCGCACCACCGGCGACCCGTGGCGGCCACGCGGTGCCGTGCTGGTCACCGGCGGCACCGGCGGCCTGGGCGCCGCCGTGTCCCGCTGGCTGGCCGCCCACGGCGCCACCACCCTCGTGCTGACCAGCCGCCGGGGCGCCGCCGCCCCGGCCGCGGTGGACCTGGCCGCCGAACTCGCCGGGCTCGGCGTCACGGTCCGCGTGGTGGCCTGCGACGTCGCCGACCGCGACGCGGCGGCCGCGCTGGTCGCCGACCTGCCCGCCGACCTCAGCGCGGTCGTGCACACGGCCGGCGTCGACGTCTCCGGCCTGCTCTCCGAACTCGGCCCGGACCGGCTCGCCGAAGCCACCGCGGCCAAGAGCCTGGGCGCCGCGCACCTCGACGCACTGCTCGGTGACCGGGAGCTGGACGCGTTCGTGCTGTACTCCTCGGTGGCGGGTGTGCTCGGCAGCGGCGGGGCCGGCGCGTACGCGGCCGCCAACGCCTACCTCGACGCGCTGGCCGCGAACCGGCGGGCCCGCGGCCTGGCCGGCACCGCCGTCGCCTGGGGACCGTGGGCCGGCGCCGGCATGGCCTCCGTCGGCACCGCCGGGGACCAGTCCGCCCGGCGCGGTTTCCGCCTGATGCGGCCGGAGACCGCGGTCGGCGCGCTGTCCGCCGCGGTCGGCGCCGGCGCCCCGGCCGAGGTGGTCGCGGACGTCGACTGGCAGCGCCTGGTCACCGTCTTCGGCGCCGAACACATCTCCGCGCTGCTGCACGACGTTCCCGCGGTCCGCGACGTGCTCGCCGGCCGGGACACCGGCGCCGCACCGGCCGACGACCTCGCCGGCCTGTCCGCGGCCGACCGGCTCGCCCGCCTGACCGCCCTGGTCCGCGGCGAGGCCGCCGCGGTGCTCGGGCACGCCGACACCGCGGCGGTCCCGGCGCAGCGGGCGTTCCGCGACGTCGGCTTCGACTCGCTGACCGCGGTGGAGCTGCGCAACCGGCTCACCGCGGCCACCGGGCTGCCGCTCACCGCGACCGTCGTCTTCGACCACCCGCACCCGGCGGCGCTCGCCGCGCACCTCGCCGCCGAACTCGGCGGCGGCGCGGACGCGCCGGACGCGGCGGACACCGGCCCGGCGGCCACGGACGACGAGCCCATCGCGATCGTGGCGATGAGCTGCCGGTTCGCCGGCGACGTGGACAGCCCCGAGGACCTGTGGCGGCTGCTCGACGAGGGCCGGGACGCGGTCACCGACCTGCCCGCCGACCGGGGCTGGCCGGACTCGCTCTACCACCCCGACCCGGCGCACCCCGGCACCACGTACGCCCGGACCGGGTGTTTCCTGCCCGGGGCGGGCGACTTCGACGCCGGGTTCTTCGGGATCAGCCCGCGCGAGGCGGTCGCCATGGACCCCCAGCAGCGGCTGCTGCTGGAGACCAGCTGGGAGGCGCTGGAGCGGGCCGGGCTGGACGCCGACGCGCTGCGCGGCAGCCGTACCGGCGTCTTCGTCGGCGTCGCCGGGCAGGACTACCCGATGCTGCTGCTCGGCGCCGCCCCCGAGGTGGCCGAGGGCTTCGGCGTCACCGGCAACGCGGCCAGTGTGATGTCCGGCCGGTTGTCGTACACGTTCGGCTTCGAGGGCCCGGCGATCACGGTGGACACCGCCTGCTCGTCGTCGCTGGTCGCGCTGCACCTCGCCGCGCAGGCGCTGCGGCGCGGGGAGTGCTCGTTGGCGCTGGCCGGTGGCGTCACGGTGATGTCCACCCCGTTCCTGTTCATCGAGTTCAGCCGGCAGCGCGGCTTGGCGCCGGACGGCCGCTGCAAGCCGTTCGCCGACGCCGCCGACGGCACCGGCTGGGGCGAGGGCGCCGGCATGCTGCTGCTGGAGCGGCTCTCCGACGCGCAGCGCAACGGCCACCGGGTGCTGGCCGTGCTCCGCGGCTCCGCGGTCAACCAGGACGGCGCGTCCAACGGGCTGACCGCCCCGAACGGCCCGTCGCAGCAGCGCGTCATCCGGCAGGCGCTGACCGGTGCCAAGCTCACCCCGGCCGACGTGGACGTGGTCGAGGCGCACGGCACCGGCACCACGCTCGGCGACCCGATCGAGGCGCAGGCGCTGCTGGCCACGTACGGCCGGGACCGCGACCCGGAGCGACCGCTCTGGCTGGGCTCGGTGAAATCCAACATCGGCCACACCCAGGGCGCCGCCGGCGTCGCCGGGGTGATCAAGATGGTGCTGGCGATGCGGCACGAGGTGCTGCCGCGGACCCTGCACGTGGACGAACCCTCCCGGCACGTCGACTGGTCCACCGACGCGGTCCGGCTGCTCACCGCCGAGCAGCGGTGGCCGGCCGGCGACCGGCCGCGCCGCGCCGCGGTCTCCTCGTTCGGCGTCAGCGGCACCAACGCGCACGTCGTCCTCGAGGAGGCGCCACCGGCCGGGCCGGTGGGCCGCGGCACCGCGCCCACGGTCCTGCCGTTCGTGCTGTCCGCGGTGGACGAGGACGGCCTGCGGGACCGGGCGCAGCAGCTCGGCGCGCTGGTCGCGGACGAGGCCGCCCCGGCGCCCGCGGATCTCGCGTACGCGCTGGCGACCGGCCGTGCCGCGCTGCCGGTGCGCGGCGTCGTGGTCGCCGCCGACCACGCGGAACTGCGGGACGGCCTGGCCACGCTGCGGCCCGCGGCCCCGGCCGCCGGTCGGACGGCGTTCGTGTTCACCGGGCAGGGCGCGCAGCGGGCCGGGATGGGCCGCGAGCTGTACGACACCTTCCCGGTGTACGCCGACGCGTTCGACCGGGTGTGCGCCCACTTCGAGCTGCCGTTGCGGGAACTGGTGCTGGACGGTCACGACCTGGCGCCCACCGGGTACGCCCAGCCGGCGCTGTTCGCGTACGAGGTGGCGATGTTCCGGCTTCTCGAGTCGTGGGGCGTGCGCCCGGACGTGCTGGCCGGCCACTCGATCGGTGAACTCGCGGCGGCGCACTGCGCCGGGCTCTGGAACCTGGCCGACGCCTGCCGGGTGGTCGAGGCCCGCGGCGCGCTGATGCAGGCCCTGCCGCCCGGCGGGGCGATGGCCGCGATCCAGGCCGGCGAGGCCGAGTTGGCCGGCGAGGACATCGACATCGCCGCGGTCAACAGCGCGTCGTCGGTGGTCGTCTCCGGCCCCGCCGACCGGGTCGAAGCGGTCGTCGCGAGGTTCGCCGACCGCAAGACCCACCGGCTCGACGTGTCGCACGCGTTCCACTCCGCGCTGATGGAGCCGATGCTGGACGACTTCCGCGCGGTGGTGTCCGGCGTGACGTTCCACGAACCGGTGATCGAGCTGGTCAAGGACGTGTCCGACGCGGAGTACTGGGTGCGGCACGTGCGGGACACCGTCCGGTTCGCCGACGACGTGGCGGCGCTGGCCGACGCGGCGACGGTCGTCGAGGTGGGCCCGGACACCGTGCTGCTCCCGGCGGTCGCCGCGGCGGGCGGCGAGCAGACGCTGATCGCGGTGGCCCGCACCGGACGCCCCGAGGTGGCGACGCTGCTCACCGCGGCCGGGCAGGTGTGGGCCGGGGGCGGCACGGTCGCCTGGCCGGCGGTCTTCGGTGACTTCACCGGTGCGCCGGTGGACCTGCCCACGTACCCGTTCCGGCACGAGCGCTACTGGCCGGAGACCACCCTGGGTTCGGCCGGAGCGGCCGATCTGGACGCCGACTTCTGGACGGCGGTGGAACGCGACGACCTCGGCGACCTGGATCTCGCGGCGGACCAGCGTGCGGCCCTGCGCGCCGCACTTCCGGTGCTCTCGTCGTGGCGGCGCTCGCGGGCCGAGCGCGACGCCGTCGACGGCTGGCGGTACCGGGAGACCTGGGCGCCGGTCGAGCTTCCGCCCGCGGTGCTGCCCGGCCGCTGGCTGCTGGTGACGGCGCCGGGCATCGACGACCCGGGCGTGGCCGCTGCGCTGCGGGACGCCGGTGCCGAGGTGGTCACCGCGTCCGTCGACCGGCTGCCGGACGGCCCGTTCGCCGGCGTGGTGTCGCTGCTCGCCCTGCTGGCCGACGCCGGCGGCGACGTGCCGCCCGGTCTGGCCGCCACGGCGGATCTGCTGCGGCGCCTGCCGGAGGGCGGTCGGCTCTGGTGCGTGACCCGGGGCGCGGTCGCCGCCGCTGCCCAGGACTCCGAGGTGGAGCCCGCGCAGACCAGTGTCTGGGGTCTGGGCCGGGTGGTCGCCCTGGAGCTGCCGCACCGCTGGGGCGGCCTGATCGACCTGCCGGCCACCGTCGGCCCGGACATCGCCGAGGTGCTGGCCGCGGTGCTCGCCGCTGCGGACGAGGACCAGGTGGCGCTGCGGCCCGCCGGTGTCCTCGCCCGCCGGCTGACGCCGGCACCCGCGCCCACCGGAGCGGGCTGGCAGCCGCGCGGCGCGGTCCTGGTCACCGGCGGCACCGGCGGCCTCGGCGCCGTGGTGGCCCGGTGGCTCGCCGCGGCGGGCGCCGAGCACCTGGTGCTCACCAGCCGGCGCGGCCCGATGGCCCCCGGCACCGCCGAGCTGGCCGCCGAGCTGACCGGCCTGGGCGTGCGGGTCGACGTGGCCGCCTGCGACGTGGCCGACCGCGCCGCCGTGGCCGCCGTGCTGGCGACGATTCCAGGGAAATCATTGACCGCCGTCGTCCACGCTGCTGGGGTGTCGTTGAACGCGCCCATCGCCGAGGTGGACCTTGCGCATCTCGCGCAGACCGCCGCCGGGAAGGTGGCCGGGGCGGCGAACCTCGACGCCCTGCTGGGCGACGAGGCGCTCGACGCGTTCGTGCTCTTCTCGTCGATCGCGGCGACCTGGGGCAGCGGCGGCAGCGGCGCGTACGCCGCCGCCAACGCCTACCTCGACGGTCTCGCCGCCCGGCGCCAGGCCCGTGGGCTGGCCGGCACCGCCGTGGCGTGGGGCCCGTGGGCCGAGGTCGGGATGGTCCTCTCGGACGGCTCGGGCGACCAGCTCACCCGCCGTGGCCTCGGGTTGCTGCCGCCGGACATGGCGGTCGACGCCCTGGCCGGCGCGGTCGGCTCCGGTGCGGCGACCGAGACGGTGGCCGATGTGGACTGGAGCACGTTCCTGCCGCTGTTCACCTCGACCCGCGCCTCCCACCTGCTCGCCGGTCTCGCGCCGGTCCCGGCCGGCGACACCGGCCGGGACCCCGCCGGGGACAGCGAGCTGCGGCAGAAGCTGGCCGTGGAGTCGGACGCCGACCGCCAGCGGTCCCTGCTGCAGCTGGTGCGCGACGAGTGCGCCGCGGTGCTCGGACACCGGTCCGGTGACCGGGTCGACCCGGCCCGGGGCTTCCTCGAGATCGGGTTCGACTCGTTCACCGCGATCGAACTGCGCAACCGGTTGCAGGAGCTGAGCGGGGCCTCCCTGGCCAGCACCGTGGTCTTCGACCACCCGAGTCCCAAGACCCTCGCCACGCATCTGCACGAGGTCATGTTCCCGCCGGTGGACCCGATGGCCGACGTGCTCGGCCAGATCGACCTGCTGGCCGACCTGCTCGGCCGGGTGGCCCTCGACGACCTGGACGCCGCCCTGGTGTCCAACCGGATTCAGACGCTCCGCGTCGGTCCGGTGACCGTGCCCGCTCCCCGAACGGCCGACGCCGTTTCGCCGGAGCTCGGCGCGACCACCGCCGACGACCTCTTCGCAATCATCCAAGACGAGTTCGGCAAGGCCTGACTCCCCTCGACGGAGGCGCTGTATGGAGAACGAGCAGAAGCTCCTGGACCACCTGCGGTGGATGACCGGTGAGCTCCGTCAAGCTCGACAGCTCCTCCAGGTCAACGAGGAACGCGACCGGGAACCCATCGCCATCGTCGGGATGGCGTGCCGGTACCCCGGCGGGGTGCGGTCGCCCGAGGACCTGTGGCGGATGGTCTCGGCCGGCACGGACGCGATCGGGGAGTTCCCCACCGATCGCGGCTGGGACGTGGAGGGCATCTACGACCCGGACCCGGACGCGCCGGGCAAGAGCTACACCCGCGAGGGTGGGTTCCTGTCCGACGCGGCCGGGTTCGACCCGGCGTTCTTCGGGATCAACCCGCGCGAGGCGCTGACCATGGACCCCCAGCAGCGGCTGCTGCTGGAGGTCGGCTGGGAGGCGTTCGAGGCGGCCGGGATCAACCCCGAACTGGTCCGCGGCGACCGGATCGGCGTCTTCGCCGGCGCCTCGCCGACCGACTACCTGTACGGCTTCGACGAGATCCCGGAGGGCGCCGAGGGTTACCTGGCCACCGGCACCGCGACCTCGGTGCTCTCCGGTCGCCTGGCCTACACGTTCGGGCTCGAGGGCCCGGCCGTCACGATCGACACCGCCTGCTCGTCGTCCCTGGTCGCGCTGCACCTGGCCGCCCAGTCGCTGCGCCGCGGCGAGTGCACGATGGCGCTCGCCGGCGGCGTCACGGTGCTGCCGTCGCCGTACATCTTCACCGAGTTCAGCCGCCAGCGGGCGCTCTCCGCCGACGGCCGGTGCAAGTCGTTCGCCGACGCCGCGGACGGTACCGGCTGGGCCGAGGGCGCCGCGCTGCTGCTGGTCGAGCGGCTCTCCGACGCCCGGCGGCTCGGACATCCGGTGCTCGGCCTGATCCGCGGCTCGGCGATCAACCAGGACGGCGCCAGCAGCGGCCTGACCGCCCCGAACGGCCCCGCCCAGCAGCGGGTGATCCGGCAGGCGCTGGCGGACGCCGGCCTCTCCTACGGCGACGTGGACGCCGTCGAGGCGCACGGCACCGGCACCACGCTCGGCGACCCGATCGAGGCGCAGGCGCTGCTCGCCACGTACGGCAAGGGACGCCGCGCCGGCGACCCGCTGCGGCTCGGCTCGCTGAAGTCCAACATCGGCCACACCCAGGCCGCCTCCGGGGTGGCCGGCGTGATCAAGATGGTCATGGCGATGCGCCACGGCCTGCTGCCCAAGACGTTGCACGTCGACCGGCCGAGCACCCACGTCGACTGGTCCGCCGGATCGGTCGCGCTGCTCACCGAGGAACTGCCCTGGACCGAGGGGGACCGGCCGCGCCGCGCGGGCGTCTCGTCGTTCGGCATCAGCGGCACCAACGCCCACCTCATCATCGAGCAGCCGGCCCCGGCCGAGACCGACGACACCGAAGCGACCGTGCGCCCCGGCACCGTGCCGCTGCTGCTGTCCGGCCACGACGCCGCGGCCCTGCGCGAGCAGGCCACCCGGCTGCGCGAAGCGGTGCTGGCCGCGCCCGGCAGCCGCGCTCTCGACGTGGCCATGTCGGTCGCTGTCGGCCGCGCCCGGCTGCCGCACCGCGTCGCGTTCGGTGTCTCCGGCCGCGACGAACTGCTCGACCGGCTCGCCGAGATCGCCGCCGGCACGGTCACCGGCCGCACCGGCGGCGGCGCGCAGACCGCGTTCGTGTTCAGCGGGCAGGGCGCGCAGCGCGCCGGCATGGGCAGCGGCCTGTACGCCGCGTACCCCGCGTTCGCCGCGGCGTTCGACGAGGTGTGCGCGCAGTTCGACCTGCCGCTCAAGGACGTGGTGTTCGGCGCCGACGAGCGACTGGGCCAGACCGCGTTCACCCAGGCGGCGCTGTTCGCGTACGAGGTGGCGATGTTCCGCCTCCTGGAGTCCTGGGGCATCCGGCCCGACGTGCTCGCCGGGCACTCGATCGGCGAGGTGGCGGCGGCGTACTGCGCCGGGGTGTGGAGCCTGGCGGACGCGTGCCGTCTGGTGGCCGCGCGCGGCAGCCTGATGCAGGCGCTGCCGGCCGGTGGCGCGATGATCGCGATCCAGGCCACCGAGGACGAGCTGGCCGGCGCGGACGTGGACATCGCCGCGGTCAACAGCCCGCAGTCCGTGGTCATCGCCGGGCCGTTGGCGAAGGTCGAGGCGGTCGCGGCGACGTTCGCGAAGACCCGCCGCCTGGCGGTGTCGCACGCGTTCCACTCGTCGCTGATGGAGCCGATGCTCGACGAGTTCCGCGCGGTGGTGCGGACGCTGACGTTCCAGCGCCCGACGATCCCGCTGGTCAAGGACGTGTCGGACCCGGAGTACTGGGTGCGGCACGTGCGGGACACCGTACGCTTCGCCGACGACGTCGCCGCCATGTCCGACGCCACCGTCGTGGTCGAGATCGGCCCGGACGCGGCGCTGACGCCCGCGGTCGTCCAGTGCGCCGAGGACGTGGCGGTCATCCCGGTCGCCCGCCGCGACCGCGGCGACGGCGAGGCCCTCGCCGCCGCCCTCGGTGCGCTGTGGGTGCACGGCGCCGGCGCCGACTGGACGGCGGTCTTCGCCGGTACCGGTGCCCGCCGCGTCGACCTGCCGTTCTACGCCTTCCAGCGCCGCCGCTTCTGGCCCGACGCCGGACCGGCGGCGGCCGCCGCGCCCGGCGCGACCGAATCCGGTGCGGACGCCGAGTTCTGGCGCGCTGTCGAGGGCGAGGATCTGGCCGCCCTCACCGACACCCTGCGCCTGCGGGAGGGACAGCGCGACTACCTCGAGGCGATGCTGCCCGTGCTGTCGTCGTGGCGGCGCTCCCGCCGCGAGCGCGACACCGTGGACTCGTGGCGCTACCGGGCCACCTGGACGCCGCTCGCCGCCGAGCCCGCCGCGCTGACCGGTCGCTGGGTCATCGCCGGGACCGGCGAGCCGGAGCTGGACGTCGTGCTGACCGGCGCCGGCGCCGAGGTGGTCCGTGCCGAGAGCGTGGCCGAGGTGGCCGAGCGGCTCGCCGCCGGCCCGGTGACCGGCGTCGTCTCGCTGTTCGGCCTGGACGAGAGCGACCACCCGGCGGAACCCTCCGTCACCACCGGCCTGGCCGACACCGTCGCCCTGATCCAGGCGGTCGCCGCCGCCGGCGACGCCGACACCCGGCTGTGGGCCCTCACCCGCGGCGCCGCCGCCACCGGCCGCTCGGACGGCGCGCTGCGCCCGCAGCAGGCCCGCGTCTGGGGTCTGGGCCGGGTCGCGGCGCTGGAGCTGCCGCAGCGGTGGGGCGGCCTGATCGACCTGCCCGCGACGGTAGACGAGCGCGCCGCCGGCCGGCTGACCGGCGTCCTCGCCGGCGCCACCGGGGAGGACCAGGTCGCGATCCGCCCGTCCGGCGCGTTCGCCCGCCGCCTCACCCACGTCTCGGGTACGCCCACCGGCGAGTGGAGCCCGCGCGGCACCGTGCTCGTCACCGGCGGCACCGGAGACCTCGGCCGCCGGGTCGCCGGGTGGCTGGCCGAGCACGGCGCCGAGCGCATCGTGCTGACCAGCCGTCGTGGCGGCGAGGCGCCGGACCTGGGTGTGCCGGTCGAGGTGGTCGCCGCGGACGTGAGCGTGCGCGCCGACGTGGCGCGGGTGCTCGAACTCTGCGGTGACGGCCTGACCGCGGTGGTGCACGCGGCCGGCGTGGACAGCGCCGAACCGATCGACGCCCTGACCCCGGCCCGGCTGGCGGTCACCGCGGCGGGCAAGGTCGCCGGCGCCCGGCACCTCGACGAGCTGCTCGGCGACCGTACCCTCGACGCCTTCGTGTTGTTCTCCTCGATCGCCGGGGTCTGGGGCAGCGGGGCGGGCGGCGCGTACGCGGCGGCCAACGCCTACCTGGACGGGCTCGCCGCCCAGCGGCGTACCCGCGGTCTCGCCGGCACCGCGATCGCCTGGGGTCCGTGGGGCGAGGCCGGCATGGCCACCCGCGGCGAGGCCGCGGACCAGCTCAGCCGTCGCGGCCTCCGCCACCTGCCGCCCGCGGCCGCGGTCACCGCGATCGCCGCGGCCGCCGGCGGAAGTGACCCGGCGCAGGTCGTGGTGGACGTCGACTGGCGCCGGTTCGCGCCGGTGTTCACCGTCGGCCGCCCCGCGCCGCTGCTCGCCGAACTGCCCGAGGCCCAGGCCGACGCCGCCGGTCCGATGCCCACCGCCGCCCACCCGCTGCTCGACGAGCTGGCCGCGCTGAGCGACCCGGCCCGGCTGGCCCGCCTCACCGACCTGGTGCGCGTCGCCGCCGCCGCGGTGCTCGGCCTCGACGGACCCGACGAGGTGCTGCCCGAACGGGCCTTCCGCGAGGTCGGCTTCGACTCGCTGACCGCCGTCGAACTGCGCAACCGGCTCACCGCGGAGACCGGGCTGCGGCTGACCACCACCATCGTCTTCGACCACCCGTCCCCGGCCGTGCTCGCCCGCCACCTGCGCGACCAGCTGACCGGCGTGGTCGTCGACGCCGCCGCGCCGCTGCCGGCCCGCGCCGCGATCGAGGCCGGCGAGCCGATCGCCATCGTGGCCATGGGATGCCGCTACCCGGGCGGCGCGGACAACCCGGAACTGCTGTGGGACCTGGTCGCCTCCGGCGGCGACGCGATGAGCGACTTCCCGGCCGACCGCGGCTGGAACCCCGACGAGCTGTACGACCCGGAGCCGGGCCGCCCCGGCAAGTCCTACACCCGCACCGGCGGCTTCCTCAGCGGCGCCGGAGAGTTCGACGCCGGCTTCTTCGGCATCAGCCCGCGCGAGGCGCTGGCCATGGACCCGCAGCAGCGGCTGCTGCTGGAGGTCGGCTGGGAGGTGTTCGAGCGGGCCGGAATCGACGTCGGCACCCTGCGCGGCTCCCGCACCGGCGTCTACATGGGCACCAGCGGGCAGGACTACGGCGCGCTGATGATGCTCGCGCAGCCCGCCGGTAGCGAGGGACAGATGGCCACCGGTAGCGCCGCGAGCGTGGTCTCCGGCCGGTTGTCGTACACCTTCGGGCTGGAAGGCCCGGCCGTCACGGTGGACACCGCCTGCTCGTCGTCGCTGGTCGCGCTGCACCTGGCCGTGCAGGCGCTGCGCGCCGGCGAATGCGACCTGGCCCTGGCCGGTGGCGCCGTGGTGATGGCGCTGCCCGGCACGTTCCTGGAGTTCTCCCAGCAGCGCGGGCTCGCCGCCGACGGACGCTGCAAGGCGTTCGCCGACGCCGCCGACGGCACCGGCTGGGCCGAGGGCGCCGGTGTGCTGCTGGTCGAGCGGCTCTCCGACGCCCAGCGCAACGGCCACCAGATCCTCGCCGTGGTCCGCGGCTCCGCGGTCAACCAGGACGGCGCGTCCAACGGGCTGACCGCCCCGAACGGGCCCTCGCAGCAGCGGGTCATCCGCGCAGCGCTGGCCGACGCCCGGCTGACCGCCGCCGACGTGGACGCGGTCGAGGGCCACGGCACCGGCACCACGCTGGGCGACCCGATCGAGGCGCAGGCGCTGCTCGAGACGTACGGCCGGGAGCACGACGAGGACCGCCCGCTCTGGCTCGGCTCGCTCAAGTCGAACATCGGCCACGCCCAGGCCGCCTCGGGCGTCGGCGGCGTGATCAAGATGGTCATGGCGATGCGGCACGGGCTGCTGCCCCGGACCCTGCACGTCGACCAGCCGTCCACCCACGTCGACTGGTCGGTCGGCGCGGTCAGCCTGCTCACCGAGCCCGTCGCCTGGACGGCGGGGGACAGACCCCGCCGGGCCGCGGTCTCGTCGTTCGGCATGAGCGGCACCAACGCCCACCTCATCGTCGAGGAGGCGCCCGCGCCGGCCGAGGTGACCGCCGCGCCGGTCGCCGAGCGCGCCGCCTGGGCGGTGCCGCTGTCGGCCGCGGGACCGGAGGCGCTGCGGGAGTACGCCAGGACGCTGGCCGCCGCGGTGGCCGAACGGCCGGAACTGAGCGTGCCCGACGTGGCGTACACCCTGGCGACCGGCCGGGCCGAGCTGGCCACCCGCGCCGTCGTGGTCGCGGCCGACCGCGCCGAACTGCTCGTCCGGCTCGGCGGGGTCAGCGCGGTGAAGGCGGGTAGCGGCCGGACCGCGTTCCTGTTCACCGGCCAGGGCGCGCAGCACGCCGGGATGGGCGCTGGGCTGTACCGGGCGTACCCGGTCTTCGCCGACGCGTTCGACGAGGTCGCCGCGAACGTCGACCTGCCGTTGCACGAGGTCGTGTTCGGCACCGATGAGCGCCTGAACCAGACCGAGTTCACCCAGGTGGCGCTGTTCGCGTACGAGGTGGCGATGTTCCGGCTCCTCGAGTCGTGGGGTGTGCGGCCGGACGTGCTGGTGGGTCACTCGATCGGTGAGGTCGCCGCCGCGTACTGCGCCGGGGTCTGGAGTCTCGAAGACGCCTGTCGCCTCGTCGCTGCCCGCGGGCGCCTGATGCAGGCCCTGCCGGCCGGCGGCGCGATGGTGGCGATCCAGGCCACCGAGGCGGAACTGGCCGGCGCGGACATCGACGTCGCGGCCGTCAACGGCCCGCGGTCGGTCGTCATCTCCGGGCCGGCCGACAGGGTGAACGCGGTGGCGGCGACGTTCGCCAAGACCCGGCGGCTCGAGGTGTCGCACGCGTTCCACTCGTCGCTGATGGACCCGATGCTCGACGACTTCCGGGCCGTGGTCGCCACGTTGACGTTCCATGAGCCGTCGATCCCGCTGGTCAAGGACGTGACGGACCCGGAGTACTGGGTGCGGCACGTGCGCGACACCGTGCGGTTCGCCGACGACGTCGCGGCGGTGACCGCCGCCACGTTCATCGAGATCGGGCCGGACGCCGCCCTGATCCCGGCCGTGGCCGAGATCCGGGACGACGCCCTGCTGATCCCCGCCTCCCGCCGGGACCACACCGACGTCGTCTCCGCGCTGGCCCGCTACTGGGCGGCGGGCGGGCGCGTCGACTGGCCGGCCCTCTTCGCGGGCACCGGAGCCCGCCTCGCCGAACTGCCCACCTACCCGTTCCAGCGGCAGCGGTTCTGGCCCGAGTTGGGCGCCGCCGTGCGCGGGATGGGCCGGGAGGAGCCGGTCGACGCCGAGTTCTGGCAGGCCGTCGAGCGAGCGGATCTGCCCGTTCTGGCCGGCGCTCTGGGCCTGCGGGACGACCGCCTCGAGTCCCTGCGCGCGGTCCTTCCGGGACTCGCCGCCTGGCGCCGGGCACGCAGGGAACGCGACACCGTGGCGTCCTGGCGTTACCGGATCACCTGGACCCCGGTCACCGTCCCCGCCCCGACGCTCGGCGGCCGGTGGCAGGTCGTGGGCGACGGCGCCGACGTGGCCGCCGCCCTCACCGCCCACGGCGTCACGGTCGTGACCGGCCCCGGCGCCGGTCCGCTCGCCGGCATCATCGCCGTCGGACTCGACGCCGGTGACCTTCTCGAACTGATCCAGCGGCTGCCGGCCGACTTCACCGGGCGGCTCTGGAGCGCCACCCGCGGTGCGGTCGACACCGGCCGGGCGGACGCCCGCGTCGACGCCGGACAGGCCCGCGTCTGGGGTCTCGGCCGCGTCGCCGCCCTGGAGCTTCCCGACCGCTGGGGCGGTCTGATCGACCTGCCCGCCACGCTCGACGACCGCGCCGGCACTCGGCTGGCCGGGGTGCTCGCCTCCGGCGCCGAAGACCAGGTCGCCATCCGGTCCGCGGGCGTCCTCGCCCGCCGCCTGTCCCCGGCGCCGCGCCCGTCCGGCGCAGCCTGGCAGCCGTCCGGCACCGTCCTGATCACCGGCGGCACCGGCGGACTCGGCCGCAAGGTCGCGCACTGGCTGGCCGGCAACGGCGCCGAGCGCATCGTCCTCACCAGCCGCGGTGGCGGCGAGGCGCCGGAGCTGGGTGTACCGGTCGAGGTGGTCGTCGCCGACATGAGCGTCCGCGCCGACGTGGCGCGGGTGCTGGAGGTCTGCGGAGACGACCTGACCGCGGTGATGCACGCGGCCGGCGTGGACACCTCGGCGCCCCTCACCGCACTCACCCGGGCGGATCTCGACCTCGTCGGAGCGGGCAAGGCCGACGGCGCCCGGCACCTCGACGAACTGCTCGGCGACCGTACGCTCGACGCCTTTGTGCTCTTCTCCTCCATCTCCGGGATCTGGGGCAGCGGGGCGGGCGGCGCATACGCGGCGGCCAACGCCTACCTGGACGCGCTGGCGGCGGACCGGCGGGCCCGGGGCCTGGCCGGCACGGCGATCGCGTGGGGCCCATGGGCTGAAGTGGGTATGGCCACCCGCGGTACGACCAGCGACCAGCTGACCAGCCGCGGCCTGGTTCTCATGGCGCCGGACGCGGCCGTCACGGCCATCGCCGGCGCGGTCACCGGCCCGGAAGCGGTGACGGTCGTCGCCGACGTCGACTGGTCCCGCTTCGCCTCCGTCTTCGCCGTGAACCGGCCGGCGCCGCTGCTGGTCGACCTCGTGGACACCGCAACGGACGTCACCACCAACGCGTCGCACCCACTGCTCGACCGCCTGGCGGGGCTGAGCACCCCGGATGGGATCGCCTACCTCACCGAACTGATCCGGGGCGAGGCCGCCTCGGTACTCGGCCACGACGGAGCCGACCAGATCCTGCCCGACCGCGCGTTCCGCGACCTGGGCTTCGCCTCGCTGACCGCCGTCGAACTGCGTGACCGCCTCCAGGAGGTCACCGACCTGGCCCTGCCCGTGACGCTGGTCTTCGACCATCCGTCGCCGGCCGAGCTTGCCGCGCACCTGCACGAAAAGCTGGTCGGCGTGGTGGTGGACACGTCCGCGGCGCTCCCCGCCGCCGTTCTGACCGACGACGAGCCGATCGTGATCGTGGGCATGGCCTGCCGCTACCCGGGCGGCGCCGACAACCCGCAGGGGCTGTGGGATCTGGTGGCCGCGGGCGGCGACGCCCTCACCGAGTTCCCCACCGACCGCGGCTGGGACATCGACTCCCTCTTCCACCCCGACCCGGAACACCCGGGCACCTCCGCCGCCGTGCACGGCGGTTTCCTGGCCGGTGTGGGCGACTTCGACGCCGGGTTCTTCGGGATCAGTCCGCGTGAGGCGGTCTCGATGGATCCGCAGCAGCGCCTGCTGCTGGAGGCGACCTGGGAGACGTTCGAGGACGCCGGCATCGACACCGCGACGCTGCGTGGCTCGCGGACGGGGGTGTTCATCGGCTCCAACGGCCAGGACTACAGCACCCTGCTGATGATGGCCGCGGCATCGGGTGGAGACGGTGCGGAGGACCACGGCGCCACCGGCGGCTCGGCGAGTGTGGCGTCGGGTCGGTTGTCGTACACGTTCGGTCTCGAGGGTCCGGCGGTGACGGTGGATACGGCGTGTTCGTCGTCGCTGGTCGCGTTGCATCTGGCGGCGCAGTCGGTGCGGCAGGGCGAGTGCGACCTCGCGCTGGCCGGTGGTGTGGTGGTGATGTCCACACCGGATACCTTCATCGAGTTCTCCCGGCAGCGCGGTATGGCGTCCGACGGGCGGTGCAAGGCGTTCTCGGACGACGCGGATGGCACCGGTTGGGGTGAGGGCGTCGGCATGCTGCTGGTGGAGCGGCTGTCGGATGCGCGGCGTAACGGTCATCAGATCCTCGCGGTGCTGAGGGGCAGCGCGATCAACCAGGATGGTGCGTCGAATGGTTTGACCGCGCCGAATGGTCCGGCGCAGCAGCGGGTGATCCGGCAGGCGCTCGCGAACGCTCGCTTGACGGCGGCGGACGTGGACGTGGTGGAGGCGCACGGTACGGGTACGACGTTGGGTGATCCGATCGAGGCGCAGGCGCTGCTGGCGACGTATGGCCAGGATCGGGCGACGCCGTTGTGGTTGGGGTCGTTGAAGTCGAACATCGGTCATACCCAGGCGGCTGCGGGTGTGGGCGGCATCATCAAGATGGTGATGGCGATGCGTCATGGTGTGTTGCCGAAGACGCTGCACGTGGGTGAGCCGTCGTCGAAGGTGGACTGGACTGCCGGTGCGGTGAGCCTGCTGACCGAGGCGGTGGCGTGGGAGGCCGGGGACAGGCCGCGTCGGGCGGGTATTTCGAGCTTCGGGATGAGTGGCACGAACGCGCACATCATCATCGAGGAACCCCCGGCGGTGGAGCCGGTGGGGCCGGTGCGGTTGTTGCCGGTGCAGCCGATCCTGTTGTCCGCGCGTGGTGAGGGCGCGCTGCTGGAGCTGGCGGGGGTGTTGCCGGAGGCGGAGCTTGGTGATCTGGCGTACTCGCTGGCCACCGGCCGTGCGGCGTTGCCGGTGCGGGCGGTGGTGGTGGCTGGTGATCGTGATGAGTTGCGGCGTGGTTTGGGTGTGGTGCAGCCGGTTTCGGTGGTGGATGGTAAGACGGCGTTCCT
>NZ_JAIWNC010000070.1 GCF_020216025.1 Jidongwangia harbinensis | reverse complement strand
GGTCCCAGCGCCAGACTCAGAGACGGACTTCACTTCCAAGCACGCGTCGACGTCACGGGCACCCATCGAGGGTGGACACCCCCGACAAGCCCGATGGTGACGAGGCCGGCACGCCCGCACCAGCCCCGTCACCCGACCCAGCGACAACCGTGACCGGGCCGCCGGTTTCACGCCCAGCGTGATCAACCCGGGGGTTGTGAAGACTCAGTGGAACGCCAGTGTCGTTATCCGGCCCGCATAGCGACGTTGGTGTACCAGTGGAGCGCTCCACTGGTACACCAACGCCAGGCGGTGCGCGTTACGGGCGCTGTCCATGTCAGATCTTGGAAGCGTGGAGTCGTGCGGCCCCCATTGGCAGTTTCCTGTCAAGATCTGCGCCACTCGACGCCTTTCACCCAATGCCTGGGCTTTGACCGGGGGTGGCTGGCCTTGATGGCAAGTGCAAGCAATGACCGAGTGGCTGGCATTGACCGCTTATACCGCCATAATCCGAGCACCTGCCCGCCCGGGCCGACCGGCCGACTTCCGTGTACCGACGCGAGCCGTCCGCATGACGCGATTATCTGAACACTTTCTAAACAATAAGGCACGGCTCGAATCGAATCGGACCGCCGCTCGAGTGCATCGGTCGACGACTCACCGCGAACCTCCTTCGAAGGCATTGCCGGCGGAACGCTCGGCAGGGGGCCGGTGCCGTTGCGGTGGGGCGACACCCCGCGCCGTCGGCAATCCCTTGACGCGAGCAACGGTAAGTCGTAGCTTTCCGTTCGTGGCTACTTACCAACCGGACGACGGCTGGGACGCCCTGGGCGACCCCACCCGCCGCGCCATCGTTGCGTGCCTGGCCGAGCGGCCCCGTGCCGTCCGCGAACTGGCCGACGAGTTGCCGATCAGCCGGCCGGCGGTGTCGCAGCACCTGAAGGTGTTGAAGGAGGCCGGGCTGGTCACCGACCGGGCGGTCGGGACCCGGCGGGTCTACCGGCTCAACCCGGCCGGCGTGGCCGCGCTGCGCGATCAGCTGGAGACGTTCTGGCACCGGGCCCTGGACGGCTATCAGGACGTCGCCGAACAACCGACCGAGGAGACTTCATGACCGAGACAACGGCCGCGGTGGTGCGCCGGCAGATCGTCGTCGAGGCGCCGATCGAGCGCGCTTTCGCGGTGTTCACCGAACGGTTCGGCGACTTCAAGCCGCCGGAACACAACCTGCTCGGCGCGCCCATCGCGGAGACCGTGTTCGAGCCCCGGGTGGGCGGCCACATCTACGACCGCGCGGTCGACGGCAGTGAGTGCCGCTGGGCCCGGGTGCTCGCGTACGAGCCGCCGGACCGGGTGGTGTTCAGCTGGGACATCAACCCGCAGTGGCAGGTCGAGACGGAGCCGGAGAACACCAGCGAGGTCGAGGTGCGGTTCGTCGCCGAGACCCCGCAGCGCACCCGGGTGGAACTGGAGCACCGCCACATCGACCGGCACGGGCCCGGCTGGCCGTCGGTCAGCGAGGGGGTCGCGCACGACGAGGGCTGGCCGCTGTACCTGGCCCGCTACGCGGCCGTGGTGGCTCAGCGCGCTTAGCCTAGTGCGGGCAGCACTCACAGCTGTCCGGTTCGCCGGCGGCCGGCGGGGCGCAGTCGTCGCACTGCTCGCCCCGCCAGGCCGCCACGCCTTCGCGGACGGCGACGGCCGCGATCACCAGGGCCGCCACCGGGTCGGCCCAGTACCAGCCGAGGGTCGCGTTGAGCAGGAGCCCGGCCAGCACGATCGCGGACAGGTACGTGCACAGCATGGTCTGCATGGAGTCGGCGACCACGGTGGCCGAACCCAGTTCCCGGCCGGTGCGGCGTTTCGCCCACACCAGCACCGGCATCACGATCAGGGACAGTGCGGCGACGCCGATCCCGACCGGCGAGGTCTGTGCCTCGCCGGTGCCGAGCAGCGACCGGACCGCGTCGACGCCGACCCAGGCGGCGAGCGCGAAGAATGACACCCCGATGAGTCGCAGCGCCAGGCGTTCCCGGTCGGCCGGAACCGCGGACCGGAACTGCCAGATCACCACCAGCGCGCTGGACACCTCGACGAACGAGTCCAGGCCGAAGCCGACCAGCGCGGTCGACGACGCGGCCGCCCCGGCCGCGACCGCGACGACGCCCTCCAACAGGTTGTAGCCGGCGGTCGCGTACGCCAGGTGCAGGCTGCGCCGGTTCAGCCGGGTACGCCGGGCCGCCGTCACCACGGGAGCGGTGGTCATCGGGCGGCCTCGGTGCCGTACGCCGGGCACAGCGCCACCGCCTCGCCGGTCGCGGCCAGCACGCCTTCGGCCGCGGCGAGCAGGTCCATCAGTTCGGGGCGGGTCAGCGCGTAGAACGACTGCCGGCCCTGCACGCGGTAGTCGACCAGGCCGCAGTCGCGCAGGCAGGCCAGGTGCTTCGACACGGTGGACTGGGCCAGGCCGAGTTCGCCGGTCAGGTCGACCACGCGGGCCTCGCCGGCCGCGAGCCGGGCCACGATGCGCAGCCGGGTCTCGTCGCCGAGTGACCGGAACAGCGCCACCGCGGGCGTCACGCACCCGTCCCCATCAATCGCCACCAGGCGATGATAGCCGAACCGGGCGATGCATCAGGAGGGAGTCAGGAACAGGCGATCGCGCTGCCGGGCCGGCCCTTGGCGGGCATCATGGACACGATCGGCCGGTTCACGCCGGGCAGGGCGCCGACCGCCCGCAGCGGCGCGCAGTCGAACTCCGTCGCGATCACCGTGAGGCGGAACGACTCCGGGAGGTCGTCCGCCTCCACCTGGGGCTTGTCCTGCTCGTCCTTCCAAAGTTCCTCGAACCTCTTGAACGCCTCGGCGCGCGACTCGAACCGCACCCCGTCCCGGGCCGGGAACTTCGCCAGCTCCGTCTGGACCGCCGTCCGCTGCGCCTCGGTGATGTCGTCCTTCAGGAACACCGAAACCTGGTACTCCCGGTCGAGCGGCTTGCGCCAGCCGGACACCAGCAACACGGAGACCGCACCGGCGGCACCCGCGGCGAGCGCCAGCACGGTCACCGCGGCGGTCACCACGAACCAGAGGCGGGACGGACGCGGCGGGGCGGGCGGCCCGGGCGGCCCGGGCGGGGCGGGTGGCGCGGCGTGGAAGGCCAGTTCAGGCGCGGTGTAATGGATCGGTTCGGACACGGCCGCGACCCTATCAGCGCCGGTCGATCAGCGGCCGGAACATGCGGTCCCGCCGCCGGGGACGAACCCGCCGGCAGTACCGGCCGCGGCCCGCACAAGGACGGCCGCGGCGCGACCCCAGGAAGGCCGGTGGCCGCCTCACCAAGCCCCACGAAGGCCGGTGGCCGCGCCATGATGGGCCGATGAGCGAGTGGCCGGTGGTGACCCTGGTGCCGTACACCGAAGATCAGCTGCCCGCGGTGCGGCCCTGGTTCACCCACCCGGAGGTGCGCCGCCGGCTGGGCGGACCGGACTGGCCGGAACGCGAACTGCGGCAGCCGGAGGCGCTCGGCGAGATCTTCCGCGGCCGCCGGGTGCTGCGCATCCACTCCTGGGTGGCGTTGGACGAGTCCGGTGCGGCGGTGGCCCACCTGGGCGGGGAGGTGTACGACCGCTGGTGCCGTTACGCCGAGGCCCCGGACGGGCCGGTGGTCTCGGACGTCGAGGCCGGACCGGCGATGGGGCTGGCGTACGTCGTCGATCCGCACCGCTGGCGCCGCGGCTTCGGCCGGGCCGCCCTGCTGGCCGCGGTCGGCGCGCCCGAGGTCCGCGACGTGATCCTGTTCGCGCTCGGCATCGAACCCGACAACGTGGCGAGCCGGCGGTGCGCGGAGTCGGCCGGGTTCCGGCCCGACGATCCCGAGCCGGACTGGGAGGACATCGTCCACCACCTGCTACGGCGTCCCCGCCGCTGACGCCGCCACGAGGTCCACCACCGGCCGGTACGCGTCGTCCGGCGGCGCCGTCCAGCGGGCCGCCGGCCAGGTGGCGATCCGGTAGATCAGCGCCCGCACCAGCATCTGGGGCCACGCCGGCAGGTGCGCCCAGCGGTCCACCAGGTCGGGGCCGGCGCCGTGCCAGCACAGCGCGTCCACCACGGCGACCGCGGCGGCCCAGGCGGGCGGGCGCCAGTACGCCGGCCAGTCGATGATCGCCGGGGGCCGGCCGGCGGCGAACAGGACGTTGCCGATCAGGTCGCCGTGCACGATCTGGGCCGGGACGTCGACCGGGCGGCGCACCGCGAACAGCGGGGCCAGCAGCACCGACGGCGCGGTCGAGCCGGGCGGGACCGGTTCGGCCCAGGCGAGCCGGTCGCCGTACGTCCAGGGGTCGTCCCGTTCGTCGAGAAAGGACGGACGGGGCACCGCGGCGACCGCCCGGTGGAACGCCGCGCCGGCCCGCACCACGTCGTCGGCGCGCCCGGGGTCGGCGTCGCCGGCGACGGCCCGCTGGGCCTCCCAGCCGGCGGCGAGCCAGCCACCGTCGGCGGTGCGCAGCGGCCGGGCCACCCGGAAGTCCGGCGACTCCGGCAGCGCGGCCAGCAGGTCGTTGCGCCAGCACGTCTCGGCGCGGCCCTCGGCCGGTTTGAGGATCACGTCGCCGGCCCGCCAGGTGCCGCCCTTGCCGCCGGGCAGCCGCCGCGGCGCGGCCGTCACGCCGAACGCGGCGAGCACGGCGGGCGGCGGCGCGTCGGTCACCCGCCCATTCAATCCCGTCGGGTCAGGTGGCCGTTTCCGGGACCGGCTCCATGGCGCCGATCTCACGGCTCACCGTGGCCGTCACCGCGCCGGCCGCGACCGCGGCCGCGAACACCAGCACCGAGCCCGGGCCGCCCCAGGCCGCGATCATCACCCCGGCCAGCAGCGGGGCCGCCGACGCCACCGACGTGGCCACCACGATGATCACGCTGACCACCCGGCCCTGCAGCCGGTCCGGTGTGATCGCGGCCTGGTGGCCGAAGAGCGCGGCGTTCGACGCCGGTCCCAGGAACACCGCGATGGCCACGGGTACGGCCGCGGCGACCGACGACGTGAGCAGCGCGCTGATCGCCATGAACCCGGCCGCGGTCCAGCAGATGCCGCGGATCAGCACGGGCAGCGGGATCCGCCGGTGCAGTGCGGGGGCGGCCAGCGCGCCCAGTAGACCGCCCACCGCCACCACGGTCTCCACCGTGCCGATCACCACCGGCGGGGTCTGGTGCCGCTGCAGCTGCACGATGATGGTGAAGATGATGCCGGTGATGGCGAAGTTCAGCGGGGCGGCGACGAACAGCACGGTCCGCAGGAACGGGTTGCCGAACACGAACCGCAGCCCCTCGGCCAGCGCCGCGACCGGTGCGTCCGGCCGTACCGCCCGCGGCTCCTGCAACGGCTTGCGGACCATCAGGACGCCGGTCATCGAGGCCAGGAACGTCAGCGCGTTGCCGACGAACGGCAGTGCGTGGCCGATCCCGAAGAGCAGCCCGCCCACCGGCTGTCCGGCCAGCGAGGTGCCGTAGCTGCGCGCCTCGTTGCGGGCCACCGCCGCGGGCAGCTGCCCGGGACGGACGATGTTGCGCAGCGCCGAGTGCTCCGCCGTACCGAACATCGCATTGCACGCCGCGCCCACCACCGTGACCGCGATGATCAGCGGGACCGACGCCTGCCCGCGCAGCACGGCGACCGCGAGCACGGCGTAGGCGACCAGCCGGATCGCGTCCGCGGCCAGCATCAGCCGGCGCCGGTCCACCCGGTCCACCAGCACGCCGGCCGGCAGGCGGCACAGCACCATCACGATCAGGCCGGCCGTGCCCACCAGGCCGGCCTGCACCGGCGAGCGGGTCAGGGTCAGGACCAGCAACGGTACGGCCAGCGACGAGATCGCATTGCCCACGTCGGACAGTGCCTGGCTGATCCAGAGCAGATTGAACTCCCGGTTACGCCACAGGTTCTCCGGCGCACCCGTCATGCCTGCACTCTCGCCGCGGCCCGCACGCCCGGTCAAGCTCGACCGTAATCGATGCGGTACGGAACGTGAAGTTTCCGTCGGTGTCGTGCCCGGGACGGCCGGGTCAGACGCGGGCGAGCCAGCCGCGGTACGCGACGCCGAACGGCTCGGTCCGGTGCACCAGCGCCCGGTGCAGGTCGGTGGCGGCCCCGGTGGCGCCCGCCACCACCTCCGGCGGGTAGCCGTAGACGCGCACGTGCTCGGCGAACTCGTCGGCGTCCTCGACCCGCACGTGCCCGTCCGGGCGGGACCGGGACAGGTCCAGATCCAGGTCGACCACGGTGATCTCGGCCGGGCCGGTCCAGCGCGGCGGGAGGCTCACGTCGCAGTACACCTCGCGGCGGTCCGGCGCGGCGGTGAACATGGCGATCCACCACCGGTCCCGGGGGATCAGCCGGACCGCGTCGTGCCGGGTGACGCCGACCCGCCGGTCGCCGTAGTGGTAGTGCACCGACGTGCCGGCCGGCGTGCCCAGCCACAGGCCGTGCCCGTCCTCACCGAGGTGGTGCGCGGTGACCTGGCGGTGCGGGCGTCCGTCGTACTTGCGCAGCACGATCTCGACCTCGCCCATGCCGCCCACGCTAGCCGGATCGCCCGCACCCGCTTCGCACCCCGGGGCGGGCTCATGTGCGCCGGTGGGCGCCCGATCCTTGGGGCACCTGCGGAGCGATCCGCGGGTGGGCGGGCCCGGTTGTTTCCCCCGGCGACCGGGTCCGCCCAGACCACCCACGCGAGACGCCACGGAAGGGGCCGGCCATGCGGACCACGCACCATGGCCTGCACATCGGGGCGGACGCCGAGAAGGTGGTCGTCGCTCCGTACCCGCTGACGATGCGCACCGGACGCGCCCGCCGGCGCCGGACCGGGTCGGTGACCGAACTGCTCCCGGTGCCACCCAGCGGGCGCACCCGCCCGCAGCGGATCCGGCTCGCCGCCCAGCTCACCCTGCCCCTGATGCTGCTCTGCGCGGTCCTCGACGCGGTCGGTGTCCCCTGGTGGGCGCCCGCCGCCGGCACCGTGGCGCTGGTCGGCTGGGTAGTGCGCGCGCAGGCCCGCGCCGCGCGGGTCCCGTCGATCGCGCTGCCGCCCGGCGACGACTGCCACGTGCTGGTCGCTCGGGCCGAGCGCACCGCGTACCAACAGGCCCTGGTCCTGTCCCGCCGGGTGCGCCGCACCTGGCCGGCGCTGGGCGACCTGATCGACCCGGCCGACGCCGACCGCACCCTGACCCGCGCCCTCGACGAACTGGCCGCCCTGATGGCCCGGCGCCAGCAGATCCGCCGGCTGCGGGCCGACCTGGCCGGCGTGGACCACGCCGCGCTGCCCGCGGACAGCGCGGCCGTGCTGGCCCTGGACGCGCAACGGCACCGGGTCGACGCCCTGTGGCGGGAGACCGGCGGCGCGGCCAACCGCATGCTGGCCGGCCTCACCACGGCCGCGCTGGCCGGCGAGAACCTGATCCGCGAGCAGCGGGTGCACCGGACCGCCCGGGAGGCCGAACTGGCCATCTCCCGGCTCGCGGTGGCCGGTCCGCGCCCGGTCGTCCCGGCCGCACCGGAACTGGCCGAGCGAACGGCGGCGGTGATCGCCGCCTACCGCGATCTCGCCACCTGGGAGTAGCCGGCCGTGCCACCCGCACATGCCCGCCCGGCCCGCCGCCCGGTCGCGCTCATCCCGTTCGGTGCCGTCGTGCTGGGCCTGCCCACCGTGCTGCGTCCCGGTAGCACGCTGGCGCAGGTGACCTACACCGTGACGTTCTGCCTGTTCGTGGTGCTGGCCTGGGCCGGCGTGCGGGCCCAGCCGCGGGGCCGGCCGGCGTACGCCCTGGTCGCGGGCGGACTGACCGCCTGGCTCGCCGGCGACCTGCTGTACGCGCTGCTGACCAGGGTGTTCGGCGAGTTCGACGGGGTGTCCCCGGGCGACGTGCTGTGGATCGCCGGCTATCCGCTGATCGCCACCGGTCTACTCCTGATGACCCGGCTGCGCGCGGCCGGCCGGCTGCGCGAGAGCCTGCTCGACGGACTGGCCATGGCGACCGTGGTGGCGTCGCTGTTCGGCCAGTTCCTGGTGCTGCCGGCGGTGGTCGGCGAGGGCTTCACGCTGGACGTGCTCACCGGGGCGTTCTATCCGTTCGGCGACGTCCTGCTGTTCGCGGCCGCGGTGCTGCTGGTCCTGGCGCCGGGGGACCGCCGCGGGCCCACCCGGTACCTGGTCGCCGCGCTGACCCTCACCTTCCTCGGCGACGTGGTGATCACCGTGCTGTCCGAGCGGCTCCCGGAGTTCGACACCGCACGCCTCGACGCGGTCCTGTTGCTCGCCAACGGGCTGTTGGTGGCGGCGTTGCGGCACCCCCGGGCGGGCCAGCTGACCGCGGCCCGGGCGGCGGACGAACGGCTGCACCCGGCGCGCGTGGTCTTCCTCGGCATCGCGATGCTGGCCATGCCGGCGCTCACCCACCTGCGGGTCTCCGCCACCGCCGCGGAACGGTGGGCGTCGCTGACCGCCACCGTGATCCTGAGCGTCATCGTGCTGATCCGCTTCACGCTGGTGGTCCGCGACCAGGAGCGGGTACGGGCCACGCTGGCCCACCGGGCCACCCACGACCGGATGACCGGGCTGGTGAACCGGTCGGAACTGCACGCCCGACTGGATCTGGCGTTGCGCCGCGATCCGCCGGCCGGGCTGCTCGCCGTCTATCTGGACCTGGACGGCTTCAAGTCGGTCAACGACCGGTACGGCCACGCCGCCGGCGACGCGGTGCTGGTGGAGGTGGCCGCGCGGCTGCGGGCGACGCTGCGGCCGGCCGACACGGTGGCCCGGGTCGGCGGCGACGAGTTCGTCGTGGTGCCGGCCGACGTCCACGACGCGCGCTCGGCCGCCGCGCTCGCCGCGCGCCTGGACCGGATCGTGCGCACCCCGGTCCGGTACCGCGACGCGGTGCTCGAGGTGGGCGTGAGCATCGGCACGGCGTTCGCCGGTGACCTCGACCGGCCGGACGTGGACGCCCTGCTGGCCGCGGCGGACGCCGCCATGTACCGGACCAAGGCGGTCCGGCGCGCCGCCGCGCCCACGGCCGCCCCGGCGCCGGTCAGCTAGCCGCGACCGCGGCGGCCGTCTCCGCCTGCACCAGGTCCGCGTTGATCATGGCGCCGGCCATCGTCCCGGCACCCGCGGACGTGATCACCTGCCCCATCGGGTCGGCGACGTTGCCGGCCACCCACACCCCGGGCACCGCGGTACGGCCGGTCGGGTCCTCCGCCGGCACGTAGGCGCCGGCCCCGCTCGGGTGTTCCGTGACGGTCAGGCCCAGCGACGCCAGCAACTCGCCGCCCGGTTCCATCCGGGTCTGCACGACCAGGTTGTCGTACGCCACCACGGTGCCGTCGGCCAGGCGTACCCCGTCGTCGTCGACCGCGGTGACCCGGCCGGACACCACCGTGACGCCCCGGGCCCGCAACTGGCGTTCCTGGTCCGGGTCCGGCGTGAAGGTGTCGTTGCGGAACAACGTCACGTCCTTCGTCCACTGACCCCACAGCAGCGCGCCGTGCATGGCCATCGGGGTGGTCGCGATGATGCCGATCCGGGTGCCGCGGACCTCGTACCCGTGGCAGTACGGGCAGTGCAGCACCGTGTGCCCCCACCGCTCGCGCAATCCCGGGATCTCCGGCAGCCGGTCGGTCACCCCGGTGGTCACCAGCAGGCGCCGCGCCGACACCGTGGAGCCGTCCGCCAGCGTCACCTGGAAACCGGCCTCGGTGCGGGTGGCCGTGACCGCCCGGCCGTCGCGGATCTCGCCGCCGTACCGCCGCACCTCGGCGCGCCCGAGCGTCGCGTACTCCGCGGGCGGCACGCCGTCGCGGGTCAGATAGTTGTGTATGCCGTCCGCCGGTGCGTTGCGCGGCTCGCCCGCGTCGATCACCAGCACCGTGCGCAGGGCGCGGCCCAGGGCCACCGCGCCACTCAGTCCGGCGGGCCCGCCGCCGATCACCACCACGTCGTATGTCATAGGACGACGATCGACCCGGACCCGGCGATGTGACAAGCTTTGTTGCCATGGCGGCAAACAGCGACGACGTGATCGCCGGGGTCGGGCCCCGCCTGCGGGCGCTGCGGCAGGAGCATCGGGTGACGCTCAGCGAGCTGTCCGGGACCACCGGCATCTCGATCAGCACGCTGTCCCGGCTCGAGTCCGGCCAGCGCCGCGCCACGCTGGAACTGCTGCTGCCGCTGGCCCGGGCGTACCGGGTGCCGCTGGACGAACTGGTCGGCGCCCCGCCGACCGGCGATCCGCGGGTGTACGCCCGGCCGATCCAGCGGTTCGGGCAGACCATCGTCCCGCTCAGCCGCCAGGCCGGCGGGCTGCAGGCGTTCAAGCACCTGATCCCGGCCGGCGAGCCGCAGGACCCGGACCCCAAGACCCACGAGGGGTACGAGTGGCTGTACGTGCTCAGCGGCCGGCTCCGGCTCATCCTCGGCGAGCACGACCTGGCGCTGCCGGCCGGGGAGGCGGCCGAGTTCGACACCCGGATGCCGCACTGGTTCGGCCGCGCCGACTCCCACGCGGTCGAGTTCCTGACCATCTTCGGCCCGCAGGGGGAGCGGATGCACGTCCGCGCCCGGCCCACCCGCGGATGATCGGCGAGCTGGTCCGGCGGATCCTGGCCGTGGACCTCGACCACCCGGTGCGGGTGGGCATCGACGGCCCGTCCGCGGCGGGCAAGACCACCCTGGCCGGCACGCTCGCCGGTGCGCTCCGGGCGACCACCGACCGGGTGATCGTCCGGGCCGAACTGGACCACTTCATGCGGATGGTCCAGGACCGGAACGCCTACCCGTACGACTCCGCGGAGAGTTACTACCTGGACGCCTGGGACTACCCGGCGATCCGCCGCGAGTTACTCGTTCCGCTCGGCCCGGGCGGCGACCGCCGGTACCGGACCGCGCTCACCGACGCGGCCGGCACGACCACCCGCGACCTGCCGGTGCACATCGCGCCGGACGACGCCATCCTGCTCGCCGACGGGGTCTTCCTGCAGCGCCCGGAGCTGGACCGGCACTGGGACCTGCGGATCTACCTGCATCTCGACGCGGCCGAGTCGCTGCGCCGCGGCGTGGCCCGGGACCGGCACTGGATGGGCGGCGCCGAGGAGGCCGAGCGGCGCTACCGCACCCGGTACGTCCCCGGCGAGGAGCGGTACCGCGCCGAGGTGCGGCCGCGCGAGCACGCCCAGATCGTCGTCGAGGTGCCTTAGCTCAGCGACCGTGCAGCGGGCGGTGCGTGCCCGCGGGCCGCGAACCGGCCGGCCGGGAACCCACCGGCCGGGAGCCGGACGGCCGGGTACCGGCCCAACGGCCCCAGCCGTTCACCACTTCGGGGGACTCGACCCCGTTGCGCCCTGCCACTACGTTGTGTGTCGACATGCGTGCACCCGCCCATGCCCGGAGACCGTCCGCCACCTGCGTTAACGACTGGGCGGGCGGAGAGACGTCGGCCCTCGGGCCGATCCGGAAGACGCGAACGTCAGGCCGCTCTGCGCGCGGTGGACATCTGCCGCGGCACCGCGACCGGCCGCACCGTGGTGGCGGGACGCCGGCCCAGCACGTCCAGCGCGTCGACCAGCAGGGCCTGCACGCCGTCCGCCTCGGGCAGCCGCCAGCGCACCTGCTCGGGCGTGACGGCCCAGCGCACCGGGCCCTCGGGCAGCCGGCTGGGCGCGGCCGGTATCCACGAGCCGGGTCCATGTCGGACCACGTCCAGGCAGCGCTCCAGTTCCGGGCGCAGCGGCCGGCCCGGGCGGACCAGGAACATCCACCGCCCGCCCGGCGTGACCGCCACCGGGCCCCGGGCGTCCGCGTGCTCGTGGCCCAGCACGCCGGCGTGCAGGCGGGCCGTGCCCAGCACCCGCAGCCCGAGCGCGGCCGGCACCTCGATGACGTCGAAGGCGAGCCCGGTGGCCAGCAGCACGCTGTACGACCGGCGTCGCCACCAGCGCGCCACCCGCGCGGCGTCGGTGCTGGCGTGGTCCTCCCAGGACTCGGCGGCGGGATGACAACCCATGATCGGGCACCCGGGCCGGTCGCAGTCGAATCGGTGGCCGACGAGCCGGGCACCGGGCAGGACCGCCCAGCCGTGTGCGGCGTAGCGCAGCGCCGCCCGGCGCAGGCGGAGCCGGTCGAGGACAGTCGGGTTGTGCCACTGCATGGTTGTCTACCCCTGATTCGGGAAGCTGCTGGCCTTATCAGCCGCGGGTGCCGTGTCCAAGCGCGACACGCTTCGTTGGTTCGCACAGATCCACTTTTTTGCAACTTGCATGAGAAACTACGAGCGTCCGACGGCAGGCGATCACACACCTTGTGCGACCACCGCACAACGTGAGTGACCACACTGTCCACGACACAAAGGATGCCCACCGGGGAGAAAGCGCCGGGGGGTTGGGGAGGCACCCATGGACGAGCTGCCCATCGGACGGCGCGTCGCCTACTGGCGAGGCCGGCGCAAGATGTCCCAGCAGGTCTTCGCGGACCGGCTGGGCAAGTCCAAGAGCTGGGTCGACAAGGTGGAGCGAGGCGTCCGCCGACTCGACAAGTTCTCCGTCGTCTATGAGATCGCCGACGTCCTGCAGGTCGACGTCCAGCTCCTGCTGGGCAAGGACGTGGAGCGCCGGCCGGAGACGCAGAACTGCATCGACCAGGTCGAGGTCGAGGAGATCCGCGCGGCCCTGGAGCGCTACGACCAGATGAGCGCGTTCTTCCAGCCGGCGCCGCACTCGCCGGCGCTGGCCGAGATGCGCAAGGCGGTCAGCCACGCCTGGCTGACCTACCAGCACGCCAAGTACGGGGTGCTGGCGCGCACGCTGCCCAAGCTGCTGCGCGACGCGCAGGCGGCGGACAGCGCCCACGCCGGCAGCGACCAGGCCCGGGACGCGGCGCACCTGCTCGGCCAGGTGTACCAGATCGCCTCCTCGGCCCTGCGTAAGGTCGGCGAACACGAGCTGTCCTGGCTGGCCGCCGACCGGTCCATCGCGGTCTCCCAGCGGGCCGGCGACCAGCTGCTCGCCGGGATCGCCAGTTACCGGGTGGGCAGCGCGCTGCTGGCGCTCGGCCGGGCGCGGCCCTCGCTCGAGGTCAACGTCAACATCGCCAACCGGCTCGCCCCCGGGTACGAGGGCAACACGCCGGAACGCCTCTCGGTGTACGGCATGCTGCTGCTCAACGGCGCGATGGCCGCCGCCCGGATCGGCGACAGCGCCACCGTGCGCGACCTGGTCAGCGGTGCCGAACAGGCGGCGAACGCGCTGGGCGGCGACTTCAACCACTACTGGACCAGCTTCGGCCCCACCAACGTGCAGCTGCACCGGGCCGCCGCAGCGGTGGAACTCGGCGACGGCCGGTCCGCGGTCGAGCTGTTCGAGCGCATCGACCATGAAGGCTTCCACGCCATGCTGCCGGAACGCCGGGCCCACTACTTCCTCGACATCGCCCGCGGATACGCGCAGGTCGGCGACATCGAGAAGGCCAGCGAGATGCTGCTGGAAGGCGACCGGCTGGCGCCGTCGGAGATCCGTTGCCGTCCGCTGGCCCACGAGGTTCTCTCCGACGTGCTGCGACGCACCCGGGGCACACCGCCGGCGCCGATCGCGGAGCTGGCCGAGCAGATGGGAGTCGGCGTATGAGGTGGGGTGCCGCGTGGTGACCGGTGATTTCTCACCGGGGGTCCTGTACGTGCTGGTGTGCGGCTCGCCGATGGCCCGGGACGTCGGCGTGCTGGTCGATCTCGCGCACGCCGACGGCTGGGAGGTCTGCGTGATCACCACCCCGGACGGCCGCAAGTTCGTGGACGTCCCGGCGCTGCAGGCGCAGACCGGGCACCCGGTACGCACGCACTACAAGAACCCCGGCGACCCGGACGTCCTGCCGCCCGCGGACGCGATGATCGTCGCCCCGGCCACGGTGAACACGGTCAACAAGTGGGCCGCCGGGATCACCGACACCCTGGTGCTCGGCCTGCTCGTCGAGGGCTACGGATACGGCGTACCGACCGTCGTGGTGCCGTACACCAACATGGTCATGGCCCGGCACCCTGCCCTGCACGACAGCCTGGCGAAGCTGAGTGACTGGGGCGTGCACGTGCTGTACGGCGACGACGTGTGCCGCCTCGGCGGACCGGGACAGACCGACCGCTTCCGGTCGCAGTTCCCGTGGCGTCGCGCCCTGCAGGCGGTGAGCAACCCGGTCACCGCCAACAGCACCCTCGACCCCTGACCTCGCCGCCGAGCACGGCAGAGCCCAAGCTATAGAGTGGGCGGCCGTGACAGATTCCACGACCGTCCGGGCGGTGGTCGACGCGCTCGACCAGCGGTATCCGCGCGCCTGGGCCGAGCAGTGGGACCGCGTCGGCCTGGTCCTCGGCGACTTCGACCACCCGGTCACCACCGTGCTCTGCGTGGTCGACTGCGTCCCGGAGACCGTCGACCAGGCGCTCGCGGTCGGCGCCGACCTGATCGTGGCGCACCACCCGCTGCTGCTCAAACCGGTCTCCTCCGTCGCGCCGGACACGTTCAAGGGCCGGATCATCCACCGGCTGATCCGCGCCGACGTCGCCCTGTACACCGCGCACACCAACGCCGACGTGGCCGCACCCGGCGTCTCCGACGCGCTCGCCGCCCGCCTCGACCTGGGCCGGCTGCGTCCGCTGGTGCCCGCCCAGGGCGCGGCCGAGGGCGACGGCCGCGGCATCGGCCGGATCGGCGAGCTGGCCGCCCCGATGTCGCTCGCCGAGTTCACCGCGTTCGCCGCCGGACGCCTGCCGGCCACCGCGGCCGGGGTACGCGCGGCCGGTGACCCGGACCGCCTCCTGCGCACCGTCGCCGTCTGCGGCGGCGCGGGCGACGGGTTCCTCGCCGACGCCGCCCGGGCCGGCGTGGACGCGTACCTGTGCGCCGACCTCCGGCACCACCCGGCGAGCGAACATGTCGCCGCCGGCGGCCCCGCCCTGCTCGACGTGGCGCACTGGGCCACCGAACGCCCGTGGCTGGACGACGTCGCCGCCTGGCTGGGCGGCCGGTTCCCGGTCGACGCCGTCGTCTCCGACCTCGACACCGATCCCTGGACCGTGCACGCGGTCAACCCTTCGAAGGAGCCACTTACGTGAAGGCGTCCCCGGAAGCGCAGCGCCGTCTGCTCGACCTGCAGGCCATCGACACCGCGCTGGCGCAGCTCGCGCACCGGCGCAAGTCGCTGCCCGAGCTGGCGGAGATCGAGACGATCTCCCGCGAACTCAGCGCGCTCGAGGACGAGCGGGTCCGGGCCCAGGTGGCGGTGGACGACCTGGACCGCGACATCGCCCGCTTCGAGAAGGACATCGAGCAGGTACGCGCCCGCAAGGACCGGGATCAGCAGCGGCTGGACGCCGGCGCGGCCATGCGCGAGATCGAGGGACTGCAGCACGAGCTGGCCACGCTGAACCGCCGCCAGTCCGAACTCGAGGACGCCGAGCTGGAACTGATGGAGCAGCGGGAGACCGCCGAGGCGGCCCTGAACGCGGTGGTGGAGAGGCTCACCGACGCCACCCGGCGGCGGGCGGCCGCCGAGGCCCGGCGCGACGAGGCGTACGCGGAGATCGGCAAGGAGCAGGAGTTCAAGACGTCGTCCCGGGCCCCGCTCGCCGCCGACCTGCCGCCCGACCTGCTCGCCCTCTACGACAAGATCCGGATCGACTCCGGGCTGGGCGCCGCGCTGGTGCGCTCCGGCCGGTGCGGCGGCTGCCGCATCGAGCTGTACGGCGCCGACCTCGCCCGGGTGAAGTCCGCGCCGGCCGACGACGTGGTGCGCTGCGAGGAATGCCGCCGGATCATGGTCCGCACCACGGAAAGCGGGCTATGAGCGACCGCGCCGGTACCGACCTGCGGGTCGTGGTCGAGGCGGACGGCGGATCGCGGGGCAACCCCGGACCGGCCGGGTACGGCGCGGTCGTCCGCGAGACGGCCACCGACGAGGTGCTCCTGGAGCGGTACGCGGCGCTGGGCACCGCCACGAACAACGTGGCCGAGTACTCCGGCCTGATCGCCGGGCTGCGCGCCGCCGCCGAACTGGGCGCCACCCACGTCGACGTACGCATGGACTCCAAGCTGGTGGTCGAGCAGATGTCCGGCCGGTGGCAGATCAAGAACCCGGGCCTGCGCCCGCTCGCCGCGGAGGCGGCCACCCTGGTCGGCCGGTTCGCCTCGGTGACGTTCGACTGGATTCCGCGCGAGCGCAACCGGGCCGCGGACGCCCTGGCCAACCGCGCCATGGACGAGGCCGCCGGCAAGCCGGTCCCGGACGTCGCCCCGGCGCCCCCGGCCACGAGCGAGGTGCGGCCCGGCCCGGCCGGTCTCGGCGCCACCAGCCGGCGCACCTGGGCGCCGCCGTCGCTGGACGACGCCACCCGGCTCATCCTGGTGCGGCACGGCGAGACCGCGCTGACCAAGGAGGGCCGGTACTCCGGCCGCGGCGACGTGCCGCTCTCCGACGAGGGCCAGGCGCAGGCGATGGCCGCCGGCGGGCGGGTGGCCGGCCTGGCCCGGGACGTCGCGGCCGTGGTGAGTTCGCCGCTGTCCCGGTGTACCCGGACCGCCGAGCTGATCGCCACCGAACTCGGCGGGGTGCCGGTCACCGTGCTGGACGACCTGATCGAATGCGACTTCGGTGCCTGGGAGGGACTGACCTTCGCCGAGGTGCAGAAGCGCTGGCCGGACGAGATGACGGCGTGGCTGGCGTCGACCACGGTGGCGCCGCCGGGCGGGGAGTCGTTCGAGGCGGTGGCGGAGCGGGCGCGGGCGGCGGTCGGGACCGTGCTGCGGGCGTACCCGTCGGAGGTGGTCGTGGTGGTTTCGCACGTCTCGCCGATCAAGCTGATCCTGCGCGACGTGCTGGCCGCGTCGGACGACTTCCTGCACCGCCTGTACCTGGACGCGGCCGGCGTCTCCACGGTGGACATCTGGCCCGACGGCAACGTCGCGGTCCGCTCGGTGAACGAGACCGCCCACCTCCGGTAATCCCACCCGGCCCCCGGGCGGGGGCGTTGACCGGGGTGGACGGGGAAGTTAGGTTTTTCGATTGGAAGGTTTGTTTCCTTATTGATGAAGCTCACGGCCCTGGAGGGCTTATGCGTGTGTCCGTCCGCAGACTGGTCGCCGCCGCCGCGGTCGGCGTGGTTGCCGCCTCGCTCGCCGTCACCGCCACCCCGGCGCAGGCGCACGGCCGCGCGCCGTACGTCAAGGTCGGCTACTTCGCACAGTGGGGGATCTACGGCCGCCAGTTCCCGGTGGCGAAGCTGGAGACCTCCGGTGCCGCGGCCCGGCTCACCCACATCAACTACGCGTTCGGCGACGTCACCGCGGCCGGGGTCTGCGCCTCGGCCGACCCGTTGGCCGACTGGGGTACCGCGTTCCCGGCCGCGTCCAGCGTCGACGGCGTCGCCGACGTGCCCGGCCAGCCGTTGTCCGGCAACCTCAACCAGCTCGCCGAACTCAAGCGGAAGCACCCCGGCCTGAAGGTGCTGATCTCGCTCGGCGGCTGGACGCTGTCCAAGTGGTTCTCCGACGCGGCGGCCACCCCGCAGTCCCGCGCCAAGCTGGTCCGGTCCTGCGTGGACCTGTGGATCAAGGGCAACCTGCCGGGTCTGGCGCCGGGCGTCGCGGCGGGCATCTTCGACGGCGTCGACCTGGACTGGGAGTGGCCCGGTTCGGAGGGCAATCCCGGCAACGTGATCCGGCCCGAGGACAAGCAGAACTTCACCGCGTTGCTCGCCGAGTTCCGCCGCCAGCTGGACCGGCAGGGCCGGCACTACCAGCTGACCGCGTTCCTGCCGGCCGCGCCGATCAAGATCGATGCCGGATTCGAGGTACGCGAGATCTTCCGGTACCTGGATTTCGCCACGGTGCAGGGGTACGACTTCCACGGCACCTGGGAGGGCCGGGCCAACCAGCAGTCCGCGTTGCGGGTGCCGGCGGGCGCGCCGGACGACCCGGACTTCTCCGTCGACTCCACGATCGACGCCTGGGTCGACCGCGGTGCGCCGCGCCGTGAACTGGTGCTCGGCATCCCGTACTACGGCCAGGGCTGGACCGGCGTGACCGGCGGGCTGTTCGGCACCGCGACCGGGCCGGCGCCGGGCACGTTCGCGGCCGGCACCGAGGACTGGAAGAAGCTGAAGACGTTGCCGGCGCAGGGCTTCACGGTGCACCGGGACTGGCGGGCCGGGCACACCTACCTGTACGACGGGACCACGTTCTGGACGTACGACGATCCGGCGCAGATCCTGCAGAAGACGGCGTACATCCGGGCCCGGGGTCTGGGCGGCGCGATGATGTGGTCGCTGGACGGCGACGACGACTCGGCCACGCTGACCCGTACCGTCGCTGCCGGCCTCTGGACACCCCGGCGCGGCTGACCAGCGCCTTTACCGGGTGGTGGGCCCGGGGGGGCCCCCCCCCCCCCCCCGCGGGGCGGCCGCAGACGTTTTGGCGCGGGGAC
>NZ_JAIWNC010000069.1 GCF_020216025.1 Jidongwangia harbinensis | reverse complement strand
CGGCCTCTGTACACCCGGGCGGGGCTGACCCGCGCATTAACCGGGTGGTGCGCCGTTCGGCGCACCACCCGGCCCGTTCGGCGCAGGAAGATCTCTTTTCGGCGCGTGAACTCGTTAACCTCACGGTGATCTGACCGTGGCGCTCCGAAGAGGAGGTACGGCGAAATGGCGGAACCTGAAGCCGAGGCGGCGCCCGCGCCCCGAAGCGATCGCAGCCCGTGGAACTGGCTGCTTGTGGTGCCGATCGTGCTGCCCCTGCTGACTCCCTTGTTCAATTTCGACTCGCCGCGGCTGCTCGGCTTCCCGGCGTTCTACTGGTTGCAGTTCGCGTTCATCCTCGTCGGCGTCGCCGCCACGAGCCTGGTCTACGCCCGAACGAAGAAGTGATCCGATGGGCGACCACATCACCGAGATCATCGTCTTCACGTTCCTGTTCCTGCTGGTCAGCGTCATGGGCTTCGTGGCGGCCCGGTGGCGCGCGCCGAAGGACATGCTGCACCTGGACGAGTGGGGACTCGGCGGGCGCAGCTTCGGCGGCTGGATCACCTGGTTCCTGATCGGCGGCGACCTGTACACCGCGTACACGTTCGTCGCGGTTCCGGCGCTGTTGTTCAGCGCGGGTGCGGCCGGCTTCTTCGCGGTGCCGTACACCGTGATCATCTATCCGTTGTTCTTCCTGGTGCTGATCCGGCTCTGGTCGGTGTCGCACCGGCACGGGTTCGTCACCCCGGCCGACTTCGTGCGCACCCGGTTCGGCTCGCCCACGCTGGCACTGCTGGTGGCGATCACCGGCATCGTGGCGACCATGCCGTACATCGCGCTGCAGCTGATCGGCATCGAAGCGGTCCTCAAGACCATGGGCGTGACCGGCGAAGGGGTGCTGGCCCGGCACGCGCCGATCATCGTGGCGTTCGCCATCCTGGCCGCGTACACGTATCAGTCCGGGTTGCGCGCGCCCGCGCTGATCGCGTTCGTCAAGGACACGCTGATCTGGATCGTGATCCTGGTGGCGGTCATCTACCTGCCGTTCAAGCTGGGCGGCTGGGGCGACATCTTCGACGCCGCGGACGCCAAGTTCTCGGCCTCACCGGCGCCCAACGACGGCATCACGCTGAACGCCAACAACCAGCTGCAGTACATCACCCTGGCGCTCGGCTCGGCGCTCGCGCTGTTCCTCTACCCGCACAGCATCACCGGCGTGCTGGCCAGCAAGAACCGCAACGTGATCAAGCGGAACATGTCGGCGCTGCCGGCGTACTCGTTCCTGCTCGGCCTGATCGCCCTGCTCGGCTACATGGCGATCGCGGCCGGCGTGAAGCCGCTGCCAGGCGCCAAAGAGGGCACCGTGGACAGCAACACGGTCGTGCCGCTGCTGTTCGACCAGCAGTTCCCGGCCTGGTTCGCGGGCATCGCGTTCGCCGCCATCGGCATCGGCGCGCTGGTCCCGGCGGCCATCATGTCGATCGCCGCGGCCAACCTGTTCACCCGCAACATCTACAAGGAGTACCTGCGCAAGGACGCCACCCACGCCCAGGAGGCGAACGTCTCCAAGATCGTGTCGCTGGTGGTCAAGGTCGGCGCGGTCGCCTGCATCATCTTCCTGGACCCGCAGTTCTCCATCGACCTGCAGCTCATCGGCGGCGTGATCATCCTGCAGACCGCGCCGGCGGTCGCGCTGGGCCTGTTCACCCGGTGGTTCCACCGCGGCGGCCTGATCGCCGGCTGGGCGGCCGGCATGACGCTGGGCATGTGGATGCTGTACCAGATCCCCAACGCGGCCAGCGGGCGCAAGCACTTCGGCGGCTCGGCGTTCCCGCTCTCCGAGTTCGGGTTCGACACCACCCGGACGATCTACGTGGGCTTCGTCGCGGTGGCCGTCAACCTGCTGGTGGCGGTGCTGGTCACGCTGGTCCTGCGGGCGACGAAGACGCCGGACGGCGTGGACGGCACGCGGTCCGACGACTACTTCGCCGACGAGGGCGACCCGCGACTCGAGAAGGCCCGGACCAACCCCGACGAACTGGCGTCCTCGACCTGACCTGATCCGCTCCCGCACCGCAAGAAGCCGGGCCCCCCGTCCAGGGCCCGGTTTTTTGTCGGCTCGTTTTTTCCGCAAGCCCTTGGCAGTCGGCGGGTGGGAGTGCTAAAAAATGAAGTGTCGCTGCTGCTCACCGCGGTGATGAACCACCACGGTCGACGCGGAGCGACTCGAGACGAGTGCGCCACAACCTGCCGGACACACCGGCAGGTCATGTCGAGGAGGTGGATCCGTGGTGCTCACTTTCGACCCTTTCCGCGAGTTCGACCGCCTGGCCGGTCAGATGCTCGGTACCGCCGCCGGCGGCGGCGTCGCCACCATGGCGATGCCGATGGACCTCTACCGATCCGGTGACCACTTCGTGTTGCATTGCGACCTGGCCGGCATCGACCCCGGGTCCGTGCAGGTGGACGTCGACGGCAAGGTGCTGACCATCCGCGCGGAACGCACGCCGCGCACCGACAGCGACGTGCAATGGGTACGCCGGGAACGCGCCACCGGCGTCTTCGAGAGGCGGCTGACCCTCGGCGACGGCCTCGACCTGGACAACATCTCCGCGACCTGGCAGGACGGGGTGCTCACCCTGACCATTCCGGTCGCCGAGGCCGCGAAGCCGCGCCGCATCCCGATCAACGCCGGCCAGGGACAGGTGCTGAACAGCACGTCCCGCGAGCAGACCGCGATCGCGCAGTCCTGATTCCCCCTCCACCGGATCGCCGGGCGGGCGGTTCGCCCGCCCGGCGAGCTCGTCACGCCCGCCGCCCCCACGCGGCGGGCGTTGGTATGTCCTGCGGTACCCGGATGCCGGCGTGGTGCGGTCGGGTCGCCGGCACAGCCTGAGTAACGCGGGTTTGGTGGCCTCGGGACGGCGCTCCGGTCGGGTGCGGAGCGCTGGGGTGGTCCGAGTCGTGCATGACTTGCCTGCTGCCGGTTGGGTGTTCTGGGTGCCATCATCTCCACGGGTAGGGCGGGTGCTCGTGGTGGCGTTGCGGTGGGTGCTGCCTTGCCGCGTGGGTGGGGCGGGTGCTCGTGTGTGTGGGGAGTTGGGGTGCGGTGGGTGCCGTTGTTCCACACGGTTGGTGGGGGCATCCGTCGTGCGGGGATTCTCGGTGCGGTATGCGCCATTGCTCGACACGGCTGGGTGGGCGTCGGGTGTGTGGGAAGTTGAGGTGCGGTGGGTGCCGTTGCTCGACACGGCTGGGTGGGGCGCGTCGCCTGTCCGCACGGTGGGTGGGCGCATTCCGCGTGTGGGGAACTGTGGTGAGGTGGGTGCCGGTGCTTCCCACGGCGGCCTCCGGGGGCGCGCCGCTGCGGCAAGGGGATCTTGGACGGCGCGTACCGGAGCGCTAGGCCGTGTTTCGTAGGACCGTCGATGTTGCGGCGTGGCGGTGGTCGATAACTGAAGAGGTCTCCGGTAGTTGGTTCAGCGACCAAGCTAGAACTTCACACCGGAGACCTCGTGCCGAGCGTAGC
>NZ_JAIWNC010000068.1 GCF_020216025.1 Jidongwangia harbinensis | reverse complement strand
GACCAGGCCGGGCTCGACCACGTCGCCGACGAACTCAACGGAAGACCCCGCATGACCTTGGGCTGGGCCAACCCAGCTGCAAAAATGGCTGAGCTAGTCGGTGTTGCAACCACCAGTTGAGTTCGCCCTGGGGGCCATGTCGCTCCAAGAATCGCCTCGCCCTCCAAGATCTGCCCTCAGGCTCCAAGATCTGCCCTCAGGCTCCAAGATCTGCCCTCAGGCTCCAAGATCCACGGCTCAGGCTCCAAGATCTACGGCCAACAACCGCCTACCGGCCGCAGCGCGCCGGTGATCCCCCCTGTCCAGGGCTCGCCACAGTCCCCGGTGCCGCGCAGGCCGCGGTGGGCCGCCACCCACTCGTCGACCTTGGAGTAGTGGTGCCCGAGTTGCCGGGTGAGACGCGGCTTTCGTCCCCACCACAACTCCAAGATCGGCGGACGGGCGGGAGTTAGCGGGGTGGGAGGACGGGGCCCCAGTAGACCCAGGTGCCGTTGTGGCGAAGGAAGCGGCTTTGTTCGTGCATTTCGCCTGGGCGGCCGTGGTCGCGGTAGTGGGCGCGGAACTCGACCGTTCCCTCGGCGTCGAACAGGCCGCCGCCGGACGAGCGCAGCACGTCCAGCCCGACCCAGCGCAGATTCGGGTCCGGCTCGACGTCGGCGGGGCGGGTGTCCGGGTGCCACGAATTCAGCACGTAGGCGGCGTCGTCCCGGACGAAGGCGCTGTAGCGCGAGCGCATCAGCGCCTCGGCCGTCGCCGGCGCACGGCCGGCGTGGGCCGGGCCGCAACATTCGGAGTACGCCGTCCCGAGTCCGCACGGGCAACGGTCGGTGTCCACGGCGGCGGGGCGGCGGGTGCTGCGTCGGGCCATGGTGCCATTCTGGCCGACTACGCTCCCCGGCGTACGCCGGATTGCGCCGCCCGGGGAATGTCGGGGTGCCGCCGGGCCGCCAGGCTTCCGGCATGGGACTCTCCCCGGGGTCGGGTCAGGCCCGCTGCTGCACGGTCACGACCTCGGAGATCACCCGCTGGCACCGGTCCAGTTCCTCGATCAGGGTGCGCATCTCGTCGATGGCGGCGACCGCGTTCTGGGTGTCGGCGCGGATGCCGCCGACCTGACCGCCGATCTCGTTGGTGGCGACCGCGGTCTCGTTCGCCAGGTCCTTGACCTCGCTGGCCACCACGGCGAACCCGCGCCCGGCCTCGCCGGCCCGGGCGGCCTCGATGGTGGCGTTCAGGGCCAGCAGGTTGGTCTGACTGGCGATGCTGGCGATCAGTTGCACCACCTTGCCGATCTCGGTGCTGCTGGTCTCCAGCCGCTGGATCACTTCGACCGCGGTCTGCGCGGCGGTGACCGCCTGCCGCGTCGCCGTGGCCATGTCCGTGCTGACCTCGGCCAGCCGCCGGGCGGCTTCCTGCTGGTCGGCCTGGTCGGCGCCGTACTCCACGTAATCGGTCATCCCGCACCCCTTTCCCCGGCATCAACATCGCACCCGGTGGTGGTGCCGCGTGCCGTTTCACGGTCAGCCGCAGGAAACTGCAAGCGAGCGCAAGCAGCGGTTCAAGTTTTGCAGGATGCTGACGTAGGATTACGCCGTGACTAAGCGTCTGGCCGAGGTGGCCAAGAAAGCCGGTGTCAGTGAGGCGACCGTCAGCCGGGTGCTGAACGGGCGGAGCGGCGTCTCCGAGTCCACCCGGGCGTCCGTCCTGACCGCGCTCGACGTGCTGGGCTACGAGCGGCCCACCAAGCTGCGCGGTGAGCGCGGCCGGCTGGTCGGCCTGGTGCTGCCGGAGCTGCAGAACCCGATCTTCCCGGCCCTGGCCGAGGTGGTGACGGCGTCGCTGGCCCAGCGCGGTTTCACGCCGGCGTTGTGCGCGCGCACCATCGGCGGCGTGCCGGAGCGCGACTACATCGAGATGCTGCTGGACCACCAGGTGTCCGGAGTGGTCTTCGCCGGCGGGTCGTACGCGCTGGCCGAGGCGGAGCACGGGCACTACCGCCAGCTGCTGGACCGCCGGATGCCGGTGGTCATGGTGAACGCCGGCGTGGACGGGCTGGGCTTCCCGCACATCTCCACCGACGACGCGGTCGCGGTGGAGCAGGCGTACGGGCATCTGCGCTCGCTCGGGCACGAGCGGATCGGCATGGTGCTGGGGCCGGAGGACCACGTGCCGTCCCGGCGCAAGCTGTCCGCGGTGGCCCGGTTCGCGGGCTGGACGGCGGACGACGAGTGGCTGGTGGAGCGCACCAGCTTCTCGATGGAGAGCGCGCGGCTGGCCGCGACCCGGCTGATCGAGCGCGGGGTGACCGGCCTGATCTGCGCCAGCGACGTGCTGGCCCTCGGGTCGATCCGGGCCGCGCGGCGGCTGGGCCGGGACGTCCCGCGGGACGTCTCGGTGGTGGGCTACGACGACTCGGCGCTGATGACCTGCACCGACCCGCCGTTGACCACGGTGCGGCAGCCCATCGAGATGATGGGCCAGGCGGCGGTGGACCTGCTGGTGAACCAGATCGAGGGCAGCGGCGTGCGCCCCGACGAGCTGCTGTTCGAGCCGGAACTCGTGGTGCGCGGCTCGACCGCTCCGGTCCGGGCGGGCTGACCAGCACATTCATCGTTCTCGAAGGGGCGGGCCGGGCGGTCCGCCCCTTCCTGTGTGCCGGGCACCACATCCGTCGACTTTTTTCTCTAACAAGTTCACTTCTTGCGCGCTCTAGTTTGTCTTTGTATCGTCATCGCCACGAAACATAACCTCGAGCCGCTCGAGAAGGGCGTCCCCATGTTTAGAAGAAGGCTGCGCAGCGCCCTCGGAGTGCTGCTGGTCGCGGGCCTCGGGCTCTCCTCGGCCGCCTGCGGAGACGACGGCGACGACACCCCGGCCGCGGGCGGCCCGGTCACGCTGATCGTGAACGGGTTGCCGCCGGCCACCGAGAAGGCGAACCACGACCGCTTCCTGGCGAACGTCGCGGCGTTCGAGAAGGCGAACCCGACCATCAACATCGAGGCTCGCGAGGGCAAGATGGACCCGCAGACCTTCCCGGCCAAGCTCGCCGGCGGTCAGCTGGAGGACGTCTTCTACGTCTACTTCACCGACCCGGCCAGCCTGATCGCCAAGCGGCAGGTCAGCGACATCAGCAAGTACCTCAAGGATTTCCCGGTGACCGCGGAGATCAAGCCCGAGGTGCTGCGGGTGTTCCAGGACGACAAGGGCGGGACGTACGGGCTGCCGTACAAGAACTATTCGATGGGCCTGCTCTACAACCGCGAGCTGTTCACCAGGGCCGGGCTGGACCCGGACGCGCCGCCGGCCACCTGGGCCGAGGTCCGCACCGCGGCCAAGAAGATCGCCGATCTGGGCGACGGCCACGTCGGCTACGGCGAGTACAGCAAGAGCAACACCGGGGGCTGGCACTTCACCGCCGAGCTGTACTCGGTCGGCGGCGAGGTCGCCACGAACGCCGGCGGCACCTGGAAGGCGGCGTTCAACAACGACCAGGGCCGCAAGGTGCTGCAGCAGCTCAAGGACATGCGCTGGACGGACGACTCGATGGGTCAGCGCCAGCTGCTCGAGTGGGCCGACCTGCTGCGGATGATGGGTTCCGGCAAGCTCGGCATGTACGTGGCGACCGCCGACAACATCCCGACGATCGTCAACCAGTACAAGGGCGACTACAAGACGTACGGGCTGGGCCCGATCCCGGACGGCCAGGGCACGCTGGGCGGCGGCGAGGGCTACCTGTTCAAGGCCGGTCTCAGCCGGGAGAAGATCGTGGCCGGGCTCAAGTGGCTGACGTTCTGGTTCACCTCACCCGACAAGATCGCCGAAGAGAACCAGTGGGCCGACAGCACCAAGCAGCCGGTGGGCCTGCCGGAACCGGCCATCTACACCGGAGCGTCGGCCCAGAAGCAGGCCGCGGCCGACAAGCAGTACGCCAACGTGCCGCAGCAGAACTACGCACCGTTCGTGGCGGGCATGGGCAAGATCCCGGTCAAGCTCGAGCCGCCGAACGCGCAGCAGATCTACGCCGTGCTCGACGTGGCGATGCAGAAGGTGCTCACCGACCGCAACGCCGACGTGAACAAGCTCCTCACCGACGCCGAGACCCAGGTCAACTCGATCCTCGCGAACGTCAAGTAGCAGGCGGCCCGGTCGCCGGCCCACCGGCCGGCGACCGGCCCGGACCGAGAGGAACACCCCGATGGCGGTCATCCCGGCGGTAGCGGTGCGCGAGGCGCGCACGGCCCGCCTGCGGCGGAGGATCGGCGACAACCTGCTGGCGTACGCGTTCATGGCCGGCGGCCTGTTCTGCTTCGCGCTGTTCTCCTGGTACCCGCTCGCCAAGGGCGTGATCCTGAGCTTCCAGCAGGACAACTTCGTGGTGCCGCCGTACTGGGTCGGACTGGACAACTACCGGGCCGTCTTCGACGATCCGCTGTTCTGGACGGCCTGGAAGAACACCGTGCTGTTCACCGGCCTGGCGCTGGTGTTCGGCTTCGCGCTGCCGTTCGTGATCGCCGTGCTGCTCAACGAGTTCCGGCACCTGACCGGTTTCTTCCGGGTGCTGGTCTACCTGCCGGTGATGCTGCCGCCGGTGGTCAGCGTGCTGCTCTGGCGTTCGTTCTACGACCCCGGCAACGGCCTGTTCAACACGGTCCTCAGCAGCGTGGGCCTGCCCACCTCGCAGTGGACCCAGTCGTCGAGCACCGCGATGATCTCGCTGGTCCTGGTCTCCACCTGGGCCAACATGGGCGGCGCCACGCTGATGTACCTGGCCGCGCTGCAGGGCATCCCGGGCGACCTGTACGAGGCGGCGGAACTGGACGGCGCCGGCATCTGGCAACGGTTGCGGCACGTCACCGTCCCGCAGATGCGCTTCATCATGCTGGTGCTGCTCCTGCTGCAGATCATCGCGACCATGCAGGTGTTCGTCGAACCGTTCCTGCTGACCGGCACGTCCAGTCCGGACACCGTCACCGTGATGGTGCTGATCTACCGGTACGCGTTCACCGTCAACAACGACTTCGGCCTGGCCGCGGCGATGAGCGTGCTGCTCTTCGTGGTGCTGGGCGCGTTCTCCGCGCTGTACCTGCGCCTGACCCGGTCCGCGGACTGACGGAGGCAAGCAATGACGCTGACCGCACCACCACCCCCGGCGCGTACCGAGGCGGCCGCCGCGCCGCCCGGCCGCCGCCCGCGCCGCCGCGGCACCCCCGGCGGCGTCCGTACCCTCGTCTCCGCGGTGGATCTGAACCGGCACCGGACCGCCTACGTCGTGGCGGTCGCCGGCACCATGCTGGTGTTCACCGCCGCGTTCCTCTATCCGCTGTACTGGATGGCCACCAGCGCGCTGAAGACGCCGGTCGAGTTCGCCCAGAACGTGCCGACGATCGTCCCGGAGTCGTTCCACCCGGAGAACTACACGACCGCGTGGACGTCGATGCGGATCGGCAGGTTCTTCCTCAACACCGTCTACTACGCGCTCGGCGGCTGGCTCATCCAGCTGATCCTGGACGTGGCGGTCGCGTACGCGCTGTCCAAGCTGAAGCCGGTGTTCGGCCGGGTGGTCCTGGCCGCGATGCTGGCCAGCCTCATGTTGCCGGCGGCGGCGCTGCTGGTCCCGGCGTACCTGACGGTGGCCGACGTGCCGATCTTCGGCTGGAACCTGATCGACACCCCGTGGGCGCTGTGGCTGCCGGCCGCGGCGAACGCGTTCAACGTGTACGTCCTCAAGCGCTTCTTCGACCAGATCCCGAACGACCTGCTCGACGCGGCCGCGATCGACGGGGCCGGGCGGCTGCGGATCCTCCGGTCGGTGGTGCTCCCGCTGTCCCGGCCGGTGCTCGGCGTGGTGTCGATCTTCGCGATCATCGGGATCTGGAAGGACTTCCTCTGGCCGCTGCTGGTGCTGCAGGACCCGGAGGTGCAGACGCTGAGCGTCGCGCTGAGCCGGCTCGCCAACACCAGTCAGGTGCCGCCGACCGACTTCATGGCGGGGCTGGTGATCGCCAGCGTACCGATGATCGTGATTTTCCTGATCTTCCAGCGCAGCATCATCGGCGGCCTGTCCGCCGGAGCCATGAAGGGCTGACCGCCCTTTGCCCGTCCCCGCCCGTCCCGGGCTCCGTCCGCATGCCCAGAAAGCAGGAGATCGTGGCTGAATCCCAACCGTGGTGGCGCGACGCGGTGATCTACCAGGTGTACCCGCGGAGCTTCGCGGACGGCGACGGCGACGGCATCGGCGACATCGCCGGCATCCGGCGGCGCCTCGGCCACCTGTCCGACCTGGGCGTGGACGCCATCTGGATGAGCCCCTGGTACCCGTCGCCGATGGCCGACGCGGGCTACGACGTCGCCGACTTCCGGGACATCGATCCGGTCTTCGGCACGCTGGCCGAGGCGGAGGCGCTGATCACCGAGGCGCACGCGGCCGGCCTCCGGATGATCGTCGACATCGTCCCGAACCACGTCTCCAGTGCGCACCCGTGGTTCCGGAAGGCACTGGCCGACCCGCGGGCGCCGGAGCGGGATCTGTTCTGGTTCCGGCCCGGCGAGACGATGCCCACCGCGTGGGTCGGCGAGTTCGGCGGCACCACCTGGACCCGGACCGCCGACGGTGCCTGGTATCTGCACCTGTTCACCCCGGAACAGCCCGACCTGAACTGGGGCCACCCGGGGGTGCGCGCCGAGTTCGAGGACATCCTGCGGTTCTGGCTGGACCGCGGCGTCGACGGCGTCCGGATCGACTCCGCCGCGCTGCTCTGCAAGGACCCCACCCTGCCGCCCGTGACCGAGGGACGGCCGCATCCGTTCCACGACCTCGACGAGGTGCACGAGGTGTACCGGGCGTGGCGGCGGATCAGCGACACCTATCCCGGCGACCGCGCGCTGATCGGCGAGGTGTGGCTGCCCGACGCCGAACGGTTCGCCCACTACCTGCGCCCGGACGAGCTGCACGCGGCGTTCAACTTCGACTTCCTCGGCTGCGCCTGGGAGGCCGGGAAGATGCGCGCCTGCATCGACCGCACCCTGGACGCCCACGCCGCGGTCGGCGCGCCGCCCACCTGGGTGCTGTCCAACCACGACGTCACCCGGCACGTCACCCGGTACGGCCGGGCGGACACCACGTTCAGCTTCGACAACAACCTCGACGGCACCCCGGTCGACCTGGAACAGGGCACCCGGCGGGCCCGGGCGGCCGCGCTGCTGTCGCTGTCGCTGCCCGGCGCCGCCTACGTCTACCAGGGCGAGGAACTGGGCCTCTGGGAGAACGAGAACATCGCGGCGGACCAGATCCAGGACCCGATGTACGCCCGCCGCGGGCACACCCGGGACGGCTGCCGGGTGCCGCTGCCGTGGAGCGGCGACGCCCCGCCGTTCGAGTTCTCCACCGCCGAACCGTGGCTACCGCAGCCGGCCGAGTGGAAGGACCGCACGGTGCAGGCGCAGACCGGCGACCCCAGCTCGATGCTGGAGCTGTACCGGGCGGCGATCCGGATGCGGCGCGCCGAACCCGGCCTGCACGCCGGCGCGATGACGTGGGCCGACGCGGCGCCCGGCGTCCTGGCGTACACCCGTGGGCCGGACTTCGCCTGCGTGGTCAACATGTCCGGCGCCGCCGTGGCGCTGCCGGACCACGATTCCTGCCTGCTCGCCAGTGGTCCGCTCGACGGCGTCCGCCTCCCCCCGGACACCGCCGTGTGGCTGCGCCTACCGGCACGCGGACAGTAGCTCCCCCGGGGGGAAGGCCACCTGAGAAGGGATCCCCATGGCCGTCCACAGAAAACCGCTGGCCGTCCTCGCCGGCGGTGCGCTCATCGCCACCACCCTCTGGATCGCGGCGGCGCCCGCCGACGCCGCCGGTCTGTCACCCTTCGACATCGTCGGGCGCGGCGCCACCGTGCCGTTCGTCGAGCACGAGGCCGAAGAAGCCCCGCACACCGGTACGAAGATCGGGCCGACCCGGTTCTACGGCCAGTTGCCCGCCGAGGCGTCCGGCCGGGAGGCGGTCACGCTCGACGCGGCCGGCGAGTACGTCGAGTTCACGCTGACCAGGCCGGCCAACGCGGTGACGTTCCGGTACAGCATCCCGGACTCCCCGGACGGCACCGGCCGGGACGCGAGCCTCGACGTCCGGGTCGGCAGCGAGGTCCGGGCCGTCCCGGTCACCTCCAAGTACGGCTGGTACTACGGCGGATACCCGTTCAACAACAACCCGCGCGACACCAACCCGCACCACTTCTACGACGAGGCCCGGACCATGTTCGGCGCCACGTACCCGGCCGGCACGAAGGTCCGGATCCAGGTCTCCTCCACCGCACAGTCCCCCACGTTCACCATCGACCTGGCCGACTTCGAACTGGTCGCCAACCCGATCGCCAAGCCCGCCGGTTTCCTGGACGCGGTGGAGGACTTCGGCGTCGACGCCACCGGGGCGACCGACTCCACCGCACGCCTGCAGGCCGCGGTCGACGCCGGCCGCACCCAGGGCCGCGGCGTCTACCTGCCGCCGGGCCGGTACACGCTGTGGAGCCACGTGATCGTGGACCGGGTCACGGTGCAGGGCGCCGGGCCCTGGTACACGGTCCTCGGCGGCCGTCACCCTACCCAGCGCAACCAGGCGGTGGGCCTCTACGGCAAGTACGTCAACGAGGGCGGGCCGTCCCAGAACGTCGTGGTCCGCGACCTCGCGATCATCGGCGACATCCGCGAACGGGTCGACGACGACCAGGTCAACGCGTTCGGCGGGGCCATGTCCAACTCCACCATCGACAACGTCTGGATGCAGCACACCAAGGTCGGCGCCTGGATGGACGGGCCGATGGACCGGTTCACCATCCGCAACAGCCGGATCCTGGACCAGACCGCGGACGGCGTGAACTTCCACACCGGTGTCACCAACTCCACGGTCACCAACACGTTCGTCCGCAACACCGGCGACGACGCGCTGGCCATGTGGGCCCAGGACGTGCCCAACGTGAACAACTCGTTCACCCACAACACGATCGGCGTCACGCTGCTCGCCAACCATCTGGTCAGCTACGGCGGGCGGGACATCACGATCAGCGACAACGTGGTGGCCGACTCGCTGACCAACGGCGGCGGCATCCACGTGGCGAACCGGTATCCCGGGGTGAACGGCGCCACCGGCGTCTCCGGCACCTGGACGATCGCCCGCAACACCCTGATCCGGGCCGGCAACTCCGACTACAACTGGAACTTCGGCGTCGGGGCGATCTGGTTCTCCGCGCTGAACGGGCCGTGGGACAACCCGACGATCAACATCACCGACACCGACATCCTGGACAGCTCGTACGCTGCGCTGCACTGGATCGAGGGACAGACCACCGGCATCAACCTCCGCAACGTCACCATCCAGGGCGCCGGCACGTACGCGCTGCAGGTGCAGGCGCCCAGCCGGGTCACCTTCGACAACGTCCGGGCCAGCGGCATCGCCCAGTCCAACCCGATCCACAACTGCGTCGGCTCCGGCTTCCAGATCACCCGTACCGGAAACAACACCGGCTGGTACACCGACACGCCGGACTGCGGGCCGTGGCCAGCGCCGCAGTGGAACCATGACGGCGGTACGCCACCGACTACGCCGCCGCCCACCACCACCCCGCCCGTACCGACTCCGAACCTGGCGGCCGGCCGGCCGGTCACCGCGACCAGCCAGACCGACGTGTACCGGCCGGCCAACGCGGTCGACGGCGACGCGAACAGCTACTGGGAGAGCGCCAACCGCGCGTTCCCCCAGTCGCTCACCGTCGATCTGGGTGAGAGCCGGTCCGTCTCGCGGGTGGTGCTGAAGCTGCCGCCGGCCGCCGCGTGGCAGACCCGCACCCAGACGCTGTCCGTGCTGGGCAGCACGGACGGCAGCACGTTCGGCACGGTCAAGCCGAGCGCCGGCTACACGTTCGATCCGGCCTCCGGGAACACCGCCACCGTCACGTTCGGCGCCACGTCGCAGCGTCACCTGCGGCTGCAGTTCACCGGCAACACCGGCTGGCCGGCCGGCCAGGTCGCCGAGTTCGAGGTCCACGCCTCCTGATCCGGCCGCACACACCTCCACGGAAGAAGGTGCGCTCCACCATGTCCAGATTCAGACGGCTGCTCGCGACGATCGCCGTCGCCGCCGCCGCCCTGCACGCCCCCGCCACCGCCGCATCGGCCCTGGCCGCCGACCCGAACCTCGCCGCCGGTCGCCCGTTCACCGCCAGCAGCCACACCGACACCTACCGGCCCGGCAACGCCGGCGACGGCAACCCCGGCACCTACTGGGAGAGCACCAACAACGCGTTCCCGCAGTGGCTGCAGGTCGACCTCGGCGCCGCGGTCGACGTCGACCGGGTCGTGCTGAAGCTGCCCCCGGCGGCGGACTGGCAGACCCGGACCCAGACGGTGACCGTGCAGGGCAGCACCACCGGATCCGCGTTCACCACGCTGAAGGCCGCCGCCGGATACACCTTCAACCCGTCCTCCGGCAACACCGTCACCGTCGACCTCCCCGCCGCCACCACCCGCCATCTGCGATTGACCGTCACCGGCAACACCGGCTGGCCGGCCGCGCAGCTGTCCGAAGTGGAGGTGTACGGCCCGGACGGCGGCGACCCCGATCCGCCGGTCGGCTCCGGCGAGAACCTCGCGGCCGGCAAGCCGATCGAGGCGTCGTCGACGGTCTTCACGTTCGTCGCGGCCAACGCCAACGACAACAACACCGCCACCTACTGGGAGGGCGGCGGGCACCCGGCCGACCTGACCGTGCGGCTCGGCGCCAACGCCACGCTGCAGTCGGTGGTGGTGAAGCTGAACCCGGACAGCGCCTGGGGTCCGCGTACCCAGACGTTCTCGGTCCTCGGCCGGGACCAGAGCGGGTCCGCGTTCGCCACGCTGGCCGGCCCGTCCACGTACGCGTTCAGTCCCGCGTCCGGCAACACGGTGACCGTCCCGGTCGCCGCCACCGCCGCGGACATCCGGCTGCACTTCACCGCGAACACCGGCGCGCCCGCCGGGCAGGTCGCGGAGTTCCAGGTGATCGGCACCCCGGCGGCGAACCCGGACCTCACCGTCACGTCCCTGTCGGCCACGCCGGCCGCACCGGTCGAGACCGACGCGATCACCCTGTCGGCCACCGTCCGCAACGCCGGCACCGCCGGCAGCCCCGCCTCCGCCGTCGCCTTCTACCTGGGTACGACGAAGGCCGGCACCGCGAACGTGGGTGCGCTCGCGGCCGGCGCGACCGCCACGGTCAGCACGACCATCGGCACCCGCAACGCGGGTACGTACCCGTTGCGCGCCGTGGTCGACGAGGCGGGCACCGTGATCGAACAGAACGACGCCAACAACGAGTACACCAACGCGCCCGACCTGGTGGTGGCGCCGGTCGCCAGCAGCGACCTGATCGCGTCCGCGGTCACCTGGTCGCCGAGCAACCCGGCCGCCGGCAACACCGTCACGTTCTCGGCGACCCTGAAGAACCAGGGCACGCAGGCCACCGCGGGCGGCTCGCACGGCGTCACGCTCACCCTGCTCAGCGACACCGGCGCCACGGTACGCACGCTGACCGCCGCGTACACCGGCGCACTGGCCCCGGGCGCGTCCTCGCCGGCGCTCAACCTGGGCACCTGGACCGCGGCGAACGGCCGGTACACGGTCCGGGTGGCGATCGCGGCGGACGGCAATGAACTGCCGGTGAAGCAGGCCAACAACACCAGCGAGCGGTCGTTCTTCGTGGGCCGGGGCGCCAACATGCCGTACGACTCCTACGAGGCCGAGGACGGTCAGACCGGCGGCGGCGCCCAGGTGGTCGGCCCCAACCGCAAGGTCGGCGACCTGGCCGGGGAGGCGTCCGGCCGCCGGGCCGTCACGCTGAACTCGACCGGCGCGTACGTCCAGTGGACCACCAAGGCCAGCACCAACACGCTGGTCGCCCGGTTCTCCATACCGGACGGCACGAACAGTTCGATCAACGTGTACGTCAACGGCACACTGAACCGGACGCTGCCGCTGACCTCCCGGTTCGCCTGGCTGTACGGCAGCGAGTCGAGCCCGCAGAACTCCGGCACCGGGCCCCGGCACATCTACGACGAGGCGAACATCATGCTGGCCGGCACGGTCGCCGCCGGCAGCACCATCCGGCTGCAGAAGGACGCCGCGAACACCGGGCCGATCGCGGTCGACTTCGTCAACACCGAGCAGGTGGCACCGATCGCCAACCCGAACCCGGCGACGTACGTGGTGCCGGCCGGCTTCGACCAGCAGTCGGTGCAGGCCGCGCTGGACGCGGCCCGGATGGACGCGAGCAAGGTGGGCGTCTATCTGCCGCCCGGCGACTACCAGACGTCGAACAAGTTCCAGGTGTACGGCAAGGCGCTGCAGGTGGTCGGCGCCGGGCCCTGGTACACCCGGTTCTCCACGCCGCAGAACCAGTCCGAGACGGACGCCGGGTTCCGGGCCGACGCGACGGCGAACGGGTCGGCGTTCCGGAACTTCGCGTTCTTCGGCAACTACACCATCCGCCAGGACGGACCGGGCAAGGTGTTCGACCTGGCCAACGTCGCCAACATGACGATCGACAACATCTGGGCCGAGCACACGGTCTGCCTGTACTGGGGCGCGAACACCGACCGCATGGTGATCAAGAACTCGCGCATCCGCAACACGTTCGCCGACGGCGTCAACATGACCAACGGCAGCACCGACAACCTGGTCAGCAACAACGACGCCCGGGCCACCGGTGACGACAGCTTCGCGCTGTTCTCGGCGATCGACGCGGGCGGCGCCGACGAGATCAACAACGTGTACGAGAACCTGACCAGCACGCTGACCTGGCGGGCCGCCGGCATCGCGGTGTACGGCGGTTACGCCAACACCTTCCGCAACATCTACATCGCGGACACGCTGGTCTACTCCGGCATCACGATCAGCTCGCTGGACTTCGGGTACCCGATGAACGGCTTCGGCGCCGACCCGCCCACGGTCTTCGACAACATCTCGATCGTCCGCGCCGGCGGCCACTTCTGGGGCGCGCAGACGTTCCCGGCGATCTGGGTGTTCTCGGCGTCCAAGGTGTTCCAGGGCATCCGGGTGAGCAACGTCGACATCGTCGACCCGACCTACTCCGGCATCATGTTCCAGACCAAGTACGACGACCAGGGCCGCCCGGAGAACCCGGTCAAGGACACAATCTTCACCAACGTGTCGATCACCGGGGCGCAGAAGAGCGGCGACGAGTTCGACGCCAAGTCCGGCTTCGGCATCTGGGTGAACCCGTTGCCGGAGCGGGGCCAGGGGCCGGCGGTCGGTTCGGCGACGTTCCGCAACCTGCGCCTGTCCAACAACTGGCGCGACATCGAGAACACCACGTCCACGTTCACCATCAACCGCGAGTGACGCCGCGCGCCGGTGTGCCACTGGAGCGCTCCAGTGGCACACCGGCGTCGTTACCCGGGTCGGATAACGACGGTGGCGTTCCACCGCACCGCAACTCCCCACGCCCAGTTCCGGCGGCACCGCGCGTGTGGATTCCGGGCACCCACCGCACCGCAACTCCCCACGCCCAGATCCGGCGGCACCGCGCGTGTGGATTCGGGGCACCCACCGCACCACAACTCCCCACGCCTAGTTCCGGCGGCGCCGCGCGTGTGGATTCCGGGCACCCACCGCACCACAACTCCCCACGCCGCACCCAGGCGACGGCGGCGTGTTGAGTTGTGGCACGCAGCGCGCCTCTGCGCCACGACACGATCAGCCGCGCACGGGCGACGGGGCCAACCGCCGTGAAAGCGGGCAAAATTGCGGACGGAAGCTGACCGCAAGCGTTCCTAGGGTGGCCGGATGACCACCATCGACGAGTTCCGCATCGACATCCCCCAGGAGCGGCTGGACGACCTGCGTCGCCGCCTCGACGCCACGAACTGGCCGCCCCCGCTGCCCGGCGACGGCTGGGACACCGGCGTACCGGTCGGCTGGCTGCGCGGCCTGGTCGACCACTGGCGCACAGGGTACGACTGGCGGGCGGCGGAGCGCCGGCTCAACCACTTCCCGCAGTTCACCACGGAGATCGACGGGCAGAGGATCCACTTCCTGCACGTACGCTCGACACGCCCCGACGCGCTGCCGCTGATCCTCACCCACGGCTGGCCCGGCTCGGTCGCCGAGTTCCTCGACGTGCTGGAACCGCTGTCCGCGGACTTCCACCTGGTCGTACCGTCGCTGCCCGGGTTCGGCTTCTCCGGACCGGTCGCCGACGCCGGCTGGGACGCCGACCGGGTGGCGCGCACCTGGGCGGAGCTGATGCGCCGGCTCGGCTACCACCGGTACGGCGCCCAGGGCGGCGACATCGGCGCCGGGGTGGCACCGCAACTCGGCCGGGTGGCGCCGGACCGGGTGGTCGGCGTACACGTGAACGGTGACCCGGGCCCGATGGCGCAGCCGCCGCTGACGGACGCCGAACTCGCCGCACTGACCGATGCGGAACGCGACCGGGTACGCCGGATCGAGGCGTTCCTGCGCGAGGAGTTCGGCTACATCTCGATCCAGTCCACCCGGCCGCAGACCCTGGCGTACGGGCTGGTGGACTCGCCGGTCGGCCAGCTCGCCTGGATCATGGACAAGTTCCGGGAGTGGACGTACCCGCGCGCCACCGACCCGGACCGCATCCTGGACCGCGACGTGCTGCTGACGAACGCGACGATCTACTGGCTCACCGGCACCGCCGGCACGGCCGCGTACGTCGGCTACCACCAGGGCGCCGGCTTCGGACCGGCACCCGCCCGGACGCCGGTACCGACCGCGGTGCTGGTCCTGGCGCACGACGTGGCCATCCGCCGGTACGCCGAGCAGGCACACACGATTGTGCGGTGGACCGAGGTGGCGGGGCGCGGCGGGCACTTCGCGGCGCTGGAGGAGCCGGAGCTGTTCGTCGCGGACGTGCGCGCGTTCTTCGCCTCGTTGCGGTGACCGGCCGGCGCCGGATTCCGGTCAGCCGGAGAAGCGGGCGCTGCGCGCCATCTCCCGGTAGGCCGCCAACGACGCCGCCGTGCTGTCGAACCGGAAGTTGTGCTCGCTGTCGTGCTGCACATCGGTGTCGAACCAGACCACCGCACCGATCGCCGGGGTCTTCCGCACGTACCCGGACAGTTTGCCGATCCAGTCGGCCTTGCTGCGCCCGCCGTGCTCGATCGCCGCGGTCTCGGCGATGATGATCGGCTTGCGTTTGCCGTACTCCCCGACCACGTGCCGGAACAGCGTGGCCGGTGACTCCTGGTAGAAGTTGTAGCCGGACACGCCCACCCAGTCGACGTACTCGTCGCCGGGGTAGTAGCGCTCCATCCGGTTCCACCCGGCGTCCGGGCCGGAGTTCCAGTTCGGGCTCCACACGAACGCCACGTTGTCGGCGCCCTCGTCGGTGAAGATCCGGTGGATCCGGCGGTACGCCTTGACGTACGCCGACGGGTTCCGGCCGTTGTTGGCGCCGCCCCACTCTAACCAGTCGCCGTTCATCTCCCAGGCCCAGCGCAGCAGCGTCGGCCTGCCGTAGCCGGCGAGCCGGCGCGCCGCGGACGCGATCCGCGCGTCCTGCGAGCCGTTGGTGATGCCGGCGTACTTCACGCCGTGCCAGGAGATCATCAGCCGCCCCTTGCCGACCTCCGGGACCGCGGTCGGCATCCGTTCCGCCCAGGCCTGGAACAGGTGCAGGATGCGCTGGTCGCGGCCCAGCTGACCGCGGCGCAAGGCCAGGCTCTGGCGCAGCGTCCGGCCACCCAGATCGAGGTACGAACCGAGCATCACCTGCCCGGTGGCCGGTACCGGGCCGCCGCGGCCGCCGGTCGGGGTGCGCCGCGGCTTCGGGGCGCCGCTGGTGGCGGACGGGGTGGCCGAGGCGGACGCGGACGGAGAAGCCGCCACGGAGGGCCCGGCGGACGGGGATGCTGGGACGGGCAGGCCGGTGCCGACCGGTCCGGCCGCCGGCAGGGCCGCGGGCGGCGCGGGCGCCGGGGCCGGACGGGAACACGCGGCGGGCACCGTGGCCAGCGCGGCCAGGGTCAGCATCGCGCGGCGGGCAAGCCGGGGTTCGTCGGTCATGGGACGGGAGGCTACAACGCCATGAGCTGCAAGAATAGCTTTGGGTTCACATATCGATCACGGTCTGTACGGAAATCAGTGCGATCATGGACGAAGGGTGTGACATCCAGGCCCCGAGGTTCGGCGACCAGTCGAAATGGGCACGTCACATGCCTGGCACATGGAATGGCGAGGCTCCGCCGTAGGGCTTCACGCGACGGACGACGACATAGGCGGTCTCATGACGGAGTCACTGAAGGCAACGGCGGACGAGGGGAAGGAGACCACCGGCAACGCCACCGACCTCACTCTCGGCGTCGAGGAGGAGCTGCACGTCGTCGACCTGAAGACCCGGGAGCTGGTGCCGCGCGCACCGGACGTGCTCGACCAGCTCGACGACGACCACTTCTCCGCGGAGCTGCACCGTTCCGTGGTGGAGACGAACACCCCGGTCTCGGCCACGCTGGACGGGCTGCGCGACGGCATCGTGGCGCTCCGCCGCCGGGCCATCGCGGTCGCCGAGTCGCTCGGGCTGGGACTGGTCGCGGCCGGCACCGTACCCCTGGTGGATCTTGACACGCTGCCGGTGACGCCCACCTCGCGCTACCGGCGGATGCTGGACGAATATCAGCTTCTGGCGCGTGAGCAGCTGATCTGCGGCGCGCAGGTGCACGTCGGCATCGCCGACCGCGACGAGGCCGTGTCGGTCGCCCAGCGGGTGGCGCCGGCCTTGCCGGTGCTGCTCGCGCTCTCCACCAGCTCGCCGTTCTGGATGGGGGAGGACTCCGGGTACGCCAGCGTCCGTTCCCTGGTCTGGATGCGCTGGCCCACCGCCGGCGACAGCGGCGTGGTGACCTCCGCCGCCGACCACGACGCGCTGGTGGCCGACCTGATCGCGTCCGGCACCATCACCGACCCCAAGATGGTCTACTTCGACGTCCGCCCGTCCGCGCACCTGCCCACGGTCGAGCTGCGCGTCACCGACGCCTGCCCGGACGTCGACACCGTGGTGCTGCTCGCCGGGCTGTTCCGGGGTCTGGTGCTGCGGGCCCGCGACGAGCACCGGGCCGGCGCCCCGATCGAGCGCACCCGCCCGCCGTTGCACCGGGCGGCGATGTGGCGGGCGGCCCGCTCCGGACTCGAGGGCGAACTGCTCGACCTGCCGCACTCCCCGGCGCCGGTGCCCGCCGCGGTGGCCGTGGAGCGCCTGGTCGGCGACCTGCGACCGTACCTGGAGGAGCTGGGCGACTGGGAGCAGGTGTTCGACCTGTCCGTGCAGGCGCTGAGCCGGGGCAGCTCGGCGTCCCGGCAGCGTCGCGCCCTGACCCGCCGCGGACGGATCTCCGACGTGGTCGACCTGCTGGTGGCGGACACCCGCGGCGGCGCCACCGGGATCGGGCCGGAGGGCCGGACCGTACCGGCCGGGCTCACCCCGTACGCGGCCCCCGGTGACGAGGCGTTCCCGGGCGGCGACGTGGAACCGGCGTACTCCGGGATCGTCCAGGTCCTGTCCGCCCTGGGTTCGGCCGGGCTGCGGCGCCGCGAGGACGCCCGGGACGAGGAGCAGCGGGCCCGCGGCATCACGTTCAGCGTGGCGGGCGAGGCGGCCACCCGGCTGTTCCCGTTCGATCTGGTGCCCCGGATCGTGCCGGCCGACGACTGGCAGCAGCTGTGCACCGGCCTGGTGCAGCGGGTCCGCGCGCTCGACGCGTTCGTCGGCGACGTGTACGGCGACCGGCTGGTGGTGAAGGACGGGGTGATCCCGGACTGGGTCATCGACGGCTCTCCCGAGCTGCGGCCCAGCGGCGCCCTGGTGTCCCGGCCGGGAGTGCGGGCCCAGGTGGCCGGCGTCGACCTGGTGCGCGACGGCGCCGGCCGGTGGTGCGTGCTGGAGGACAACCTGCGGGTACCCAGCGGCATCGGGTACGCCATGCAGAACCGGCGGCTCACCGAGGCGGTGCTGCCCGAGCTGCCGTTCCCGGAGAACCTGCTGAGCGTGGAGAACACGCCGGCGCTGCTGAAGCGGGCGCTGCTGGACGCGGCCAGCCCCGCGGCCGGTGACGACCCGGCCGTGGTGGTGCTCAGTCAGGGACCGGACGACTCGGCGTGGTTCGAGCACCGGATGCTGGCCGAGGAGATGGACGTCCCGCTGGTCCGCAGCACCGAGCTGCTCGTGGACGACGGCGTGGTGCACCGCATCCAGCACGGCAAGAAGCACCGGGTGGACGTCATCTACCTGCGGATGGGTGAGGACAGCCTGGTGCACTCCCCCGGCGCGGACGGCATGCCGCTGGGGCCCAGCCTGGTGGCCGCGCTGCACGCCGACACCGTGGTGCTGGCGAACGCGCTGGGCAACGGGATCGGTGACGACAAGGCCGTGTACGCCTACGTGCCCAAGCTGATCGAGTACTACCTCGGCGAGAAACCGCTGCTCGCCGACGTGCCGACGTACCTCTGCGGGATCCCCGACCAGCGGGCCGAGGTGCTCGACCGGCTGGACCAGCTGGTCTGCAAACCGGTCGACGGGTACGGCGGCGACCGGATCGTGATCGGACCGCACGCGACCGCGGACGACCTGGACGCGGTCCGGCGGCAGATCCGGACCGCGCCGCACCGCTGGGTCGCCCAGGAGGTGGTGGACCTGTCCACCCACCCGGTGTTCGACGGCCACCAGCTCGCGCCGCGCCACGTCGACCTGCGGGCGTTCATCTTCACCGGCCGCGAGTCGGTGGTCGCGCCGGCCGCCCTGACCCGGGTGGCGCCGGCCGGCAGCATGATCGTCAATTCGTCGCGCGGCGGCGGTTCCAAGGACACGTGGCTTCTCGGCTAAGAGCGTTACCACCCGGATACAGATCCGCAACACGGGACGCACACCCTGGACCCCCTTGGGTGTGCTCCCGACCGCCCCCAAGGAGGTTCGGACATGTGTGGAATCGGCGGCGAACTGAGGTTCGACGGCCAGGCGGCGGACGGCGACGCGGTCCGCCGGATGCTGCCGTGCCTCGAGTCGCGCGGCCCGGACGGCGAGGGCCTCTGGGAGCGCGGGCCGGTCGCCCTCGGCCACCGGCGCCTGAAGATCATCGACCTGTCCGAGGCGGGCGGCCAGCCGATGACCGACGACGAACTCGGCCTCACCCTGGTCTTCAACGGCTGCATCTACAACTACCGGCAGCTGCGCTCCACCCTCGAACAGAGCGGCTACCGGTTCTTCTCCACCTCCGACACCGAGGTGATCCTCAAGGCGTACCACCGCTGGGGCGCCGACTGCGTCCAGCACTTCCTCGGCATGTTCGCGTTCGCCATCGTCGAGCACGGCTCCGGCACCGTGATGCTGGCCCGGGACCGGCTCGGCATCAAGCCGATGTACCTGGCGTCGTCCCCCGGCCGCCTGCGGTTCGCCTCGACGCTGCCGGCCCTGCTCGCCGCCGGTGACGTGGACACCTCGCTCGACCGGGTCGCGCTGCAGCACTACATGACGTTCCACTCGGTGGTGCCGGCCCCGCGGACCATCCTCTCCGGCATCCGCAAGCTGCCACCCGCCACCGTGCGGGTGATCCGCCCGGACGGCACGTCCCGGGACACGGTCTACTGGGAGGCCGACCACACCCGGACCCGGGACATGTCCCGCGACGAGTGGGCGCACGCCGTCGGGCAGGCCCTGCGGACCGCGGTGGAACGCCGGATGGTCGCCGACGTGCCGGTCGGCGTGCTGCTCTCCGGCGGCCTGGACTCCAGCCTCATCGTGGCGTTGCTGGCCGAGCAGGGGCAGCGCGGGCTCACCACGTTCAGCATCGGCTTCGAGGCGGCGGCCGGCGAGGAGGGCGACGAGTTCGCGTACTCCGACATCATCGCCAAGCAGTTCGACACCGCGCACCACCAGATCCGGATCGGCAGGGAACGCTTCCTGCCCGCGGTGGCCCGCACCGTGTCGGCCATGAGCGAACCCATGGTCAGCCACGACTGCGTGGCGTTCAACCTGCTCAGCGAGGACGTGTCGCAGCACGTCAAGGTGGTGCAGTCGGGCCAGGGCGCGGACGAGATCCTGGCCGGCTACAGCTGGTACCCGCCGCTCGCCGACGTGCCGCGCGACCGGGCCGTGGACGCGTACGCCCGCGAATTCTTCGACCGTCCGCACGCCGACCTGGCCCGCCAGCTCAACCCGGAATGGCTGCTCGACGCGGACGTGAGCCGCGAGTTCGTGGCCGCGAGCTTCGCCCGGCCCGGCGCCACCACCAGCGTGGACGCGGCGTTGCGCCTGGACTCCCAGGTCATGCTGGTCGACGATCCGGTGAAACGGGTCGACAACATGACCATGGCCTGGGGACTGGAGGCGCGGGTGCCGTTCCTCGATCACGAGCTGGTGGAGCTGGCGGCGGCCTGCCCGCCCGAGCTGAAGCTCGCCCAGGGCGGCAAGGGTGTGCTCAAGGACGCCGCCCGCGGGGTGGTGCCGGACGAGGTGATCGATCGCACCAAGGGCTACTTCCCGGTCCCGGCCATCCGGCACCTGGAAGGAGAGATGCTGGATCGGGTACGCGACGCGCTGAAGGCACCCGCCGCCCAGGCCCGTGGACTGTTCCGCCCGGAGTACATTGACGCGCTTCTCGCCGACCCGAATACTCCACGGACCACCCTGGGCGCGAATCAGCTGTGGCAGCTCGCCCTGCTCGAGATGTGGCTGCAGGACAAGGGGATCTAGACGCGAAGGAGGACCCGTATGACCGGCCAGTTCAACCGTGTCGACGCCACCGTACTGCCGATGGGCTGGACGAATCCGGATACGGGTGACCTCGCCTCGGAGGTGTCCGGGAGCTGGTCGCCGGCACTGTCGCCGGACGGCCGGCACGCCGCGTACGTCTCCGACCGCAGCGGCACGCCGAAGGTGTGGGTGCGTCCGGTCGGCAGCGACCTGACGTTCCTCGTCGACACCGGCGTTCACCCGGTCATGGAGGTGCAGTGGTCCACCGGGGGCGGCTGGCTCGCCTGCCTGCTCGCCCCCGGCGGCGCACCCCGGCACGAGGTGTGGCTGGTCCGCCCGGACGGCTCCGGGCTGCACCAGGTGGCCGGCTTCGGCGCCGACACCGCCGACAACGTGCGCTGGCTGCCCGGCCGGCCGTTGCTCGCGGTCACCGAGAACCTGACCGACGCCGTTCTCGTCGACGCGGTCACCGGCGAACGCTCGGTGATCACCACCGGCGACCTGATCTCGCTGCTCGACGTCAGCCCCGACGGCCGCCGCGCGCTGCTCCGGCACGGCCCGCGCGGCAGCCGGCACGTCGCCGTCCGCGATCTGCAGACCGGGATCGACGAGTACGTCACCAGCGGCGAGGTCGCGGTCTTCGGCCCCGACGGCAGCACCGTGTACGCGCTCAGCGACGCCGGCGAGTTCCCGGTCCTGATCCGGGTCGCCGGGTCCGCGGTCGACGTGCTGGCCACCTCCGACAGCAACGAGGTGGAGGATTTCGCGCTGACCCCGACCGGCGGCACCGCGGCGGTGCTGTGGAACGTCCGCGGCGGCATGTCCGAACTGGTGGTCCTCGACCTGATCACCGGTGGCCACCTGCCCGTGCCGCTGCCCGCCACGGTGATCAGCGGACTCGCCTGGAGCGCCGACGGCAGCACCCTGACGTTCACCGCCGAAGGTCCCGGCCGGCCGCACGGCACCTGGACCTTCGACACGTCCGGCCTGCACCCGGTGTCGGTCGAGGAGGCCGCCCCGGACGCGGTCCACCCGGTCCTGCACCGCTTCGCCGCCCACGACGGCCTGGAGATCAGCGGCTGGTGGTTCGAGCCCGCCGGCCCCGGCCCGCACCCCACGGTGCTGTGGTTCCACGGCGGCCCGGAAGCGCAGGAACGCCCCGGGCACGGCCCGCTGTTCCAGTCCCTGGTCGACCGGGGCATCGCGGTGTTCGCCGCGAACATCCGCGGCTCCTCCGGCTTCGGCCGCACCTTCGTCAACGCCGACAACGGACCGCTGCGCTACGCCGCCGTCGCCGACGTCGAGTCCTGCGTGAAGTACCTGGTCTCCGCCGGCCTGGCCGACACCACCCGGGTCGGCTGCATGGGCCGGTCGTACGGCGGCTACCTCACCCTGGCCGCGCTCACCACGTACCCCGACCTGTTCGCGGTCGGCATCGACGTCTGCGGCATGTCCAACTTCGCCACGTTCTACCAGCACACCGAGCCGTGGATCGCCTCCGCCGCGGTCTCCAAGTACGGCGACCCGGCCACCGACGCCGACCTGCTGCACGACCTGTCCCCGCTGACCCACATCGACCGGCTGCGCACACCGCTGCTGGTGGTGCACGGCGAGAACGACAGCAACGTGCCGGTGATCGAGGCGGAACAGGTGGTGAAGGCGCTGCGGGACCGGGGCGTCGAACACCGGTACCTGCTGTTCGCCGACGAGGGACACGAACTGCTGCACCGCTCGTCCCGCGCCGAGTACCTGCGGGAGACGGTCGACTGGCTGATCACCCATCTGCGCCCGCACACGACGCTCGGCTGAGACCGTGCCGGCGCAGCCGCCCGGTCCCGCACCGGCGCAGCCGACCGGTCCCGCTCCGACGCAGCCGACCGAGGCAGAGCCGGCGCAGCCGACCGAGGCAGAGCCGATGCGGCCGACCGAGGCGGTTCTGGTTGGTGGGCGGGCGGTGCAGGTTGCGGTGTGCGGGCCGTCGTCGTGTGCGGACGGGGTGGCGGCCGACGCGCGGCGGGTCGGCGAACTGCTCGCCCGGCGCGGCGCCGTGGTGATCTGCGGTGGTGGCGGCGGCGTGATGGCCGCGGCGGCTGCCGGCGCCCGCGCCGCGGGAGGCACGGTGATCGGTGTGCTGCCGGGCCGGTCGGCCGAAGGCGCGGCGCCGGGCCTGTCCGCCGCCGTGATCACCGGCATGGGCGAGGCACGTAACGCGATCATCGTGCAGAGCGCCGACGCGGTGATCACGGTAGGCGGCTCCTGGGGCACGCTCAGCGAGGTGGCGCTGGCCATGCGCGGCGGCGTACCCGTGGTGTCCCTCGCCGGCTGGCGCGTCACCGACACGGACGGCGCTCCGGTTCCCGGCATCCTCGACGCGACCACGCCGGAGGAAGCGGTGGACGCCGCCCTGTCGCGCTGACCGGAGGATCGGATGGCGCACGAGCTCACCCCTCCCATCCAGCGGCTCGGAACGCCGCGGAGAGCTGGGCGGCGACTCGTTCCGGGCGGGCACGAATCAGCCACGCCGGAAAGCGGAGGATGCGGTCACCGCGGATCCACACCTCGTTCTGCCGGAGCATGTCCGCAGCCCAGTGCTCAGGATCCATGTGGTGAGCGCCGTCGATCTCGGCAAGCAGCCGCCACGGTTTCCAGTAGACGTCCAGGTAGCGGATCCGGCCGTCGGCATCGCGGCGCCGCTCCTGCAGGTTCGGTGCGGGCAGCCGGTGCCGCCGGCAGAGTCCCACAAAGTCGATCTCGGAGAGTGCCTCCGCTCCGCCCTCGATGTCGGCGAGCGTCGACCGGATCAGTGCCCGGCGCCGAACCGTCGGCGTCACCGTCAGCGCCTCGAGTACCTGGGCGGCCGTCACACGCCGCTGTTGACAGGCTGCGGCGATCACCGTCCGGGCCTGGTCGGCGCCTCGCGCCCACGCCGCCGCGTCGATCACCGCCCGGGGCATCGTGGTCCGTGGCGGACTCCCGGCCTGCCGATGGTCGTCGGGCAGCACACGGCTGCGGTGCACTCGAACGGGCGGCATGTCGGACGGCAGTACCGGGAGCCGGTCGGTACGGCTGCGCCGCGCAGGGATGAGCACGTGCAGGGTGGTGTCTCGCACACCGGATACGCCACCTTCCACCATGGCCGTCGAGCCGGCGAGTAGTGCACCTGGCCCGGCCGTCAGCACGGCCACCCACAGTTGCTGGTCGCGCTCCATCCGGCCGTTGTGGGTCAGGAGTACGCCGCGGCACAGTTGACGCCAGCGCCCCAGCCGGACATGACCCCGGACGACGCCCCGGCCGAGATGGTCAACCGCCTGCGCACTCGTCAGCACGCCACACTGCATGAAGTGCAACCGCTCGTATTCACCGACCGCCGGCTTCGGAATCCGCATTGCGCCAGCTTGCCCATTCGGGCCCAGGCGCGGAGGCGGGCTGTGGACAACGACCGGCTGTGTATTTCTCCCGTGTCGAGCTACGGCGAGAACCGCGCCTGAACTCCACACAACAGCTCCGCCGCCTGACGCACGTCGTCAATGAAGGCTCGGCACAGCGGGATGGGCTTCCCCCGGAGGTGTGGACACCCTGAGACTGGATCTTGAGTCCAGAGGAAGGGGTGTCCCCGTTGGGACGTCCGTCGAAGTACACGCAGGAGTTTCGGCGGGATGCGGTCGAGTTGGTGCGC
>NZ_JAIWNC010000005.1 GCF_020216025.1 Jidongwangia harbinensis | reverse complement strand
CGGGGTCGAACTTGTCGACGGCCTTGATGAGTCCGACGGTGGCGGTCTGGACCAGGTCGTCGGTGGGCTCGCCGCGGCCGGAGTAACGGTGGGCGAGGTGGCGGGCCAGCGGCAGCCACGCCTCGATCGCCCGGTCACGCAGTGTGGCGCGGGACGGGTGCCCGACGGGCATTGCTGCCATCGCGTTGAGCAGGTCCGCGGCGCTGTCCGCGGGCGCCTGGACGAGCACGGTCTCGGACGTCTCGGTCGTGGACTCGGTGGTCGCCTGCGTCGTAACGGTCATGCTGTGGTCCTCCCTGGTACCTGTCCGGAGAGCCGGCCCCTGGGGGTGCGGGGGCCCGGGTGGATCAGGTGTCGCTATCAGCTCCATGAATCCCGGCGTTCTGTCGCTTGCCGGTATGCACGCATGCTAGGCCGTTCGGTTATGACGACACTAACCGAGAGGGCCAGCCCTGACTAGCCGAAAGTATGAGTCACTTTATGTAATCGAGCGACCACGCTCAATGACGACGGCCGCGCCGGGCGAGCCAGAAGATGATCAGACCGATCGCCAGCGTGATCACCGGGAGGGCCAGGACCACCGTGGTTGACCAGGGGGAATCGTCCGACGAACCGGCTGCCGGCACCACCGCGAGCGGCGTGGCCGTGGCCGGGGCGGTGGACGCCGCCGGCGCGGCCGACGGCTCCTTCTCGGCGGCCTCGGGGTCGTCCAGGGTGAACCGGTAGGACCCCTGGACCGGATGGCCGTCCCGGGAAACCACCCGATAGGTGATGGTGTGGACACCGTTGCGGAGGGGCCCGGTGATCGACGCCACACTCGCCATGCCGTCCACCTCGGGCGCGCCGACCGCCACCGGCTGTCCGCCGGCGTCGGTCACCTTGATGGACATCGACGCGCTGTCCGGCTTCTGCAGGAAGGTCAGCCGGATCTCCTTCGGCGCCCTGGTGAGGACCGCGTTCTTGGCCGGCTGGGCGCTGGTCAGCGAGTTGTGCGCCCACGCCGGTGCGGCGCCCAGCGGAACGGCCACGGCCACCCCGAGAAGCACTGCGGCCACGGTACGGACGATTCTCATGTCACTCCCCGGAGTCGGTGCCGCGGCAGAAGAACGCGACCATGTCCTTGTGTACGTGCAACGGGCCACCATCGTTGATCGTCTCTTGGGCGAGATGCACATAGGTCGGGGCCAGTCGCAGCCGTGTCGGCATCGGGATGCGGTCGTCGCGCATCGGCCGCCGGTACAACTCGGTGGCAGCGTAGTAGGCGAACACCGGGTCGGCGGACGGCGCGACGAACCCGCCGTCGTACTCCCGGCGCCGCACCTCCGGGAAGACCTGGCGCAGCAGGGCGGGCCCGGTGTCACCGCCGAACCGCTCCGGCTCGGCGGTGTCCTCGGCGGGCAGTCCAAGCTCGCGCATGGCGGCGAGGTGGAGCTCGAACATCTCCCGCATGCCGACGCCGACGTTCGTGGTGGCCACGAAGAGCCCGCCCGGGCGTAGCAGCCCGGCCAGCGCGCGCGCCCCGGCGACCACGTCGTCCAGGTGGTACAGCATGTGCGCGGCCAGCACGATGTCGAACCGGCCCAGATCCGCCGGCGGCTCGTTGGCGTCGCCGACCACCGTCGCGACGGGTAGCCCGGACCGCCGGATCGGCGCCATCACCTCGGGCAGCAGGTCCAGCGCCACCACCCGGCCGGTTTCGCCCAGCCGCCGGGCCAGCGGCAGGGCGAATCGGCCGGAGCCCGCGCCCACGTCGAGAACCCGCAGGCCGGGCCGGATCGGCAGCTGGTCCAGCAACCAGTCCTCGAAGCTCTGTGCGCTGGTGCGGTGCCGTCGCATGACGTCCCACTTGGCGTCGAGGAAGCCACCGTCGGCATAGGTCTCCGCGAGCTCCCTGGTGGATCCGTCGTCGGAGGTCATCCGTCCAGTGTGGGGTCAGGGCTTGAGGACGACCTTGATGCACCCGTCCTGCTTGTTCTTGAAGATGTCGTACGCGTGCGGCGCCTCGTCCAGCGGCACCCGGTGGGTGACCAGGTCGTCCACGCCGAGCGGGTCGTCGTCGCCGGTCAGCAGCGGCATGATCTCGTCGACGTGCTGCTTGACGTGCGCCTGTCCCATCCGCAGCGTGACGCCCTTGTCGAACAGGTCGAACATCGGGATCGGGTCCGCCTGCCCGCCGTACACGCCGATGATGGACACCGTGCCGGCCCGCCGGACCGCGGCGAACGCGGTACGCAGTGCCGCCAGCCGGTCCACGCCGGCCTTGTCGATCGCCTTGCGCGCGACCGCGTCCGGCAGCAGGCCGGCGGCTCGCTGGGCGAACTCCTGGAACGGCGTGCCGTGCGCCTCCATGCCGACCGCCTCGATGACGTTGTCCGCGCCGCGGCCGTTCGTCATCTCCAGCACCGCCGCGGGCACGTCGTCGACCTCGTCGAAGTTCAGCACCTCGATGCCGTTCCGGCGGGCCATCTCGACGCGCTCCGGCACGTTGTCGGTGGCGATCACCCGCTCCGCGCCGAGGTACCGGGCGATCCGGGCGCTCATCTGGCCGATCGGGCCGAGGCCGGTGACGAAGGTGGTACAGCCGGGCGTCACGTCCGCCCACTTCACCGCCTGCCACGAGGTGGTCAGCACGTCGGAGAGGAACAGGTAACGCTCGTCCGGATGGCCGTCCGGCACCTTGATCGGCCCGAAGTGCGCCTGCGGGACCCGCAGGTACTCGGCCTGGCCGCCGGGCACCTGGCCGTACAGCTTGGTGTAGCCGAACAGCGAAGCGCCCTTGTGGTGCTCCTTCACCTGGGTGGTCTCGCACTGGGCGAAGAAGCCGCGGCTGCACATGAAGCAGTACCCGCAGGAGATGTTGAACGGGATGACCACCCGGTCGCCGGGCCGGATGTGGGTCACCTCGGGACCCACCTCCTCGACGATGCCCATCGGCTCGTGGCCCAGCACGTCCCCCTTGTCGAGGAACATCCCGAGCGTGTCGTAAAGGTGCAGGTCGGAGCCGCAGATCGCGGTCGAGGTGATGCGTACGATCGCGTCGGTCGGCTCTTGGATCTTGGGGTCCGGGACCGTCTCCACGGACACCTTCTGCGTGCCTTGCCAGGTCAGAGCTCTCATGACGTAGGTGTGCCCGCCGTGCGCCCGGATATTCCGGGATTAGACCGGTCGCTCGCGGGCAGTCAGTCGGCACTGACAAGGAGGTACGACATGACGACACCAACTGGCAATCCGTTTGCCGTGGTGACCGGCGCGTCCAGTGGCATCGGGTACGAACTCGCCAAGCAGTTCGTCCAGAACGGCTTCGACGTGCTGGTCACCGCGGAGGACGCGGTCATCGAGGAGACCGCGGCCGACCTGCGGCGGGACGGACAGAACCAGGTGGTGGCGGTCCGCGCCGACCTGGCCACGTACGACGGCGTGGAAGAGGTCTACGCGGCCGTGCTCGCCACCGGCCGCCCGGTGGACGCGCTGGCGCTGAACGCCGGGCGCGGCATCGGCGGCGACTTCACCCGCCAGACCGACCTGCGGGAGGAACTGAACGTCATCGACGTCAACGTCACCTCGACCGTGCACCTGGCCAAGCGGGTCCTGCCCGACATGGTGGCCCGCAACGCCGGCCGGGTGCTGTTCACGTCCTCGATCGCGTCCACCATGCCCGGCACCTACCAGGCGGTGTACAACGCGTCCAAGTCGTTCGTGCAGTCCTTCGCCGAGGCGCTGCGCGAGGAACTCTCCGACACCGACGTGGTGATCACCTCGCTGATGCCCGGGCCCACCGACACGAATTTCTTCCACCGCGCCGAGATAGACGACACCCGGGTCGGCGCCGGTAAGAAGGACGACCCCGCGGTGGTCGCCAAGCAGGGCTTCGAGGCACTCATGAAGGACAAGGAGAAGGTCGTCGCCGGCTCGGTGAAGACCAAGGTGCAGGGCGCCGCCGCCAAGGTCATGCCGGACAGCGCCAAGGCGAAGATGCACGGCCGGATGGCCGAACCCGGGTCCGGCGACCAGTAGGCTGTAGCCAGGGTGTGCCGGGAAGTCTGGTCGGCGACGTCGTCGGCGACCCCTCCGGAGGTTTTTCTTGGCCACCAAGCACACCACCCTGTTCGGCCGCGGCAGCTGGACCGAGGTCCGCCGGATCGGTGATGTCCTCCGCACCGAGACCACCGGCGGACTACTGCTGCTCGGCGCCGCGGTGGTCGCGCTGGTGTGGGCCAACTCACCGTGGCGGCAGGCCTACCGCGATCTGGCCGCGTACCAGATCGGGCCGGCCTCCTGGCATCTCGACCTGACGCTGGCCACCTGGGCCGCCGACGGCCTGCTGGCGATCTTCTTCTTCGTCGCGGGCCTGGAGCTGAAGCGCGAGTTCGTCGCGGGTGACCTGCGGGACCCGCGGCGGGCCGCGCTGCCGGTGGCCGCCGCGGTCGGCGGCATGGTGGTCCCGGCACTGGTGTTCGTGGCGGTGAACGCCGGTACGGCCGGCGCGCTGCGCGGCTGGGCCGTGCCGACCGCCACCGACATCGCGTTCGCGCTGGCCGTGCTGGGCGTGCTCAGCACCCATCTGCCCAGCGCCATGCGGACGTTCCTGCTCACCCTCGCGGTGGTCGACGACCTGCTGGCGATCACCATCATCGCGATCTTCTACTCCAGTTCCCTGGCGGTGCTCCCGCTGGCCGCGGCGCTGCTGCCGCTGGCCGTGTTCGCCGTGCTGGTGCAACGACGGGTGCGGTCCTGGTGGCTGCTGCTACCGCTGGCGGGGGCGACCTGGGTGCTCGTGCACGCCTCCGGGGTGCACGCCACGGTGGCGGGCGTGCTGCTGGCGTTCGCCGTCCCGGTCCGACGGCGGGCCGCGGGCGAAGGGCCGGGACTGGCCGAACACTTCGAGCACCGGTGGCGGCCGCTGTCGGCCGGGGTGGCGGTGCCGGTGTTCGCGTTCTTCGCCGCCGGGGTCACCGTGGCCGGCGGCGACCTGACCGCCTCCGTCACCGTCGGCATCGTGCTGGCGCTGGTGCTCGGCAAGACGATCGGCATCACCGCGGCCACCTGGCTGGTGCAGCGGTTCACCCGGGCCCGGCTCGCCGACGGGCTGAGCTGGTGGGACGTCTTCGGGCTGGCGTTGCTCGGCGGGATCGGCTTCACCGTGTCGCTGCTCATCGGGGAGCTGGCGTACGGCGCCGGCACCGCCCGCGACGACCAGGCGAAAATCGGCGTGCTGGCCGGCTCGCTGCTCGCCGCGCTGCTCGCCGCCGTGGTGCTGCGGGTCCGCAACCGGCACTACCGCCGGTTGTGCGCCGAGGAGGCGGTCGACCTGAACGCCGACGGCGTACCGGATGTGTTCGAAGAGCACCGGGGCGCATAGGTTCGGGGCATGGAATATCGCAGCCTCGGACGTACCGGAATGCAGGTCAGCCCGCTCTGCCTGGGAGCGATGATGTTCGGCGCCTGGGGAGAACCGGACCACGACACGTCGATCACGATCATCCACCGGGCGCTGGACGCCGGCATCAACTTCATCGACACCGCGGACATGTACTCGCAGGGCGAATCCGAGATCATCGTCGGCAAGGCGCTGGCCGGCGGCCGCCGCGACGACGTGATCCTGGCCACCAAGGTGCACGCGCAGATGGGCGTGCCGGTCGACGCACCGGCGGGCACCACCGGCGACCCGAACCGGCGGGGCAACTCGCGGCGCTGGATCGTGCGCGAGGTGGAGGAGAGCCTGCGCCGCCTGGGCACCGACTGGATCGACCTGTACCAGGTGCACCGGCCGGACCCGGCGACCGACATCGAGGAGACCCTGTCCGCGCTCACCGACCTGCAGCGGCAGGGCAAGATCCGGGCGTTCGGCTGTTCCACGTACCCGGCGCACGAACTCGTCGAGGCGCACTGGGTCGCGGAACGGCGCGGGCTCGGCCGGTTCACCACCGAACAGCCGCCGTACTCGATGCTGGTCCGCGGCATCGAGGCCGACGTGCTGCCGGTCGCCGAGCGGTACGGCATGGGCGTGATCCCGTGGAGCCCGCTGGCCGCCGGGTGGCTCAGCGGCGGATACCGCCGGGGCCAGGAGGCGCCGCGGTCCAACCGCCGCGACCGCATCCCCGCCCGCTACGACCTGTCCATCCCGGCCAACCAGCGCAAGCTGGACGCCGCCGACGCGCTCGGCAAGCTCGCCGACGAGGCCGGGATCTCCCTGGTGCACATGGCGATCGCGTTCGTCCTGCAGCACCCCGCGGTGACCGCGCCGATCATCGGCCCGCGGACGATGGCGCACCTGGAATCCCAGCTCGGTGCCGCGGACGTGACATTGAGCACCGACATCCTGGACCGGATCGACGAGATCGTGCCGCCCGGTACGACGGTGAACCCGGCCGACCGCGGCTACCAGCCGGTGGCGCTGACCGATCCGTTCCGGCGCCGCCGCCGTACCTCCTGACACCGGACGGTACGAGATGGACGATTGGGGCAGGAGTTAAGCTTCCCCACCTTCGGCTCGCTATCCCCTCACCGTGGAGGTTTCATGGTGCCGCTGTCCCGCCGCCAGTTCTTCGCGCTCGGCGGCGCGCTCGGTGGGGCACTCGCCGCCGGTCCGCCCGCCGCCGGCGCGGCGACCCGACGGCTCCCCTGGTCGCGGCCCGCCGCCGATCCGGTCGCCGACGCCTACCACCGGCTGCTCCACCTGCACACCCGCTGGGTGGAGCAGCAGTGGGACCCGGGCATCGGCGCGTACCGGGCCGCCGACTTCCGGTTCACCGCGGTGCTCGGCAACGCGGTTCTGCTCACCGTCGAGGACTACGACGCGGAACTCGCCGGCGTGACACGCACCGTGCTGAGGGACCGCACGCTCGCCACCATCAAGCGGTACGCCGCCACCAACCGGCTGGCCGGCGGCACCGGGTGGGGACGGCAGCTGTTCTGGGACTCCACGTTCGAGCTCTACTTCATCCTCGCCGCGCGGATCCTCTGGGCCGACCTGGAGGACGGCACCCGGAACCACGTCCAGGCCATCGCGACCGGGCAGGCGGCGTACGCGGCCGGTCTGGGTGTGGGCAACGACCCGCTGAGCGGGGGCTGGACGCCGAACGGGCTCGCCGGCGCGTTCACCGGCGACACCAAACTCGAGGAGATGGGGGTGTACGCCCAGGCGATCGCCCCCGGCCTGGCGTGGGGCACCGGCAACGACAGGGTCCTGCGCGAACGGTTCCTGCAGTGGATGACCAACGCCAGCGCGCTGCCCGCCGCGGACCGGGCGAACCCGGCGCGGGTGGACGGGCTGCCGATCCGGGAACGCAGCAAGGCGCACAACATCCACGACACGTTCATCGTGGAGAACCACGACGCCGCACACCCGCACTACCAGGCCGAGCTGTGGCGTACCGCGGGCCGGGTGGCGATCCACTTCCTGGCCGCCGGCAAGCCGCTGCCCGAGGTGCTGACCCGGCAGCCGAACGGCCGCCAGCTCTGGGACACGCTGAAACTGCTGGCCAGCGACGCCGGTGAACCGGTGATGCCGATGGTCGCGGACCGCTACCACCTGTACGGCCGGGACGTGCTGCCGCTCGCCTTCCTGGCCCAGGTGCAGGGCGACCCGGACGCGGCCCGGGCCGAGGCCGACCTGGTCGCCCGGCTGGAGCCGTACCTGCGGCACGCGCCCGCGTACCGGCTCACCAAGTTCAGCGGCGAGGAGAAGTACGAGCCGGAGGCCCGCGCCGAACTCGCCATCGCGTACCTGTTCCACCGCCACCGCGGCACCCCCACCCCGCCGGTGTCCCCGGCCGCGTTCTTCGCCGGCGCGGCCGGCACCCGCGACTTCGGGCCGGCCGTCGGGCTGACCGTGCAGCAGACCCCGAACGCCTTCGCCGCCGCCGTCACCAAGTCCGGGTTCGAACGTCTCCTCTGGCAGCCGCAGCACGACAACTGGCTCGTCGACACCCGGGCGGCGGCGTTCCTGCCGGCCGGCGTGCACGCGCCGACCGCCACCTGGACCACTACGTACCAGGCCGAACGGGACGGCGCCGACGCGACCGCGACCGTGCTGGCCTACGGCGAGGAGTACGCCGGCTACACCACGCTGCCGACCGGCACGGTGGTCTACGCCAGCAGCGGCCTCGGCGTGGACGAGGGCGGGCTCACGCTGTTCAACCTGGCCATGCCGGGCGTACCCGGCCTGACCGGCGAACGCACGTTCGCCAGCGACGCCAGCCGCCTCCATCTGAGCGGCAGCGGCGGCGGTGGCGGCGACGGCGGGATCGACGAACTGGCCTTCCCGCCCCGGCAGGCCCGCTACGTGCGGATGCTCGGCCGCCAGGCGGCCAACCAGTACGGCTATTCGATGTGGACGATCAGCGTGCTCGACGCCGACGGCGCCGACCTGGCCCAGGGCGCACTCGCCACGGCGTCCTCGTCCGACGTCACGTATCCGGCGTACAACGCCACCGACGGAAACCCGGAAACCCGCTGGGCGGTGGACCGGACGGAACGCGGCCGGGCGGACAGCTGGCTGGCCGTCGACCTCGGCTCCACGGTGACGGTGTCCGGCGTGCGGCTGCACTGGGAGGCCGCGTACGGCACCCGGTACGTCGTGCAGACCTCCACCGACGCGGTGATCTGGACCGACGCGGTGACCGTGCCGCAGGCGTTCGCGCTGCACGGCGGCTGGGTCGACATCGACGGCCGGGCCGGACTGGTGATCCGGGACACCGAACGGCCGATCACGGTGACCGCGACCGGCGTCATCGCCGCATCCGGCCCGGCCGGACCCACGACCATCGAGGGGTACGCCGACCGCACGGTCGACCTGGCCGCGGCGGCCGCCCGGCGCGCACCCACCGCACCGGACGGGCTCCGGGTCAGCGACGCGGACGGCTACCTGAGCGTCTTCAACCTCACGCCGGAGGGGTTCGCCGGTGCCACCGTCACCCTGCCCGGCAGCCGGCGCCTCTACCTCGGCACCCAGGTGGTGCAACGGGACGGGATGACCTGGACCGTGTCCCAGCCGGCCGGCACCGCCCGGGTCGAGCCGCCCCGGTTCACCGTGGACGGCTTCGCGCCGGTGGGCACCCGCTTCCAGGTGACCGACTCGCACCACGTGACGGTCACCGCGCCGGGCGACTACGCGGCCACCGTGACCCTGCGGTCCGGCCCCTGGTCCGCGCGCATCCGCGTGCCGGCCGGCCGGTCCCGCGCGCTGACCGTGCCGGCCGGGCGGCCGGTGACGCCGACGTCGGACCACGCCCGCGGCCGCACCACGTTCCCCACGTCGCCGTTGCCGGTGGGCATGACGTCACCGGGCCGCGCGGTGGACGGCGACGCCCGTACCTCCTGGCGGCCCGGCCCGGCCGGCCGGATGGTGGTGGACCTGGGCCGGGTGCGTGACCTCACCGCGATCCGGCTGACCTGGACCGGCGGACGGCGGCGGCCGGTGCGGCTGGAACGGTCCACGGACGGCCTGACGTACACGCCGGTGGCGCGGCTGCCGAAGCCGGGCCGGGTGGTGGCGGCCCCGGTGCGGGTGTCCGCCCGGTACGTCGCGGTGGTGGTCGACGGCTGGCAGGCCGGCGACGCCGAACTGACCGAGTGCGCGGTGCTGGGCTGACGGCGTTGGTGTTCCAGTGGAGCGCTCCACTGGAACACCAACGCCGGAATGGCGGGTCGATAACGACGTTGGTGTTCCACTGGCGTTGATCTTGAGAGGTCAGCGGAGCAGGCGGAACAGCGTCAGCCACTGCTCCGGCCACACCGCGCCGACCGGCAGATCGGTGCCGAGCCGGGTCGCCCGGAAGGCCGCCGCCACCCGCCGCCCGCCGTACCGGCGGCTGAGCGTGGCGTGCAGGGAGCCGCCCAGGCCGGTGAAACCGAGATCGACCAGCGCACGGTACGCCGGCAGCAGTCCCGCCTGCACCAGCGGCGCCGGGCGCCGGGTCAGCTGCAGGATGCCCCCGTCCACCCGGGGTACCGGCCGGAACGCGGTGCGCGGGAGGCGCCCGGCGAGTCGCCACGACACCTCCGGCCAGGTCCGCACGGTGAGCCGGGACCAGCGGCCGTAGTCGCCGGTGCGTTTGCGGGCGTACTCCAGCTGGGTGACCAGCGTGGCCCGGTCCAGCGTACGAGCGCGCAGGCACCAGTCGACGACCGCGGACGTGAGCGCGTACGGGATGTTGCCGACCACCGTGAACGGCTCCGGTGGCGGGCCGGCCGCGAGGAAGTCCTCGGCGCGCACGGTGAGCCGGTCGTGCCGGGGGAGTGCGGCCGCCATCCGCGGATCCACCTCGTACGCGACGACGTGTCCGGATCGCCGGATGAGTTCCGTGGTGAGCCGGCCTCGGCCGGCGCCGACCTCGTACACCAGGTCGGCGCGGTGCAGGCCGGCGGCGTCGGCGATGCGCCGGATGGCGGCGGGGTCGGAGAGGAAGTTCTGACTGAACGCGCGGCGGGTGCGGGCGTGCTCCCGCCGCGGTGAGGATGCTGGCGCCATGGCCGTAGGTCCCGTCTGCCGCCGGACGGCGGCGAACCCGGACAGGCGTCATCGCGGCCCGTCCGTCTCGGATGAGGACTTCGGGGCCCTGGGGCGCGAGCTGCGGAAACCTACATGGCGCGGGCCAGGGCCGGACGCCCGGTGCGCAGCCGGATCGAGTGCAACGATCCTCGCGCGGGCGTCAGCGCCGTCGCGAGGAGTGCGTGCGTCGTGATCATTGCCCGACCGTATCGGTCCAGGCGGGGCCGGTCAGCCGAATTTTCGCCGCCGGACGGGCGGTGCCCAGGCGACGCTGGTGTTCCACTGGAGCGCTCCAGTGGAACACCAGCGTCGCTCGATCGCGCCGTCGGGCGACCGCCGGTATGCTGGTCGGCGGGCCGTGACTGGCGCGTTCGGATGGGCCAACCATCGGGGAGCGGTCCCGTTCCCGGAGCACGTCCGGGGCCGACTGCCGTGCGCCTGGGCCTCTTCACCTGTGATAGGGAGGTCCGATGTCTGCACTGAACGCCGAATCCACCGCATTCCGCTCCGCTCTCGACGTGGTCCGCGCCGTCGAGCCGCGCATCGCCGACGCGATCGCCAAGGAACTGCACGACCAGCGCGAGTCGCTCAAGCTGATCGCCAGCGAGAACTACGCCTCCCCGGCGGTGCTGCTGGCCATGGGCAACTGGCTCAGCGACAAGTACGCCGAGGGCACCATCGGGCGCCGCTTCTACGCCGGCTGCCAGAACGTGGACACCGTCGAGGCGATCGCGGTCGAGCACGCCAAGGAACTGTTCGGCGCGCCGTACGCGTACGTGCAGCCGCACTCCGGCATCGACGCCAACCTGGTCGCGTACTGGGCGATCCTGGCCGACCGGGTGGAGGCGCCGGCGCTGGCCAAGGCGCAGAAGCGCAACGTCAACGACCTCACCGACGCGGAGTGGGCGGAGCTGCGTGCCGCGTTCGGCAACCAGCGCATGCTCGGCATGTCGCTGGACGCGGGTGGCCACCTCACCCACGGCTTCCGCCCGAACATCTCCGGCAAGATGTTCGACCAGCGCAGCTACGGCGTCGACCCGGCGACCGGCCAGATCGACTACGCCGCGTTGCGCGAGACGGCGCGCGAGTTCCGGCCGCTGGTCATCGTCGGCGGCTACTCGGCGTACCCCCGCAAGGTGAACTTCCGCATCATGCGGGAGATCGCCGACGAGGTCGGCGCGACCTTCATGGTGGACATGGCGCACTTCGCCGGTCTGGTCGCGGGCAAGGTGTTCACCGGGGACTTCGACCCGGTGCCGCACGCGCACATCGTCACCACCACCACGCACAAGAGCCTGCGCGGCCCGCGCGGCGGTGCCGTCCTCTGCCAGCCGGAACTGTCCGACCAGGTGGACCGCGGCTGCCCGATGGTGCTGGGCGGCCCGCTGGCCCACGTCATGGCCGCGAAGGCGGTCGCGTTCGCGGAGGCCCGGCAGCCCGACTTCGCCGGGTACGCCCAGCGCATCGTCGACAACGCCCAGGCGCTCGCCGAGGGCCTGACCAGGCGCGGCGCCACCCTGGTCAGCGGCGGCACCGACAACCACCTGGTGCTGATCGACGTGGACAAGTACGGCCTCACCGGCCGGCAGGCCGAGCAGGCGCTGCTGGACTCGGGCGTGGTCACCAACCGCAACGCGATCCCGCAGGACCCGAACGGTGCCTGGTACACGTCCGGCATCCGGATCGGCACGCCGGCGCTGACCAGCCGCGGCCTCGGCACCGCCGAGATGGATCAGATCGCCGAGCTGATGCACACGGTGCTCACCCAGACCAAGCCGGGCGCCTCGAAGGCCAAGTTCGACCTGGACCCGGCGGTCGCCGACCGGGTCAGCAAGCAGGCCACCGAGCTGCTCGCGGAATTCCCCCTGTACCCCCAGGTCGACCTGGGCTGACGTAGTCCCCGGCGGCCGGCACCCCGAGGGCGCCGGCCGCCGCTTTCTCCGCCGATAGTACAAACAGCTTGTACCACAAACAGTTTGTACTACGCTGAGTATGTGTCACTCATCGGTCGTAGCGCGGAGCAGGCGGAGCTGGCCGCCGCATGGGCCCGCGTGGAGACCGGCCAGCCCGAGCTGGCGGTGGTCTGGGGACGCCGGCGCGTCGGCAAGACGTTCCTGCTGAGTCATTTCGCGGCTGGAAAGCGAGCCGTGTACTTCACGGCTACCCGCCAGGACAACGACGACCGGCAACTGCGCCGCTTCGCGGAGTCGTTGCGGGAACAACTCGGCGAGGAGGTTGCCGACCTCGCTCCCGCGACGTTCGCCACGTGGGAGGCGGCACTGCGGTTCGTGGCGGGGCTGGCCCGGACCGAGCCGCTACTTGTCGTGCTGGACGAGGCGCCCCGTCTGACCGGTGGGCCCGCCGACTTCGCCGACACGGTGTCGGCAGTGTGGGAGAACCACATCCGCGACCAGCGCCTCCTGCTGGTGCTCTCCGGGTCGGCGGTCACCGTGATGGAGCAGATGCTCGGTCCCCAGGGTGGTCTCCATCGCCGGGCCGGCGTGGAGCGCCGGATGGATCCGTTCCCGCTGATCGACGCAAGAGCGTTCCAGCCCGATCTGTCGCCCGCGGACTTCATCGAGGCGTATGCGGCCTGCGGGGGCTACCCGTTGCACCTCAACCGCTGGTCGGCGGGCGGATCGGTCGAGGACAACCTGCACGAGCTGGCCTTCACTCCCGGCGGTGTGCTCCTGCGCGACGCGCCGGACATCCTTTCCGAGGACCTCGACTGGCGTGGTGGCTACGAACGCGTACTCACCGCCATGGCCGGCGGGGCCCGGCGGCGGTCTCGGATCGCGGGCCGGGCGCAGCAGCGCATCGACTACACCCTCGACCGTCTTCGGCGGGCGGGCTTTGTACGTACGGTCCGCTCGCTCGGTTCAGGGGGTTCCGCTGATCCCACGTACGAGATCGCCGACGACTATCTCGCGTACTGGTTCGCCGTCCTGCGTGACGACGCCGATCTGATCGAGGGCGGCCAGGGCGCCGCCGTGCAGAGACGAACGGCGGGTCGCTGGCAGACACACGTCGCGCGGGTGTTCGAGGCGGTGGCCCGGGACCACGCCCAGCGGCTGGTAGCGGCGGGCGAATTGCCGGACGACACGGTGATCGGACGATGGTGGAAGAACGAGACGGCGGAGATCGACGTACTGGGCATCAGCGGCGATCATCCGGTTCTCGTCGGTGAATGCCGCTGGCAGGCCAAGCCGTTGATCCGGCGTGACCTGCGTGATCTACAGCGCCGGGCCGCTCACCTGTCGGCCCCGGGCGGAGCGGGGCTCAGCTTCGCGTTCTGGTCCCATGGTGCCGGCGACGAACTCGCCGGCCATCCCGACGTCCGGACGTTCACCCCGGCGGACATTCTCGCAGCGATCGACTCTTAAGGCCGGCGGGAAACCGGTCACAGGTTGTGCAGTTGCACGTCCTGCAGGGTGCCGCCGATGATCGTGGCGGTCTGGTAGGTGGCGTGCGGCTGGCGCCGGCGGTCGGTGGGTGAGCCCGGATTGAGCAGCCGCAGCCCGGTCGGCGCGACGCTGTCCCAGGGGATGTGGGAGTGGCCGAACACCAGCACGTCGGTGTCCGGGAACCGGGCCGCGCAGCGGGCGTCCCGGCCCGTCGACGGGCCGGTCTCGTGCACCACGGCGATTTGCACGCCGTCCAGTGTCACCCGGGCGATCTCCGGGAGGCGGGCCCGCAGCTCCGGGCCGTCGTTGTTGCCGTAGACGGCGACCAGGTGCGCGGCCCGTGCGGACAGCGCGTCCAGCAGCGGCACGTCGACCCAGTCGCCGGCGTGGATCACCACGTCCGCGGCGTCCACCGCGGCCCACAGCGGGGCGGGTAGGTCCCGGGCGCGTTTCGGCACGTGGGTGTCGGACATCAGCAGCAGGCGCACGCCCCCGATGGAATCACAGCGTGGCGCGGGCCCGGACCGGGTGGGGTGGCAGTTCACCGGAGCCGCGGCGGATCAGCGCGGTGGGGATCCAGAATTCGCGGGGCGGCTGCCGGTCGCCGTCGATGCGTTCGAACAGGGCCCGGGCGGCGGTCCGGCCCATCGCGGCGGGGTCCTGGGCCACCACCGTGACGGCCGGCTCGACCAGGTCGGCCAGCGGGAAGTCGTCGAAGCCGACCAGTGCCACGTCGCGGTGCAGCCGCAGCCGGCGGAGGGCCCGGACCGCGCCGATGGTGACCAGGTTCTGCGCGGTGAACAGAGCGGTCGGCGGGTGGTCCCGGCCGAACAGCGTCAGGGTGGCGCTCTCCGCGGTGGACCAGTGGTGCAGTTCGGGCTTGGCCGGTGGCTCCAGGCCCGCCTCGCCGAGGGCGTCCAGGTAGCCGCGGTACCGGCTGCGGGCGGTGGCGATCCGGGCGTGGTCGCCGAGGAACGCGATGCGCCGGTGCCCGTGTGCGATCAGGTGGCGTACCGCCTCGGTGGCACCGACGACGTTCGTGGCCAGCACCGAGTCGCCGGCGAAGCCGGTGCCCTGCCGGTCGACGAACACCACCGGGGTGCCGGCCGGCAGCTCGGACGCCAGGTAGCTCTGGTCGTCGCCGGCCGGCGCGACGATCAGGCCGTCGGCGTGCCGTTCGGCGAAGGCCCGGGCGAGGTCCCGTTCGCGTTGCGGGTTCTCGTCGACGCTACCGATCAGCACGTGCACGCCGCGGGCGAGTGCCTCGTCCTCGACGGCGCGATGCAGGGCGGCGGAGAACGGATTGCCCACGTCCTCGAGCAGTACCCCGATGGTCCGGGTACGCCGGTCGTTGCGCCGCAGCATGCTCGCGCCCAGGTTCGGCCGGTAGCGCAGCGCGTCCACCGCGGCCCGGACCCGCTCGGCCAGGTGCGGCGCGACGGTCGGCTCACCGTTGATCACGCGCGACACGGTCTTGAGGCTCACGCCGGCGGTCCGGGCCACGTCGTTCATGGTCGGCCGCACGGCCCGGTCGTCCGGCTGTCGCACCGCACCTCCCCGTCCTGGTCAGACATTGTGACCGACCGCCGCGCCGGGCGGTACGGGACAACGTTGTCGCCGCCTGCCCGGTCCGGTGAGTCAGCTATGTCCATAGTTGATCACCGTACGCAACGACTCGGAAACTCATTGTTGACAGTCGATGCCCGGAGTCGTCTACTGCAAGACAACGTTGTCTCACCGATGTGCTAAATCGATATGGAGGAGACGTGCGTGATTTCGTCATGTCCCGTCGCCGGTGGACGCCCGTCGTGGCGGCCGGCTGTGCCGCCGTCCTTGCCCTCGGCACCGCCGGCTGCGGTGACGATTCCGGATCGGGTGACCAGCCGATCGTCGGACTGATCACCAAGACCGACACCAACCCGTTCTTCGTCAAGATGAAGGAGGGCGCGCAGAAGGCGGCCTCCGCGCAGGGCGTTCAGCTGCAGACGTTCGCCGGCAAGCAGGACGGCGACAACGAGGCGCAGGTGCAGGCGATCGAGAACCTGATCTCCGCCGGTGCCAAGGGATTCCTGATCACGCCGAGCGACTCCAAGGCCATCGTCCCGTCGATCGACCAGGCCAAGCAGGCCGGCATGCTGGTCATCGCGCTGGACACGCCGACCGACCCGGCGAACGCGGTGGACGCCACGTTCGCCACCGACAACTTCCAGGCCGGCAGGCTGATCGGCCAGTGGGCGAAGGCGAAGTTCGCGAAGGAGGGCACCGCGGCGAAGATCGCGATGCTGGACCTCAACCCCAACCAGGTCTCCGTGGACGTCCAGCGCGACCAGGGCTTCCTGGAGGGCTTCGGGATCCCGGTCGGCGACCCCAACCGGATCGGGGACGAGAGCGACCCGCGGATCGTCGGGCACGACGTCACGGACGGCGCCGAGGACGGCGGGCGTACCGCGATGGAGAACCTGCTGCAGAAGGACCCGTCGATCAACCTGGTCTACACCATCAACGAGCCGGCTGCGGCCGGCGCCTACCAGGCGCTGAAGGCCGCCGGCAAGGACAAGGCCGTCACCATCGTCTCGATCGACGGCGGCTGCCCCGGTGTGGACAACGTTGCCAACGGTGTCATCGGCGCCACCTCTATGCAGTTCCCGCTGAAGATGGCGGAGGACGGGGTAGCCGCGCTCGCCGCGTACGCCAAGGACGGCACCAAGCCGCAGGCCTCGGCCGGCAAGACCTTCACCGACACCGGCGTCACGCTGATCACCGATCAGCCGCAGGCCGGCGTCCAGGCGAAGGACGCCGCCTGGGGCAAGCAGAATTGCTGGGGCTGACCATGTCGACCGCCACCACGGAACCCGGGCCCGGAGCGGACTTCGAGGTCGCCCGCCACGACTCGCTCGGTCTGCGGATTCAGCACGTGCTGCACGGCAACCCCGTGCTCGGCCCGCTCGCCGTCCTGCTCGCCGCGATCGTCGCCTTCTCGCTGTTCAACTCCCGCTTCTTCTCCGCCGCCAACCTCTCACTGGTGCTCGCCCAGGTCACCGTCATCGCGGTACTGGCGCTGGGCCAGACGCTGATCATCCTGACCGCCGGCATCGACCTGTCGGTCGGCGCGATCGCGGTGTTCTCCTCGATCCTGATGGCCACGTTCTGCACCCGGGCCGGCCTGCCCGGCGTACTCGCGCTTCTGCTCGGTTTCGCCTGTGGCACGGCGATGGGCGCGCTGAACGGCGTCCTGGTCACCCGGCTGAATCTGCCACCGTTCATCGTCACGCTCGGCACACTGACCATCTTCTTCTCGCTGAACTCGGTGGTCTCCGGGAGCGAGACGACGCGCGGCTCGGACATGCCGTCGATCATGACGTGGACCGGGACCACGATCCCGATCGGGACGTTCCGGCTCACGTACGGATCGATCATCATGTTGGCGCTGTTCGCGTTCTTCTTCTACGCGCTCGGGCGGACCGCCTGGGGCAAGCACGTGTACGCCACCGGCGACGACATCGAGGCCGCCCGCCTCGCCGGGATCCGGACCGACCGGGTGCTGTTCTCGGTGTACACCGTGGCGGGTCTGCTCTACGCGATCGGCGCCTGGATCCTGATCGGACGGCTCGCCTCGGCCAGCCCGAACGTGGGTCTGGAGTACAACCTGGACTCGATCACCGCCGTCGTGCTCGGCGGCACCAGCCTGTTCGGCGGGCGGGGCGGCGTGCTCGGCACCCTGATCGGCGCGCTGATCGTCGGCGTCTTCCGCAACGGCCTGCAGCTGGCCGGCGTCGAGGTGGTGTGGCAGGGCTTCGCCATCGGCCTGCTGGTTCTGGTGGCGGTGTCTCTCGACCAGTGGATCAGGAAGGTCAAGTCATGACCGTGACCACCACTCCGGTGTTGGCGGCCCGCGGGATCACCAAGCGGTACGGCCGGGTGACCGCGATCGAGAACAGCGACCTGGAGCTGTACCCGGGTGAGATCCTGGCGGTCATCGGCGACAACGGGGCCGGCAAGTCGAGCCTGATCAAGGCGTTGTCCGGGGCGCTGATCCCGGACCGCGGCGAGATCTACCTGGACGGCGAGCGGGTGCACTTCCGCAATCCGATGGACGCCCGCGCGGCCGGCATCGAGACCGTGTACCAGACCCTCGCCGTGGCGCCCGGCCTGGACATCGCGGACAACCTGTTCCTCGGCCGGGAGGAGCGCAAGAAGGGCGTGCTGGGTTCGGTGTTCCGGATGCTGGACCGCGGCCACATGCGGTCCGAGGCGAAGCGGCACATGAGCGAGCTGGGCGTGGCCACGCTGCAGAACATCGGCCAGGCGGTGGAGTCGCTCTCCGGCGGCCAGCGGCAGGCCGTGGCGGTGGCCCGGTCGGCCGCGTTCGGCAGCAAGGTGGTCATCCTCGACGAGCCCACCGCGGCGCTCGGCGTCAAGGAGGGCAACCGGGTGCTGCAGCTGATCCGCGACGTCCGCAATCGCGGGCTGCCGGTCATTCTGATCAGCCACAACATGCCGCACGTGTTCGAGGTGGCCGACCGCATCCACATCCAGCGGCTCGGCCGGCGGGCCACGGTGATCACGCCGACGTCACACTCCATGTCGGACGCGGTGGCGATCATGACCGGAGCCGCGCCCCCGCCGGACCCGGTGGCCTGACGGCGGGAGCCGCTGCCCCCTCGGCGGCGGCTCCCCGCCGCCCTACGCCCCCCAGCCCGCCTGCTCGCCGCCGACCCGCTCGGCGACGATCTTCTCCTGGTAGCCACTGCGCCGGTACGCACCGACCGGGTCCGGGTCCAGGCCGGCGTCCGCGCGCACCTCGGCGAGCAACGGGCGCACGTCGGTGTTGTACGCGTCCATGAACACCGCGTTCGCCTGCAGCACATCGCCGTCGTCCTGCGCCGCGGCCAGCGCGTCCCGGTCGACCAGCAGCGCCTTCGCGGTCGCCTCCTGGATGTTCAGCACCGAGCGGATGATGGCCGGGATCTTCGCCTCGATGTTGTGGCACTGGTCCAGCATGAAATTGATCCCGTACGCCGGGTCCAGCGCGCCGCCGCGGACGATCTCGTACATGATCCGGAACAGCTGGAACGGGTCCGCGGCGCCCGCCATCAGGTCGTCGTCGGCGTAGAAGCGGCTGTTGAAGTCGAACGCGCCGAGTTTCCGCTGTCGCAGCAGGAACGCCACGATGAACTCGATGTTCGTACCCGGGGCGTGGTGACCGGTGTCGATGCACACCGTGGCCTTCTCGCCCAGTTCCAGGCAGTGCGCGTACGACGTGCCCCAGTCCGGGATGTCGGTGGCGTAGAAGGCCGGTTCGAACAGCTTGTACTCCAGCAGGATGCGCTGGTCGTCGCCGAGCCGGTCGTACGTCTCGCGGAGCGCCGCGGCCATCCGGTCCTGCCGGTGGCGCAGGTCGTCCTGGCCGGGGTAGTTGATGCCGTCGGAGAACCAGAGCTTGAGATCGGTGGACCCGGTCTGGTCCATGATGTCCACCGCCTGCAGCAGGTGGTCGGTGGCCTTGCGGCGGATCCCCGGGTCCGGATTGGTGACCGAGCCCAGCTTGTAGTCGTCGTCCTGGAAGACGTTGGTGTTGATCGCGCCCAGGCCCACCCCGAGCGACCGGGCGTACGCGGCCAGCTCGGCGTAGTCGTCCACCGCGTCCCACGGGATGTGCAGCGCCACGGTCGGCGCCACCCCGGTGAGCCGGTGCACCATCGCGGCGTCGGCGATCTTCTCCCGCGGGTTGCGCGGCACGCCGGGCTGGGCGAAGACCTTGAACCGGGTCCCGGAGTTGGCGTACGCCCACGACGGGGTCTCGATGCGCTGAGCGGTCAGTGCGCGCTTCACTGCGGCGAGGTCGGTCATGACTTCTCCAAAGGGTCCTCGGACAGGTGGAACACCTCGGTCAGCAGGGGGAAACCCTCGGTCGGGGAGGTGCCCACGAAGAACGGCGCCATCTCCGCCTGCCAGCGGCGGTTGACGTCCATCGCCTCCATCGCCGCCTGCGACGCGGCCAGGTCGTCCGCCTCCAGGTAGCCGATCAGGAGCCCGTCGGAGCGCAGGAACAGCGAGTAGTTGCGCCAGCCGGTGGCCCGGAGTGCGTCCTGCATCTCGGGCCACACGGCCTGGTGCCGCTCCACGTACTCCGCCATCCGGTCGGGACGGACCTGGAGATGGAAGCAGTAGCGCATCGGCTCTGCCTCAGAAGTCGAACTGGTCGATGTTCTCGGCGGTGAACTCGGTCGGCGGGCCGAGCACGATCTCGCCCGCCTTGCCGACCGTGTACTCGCCGAGCTTGCCGGCGGTGAACTTCTCGCCCTCGGCGCCGCTGATCTGGCCGGAGGAGAGCGCCGCGCCGGCGAACGCGGCCAGGTACCCGATGTCGGCCGGGTTCCACAGCGCGAACTTCTTCACGGTGCCGTCCTTGACGTACTCGCGCATCTGGTTCGGCAGGCCGAGCCCGGTGATCGCCACCTTGCCTTTGTAGCTGGAGGAGCTGACGTACCGGCTGGCCGCCGCGATGCCCACGGTGGTGGGGGAGACGATGACCTTGAGATTCGGGTACGACTGGAGCAGGCCCTGCGCCTCCTGGAACGACTTCTGGTCGTCGTCGTTGCCGTACGCGGTCTTGACCAGCTTCAGCTTGCTGTTCTCCGGCTTGGCCAGCTCGGTCTTCATCACCTCGATCCAGGCGTTCTGGTTCGTGGCGTTCGGGGTGGCCGACAGGATCGCGATCTCGCCCGCGCCGCCGGCCTGCTCGCGGGCCATCTTCACCAGGCTCTCGCCGATGCCCTGCGTGGTGGCCTGGTTGATGAAGGCGTCCCGGCAGCCGGGGCTGGCGTCCGAGTCGAACGTGACCACCTTGATCTTCGCCTGCCGGGCCTGGTTCAGCGACGGGCAGACCGCGTTCGGGTCGTTCGCCGCCACCACGATGACGTCCTGCTGCTGCTGGATCAGCGTGTTGATGTAGCTGACCTGCGACGAGGCGCTGGCGTCGTTCGGGCCGACCTTCTTGTACTCGCCCTTGAGTTCCTTGACGGCCGTCTCGCCGCCACTGGTCTCCACGTCCGAGTACGGGTTGTTCAGCTGCTTCGGCAGGAAGGCGATCTTCAGGCCCTCCTTGAGCTTCGCGTTCGGGTCGGCGCTGGCGGCGGCCTGGTTTCCGGCGCCGGTGGCGGCGTCGTCCTTGGTGGTGCCGCCGCAGGCGGTCAGGCCGGCGACGAACAGCGCGGCTATGCCCGCGGTGACAATTTTCCGGGAGGTGCGAACCATGGCGGACTCCAGGGGAGAGAGGGGACTACTGCGCCGCGGCCCGGCGGAGCCTGCGCCGCTGCCAACTGGTGCGGATCGAGGTGGCGATGTTGGGTAGCAGGACGGAGGCCACGAGCAGGACACCCGTGACGATGTTCAGCGCCTGGCCGGAGACGTCCTCCAGGCGCAGGGCGTTCTGCAGCGCGGCGAGCAGCACCACACCGGCCAGGACCCCGGGCAGCGTGCCCTTGCCGCCGAAGATGGAGACGCCGCCGAGCAGCACGGCCGCCACCACCGCGAGTTCCAGTCCGGCGCCGTTGTCGGCCCGGGCGCTGGAGTAGCGCAGCGTCCACAGCACCCCGGCCAGTCCGGCGACCGCGCCGCTGAGGACGTACAACCAGAATGTGGTCCGGGCGACGCGGATGCCGGAGAAGTGTGCGGCCTGGGCATTGGCGCCGATCGCGAACAGCGATCGGCCGAACGGGGTGGCGTGCAACGCCACGCCGAAGAGCACGGCCAGGACCACCAGCGGGATGCCGACGTTGGGGATCGGCGTGCCGCCGATCGTGCCGGTGACCCAGCCGGTGAACGCGAGCGGGAAGTCCGCCACCGCGCCGTCGCCCAGCACCACGAACGCCAGCCCGCGATACAGCGCCAGCGTGCCGATGGTGACCGCCAGCGACGGCAGGCCGAGCGCGGTGACCAGGAAACCGTTGACCACGCCCAGCACCGCGCCGAGCAGCACGCAGATTCCGATGATCGACTCGAGGCTCAGGCCGTTGTTCCAGAGCAGTCCCATCACCGCACTGCACAGGCCCAGCGTGCTGGCCACCGACAGATCGATCTCGCCGGTCACGATGATCAGCGTCATCGGCAGCGCCACCAGCGCGATCGGCAGCAGGTCCAGCACCAGGAACGTGGCGTTGCGGCTGGTGCCGAAGTTCTCCACCACACCGGCGGCGGTCACCAGCACCACCACGGTCAGCAGCACGACGAGGACGTCCCAGCTCGCGACGCGCCTGCGCAGATCAGACATGCGAGTCCCGCTTCCGCAGCGAACCGGCGATCCGCACCGCGACCAGGCGGTCCGCGCCGATGGCCAGCACGATCAGGGCGCCCACGATGGCCTGCTGCCAGAACTGGTTGATGTCCAGCACGGCCAGCGCGCTGCCGATGACGGTGAGCAGCAGCGCGCCCAGGCCCGCACCCCACACCGTGCCGCTGCCGCCGAAGACCGCCACGCCGCCGACCACCACGGCGGCCACCACGTTGAGTTCGTAACCGGTGCCGGCCGCGGCGTCGACCGTGCCGAACCGGGCCGCGAACAGCACCCCGGCCAGGCCGGCCAGGGCGCCGCTGAGCAGGAACGCGCCGATCGTGTTGCGGGCGACCCGGATGCCGGCCAGTTCCGCCGCCTGGGGACTGGAGCCCATCGCGTACATCTCGCGGCCGAGCCGGTAGTTGCGCATCATCAGCGAGACCCCGCCGATCACCACCACGGCGATCAGGACCAGCCACGGTACGCCGAGGATCGAGTCGTTCGCGAAGCGCAGGAAGTGCGGCGGCAACTCGTCCGCGTTGACCTGCTGACCGCCGGCCCAGGAGTAGGTGACGCCGCGGTAGATGTACAGCGTGCCGAGCGTGACCACCAGCGCGGGCACCCGGCCGTACCGCACCAGGACGCCGTTGAGCAGGCCGCAGGCCGCGCCCACCGCCAGCCCGGCCAGCAGCGCCACCACGATCGGCAGCGACGGGTTCGCGCTCATCAGGGTGGCCACCCCGAACGCGCTGACGGCGAGCACCGAGCCGACCGAGAGGTCGATGTTGCGGGTGATCACCACGACCGCCTGACCGGCCGCCATGACGGCGAGGATGGCCGTGTTGAGCAGGATGTCGCGGATGCTCTGCCCGGACAGGAAGCGCGGATTGCCGGCCGCGGTGTAGGCGACCAGCGCGGCGAGCGCGAGCACGATGCCCAGCTCGCGGGCCCGCAGCAGACCCTGCAGGGCAGCGGCCGGGGCGGTGGCCAGGCTGCTCACGGTGCCGTCACCGGCCGGCCCATCGCGGCGTACATGACGGACTCCTCGGTGGCCTCGGCCCGGGTGAGCTGCGCGGTGACGCGGCCCTCGCGCAGCACCACCACGCGGTCCGCCATGCCGAGCACCTCGGGCAGCTCCGACGAGACCATGACGATGGCCAGGCCGTCGGCCGCGAGCGACGACATCAGCCGGTGCACCTCGGCCTTGGTGCCGACGTCGATGCCCCGGGTGGGCTCGTCCACGATCAGCAGCTTCGGACTGGTGGCCAGCCACTTGGCCAGCACCACCTTCTGCTGGTTGCCGCCGGAGAGCGTGCCGACGCTGTCGGAGAGCCGGCCCAGCTTGGTCTGCAGTCGCCGGGTCCAGGTGCCGGCCTCCCGGCGTTCCCGGCCGCCCCAGAGCAGGCCCAGCCGGGACAGCTTGCGGGCCCGCGGAAGCGTCACATTGCGCTCGATCGACAGGTCCATGACCAGGCCCTGCTGGCGGCGGTCCTCCGGGACCAGCGCCATGCCGGCGGTCATCGCGGCGCGCGGGGAGCGGGGCGGCAAGGGCCGGCCGAAGAGCCGTACCGCGCCGGTGTCGTAGCGGTCCACCCCGAACACGGCCTGCATCACCTCGGACCGGCCGGCGCCGACCAGGCCGGCCAGCGCGACGATCTCACCGGCGCGTACCTGGAAGGAGACGTCCGCGAAGACGCCCGCCCGGCCCAGGCCGTCCACCTCGAGCACCACGTCGCCGGGAGTCACGTCCTGCTTGGGGAAGAGTGCGCTGAGGTCGCGGCCGACCATCCGGCGGATCATGTCGTCCACGGACAGCCCGGCGACCTCCTCGGTGCAGACGTGCCGTCCGTCCCGCAGAATCGTCACCCGCTGGCAGAGCGCCGTGACCTCCTCGAAGCGGTGCGAGATGAACATGATCGCGGCGCCCTCGTCGCGCAACGAGCGCACCACCGCGAACAGGCGGTCCACCTCGACCGCGGTGAGCGCGGCGGTGGGCTCGTCCATCACCAGGATCCGGGCGTCACTGGACAGCGCCTTGGCGATCTCCACGATCTGCTGGTCGGCGATGGACAGACCGCGGGCCGGCCGGTCCGGATCCAGGTGTACGCCGAGCCGGCCGAAGAGCCGTTCGGCGTTGGCGTGCCTGGCCCGGCGGTCGATCTGCCGCAACCGGGTCAGCGGCTGGTTGCCCATCGCGATGTTCTCCGCGACGGACAGGTCCGGAAAGAGCATGGGCTCCTGGTAGATCACCGCGATGCCGGCCGCCTTGGCGTCCGCCGGCCCGGTGAACTCGACGTCCGCGCCGCGCACCCGGAGCGTGCCGGTGTCCGGCCGGTGCACGCCGGCGAGCATCTTGACGATCGTGGACTTGCCGGCGCCGTTCTCCCCGACCAGCGCGTGGGCCTCACCGGCGAGCAGCGGAAAGCTGACCCCCTGCACGGCCGCGACCGCACCGAAGGACCTGGTCACGTCCACGACCTCGAGCAGTGCCGTCACCGGTTCACCTCCGCCGCCTTTGAAATGTTTCAGACGAATGAAACGACGGTAGGTGGCGCCGATCACAGCTGTCAAGGACCATCCTGGAGCTCGTGCTCTCCGGCGCCGGATGATGCCGTAGCATGACCTTTCAAACGTTTCAATGCGAGGAGTTCGCCAGGCATGTCGAGTCGTCAGCCGCTCAACGGCCGGACGCCGTCCGTCAAGGACGTCGCCGCAGCGGCGGGGGTGTCCCTGGGCACCGTCTCCAACGTGATGAACCGTCCCGAGATGGTCTCCGCCGGCACCCGCGAGCGGGTCGAACGGGCGATGCTCGAGCTGGGCTTCGTCCGCAACGAATCGGCCCGCCAACTACGCGCCGGCACCAGCCGCACCCTGGCCTACGTGATGCTCGACGGCACCAACCCGTTCTTCCACGATGTCGCCCAGGGCATCGAACTCGCCGCCGAGGACGCCGACCTGTCCCTGTTCATCTGCAACAGCAACGGTCGCACCGAACGCGAAGAGGTACACCTGGACCGTTTGATGCAGCAACGCGTCCAGGGCATCCTGATCACCCCCGTCCATCCCGACGCGGCGGCCCTCGACGAGGTCGCCCGGCGCGGCATCCCGATCGTGGTGGTGGACCGCACCCCCAGCTCCGGCGCCTTCTGCTCGGTGGCCGTCGACGACGTCCTGGGCGGCCGCCTCGCGGTGGAGCACCTGATCGAACGCGGCCACACCCGGGTGGCGTTCCTCGGCGGCCCGGAATCCATCGGTCAGGTCTGCGAACGCCTCCAGGGTGCCCGGGAGATCTGGGCCGAGAGCGGCCTCCCCGCCGACGACCTGATTCACCTGCCCACCGCCGCGCTGACCGTCGGCGAAGGCCGGGCCGCCGGGGAACGGCTCGCCGGCCTGCCCGCGCGCCGCCGGCCCACCGCCGCGTTCTGCGCCAACGACCTGCTCGCGCTCGGGCTCCTGCAACAGACCGTCGGAGCCGGCCAGCGGGTCCCCGAGGACCTGGCCATCGTCGGGTACGACGACATCGAGTTCGCCGCGGCGGCCGCCGTGCCGTTGACGTCGGTGCGGCAGCCCCGGCAGGAACTGGGACGGGCGGCGGCGCAGCTGGTGCTGGACGAGGCGACCAACCCCCAGCACGAGCACCAGCAGGCGACGTTCATCCCGGAGCTGGTGGCGCGGGTGTCCACCGCCCGGCAGGTCGGCTGAGGTCCCGGCGCGGCTCCGGTCACGGGAAGCGGACGTCTCCGGCCGCGGTCGGACGAGCGCCCCGGGCCTCGGCCAGGACGGCTGCGCCGCAAGGCCCGCCAGGACGGCTGCGCCGCAAGGCCCGCCAGGACGGCTGCGCCGCAAGGCCCGCAGGGGCGGGCGGTCGTCCGCCTCGGCCCTTGACCGGACCTGGGGGAGGCCGTAACGTTACCGCCACTGTGAAACGTTTCATAGCGTCGAACGTGGGGCCTTCATGACCGCAGTACGCGACCTGCTCGCCCGCAGCAACCGGCTCGGTGCCGACCCGCGCACCACCAACTACGCCGGCGGGAACACGTCCGTGAAGGGCGCCGGCATCGATCCGGTCACCGCCGCACCGGTCGACCTGCTCTGGGTCAAGGGATCAGGCGGGGACCTCGGCACGCTCACCGAGGCCGGGCTCGCCGTGTTGCGCCTGGACCGGCTGCGGGCACTGGCCGGGGTCTATCCGGGCGTCGACCGCGAGGACGAGATGGTCGCCGCGTTCGACTTCTGCCTGCACGGCCGGGGCGGTGCGGCGCCGTCCATCGACACCGCCATGCACGGCCTGGTCGACGCCGCGCACGTGGACCACCTGCACCCCGACTCGGGCATCGCGCTGGCCACCGCGGCCGACGGGCCGGCGCTCACCAAGGAGATCTTCGGCGACCGGGTGCTCTGGGTGCCGTGGCGCCGCCCCGGATTCCAGCTCGGCCTCGACATCGCCGCCGTGCAACGGGCCCATCCGCAGGCCATCGGCGTCATTCTGGGCGGGCACGGGATCACCGCGTGGGGCGCCACCAGCGACGAGTGTGAGCGGCACTCCCGCGAGATCATCGACTCCGCAGCGGCGTACCTGGCCGAGCGCGGCCGGCCGGACCCGTTCGGGGCGCTGGTGCACGAGCCGCTGCCCGCGGAGGTACGCCGGGAGCGGGCCGCCGCTCTGCTCCCGGTGCTGCGCGGGCTGGCGTCGACCGACCGTCCGCAGGTTGGCCACCACACCGACAGCGAGGTGGTGCTCGACTTCGTCGGCCGGGAGCGGATGCCGGAGCTGGCCGCGCTGGGCACCTCGTGTCCGGACCACTTCCTGCGTACCAAGGTGAAGCCGCTCGTCCTCGATCTGGCGCCGGACGCGCCGCTGGACGCGGTCGAGGCCCGGCTGCGCGAGCTGCACGCCGCCTACCGGGACGACTACCGCGCCTACTACACGCGACACGCCACTGCGGACAGTCCCGCCATGCGCGGTGCCGACCCGGCGATCGTCCTGGTGCCGGGCGTGGGCATGGTCAGCTTCGGGGCCGACAAGCAGACCGCGCGGGTGGCCGGCGAGTTCTACCTCAACGCGATCAACGTGATGCGCGGCGCCGAGGCGGTTTCCACGTACGCGCCGATCGACGAGGCGGAGAAGTTCCGGATCGAGTACTGGGCGCTGGAGGAGGCGAAGCTGCAACGGCGGCCGAAGCCGAAGCCGCTGGCGACCCGGATCGCGTTCGTCACCGGGGCCGGCTCCGGCATCGGGCGGGCGATCGCGCTGCGGCTGGCCGCCGAGGGCGCCTGTGTGGTGGTGGCGGACCGGTCGGCGGAGTCGGCCGCCACGGTCGCCGCCGAGATCGGCGGTCCGGACGTGGCGCTGGCGGTGCAGGCCGACGTCACGTCCGCGGACGCGGTGAGCCGTGCCCTGCGCGACACCGTGCTGGCGTTCGGCGGGGTCGACCTGGTCGTCAACAACGCCGGCCTGTCCATCTCGAAACCGTTGCTGGAGACCACCGAGGAGGACTGGGACACCCAGCACGACGTGATGGCGAAGGGTTCGTTCCTGGTCTCCCGGGAGGCCGCCCGGGCGCTGATCGCACAGGGCATGGGCGGCGACATCGTCTACATCTCCAGCAAGAACTCGCTGTTCGCCGGGCCGAACAACGTGGCCTACGGCGCCACCAAGGCGGACCAGGCGCATCAGGTGCGGCTGCTCGCCGCCGAACTCGGCGCGCACGGCATCCGGGTCAACGGCATCAACCCCGACGGGGTGGTACGCGGTTCCGGCATCTTCGCCGGCGGCTGGGGTGCGCAGCGTGCCGCGGTCTACGGCGTACCCGAGGAGCGGTTGGGCGAGTTCTACGCCCAGCGCACGCTGCTCAAGCGGGAGGTGCTGCCGGAGCACGTGGCCAATGCCGTCTTCGTCCTGACCGGCGGCGAGCTGTCGCACACCACCGGGCTGCACGTGCCGGTGGACGCCGGTGTGGCGGCGGCGTTCCTGCGATGACCGGGGGCGCGTTCGCCGCGGTCGACCTCGGCGCGTCCAGCGGGCGGGTGATGGTGGGCCGCGCCGGGCCGGACACGCTGGAGTTGAGCGCCGTGCACCGGTTCCCGAACGAGCCGGTGGCGGTGGGCGGCACGCTGTACTGGGACGTGCTGGCGCTGTACCGCGGGGTGCTCGCCGGACTCCGCGCGGCCGGCGCGGTGACCAGCATCGGCATCGACTCGTGGGCGGTCGACTACGGGCTGCTCGACGGGACCGGGGCGCTGCTCGGCAATCCGGTGCACTACCGCGACGCGCGCACCGACGGCATCCCGCAGGGGGTGGCCGGAATCGTCCCGGACGACCGGCTGTACGCCCGCACCGGCCTGCAGAAGCTGCCGTTCAACACGCTGTACCAGCTGGTCGCCGCGGCGGGCACGCCCCAGCTGGCGGCGGCGGAGCGGTTGCTGCTGATGCCGGACCTGATCGCGTACTGGCTCACCGGGGTGGCCGGCGCGGAGCGGACCAACGCCTCCACCACCCAACTGCTCGATCTGCGGACCGGTGACTGGGCCCGGTCGCTGATGGCCGAGCTGGGCATCCGGCCGTCGCTGTTCCCGGAGTTGTGCGCGCCCGGTGACCGGATCGGGCCGGTCCGCCCCGGCGTGCTGCCGCACCCGGCGGACGTGCTGGCGGTCGGCTCGCACGACACCGCGTCCGCCGTGGTGGGCGTGCCGGCCGGCGGTCCGCACTTCGCGTACATCTCGTGCGGCACCTGGTCGCTGGTGGGGGTGGAACTGGACGCGCCGGTGCTGACCGAGGCGAGCCGGCTGGCCAACTTCACCAACGAGGGCGGTGTCGACGGCACCGTGCGCTACCTGCGCAACGTCATGGGGCTGTGGCCGCTGCAGGAGTGCATGCGCGCCTGGGGGGATCCGGACATCACCGGCCTGCTGCGCTCGGCCGCGGCCGAACCCGGCCGCACCGCGGTGGCCGACCTCGACGATCCCGGGTTCCTGCCGCCGGGCGACATGCCGGCGCGGGTGGTGGCGGCTGCCGGCCTGCCCGCGGACGCCACGCCGGCGCGGATCACCCGGTGCATCCTGGACAGTCTGGCGCTGGCCCACCGCCGTGCCGTGCGCCGGGCCCAGGAGCTGTCCGGGCGGCACGTCGACGCGGTGCACATCGTCGGTGGCGGCGCGCGCAACGACCTGCTCTGCCGGCTCACCGCGGACGCCTGCGGGCTGCCCGTGCTGGCCGGCCCGGTGGAGGCCACCGCGCTCGGCAACGTGCTGGTCCAGGCCCGGGCCGCGGGGGTGGTCGGCGGGGATCTCGCGGCGATGCGGGCGCTGGTGCGGCAGACTCAGCGCATCGTCCGGTACCAGCCCGGCGGGAACGCCGCCGCCTGGCTGGCCGCGGAGCGGCGGGTGGGGGTGTGAGATGCGGATCGCGTTGTTCGTGACCTGCCTGGCCGACACCATGTTCCCGGCCGCCGCGCAGGCGACCGTGCGGCTGCTGGAGCGTCTGGGCCACGAGGTGGTCTTCCCGGCGGAGCAGACCTGCTGCGGGCAGATGCACATCAACACCGGCTATCAGAAGGACGCCGTTCCCCTGGTACGCCGGCACGTGCGCACGTTCGCGGGGTACGACGTGGTGGTCGCGCCGTCCGGGTCGTGCGTCGGATCGGTGCGTCACCAGCACGCCATGGTGGCCGCGGCGGCCGGTGACGAGGGACTGGCGGCCCGCGCGGGCGACGTGGCGGCACGCACCTACGAACTGTCCGAGCTGCTGGTGGACGTGCTCGGGGTGGAGGATGTGGGCGCCTACTATCCGCACCGGGTCACCTACCACCCGACCTGCCATTCGCTGCGGGTGCTGCGGGTCGGCGACAAACCGGTGCGGCTGCTGCGCCGGGTCCGCGGGCTGGACCTGGTGGAGCTGCCGGCGGCCGACCAGTGCTGCGGCTTCGGCGGCACGTTCGCGGTGAAGAACGCGGACACCTCGACCGCGATGCTGACCGACAAGATGCGGCACGTCCTCGCCACCGGCGCCGATGTGTGCACGGCCGGCGACGCCTCCTGCCTGATGCACATCGGTGGCGGCCTGTCCCGGCTGCACACCGGGGTGCGCACGGTCCACCTGGCGGAGATCCTCGCCGCGACGGAGGCGGCCCGATGACCCGCCGCACCTTCCTGGGGATGCCGGGCCCCCGCGACGGCGGGCCCGGGGAGCACCCGGTCACCGCGCCCCGGGGCGTCGGGCATCTGCGGGGCGACGAGTCGTTCCCGGCCGCGGCCCGCAAGGCGCTCGCCGACCCGCAGCTGCGCCGCAACCTGGCCCATGCCACCACCACGATCCGCGGCAAGTCGGCCCGGGTGATCGCGGAGCTGCCGGACTGGCAGCAGCTCCGGGACGCCGGGTCGGCGCTGAAGGCGGACACCATGGCCCGGCTGCCCGAGCTGCTGGAAGAGCTGGAGGCCGCGGTGACCGCCGCGGGCGGCGTGGTGCACTGGGCCACCGACGCGAACCAGGCGAACCGGATCGTCGCCGACCTGGTCCGGGCCACCGGTGCGGACCGGGTGATCAAGGTCAAGTCGATGGCCACCCAGGAGATCGGCCTGAACGAGGCGCTGCAGGAGGCCGGCGTCACTCCGGTGGAGACCGACCTGGCCGAACTCATCGTCCAGTTGGGCGACGACCGGCCGAGCCACATCCTGGTGCCGGCCATCCACCGGAACCGGGCGGAGATCCGGGAGATCTTCCTGCGCGCGATGCCGGGGGTGGACCCGGGGCTCACCGACGAACCGGCCGTGCTGGCCGCCGCAGCGCGCCGCTACCTGCGCGAGACGTTCCTGCGCACCCCGGTGGCGGTGTCCGGTGCGAACTTCGCGATCGCCGAGACCGGCACGCTGGCCGTGGTGGAGTCCGAGGGCAACGGGCGGATGTGCCTGACCCTGCCGGACACGCTGATCACGGTGATGGGTATCGAGAAGGTGGTGCCGACGTGGCAGGACCTGGAGGTCTTCCTGCAGCTGCTGCCGCGGTCCTCGACCGGTGAGCGGATGAACCCGTACACGTCGATGTGGACCGGGGTGACGCCGGGCGACGGCCCGCAGAACGTGCACCTGGTGCTGCTCGACAACGGGCGCAGCGCGGTGCTGGCGGACCCGGCGGGACGGCAGGCGCTGCACTGCATCCGGTGCTCGGCCTGCCTGAACGTGTGCCCGGTGTACGAACGGACCGGCGGGCACGCGTACGGCTCGGTGTATCCCGGACCGATCGGCGCGGTGCTCTCGCCGCAGCTGACCGGGGTGCCGGACAACGCCTCGCTGCCGTACGCGTCGTCGCTCTGCGGCGCGTGTTACGACGCCTGCCCGGTCCGGATCGATATTCCGTCGATGCTGGTGCACCTGCGCAACCAGGCGCCGCATCCCCGCACCGAGTCGGCGGCGATGGCGGCCGCGGCGTACACGATGGACCGCCCGCGCCTCTATGCGGCCGCGCAGCGGGCCGCCCGGCTGACCCGGTTGGCCGGCCGCCGGGGCCGGGGGCTGCCCCCGCCGCTCACCGGATGGACCGCCAGCCGCGACCTGCCGGATCCGCCGCCGGAGACGTTCCGGGACTGGTGGGCGCGGCGATGAGCGCCCGGGACGAGGTGCTCCGCCGGGTCCGGGCCGCGCTCGAGGACAGCCCGGCACCCGGCCCGGTGCCGCGGGCGTACCGCCGTGAGTTTCCACCGGCCGATCTGACGCTGCTGGTGGAGCGGCTGGTGGACTACCGTGCCGTGGTACACCGTGGCGATCCGGTGGCGGACGTCGTCGCGGAGCTGGTCACCGGCACGCTGGTGGTGCCGCCCGGCATCGACCCGGACTGGCTGCCGTCCACGGTGGACGTGCGGCGCGACGACGGGCTCCCGGCCGGCCTGCTGGCGACCGTGGACGCGGTGCTCACCGCGGCTGCCGTGGCGATCGCCGAGACCGGGACGATCGTGCTGGACGGCTCGCCGGACCAGGGCCGCCGGATCATCTCGCTCCTGCCGGACCTGCACGTCTGCGTGGTCCGGCCGGAGCAGGTGGTGGCTTCGGTGCCGGAGGCGCTGGCCCGGCTGGACCCGCGCCGGCCGCTCACCTGGATCAGCGGGCCGTCCGCCACCAGCGACATCGAACTCAACCGGGTCGAGGGAGTGCACGGTCCGCGGAACCTGCACGTGATCCTTCTCGAGGCCGGGGCGTGACTGTCGTACCCCTGGCGTAGCTTCCGAGGCATGACTATCGCTGTCACCACACCCACCGGACACGTCGGCTCCCGCGTCGTGCACCTGCTGGTGCAGGCCGGGGTGCGGCCGGTCGTCCTGGTCCGCGATCCCGACCGGCTCGACCCCGCGCTCCGCGAGCTGGTCGACGTCGCCCGCGGCGACCTCACCGACGCCGACTTCGTCGGCGCGGCCACCCGGGGCGCCGAGGCGCTGCTCTGGGTGACACCGGATTCCGTCATGGCGGCCGATCCGGTGGCCGAGATGACCCGGATCGGCGCCAACGGCGCGGCCGCGGTGCGGGCCAACCGGATCGCCCGCACCGTGCTGATCAGCAGCGTCGGCGCCGAGCGCCGGCACGGCGTCGGCCTGATCGACGGCCTGGCCCGCAGCGAGGAGGCGCTGGCCGCCGCCGGCGGCAGCCTGCTGATCCTGCGCTGTGGGTTCTACTTCACCAACCTGCTCGCCGGCCTGGACGAGTTGCGTGCCGGCACGCTCACCACCACGATGTCCGCCGACACCCCGCAGCCCTGGGTGGATCCGCGGGACGTCGGCGAGGTCGCCGCGGCCCGCCTGCTGGCCACCGACTGGTCCGGCGTGGCGGTGCAGGCGGTGCACGGGCCGGCCGATCTGACCTGGCGGCAGGCGGCCGGCGTGGTGGCCGCCGCGACCGGCCGGCCGATCGACCTGCGCGTCGTCTCCGACGCCGACCTCCGCGCCGGGCTGGTCGCCGCGGGCCTGTCCGAGGCCGCGGCCGACGCGATGGTCGGCATGACCGTCGGGCTCCGGGACGGCTACGTCCCGGAGCAGCTCCGGAGCCCGGCGAGCGCCACCCCGACCACGCTGGAGTCCTGGGCCTATGCCGTGTTGCGCCCGCTGCTGCGGTGACGTCCTATCCGGCCGGTCGCTCGGGCAGCAGCCGCTCCTCGTGGTCCAGTTCGCGCTCCAGCGTGCGCAGTTCCGCGTCGCTCAGCATGCTGGCGTCCCGCCAGCGCAGCAGTTCCTCGCGCTGGGCGTCGATGACCGCACGGCGCACCATGAGCGCGGCCTCATACTGCGGGGACTGCGGCACCTCGTTCGAGTCGCTCTGCTCGATCAGGTCGAGCCGCCGCTGGTACCGCTCCATCCGCTGGCCGAGCAGCCGGCGCATGTTCTCGATCGCCTCGTCCTCGACGTGGTCGTGCTGCTCCTGCTGGATCTCGTCGAGCCGGTCCAGGGCGGCCCGCACCGACGCGGACCGGGCCTCGTTCCGGGCCCGGACCTTATCCGCCGCGTTGGCCCGCAGCCCCAGCCGGCGCACCAGCGGTCCGAACGTCAGACCCTGCCCGATCAGGGTCACCAGCACCACCACGAACGCGCAGAAGTGCAGCAGCTCGCGGTCCGGGAACCCGGCCGGCAGCGTGAAGATCGCCGCGAGGCTGATCACGCCGCGGGTCCCGGCCCAGCTCAGCACGATCACCTCCCGGCCGCTCAGCGGTTCCTCCCGTTGCCGGCCGCGGTCCATGCTGCCGGTGGGGCCGTCGGCGGCCTCGCCGCCCAGCCGGGCGTGCAGCGACCGGGGCAGCAACTGGGTCAGCAGCAGCCACAGCGGGCGCACCACCAGCACCACGCCGACCGAGATGGCCACCCCGATGACGATGGTGGAGGTCTCGTAGGCGGCCAGTTCGTCCACCACGGCCGGGAGTTGCTGGCCGATCAGCAGGAAGACGAAGCCCTCCAGCAGGAACTCCACGAACCGCCAGACCGCGGTGGTCTGCAGCCGGCTCGCACCGGTCGCGCTGCGCGGGGCGTCGTGCCCGATGATCAGACCGGCGACCACCACGGCGAGCACCCCGGAGACGTGGATGTGCTCGGCGGCCAGGTAGGCCACGAACGGGATGGCCAGCGAGACCGCGTTCGCACTCAGCGGGTCGTTGCGCAGCGTGCGGAGCAGCCGGACCACCCGGGCGATGACGACGCCCACGATCACGCCGCCCGCCGCCGAGATGACGAACTGTCCCACCGCCTCGGGGAACGAGAAGACGTCGCCGGTGGCCGCGGCGACCGCGACGCTGAGGATGGTCAGCGCGGTGGCGTCGTTCAGCAGGCCCTCGCCCTGCACCAGGGTCACCAGGTTGTTCGGCAGGCCGGCCCGTCGCCCCACGGCCAGCGCGGCGACCGGATCGGGCGGCGCCACCGCGGCCCCCAGCGCGACCCCGGCGGCGAGGGTCGCACCGGCCACCCAGAGCGAGAACCCGAGCCCGATCAGCAGCGCGTTGATGAGCACCAGCAGCACCGAGAGGCTGATCACGGTGCGCAGGTTCCGGCGGATGTCGATCAGCGACGAGTCCAGCGCGGCCGAGTACAGCAGCGGCGGGATGACCAGGGTGAGCACGAGTTCGGGGTCGAGGGAGACGTTCGGGCCGGGCAGGACGGCGTAGACGATGCCGGCGACGGTCAACAGGGCGGCGGCGGGCAGACCGGTGCGGGCGGCGATCCACCGCACGGCGACCACCACGACGACCGCGGCCAGGGCGAAAAACACGATTTCCTCGACATGCACCCGGCTATTCTCCAGGTCGCAGATGCCGGTCGTGTCACGTGCAGGCGGACAGCCCCTCCAGGACGCCACCACGGTAGGCGGCGATCCGGTCGAACGCGCTCACCGACGGGTCCCGCGCGGCCCGGTCGAACGCCACCAGCGCGGTCACCGCCTCGTCCAGGTCGCCGGGCGAGAGCCGGATCGGTGCGTCCTGGCCGCGGGTCAGCAGGTCGTTCGCCCACGTGCCGGAGAGGCAGTCCACCGCCAGCTGGCCGGCCCGGCCGTCCGTGGTGGCGCCCCGGCGGTCCTGCACCGCGCGGGCGAACAGGTCGCCGATCAGCACGCCGACCGCGTTGTCGCCGATGCGTTCGTACAGGGCGGGAGCCAGCCGGCCGGCGTCGAACGCGGCGAAGTCCGCGGCCGGGCAGTAGAACGCGCCCTCGGTGGTGGGGTCCGGGTCGGTACAGTCCGGCGGCGCGGCGTCGAACGCCACCACCCGCAGCGGCTGCCACGACCGGTCGGCCAGCTGCGGGAAGGCTCGCTGCCAGTACGCCTGGGCGTCCTCGCCGAGCGTGTTGATCGCCTGCGGGTACGGCAGGTTGCCCCCGGTGGCGGCCTCCTCCTCGTCGCGGAACGGCACCTCGGTGACCGGCAGGTTCCCGGCCCGGTAGGTGGCGCACCGGTCCGCGCCCTGCTCGACCCCCTCCTGGTACGCCCGGATCCGGTCGAACGCATTGCCGTGCGCCTGCGGTGCCAGGGCCGGGGTGCCGGGCTCGTCGCGCAACAGCAGCAGGCCGCCGACCGTGTTGTCCAGCTGGGCGGTGGTGATGTTCCGGAACGCGGTGGACCGGCCGGCCAGCGCGTCGCCGACCCACGCCCCGGCGTAACAGTCCGCCTGCTGCTCCAGCACCACGGTGGGCTGGCCGGTGACGCGGAGCCGGGCCTGGACGGCGTGCCCGTACTCGTGTGCCATCACGACGCCGACCAGCAGCGGGCCGAACTCGTCGTGGAGCCGCGGGATCAGCGTCTCGGCGTCCCACGCGATGAAGTCGCCGGCCGGGCAGTAGAACGCGTTCGGCTGGTACTGGGTCGGCTCGTCGCCGCACGCGGGCGGCGGGTTCCGGCGGGTGTACGGGTGGTATCCGCCACGCACCGGCTGGAAACGCTCGCCGTCGCTGAGCGCCGGAAACGCCGTGGCCCAGAACCGCTCGACGTCCCGCAGCGCCTGCGGCACCAGGTCGGCGGAGACCGACGACGGCGGGGACTGGCCGGGGTCCGGGAACACCCGGGAGACGTCGCAGCCGGTCAGCAGGACGAGCAGCACCGCGGCGACGAGGGGGTGGGCGCGCATGCCGGGCGGGTACCCGGAAGACGCCGGTTTTAACGAGGGGCGCCCGGGCAACTCATCGACCGTGGAGCAGGAACCGGACCTGGCGGAGGAACTGCGCTGGGACGCCGCGGTGGTCGACCTGATCCGCCGTACCCAGCTGGCGCAGCCCGACGAACTCGTGGCCGAGCTGAACGCGGCCGTGCGGCCACTCGGCATCGCCGTCACGGTGTATCTCGTCGATCATGAGCAGGAACAGCTCTGGCCGTTGCCGGAGCGCGGCAAGCCGACCCCGCCGGCGCTGAGCATCGACGGCAGCCTGGCCGGCCGGTGCTTCACCGGCGTACGCACCTACGCCTCGCGCGACGACATCGAGCCGTACCGCCTCTGGGTGCCGATGGTCGACGGCAGCGAGCGGCTGGGCATCGCCGAGGTCGTCGCCCAGCGGCCGCCGGCCGACGCCGAGAGCTTCCGGCGCCGGTGCGAGACGCTGATGGGCCTGCTCGGGCACCTCGTCGCGGTGAAGTCCCCGTACGGGGACTCACTCCACCGGGTGCGGCGTACCCGGCCGATGTCGCCGGCCGCCGAACTGATGCTGCACCTGTTGCCGCCGCTGACCTTCAGCTGTCACCGCATGGTGATCAGCGCCGTGCTCGAGCCCTGTTACGACGTGGGCGGCGACGCCTACGACTACGCGGTGGACGACCAGATTGCCCGGTTCATGGTGTTCGACGCCATGGGCCGGGGCCTGAAGGCCGGACTGACCTGTACGGCGGCGCTGGCGGCGACCCGGGCGGCGCGGCGCGACGGAAGGGATCTGTCCGCGATGGCCCGCGCGGCCGACGCCGCTCTGCAGGAGCAGTTCGCGGATCTGCGCTTCGTCACCGGCGTGCTGGCCGAACTGGACCTCGACACCGGCGTCCTGCGCTACCTCAACGCCGGTCACCCGCCGCCCATCCTGCTGCGTCAGGGCAAGGCGGTGCGGGCGCTCCGTGGCGGGCGGCGGCTCCCGCTCGGCATCGAGGACGACGGCTTCGAGGTCGGTGCGGAGGTTCTGGAGCCGGGTGACCGGCTGCTGCTGTACACCGACGGCATCACCGAGGCGTACGACCGCAGCGGCGAGCGCTTCGGGCTGGACCGGCTCACCGATCTGGCCACGCAGGGCATGAACGCGCTGCTGCCGGCGCCGGAGACGCTGCGCCGGCTCGCCCACACGGTGCTGGAGCACCAGGGTGGCCGGCCCTCCGACGACGCCACCCTGATGATCGTCGAATGGTCGGCCGACGCGGCGGAACGGACGCAGCCATGAGTGAACTCGCCGTGGACGTCGCCGAACGCGACGACGTCGTGATCATCACGGCCTCCGGTGTGCTCGACCTGGGCAGCGCCGCCGGCCTGCGGGCGGCGCTGGACGCCGCGGTGGCACACGACCGGCCGCGCGTGGTGGTGGCACTGGACGCGGTCACCTTCGTCGACTCCACCGGCCTCGCGCTGCTGGTGACCGGCGACCGGTGCGCGCGGGACGGCGGCGGCTGGATGCGGATCGCCGGTCCCGGCGCTCAGCTGCGGCGAATGCTGGACATCACGAACCTGGACCGGCGGCTGGCGGTGTACGACGACGTGGCCGCGGCCGTGCAGGGCTCAGGACAGTAGGTTCCAGACGTTCGTGATGTCGAGCACCGTGCGGACCGCCGGCACCGGGTCCCGGACCTGGAACGTGGCACCGTTCGTGCCGGCCAGCCGGTACGCCGAGAGCAGCGCGCCGACCCCGGACGAGTCGATGAACCCGACGTGCCGCAGGTCGACCTCCACGCGGCCGCCGTCCGCACCTCGTACCGCCTGTTCCAGCGCGGCCTGCAACCGCGGGGCGGTGTCGCGGTCGACCTCGCCGTTCGGCGTCACCACGACGGCGTCGCCCACTCGCTCGCTTATGCAGTCGAAGTGCATCATTCCTCCTCGCGGGCCAGCCTGACACCACACCCGCCGACGTGCAACGAACCGCCCGCACGGCGAACGCCGAGTGACCTCCGGCATACCGGAGGTCACTCGGCGTCGTGGTGCGTGCCGGTCAGTACCGGTAGTGATCCGGCTTGTACGGCCCTTCGATGTCCACGCCCAGGTACTCGGCCTGCTTCTTGGTGAGCGTGGTGAGGCGCACGCCGAGCGCGTCCAGGTGCAGCCGCGCCACCTTCTCGTCCAGGTGCTTGGGCAGCACGTACACCTCCTTGGCGTACTCGCCGGGCTTGGTGAACAGCTCGATCTGGGCCATCACCTGGTTGGTGAACGAGTTCGACATGACGAAGCTGGGGTGGCCGGTGGCGTTGCCCAGGTTCATCAGCCGGCCCTCGGAGAGCACGATGACGGAGTGGCCGTCCGGGAAGCGCCACTCGTGCACCTGCGGCTTGATCTCGATCTTCTCGACGCCCGGCACCTTGGCGAGGCCGGCCATGTCGATCTCGTCGTCGAAGTGACCGACGTTGCCCACGATGGCGTTGTGCTTCATCGCGGCCAGGTGGTCGGCGGTGATGATGTCGGTGCCGCCGGTGGTGGTGATGAAGATGTCGGCCTCGGAGATCACGTCTTCGATCCGGACCACCTGCATGCCGTCCATCGCCGCCTGCAGAGCGCAGATCGGGTCGATCTCGGTGACCACCACGCGGGCGCCCTGGCCGCGCAGCGTCTCCGCCGAACCCTTGCCGACGTCGCCGTAGCCGCAGACCACGGCCAGCTTGCCGCCGAGCATCACGTCGGTCGCCCGGTTCAGGCCGTCGACCAGCGAGTGCCGGATGCCGTACTTGTTGTCGAACTTGCTCTTGGTGACCGCGTCGTTGACGTTGATCGCCGGGAAGAGCAGCTCACCGGTCTTGGCGAACTTGTAGAGCCGGGCCACGCCGGTCGTGGTCTCCTCGGTGACGCCCTTGATGTCGGCGGCGATCCGGGTGAACCGCTGCGGGTCCGACTCGATGCTGCGACGCAGGGTGTCGAGGATGATCGTGTATTCGTGGTTGTCCTCGGCGGTGGTCGCGGGGACCGCGCCGGCCAGTTCGAACTCCCGGCCCTTGTGCACCAGCAGGGTGGCGTCGCCGCCGTCGTCCAGGATCATGTTCGGACCCTGGCCGTCACCGAAGTCGAAGAGCTTCATGGTGCACCACCAGTACTCCTCGAGCGTCTCGCCCTTCCAGGCGAAGACCGGCGTGCCGGCCGGCTGCTCGGCGGTGCCGGAGCCCACCACGACGGCCGCGGCGGCCTCGTCCTGGGTCGAGAAGATGTTGCAGGAGACCCAGCGCACGTCGGCGCCGAGCGCGACCAGCGTCTCGATCAGCACGGCGGTCTGCACGGTCATGTGCAGCGACCCGGCGATCCGGGCCCCGCGCAGCGGCTGGGCGTCGGCGTACTCGGCGCGGATCGACATCAGGCCGGGCATCTCGTGCTCGGCGAGACGGATCTGGTGGCGACCGGCCTCAGCCAGGGACAGGTCGGCAACGGCGAAATCGACGCCGTTGAGTTGCTGGAACTTATCGGACATGGAGAAGGGCACCCCCTTCGACAGGAGGCGCCCTTGCGAGTATCAACGCGGGCCGAGCGTGGCGGATCGTGGATCCGTCGCAGCGCCTCTCGACCGACGTCCCTACACAATAACCGAACTTTTCCGGGTTGTGCTGTCCGGTTCCGGGCCGGCCGTTCGTCACCGGAGTGAAATCACAGATCAGAGGGGGTACGACATGAAGTACATGATGTTCGTCTGCACCGACATCGAGCCGGAGACCGACGAGTCCCGCGTGCCCGACATCCACGCCTGGGTGGCCGACACCGACGCCCGCGGCCAGCGGGTCGAGGGCAGCGTGCTGGCGTCGCCGGCGGCCGCCACCACGGTCCGCGTGCGCGGCGGCGAACTGCTGGTCTCGGACGGCCCGTTCGCCGAGACCAAGGAGGTGATCGTGGGCTTCGACATCCTCGAGTGCGCCGACCTGGACGAGGCCATCGCGGTGGCCCGGGCGCACCCGATGGCCTGGACCGGCCGGCTGGAACTGCGCCCGTTCGCGGACCTCGACGACGGCCCGCGTGACTGACCGGGCCGTCGCCGAGGCGGTCGCCGCGGCCGGCGCGGACGGGTACGCGCGCATCGTCGCCGCACTCATCCGCGTCACCGGCGACTGGACGCTGGCCGAGGACAGCGCGCAGGAGGCACTCGCCTCGGCGCTGGAACGGTGGCCGGCGGACGGCGTGCCCGCGAACCCGGGCGGCTGGCTCATGACGGTGGCCCGGAACCGGGCGATCGATGTGCTCCGCCGCGCCTCGGTGGAGCGGCGCAAGTTACGCCAGGTCGCGATGCTGGCCGAGCCGGCGTCCGGGGACGAGCCGGAAGCGGAGGACGAGGTGGTGGACGACCGGTTGCGGCTGATCTTCACGTGCTGCCACCCGGCGCTGGCGATCGAGGCGCGGGTGGCGCTCACCCTGCGTACCGTGGTGGGGGTCCCGACCGGGGAGATCGCCCGGGCGTTCCTGGTCAGCGAGGCGACCATGACGCGCCGGCTGACCCGGGCCAAAACCAAGATCGCGCAGGCCCGGATCCCGTACCGGGTGCCCACCGGGCCGGCGCTGACCGAGCGGCTGCCGGGTGTGCTGGGAGTGCTGTACCTGCTGTTCACCCGCGGTTACGACGCCGACGGCGAGCCGGCGTTCGCGGACGAGGCGGTCCGCCTGGCCGGGCTGCTGGAGCGGCTCATGCCGGCCCAGCCGGAGGTGTCCGGCCTGCTGGCGTTGTTCCTGTTCCAGCACTCCCGGCGGGACGCCCGCCGGGACGCCGAGGGCAACCTGCTGACCCTGGACCGGCAGGACCGGTGCCGGTGGGACGGCGCCGCGATCGCGGCCGGGCGGGCGGCGCTGGGCCGGGCGCACGGCGACGGCCCGTACGTGTTGCAGGCCCGGATCGCCGCCGCCCATGCCACCGCCGAGTCGTCCGCGGACACCGACTGGTCCGCGATCGCCGACTGCTACGACCGCCTGGTCCGGGTGCAGCCCACGCCGGTGGTCGCGCTGAACCGCGCGGTGGCGCACGGCTTCGCCGACGGCCCGACCGCCGGGTTGCGGCTGCTGGCCGAGGCGCGGGCCGGCGGCGGGCTGGCGGACTATCCGCTGGCGGTGGCCGCGGAGGCGGAGCTGATCGCGCGCGGCGGTGACCCGGACCGGGCCGCCGACCTGTTCCGCCAGGCCGCCGCGCTGGTCCGGTCCGAGCCGGAACGCCGGGCGCTGAACGCCCGCGCCGACGAGCTGGACACCGGCGGGTGACTGGTTAGTCACCCGGGGTGGCGACTCGCCGATCACGGTTTGGCGTGGCCTCCACGGGGCAACGCCAGGGTTCGTGGAAGCTGGGCATGTGATCGACGGCCGGTACCGGCTCGCGAGTCGTCTCGGCGCGGGCGGCATGTCCGTGGTGTGGCGCGCCCACGACGAGGTGCTCGGCCGGGACGTCGCGGTCAAGGTGCTCTCCCCGGACCTGGCCGCGAACCCGGACACGCTGCGCCGCATCCGGCTCGAGGCGCGCGCCGCGGCCCAGTTGCGCCACCCGCACGTGGTGGAGGTGCACGACTACGGCGAGACCACGGACGGCGACGGCAAGCCCCTGCCGTACGTGGTGATGGAGTTGGTCGAGGGGCGTTCGCTGGCCCAGCTGCTGACCGCCGGCGCGCTGCCGTGGCGTCTCGCCGTGCTGGTCGGCGCGCAGGTCGCCGCGGCCCTGGCGGCGGCGCACGCCCGCGGCATCGTGCACCGCGACGTCACGCCGAACAACGTCATGGTCACCGCGTCCGGCGTCAAGCTGGTCGACTTCGGCATCTCGGCCACCGTGGGCGAGGCGGACAGTTCGGCGGAGGGCATCCTCGGCACTCCCGCCTACCTGGCGCCGGAGCGGCTGGACGCCGGCCAGGTCCGGCCCGCCACCGACGTGTACGCGCTCGGCCTGCTGCTCTACCGGATGCTCGCCGGGCGCCTGCCGTGGGCGGCCGGCACCACCACCCAGATGCTCATCGCCCACCGCTACACCGAGCCGGAGCCGCTGCCCACCGTCGCGGAGCTGCCGGAGGCGGTGGTCGACCTGTGCCGGCGTTGCCTGACCAAGAAACCGGGTGGCCGGCCGGCCGCCGGGGAGGCCGCGGACCTGCTCGGCGAGGCGGTCGGGCTGGGCACCGTGCCGACCCTGTCCGGCGCGCTGGACTCCGCCCCGGCACCGGCCGGGCTCGACCTCTCCACCGTGCTCCACCCGCTCACCGTGCCCACCGAGGCCACCCCGGCGGTGCAGTCGGCCGTGCCGGCGCGGCGGGTGGCCGCCTCGGCGCTGGCCTTCGGGCGGCGCCGGCGGGTCCTGGTCGCGGCCGGCACGTTCACCGCCGTCACGGCCACCGCCGCGGTGGTCTGGGCCGGCAGCCTGTCCGGACCGGAACCGGGCGACACCGCGGTGGCCGCCGCCGCGGGCCCGGTGGCGGACCTGCGCTGCACGGTCCGGTACGCGGTCCGCAGCGCCACCGCCGGGCGCTCCGCCACGGCGGTCACCGTGCTCAACACCGGTGCCGCACCGGCCGGCGCGTGGACACTGAGGTTCGCGCTGGCCGAAGGGCAGCGGCTGACCCGTGGCTGGTCCGCGGACTGGCGCCAGGACGGCCGTACCGTGCAGGTGAGCGGGACCGGGCTGACCCCGGGACGCGAGGTGCGCACCGGCTTCGACGCCGACTACCGCGGGGTCAACGCGCTGCCCGCGCAGTTCCGGGTCAACGGCACGCTGTGCACGGCCGAGCTGTCCATGGCCGGCGTGACCACGCCGTCCGCCCGGCCGGTGGTCAGGCGGGTGACGCCGCCCCGGACCGGCGGGCAGGCCGCCGCCGACCAGAAGGCCGAGCGGGTGGTCAAGGAGGTCGCGAAGAAGGCGAAGGCCAAGCCCGGCAAGGCCAAGGGGAAGCACAAGGGCCCGGGTAAGGGCTGAGGCGTCAGCGCGCGGCGAGCTGGGACGTCGCGTGCACGGTCCGGGCCGACCAGCGCATCGCGTCCAGGTAGCTGCCCACCAACCGGTCGGTGTCGCCCATCCGGGCCACCGCACGCAGGTTGCCGGCCTCGTACGCGTCCACCACCTGCAGCACCCGGCCCAGCGACCCGCCGCGCTCGGCCAGCGCGATCTTGAGTTCGGCGGCCAGCGGCAGCTGGTCCGCCAGCGCGGCGTTCGACAGCCCGAGCAGGTCGGCGACGCCGCTGATCAGCCCGGCCATGAACGCGGAGTCGGCCGGCGCGCTCAGCATCGGCGCCACGTTCTCGCTCAGCCGGGCCCGGGTCAGCGCCGCGATCATCTGGTCGTCGGTCGCCTCGGCGACGTCGTCGATGACCATCAGCATGGACCACTGCCGGATCTGGGCCAGGCCGACCAGCACCACCGCCTGGCGGACCGAGGAGATCCGGCTGTTGCCGCCGGCCGCCGCCGAGTTGCAGGCGCGCAGCACCCGCAGCGACAGCGCCGGATCGCTCGCCACGATCGACAGGATGGTCTCCAGGTTGGCGTCCGGGGAACTCAGCGCGCCGAGCAGTTCCAGCCGGCGCAGCCGGGACGGGGTGAGGCTGGCCGCGGAGAGCACCTGTGGCCGGCTCAGCGCGTACCCCTGGCGCAGTTCGAGGTCGTACCGGTCGGCCAGGGCCAGCTGCGCGGCGGTCTCCAGCCGTTCCGCGACGATCTGCACCCCCGGGTACCGGCGGATTCCCGCCACCACCTCGCCGAGGCCGCTCAGGTCGCCGTCGAGAAGATCGAGTTTGACGTACGAGGCCAGCCCGAGCAGCTGTTCGTGACCGGAACCCCAGACGAAGTCGTCCAGGGCGATCCGGTATCCGTTCGCGGCCAGCGCCGTGACGCCGGCGATCACCGCGTCGTCGACCTGGACCGTCTCCAGCACCTCCAGCACCATCCGGTCCGGCCCGAACGGCACGGTCAGTTCGCCGGTGAGGAACTCCCGGGTGAGGTTGATGAAGCACAACCGGTCACCGGCCACCTCGCCGATGCCGAACTCGGTGAACGCGTTCACGATGACCTGGCTGGTCGCATAGGTGTCCTGGCGCCCCGCCTCGACCGCGTCGACGCTGCCCCGGAACAGCAGTTCGTACGCGACCACGTCGCCGCTCCGATCGAAGATCGGCTGCCGTCCGACGTGCACGAGATGGGCGCCCGGCGCATTGGTCACCGAGGAGTTCACGCGCTCCCCATCGGCACCCGGGGTAGGCACTTAAGAGTTCGGTGCGAGCCACCACGGGCTGGAGTAGGCGATGCCCCAGTGGTTGCCGGGATGCCCGTCCGGACCCGGCACCGGGTTGGCCTGGGCCGGGTCGGCGATCCGCAGCACCACCCAGTCGCCGTCCGCGACGTCGAGCGGCACGGTGAACCGGGTGACCCGGCCGGCCACGATCTCCACCACGTCGGCGACCTCGGGCGCCTTCCGGCCCGGCCGTAGCACCTGCGCGTGCAGTGGCTTGTCCCGCCACTCCGGGCCGCGGTCCAGGTCCAGCGCGAAGCGGACGTCACCGCGGGCGAGCGGCAGCAGGCCACCCATCCGTACGCCGTTCGCCTGCGCGTCCAGCCGCAGGCCGGACACCCGGGTGGCGAAGAACCGCCGCGCCCGCATCGCCTCCAGCACCCCGGCGCGGGTGTGCTGCGCGACCCAGAGGCCGGTGCGGCCCTTGCCCTCCGGGAACCCCCAGTCCGGCCCGTGCTCGTCGGTCACCCCGGTCAGGCCGGTGCGCCAGCCCGCGTTCAGACAGGTCACCAGCGGTGAGGCGTCGCCGTCGGCCCACCCCTCGAACAGGTAGTCGTCGCCCCGGTTGAACATCTCCAGCCCGACCATCTGGTCCCGCACCGCGGCGTCGTACGCGAAGTCGCGGAACCGCAACCACTCCCGGCCCGGATGGTTGAAGCCACCGATCCCGCCGGTCCGGCCGATCCACTCGTAGAGGCCGCCCAGGCTCGTGGAGTCGTCCAGCGCGGTGTAGTCGCCGGTGAACCAGACGTTGACGTGGCCGAGCAGCGGATGCGACCACTCGAAGCCGCGGATCGCGGTGAACGCGCCCGGTTCGTCGGCCGCGTCGGCCAGCTCGCCGGTCAGGTCCCAGTCGGCGCGGTTCAGCCCGCCGACGGAGAACAGCGTGGCGTGGTCGGTCAGCGCCGCCACGTCCAGCCCGGCCGAGCGCATCGACTCGTACGCCGCCGCCGGATCACCGCCGCCGTCCGACAGCAGCGTGTGGTTGTGCAGGTCGGCGTGCACCAGCGTGGTGCCCCGGCCCAGCGCCGACGCCCGGGCCGCCCCGGCGGTGCGGGCCGGGCGCGGGCCGGTGGCCAGCCGGGTGATCCCGGTCGGCGTGGTCTCCGGAGCGGCGGCCAGCAGGAGCAGACCACCCGCGCCGGCCCCGAGCACGGCACGACGGCTCGTTCCCCGGCGGGCCGGGCGAGCGTGGTCGTGAGCGGACATCACGATCCACGGTACGCGGGACCGGTCAGTGCGCCGGGTGCCGGGCCATCGCCTCGCCGTCCGCACACAGGTGCCGGCGGCACCAGGCGTCGCGGAGCAGCGGCGCCGCCCAGACGAGGGCCACTCCGCACGCCAGCACCGCCACCACCGCGTCGAAGCGGCCGTTCAGCAGCATCGCGACCAGATAGCCGCCGGCGACGACGGTGCGGGCGAGGAACGCGAAGCTCATGACCGGTCCTTTCCGGAGCAGTACAGGCGGGGATCGCCGGGTGGCAGCACCGGCGGCTCGGCGCGGGGCCGGGCGCGTGGTCGTACCGGAACGGGTCCCGGGCCCAGCGGCCGTCCGCCGCCAGTCGCAGCCGGCTCTGCGCCTCGGCCTGGCTGAACATGACGCTGAGATGCCCCGCACGGCGACCTGCCGGGGCCACCAGCTGGCCCGGGCGGGTCAAAGGTGCCGGCCGGGCTCACTTCGGCCGCCGGGGCAGGGACACCTCGACCGCCAGGCCGGACGGCGACAGCGCCCGGGCCCGCACCGAGCCGCCGTGCCGGGCGGCCAGGTGGCGGACCACCCACAGGCCCAGGCCGTTGCTGTCCGGCGGTGGCGTGCGCCGGTTCAGGGCCACGGTGAGGTCCCGGTTCGGGCGCCCGGCGTCGGCCACGGTGAGGCGCAGCCGGCACAGGTCGGTCCGGGCCCGCAGCCGGATCGGGGTGCCGGACGGCGCGTACGCGGCGGCGTTCGTCAACAGGTTGATCAGGATCTGCCGGAGGTGCTGCGGCGGAACCAGGCACCGGCCGGCGGACTGGGTGACCGCCACGGTCAACCGGTCGCCCGGCACCACCGCGGTGGCCGCCGGCAGCACCCGGTGCAACGGAACCGGATGCTCGGCCCCCGCGTCCAGGCCCTGCGCCGCCGCGGCGGCCTGCCGCAGCACCGCCTCCGCGTGCGACGCGTGCTCGGCGGCGAGCCGGGCCAGTTCGCTGTGCCGGGGCTCGGACCGGGTCGTCTCCAGCGCCCGGACCAGCGACGCCAGCGTGGCCATCGGCGGCCGGAGCTCGTGGCAGACACTGCGCAGCAACAGCAGCGCCGGATCCGGCGAGCGCCGGCGCCTCAACCCACGCATGACCGGGCCCGATCGGGGCAAGCCGCCCACATGGAGAAGGGGATGCGGATCGTGCTGGTCGACGACCATCCGTTGTTCGCCCGGGGACTGGAACTGCTGCTGCCCGAGGTGAGCGAGGGCCGGGCCACCGTGGCGGCGTCCACCGGGGACGCCGCCGCGGCCGCCGGGCTGGTCCGCCGTACCGTGCCGGATCTGGTCCTGGTCGATCTGCACATGCCGGCGCCGGGCGGCGTGCGGGCGATCGCGGCCATCCGGCGGACCACGCCGCGGGTGCGGATCGTGGCGATGTCCGGCGACGACGATCCGGCGCCGGCGCTGGATGCGCTGCGCGCGGGTGCCGAGGGCTTCCTGCCCAAGAGCAGCGAGGCCGCCGATCTGCTGCATCCGCTGCTGGCCGTCCTGGAAGGGTGGGCGGTGCTGCCGGCCGGGTTGCTGAGCGCGCTGCTGGCACCGTCCCGCGGCATCCGGCCGGCGCCCGCCGACCTCGACCCGGGCGAGCGCCAACTGCTGCAACTGATCGCGGCCGGGGCCACCACCACGGAGATCGCCCTGCAACTGCACGTCTCGGAACGCACCGTGAAACGGCTGACCGCGACGCTGCTGCGGAAGTTGCGGGTGTCCAGTCGCACCGAGGCAGCCGCGCTGGCCGGCAGTGCGGGCATCCTCTGACTCCACGACATGGCGGCGGAGTGCCCCGCGAATCCATCATCAAACGGCGAATGTCCGGACCAGAAGGAAGACGTTCAGCGCGATGATCAGTGCGGCTACCACACCCGCCGCCACGGTGGTCGCCCGGTGGTTGACGTGCGCGCCCATGATGTCCCGGCGGCGGGTCAGCCAGACCAGCGGGACCAGCGCGAACGGCACACCGAACGACAACACCACCTGCGACCACACCAGCGCCGCCGTCGGGTCCACGCCGAGCAGCAGCACCGCCATCGCCGGCGCCATGGTGAGCAGCCGGCGCAGGGTGAGCGGGATGGTCCGGTTGATGAAGCCCTGCATGACCACCTGACCAGCGTGGGTGCCCACACTGGACGACGCGAAGCCGGACGCCAGCAGGGCGATCGCGAACGCCAGGGCGGCGTGCGAGTCCATGGTGGCGCCCAGCCCCGCGTGGATGCCCTCCAGACTGTCCGTACCCGGGATGCCGGACCCGAAGAAGAGCCGGGCCGCGATGATCAGCATGGCCAGGTTGATCAGCCCGGCCAGCCCCAGTGCCAGCAGCGTGTCGGCGCGCTGGCAGCGCAACGCCAGCCGCAGGTCGCCGGCGTCCCGGCCGGATCGGGTCTTGGTGAGCGCCGAGTGCAGGTAGATGACGTGCGGCATGACGGTGGCACCCAGGATGCCGGTGGCGAGCAGAACGCTGTCCACCCCGGCGAACGAGGGCACCATCCCACCGGCCACCGCGCCCGCGTCGGCCCCGGCGCGCAGGGTGTTGTAGAGGAACCCGAGCAGGATCACCCCGAGCAGGCCGGCGATCACCGACTCGTACCGCCGCACGCCCCGCCGTTGCAGGCCGAGCAGCGCGAACGCCACCACGCAGGTGATCAGGCCGCCGATCGGCAGCGGAACGCCGAACAGCAGGTACAGCGCCAGCGCCCCACCGATGATCTCGGCGAGGTCGGTGGCCATGGCGACCAGTTCGGCCTGCACCCACAGGCCCCGGGACACCCGCCGGGGCAGATGGCGGCGGCACAGTTCCGGCAGGTCGTTGCCGGTGACCAGGCCCAGCTTGGCGGAGAGCGACTGGATCAGCATCGCCATCAGGTTGGCCGCCACGATCACCCAGACCAGCAGGTGCCCGTACGTGGCCCCGCCGGTGAAGTTGGTGGCGAAGTTCCCCGGGTCGGCGTAGGCGATGGCCGCCACGAAGGCGGGACCGAACCAGGGCGCGACCCGGGCGACGCGGCGTCGCAGCGGCAGGGCTACCGATTGGGCAACATCGAGGACGACCATGGACTGCCCGTTCCCTGGGCCGGTGACACGCCCGGGCCATCCGCTGACCCGGCCGGGCCAGGTTCGGCCGGACGTATCGGTCACGTACCCCACGTGGCCCGGCGTCAACGACCGGCAACCGCGGCGCCCGTCATGCGCGGCTCCGTACCCGCCCGGCCGGATCACCTCGCCGGCGCGCCTGGGCGGGATGTTGCCGCGGCCGTGTTCCACCGGAGCGCTCCAGTGGAACGCGGGCGTCCGCGGGACTGCAGGAGCGCGAACGCCAGCGCCAGCTCGGCCAGGTCGCCGCCGTAGTACATCAGCGTGGCCGCGGCCTGCCGGTCCGCGGCGGTGACCGGCACCTGCACGAACACGCCGGCATACAGCAGTTGGGAGAGCGCGGCGTGTGCGCCGATGGCGACGCCCAGCAGGATCAGCCGCGCCGGCACCGACGGCCGGTGCGGTGCCGGGTCGGGCCCGGCGATCACCCAGGCGAACAGGATCCCCGAGAGTACGAAGTGGAGCGTCACCAGGTCGTGCAGCGCCGGCTCGGTGAGCGTGCGGGCGTACAGCGGGGTCAGGTAGAGCGTGCCCGGGCCGCCGACCGTCAGCATCAGCGCGGTCAGCGGATGCGTGCCGCACCGTATCGGCCGGCTGCGCAGCACCCGGGTCAGCCGCCGGGCCGCGGTCACCGGCAGCGTCCGCAACAGCAGCGTCACCGGCGCGCCCAGCACCAGCCCGAGCGGCGCGACCATGGCCACCAGCAGATGGTGCGCCGTGTGACCGGTGAGATCGTGCACCGGCCAGGCCAGCCCGGCGACCAGCACCGCGCAGCCGGCCAGGAACGCGGCGGCACGCCATCGGCTCCAGCCGGGGGCGCGCAGGCTCAGCAGGTCGTACCCCAGCGCCAGCAGCAGGATCACCGCGGGCCCGGCGGCGCCGGTGGATCCGTGTCCGGTCACGACCGGGCCGCGGGCACCTCGCGGGCGCCACGCCGGATCGCCCAGCCGGCCGCCACCAGCAGTGCGCCGAACGCCAGGAAGGCGAGGTCCCAGGCCAGCTGGCCCGGTCCGGTACGCACGTGGTGCACGCCCAGGATCTGGTGGTCGATCAGCCCCTCCACCAGGTTGAACAGTCCCCACCCGACGAGCATCCAGCCGTACAGTGCCCGGGACGTCCACACCTGGCGCCGGCCGGACGTGACACGGGCGTACAGCGAGGCGATCCCGGCCAGCACGAACAGCCAGGCGACCAGGTGGAACAGGCCGTCCCACAGGGTGTTCATCCGCAGCCCCGGCACCGTTTCGGGGGAGTAGTACGGCACTCCGATCCGGTCGGTGTCGGTGCTGGTGAGCAGGTGATGCCACTGCAGCAGCTGGTGCAGGACGATGCCGTCGACGAAGGCGCCCAGCCCGGCCCCGAGCAGGATTCCGGGCGTACGCAAGAGGTGAGCCATGCCGGCGTCATGCCCGGCGAACGTGTCACGCCCGGGCCACCGGGTGACCCGGACGGGCCAGGTGGCCGGGTAGCCCAGTGGACGTGCCGTACCGATCATCTTGGAGGTCTTGATGTTCAAGCACGTGGATCACCTGCAGTTCCAGGCCAAGCCGGAAAAGCCGGACGCGCTGCTGGCTGCGAAGATGCAAGAACTCGTCGGTGGCCAGTTCGGCGAGATGACCGTGATGATGCAGTACCTCTGGCAGGGCTGGAACTGCCGCGTCCCGGGCAAGTACAAGGACATGATCATGGACATCGCGACCGAGGAGATCGGTCACGTGGAAATGCTCACCACCATGCTGGCGCGACTGCTCGAAGGCGCGCCGAGCGAGACCACCGAGAAGGCGGTGGCCGCCAACCCGGTGCTGGCCGCGGTGATCGGTGGGATGAACCCGCAGCACGCGATCGTCACCGGCGGCGGCGCGCTGCCCCGGGACGCGGCCGGCGTGCCGTGGAACACCGGCTACATCATCGCCAGTGGCAACCTGCTGACCGACTTCCGGTCCAACGTCGCCGCCGAGGCGCAGAGCCGGCTGATGACCAGCCGCGTCTACAACATGACGGACGACCGTGGCGTGAAGGACATGCTGCAGTTCAACCTGGCCCGGGACACGTACCACCAGCAGCAGTGGCTGCTCGGCATCGAGCAGCTGATCGCGGACGGTCTGGTGGACAGCGGCATCGAGCAGTCGAACGCCGACGAGGAGAAGGACTTCGCCCGCCGGACGTTCTACAGCTTCGACCCGGCGAGCACCGCCGGCGAAGGCCGCTGGGCGCAGGGCACGTCGCTGCTGGGCGAGGAGATCGAGTACGTGCCCGACGCGCAGCCGCTCACCGACGACCGGCCGCTGGGCCCGGCGCCGGACCCGAAGCTGTACGCCACGTACGACGGCTCGATGGGCAAGGGCAAGCCCGGCACCGGCGGGGCCGCCCACGCCCAGGGCGTCGCCAACGTGGTGAACAAGATCAAGGGTGCGCTCGACTGAGCGGTGCAACAACGAGGAACCGGGTCGCCCCTTCGCGGCAACCCGGTTCCTTCTGCGTCGGTAGCGGTAGGCCGTCGCCGGCGACTTCGGAGTCTCTCCCGGCCATGGTGTGCGGAGTTGCGGCGCGCTGGGTGCCGCAACTCCACGCATCCCTGGTGCCCGAGGGCAGCGTGCAGAGTTATGGCGCGCTGTGCACCGAGAAACCACACGCGGCGGCACCCGCCTCGCCCTCCAAGATCCGCGGGCATGGCTACCCGGAGCCGATGATCGTCCGTCGAGGCGACCCGCTCCGAGACCACAGGATCCCGAGGCGGCCCTGTCGCTCGGGTGCCCTTGCTGAGTCCACTGGCGGTGATCAACAGGCGGCGAGTCCGCGCCCGGTCCCCGAGGGCATACACACGAGTGCGCCCTCCCGGGGGTGGGAGGGCGCACTCGGAAACAGCGTTCGGTCAGGCGCGGACGGCCCGGCGGGTGGTGAGCAGGCCGAGGGCGATCATGCCCAGGCCGAGGAACAGGTGCAGCCAGTCGTCCGCGGTGTTGACCGGGACGAAGTTGGCCGAACTGTTGTCGCCGACGACCAGGCCGTACAGCCACAGCACGAGGTAGACCGCGCCGCCGCCGATCAGGTAGTTCCGGGCACCGGAGACCGTCCGGGCCAGGGCGAACCCGGCGAGGCCGAAGAGCAGGTGGACGATGTTGTGCAGGATGGACACCTGGAAGACGCCGAGGAGCAGAGCGTCGGAGTGGTGCCCGGCGAACGTCATGTCGCCGTAGTTCGTGGTGATGCCGGGGATGAAGCCGAGCACGCCGACGAGCGCGAACACGGCGGCGACGGCGAGTGCCGCCTTCTGGACTGCGGTGCGGGCGACCGAATCGCCCGCGGTGGATCTGGTGACCATGTTTCCCTCACCTCCATTGGGGACAGCCGCATTCCCCGCTTGACGCCGGTCAAACGCCGCTTTCTCGAGCGGCCGCGGACCTTCGCAGATTGAGGTAGAGCGGTATTGCGGTGAGGAGGGTGCCGACACCGGCGAGGAGGTACGCCGGTCGCAGTCCGAGCCCTTCAACGGCCACTCCGGCGAGCAGGACACCGAACACGAAGGCGGATGCGCCGACTGCTTCAAAGAACGCGAAGACGGTGCTGCGGATGCGTTCCGGGGAGTGTCTCTGCAATTGAGAGTGCATGGCCACCAGTACCACTCCGCTGCCGAAGCCCCCGACCATCATCAGGGCCGGCACGGCGGAGAACCAGGGCGCCAGTGGCACCGTTGCTATCCCGACGCCCATGACCACGCGCCCGAGCAAGAGCGCCCGGGGCTCGGTCGCGGACTTCAGATTCCGGCCGCCGAACCATCCGCCCAGCACGAGGCCGAGGCCCCAACCGGCGCCCATCAGGTTGTAACCAATCACGCCGACGTCGAAATCGTCGGCGAGAATCGGCTCCGCCACCATGGCGAAGCTCGTCGAAATGTAGGCGGTCAGTGATGAGATGAGAATGAGGTACACCGCAGGCGTCGCTCTGATGAAGCGCGCCGCGCTGCGCATCCCGATCGGACTGCCGGGCTCCCTGGAGGGCGGTGAAATGGTGACGGAGAAGACGAGAGCGGCGGATATCAGAAAAGTCACTGCGTTGCAGAGATAGACGAGCTGCGGTCCGTCCAGAGCGAGCAGGGGAATGGCGAGTACTGGTCCGGCGGTACGACCCAGACTGGTCGCGGAGCTCAGCGTGCCGTTGGCCCGGGAGATGTGTTCACCGGCGACGATGTCCGGCACTGCGGCCGCCGAGGCGGGCAGGAACGGTGCCTCGGCGATCGCGGCCAGTCCCGCCAGTACGACAAGTTGAGTGGCCGAGAGATCCCGGGCCAGCACCACGAATATCGCGGCCGCGACGACGTCCGAAACGATCATCACTCGGCGTCTGCCCAGGTGGTCCGCCCACTTTCCGGCGAACGGCAACACGATGCTCTGCAGGCCGGTGGTGGCCAGCATGACCGCGACGACTGCGAACGTGTCCCCGGTCTTCTCCAGCACCTGGAAGACAATTGCGGCGTAAGCGGCGGCGCCGCCACCCACCGAGGCCATGCGTGCGGCGGCTAAGCGGCGAATCGTGCCGGCCGGGTACACGGCACTCGTCATTCAGCCACCGCGCGATGTCCGATCACCCGAGCACTATACCGCCGAAAGGCGAGAAAACGGCCGGTGGCCAGGCGAAATGCCAGGGGACGGCAGGGTGTCGCCGGTCCGCTAAGCTAGTCGAAAAGGGGAGGCATTGTGGACTTGGAGCGACTGTTCGCCGTTTCGTCCACGCCCGCCATCACGTCAAACACGATCTTCACCAATCGGGTGGACGAGATGGTCGCCTTCGAGTCGGCGATACGCGGGCTGCAGGTGCAGCGGAGAGAACACCCGCGCCTGACCGAGGACCTGCGAACGGGGCGGGACAACGTTCTCGTGTTCTACGGGATGGGCGGGATCGGCAAGAGCACGTTGTCCCGGGAGCTGCAGCGGCGATTCGACGCGGGCGAGGTTCCGGTGCCGGAGCGACGCGTCTCGGCCCGGATCGACTTCGCCAATCTGTCGACGTTCGACCCGGAGGTGATGCTGCTCCGGCTGCGTCGTTGTCTGGGGCAGCTGACTGGGGAACTGCACGCCTTCGACCTGGCCTTCTCGACGTACTGGGAACGCAAGCATCCAGGGCAACCGTTGGCCGAGTTCCTCGATCGTAGGTCCACGTTGAACTCGATCAACGAGAGGACTGGCATGTCCGAGCACATCCAGTCCGGGCTCGACGCCTTCCTGGGCGGCGCCGGGCTGGTCGGGGCGGCCTGGCGGCTGGGCACGCTGATCAAGGACGGTCTGGTGGCCAAGGTCGAGAAGGCGGCGGTGCTTCGCGACTGCCCGTACTTCGAGCCGCTGCTCAACGAGCCGTCCCCGGATCTGGCCCGGTTGTTCCTGCCGGTGCTGCTGGCCTGGGATCTGGAGCGCTATCAGCGCGAGCACGACGCCGCGGTGGTGATCTTCCTCGACACCTGGGAGATGGTGCAGGCGCACCGTCGGGAGCCGCACGGTGTCGAAGACGCGCTGAGCCGCCTCGTCTATCTGATGCCCAACGTGCTGTTCGTCATCACCGGCCGGTCACAGGTGACCTGGGCGGAGCCCGAACGCGCGGTCGACCTGAAGTACGCCGGACCGGAGTGCTGGCCGGGACTGGATTTGTCCGGGGCGCTCCGCCGGCAGTGGCTGCTGGGGGCGCTCTCGGAGGAAGACTGTGAGCGTTATCTGACACAGCGGCTGCAGATCGATGGCGCTCCGGCGATCCCCGCGGCGATTCGCCGCCGCATCGTGGCGGGATCGGAAGGGCTCCCGCTCTACCTGGATCTTTCCGCGGAGCATTTCGACGGTCTGGCCGGTCGCGGCGAGCCCCGAGCGGAAGACTTCGGCACGACCCTGCCGCATCTGGTGACGCGGGTGGTCCGGGATCTCGATTCGGCGGAGCGGCAGCTCCTGCGGGCTGCGGCACTGGTCTCCGCGTTCAACCGGGACCTGTTGCACGCCGCTGTGCCGGACTACCGGGACGCCACCATCCACCGGTTCATGGCCAGGCACTTCGTGAAGCAGGACCGGTCCGGGTGGCTGGAGTACTCGATGCACGACACCCTGCGGTCGTCCATCCGCGAGCACGATGCGGTCTCCGGTGATCCCTGGTCGGACCAGGAGTGGAACGACGCGGCGACGCGGACGGTGGAGTTCCTGCGGACGGAGATCGCCGACGACGTCGGGCAGGGCGCGCACGCGTACCGGAGCCGTCTGGTCGAGGCATTTCTGGACGCCGCGTGCCTCAGCCTGGAATTCTCCATCCCGGCGGACTGGCTGCTCGACGTCGGAAAGGCCATGTGCGATCTCGGCCAGTGGCAGGTGCTCCAGAGATTGGAGACGTTGTCCGGTCCCGAGGGTTCGGTGGGTCGTCCCATCGTGCTCGGCTGCATGGCGGCGTACTCGCGCGATGCCGCCAGCCTGCCGCGTGCGCTGGAACTGCTCGACGCCGCGTCGGCCGAACCGGGACTGAGCGAGTACGTCACGGTCTGGCTGGAACTGGAGCGGGCCGAGGTACTGGTCCGTCTAGACCGCAATGACGACGCGAGCCCGCTGCTCGTCCGGCTGGCCCGTCGCTCCGACACCTTCGGCGATCGCGCCCGGCGGTGGCTCGCCATTCTCGACGAACGCGCCGGGCGCTTCCCGGCCGTGCTGGGGTGGGCGTCCGGCCTGTCGTCACAGCATCCCCGGCTTCGGCGAGCGGCGGCGACGCTCACCGGTTTCACCCTGCTCGCCAACGCGGATCTGGACCGTGCCGTGGAGCAGTTCCGACTCGCGGTGGACATCTCCGAGCCCGGCCGTTCGCTGGTCGAAGATGCCCTGGTGCGTGAACATCTGGCCTGGTGCAGAGCGTGGCGAGGCGGGGCCGAAGCCCGGGCGCTGGCTGCCGAGGCGCTCGAGGTCAACCGGCGGATGGGCAGCCCCATCGGGGTCGGGCGGGCGCTCGCTGCCTGCGCGCTGGCCGATATCGGTGCGGCGGAGCCCGCAGAGGTTTTCACCCGGACGCGGGAGAGCCTGGCGGTCATCCGGCGAACCGGATATCAGTCCGACGGCCTGCATCCGTTGCTGGCGGAACTCCTTCTGCACTGTCTGCTGGGTGACGTGCCGGCCGCGACGGACGTGCACGGGCAGATTCTGGCGCTGATCACGACGAACCGGACGCACTTCAGCTACACGTACGTCGCCACCTGGTGGCTGAGCACGATCGCGCCGTCCGGGCACGTCTCCACCGCGGGGTTCGAGCCGGTGGCCTGGCTGGACGGCGAGGACAACGCCAGGCGGCGCTGGCTGGCCGTGCTGGCCCGACGTAGGGAGATCGCCGCCTAGGCGGCAACACGACCGGTCGAGCCGGCGGTCACCCGTCCGGCGACGGACACGCGTTGAATTCGTCTCACAAGTTGCGTCGCTTACTGCGTCGTTCTAGCCTCGGAGGTCGAACACATAACCGAGGGGGCACGCGTGACTACCGTGACGCAACGAGCGCCGAGCGCCGCTGACGAGGCGATCCGGGCGATGACCGCGGTGCCGGTCGACCACCCCGACCGCGCCGCGCTGCGCGAGCGGGCCATCGAGGCCTGGCTGCCGCTGGCGCGGCACCTGGCCGCCCGCTACAACGGCCGCGGCGAGCCGGCCGACGACCTCCTGCAGACCGCGACGGTCGGGCTGATCAAGGCGATCGACCGGTACGACGCGGACCGCGGCGTCGAGTTCTCCAGCTTCGCCATCCCCACCGTGCTCGGTGAGGTGAAGCGGCACTTCCGGGACCGTACCTGGTCGGTCCGGGTGCCCCGGCGCACCCAGGAACTGCGGATGGCGATCAGCGAGGCGAACAACACGCTCCTGCAGACGCTGGAGCGCTCGCCCACGGTGGCGGACGTCGCGGCGCACCTCGGGATCACCGAGGAGGAGGTGCTGGAGGGGCTGGAGGGTGCCCGGGCGTACTCGGCGACCAGCCTGTCGACGCCGGTGTCCGAGGACCAGTCCATGTCGCTCGGCGACACCCTCGGGACCGAGGACCACGAGTACGAACTGACCGAGCTGCGGATGGTGCTCGGGACCGCGATGGCGTCGCTGGACGAGCGGGAGCAGAAGATCCTGTCGCTCCGCTTCTACGGCAACCTGACCCAGTCCGACATCGCCGACCAGATCGGCGTGTCCCAGATGCACGTGTCACGGCTGATCATGCGGGCCCTGGCCAAGTTGCGCAGGCACCTCACCGAGGACTGAGCCGGGTCCGTCCGGAGTGACAGACTCGGTACATGACGGACGTGCTGGGCGTGGGGGTCGCCGGCTTCGGCTGGATGGGACGGGTGCACACCCAGGCGTACCTGCGGGTGCCGCACCATTTTCCGGCGGCGCCCCGGCGACCGCGGCTGGTCGCGGTGGCCGACGAGGTGCCCGGCCGGGCGGCGGACGCCGCGGCGCGGTACGGCTTCCAGACCGCCACCCCGGACTGGCGTGACCTGCTGACCGATCCGCGGGTCGCGGCGGTCAGCATCGCGGCACCGAACTTCCTGCACCGGGAGATGGGTGTCGCGCTGGCCGCGGCCGGCAAGCACATCTGGATCGAGAAGCCGGTGGGGCTGACCGTCGACGACGCCCGGGCGGTGGCCCGGGCGGTCGACGAGGCGGGTGTGACGGGGGCGGTCGGCTTCAACTACCGGTACGCCCCGGCCGTGCGGGCCGCCCGCGCACTGATCGCGGACGGCGCGCTGGGCACCGTCACGCACGCGCGGTTCCGCCTGTTCAGCGACTATGCCGCCCATCCCGACGGCGCGCTCACCTGGCGGTACGAGCGGGCCCGGGGCGGCAGCGGGGTCCTCGGCGACCTGGCCTCGCACGGTGTCGACCTGGTGCGGCACCTGCTCGGTGACATCGAGACGCTGGTCGCGGACACGGCGATCTTCGTGCCGCGGCGCCCCCGGCCGACCGCCGCCACGGCGGGACACAGCCGGGCCGCCGGCGGCGAACCCGGCGCGGTGGAGAACGAGGACTATGTGTCCAGTCAGATGCGGCTCGTCTCCGGCGCCCGGGTGGTGCTGGAGGCCAGCCGGGTCGCGGTGGGCGAGCAGAACAGCTACGGCTTCGAGGTGCACGGCACCACCGGCGCGGTGTTCTGGGACTTCCGGCGGATGGGCGAACTCGGGGTCAGCGTGGGCACCGCGTACCAGGATCAGGCGGTGAGCACGGTCCAGGTGGGACCGGGGCACGGCGACTACGCGGCGTTCCAGCCGGGGGCGGGCATCGCGATGAGCTACGACGACCTCAAGGTGATCGAGGCGTACGAGTTCGTGCGGGCGATCGCGGGCGGCCCGGCGGCCGGGGCCACGCTCGCCGACGCGGTCGCCAGTGCGGCCGTGCTGGACGCGATGGCGCACTCGGCGCGGGTGCGCGGATGGGCTGACGTTACAGTTCCGAATATTTGCATGTAGCCATTTACTGCGTGCGGCCGGAATGGCAGCGTGGCCGCATGAGACGAAGTGCTGCGCTGGTCATAGCGCTGACGGCGGCCGTGGTGGGTGCGTCGGCAACCCCGGCGAGCGCCGCGGCGCCGGTGCCGAAATTTGAGGTACTGAACCCCGGGCAACCGCCGGTGCTGACCGAGAAGGTTCCGGTCAACGTGGTGTTCCTCGGCTACGAACCGGCCCAGGTCGGCAAGAGTGCGTTCCTGTCCGGGCTGCCCCGGACGTACGAGCCGGTGGACCGTTACCCGGAGTTCTACGGGCGGGACGCGAAGCTCGGCATCAAGTACACCTACGACTACAAGATCACATACGGCGGCAGCGCGTACGAGAACAGGTTCTTCCGGCGCCTCGGCGCGCTGGCGAAGCCGGCGCCGCTGACCACGTTCCAGCAGCAGTACAACGACCAGCAGAAGAACGTTCTGGACGTCACCTCGAACCATGAGATCGACGGGCCCAGCGTGGAGAAGTGGCTGGCGCTGAACCCGCCGGCGGGCGTGGACACCCGGCGCAACACGGTCTACTTCATCAACTGGTACGGCCGGAGCGACTTCAAGTTCCACGTGTACACGAAGAAGGGCGAGGCGGACCCGGACACCGGCTACGACTTCGGCTCGGAACGGCAGAGCCGCCGGATGATGGCCTGGGGCGGCACCACCGCGGACGACGAGGAGACCGGCCTGGGCAGCACCCGCCGGGTCTGGTTCCACGATCTGTCCGCCGGCCCCGAGGTGTGGACCGAGAACTGGAACGTCGACGAGCCCGACCTGGACGGCAACGGCGTCGAGGACTACCGGATGCCGTCGATCTGGGAGTACGCGGCGAACGGCTACCGGGCTCCGTCCGCGCTGACCGGTGACCTCTCCAAGATCACCCGGTACGTGGCGCTGAACCTGCTGATGACCACGTCGCCGCTGTACCCGGTGGAGCTCCCGGCGGACCTGCCGAAAACCATCAACATCGACAGCAACACGTACGAGGGCTGGGCCACGGTCGACGCCTCGAAGGAGTTCATCACCCCGAAACTGCTCACCGCGGAACTCGCCGAACTGCGGTGGCGCAACCGGCTCGACTACGACAACCAGGACCTGCCGTTCACCGGCAAGGCGCTGGAGTGCTTCCACGGGCAGTACGTCACCGCGACGAGCTGCTACCCCGACCAGGACCTGCCGTCGGACGCGAACCTGTACCTCTACAACGACGAGAACCTGGCCCGCACGAAGGACGACGGCGACCGGGTCGACTACGAGCTGCCGGTGTTCAGCTACGCGACCGGGGCGGACTTCGACACCCCGCTCGGGTACGCCGACGACAACTGGGTCGACGGCACCCAGTCGTACGTCTTCGCGTTCGTCTCGCCGCAGATCGTCGAGTCGGGGTACGGCCTGACCACCACGCTGATCCACGAGGTCGGTCACCACCTGGGCATGAGCCACCCGCACGACGGCTACGACAGCGAGACCGGCGTGGACTACGGCCCGGCCGACGAGTTCCTGTTCGCCAACGCCGGCGACCAGAGCAACTCGATGATGAGCTACATCGACGTCAACTGGGACTTCAGCCAGTTCGACCGGGACAACAGCGACCGGTTCCTGACCGCCGCCTACCACGAGGCGTCGAACGCGCTGGCCGCGGACATCCTGGCCGACCCGGACGGGCGGAAGGTGTACGGCGCCCTGCGCGCCGCCGACGGCCTGCTGGCACTGTCCAAGGCGGCGTTCGCGGCGCACGAGTACCGGACTGCGTACCGGTTGGCGGAGCTGGCGTACGACCGGCTGACCGGCGCGGCGGACCTGATCGGCGTCGACTCCGGCGCCCCGGCCCGGGCCATGAAGGCCGCGGCCGACACCGCCCGGACCAACCACCAGGACGACGAACCGCACGAGTTCATCGACACGCTGGCGCCGGACAGCCCGCGCGCGCAGCCGTAACCCCGGAGACGCAGCGGCCGAGCACGTGCCGGCTGCCCCAGGCGCCCAGCGGTGCCAGTGCCGCGTTGAGCGAGACCCCCAGCGGGGTCAGCGAGTAGACCACCTTCGGCGGCACCTCGTCGTGCACGTCGCGGTGCACGATGCCGTCCGCCTCCAGCTCGCGCAGGTGGTCGGTGAGCACCTTCTCGGTCACCCCGGGCAGCTCCCGGCGCAGCTCGCCGAAGCGGCTCGGGCGCACCGACAGCGCCCACAGGATCAGCACCTTCCACTTGCCACCGACGACGTCCATCGCGGCGTCGATGCCGCAGACGTACCGGCCTGCGCGTGGTGTCGTCGCCACCGTGCCCCACCCACTTCAAAGTGCGTACTGGTCCTTCCTTTCTACCCGGACCAGGCTGGCGGTCATGACCGACAAGGAACCGATCGCCCTCCTCGGGCTCGGCGCCATGGGCACCGCCCTGGCCCGGGCCTGGCTCGCCGCCGGACACCCGCTCACCGTGTGGAACCGCACTCCGGGCCGCGCCGAGGCCCTGGCCGGCGCCACCGTGGCGGCCACCCCGGCGGAGGCTGTCGCCGCCGCCGGCCTGGTGGTGACCTGCCTGCTCGACGGCGCCTCGGTGGACGCCACGCTGGCCGGGGCGGACCTGACCGGCAAGGATCTGGTCGACCTCACCACCGGCACACCGGCGGACGCGCGGGACCGGGCCCGGCGGGTTCCGGGCCGCTTCCTGGACGGCGGGATCATGGCGGTGCCGCCGATGATCGGATCGCCGGACGCGTACGTCTTCTACAGCGGCGACCGCGACCTCTTCGACGCGCACCGCGGCGCGCTCGGGGTGCCGGCCGCGGCCCGCTATGTCGGCACCGACCCCGGGCTCGCCGCACTGCACGACGTGGCGCTGCTCAGCGCGATGGACGGCATGTTCGCCGGCGTGGCGCACGCGTTCGCGCTGATCCGTTCGGCGCGGCTGCCGGCCGGTGACGTCGCGCCGCTGCTGGCGGAGTGGCTGACCGCGATGGTGCCGTCGGTGTACCGCACGGCCGAGCAGTTGGACCGCGGCGACTACACCACCGGGGTGGCCTCCAGCCTGGCCATGCAGGTGGCGGGGAACGCCACGCTGCTGCGTACCGCGGCCGAGCAGGGTGTCAGCGACGAGTTGCTGCGGCCGTGGGCGGACCTGATGGCCCGGCGGCTGGCCGGCGGCCACGGCGCCGAGGACACCACCGGAGTGGTGGACGAGCTGCTCATCGGCTAGCTAGGCCGGGACCGGCTGCTCGAACTGGGTGCGGTACAGCTCGGCGTACCGGCCGCCGGCGGCGAGCAGGTCGGTGTGCCTGCCGCGCTCGACGATCCGGCCGTCCTCGACCACCAGGATCTGGTCGGCGGCCCGGACCGTGGACAGCCGGTGCGCGATCACCACACTGGTCCGGCCGGTCAGCGCCTCGCCCAGTGCCGCCTGCACGGCCGCCTCCGAGGTCGAGTCCAGGTGGGCGGTGGCCTCGTCCAGCACCACCACCCGTGGGCGGGAGAGCAGCAGCCGGGCGATGGTGAGTCGCTGCCGTTCGCCGCCGGAGAGACGGTAGCCGCGTTCGCCGACCACCGTGTCCAGCCCGTCCGGCAGCGACGCGACCAGGTCGGCGAGCCGGGCCCGGCGCAGCACGTCCCAGAGTTCGTCCTCGGTCGCGTCCGGGCGGGCGTACCGCAGGTTCGCCCGGATGCTGTCGTGCAGCAGGTGCCCGTCCTGGGTGACCACGCCCAGGGCGTCCCGGACCGACGCGCCTTCCAGGTCGCGGACGTCGACGCCGGAGAGTCGCACCGCGCCGGTGTCCACGTCGTAGAGCCGGGGCAGCAACTGGGCGATGGTCGACTTGCCGGCGCCGGACGAGCCGACCAGCGCCACCATCTGTCCCGGCTCGGCCCGGAACGACACCCCGTGCAGCACCTCCTCGCCGCCGCGGTCGTCCAGCTTCACCACGTCCTCCAGCGAGGCCAGCGACACCTTGTCGGCCGAGGGGTAGGCGAAGCGGACGTCGTCGAACTCGACCGCCACCGGCCCGTCCGGCAGTTCCGCGGCGTCCGGCTTGTCGACGATCATCGGCTTCAGGTCGAGGATCTCGAACACCCGGTCGAAGCTGACCAGCGCGCTCATCACCTCGACCCGGGCGCTGGCCAGCGCGGTGAGCGGCGCGTACAGGCGGGACAGCAGCAGCGCCAGCGCGACCACGGTGCCCGGCTCGAGCCGGCCGCGCAGCGCGAACACGCCGCCCACGCCGTACACCAGGGCCAGGGCCAGGGCGCCGACCACGGTGAGCGCGGTGATGAAGACCCATTGCAGCATCGCGGTGCGCACGCCGATGTCGCGCACGCGCATCGCGCGGGCGGCGAACTCGGCCGACTCCTCGGCGGGCCGGCCGTACAGCTTGACCAGGATCGCGCCGGGCGCGGAGAACTTCTCCGTCATCCGGTTGCTCATCGCGGCGTTGTGCTCGGCCGCCTCCCGTTCCAGCAGGGCCAGCCGGCGGCCCATCCGGCGCGCCGGCCACACGAAGACCGGCAGGAGCAGCAGCGTGAGCAGTGTGATCTGCCAGGAGAAGGTGAGCATCACGGCCAGCGTGAGCAGCAGCGTGACGGTGTTGCCGACCACCCCGGAGAGGGTGTCGCTGAACGCCCGCTGCGCCCCGATCACGTCGTTGTTCAGCCGGCTGACCAGTGCGCCGGTGCGGGTCCGGGTGAAGAACGCCACCGGCATCCGCTGCACGTGGTCGAAGACCGCGGTGCGCAGGTCGACGATCAGGCCTTCGCCGATGCGGGCGGACTGGTGCCGGGTGAGCAGGCCCAGCCCGGCCTCGGCGAGCGCGATGACCGCGATCGCCAGGGCCAGCCGGACCACCACGCCGGAGTCGGAGCCGCTCACGATGGCGTTGATGACCCGGCCGGCCAGCACGGGAGCCGCTACGGTGAGTACTGCACCGACAACACTCAGCGCGAGGAACGTACCGATCAGGCGACGGTGCGGACGGGCGAACGTGATGATCCGTCTCAGGGTGGCACGGGAGAGCGGCCTCCGGTCCTGGGCGTTCATCGCGTGGTGCAGGGACATCCAGGCGGTGACTTCCATGCTCATGCAGTGACGCTAGAACCTGCAGGCTGGTTGAGGTCAAGGGGATTTGCTCTCCCGGCGATGTCCGGGAAGTGACGTGGCCTTGACATCCCCGAAACACGACCTTCCCGCAAGCGTCATCGTTGCTGGTCAGCATGGTCACCAGGACGTCACCGACGACGCAGAGCTAAAAATCGACGACGCAGGGTGGTGACGGTGCGCCAATCGGACGACGCTGTCGGTGTGCTGGCCGGGTTCACCGTGGCGGTCACCGCGGAACGCCGCCGCGACGAGATGGCCGCGCTGCTGCACCGGCGAGGGGCCCGGGTGGTGACCGCGTCCGCGATCACCATCGTGCCGCTTTCCGACGACGAGGCGCTGCACGCCGCCACGGTCGCCTGCATCGGGCTCGCGCCGGATCTGGTCATCGTCACCACCGGCTTCGGCTTCCGCGGCTGGCTGGAGGCCGCCGAGGGCTGGGGCCTGGGCGACGACCTGCGCAAGGCGCTGGGCGACGCCCGGCTCATCGCCCGGGGTCCCAAGCCGTGCGGCGCGATCCGGGCGGCCGGCCTCAGCGAGGAGTGGGCGGCCCGGACCGAGGCGTCCGAGGAGGTCCTCAGCCGGCTGCTGGAGCTGGGCGTGTCCGGCCGCCGCATCGTGGTGCAGGAGCACGGCGAGCCGCAGGCCGAGTTCGTCGCGGCGCTGCGCTCGGCCGGCGCGGCCGTGGTCGAGGTGCCGGTCTACCGGTGGACGCTGCCGCCCGACGTGACGCCGGTGCGCCGGCTCGTCGACTCGGTGCTGGCCGGGCAGGTCGACGCGGTCACCTTCACCAGTGCCCCGGCGGTCCGGGCGTTCCTGCAGATCGCCGGTGACTCCGCGGACGGCGTGCTGGAGCGGTTCCGGTCGTCCACCATGGCGGCCTGCGTCGGGCCGGTCACCGCGAGCCCGCTGCTCGACCACGGCGTGCCGGTGGTGTCGCCGGAGCGGTTCCGGCTGGGTGCGCTGATCAAGACGATCACCGACGAGTTGCCGCGGCGGGCGGTCCGGATGCGGGTGGCCGGTTCGCTGCTCGAGGTGCGCGGCCACGCCGCGCTCATCGACGGCGAGCTGCACACGCTGGCACCGGCCTCGATGGCGATCCTCGGCGCGCTGGCCGCCCGGCCCGGTGCGGTGGTGTCCAAGGAACAGCTGGCCGCGTCGCTGCCCCGGGGCAACGACGGTCACGCGGTGGACGTGGCGGTGGCCCGGCTGCGGACCGCGCTCGGCTCCGGCAAGCACATCGAGACCGTGATCAAACGTGGTTACCGGCTACGAGTGGATGAGGCGGCAGCGTGATGACGACATTGGTGGCGGTGGCACACGGCACCCGGTCGCGGGTCGGCCAGCAGCAGATCCGGGACCTGGTGGACCGGGTCGCGCTGCGCCGGCCGGACCTGGACGTCCGGCTCTGTTACGTGGACGTGCAGCAGCCGCACGTCGCAGACACCATGCTGGGCGTGACCGACGCGGTGATCGTGCCGTTGTTCCTCGCCACCGGTTACCACGTACGGGTCGACATCGCCCGGGCCGCGGCCGGCAACCCGGTCACCGCGCCGCTCGGGCCGGACCCGGTGCTGACCGAGAGCATGGCCCGGCGGATCGGGGCCGGCGACGCCGTGGTGCTGGCCGCGGCCGGTTCGTCCGACCCGGGGTGGCGGGCCGGGGTGGCCGGGATCGCCGCCGAACTGGGCGCGCACGTCGGCTACACCTCGGGCACCGAGCGGCGGGTCCCGGACGTGGTGGCCGACCTGCGGCGCCAGGGCGCGGAACGGATCACCGTGGCCGCGTACTTCCTGGCCGACGGCCTGTTCTACCGGTCCCTGCACGCGGCCGGCGCGAACCGGGTGACGCCGCCGCTCTGCCACGACCCCGCGGTGACCGATCTGGTGCTGCGCCGATGCGACCTCACAATCGGCGCACACGCGTTGTAGGGAATTGCGTACCCCGTCGCAACGGCGGAGGTGACCGGGGGAAACCTGGCGTCGCAAGTATGACGACATGCCAGCGACCGAGACGCACTGTCCGTACTGCGCCTTGCAGTGCGGGATCAGGCTGACCCCGGAGAAGGCCTCAATTCGCCTGGAGCCCACGGACTTCACCGTCAACAAGGGCGGGCTCTGCGCCAAGGGCTGGACCGCCGCGGAACTGCTCGACCATCGCGACCGCCTGCTCACCCCGCTGGTCCGCAAGGACGCCGGGGACCGCACCAGCCCGCTGCGTGAGGCCAGCTGGGACGAGGCGCTGGACCGGATCGTCACGGCGATCAAGGAGAGCCAGCAGCGGTACGGGCCGGACAGCGTGGGCGCGTTCGGCGGCGGTGGGCTGACCAACGAGAAGGCGTACACGCTCGGCAAGTTCGTCCGGGTGGCGCTGCGCTCGGCGTCCATCGACTACAACGGCCGGTTCTGCATGTCGTCCGCGGCCACCGCGTCGAACCGCTCGTTCGGGGTGGACCGCGGCCTGCCGTTCCCGGTGGCGGACATCGCCGAGGCGCGGACCGTGCTGCTGGTCGGCGCCAACCCGGCGGACGCGATGCCCCCGTCCATGCAGTACCTGGACGCCGGCCGGGCCCAGGGCGCCCGGCACATCGTGGTCGACCCGCGCCGGACCACCACGGCCGCCGGCTCCCACCTGCACCTGCAGCCGCTGCCCGGCACCGACCTGGCGCTGGCCAACGGCATGCTGCACATCGCGCTGCGGGAGGGCCTGGTCGACGAGGAGTACATCCGGGAACGCACCACCGGCTTCGACGCGGTCCGGGCCGCCACCGCGTCGTACTGGCCGGACCGGGTGGAGCGGATGACCGGGGTGAGCGCCGCCGACCTGCGCCGCACCGTGCACATGCTGGCCACCGAGAAGCCGTCGATGATCCTCACCGCGCGCGGCGCCGAGCAGCACAGCAACGGCACCGACACCGCGCAGGCGTACCTCAACCTGGCGCTGGCGCTGGGCCTGGTGGGCCGGCCGTACTCCGGCTACGGCACGATCACCGGCCAGGGCAACGGGCAGGGCGGCCGGGAGCACGGACAGAAGGCCGACCAGCTGCCCGGCTACCGGCGCATCGACGACCCCGCGGCGCGCGCGCACGTGGCCGGGGTGTGGGGGATCGACCCGGACGAGCTGCCCAAGCCCGGCCGGTCCGCGTACGAAATGCTCGACCGCCTCGGCACCGACGAGGGCGTCCGCGTCCTGCTCGTGCTGGCCAGCAACATCGTGGTCTCGGCACCGAACGCCAACCGGGTGATGAACCGGCTGCGCGCGCTGGACCTGCTGGTGGTGTCCGACATCTTCCTCTCCGAGACCGCGGCGATGGCGGACGTGGTGCTGCCCACCGCGCAGTTCGCCGAGGAGGAGGGCACGATGACCAACCTCGAGGGCCGGGTCATCCGCCGCCGGCGCGCCTTCCCGCCGCCGCCGGACGTCCGCACCGACCTGGAGCTCTTCAAGAGCCTGGCGGAGCGGCTGGGACGGGGACAGTTCTTCAGCGACGACCCGCGGACCGTCTTCGACGAGCTGCGCCGGGCCAGCGCCGGCGGGATCGCCGACTACGCCGGAATCACCTACGAGCGCATCGACGCGGAGGAGGGCGTGTTCTGGCCGTGCCCGGCCGAGGACCACCCGGGTACGCCGCGACTGTTCGCCGACACGTTCCCCACCGCGGACGGCCGGGCCCGGTTCGTCCGGGTCGAGCACCGCGACCCCACCGAAGTGCCGGACCGCGAGTACCCCTATGTGCTGACCACCGGCCGCAACATGCAGCAGTACCAGAGCGGCAACCAGACCCGGCGGGTCGCCGCCCTGACCGTCGCCCTGCCCGAGCCCCGCGCCGAACTGCACCCGGACCTGGCCCGGCGGCACGGCATCGCGGACAGCGACATGGTCGAGCTGCGCAGCCGCCGCGGCCGGGCCGTGTTCCGGGCCCGGCTCAACCCGGGCATCCGGCCGGACACCATCTTCGCCCCGTTCCACTGGGTCGGCGCGAACCTGCTGACGAACCCGTCGCTCGACCCGCACTCCAAGATGCCCGCCTTCAAGGCCTGCGCAGTCGCCATCGCGCCGGCCCCCGAGCACGAAGGGACGACCTAGTGCACTCCACACCCCGTTTCCTGCAAGGCGTCTTCGCCTTCGAGGGCAAGGGACTCGACCAGCCGGTGCCCCTGGACGGCGCACCCGGCTACGAGGTGCCCGCCGGCGTCGTGGCGCAGGCCGTCTACTTCCGCGGCGGCAACGCCACCGGCGAACTCGTCTGCCTCGTGCTGATGCGCGACGGCAAGCCGATGCGGTACTTCCCGATCGGCGCCAAGTCCGACGTGCACGTGCCGCTCCGGGTCGTCGAGGACCTGGACTCCGGCACCACCGTCGAGCTGTACCTGTCCGCGCCGGCCGGGCTCACCGGCGCGGTCATCGTCGACCTGGGCCTGGTGGAGGTCTGATGACGCAGCGACTCGTGGTCATCGGCAACGGCATGGCGGGCGCGCGTACCGTCGAAGAGATCCTCGCCCGCGGCGGCGGTGACCAGTTCACCATCACCATGTTCGGCGACGAACCGTACGGCAACTACAACCGGATCATGCTGTCCAACGTGCTGGCCGGCGTCGAGGACGAGGCGGGGATCTTCCTCAACGACCTGAGCTGGTACACCGACAACGGCATCACGTTGCACGCGGGCGTCCGGATCGAACGGATCGACCGGTTCGCCAAGATGGTGTACGCCACCGACGGCACCGCCACGCCGTACGACAAGCTGATCATCGCCACCGGCAGCTCGGCGTTCGTACCGCCGATCACCGGCATCCACCGCCCGGGCCGCGGCTACCACCAGGGCGTCTTCGTGTTCCGCACGCTCGACGACACCCGCGCGATGATCCGGTACGCCCGCGAGCACGAGCGCGCCGTGGTGATCGGCGGCGGGCTGCTCGGCCTGGAGGCGGCCCGCGGGCTGCAGAACCATCTGAGCCACGTGACCCTGCTGCACGCCATGGGCCACCTGATGAACACCCAGCTCAACGAGCGGGCCGGCCGCACGCTGCAGGCCACCGTCGAGGAGAAGCTCGGCATCGAGGTGGTGGTCGACGCGATGACCACCGAGATCCTCGGCAAGCACCAGGTCACCGGCGTGAAGCTGAAGGACGGCCGGGTGATCCCGTGCGACGTCGTGGTGGTGGCCGCCGGCATCCGGCCGAACACCCAGGTCGCCGCGGACAGCGGCCTGGTCGTCGAGCGCGGCATCGTGGTGGACGACCAGATGCGCGCCCAGGACGAGGACGACATCTACGTGGTCGGGGAGTGCGCCCAGCACCGCGGCGCCCTGTACGGCCTGGTCGCGCCGCTCTGGGACCAGGCCAAGGTGCTCGCCGACCACCTCACCGGCACCGACCCGCAGGCCGAGTACCACGGTTCGCAGATCGCCACCAAGCTGAAGGTGGCCGGCGTCGACGTGGCGTCGATGGGCCTGCAGGAGCCCGCCCACCCCGACGACGAACTGCTCGAGTTCGCCGAGCCGAAGAAGGGCGTCTACCAGAACGTCGTCATCCGCGACGGCCGGCTGGTCGGCGCCACCCTGGTCGGTGACGCGCGCAAGGCGGCGTTCCTGATGCAGGCGTTCGACCGCGGACTGGCCCTGCCGGAACAACGCGCCGAGCTGCTGTTCGACCTGGGCGGTCCGTCCGGCGAGGTCAGCGTCGAGGACATGCCGGACGACGAGCAGGTCTGCAACTGCAACGGCGTCAGCAAGGGTGCCATCTGCGCCACCGTGCAGTCCGGCTGCAAGACGGTCACCGGGGTGATGGACAAGACCCGGGCGGGCAAGGGCTGCGGCACCTGCAAGGGCCTGGTCCAGAAGATCGTCGAGTGGGCCGCCGACGGGCAGGTCGAGGAGGACCCGGCGGCCAGCTGGTACGTCCCCGGCGTACCGATGCCCAAGCCGGAGCTGATGGCCGCGATCCGGCAGTACGAGCTGAAGTCGGTGTCGTCCGTCTTCGCCATGCTGGTGCCGGGCGGCGCGGAGGACGCCAAGAGCAAGATGGGCCTGGCGTCGCTGCTGAAGATGATGTGGGGCGACGAGTACGTCGACGAGCGCGACGCCCGCTTCATCAACGACCGGGTGCACGCCAACATCCAGCGCGACGGCACGTTCTCGGTGGTGCCGCAGATGAAGGGCGGCGTCACCACCCCGGCCCAGCTCAAGCGGATCGCCGAGGTGGCCGAGAAGCACGACGTGCCGATGGTGAAGCTCACCGGCGGCCAGCGCATCGACCTGCTGGGCGTGCCCAAGGAGAAGCTGCCGCAGATCTGGGCCGAGCTGGACATGCCGTCCGGGTACGCGTACGGCAAGAGCTTCCGGACCGTGAAGACCTGCGTCGGCTCGGACTTCTGCCGGTTCGGCGTCGGTGACTCGACCGCGCTGGGCATCGCCATCGAGGAGCGGTACCAGGGCATCGAGGGCCCCGGGAAGATGAAGCTGGCGGTCACCGGGTGCCCGCGGAACTGCGCCGAGGCGTACGTCAAGGACCTGGGTGTGGTCGCCATCGACGGCGGCAAGTGGGAGATCTACATCGGCGGGGCGGCGGGCGCGCACGTCCGCAAGGGTGACCTGCTGGCCACCGTGGACTCGGCCGACGAGGTCATCACGCTCACCGGCCGTTTCCTGCAGTACTACCGGGAGAACGCCAACTGGCTGGAGCGGACGTACGCGTTCGTGCCCCGGATCGGCATCGACCGGGTCCGGGCGATCGTGGTCGACGACAGCGACGGCATCGCCGCCGACCTGGACGCGGCCATGGCGAAGTCCGTCGCCGCGTACCGGGACCCGTGGAAGGAACGCGCGGAACCGGCCACGCCCGGCCAGTTCCGTACCTCCCTGCCGCTGATCGTGCTGCCGCAGGTGCCCGTCCGAGAGGGAGTGTCATGAGGTTGGGTCCGGTTGACGAGATTCCCTTCGGGGAGGGCCGCGCGTACGCCGTCGGCGACGACATGGTCGCGGTGTTCCGGCTCCGCGACGGCAGCCTGCGCGCCGTGTCGGCGGTCTGCCCGCACGCCGGCGGACCGCTCGCCGACGGCCAGACCGACACCAAGGTCGTGATCTGCCCGCTGCACCTGCACGCCTTCGACCTGACCACCGGCTGCTCCACCACCGGTGCCTTCTCGCTGAACGTCTACGCGGTGCACGTCGACGACGACAACCACCTCGTGGTGTCCCCGCTTGTTCCCTCGGAGGTCTGACATGACTGCCACCCTTCCGCCCGCGACTCGGCCCGCGGTGACCGTTCGCGGCCACTGGATCGACGACTGGCGCCCCGAGGATCGCGAGTTCTGGAACTCGACCGGGGCACCGATCGCCCGGCGGAACCTGATCTTCTCGATCTTCTCCGAGCACATCGGCTTCTCGGTGTGGACCATGTGGTCGGTGCTGGTGCTGTTCCTCGGCCCGCAGTACGGCATCGACCCGGCCGGCAAGTTCCTGCTCACCGCCGTGCCCGCGCTGGTCGGCTCGGTGCTGCGGATCCCCTACACGTTCGCGGTGGCCCGGTTCGGCGGCCGCAACTGGACCATCATCAGCGCCAGCCTGCTGCTGATCCCGTCGTTCCTCGCCGCGTTCCTGATCCAGCCCGGCGTCTCGTACACCACGCTGTTGATCATCGCAGCGGTGGCCGGCGTCGGCGGCGGCAACTTCGCCTCCTCGATGGCGAACATCAACGCGTTCTACCCGGACCGGCTCAAGGGCTGGGCGCTCGGCATCAACGCCGGCGGCGGCAACCTCGGGGTGGCGGCCGTGCAACTGGTCGGCCTGTTCGTGCTCGCCACGTTCGGCGCCGGTAGCCCGGGCATCGTGGCCGGCATCTACATCCCGCTGATCGTGGTGGCGACCGCCGGCTCCGCGCTGTACATGGACAACCTGACCCAGGCCCGCAACGAGAAGCGCGGGATGCGGGACGCCACCCGGGACTCGCACACCTGGATCATGTCGTTCCTCTACATCGGCACGTTCGGCTCGTTCATCGGTTTCGGGTTCGCGTTCGGCCAGGTGCTGCAGGTGCAGTTCGCGGAGCAGTTCAACACCCCGGTGAAGGCGGCGTACCTGACGTTCCTCGGTCCGCTGCTGGGCTCGCTGATCCGCCCGGTCGGCGGCGCGCTGGCGGACCGGCTGGGCGGCGCCAAGGTGACCTTCTGGAACTTCGTGGCGATGGCGGGTGGTGCGAGCATCGTGCTGCTCGCCTCGCAACTGCGGTCGCTGCCGCTGTACCTGGTCGGGTTCATCTCGCTGTTCGTGTTCAGCGGCGTGGGCAACGGCTCGACGTACAAGATGATCCCGGCCATCTTCCGGGCCCGGAACCTGCACGACGACCACGAGGCCCGGCGGCTGTCCGGCGCGGTGATCGGTATCGCGGGGGCGATCGGCGCGTTCGGCGGCGTGCTGGTGAACCTGGCGTTCCGGCAGTCGTTCCTCACCTACCAGACGGCGGACGCGGCGTACCTGGCGTTCATCGCGTTCTACGCGGTCTGCGTGCTGGTGACCTGGACGGTGTACCTGCGGCCGTCCGAGCGGAGCCTGCCCGGCGTCTGACGCCGCGCGGCGCTGCGCTTGCGCTGGTGTACCACTGGAGCGCTCCAGTGGTACACCAGCGTTGTTTTGCGGGCGTTATGACGACGTTGGTGTACCACTGAGGTGAGCTCAGCGGGGGCCGAGCAGGTGGGTGGTGAACCACGCCGTCGCGAGCCGGTCCACCTCGGCGGCCCGCGGCAGTTGCGGGGCCGGCTCCAGTCCCGGCTCCTCCGCCAGCGCATGACCCATCCCGGCCACGGTCCGGCCCTCCGCGGTCCCGCCCCGGGCCCGCAGCCGCGACACCAGTTCGCGGGCCGGGCGCAGGATCGCCGCCTCGTCGTCGTCCGCGCCGGTGACGACGAGAACCGCGGCGCCGGTCAGTTCGTCGGCCCGGGCCAGGAAGTCGACCCGTTCGGCGAACGCGGTGGCCGGGCCGGACCAGGTGTACGTGACGCCGAACCGGGCGGACAGGCCGTCGATGGTGTCCTGTAGCCGGACCACCGGGTTGATCAGGACGGCGGCCCGCACGTCGGCGCCGGACTCGGCCAGCACCAGTTGCGCCACCGCGCCGCCCACCGAGCCGCCCATCACGCCGATCGGGCCGCCGTCGATGCCGAACCGTCGCGGACCTCGGCGAACGCGGCCGGGAACTCGGCCACCGCCCCGCCCGCGACCGGCCGGTGCACGTTGCCCACCGGTTCGGTGAACCCGAGTTCCCGCACCTCGGGCAGACCACCGGGAGGCAGCCGGGCGCCGCTCAGCGGCAGCCCGAGGTAGAGCCGCCACGCCTGCAGACCGTGCAGCGGTACGGCCGCCGCGAACGCCGCCTCGGTGCGCGGCGTGTCCAGCAGGTGCCAGGCCACCACGACCGGCGCGTCCGGGCGCTCGCGGCCGGCCGGTGGGAGCAGGACGTACGGGACGCCGGCGGCCGTACCCCGGATCAGCGCTTCACCGCCGGCTTCGCGGCCGGCAGGGCCGGGCCGGCCTGGCGTGCGGCGGCCGGGGCGGCGCCGGTGCCGGGCGGGGCCGGGGGCTTGGCCGGCGTGTACAGCCACGCGGTGAAGAAGTCGTCGAGCTGCTGTCCGGAGATCCGTTCGGCCAGCGCGACGAACTGCGGGGTGGTCACGTTGTCGCCGGACCGGGACGTCGCCCAGGTGCGCAGGATCCGGAAGAACGCCCGGTCGCCGACCGTCTTCCGCAGCGCGTGCATGGTCATCGCGCCGCGCTCGTAGACCGGGCCGTCGAACAGGTGCTCGGGACCGGGGTCGCCGATCCGCAACTGCCAGAATTCGGAGTCCGCGGGGATGCTCTGGTAGGAGGAGTTGAAGGCCTCCTGCGCGGTGCCGAGGCCGTCGTGCTCGCCCCACAGCCAGGACGCGTACGTCGCGAACGCCTCGTTCAGCCAGATGTCCTGCCAGCGCTGCAGGGCCAGGCTGTCGCCGTACCACTGGTGGGCCAGCTCGTGGACCACCACGCTGTCGCCGCTCTCCGGGCTGCTGAAGAAGCCCCGGGCGTAGATCGGTCGGGTCTGGTTCTCCAGGGCGAAACCGAACTGGTTGGTGTCGTCCACGATGCCGCCGGCGCTGGAGAACGGGTACGGCCCGAACACGCCGGACAGGAAGCGGATGATCTCGGGCTGCCGGGCCAGCGAACCGGCCGCGATGTCGCCCTCGGTGGCCGGCAGGTCGGCCCGCGTGCCGGAGATCCAGGTGTTCGGGTTCTCCGGGCTGCCGTCCGGCGCCCCGCCGGTGGCCCAGCCGTCCAGGGTGTCACCGTCCGCCTCGAACGACGTGCTCCCGGCGCCGGTGGACACGGTCACGTCGTCGACCACGACACCGGGCTGCGCGATGATCTCGTCGGTGAGGTAGGTCAGGGAGACCTCGACCCGCTTGCCGGCGTACCGGGCCAGGTCCACCGACCACTGTTCGTACCCGTCGCTCGCGCCGGAGGCCGCGGCCCACGTGCCGGTGGTGCCGGACGCCGTGCAGTTCTCGCCCGTGTCGGTCAGATAGTGGGTGAGGAACGGGTGCAGGCCGCGGGCGGACGCGCAGGCACCCTCGATGTCCGGCGAGGTGTGTCCGTTGGCGTCCGGCAGCGTGGTCCAGTCGTCGGCGCCCGCCGTGCGCGCCTCCACGAAGAAGAAGTCCCAGTCGGCCTCGGTGTCGCGGTCGGTCCAGAAGTCCAGTGTGGCGCCGCCGGCCGGCACGTCGATGGTGCGGGTCAGGCGCTTGTACGCCGAGTCGCCGCTCTGGCTGATCGCCATCCGGGATCCGGTCCGCGGTGCCGCCACCGGCTCGAACAGGTCCGGATCGATGGCGTCCCAGTAGCGGATGCCGCCGGCCCGGTACGACCGCAGGTCGAACTCGCCCACCGTGGCGGTCGCCAGGTAGGACGCCATCGGTTCGCGGGCGTCCCAGGTCCAGGTGGTCCAGCCGGCCCGGGTGGACCGGTCGGTCAGCACGCCGTTCGCCACCGCCTCGAGGCCCTTGGGGACGGTGACCCGGATGGTGTACGCCGCCTTGTCGATCGGGTGGTCGTTGACCGGGAACCAGGTCGCCGCCACGTCCGGCTGCCCGACGATGACCATGCCGTCGTCGGTGTGGAAGACGCCGGACGAGCCCAGGTTCGGGTCCTCGATGAGTTCCGGCACGCCGTCGTAGGTGACCCGGGTGAGGAACGTCTGTCCATCGCGGAGGGTGGCTCGCGGGGTCACGGTCAGCTCGCCGCCGCTGCGGCTCCAGGTCGCCGGCCGGCCGTCCACCGTGATCGACCGGATGGTCAGGCCCTGGAAGTCCAGATTGAACGCGGACAGGTGCTGGGTGGCCCGGGCCCGGATCGTCGCGGTCGCGGCCAGCACGTCGGTGGCCGGGGTGTAGCGCAGGTCCAGCCCGTAGTGCCGCACGTCGTAGCCGCCGTTGCCGTCCAGCGGGAAATACGGATCGCCCACTCCGGGCGCTCCGGGACCGGGTGGACCGCCCGGCTCGGCCGCGACGGCGGCGGCCGGGGCGGACGCGAGGGCGACGGCGAGGACGACGGAGGACGCGAGCGCGGCTCTGCACAGCATGTCGGCACGCTAACCCTCCGGCGCCCTCCCGGAACAGCGATTTGCTGGTTTGTCGACAACGGTGTGATGTCCTCAGGGGACCAGGACGGCGCCCACCCCGGTCACGGCGGCGGCCCGGGCCTCGGCCAGCAGCGCGGCGACGGCGGCCGGGCCGTTCTCCCCGGTGCGGGACATCCGGGCGGCGACCAGGCCGGCCACCACCGGTGCGGCGAACGACGTGCCGCTCCAGCTCGCCATGCCGGCGAACTGGACCTGGGTACCGGTCCGCGGCGGCTCCTGGTAGACGTACGGTCCACTGGGGAACGCGTTGATCAGGTGTTGTCCGGGTGCGTACACGTCGACCCAGCTTCCGTGGTTGCTGAACGGCGCCCGGCTCCGCCAGTCCGGGGCGAGCGCACCGACCCCGGTGGCCCACGACGCGGCGGCCGGCCAGAAGTGCCGCCGCGAGTTGTCGTTGCCGGCCGCGGCGATCAGGGCGACGCCCGGGTAACGGCGGAACACCCGCTCGTAGAACGCGTTCAGCAGGCTCGGTCCGCGGACGGACTCGACGTTGGTGCCGCCGGACAGGTTGATCACGTCGGGCTGGTCGTAGCGCAGGGTGCGTTCCAGCGCGGCCACCAGGTCGCTCTCCATCACCACACCGAGCGGGCCGAACGCCTGCCGCACGATCACCTCGGCGCGCGGCGCCATCGCCCGCACCACGCCGGCGATGAACGTGCCGTGCCCGGCGTACCGCGGCAGGACCGCGGCGCCGAGACCGGGATCCGGGTCACCCTGCACGTCCCGCATCCAGCTCAGCGTCGCGGCGGCGGGGTCGAAGCCGGTGTCCAGCACGACCACCCGGATGCCGGCGCCGGCGGTCCGGTCCGCGGACACCGGCGGATCCGGTGCGGCCCCGGGCGCCACCGGGGTCGGCTCGTCGGCCGGGCAGCATCCGCTGGCGATGTGCACGGCGTACTCGAGCCGGGCCACCTCGTCGCCGGCGGCGTCGTTGATGTCCGCCATGGCGCGGAAGGTGTCCGCGTCGCCGTGCAGCCGGATCCACCGGCGCCCGTCGATGCGCTGGCCGTCCCGCGGCCCGCCCTCCGGCGGTTCGTCGTCCGGGCCGGTCAGGCGTCCGGGGGTGAGCACGCGCCGCCCCTCGTCGTAGAAGGTCTCGTCGACCATGAGATAGCCGCGCCGGACGAAGTACTCGATTCCGGTCTCCCGCCAGCCCGGCGGTCCGGGTTCGAGGACGTCGCCGAGTTCGTTCAGGACGTACCGGACCTGGGACTCCTGCGCGCTCCGGGCGGGATCGGGGTAGGCGTCGTCAGGGCGGGGGTCTTCGGGTGGGGTCGACACGGGGAACCTCCTGGAGGGGGATCGGCTGGATTTCTAGACTGTCGATGTGCCTGACGGCGACGAGCTGCTCCGGCTTGCCCTCGCGCGACCGGCTGAGGCGGTCGCGGCGGCGGACCGCGTCCTGGCCGGCCGCCCGGACCCGCGGACGGCCTCGATCGCGCGGCAGACGCGGGCGATCGTGTTCCGGGACGCCGGCCGGTACGTCGAGGCCGTCCGAGAACTAAGACGCGCGTTGCGGCTCGCTGATACGTCCGGCGACCGGGAACGCCGGATCGATGTGCAGGCGACCCTGGGCGCGACGCTCGTCACGAGCGGGCGGACCACGACCGGACTGGCCACCCTGGACGCCGCGGTCGCGGAGAGCGCCGGTCACCTGGCCGGCCGGGTGCTGCTCCGGCGCGGCCACCAGCTGGTGACGCTCGGCCGTCCCGCGGCCGCGCTCGCCGACCTGAGCCGGGCCGTCCGCCTCCTGCACCGGGCCGGGGACGCGCTCTGGGAGGCGCGGGCGCTCAACAACCGCTTCGACGTGTACGCCATGACCGGCCAGACCGCCCGGGCGCACCGGGATCTGGAACGGGCGGAGCACCTGTTCCGGCGGATCGGCCAGGATCTGGAGGCGGCGATGGCGGTACACGGCCACGCCGAGATCGCCCTGCACGCCGGGGACGTCCCGGCCGCGTTGCGCCATCTCGACGAGGCGGCGGACCGGTACGACGCGCTCGGCTACTTCGCGCCCGACCTGGTCTTCGACCGGTCCCGGACGCTGCTCGCGGCCGGCCTCGCCGACGAGGCGTCGCAGGAGGCGGACGCGGGCGTCGAACGGCTCGCCGGTCGCTCCGCGGCCCGGGCCGAGTTGTTGTTCGCCGCGGCCCGGGCCGCCCAGGCCGCCGGCCGGCCACCGGACGCGGCGGTCCGGGCCACCGCGGCGCGCGACCTGTTCCGGGCCCAGCACCGCGACTGGTGGGCCGCGCGGGCGGAGTTCGTGCTGGTGCAGGCGCGCTACGACGCGGGGCGGCGGGACGGCCGGGTCCGGGCGGCCGCGGCCCGGATCGCGGACCGGCTGGCCGAACTGGGCGCCGAGGAGGCGCCGGCCGCGCACCTGCTGGCCGGGCGGATGGCGGCGGCGGCCGGCCGGACCGCGGAGGCCGACCGGCACCTGGCCCGCGCCGCCCGGTCGCGACGGCAGGGTCCGACGTTCGGGCACGCGGCCGGTTGGCTGGCCCAGGCGCTGCGGGCCGAGGCCCGCGGCTCCACCGCGGCCGCGTTGCACGCCTGCCGGCGCGGGCTGCTGGCGGCGGCCGACCATCAGCGCCGCCTCGGCGCGGTGGAACTGCGGGTGCACGCCGCCCGTTACGGCGTCGAGCTGGCCGCGATCGGGCAGCGGCACGCAGTCCGCCGGGGCGATGCCCGGATGCTGCTGGCCTGGAGCGAACGGTGGCGCGCCTCCGCCCTCGCGTCCCCCTATGCCCGGTCGGCGGAGGACGCCGAACTCGCCGCCGACCTGGCCGCGTTGCGCGGGGTGATGAGCCGGCTGGACACCGCGCGGGCCGCCCGGGCCCCGACCGACGGGCTGGAACGCGAGCGGCGGCGGCTGGAACAGGCCGTCCGGTCCCGCACCCGGCGCGCCGGCTCACCGGCACCGCGGGCGGCGGCCCGCACGGTCACGGAGGCGGCGCTCGACCGGCTCGGCGAGCACCTGCTGGTCGAACTGGTCGCGCTCGACGACCTGCTGTACGCGATCACCGCCCGGCGCGGCCGGACCCGGCTGCACGCGGTGGGGCCGGTGGCGAACGCCATCCGGGAGGTCGACCTGGCTCGGTTCATGCTGCGGCGGCTGGCGCGTGGCCGTCCGCCGCCCGGGTCGCTGGAGCGGCTGGCGATCGCCGGCGATCGGCTGCAGGCCGCCCTGCTCGGGCGCGCCGCGTCGGACATCGGGTCCCGGCCGGTCGTGATCGCACCGCCGGGACCGCTGCACGCGGTGCCGTGGGCGATGCTGCCGGCGCTGCACGGTGTGCCGTGGAGTGTGGTGCCGTCCGCGGCGACGTGGGTGCAGGCCGATCAGCGGGCGCGGCCCCGGCGGCGGCGCACCGTGGTGGTCGTCGGCCCGGACCTGCCGGGCACGCTGGCCGAGGCCGGACGGATCGCCGACCAGTACCCATCGCCGGTGGTGCTCTCGCACGGCGCGGCCACCGCGGTGCGGGTGCTGGCCGCCCTGGACGGGGCCGCCGTCGCGCACATCGCGACGCACGGGGTGTTCCGGGCGGACAATCCGTTGTTCTCCGCGCTGCAGATGCACGACGGCCCGCTCACCGGGTACGACCTGAGCCGGTTGCGCCGCAGCCCGCACCGCCTGGTCCTGTCCAGCTGCGAGTCCGGGGTCTCGGCGCCGGCCGCCGGGGACGAACTGCTCGGTCTGATCAGCGTGCTGGTGCCGCTGGGCACCGCCAGCCTGCTGGCCAGCGTGGTGCCGGTGAACGACGCGGCGACCGGCCCGCTGATGGTGGCGTTCCACGCCGCGCTGCGCGCCGGGGCGGCGTTCCCGGAGGCGCTGCGGGACGCGCGTGCCGCCACGTCTGGTGACCCGGTGGGTGTCGCGACCGGCCTGGCGTTCGTGGCGCTCGGCCGGTGAGCGGTCAGACCGTGACCCATGCGGTGGTGACCACCCGGCCGTCCACCGATCGGCAGCGCAGCCGGACCGGCCCGGGCGCGATGTCCGCCACGATGAACCGCCCGAGTTCGTCCACCTCGACGAGCCTCCGCCCACCCGCGGAGTCGAGGAAACAGTCGGCGTCGGACGAGCCCAGCAACTGACCGATCAGCCGGAGCCGGCCGTGATGCTCCTCCACCTCCATGTCGACCTGGACGCCGCCGCCGGAGAACGACAGCAGCCACCGGCCCTGGGCGGGTTCGATGTCGGACGCCCGCACCGGCTCGTAGTCCCGGTCGCCGGCCGCCCGGGAGTCGGCGATCAGAACGGCGAGTTCACCGTCCAGATCGCGGGCGAGGAACGCGGCGCGTGCCGCGGCCGCCACCGAGCCCGGCGGTGCATCCACCATGGACGCGATCCGCCGGAGATCGGCGAGCAGAGCGTCGTCGCCGATACCGGACGTTCCGGGCGCTTCATCGTGTCGCACGTCCCTCACCCCTCGAGTCTTCGGCCGGTGCGCGGTCCGCGGCCGGCGGCTGCTCACCGAGGAACGCGGCGTCCTGGGCGAGCAGCTCCCGGAGGCACTTGAGGCATCGTTGCCGGGTCGGTCCGATGCTGCCGACCGGGGTGTCCAGCGCGGCGGACACCTCGGCGTAACTGGGCGCCGGATCGGTGAGCAGCACGCGCAGCAGCCGCTGGCAGGACGGCCGGAGCGCGTGGAAGGCGCGCCAGAGCGCGGCGTCCCGTTCGTCCCGCAGCAGCGCCACGTCGAGCGGATCGACGGTGGTGGCCGCCAGGCCGTCCCAGCCGCCCGGCGTCTCCGGCTCGCCCGGCCGCACCCGCGCGGTACGGCGGCGGATGTCGAGACACTCCCGTCGCACCGTGGTGGCCAGCCAGCTGCCGATCCGCTTCGGCTCGCGGATGTCGTCCAGGTTCTCCACCAGGCGCAGCCAGGTCGTCTGCACCGCGTCGGCAGCGTCCGCGTCGTTCAGCCGCAGGCCGCGGGCGATGGACCACAACAGGTTGAGGTAGCGGTCGGTGAGCAGTTGCCAGGCGCCGGCATCTCCGCGACGGATCCGGTCGACGAGTTCCGTCACATCGGGCTCTGGCATGGCGGTCTCTTGCCGTGTCGAGTTCACCGTGGCTGCCGTCCATTCTCTCGCGAAAAGGTGGACGTTCCACAGTTAGAGGCGGCACGGCCGGGTTCTGATACATCGCCGGTCAGTGCGTGCCGACCGGCTCCCGCTCCCGCTCCCGGTCCGAGCGGTTGGCCAGCACGCTGGTCACGGTCACCGTGGTCAGCACCAGCAGGATCACCACCAGCGACAGCGGGGTCGGCACGTCGGGCACCCAGGACCACACCGTGTGCGCCCAGTGCAGCACCAGCTTGACGCCGATGAAGGCGAGGATCACCGCGAGGCCGTGGTTGAGGTGCCGCAGTCGGCTCAGCGCGTTGCGCAGCACGAAGTACAGCGCGCGCAGGCCGAGCAGGGCGAAGGCATTGGTCGCGAAGACGATGTACGGGTCGGAGGTGACGCCGTACACCGCCGGCACCGAGTCCACCGCGAATACCACGTCCGTCATGAACACCGCGGCCACCACCAGCGCCATCGGCGTCAGTGCCAGCCGGCCGGCCTCGCGGACCGTCAGCCGGGAGCCGTGGTAGCCGTCGGTCACCGGCATCAACCGGCGCAGCATCCGGACGCTGCGCATCCGGTCGATGGCGACCTCCTGGTCATGGCCGGACCGGGCGTCCCGCATCACCTTGGCCGCGGTGACCAGCAGGATCGCGCCGAACAGCAGGAACGCCCAGCTGCCCGCGCTGATCACCGCGGCACCCGCCGCGATGAAGATCGCCCGGAGCACCAGCGCGCCGACGATGCCGTACAGCAGCACGCGCTGCGCCAGCGCCGGTGGCACCGCGAACGCGGCCAGCAGCAGCATGAAGACGAACAGGTTGTCCACCGACAACGACTTCTCCACCACCCAGCCGGTGAAGAACTCGACCGAGACCTGGCTGCCGTACAGCGGAATGAGGGCGAATCCGAAGATCACCGGGAGGGCGAGGTAGAACACGGTCCAGCCGACGGCCTCGCGCATGGGCACGTCGTGCGGCCGGCGGGTGATCGCGAAGTCGACCGCCAGCAGGCCGAGCAGCACCAGCAGCGTGACGGTCCAGAGCAGCGGTGAGCCGATCGTCTGAATCGGGGCGGCCAGGATCGGATCAGGTGACACGGGAGCCTCCTCGAACGCATGCGTCGTCGTTCGAGGTCTCCCTCACCCGTACGCCGTGCGTCGGGCGACCGCCCGGGGCTCCTGTCCGAGGACCCGTACTGACCGGGACGATCTAGCGAGGTACTCCCCTCAACTGGGCACCATAGGAGCAGTTGCTGGGGAAATCCTGGGAATCAGCGCGTTCCGTTGACCGGTTCCGTCGCGGAGGCACATCGTGGGAAGGTCGGGAGGTTTCCCATGATCTGGAATGCGCTTCTTCTGGTGCTGCTGATCCTGGCAGCGATCATCAGCGGGATGGCCCTGATGTCAGGATCCGGCCATCCCCGGCGCCGGCCGCACTGAGCCGGCGCACGTGTGAACCGAGGCGGAACCGCAGCTGGCGGTAACCGCCGGGGACGGGCTCGTCCCGCGGCAGGGCGGCCCGGGCGGCCTCCGCCCGGGCTGTCGCGGCGGCCGCCTCGCGGCGCAGGCTGCGGACCGCGGCGGTGGCGATGTCGGACGCCCGCCAGGCCGCGTCCTCGGCGGTCAGGGCCGCGCGGTAGAGCGCCAGCCGGTGTGCGGCCGCGGCACGCGCCAGCAGGAGTTCCTGCTCGGCCGGGTGCAGGTGCGGGTCCCATCCGTTGCGGTGGGTGAGCGCGTCCAGCAGCTGCTCGTCGGAGAGATCACCGCGGCGGTACGCGGCCTGCGCGGCCCGGCGCAGTGCGTGCTCGCGGTCGGCGTGGTCGATCGACTCCCGGACCGGGTACGCGGCGGCCCGCCGGGCCCGCTGGAGGGCGGCGTCCGCGGTGCGGTAGGCGGCCCAGCACTCCTCGACCCGGGCCTGGGCCTGCTGGCACTCGGTGCGCCGGCGTTCCGCGGTGGTCTCGGCACCGTGGGCGGCGACCGCGATCTCCTCGGCGTACCGGACGCACTCGACCGCCTCGGCCGACCGCCGGTCCGCCTCCGCGCGCTTCTGCTCCGCGTTCTCCGCCAGCCAGGCGGAGATCTCCCGCGGCCGGCGGACGTCGCGCGGGAGCGCCAGGCCGGCCAGGGCCAGCACGCCCAGCAGGAGCAGCAGCAGCCAGATGACGATGACGATTTCCATGGAACAGGTTCCTCCCCCTCGGATGCCGATGACCGGGTACGACCCGGCACCCGCCGGTCGAACCGGCGGGGTCGGGTCAGCCGAGCGGTGGTGCCCGGGAGGCGCGGGGGGCGCGTGCCGCCGCGTCGAGCAGGACCGGTGCGTCCGGTACCGCGACGGGGGAGGAGGACGGGACGGACCGGGGTGACGCCGGTGCGTGCTCCGGGTCGGCCGTCTCCGTGCTGGTCGTCACCTGGGTGTGGACGGTGGTGATCACGGCGCGGGGCACCGGCACGGTTTCGGCCGGGGCCGCGGCGGCCGGTGCGGGCGCGCCCAGCAGCGCGGCGAGCAGGAAGGCGGCCCACGGCAAACGGGTACGCCGGACTGCCGCTCTCACCTCCACACCGGACAAGGTATCGGCGTCGATCAGACCGCGCACCCCCGCCCGTCCACAACGTGACCCACCCAACTGCGACCGCCGGGCGGGGCGGCTCAGCGCGGGCCGAGAGCCTGCTGCCGGCCGGCCGGGGCCGGGCCGCCGAACGCGGCGAGGAAGCGGTCGCGGAAGGCGTCCATCCGCCAGACCGGGGCCGTGGGTGCGGGTGCCAGACCGTCGGTCCAGTTCCAGCCGGCGATCCGGTCCAGCACGGTCCGGTCCCGGGACACGACGGTGATCGGCACGTCCCGGCTCCCGCTGTCCCCGGTGATGATCGGGGCGGGCTCGTGGTCGCCGAGGAACACCATCACCAGATCGTCGTCGCCGTACGTCCGGACGTAGGAGATGATGCTGTTCAGCGAGTACTCGATCGACTCGCGGTAGGCGGCCCGCACCCGCTTCGCGTCCTTCCACACCTCGCCGGCCGTCGGTCCGGCCGCCACCATCGGCGCGTACACCGAGCCGTCGCCGACCTCGTCCCAGTCCAGCAGCCGGGGTACCGGGGTCCACGGGGTGTGGCTGGACACCAGGGTGACCTCGGCCATCAGCGGTCCGCGGTCGGACCTGCCGCGTTCCAGCCGTTCGAAGGCGGACAGGGTGAACTGGTCCGGCATGGTGGCCCAGCTGAACGCCGGTCCCCGGTAGCCGAGCGTGTGCGAGTCGTAGACCTGGTCGAAGCCGTAGAACTCGCCCTCCGGCCAGGCGTACGTGATGCCGGGCTCGATGCCGACGGTGCGCACGGCGGCCCGGTGGAACGCCCCGGTCAGGGTCAGCCGCTCGCCCGAGACCAGGGTCCGGTACCGCTGCTCGTTGTTGATCCAGAGTCCGGACTGGAACGTGGCGTGCGCCAGCCAGCTGCCGCCGCCCGCCGTGGAGGAGGTGAGGTATCCGCTCCGGGCCGAATAGCCGGCCCTGGTCAGCTCCTGGTGGCCGGACCGGAGCACCGCGCCCACCTCGGCGGCGTACTTCGGGTCCTCCAGAGCGGTGCGCCCGTAGCTCTCGACGAAGGTGAACACCACGTCCTTGCCGCGCAGCCCGGTCAGCAGCCGGTCGCCGGCGGTGTCCCGGTACGCGTCCACGGCCGCCTCCCGGGCGAACGCGCGCCGGTCCTGCACGCCCTGCGGGACGGTCAGGGCGGTGGAGTAGGCGAGCGCGGCGGCGGTGTCCGAGGCGACGAAGACCCCGGGCACCAGACCGGTGCCGAGCAGCGCGAACGTCACCCAGGCGGCGGCGCCCGCGGTGGCCGTGCGGCGGGTGGCGGTGGGGTGCCCGGTCACCGTGCCGGCCAGCCGGCGTACCGCCAGCGGCATGCCGACCAGGAGTGCGACCGCGAGCAGCACCGCGCCGATCACCGCACCGGTGGCACCGGCGTCGCCGACCGAGTCGCGCAGGACGGTCAGCCCGTCGTCCAGCAGCGCCCAGTCCAGCACCGGGTTGAACTGCCGGGCCAGGACCGTGAAGAACCCCATGTTGAGGATCTTGACGATGGTCAGCAGGCCGAGCGCGGCGCCCAGCCCGACCGCGACCCGGCGCCGGGCGCGGACCGGCAGCGACAGCAGGATCGCCGCACCCAGGATGCCTTCGATCGGGATCCGGAGCAGGGCGGACGGCCAGGAGTGTCCCGGCGGCAGCCGGCTGATGTTGTCCGGGACGATCAGTGCGGCCAGCACCACGAGGCCGGCCAGCCCGGTCACCGCCCCGGACAGCACCCGGCGGCGACGCGACGCGCCGCGCTCGGCGGGCGGGCGGTCCGGCCCCGGCGGCCGGCGCAGGCGGTGGAAGAGCAGCACGGCGTCATGTCCTTCGGTACGTGGCGGCGAACGGCGGACGTCCGAGTACACGTCCGCTGCCGTGGTTCGGTTCAGCGCACCCCGAGTTGCCGCATGCGCCGGATCTCACTGCCCTGTTCGACCGCCATCTCGTTGGCGAGTTCCTGCACAGTCTGGTCGGTGCCGCCGGCCAGCGCATCACCCGCCATCCGGATGGCGCCCTGGTGGTGCGCGGTCATCATGGTGATGAAGCGACGGTCGAACTCGGTGCCGCGGGCCGCGGCGAGGGCCGCCAGATCCGCCTCGCTCTGCATCCCGGGCATCGTGGCGTGGTCGTGCCGGGGGTCGCTCGCGGCCAGCTTGCGGCTCTGCAGCCAGGCCCGGAGCACCTCGATCTCGGGCTTCTGAGCGGCGCTGATCCGGCTGGCCAGCGACCGGACGCCGGCGCTGCCGGCCCGCTCCGCGGCCAGGTCGGCCATCGTCACGGCCTGGCCGTGGTGCACGATCATCATCTGGACGAACGTGGTGTCGACCGCGTTGTACGTCGAACCCTCCGGCGCACCGAGCCGGTCCGAGTCGGTCACCACCGCGGACTCGCCCGGCCGGCCGGGCACCACCACCCGGACCGGGGGCGCCGCACTGGCCCGGGGCGCCGCCGCGCTGCCGGAGCCGCCGGAGCGCGCGGCGATCACCGCGCCGCCCGCCGCCAGCACCACGACCACGGCCGCGACCAGCGTCGATATGCGTTGCCGGGACATCTTTCCCCTTCGTACAGTGGATATTGAGCCCCCGCCGAAGGGCGTTCGCGTCTATCGTAACGACGTTGGTGTATCCAACCCGACGGCTACGTGGTCGTGACCGTCGGTGCTCTGGAAGCCGGAAGGAGCTCCATGAAGCACTCTGCCCCACGAGGGCGGCAGCTCAAGCGCCTGGCAGGTCTCAGTGCGGCGACACTCGCACTCAGCCTGTTGGTCGCGCCCGGAACGGGCGCGGCACAGGGCGTGACCTCGGCCGACGTGCCGGGTGTCGACGAGATCGTCAGCAGCCCGAACCTCACCCAGGTCGCCCACCTGGACAAGACCGGTCCCTTCGCGAACTCCACCAACAGCGACTGGGCCTTCCAAGGTAAATACGCGTACGGCGGCAACTACAACGGCTTCACGGTCTACGACATCAGTAAGCCGCGCCAGCCCAAGGTCGCCACCCAGGTGTCCTGCCCCGGTGCGCAGAACGACGTTTCGGTACACGGCAACCTGCTCTTCCTCGGCACCGACTCCCAGCGGTCCGACGATTCCTGCACCAGCACGGCGGCGGCACCCACCGCGCCGGAGGATGCCCGGTGGGAGGGCATCAAGATCTTCGACATCAGCGACCCGGTGAACCCGCAGTACATCGACGCGGTCAAGACCGACTGCGGTTCGCACACCCAGACGATGGTGCCCGGCAAGGGCGGCGACCGGTCGGTCTACCTGTACATCTCCTCGTACAACCTGACCACCCAGTCGCTGCCGAACTGCAAGTTGCCGCACGACAAGATCTCGATCATCAAGGTGCCGCTGAAGAACCCGACCGCCGCGGCCGTGGTGGCCACGCCGATCCTGTTCCCGGAGGGCGGCAACCCGGGTGGCGGCGGCGAGATCTCGGCGACCACCGGTTGCCACGACATCACCGCGTACCCGGCGCTGGACCTCGCGGCCGGCGCGTGCATGGGTGACGGTGCGCTGTTCGACATCAGTGACCGCACCAACCCCAAGGTCATCACGACCGTACGGGACACCGAGAACTTCGCCTTCTGGCACTCGGCGACGTTCAACAACGACGGCACCAAGGTGGTCTTCACCGACGAACTCGGTGGCGGCGGCGCCGCGACCTGCAACGAGAAGGTCGGCCCGACGCGGGGAGCCAACGCGGTCTACGCGGTCACCGGCGAGGGTGCCAAGCGGAAGCTCAAGTTCCGCAGCTACTTCAAGATCCCGCGGATGAACGCCGACACCGAGAACTGCGTGGCCCACAACGGCTCGCTGATCCCGGTGCCCGGCAAGGACATCATGGTGCAGGCGTGGTACCAGGGCGGCATCTCGGTCTGGGACTTCACCAACGCCCGCAAGCCCAAGGAGCTGGCGTTCTGGGAGCGGGGGCCGATCTCGACCACCGCACTCGTGTCCGGCGGCTCCTGGTCGGCGTACTGGTACAACGGCTTCATCTACTCCAACGACATCGCCAAGGGCATGGACGTCCTGGAGCTGGTGGACCCGCGTACCGACCCGGCGAAGTACAAGCGGACCCAGGTCTTCAACGCGCAGACCCAGTCCAACTACCGCGACTGGTGAGAACCCCGCACTAGTCGGTAACGTCAGGGCGCTCGGCCGGGTAACCCCCGGCCGAGCGTTTTGCGTACTCGCATGCTGACCCGAGAGGCAGAGACACCCCGTGGACGTTCTGGAGATCCGCAAGCTCGCCGCGCTGGAGGACCGCCACTGGTGGTACCGCGAGCGCCGGGCGCTGCTGGCACGGGAACTGCGCCGGCTGGCCAAGGCGGGCGTCGCGCCGGGCAGCGCCCTGGACATCGGGGCGGCCGCGGGCGGCAACTCGCGGGTGCTGCGCGCGCACGGCTGGCGGCCCCTGGCCCTCGAGTTCGACGCCGACGGTGCCGGGGTGGCCCGTGAACGGGGGCTGGACACGATTCGCGCGGACGCCCGCTACCTGCCGATGCGCTCGGGTGCGGCCGGCCTCGTGGTGGCGTTCGACATCCTCGAGCACATCACCGAGGACCACCTGGCGGCCGAGGAGATCGTCCGGGTGCTGCGCCCGGGTGGCACCGCGCTGATCGCGGTGCCGTGCGACATGCGGCTCTGGTCGGCGCACGACGAGGCGGTCGGGCACGTGCGCCGGTACGAACGGGACGAACTGCTCCGGCTGGTGGCGAAGAGTGGCCTGGTCGTCGACTCGATCGGCAGCTGGAACGTCCTGCTCCGCCCGGCCGCGGCGTGGCGCCGGCGCTCGTCCACCGGCAGCGATCTCACCGAACTGCCCGCCCTGGTCAACCTCGGGCTGTCCGGTGTCATCGCGGCCGAGCGGTACCTGCCGGTCAAGTCGCTGCCCGGCGTCTCACTGATGCTGCGCGCCCACCGGCCGGTCTGAGCGGGCCGGGGTGACGGCGGCCTCAGGCAGCTCCTCTTGATACCCCTGGGGGGTAAGGGTACGTTGGAGCGGTACACACGAGAGGGGATCGGCATGACCACGAAGACGTACTCGGTGACCGGGATGACCTGCGCGCACTGCGTCGCCTCGGTCGACGCGGAGGTCCGGCTCATTCCGGGCGTGACCGACGTGCGGGTCGACCTCGCCGCCGGCGCGGTCACCGTGCGCAGCGACCGGCCGCTGGACGACGACGCCGTGGTGGCCGCCGTCGACGAGGCCGGCTACCAGGTCGCGAGGTAGCCGTGCGTACCCCGATGCGGCTCGGCGCGTTCGCGCTCGGGCTGGCCGCGGTGTTCGCGGCGTCCGCCGGGCTGGGTCGCCTGACCGGCCCGGCGGCACCGCCCGCCGGGCACGAGCAGACCCCCGCCCATGGCACCGCGGCCGCCGGGCACGACGGGCCGGCCGCTGGGCCGGCCGCCGCCGCGCCGCTGCCGGCCGGTCTGCAGGTCACCGAGGACGGCTACCGGCTGGTCCCGCTCTCCGGCACGCTGGCGACCGGGACGCCGCACCCGTTCCGCTTCCGGGTCCTCGGGCCAGACGGCGCGCCGCTGACCCGCTACCAGCCCAGTCACGACAAGGACCTGCACCTCGTCGTGGTGCGCCGCGACCTGGCCGGCTTCCGGCACGTGCACCCCACGATGGCCGCGGACGGCACCTGGTCGGTCCCGCTCGCGGTGCCCGCACCGGGCACCTACCGGGTGTTCGCCGACTTCGTCCCGGCCGGCCGGGACGACGGCCTGACCCTCGGCGTCGACGTGCCCGCACCCGGCGACCACCGCCCGGTGCCGGTGCCGGCGCCGGCCCGCACCACCACCGTGGACGGCTACACCGTGACGCTGGCCGGCGAGCTCACGCCGGGCACCTCGTCACCGGTCACGCTGTCGGTCAGCCGCGCCGGCCGACCGGTCACCGACCTGCAGCCGTACCTCGGCGCGTACGGTCATCTGGTGGCCCTGCGCGACGGCGACCTGGCCTATCTGCACGTGCACCCGGACGGCGCCCCCGGCGACGGCCGCACCCCGCCCGGGCCGGCGGTCACCTTCCACGCCGAGGTGCCGTCCGCCGGCACCTACCGCCTCTACCTGGACTTCCGGCACGCCGGCACGGTACGCACCGCGGAGTTCACCGCGGTGGCGGGCAAGCCCGTGCCGCAGCCCGAGGCCCCGGACCACACCCATGGGTGAGGAGACCCGCATGGCGAACCGGATCGAACTCTCGATCGGCGGCATGACCTGCGCCTCCTGCGCTTCGCGGATCGAGAAGAAGCTGAACCGGATGGACGGCGTCACCGCCACGGTCAACTACGCCACGGAGAAGGCCAGCGTCCGGTACGCCGACGGGATCACCAGCGACGACCTGATCGCCACCGTGGAGAAGACCGGCTACACCGCCGTGCCGCCCGCGCCGCCGGCCACCGCCGCGGAGGCCGCCGAACCGGTCGACGAACTGCGCGGGTTGCGTACCCGGCTGTGGACCTCGATCGCGCTCAGCGTGCCGGTGGTGCTGCTGGCCATGGTGCCGGCCTGGCAGTTCGAGTACTGGCAGTGGCTGTCGCTGACGCTCGCCGCGCCGGTGGTGGTCTACGGCGGGCTGCCGTTCCACCGGGCGGCCTGGACCAACCTGCGGCACGGCGCCGCGACCATGGACACGCTGATCTCGCTGGGCACCGTCGCCGCGTTCGGGTGGTCGCTGTGGGCGCTGTTCTTCGGCACCGCCGGCACCCCGGGCATGACGCACCCGTTCACGTTCGACATCGCCCGCACCGACGGCGCCGGCGCCATCTATCTGGAGGCGGCCGCCGGGGTCACCACGTTCCTGCTGGCCGGGCGCTACTTCGAGGCCCGGTCCAAGCGCCGGGCCGGTGCCGCGCTGCGGGCGTTGCTGGAGTTGGGCGCCAAGGACGTGGCGGTGCTGCGGGACGGCGCCGAGGTGCGGATCGCGGTCGCCGAGCTGGCGGTGGGGGACCGGTTCGTGGTCCGCCCGGGCGAGAAGGTGGCGACCGACGGGGTCGTCGAGGACGGCAGTTCGGCGGTCGACGAGAGCATGCTGACCGGCGAGTCGGTGCCGGTCGAGGTGGGACCGGGAGACGCGGTGGTGGGCGCGACCGTGAACGCCGGCGGTCGCCTGATCGTCCGGGCCACCCGGATCGGCGGGGACACCCAACTGGCCCGGATGGCCGAGCTGGTGGAGCAGGCGCAGACCGGCAAGGCGGCAGTGCAGCGTCTCGCCGACCGGGTCTCCGGTGTCTTCGTCCCGGTGGTGATCGCGCTGGCCGTCGGCACGCTCGGCTGGTGGGTCGGCAGCGGCGGCGGGTGGACCGCCGCGTTCACCGCCGCGGTGGCCGTACTGATCATCGCCTGCCCGTGTGCCCTGGGCCTGGCCACCCCGACCGCGCTGCTGGTCGGCACGGGCCGCGGCGCGCAGCTCGGCATCCTGATCAAGGGGCCGGAGGTGCTCGAGTCGACGCGGCGGGTGGACACCGTCGTGCTGGACAAGACCGGCACCGTGACCACCGGCCGGATGGCCCTGGTCGAGGTGGTGCCGGCCGCCGGGCAGGACCGCGACGAACTGCTGCGGCTGGCCGGCGCGGTCGAAGCGGCCTCGGAGCATCCGATCGCCCGCGCCGTCGCCGAGGCGGCCGCCGAGCGGGTCGGTCCGCTGCCACCGGTGTCCGGGTTCGCCAGCACCGAGGGACTGGGCGTGCGCGGCACCGTCGCGGGCCGGGAGGTGCACGTCGGGCGGCCGGCCCTGCTGGAGCGGGCGGGACTCACCCGGCCGGCCGCGGTCGCGGAGGCGGTCACGGCGGCGCAGGCCGCCGGTCAGACCGCCGTCGTGGTCGGCTGGGACGCCGAGATCCGTGGCGTTCTCGCGGTCGCCGACGCGGTCCGGCCGACCAGCCGGGCCGCGGTCGCCGCGCTGCGCCGCCTCGGCCTCACGCCGGTGCTGCTCACCGGCGACAACGCCACCGTGGCCCGGGCCGTGGCCGACGAGGTGGGCATCGCCGAGGTGACCGCCGAGGTGCTGCCCGCGGACAAGGTCGACGAGGTCAAGCGGCTGCAGGCGGAGGGCCGGGTGGTCGCCATGGTCGGCGACGGGGTGAACGACGCGGCCGCGCTGGCCCAGGCCGACCTGGGCCTGGCCATGGGTACCGGCACGGACGTGGCGATCGAGGCGTCCGACCTGACCCTGGTCCGCGGGGACCTGATGGCCGCGGTCGACGCGATCCGGCTGTCCCGGCGCACGCTGCGGATCATCCAGAGCAACCTGTTCTGGGCGTTCGGGTACAACGTCGCGGCCCTGCCGCTGGCCGCCGCCGGCCTGCTCAACCCGATGATCGCCGGTGCCGCGATGGCGCTGTCCTCGGTCTTCGTGGTGGCCAACAGCCTGCGGCTGCGCCGGTTCCGGACGGTCCAGTGAGCTAACCGACGGCCGTGGGGAGGCGCCGGACGGCGAGCACCGCGATGTCGTCGGTCGGCTGCTCCACGTTCGTGGTCGCCATGATGCTGGCGCAGACGTCCTCGGTGGCGGTGGGCCGGACCACCTCGGTGAGCCGGGCGATCCCGACGTCGATGAGCTGGCCCCGGCGCTCCACCAGCCCGTCGGTGTAGGCGATGAAGACGGCGCCCGGCGGGAAGTCGACCACCGAGGTGCGGCGGACCGCGCGCGGGCGGCCGATGCCGAGCGGCGGGTCGATCGGGAGGTTCAGCACCCGTACCGGCTCGTCCGGTACGGCCAGCACCGGGCGCAGGTGGCCGGCCGAGGACACGTGCAGCGTGGCACGGTCCGGGGCGACCATGGCGTACATCGCGGTGGTCAGGTTGCCGGCCTCGAAGTGGTGCACCTTGCGGTCCAGCAAGGTCAGCGCCTCCGCCGGATCGTCACAGATCAGGCTGTACGCCCGGAGCGCGCTCCGGATCCGGCCCATCACCACGGCGGAGCGCAGACCGTGGCCGGACACGTCACCGATCACCACGCCCAGCCATCCGGAGGGCAGCGTGAAGACGTCGTACCAGTCGCCGCCGATGCCGAACGCGTGCCCGGGCACGTACCGTGCGGCCATCTCCACCCCGGCCACCTGCGGCAGCTTGGGCGGCAGCAGGCTGCGCTGCAACGCCAGCGCGGCGGCCTGGTCCAGCCGGGTGGCCCGGATCTGGCCGGCCCGGCTGGCCCGGTCGGCGACCAGTTCCATCAGCCGTACGTCGTCGGGGCTGAACCGGCGCGGCGTGAACGTGCCGACGTGCAGCACGCCGATGACCTCGCCGCCGATCATCATGGGCACCCCGAGCAGCGAGCGGATGCCCTTCTCCAGCAGGAGTGGATTGGCCACGTCCGCCGGGGTCACGTCGGCGAGGACGAGCGGCTTGCGGGTGGCCGCGATGCGGCCGGCGAATCCGCGGCCGACGGTGACCCGGAAGCCCTGCCGGATCTCGTCCTCCAGGCCCTTGGCCGCGGTCGCCACCAGCTGACGCGCGTGCGGGTCCATCAGCAGGATCGATGCGGTGTCGACGCCGAGCAGATCGCGGACCCGGTCCAGCAGTTCGTCGAGCAGGTCGGAGGCGTCGAGCTGGGACAGCGCGGCGTCGGTGACCGCCTCGAGACGGCGCAGCCGCTCGTCGCTCTTGATCCCCTCCGCTTCAATCACGGAAGCAGCCTAGTCCTCGGACTCGCCGTGTCACCGGGCCTGGATCACCACGTGGTGTCCGTGCGGTCGGGAGGTAGTAAGTTCATGCGACGTGACGGACGCGGGAAGGCCGGTCGATGCCGTGATCGCCTCGCTGCCTGAGCACACCAGCCCGGGCGCCGGCGCGGATCTGCTCGTGGCGACGTTCACCCGGGACGAGCTGGACGCGGTCCGGCACCGGGTCGGTGCGGTGTCCGATCACCACGGGTTGAGCGCGGACGCGCTGAGCGACTGGGTCACCGCGGTGAACGAGCTGATGACCAACGCGGTGCGGCACGGCGGCGGCACCGGGACCCTGCGCCTGCGCTTCGACGGCCGGTTGACCTGCGAGGTACGCGACGACGGCACCGGCTTCGTTGCCGCCGAGCATCTCGGTGACCGCCCGCGCCCGGCGCTGTCCGCGGCCGGCGGCATGGGTCTGTGGATCGTCGAGCAGATGGCCGAGGTGCTGTCCGTGGACAGCGGCCCGGCCGGCACCACGGTGCGGATCGCGCCGTCCGCCGGGTAGCGGCGGCGTTTTCCCAACCCACCACCCGGCCGGCGTCCCCGGCGGTAGCGTCGCTGGCGACCACCTCGTGCCGATGCGACCGGCACCGCACCCGTGGCCGGTCGTGGCGGGCCGGCCGATCCCGGCCGGCGACCGCGCGGCGCCGCCGGGTCGAGCGAATCGAGACAGCGATGCGGCGGACTCCGGACCCGGACCGGGCGCCGTCCACCGATCCGCAACGCTCCCGTCCGCTGCGGGCCTATCTCGCCGCGTTGAGCGTCCTGTTCGTGGTCGCCGCGACGGGCGCCCTCGGCGCCGGCTGGTGGAGCGCGCGGCGGGACGCGCTGAGCGCGGCGCGGGCGGACGCCGACTTCGGCGCCCGCCGGGCGGCCGAGCAGATCGGGCGGCAGCTCGCGGTGGTGCGGTCGAGCGTGCAGGCGGTGGCCGGCAGTCCGGGAGCCGCCGGGGTGTACGCCGATCCGTCGGCGTGCCGGCTGTCGTTCGCGCTCGGCGGCACCGGCGACGAAGGCCACCTCGACGTGCTGCGTACCGACGGCACCGTGGCGTGCTCGTCCCGGCCGCCGGCGGGTGCCGGGGACACCGCCGCGCACCGGGGCGCATCGTGGCTCGCCGGTGCGTCCCGGGCGGCGCAGATGGCGGCGCCGGTGACCGACGGCCGGACCGGACGGCCGGCGATCCTGATCTCGGCACCGGTCGCCGGGCTCGGCATGGTGGTGGCGTTCATCGACCTGGTCAGCCTCGGCGCCACGGCCGGCGGCGTGTTCGGCGGCGCCCGGAATCTGGAGTTCACGCTGCTGTCCGGGGATTCCGGGACCGTGCTGACCCGGTGGCCGGACGGTGCCCGGTGGGCCGGCACGCCGGTCGGGCTGAGCCGGTTCGTGCCGCCGGACTCCGGCGGCGACGGCGCGGACGTGGGCGGGGCGCGGCGGGTGTACGGGCAGGCACCGGTGGAGGTGCTGGACGCGCGGCTGTTCGCCGGTGCGGACCGGTCCGCCGCGCTGGCCGGTTCCCGGCGGCTGGTCCGGTGGCAGGCCGTGCCGGCCGGAATCGGGCTGCTCGCCGGGCTGCTCGCCACGCTGCTGGTGTACCGCCGGATCACCCGGCCGATCGGACGGCTGCGGGCGGCGGTCCAGACGGCCGCGGCCACCGGCGACCTGGAGCGGACGATGACCGTCTCCGGCCCGCGCGAGGTGAGCGAGTTGGGTGCCGAGTTCGCCGGCCTGCTGGCCGTGGTCGACCGGGAGCTGACCGAGCGGCGGCAGGCCGAGGCGACGGCCCGGGAGCTGGACCGCAACTACCGGCGGATGTTCGAGAGCAGCCCGTACCCGATCTATCTGTTCGAGGTGACCACGCTGGACGTGGTCGGGGCCAACGACGCGGCGGTGCAGTACCTCGGTCATGACCGGGAGGCTCTGCTGCGGATGCGGGTCACCGACCTGTGCCCGGCCGAGGACGCCGCCGCGCTGATCGAGGCGATGGCCGGGGCGGAACCGGTGGAGCGTGGCCGGCGGCTACGGCATCGGCTGGCCGACGGCACGGTGACCGACGTGGAGGTGACCTCGCACCTGACGTCGTTCGGCGGGCGTACCGTGCGCTGCGCGGTGCTGGACGACGTCAGCGAGCGGGAGCACCTGCACCGGCGGCTGCGGCAGTCCGAGCGGCTGGAGAGCCTGGGCCAGCTCGCCGGCGGGATCGCGCACGACTTCAACAACCTGCTCGGGATCATCAACGGCTACGCCAGCATGTCCGCCGCGGACGTGGCCGAGGCGGCGTCCGACGACCCGGCGTGGTCCCGGCTGCACGGCGACCTGCTGGAGATCGTCGCGGCGGGGGACCGGGCGGCCGCGCTGACCCGGCAGCTGCTGGCCTTCTCCCGCGCCGACGAGGTGACCGAGCCGCGGGTGCTGGACCTCAACGAGGTGGTGGCGGACGTGGAGAAGCTGCTGCGGCGAACGCTCGGCGAGGACGTCACGCTGGTCACCCGCCTCACCGCGGCGCCGGAGCCGATCAAGGCGGACGTCGGCCGGCTGGAGCAGGTGCTGGTGAACCTGGCGGTGAACGCGCGGGACGCGATGGCGCGGGGCGGCACGCTGACCATCGACACCGACGCGGTCACGGTGGACGACCACTACGCCGCGCAGCACCCCGGCGTGCGGTCCGGCCGGTACATGCGGCTGCGGGTCAGTGACACCGGCACCGGGATGAGCCGGGCCACGCTGGAACGGGCCTTCGAGCCGTTCTTCACCACCAAGCCGAAGGGTCAGGGCACCGGCCTCGGCCTGGCCACCATCTACGGGATCATCACCCAGGCCGGCGGGCACGCGCAGATCTACTCCGAGCCGGGACACGGCACCACGGTGGCGGCGCTGTTGCCGGTCGTCGACGAGGCCGCCGCGGCAGCCGTGGCACCGGTCGCGGCGCCGGCGCCGGGCACCGGCGAAACCGTGCTGCTGGTCGAGGACGACGACAGCCTGCGCGCCCTGACCGAGCGGATCCTGCAGCGCAACGGCTACACCGTGGTGTCGGCCGGGACCGGCGCCGAGGCGCTCGAGCTGGCCGGTGACCTGGACACCCTCGATCTGCTGCTGACCGACGTGGTGATGCCCGACATGCAGGGGCCGGAGCTGGCCGTGGCGATGTGCGCGGGCCGGCCGGCGCTGCCGGTGATCTACATGTCCGGGTACGCCGAGACCATCCTTGCGGCCCGCAGCACGTTGCCGGAGAACGCGATGCTGCTGAGCAAGCCGGTCAGCGCCCACCAGCTCCTCGCCGCCATACCGCGGGCGTTGCGCGCGGCCGGCCGGTCCGTCGCCCGCCGGCCGTGATACCCAAAAACCCGGACATACCAGGTGGGGGCGGTGCATCCTGGGCAAGTGGCTGGCCGGAGGAGGCGGCAATGGTGATACCCGTTCCCTGGGCCGGGCGGTTCTTCCAGGGCACCGACACCATGCTCGGCCAGCTGCGTACGCTCTTCTTCGGCTTTGTGCTGTTGTGGCCGGTGTTCGGGTTCTGGGCGGTCTGGCGGCACGCCGAGCGCTACGAACTGCAGGCCGCGGTGGTGGCGACGGTGCTGCTCGAGGTCTGGCTCTACCGCGGCTACCGGCGGCAGCGGTTCCCGGCCTGGAGCTGGGTGCCCGAGGGCGTCTGCGTCGCGGCGGTCGCGGCCGCCTCCGACTACGGGCCGACCATCGTGATGTGCTTCCTCTGGGTCAACTTCCGCGCGCTGTACGGCCGGCTCCGGCAGAAGTTGCTGGCCGCCGGGGTGCTGGCGGCCATGATGGTGACCGGGGTGGTGCTCTTCGACGCGGACCGGGACGGCGCCGCGTCGATGCTCATCACCGCCCTGATCGCGCTGACCGTCAACCACGTGCTGGCGCTGGGCAGCAGCGCCCGGGACCGGACCGCCGCCCGGGAGGCGACGCTGGCCTCGGCCGGCGCCGGCCTGGTCGCCTCCACCACCCGGGCCGAGGCGATGGACGTCACGCTGGGCGCGGCGCTGAGCATGGACCGGGCGGTGAGCGGCGCGCTGATCTGCACCGGGGGCGGACCACGGCTGCACGTGGTCGCCGGGGCCGGACACGTCGGCGAGGAGTCGGTCGGGTGGATCGCCGGAGTGACGATCCTGCCGGACGCGACGCGCGCCGCCCTGGAACCCGGCGGTTACCTGATGTCGGTCGGGGAGGACGCCGCGGCGATCGCCGCCGCGCTGCGCCTGCCGCCCCGCCCGGTGATGATCGCCGCGCCGCTCTCCGCGTACGGCGATGTCTTCGGCCTGCTGGTGCTGGCGCTGGACCGGCGGCCGGCCGACGACCTGACGGCGTCCGTGACCACGCTCGCCGGCGAGGCCGCGCTGACCCTGGACCAGTTGCTGAGCCGTTCCCGGCTGAGCATCGTGGTGGAGCACTCGCCGGACGCACTGATGCTGGCGGCCGAGGCCGGGTCGATCCGGTTCGCGAATCCGGCGGCCGCGGCGGTGCTCGGCTGTGACCGCGCGGAGCTGATCGGCCGGAACCTCTGGTCGCTGGTGCACCCCGACGACCGGGCCGCGCTGGCCGATCCGCCGCCCGCGAGCACACCGGGCGGCCGGTCCTGCCGGATCCGGGCGCACGACGGCGTCGAATGGGCCGACGTCGAGGCGATGGTCGAGCAGGTGACCGAGCACGACGGCTCACGCAGCCTGGTGTTCACCGCCCGGGACGTGTCCGAGCAGGTACGGCTGGAACTGGAACTGCGGCACGCGCAGAAGCTGGAGTCGGTCGGTCGGCTGGCGGCGGGCATCGCGCACGAGATCAACACCCCGATCCAGTTCGTCGGCGACAACGTGCGCTTCCTGAACGACGCGTTCGCCGACCTGGGCCGGCTGTACGCGGCCTATCAGGAGCTGGTCAGCGTCGCCCAGCAGGCCGGCGACGTGGCGGCGGCCGTCCAGGAGGCCCAGTCGGTGGCCGACGACGTCGACGTCGAGTTCGTCATGGACGAGGTCCCGGTCGCCATCTCGCAGACCCTGGAGGGGATCAACCGGGTGGCCGGGATCGTGCGGGCGATGAAGGCGTTCGGGCACCCCGGTACCGACGAGAAGACCCAGGCCGACCTCAACGAGTCGATCCGCAACACGCTGGTGGTGGCGAACAACGAGATCAAGTACGTGGCGGACGTGGAGACCGACCTGGCGGACCTGCCCTCGGTGTACTGCCACCTCGGCGACATCAACCAGATCGTGCTGAACCTCGTGGTCAACGCCGCGCACGCGATCGCCGCCGCGGGTCCGGGCCGGGGCACCGTCACGGTCCGCACGTTCCTGGACGGTGCGGACGCGGTCATCCAGGTCGGCGACACCGGCACCGGGGTGGATCCGGAGATCGCCGACAAGCTGTTCGACCCGTTCTTCACCACCAAGGAGGTGGGCACCGGCACCGGCCAGGGGCTGGCGCTGGTGCGGACGCTGGTGACCGACCGGCACGGCGGCACCATCGACTTCACCAGCGAACTGGGCGTCGGTACGACCTTCTCGGTGCGGCTCCCGGTGGGTGTGGCGGGAGGTTCCGAGCCGGCCGGTGAACTGACCGAGGCGGCGCGGTGAGCGACCGCCCGCACGTGCTGTTCGTCGACGACGAGCCGCGGATCCTGGGCGGGTTGCGGCGGATGCTGCGGGCGTACCGGGACCGGTGGGACATGTCGTTCGCCGAGGGCGGCGAGGCGGCGCTGGCGGCCATGCGGGAACAGCCGTGCGACGTAATCGTGTCGGACTACCGGATGCCCGGGATGGACGGCGCCGAACTGCTGGAACGGGTCCGGAACGACTACCCCGGCACCGCCCGGGTGATCCTCTCCGGGCAGACCAACGAGGACAATCTGCTGCACATCATGGTGCTGGCGCACGAGTTCCTCACCAAGCCGAGTTCGCCGGAGCAACTGGTGGCCACGCTGGACCGGCTGATCGGCGTCCGTACCGACGCGGCGGACTTCGTGGAGTCGCTGCCCAGTCCGCCGAGTGCCCTGGTGGAGCTGGTGCAGGCGCTGGACGCCGAGGACGCGTCGCCGGCGTCCGTGGGCGAGATCATCGAGCGGGATCCGGCGGCGACCGCGAAGGTCCTGCACCTGGTGAACTCGTCGGCGTACACGGCCGGCCGGACCGTGAGCAACGTGTCCCAGGCGGTGGTGCTGCTCGGCCTGCACACCGTTCGTGGCCTGGTCCTGATGCACGACCTGATCCGCACGTTCGACGTGGGCGGCGAACTGCCCGCCGGATGGATCGACGGTCTCACCCGGCACTCGGTGGAGACGTCCCGGCTGGCCCGGCTGCTCGCCGAGGGGCAGGACTGGGAGAGTCACGCGTTCACCGCCGGCCTGCTGCACGAGGTGGGCCAGCTGGTGCTGGCGTCCTCGCGGCCCGCGGCGTTCCGTCTGGTGCTCGATTCGTGGCACGCCGCGGCGGACGGATCGGTCGACCTGTGCCCCACCGAACAAGCCGCGTTCGGCGTCTCCCACCTGGACGTGGGCGCCAAGCTGCTCGGCCGGTGGGGACTGCCGGCGCCGGTGATCGAGGCGGTGTCCGGCCCGGCCGGCCCGGACCGGCCCGCGGCGGTCGACGCGACGTGGGCGGTGTCGCTGGCACACGGTGCGGTGGAGGCGGAACTCGGGCCGGTGTGCGGGCGATGCCACGGCGCCGTGCCGGACGACGCCGACGCGCTCGACCCGCCGGCCCGCGACGTGCTCAGCCGATGGCGGGAACGGCTGCGGCGCTGACCCCGGCCGGGTCGAGCACCATCAGCGGCTCCGCGACGCCGTCCTCCAGCGCCGCGAAGTTGCGCAACCGGGTGATCAGCCCGACCGTGACCTCCTGGCCCGGGTTCACCAGCAGCACGTTGGAGCGACTGGTCACCGGCGCCGCGAGCACCATGCCGGACCGCAGGTCGGCGAGCATCACGCCCTGCACCGAACTGGCCAGGGCGGCGGCGGACGTGCTGAGCGCGTCCACCAGGTCCGGGTCGTACACCCGGTCGGCCGAGCGCAGCGTGGCCAGCGCCACGTCCGGCGAGGCGCCCTGGGTGAGCAGGGTGTCGTAGTCGCGCACCAGCCGGAGCAACCGGCCACCGAACGGGATCCGCGCACCGGTCGCGCCGTCGTCGGGCGGGCCGGAGCCGTCGAAGCCCTTGCGGGAGTAGTGGATCGCCTCGGCCACCGGCGCCAGCCGGGGGATCGGCGAGATGAGCTGTTCCGCGACCTCCGGCACCCGGTCGACCATCGCCTGTTCCGCGGGACCGAGCGCGGCGCCGGCGTCCAGCTTCTCGGCCACGATCGGCGGCAGCGTCACCACCCCGAGCTGGGACATCTGCACGGCCAGCTCGATGGCCCAGCGGTCCTCGACCTCGAGCTGGTCGAGGACCGCGGACGCCACCCGCCGCATCCGCGAGGCCCGCCCGAACGCGGCGGGGCTGGCCAGCGACAGCACGTCGGTGAGCGCCTTGACGCTGCCGTGCAGGGTCTGTTCCAGAAGTTCGCGTTCGGACACCAGCAGGCGGTGCTGCGCCACGCAGTCACCCAGCGCGGCGACCATGGTCTCCTGGTCCACCGGCTTGAGGAGCATCCGGAAGACCTGGCCCTCGTTGATGGTCCGGGCCGCGTCGGCCAGGTCCGCGTGGCCGGTGAGCAGCATCCGCGTGGTGGTCGGTGCGGCCTTCCGGGCCGCCGCGAGAAACTCGGCGCCGTTGATGCCGGGCATCATGAAGTCCGAGACGATGACCTCGAACGGCTCCGCCTGGCCGAGCGCGAACAACCCCTTGGCGGCGCCCACGGCGGTCTCGACGGCGAATTCGCGGCGCAGTTGCCGGCGCAGCGCGTCGAGGATGTTCGGCTCGTCGTCCACGAACAGGATGCGGGGCAGACCCGCGGAATTAGTCACGATGGCTCCCAAAACGGTCCGACCGCCTGACGATATCCCGCCGGCCGGACCCGAGGGGGGCAAAGCCGAGGTCTAGAGGCCCGGCCCGGACGTCTGCGGATCGGCGTCCGGGTCGGTGAAGCGGAGACGGTAGACCGCCGGCATCGGCATGCGCCGGAGGAAGGGCCAGTCCGCCGGTACGCCGAAGCCGCGGAGCGCCCGGGACACGAAGGTGCCGTGGCTGCCGGCCAGGACCAGTCGACCGGGGTACGCCCGGGCCAGTGCCCGTACCGCCGCGACCGCGCGCGCGGTGAGCTGGTCCAGGCTTTCCCCGGTGGGCCGGGCGAACGACGGATCGGCCCAGTTCCGGGCGTAGTGCGGAATCCAGTCGTCGGTGAACGGGAGCCCGTCGTCCCACTCCCGCAGCTCCCGGCGGGTGCCGACCGGCAGGCCGAGGGCCCGGGCCGTGGGGCGGACGGTCTGGACCGCACGCAGGTAGGGGCTGGACCACACCGCGGCCGGCCGCAGCGCGGTGAGCGACTCCACCAGCTCGTCCGCCTGCCGCAGACCCTCCGGGGTGAGCGGCCGGGTGAGGTCGTCCGGCCCGTCCCGCGTCGGCGGCACGGAGGACGCATGGCGGACCAGCACCACGTCAGTCAACCCGCCCCCAGAGGTCGTACGGATTCGAGCCGGGGCGGAAGCCGTGTGCCTCGGCCATCTGTGCCGCCTCGGCGAAGCCGTGCGCGACGAACTCGGGAAGGTGGGCGTCGCTGCCGAAGGTGACCGCGTCGCCGCCTTCCTCGTGCCACCAGGTCAGGATCGTCGCGTGCAGGGGCAGCCGGGTGTTGATCTCCAAGGCCCGGCCGGACCGCGCGGTCGCCCGCAGTGCCGCCCGGAACTCCTCCTCGAACATGGCCGGGTCGAACGCCCCGGCCTGCTGCGCCGGCCAGGAGCGGACCGGGTAGTCGATGTGGGCCAGCACCGCGAACAGGTCGCTCTCCGCGACCATCGCCGTCACGCCGGCCAGGTATTCCCGCATCACCTCGGGCGCGTCGCGGTGTGGGTACATACCCCACGGCTCGGCGAAGTCGCCGCGGTCGGGCAGCGTGTGCAGCGAGCCAAGCACGCGGTCGAACCGGCCGGCGCCGAGGACGCCGGCGCAGGCCCCGGCGTGCCGGTGCGGTTCGCCCAGTTCCAGGCCGCTGAGGATGCGCAGGCCCGGGAAGCGGTCGCGGCAGCGGTCGATCGCCTCGAGGTATCCGGCGGCGTCGAACGCCGGCGGCGTCAGGATTCCCCGTGGATCGGCGAGTGCGGTGAGGTGGTCCAGGGCGTACGGCCCGGCCAACTCGATCCGCCACGCGGTGTGGTCCAGGTGCTCGGTGAAGGCGATCGCCGGTAGCCCGATCTCCACGGCGCGGGCGCAGGACAGGTCCATCGATCCAACCAGCCGGGCATCCCAGGACCACTCGGTATGCACGTGACTGTCGGCGGGCAAGAGCGGCACCACGCCCCCTGTCGATAGGCGTGCGGTGACATTACCGGAGAACCCGGCGTGCCGGGGAGCGCGCATCGTCAAGTTCCGCTGCACGGTTGTCTGCACGTGCAGCGGGGTAGATTGAGGATGGCGCGCCGGCACCGACCGGCGGGCCCAGTTCTCCGGAAGAGGTGGATGCGTGGGCGTGGTGCGTCGTGACCGAGTCGCCGGAACCGGGCCCACCGCGCTCCGCATGCAGCTGGGCGCCAGGTTGCGGCGGCTGCGCCAGGTCGCCGGGGTCACGCGGGAAGCGGCGGGCTGGGAGATCCGCGGCTCGGAGTCCAAGATCAGCCGGATGGAACTCGGCCAGGTGCCGGTCAAGGCCCGCGACATCACCGACCTGTGCGCGTTGTACGGCGTGCACCCCGAGGAGCGCGCCGCCCTGCTGGACCTGGCGCAGCGGGCCAGCATCCCCGGGTGGTGGCACCGGTACGGCGACATCGTCCCGCCGTGGTTCCAGTCCTATCTGGGCCTGGAGGAGGCGGCGTCGCAGATCCGCGCGTGCGAGTCGCACTTCGTGCCCGGGTTGTTGCAGACGCCGGAGTACGCCCGTGCGGTGATCCGGCTGGGCCACTCGAACACGCTCACCGGCGACGTGGACCGGCGCCTCGACCTGCGCCGCGACCGTCAGCAGGTGCTCCGGCGCGCGGATCCGCCGATGTTCTGGGTGATCATCGACGAGGCGGTGCTGCGCCAGCGGGTCGGCGGCCCGGACGTGATGCGGGCTCAGCTGGAGTGCCTGATCGAGGCCGCCCAGCTGCCGCACGTCCGGATCCAGGTCCTGCCGTTCCACGCCGGCGCTCAGGCCGCCGGGTGTCCGTTCTCGATCCTCCGCTTTCCCGAGCCGGAACTGTCCGACGTGGTCTATGTCGAGCAGCTGACCAGCGCGGTCTACCTGGACAAGCCGGCCGATCTGGACCATTACGCGATGGTGTTCGATCGCGCCTGTGTGGAGGCCGAGCCGCCGGACAGCACCGTCCCGTTCCTCCGCGCGGTCCGCACCGAACTGGACTGACCCGCGGCGACCGGACGGGCCGTCGCCGCGTGCGGTGGGTCCCGTTCGGCTGACCGCCGGGACCGCGGCATCTCGCCCGAACGGTCCGATTCCGCTATCACTGTGCATATGCACGTGCATACGCCCTTGCTTCCTCAGATGCAGCAGGGCAGCATTACGCACGTGCAGTGATCGCGTGATCGCTAAGGAGGAGCGGATGACGAAGTTCGAGGTCCGCTCGTCCGCTTCCCCGTACTCGGCTGGTGGTGGCTCCCGATGACCGGAACGAGCGAATCGGTGAGCCGGTTCGCAGAAGCCGACTATTGCTACGGCGTCGGCCCGTTGACCATCCGGATCGAGCGGATCGACTGGGGCAGCCCGGTCGTCTACGACGGGGAGAACTGGTATGAGGTGCACGGCCTCGAGATCGGCGTCAACGGCATGGTCATCGGCCGCCGGCAGGCCCTGGTCCGCGGTCGCCGGCTGCCTCCACCCCCCACCGTGCGCCGCCGATAGCCTGCTGCCAGGACGTGGCGGGCAGGGGGAGTCAGCATGGCGGGCAGGTCGCGGGTCGAGCGGAAACTGATCGGCCGCGAACCCGAACGGGCGGTCCTCGCCGGCCTGCTGGACCGGGTGCACGACCGGGGCGGCGCCCTCGTCGTCCGGGGCGAACCCGGCATCGGCAAGTCGGCGCTGCTCGCCGAACTCGCCCACCGGGCGGCCGGATCCGGCCTGCGGGTGCTCACCGCGCTCGGTGCGGAGTCCGAGGAACACCTGCCGTACGCCGGCCTGCACCAGCTGGTACACCCGATCCGGGCGGGCCTCGACGCGCTCCCGGCCGGGCAACGCGACGCGCTGGGCGCCGCCATCGGACTCACCGACACCACCGTGCCGGACCGCCACCTGGTCGGCCTGGCCGTGCTGAACCTGCTCGCCGAGTCGGCCGCGGACCGGCCGGTGCTGCTGGTGGCCGAGGACGCGCAATGGCTGGACCGGCCCAGCACCGACGCCCTGGCGTTCCTGGCGCGGCGGCTGGAGTCCGAACCGATCGTCCTGGTCGCCGCGGTGCGCGACGGCAGCCGGTACCCGCTCGAGGACGCCGGCCTGCCCGGCCTGACCGTCGGCCACCTGTCCGAGGAGGAGGCCGCCACGCTGCTCGACGAGGTGGCACCCGGCCTGGAACCCGCGGTACGGGCGCAGGTGCTGCGCGAGGCGGCCGGCAACCCGCTGGCGCTCACCGAGCTGCCCCGGACCGCGGCCGCCGCCGACACGCTGTCGCCGCTGCCGCTGACCACCCGGCTGGAACGCGCGTTCAGTGGCCGGGTCGGCGACCTGCCGGCCGGAACCCGCACCGCGTTGCTGATCGCCGCGCTCAACGACAGTTCGTCCGCGGACGAGGCGCTGGCCGCCACCGCGGTCCGCACCGGCGCGGCGGCCGGGATGGCCGTGCTGGAACCGGCCGTCGACCTGCGGCTGATCGACGTGCGGGACGGCCGGGTGACGTTCCGGCACCCGCTGATCCGGTCCGCGATCACCCAGGCGGCCCGGGCCGGCGACCGGCTCGCCGCGCACACGGCCCTCGCCGACGTCCTCACCGACCGGCCGGACCGGCGCACCTGGCACCGCGCCCACGCCGTGGCCGGCGTCGACGAGAACGTCGCCACGGAACTGGAGCACGCCGCCCACCGGGCCCAGCGGCGGGGCGGTGCCGCCGCGGCCGTACTGGCCTGGGAACGCGCCGCCCGGCTCAGCGCGACCGACGCCGGTCGGGCCGAGCGACTCCTGCGCGGCGCCGAACTGGCCGGCGACGCCGGCCGGCGGGACGTGGTGCGGCGTCTGCTGGACGAGGCCGACACGCTGGTGCTCACCCCGCTGCAGCGGGCCCGGGTGATCTGGACCCGCGCCGGTTTCGACGAGGGCATGCGGGACGACCCGGTGGAGGCGGCCACGCTCGTCCAGCTGGCCGAGGCGCTCGCCGTCGGAGGCGACACCGAGCTGGCCCGGCGGGTGCTGTGGAGCGCGGCCATGCGCTGCTTCTGGACCGAACCCGGTCCGGAGGCCCGGGACCGGATCCTCCAGGTGGCGCAGAGCCTGCTGGACGCCGGGGACGCGCGACTGCTGGCGGTCACCGCGTACACCGTCCCGCTGGCGCAGGGCGACGCGATCGTCGGCGAGCTGCGCCGGCGGGCCGCCGACCCGGGCAGCGACCCGGAGGACGGCCGCTATCTCAGCAGCGCCGCGCTGCAGGTCGGCGCCTTCGACGTGGCGGCACGCCTGGTCACCGCGCCGCTGGCCGCGCTGCGGGCCCAGGGCCGCCTCGGGCTGGTGGCCCGCGGACTGACCGTCCAGGCCCTGAGCACGGTGCGGCTCGGAGACCTGGACACGGCCATGGCGGCCGCGGACGAGGCGGTCCGGTTGACCCGGGAGACCGAGCAACCGTCCATGTACGGCCTGGCCCGCGCCTGCCAGGCCGAGATCGCCGCGTTGCGCGGACTCACCGATCTGGCCGAGATGCTGGCGGCGGACGCCGAGCGGGAGAGCATGGCGGCCGGCGTCCGGGCGGTGCTGGCCGTCGTCCAGCGCGCCCGGGGCATCGCCGCCCTGGCCGGACAGCGCCCCGCCGACGCGTACGCCCACCTGCGGCGCCTGCACGACCCGGCCGACCCGGCCTGCCATCCGGCGCTGCGCTGGTACGCCATCCCGGACCTGGTGGAGGCGGCGGTCCGCAGTGGCCGGGCCGGCGACCTGACCGGGATCGTGGCGGAGTTGGAGGAGGTGGCGCGGCGCACCTCGTCGCCGGCCGTACACGCCGGACTCCGCTATGCCCGCGCCGTGCTGGAACCGGAGGACCGGGCCGAGTCGCGGTACCGGGAGGCACTGCACGCGGACCTGGTCGGCTGGCCGCTGGAACGGGCCCGGGTCGAGCTGGCGTACGGGGAGTGGCTGCGCCGCCGGCGCCGGATCGCCGAGTCCCGCGCCCACCTGCGTACCGCGCGGGAGATGTTCGGCGCGCTGGGCGCGGTCCCGTGGAGCGAGCGGGCCCGACAGGAGCTGCGGGCCACCGGGGAGAGCAGCCCCCGGCGCGATCCGGACGCCCGTGACCTGCTCACGCCGCACGAGCTGAACATCGCCCGGCTCGCCGCGGACGGCCTGACCAACCGCGAGATCGGGCAGCGGTTGTACCTGTCGCACCGTACGGTCAGCACGCACCTGCACCGGATCTTTCCCAAGCTCGGCGTCACGTCCCGGGCCGAACTGGCCGCCGTCCTGGATCGCGGCCTCGTCGCATGACGTACACCGACGGCGTCGCGTGACGGTCGCCGGCGGTTCCCGCGGCGGCCTAATCTTCGGAGCGGTGCCGGAACAGCTTCGACACCGCAGCGATGGGGAGGCAAGCCGCACATGGGCTTCATCAAGGTCGGTACCGAGAACACCACCGACATCGAGCTGTACTACGAGGACCACGGCGCCGGGCAGGCCGTGGTGCTGATCCACGGCTACCCGCTGGACGGGCAGTCGTGGGAGAAGCAGACCGCCGCGCTGCTGGACGCCGGCTACCGGGTCGTCACGTACGACCGGCGCGGCTTCGGGCGCTCCAGCAAACCCACCACGGGGTACGACTACGACACCTTCGCCGCCGACCTGGACGTGCTGCTGCGCACCCTGGACCTGCGCGACGTGGTGCTCGCCGGCTTCTCCATGGGCTCCGGCGAGGTGGCCCGCTACCTGGGCACCTACGGCTCCGAGCGGATCGCCAAGGCGGCGTTCCTGGCCGAGATCCCGCCGTTCCTGCTGCACACCGAGGACAACCCCACCGGCGTGCCGAAGGACGTCTTCGACGGCATCGCGGCGGCCGCGACCGCAGACCGGTACGCCTGGTTCGACAAGTTCTTCGCCGACTTCTTCAACACCGACGAGAACCTCGGCACCCGGCTGAGCGAGGCCGCGCTGCGGGCGAACTGGGACACCGCGATCGGCTCCGCGCCGGTGGTGGCCGCGGGTGTCGTACCCAGCTGGATCTCGGACTTCCGGGCGGACATCGAGCGGGTCGACGTGCCGGCGCTGATCCTGCACGGCACCGCCGACCGGATCCTGCCGATCGAGGCCACCGCCCGGGTGCTGCGCACCAAGCTGCCCGACGCCATGTACGTCGAGGTCGAGGGCGCGCCGCACGGGCTGCTGTGGACCCACGCCGACGAGGTCAACCGGGCGCTGCTGGAGTTCCTGCGGCGCTGAGCCCCGGGCCGGGTCAGTCCTGCGTGGTGTCCGCCGACGGCACGCCGTCGTTGCAGGTCACGGCCATCCGGACGTACCGGTTGCCGTGCCGGAAGACGGCCCGGGCGACGTCCGCCGGACCCTCGTCGACCTCCTGCACCTTGTACGGCTTCGAGGCCGACCAGGAGAGCAACCGGGCGCTGCCGGACGACGTGCAGGTGGCCCGGACCGAGCCGCCGGTGGACGTCAGCGTCCGCTCCTGCGCCGCCGGCGGTTCCTCCTCTTCGCCCTCGTCCTCGTCCGGCGAGGTGGTGGTCGGGTCCGGGTCGGCCCGGCCGGTCGGTTCGGGATCCGGGTCGGCCGGGTCGGTGGCGTCCGGCGCCACGGTGGGCGTGCCCTCACCGGCCGCGCCGCCGCGCTGGGTGCCGCCGGACGGCTGACCGGTGTCCGGGCCGGGCGCGAGCCCGCGACCGGGAGCGTCCGGTCCGCCGGGCGAGCCGTCCGGACGGGCCCCGGACGGGACCACCTCCGGCACGGCGCCGGCCGGTGCACTCACGACCGGTGGTTCGGCGACGGACCGTTCCGGCTCCCGGTCGCCCGGCAGCAGGAACCACAGCAGCAGGCCCGCGGCGGCCAGCACGGACAGTCCGACCAGCAACGCGGCCCGGCGGCGGCGGGGGGCTTCGGCGTCCGGGGTGGCCGGTCCGGGCTCCGGCGGCGGCGGGCCCGCCGGGGACTCGGCGGCCGGTGCCGGGTCGCCCGGCACCGCGGCCGCGGGCCGGAGCACCGGGTCCGCGACCGCGTCCCCGCCCGCCATCGCCGCGTCGGTCCGTGCGGCGTCGGTCCGTGCTGCGTCGGCCTGTATGGCGTCGGCCTGTGCCGCGCTGGCCTGTGCCGCGCTGGCCTGTGCCGCGCTGGCCTGTGCCGCGCTGGTCTGTGCCGCGCTGGTCTGTGCCGCGCTGGTCTGTGCCGCGCTGGCCTGTGCCGCGTCGGTCTGTCCCGCGTTCGTCAGCGCCGCGCCCCCGGCCAGGGCGGCCGCGGCGGCGGGCCCGTCGGCGGAGCGGGGGCGGGGGAGAAGCACCGAGGGCTGCCGGTCGACCGCCGGTCCGGCGGCGACCGCCGCCGGCGGCGGCAGGTCCTCCACCACCCGCATGCCCGCACCCTGGGCCAGCAGCGCCGCGGTCTCCCGGGCGCTCGGCCGTTGCGTCGGGTCCTTCGCGAGGCAGCGGTTGCACAGCGCGGTGACGTACTCCGGAACCTCCGGAAGTTGTGGCAGCGGCGTCGGATCGATGTAGATGTGCGCCGCCAGCATCTGCGTGGTGCTGTCCGCGCTCCACGGCGAATGCCCGGAGAGCATCTGGTAGAGCAGCACCCCCAGCGCATAGATGTCCGACGCCGGTTCCGTGACGTCGTCCAGGAGCCGTTCCGGCGCCACGTACGCCGGCGTGCCCAGCACCTCGGCGTCCGGGTCGGTGGAGCCGCCGGTGCCGACCGCCGCCGCGATGCCGAAGTCCACCACCTTGACGCCGGACGGCGGCACCATCACGTTGGCCGGCTTGATGTCGCGGTGCACCAGCCCGTCCGTGTGCGCGGCGGCGAGCGCGGCGGCCACCTCGGCGCCCACCCGCATGGCGAACCGTGGCGACACCGGCCCCGCGTCCAGCCGGTCCTGCAGCGTGCCGCCGCGGACCAGCTCCATCACCACGTACGGCAGGCAGGTCCCGTCGGCGTCCGATTCGCCGTAGTCGTACACCTGGGCGATGTTCGGATGCGACAACTTGGCGGCCGCGCGAGCCTCGTCCCGGATGCGCTGCCGCGACTCCGGGTCGCCCGCGTACCGGCCGGCGAGCAGCTTCACCGCGACGGTGCGGCCGAGCACGTTGTCCCTGGCCCGGCAGACCACGGCCATGCCGCCGTTGCCGATCAGGTCCATCACCTCGTACCGCCCGCCGAGCACCTGTGCCACCGCCATGCCGGGCAGTCTGCCGTTATCGACGATCGTATGCATCCCCTGATCCGGGAGTCTGGATTGGACGATACGAACTTGCGACGTCACGCACCCGATCGAGTGACATGACGCAGCGTCGACAATGCATCACCACACAGTACGTCCGCCGTCCACGACGATGTTCGCTCCGGTGAGGTAACTGCTGTGCGGGGAGGCCAGGAAGAGGACGGCGGTGGACAATTCCGCCGGGGTGCCGACCCGGCCGAGCGGCGTGTGCGCACCGAGCCGGCGCAGCAGTTCCGGGTCGCCGCCCTCGCCGGGGAACGCGCCCGGAGTGAGGCAGTTCACCCGCACCCCGCTCGCGCCTAGCTCCACCGCGGCGTACCGGGTGAGCTGGATCAGGCCCGCCTTCACCGCGCCGTAGTACGGCGGATTGCCGGCATCCGGGTCGTCGTAGACCGACGGCCGCGGGCTGACCACGCCGTACATCGAGCCGATCGTGATCACCGACGGCGAACCGTCGGCGGCCGCCCGGACCAGGTGCTCCCGGACCGCGCCGAGAAGCCGGTGGAACGCGGTGAGTGCCAGCTCGGCGGCCTCGGCGTAGTCGGCCGGCGCCGCCGTGCGCAGCGAGCCGGCCCGGCCCACGTGCGCGTTGTGCACCAGCACGTCGAGGCGGCCGGGCAGCGCACCGGCCAGCGCCGCCACCTCGGCGTCGGAGGTCACGTCGCACGGGTGCGGGTGGCAGGTCAGGCCGTCCGCGGCGAGTTCGCCGGCCAGCGCGGCCAGGCGGTCCGGGTTCCGGGCGACCGCCCAGGTCTGCGCGCCGGCCGCGGCCAGCGTGCGGGTCATCACCCGGCCCAGTCGCCCGGTGGCGCCGGTCACCACGGCCACCCGTCCGGTGAGGTCGAACAGCTCCGCCGGGGTCACGACGTCCACCGGCTCGGGTCCAGCAGCGCCCCGGGCACGTCCGGAAGGGCGGACACCACGGCCGCGCGCTCGTCCGCGGACAACGGCGGCCGGACCGCGAGCGACACGTTGCGCCGCACCTGCTCCTCGGTCTCCGCGCCGATCACCACCGACGTCACCCAGGGCAGCCCGAGCACGTACGCCAGGCACAACTCGATCCGCCCGTCCCGGCCCAGCTCGCTCGCGATCAGGTCGAGCGTGCCGACCAGCGTGTCCCGGTCCGTGTCGCTCAGGTGCGGCCAGCGCACCGCCGCACCGGCGGCGAGCAGGCCCTGCAGGTACACGCTGCGGGCGGTGACCACCAGGCCGGGACGCGCGGCGAGCGCCTCGGTCAGGGCGGGGTCCCGCCAGCGCCGGTCGAGCAGGTTGCACGGCAGCTGCACGTAGCCGAGGCCGGGCAGCCCCAGCACGGTGTGCAGTTCGGCCGGTGACTGCACGGAGACGCCGATCCGGTCGGCGACGCCGTCGTCCGCGTACCCGCGCAGGGTGTCCCAGGCCGCGCCGCCGGCGCTGGTCGCGTCCGCGGCCCGGTGCAGCAGCAGGGTCAGCGGGTCGTCGCCGAGTTCGGCGCGGCTGCGCGCGACGCTCTCCGTCACCGCGGCGCGCACCGCGTCCGGCGCGTCGGCGACGCCGCCGAGCGGGGCCACCTTGGTGATCACCCGGAGCGACGGCACCCGGCAGGCCCCGATCCGGTGCTCGCTCTCGCCGTACGCGCGCGCCGTGTCGACGTGCGTCACGCCCAGTTCCGCCGCGGTCCGCAGCAGCCGGGCGGTCGCGTCGTCGTCCGGCATGCCGACCGTGTTCGCGATGCCGTAGGAGCCGCCGAGCTGCGCCGCGCCGAGCACCAGCGCCGACTGCCGGTATCCGTCACGTTCCCGTACCGGCATGGCCATGTCCAGGTCAGCCATCGTTTCCTTTCCGCCGCCGCGGTCCGCGCTATGGTCAGGTCGCCGATCGGCAGACTAGACGTTGTCCACCCCGCCCCGGAGGCACGGGTCACCCGATGCATCACGCGAACTACTACTACGGCCACGGCCACGTCCTCGCCCGCTACTGCGGTCTGGACGAGCCCATGCACCCGCCGCGCATGCAGGGCTACCTGCAGCACGGCTGGAACATCGGTGACGGTCTGGCCCCGGGTGTCCCGTTCGTCGCCGGCAGCCGCCTGCTGGTCTGGTCGGAGGAGACCCGCCGCCGCGCGTTCTCCCAGGGCCGGCGGAACGTCGTCGCGGTCGGGTCACCGTTCGCCTACCTGATGACGATGACCCCCGAGACGGGTACGGAGCCGGAGGGCACGATCTTCTACCCGTTCCACGGCTGGGAGGGGCAGCAGGTCCACGGCGACCACCAGCGGCTCATCGACGAGGTGAAGGCCACCGAGGACGGGCCGATCACGGTCTGCCTGTACTGGAACGAACATCGGGTGCGGTCCATCCGCCGGCTGTACGAGCGGGCCGGGTTCCGGGTGATCTGCCACGGCTACCGCGGATTCTGGTGGCGTGACCACGACCGGGAGTTCCTCGACCGCCAGCTGGCCGAACTGCGGCGGCACCGCCGGGTCGTCTCCAACCGGCTCTGCAGCGCCATCTGGTACGGCGCGCTGGCCGGCTGCGACGTGGCGGTCTACGGCGACCCGATGGTGCTGGAGGCGGGCGACATGACGTTCGGCGGCGAGCCGCGGCTGCGCCGCCAGTGGCCCGAGGTGTACGGCACGCACACCGACCGGGCCGCCTGCCACGCCTCGGCCCGCCGCGAACTCGGTGCCGACATCCTGGCCACGCCGATCGAGCTGGCGTACCACCTGGGTTGGCACCCGCCCGCGGCGCGGGCGGCCTGAGCGCCGCCGGACGGATTCCGAGGTTTTCACCCGTTCTCCCGCGGCGCCGGTATCTGATGGGTGCGGTGACGATCCACACTCGGGAGGAGACCGTTCGTGACAGCGGTGACGGATGACCTTGCCCTCGGCACGGTCGACGATGCGGAGCTGGCGCAACTGGACGCCTGGTGGCGGGCCAACAACTACCTGACGATCGGGCAGATCTACCTGCGCGGGAACCCGCTGCTGCGGCAACCGCTGGCGCCGGAGCACATCAAGCCGCGGCTGCTCGGCCACTGGGGCACCAGCCCCGGTCTCTCCCTGATCTACGCGCACGTCTCCCGCCTCATCCGGCACACCGGCCAGCAGACGATCTACCTGACCGGTCCCGGCCACGGCGGTCCCGCGCTGGTGGCGGCCGGCTACCTGGAGGGCACCTACAGCGAGGTCTACCCGGCGGTGTCCCAGGACGAGGCCGGGATGCTGCGGCTGTTCCGGCAGTTCTCCAGCCCCGGCGGCATCCCCAGCCACGTGTCGGTGACCACGCCCGGCTCCATCCACGAGGGCGGGGAGCTGGGCTACGCGCTGGTACACGCGTTCGGGGCGGTGATGGACAACCCGGATCTGCTGGCGGTTGCCGTGGTGGGTGACGGCGAGGCGGAGACCGGCCCGCTGGAAGGTTCCTGGAAGGGCGTCTCGTTCCTCAACCCGGCCCGCGACGGTGCGGTGCTGCCGGTGCTGCACCTGAACGGTGCGAAGATCGCCGGTCCGACCGTGCTGGCGCGCAAGGACCGGGCCGAGGTGCGGTCCCTGCTGGAGGGCCACGGGTACGAGGTGCTCGAGGTCGAGGGCGACGACCTGCCCGGCATGCACCACCGGTTCGCCGCGGCGCTGGCCCAGGCGTGGGGCCGGATCCGGGACATCCAGCGCTCCGCCCGGGGCGGGGACTGGGACGGCACCCGGCCGCGCTGGCCGCTGATCGTGCTGCGGTCCCCGAAGGGCTGGACCGGCCCGGACCAGGTCGACGGGGTGCAGGTGACCGGCACCTGGCGGTCGCATCAGGTGCCGCTGTCCGGGGTTCGTGACAACCCGGACCACCTGCGCGTGCTGGACGAGTGGCTGCGGTCGTACCGGCCCGAGGAGCTGTTCGACGCGTCCGGTGCGCCGGTCGAGGCGGTGCGGGCGCTGGCACCGGAGGGCAAGCTGCGGATGAGCGCGAGCCCGCACGCCAACGGCGGGGTGCTCACCCGCGACCTGGACCTGCCGGACTTCCGGTACTACGCGGTGGACGTGCCGCGGCCGGCGCAGTTCCGCGCCGAGTCGACGCGCAAGCTCGGCGAGCTGATGCGCGACATCTACTCCCGCAACCCGGACCGGTTCCGGTTGTTCTGCCCGGACGAGACGAACAGCAACCGGCTGGGCGCGGTGTTCGAGGTGTCCGACCGGGCCTTCATGGAACAGGTCAGCGCGGCGGACACCGGCTTGAGCCGGGACGGCCGGGTGATGGAGGTGCTCTCCGAGCACAACTGCCACGGCTGGCTGGAGGGTTACACGCTGACCGGGCGGCACGGCATGTTCGCCACGTACGAGGCGTTCGCCATGGTGAGCGCGTCGCAGACGGTGCAGCACGGCAAGTGGCTGCAGGAGGCGGCGCATCTGCCGTGGCGGGCGCCGGTGCCCAGCCTGAACGTGCTGCTCACCTCGACCGCGTGGCGCAACGACCACAACGGCTTTTCGCACCAGGGCCCGGGACTGATCCAGGTGGTGCTGAACCAGCGCGGGGACGTGGCGCGGGTGTACCTGCCGCCGGACGCGAACTGCCTGCTGTCGGTGGCGGACCACTGTTTCCGGTCCCGGTCGTACGTGAACCTGATCGTGATCGACAAGCAGCCGCAGCTGCAGTGGCTGACCATGGACGAGGCGATCGCGCACTGCGCCCGGGGTGCCGGGGTGTGGGAGTGGGCCGGCACCGACGACGGCACCAGCGACCCGGACATCGTGCTGGCCTGCGCCGGTGACGTGGTGACCATGGAGACCGTGGCGGCCGCCCAGATCCTCCGGCAGCGGCTGCCGGGGCTGAGGGTGCGGGTGGTGAACGTGGTGGACCTGATGGCATTGTCCCGGCCGAAGGACCACCCGCACGGCATGGACCCGACGCTGTTCACCGAGCTGTTCACCGACACGGTCGACGTGGTGTTCTCGTTCCACGGCTACCCGGGCGCGATCCATCAGCTGGTGCACGGGCGGCCGGACGCGGACCGGTTCCGGGTGCGCGGCTTCATCGAGCAGGGCACCACGACCACCCCGTTCGACATGACGGTGCGGAACAAGGCGTCCCGCTACCACCTGGTGATGGACGCGATCAACAACGCCAAGCGGCTGCCGCGCGGGGCCACCGAGCTCAAGCACTGGTGCGCGGCGCAGCTCGCCAAGCACGAGGCGTACGTGGTGGATCATCTCGAGGACATGCCGGAGGTCCGCGACTGGTCGCTCGGCGACTGGGCCCAGCAGGGCTGACCCCGAAGGTCAGGCGAACAGCGTGCCGCCGTACTTCAGCACCACCGCGAGGGCCAGCACCAGCAACCAGATCGTGACGGCCAGGACGTCGAGGTCGGCGTGCAGGAACCGGACGGCCGGCGCCTGGACCCGGGGCGGCAGGTAGAGGTTCCCGTCGCGGAGGTTGACGTGCGTGAGCGACGCGAAGACCAGCGTCGTCGACACCGTGACCAGCAGGCACCACGGGCACAGCGCGCCGATCACGAACATCGACTGGTACAGCAGCCAGTACGCGAACCCGAACCCGAGCGTGTACACCACCTGCGCGGCGCACATGAACCAGCGGGGGAACCGCACACCGCCCAGGCTCGCGACCGCCACCGTGATCACCACCGGCTCGGCGACCAGGCCGAGGAACGCGTTCGGGAAGCCGAACAGGTGCGCCTGCCACGAACCGCCCACCGTGCCGCAACTGATCACCGCGTTGATGTTGCAGGACAGGTCGCTGGCCGGGTCGGCGGCGAGGGTGACCGCGTCCACCGACAGCACGAACGAGGCGATCAGACTGAGGCACGCGGAGAACAACATGGTGCCGAAGATCCAGACGTCCGAGTGCCGCACCGCCCGCAGGCCGGTCAGTGCGGTCACTGCGGACCCGTCGCCGCGGCGGTGATCGCCTGGGTGAGCGGGCCGGCCTGGTAGAGGTCGCCGGTGAACTGCCTGCCGTCGATCCGTACCGTCGGCGTGCCGGAGATGTCGTCCAGCGCGGTCTTCGTCGAGGCGGCCACCCACGCCGCGAACCGCCGCTCGCCGAACTGCGCCACCACGTCGTCCGGGACCTTGGCCGCGCGGGCCAGTCCGGCGATCTCGTCGTCGGTCAGTCCGGCGGTGCCTTCCTCCGGCTGGCGGTCGAACAGCGCCCGGTGGAACGCCGGCAGCTGTGCGGGTGCCCGGTCCGCGACGGTGGCCGCCGCGTTCGCGGTGCGGCTGGAGTATTCGGTGCCGCGGGACGCCTCGTCCAGGAACGCCAGCGGGTAGACCTCCAGCCGTACGGTGCCGGCGCCGACCAGCCGGTCGATCTCGGCGCCGTTGGCCCGCTCGAAGCGCCCGCAGAACGGGCACATGTAGTCGAGGAACACTTCCAGCCGTACCGGCGCGTCCGGGTCGCCGATCGTCAGCGCGCCCGCGGCGGTGGCGTTCGCCGGCCGCACCACGGCGCCGGCCACGGTGTCACCGGACTTCGAGCCGGCGGCGTTCACCACGACGACCACGATCGCCGCGAGCAACGCCACGATCACCAGTCCGCCGCCGGCCAGCACCCACCGCTGCCGGCGGCTGCGCCGTGCCAGGACGGCGGCTTGCGCCTCCCGTACCGCGCGGGAACGCTCACGACCCTGCTTGCCCATGCTCGACCCCCGGGGTGACGTCATCTCCGGGCTCCACCGTCCCGCGCCGAGGCGCCGGTAGGGAGTGGCGAAAGTCCCTGGGTCCCGCCATTGGTCCCGTCCGTGCCGGGGGCACGAGGAAGCCCCGGCGTGGCGACCATCTCGATCTGGTCGCCGCACCGGGGCCGCTCAGGACTGAGGATCAGTGAGGCGATCAGCACGCCGGCGACAGCGAGGACGTAGACGACCAGTTCGGTGGTCTTGAAGGACGGCTTCGTCTCGTCACCGTGCGAGCGGATACGCGAAACGCTCCTGGTGTCGTTGCTTCCGCGCGTGGATGTCGGACCGCGCTTGCCCTCCTGAGCGGCGTCCGGGGTCAGCGGGAGTCGGCCGAGGTGTCGGCGGCATGGTCGGCGCCCGCGTTGGCGCGGCGAGGCCGGCCGTGATGCCCGTGCCAGTCGAGGAGCAACAGCGTGGCGTCGTCGGCGAGGACGGGGCCGGCCACGGCGAGGACGGCGTCGGCCAGGGCACGTGCGGTTTCGCGGGGGTGCAGCGCGGCGAGTGACCGGAGCTTGGCGGGCAGGTCCAGCGCGGCGGCCTTGCGTTCGCGCATGCCGTCGGTGACGACCACCAGGCGGTCGCCGGGCCGCAACGTGACCGTACCTGCGGTGAACGGCGTCTCCGGGAACATTCCCAGCGCGAAGTTCCGGGGCAGCTCCAGCTGGTGCGGGTCGCCATCACGGACCAGGACCGGTGGCAGATGGCCCGCATTGATCATCTCGCATACCCCGGAGTGCAAGTCCAGGCGTCCGAGGACGGCGGTGATGAAGGCGCCTCGGGTCGGACCGTGTTGAGCGACCGCGGCGCTGGCCCGGTCGGCCTGCTCGGTCAGGCTGTGCCCCGCCCGGCGGGAGTTACGCAGGCTTCCCACGCCGAGCGTGGCGGTCAAGGCGCTGGCCACGCCGTGGCCCATGGCGTCGGTGACACTGAAGTGCAGGGTGTCCCGGGCGACGCTGTAGTCGAAGGTGTCCCCACCGATGCTCGCCGCCGGTTCGAGCCAGCCGGACAGGGTGAACGAGCCGCCTTCGCAGGTGAACGCGGCGGGTAGGAGCCGGCGTTGGATTTCCGCCGACAGGGTGAACGCGGTGGTGCGCTGTCCCCACTCGAACAGGTCGGTGTGACGCCGGTTGGCGATCACCACGAACGCCAGCGCATGCGCCGTCCGGGCGATCTCCGTGAGGGCCTGCGGTGCTGGTGCGGCACCCAGGACGACTTCCAGCAGGCCGATGACCTCGCCGCGTTCGGTGACCGGCGCCAGCACCGTCCATCCGGTGCCGGTCGCAACCACGTGCAGTGCCTGGGCTCGCAACGCCTGCTCCTGGTGGCCGCCGTCAAACGGCACCACGGTGGCGAGTTCGCCGTTGTCGCGGCGGCCTTCGGCGGCCGAGTGGAACGCGACGTGTGCCAGCCGGACCAACGCTCGGCCGCTGAGGTCGGCGATGAGGAACGAGATGCTGCGGGCGGGTAACGCCGCGCCGAGTTCCCGGGTGACCGCCTCGACGGCCTCTACCGGCGTGGCAGCCTCGGCCGAGGCCAGCATCCCGGACAGCACCTCGTCGACCGATGGTTCCATGCCGGGCAGCATACGGACGTCCGGCACCCGAGAGCAGAACCTGCACCACCGCGTCGAGTCACCTCGGGAACTGGAGCCGGTCGAGGAAGGACCGGATCACCGCCTGCCATTCCGGGGTCCGCAGCGCCGGCAGATCCGGCGCCACGACCGGATCGACCCCGGGCGCACACACGCCGTAGGTCTGCGGCGCGCTCACCTCGGTGAGGACGTGGTCGAAGTGGAACGACCCCTCGAACCCGAGCCAGACCACGGTGCCGGCCGCCGCGCACGCCACCCGCAGGCAGTGCCCCAGATAGGCGTGCAGGTCGGCCGGCAACTCGTCGAACACCAGGTCGTACTCGGTGACCACCGGATATGGGAACCATCCGGGGTCGTCGCGTTCCAGCGGGTACGTCTGCACCTCGACCGGGGCCGTGCCGCCGGACGTGAAGTCCGGCGGCGACGACTGGCTTCCCGGCACGAAGACACTGATCACCGGCTGCGCCGCGAAGCGCAACCCGGAGGCCAGGTCAGCAGCCACAAATTCCCCGCAGCCTGAGGTCCTCGGGCGTGACGACCTTCGACGACGTGACCCTACCCTGGTACTCGCCTTCCTTCGCGACGAACAGCACGACGGTCTTGCCGTTGACCTCGCCGATGAACCCCTTGTTCCGGATGCCGCCGGTCCCGCCGAGCGTCCAGTCGAAGGTCTTCTGTGGATTGGTCAGGACGGACGACGTCAGGTTCTCGAACGCCTGCCGCTTCGCCTCGTTGCTGCCCGCGTTCGGGATGATGTCGCCGACGAGCCGGCGCATCGCGTGCCCGCCCTCGCTCCGCATCCCCTGGTACGCCGTGGCGACGGTGTCCGTGCTGAACCCGATCGCCGGCGGGCAACCGGCGTTGTGCACCAGCACCGGAGTGTCACCGGCCACCACGTAGTAGGTCTGCAGGTCGGCGACGGAGAAGTTGAAGACCCGCGCCCGCGCGGTCCGTTCCCGCACCGTGTCGATCTGCATCCAGGTACCGGCCGAGGTACGCACCCACTGCCCCGACTCCAGCGCCTCCGCCCGGACCCAGGCGTTCAGGTCCCGCACCCAGAACGGGTGGTTGTGGGTGGCCGTGACCGTGCCGGTCGCCTCGCCCGCCGCGCCGTCGGTGTCCACCGTGACGTCGACGAGCTGCTTGACTCCGACACTGCCGATCAGCGCGGTGACCGCCTTGGCCGCGGTGACCCCGGTGACCGGATCGGTCGCCAGGACCTTGTCGCCGACCCGGATCCGCTCGATCGCCCGGCGGCGGCCGTCGGCCAGCAGGACCGCGGTGCCCGGCGTGAAGCTGCTGCCGCACTTGGCGAGCTGCTCCACGATGTTCTTGACGGTGCGCAGCTTGTCCGCGTTCTTCAGGGCCTTGGCGCCGGAGGCGAGCCAGCCGACGACCGGCACCATGGCGCCGAGCGAGAGCAGACCACCCACCGTGTCACCACGGCCGAACGAGATCGCCGCGTCCGCCGCGTCGCACACCTCACCGGCGCCGGGGACCAGGCCGCACATGCCCAGGACGAACTGGAGCATGTCCAGCATCAGGCCCGGGTTCTCGTCCACGAAACCCTTGAGGTCGTTGAGCATCGAGCAGCCGGGCGAACCCGCGTTGGCCGGTGCGCTGCACTTGGCCGGGTTGGTCAGCACCCCGGCCAGATCCTTGTAGACGTTCACGCACTGCGGCGACAGGGCCGATTCCGGCACCAGGCAGCCCCAGGTCTTGTGGCTGTCCGCCGCGGTCCCGTTACCGCCCGGCCCGGAGCCCGGGGCGGTACTGCGCTGCTGTTCCTCCCATTCGCGCAGCTTGGTGGCGTAGATCGCGGACGCCTGTTTGGCCGCGGCGTCCGCCGCCGCGGCGTCCTTGCCCGCCGCGGTGGCCGACGCGCGGGCGTCCCGGGCGTCCTCCGCCGCGGCCGCGGCATCCGCACTGGCCCGGCGGGACGCGGCGCTCGCCGTCGCCGCCGACTTGGCCGCACTGTTCGCGCTGGCCTGCGCGGAGTTGGCGGCGTTACGGGCGGTCTGGGCGGACCGCGCCGCGTCCTCGGCGGACTGCTTGGCCGCGTCGGCCGAGGCCCGCGCGTTGACGCGGTGCTTCTCCGCTTCGCGCGCCGCGGCGTCGGCCCGGGCCGCCGCCTTGTCGGCGTCGCCCGCGCTGCCGGCCGCGTCCAGCGCCGCCTCCTGCGCCCGGGCGGCGTCCTCCAGCGCCTTCTGCGCGTACTGCTGCGCCTCCAGGAGCAGCTTGCGCACCGTGGCGACGTGGGCGGCCTGTTCCAGGTCACGCTGCGCGGCCTGGTAGCGGGACGTGGTCAGGAAGTAGGAGATGAACGACGCCGGCCCGGAGAGCGCCACCTGCCCGGCGGCCTTGACCTCCGGTCCGCCGGTCTCCATCACCCGGTACACCTCGAGCCGCTCGTCGGCGGTCCGGGCGGTGTGCTGACCGGTGCGCAGGAACTCGTGCGCAGCGGCGGCGTCACCCAACAGCGCCTGGTCCACCGCCGCCTTCAGGTTGACCTGACCGGCCGCGACGGCCGCATCGCGGATCGCGTACATGGCCTGCCGGTCCTTGGTCACCTTCCCGCTGTGGTTGCGGGTGCGCAGGAACGCCTCCACCGTGGCGTCGTCGCCGGTCAGCGCGGTCCGGGCGGCGGTCTTCTCGGCCCCGTCCGGCAACGTGTCGATCAGGTGCCACACCCGCGACCGGTCGTCCTGACCGGAGGCGGCGCGCCGGCCGGTGGTCAGCCAGGTACGCATCTCGACCTCGCCGCCGGCCAGCACGTCCAGCGCGGCGTACTTGGTCCACTCGCCACCGGTGGTGGCCAGCGCCACCGCCGCGCGACGGCCCTTGTCCATCATCTCGGTCGCCGGGGCGCCCACCGCCGCCGCCTCGTTCAGCAGCGTCCGGGTCGACGCGTCGACCCGCAGCTCCTCCGCGGTGTCCCACTGCAGGGCCCGGTTCCACGCCGCCAGCGCGCCGCCGGCGGCCTTCTGCTCCTCCTCCTCGGCCCGAGCGTCCTGCGCGGAGACGATGCCCTGCTCGGTCGCCTCGGTCAGCCGGATCTCGTCCTCCTGGCGGGCCAGCTGCTCCAGCTCGCCCGCCCTGGTGGCCGCCGCCACCGCCACGTTCGCCGCCTCCACCGCGGCGTTCGCCGCCTTGGCCGACTCGGCGGCCGAGTACTGCGCCTGGTCCGCCGCGGCCGCCGCGGCCAGCGCCGCCCGCTGCGCGTTCTCGGCGTGCGTCGCCGCCTGCTCGGCGAACCGGAACGCGTCCGCCGACGCCTGCGCCGCCGACCGGGCCAGCGCCTCGGCCCGGTCCGCCGCGCGATCCGCGGTGGCCGCCGCCGCCCGGGCACTGGCCGCCGCGGCCCGCGCCCGCTGTGCCTGCTGCGCCGACACGCCGGAGTGACGGCTCGCCGCGTCCGCCGCCGAAGCCGCGTCCGCCGCGTTGCGGCCGGCCGCCTTCGCGGCCCGCGCCGACGCCTCGGCCTGGGCCAGCGCCCGGTCCCGCTCCACCTTCACATACACCAGCTCGCGGGCCCGCGCTGCCGCGTCCCGGGCCGCCTCGGCCGCCTCCCGGGCGGTCCGGGCGTCACCGGCGTTCGCCCGCGCCGCCGCGGCGGCACGGTTGGCCCGCGCCGCTGCCTGGGCGGTCAACGATGCCGCCGTCACGGCCCGCCGGGACGCATCCGCCGCGGTCCGGGCGGCCCGCATCGCCGCGTTCGACGCCGCGACCGCCTCCTTGGCGGCGTCCGCCGCGCCCTCGGCCGCGTCCGCGGCCCGGCCGGCCGCCGCCGACGCCTTCGCCGCCGCGCCGCCGGCCGCCTGGGCCTCGGACTGCGCGGCCTGTGCGGCCTTCTTCGCTTCCTCCGCGGCGTTCGCGGCCCGGGTGGAGAACTCCTCCGCGGCCAGCGACTCGCGGGCGGTCGTCTCACCGGCCTGCTTCGCCTGCTCGGTCAGCGCCTTGATCGAGGCCAGCTCGGCATCCCGGGCACGGGCCACGAACTGGCCGGTGGCGATGAACTCCGCCAGCTCCTCGGCCGATCCGTTCAGCGCCTCCTGCGCGGCCGTGTTCAGCACCGGCCCGCTGTTGTTCGCGCCGCCGGTCAGCATCCGCGTCGCGGCCAGCCGGTCGTCGGCGTAGGCCGCCGCGTCCCGGCCGGAGGAGAGGAAGTTCCGGATGTCCTCGGCCGAGCCCGCCAGCGCCTTCTCGGCGGACGACTTCGTCGTCGGCCCGGCGGCGGCCTCCAGCACCCGGTACACCCGCTGACGCTCGTCGGCGGTCCAGGCCGACTCCCATCCGCCGTCGACGAACCGGCGGACGTCCTCGGCCGAGCCGTCGAGCGCACGCAACGCCGCGCTGCGTACCGTCGCGCCGTCCATCGAGGCGAGCACCTGGGCCGCGGCCCGGGCGTCGGCGTCCTGCGCCTGCTGCCGCCCGGTGTCGAAGAAGGTGCGCAGGTCCTGTTCCGACCCGAGCAGGGCGGCCTCGGCGGCCCGTCGCACGGACGGCCCGCCGGACGTCAGGTAGTCGGCGGCGGTCTCCCGGTAGGCCCGGATGTCGATCTCCGCGGCGGACGCCGGCGGGGTCGCCTGCAGCAGCGACGCCGTCACCACCAGGGCGGTCACGGTCGCCGCGCCCCGCACCGGGCGGGACAGCCGCCTGCGGCGGCGGCGTAGTGGGTGGAGGAGAGGATTCAACAGAGGCCCCCGTTTCACCGTGCGACTCGCGGCCGCGGACAGACGTCAGCGCGCTGCCCGGAGATCGAAAGTCGTCATCCTGAGGGCAGCGCGGGCCAGTCTGCCAAACGGCGGATTGCCGCGCTGCCCTGTCCGGGGAACCGCCCTCACGTACCGGCTCGGGCGATCCACTCCTCCAGGTCGAAGTCCGTCCGGACGAACTTCTGTGTGACCAGGAACTCCTTCGTGCCCTTGAGCAGAGCCAGGCCCTCCGGGGTGAACGCCTCGGCCGGCCATTGATCGGCCACCGTGGTGGCCGCCACAATCTTGGGTGGGAAGCCGTTGATGCTCACCGTGTACGCCAGGAAACCGGGCCAGTCGGCCTTCGCCTTCCCGGTCGCCTCGCGCTGCGCGTTCTGCCACGCCGGGACGATCCCGGGCCGGGCCTTGAGGAACTTCTCGGTCACCACGGTGGCGCTGGTGCCGAGATACTGCGGGTGGTCCTTGGACGCCAGGTCGACCAGCGGGTAGCCCTTAGCCTTCAGGGCCTCCACGTTGGCGATCGGCACCGCCGCCGCGTCCACGTCGCCGCGTTCCAGCGCCGCCTCCACGTCCGAGCTGTAGATGTGGATGACCTCGGCCGGCTTCACCCCGGCGTCGGCCAACGCGCCGAGCAGGTAACGGTGGATGTACGAGCCGGTCTGCACGGCGACCTTCTTGCCGTTCAGGTCGGCCAGCTCGGCCGGCCCGCCGGCCTTCCTGGCGAGGATGCCGGCGTCCAGCCGGATCTGGGCCTGGGCGATCAGCCGGGTGGGCTGCCTGGCGCCGCGGGCCACCAGGGCCGGGGTGTCGCCGTACGTGGCCAGGTCCAGCTCACCGGCGGCCAGCGCCTGGTTCAGGTCCGGTCCGTTCGGGAACGTCACCACCTTGACCGCGGTGACCCCGACCGAGGCGAGCGCCGGGACCAGGCCGCCCTTCTCGTTCAGGTACCCGACCGGCCCGGACAGCTTGTTGCTGCTGCCGATCGCGCCGACGCGCAACGTGAAGCCGTCGCCCGGCCCGGCCGCCTCCGACGGGTCGGCGCCGCAACCGGCCAGCGCCAGCAGACCGCCGAGGGCCAGGGTCAGCAATGAGTTCCTACGCATCGGTGAGTTCTCCTTGCGGGGTAGGTGCGGGGGTGATCCGGGCCCGGCCCAGTTCCGGGCCGACGGCGAGGCGGGCACCGGGCTTACGGCCGCGGCCCCAGCCGATCTCCTTGCGGTAGCTGCCGAGCAGCCCCGCCTCGGTCAGGTGCGCCTCGTCGCGCAGCGGTGAGCCGTCCGGCGCGGCATGCGTCAACGGCGCCACGAACAGCGCGTCCGCCGGGCAGTGCGCCTCGCACATGAAGCAGGTCTGGCAGTCGCTCTGCCGGGCGATCACCGGTACGCCGTCCGGGCCGCGGTCGAACACGTTGGTGGGGCAGACCGCGATGCACACGTCGCAGGTGACGCAGCGGCTCGTCGAGACGATCTCGATCATGACGCCACCGCCAGTTCTGGGCGGGCCGGGAGCAGCTGCTCCGGGCGTACCCACAGCTCGTCCAGGCCGCCGACGGTGAGCCGCCGGTGCTGGGCCGGATCCAGCTCCGGGAACTCCTCGCGGCGGGCCATGCCGCGGCTCTCCGTGCGGGCCAGCGCGCCGGTGTACATCCACCGTGCGTGCGCCACCATCGCGGACGCCTGCCGCAGCCGGGGAGTGCCGGCCGGGTCGGCGGCCGCGCCGGCCCGCAGCCGGTCCCACACCTGGTTCAGCTCGGCCAGCGCGGGCCGCAGCCGGTCGCCGTTGCGCAGGTAGTTCTTGTCGTACGGGTGCACCTGCCGGCGCAGCACGTCCTGCACCTCGTCCCAGGCGTCACCCGCGGCCGGGCGGCCGGTGGGACGGATCCCGGCACCGCCGGCGCCGACGAGCCGCCGCCGGGACGCGTGCGCACCCAGCGCCGCGGCGAACCGGGCGGCGCCGCCCCCGGCCCAGGTGCCGGACGACATGGCCCAGGCCGAGTTGTGACTGCCGCCGCCGGTGAACCCGCCGCAGACCAGTTCCCGGGTGGCCGCGTCGCCGGCCACGTACAGGCCGGGCACGCTGGTGGCGCAGTCGTCGCCGGCGATCCGGATGCCGCCGGTGCCGCGTACGGTGCCCTCGAGCAGCAGGGTCACCGGGAACTTGTCGGTGAACGGGTTGATGCCGAGCCGGTCGAAGGTGAGGAAGAAGTTCGGCTGTCCGATCCGCATCTGGGTCTGCTGTTCCGGGGTGGCCTGGTCGATCTGGCACAGCACGGTCCCGGTGCGCAGCAGCTCCCGGGCGATCACCGAGCGGCCGCCCTGGCTACCGGCCCCGGCCAGCGGGGTGCCGTCGCCGTGGAAGAACGTGGCGAAGCCGTAGTACGCGGTCTTGGTCACCGAGGTGAAGGCCGGGGCGATGGCGTACGCGGTGGAGAACTCCATGCCGGACATCGCGGCGCCCACCTCGGCGGCGTACAGCGCACCGTCGCCGGTCGCCACGTCACAACCCAGTGCCTTGGACAGGAACGCGCAGCCGCCGGTGGCCAGCACCACGGCGCCGGCCCGGACCCGGTAGTCGGTGCCGTGCTGGCGGCGGTGTCCGCGTACCCCCGCGACCGTTCCGGCGTTGTCCACCAGCAGTTCGGTGACCGGGCTGTGGTCCAGGATCCGGACCCCGGCCCGCTTGATCCAGGACCGCATCCGCCGCATGTACTCCGGCCCCTGCAGACCGCGCTGGTGCGGCCGGCCGTCGACCACCGGGAACGGGTAGCGCGCCTCGGTCGCGAGCCGGTTCATGTTCGCGTACGTCTGATCCAGCGTGCGGGCCATCCACCGGCGGTCCTGCAGGTACCCGCCGAGCTTCTCCCGGCTGGCCATTGCCTTCTCCCGCGCCGCGGGTTCCGGCTGCACGTACCAGACCCCGGTCCCGCCGGAGGCGGTCGGCCCGGAGGTACCGCAGTAGCCCTTGTCCAGCAGCAGCACGTCCGCGCCGGCCTCGGCCGCGGTGAGCGCGGCCCAGGTGCCGGCCGGCCCGCCGCCCACGATCACCACGTCCGCGGTGAGGTCCAGGGGTGTCGTACCGGTCATGATGTCTCCTCGCTTTCGGAGGTCTTCACTCCGAGGGCTCGCAGCAGGTCGCGGCGCAGGGTGAGCAGCCGCGGATGGTCCACTTCACGGGGGCGGGGCACGTCCACGACGAACTCCTCGGCGATCCGTCCGTCCCGCAGCACGAGGGCCCGGTCGGCGAGCCGCAACGCCTCCTCGACGTCGTGCGTGACCAGGAGCACGGCCGGCCGGTGGTCGGCCCACAACTTCGCCACCAGCGCCTGCGCCCGGATCCGGGTGAGCGCGTCGAGCGCGCCGAAGGGTTCGTCCAGCAGGAGCAGTTCCGGGGTACGCACCAGCGCCCGGGCCAGCGCCACCCGCTGCGACTCCCCGCCGGACAACGTGCGCGGCCAGGCGTCGGCACGGGCGGCCAGGCCCACCTCGGTCAGCGCCCGCAGCGCCCGCCCGCGCAGGTCCGATCCGGACAGTCCGAGCGTGACGTTGCGCCACACCCGGCTCCACGGCATCAGCCGGTGCTCCTGGAACACGATCGCCCGCCGGTCCGGCACGGTGAACTCACCGGTCGCACCGCGGTCCAGCCCGGCCACCGCGCGCAGCAGCGTGCTCTTGCCGGACCCGCTCGCGCCGAGCAGCGCCACGAACTCACCGTCGGCGATGTCCAGCTCCGCGCCGGTCAACACGTCCCGGCCGTCGAATGTGCGGCGCGCGTCGCGCACCTTCACCTCGGTCATCGTCCCGCTCCCGTTCTCTCGCTGACGGTCTGCGCGTCCGCTCCCGTTCTCTCGCTCCTGCTCGCCCGCTGCTGCTCGCCCGTTCCTGCTCTCTCGCTCCTGCTCGCCTGCTGCTGCTCGCCCGTTCCTGCTCTCTCGCTCACGCGCGTGCTCACTCGCCCGTGAAGCCGCGGCGCCAGGCCAGTGCGCGGCGCTCGATCAAGCGGACGAACAGGTCGGTGAACAGCCCCAGCAACGCGTAGATCACCAACACCACGAAGATCACATCGGTACGCAGGAACTCGCGGGCGTCGTTCATCAGGAAGCCGACGCCCGCCGTGGTCGCCGTCTGCTCCGCCACCACCAGGCTCAACCAGCCGATGCCCAGCGCCTGCCGCAGTCCGACCAGAATCTGCGGCAGCGCGCCGGGCAGGATGACGCGCAGAATCAGGCCCAGCCGGGTGACCCCGCAGGACCGCGCCGACTCGACCAGCCGCTCGTCGACACCGCGGATGCCGTGCAGCACGTTGAGATACAACGGAAAGATCGGGCCGATCGCGATCAGCGCGATCTTCGACGTCTCGCCGATGCCGAACCAGATGATGAAGACGGGTACGAGCGCCAGGTGCGGCAACATCCGCAACGACTGGATCGGCGCGTCGATCACATCCTCGGCCAGCCGGAGCAGTCCCGCCGCCAGCCCCAGCACCAGTCCCACGGCCAGCCCGATGGCCAGCCCCTTGGCGACCCGCGCCAGCGACACCCCGAGATGGTGCTGAAGTTCGCCACTGCCGATCAGCTCGCCCGCCGCGTTCACCACCTCGGCCGGCGACGGGGTGGTGCTGCCCAGCCAGCCGGCGCTCGCGCCGACCTGCCACAGCAGGAACACGGCAACGAGACCGGTGAGGCGGCGCAGCGGCGCGACCCGCTGCCGCCAACCCGGTCCGGGCGGGCGGTGCCGCTCCGGCCCGGTGCCGGTGACGGCCGGTGCCGAGGCAACATCGGTACGGACCAGAACGGACGAGGACATGGCGACTCCTTCGCGCCGCACGCCAGCACGTGCCACGGTGCGGTCGCCGACGAGGGCAGGGTGAACCCGGGTGTCCGGGGGAGGAGCCACGGCCTCGGCGGCGCGTGGCGGGGCCGCGGCGTCGTTGCGCGCGGCTTGCCGGCCGTGCGGCTTCACTGGCTACGGCCTGGGCATAGGGTTCTCGGCGTGTTGCCGGTCCGCGGTGGTGACATCGACCCGCGGTGCCGGTGTCCTTGGTGGTGACATCGATCCGCGGTGCCGGTGTCCTTGGTGGTTCGACCGCGGTGTCGGTGTCCGCGGTTACGGGGTCAGCGGCAGCGGCCGCGGGACGAGGTCCAGTCGCGGCCGCAGCCACGGGACACCGCAAGTGCGATGTCGTCGAGGGCGACGTCCTGGCTGGTCATGTCACTAACCCTTAACCCCAAAACCCTATGTGTCAAGTAGGGTTTTGAACGATGAGATCAAGTAGACGGCAGTGGAGGCGCGGCAGCGTGTCGCGGGCGTGACGGGCCGCGTCGTTCCGCCGGTGATGAGCGGGCGTGGCGTTCGAGGGTGCCCACCGCACCGCAACTCCGCACGACGGGCTCGGGTGGCGTGGCGTGTGTGATTTCCGGGTGCGCAGCGCGCCGTGGTTCCGCACGGGGTTTGGGGTGGCGTGGTGTGTGTGGTTTTCGGGTGCGCAGCGCGCCGTGGTTCCGCACGGGGTTTGGGGTGGCGTGGTGTGTGTGGTTTTCGGGTGCGCAGCGCGCCGTGGTTCCGCACGCCGCACTCGGGCGACGAGGCGGGTCGAGTTGCGGCACGCAGCACGCCACTGCACCACGCGCCCTCGCCGAAGAACGGGCCGGGCGAGGCCCTGCAATGAGGCCTATCGGGCCGGTGGCCGGCGGGAGACTCGAAGTCGTGCAGCCGTGGTGGAAATGCGACCACCAGTTCACAAGATCTCCAGGCAACGCAAACGCCACCTCAGTCACGGATGCCCGATGACACCGAGGCGGGCGGTTACTGGGAGCGCGCTATCGGGGTCGCTGTCACCCCGGCCGGGGGGCTTAGCGCGTTGCGGGCTCGGTAGAAGGCGAGCTGATGTCCCGTAGGTGGTGTTCGCCCTCGTGCACCGTGTGCTGACCCAGCCACAGCATGGTGCGGGTCCGTCGCTCCGGCCACGGGTAGACCCCGACCCGGCCCCAGTCCGTGTCGCGCAGCTCACCGAATGCCGCCGCCAGGGTCAGCGCCGCGGCGGTGAGTTGGCGCAGCACCTCGTCCGGGTCCTGGCGGTTGTACGCCAGAAGCACCGCCCGCTCGTCGCGTCCCATCGGCGGGAACTCGGGCGCCGTCTCGCGCAGCGCCAACCGCAGCCGGTCGCGTTGCACGTCGAGGACGTCCCGTACGTGGCAGGTGTACTCGAGCGGCGACCAGACCTCCGGGGCGGGCCGACGGCGTGGCTCGGGCGCGGCGGTCAGGGCGGTCGCGTAGCGGGGTCCGAAGCCGGCGATCCGGTCGGGCAGGGCGTCCGCGGAGACGTCGGCGTAGGTGAAGCCGCACTCGGTGCAGTTTTCCACGGCACCAGGGTACGAGCGGAGTTCAGTGGCGGCGGTGGAGCAGCGTGGCGGCGAGTGCGGTGCCGAGCGCGGCGAGGGTCAGCAGTGCCGCGGTCCACCAGCGGAACGCCAGGAGGAGGGGCACGACGATCGCGAGCAGGACGCACAGCGTGGTGGTCCACGGCTTGGGCGGGCGGTCGTCGGGTAGGGCGGCGCGGACCCCCCGGAGGAACCGCGAGTCCGTGGTCAGGTGGTGGGCGATCTCGTTGAACCGGCGGCGTTCGTCCTGGCTGAGCATGCGGTGCCATACCTCCCGGTGTGCGGCCTACGCACGGATGCCCGGATCGTGACGGTTCAATCACGCCACGGTTCGCACAACGGGGGCGATTTTCGTATGCGGGGTCGCGATTTTCCACTCAGGAGGGACGGGTCCGGGGACTATGCTGGCGTGGCAGGTGTCACAGCAGGTCCGGCGGGTGGAAACGCGATGTAAAGGTTTTCAGACCCACTCTGGCCCTCCACCGAGTCGGCCGTCAAGAGTCTGAGCACCAGAGATGCGCCGTTCTGGAAATGAGACCGCAACCTTCAGAACAGGTCTTGACACCTGCATGAAATGGATTTCACACTTCCCGGCAACGCGTTCGTTGCGATCGATCTGCCTGGGAGGCCCTGCGGATGGCGGTCACGATCAAGGACGTCGCCCGCCTGGCGGGCGTGTCCCCGGCTACGGTCTGCCGCGCCCTGTCCACACCGGAGCGGGTGAAGACCGAAACCCGTGAGCGGGTACGCCGGGCCGTCGACGATCTCGGTTACTCGCCGAACCGGGCAGCCCGCGGGCTGATCACCGGACGTACCGGCAATATCGGGCTGGTCGTGCCGGATCTCGCCAACCCGTTCTTTCCGGGCGTGGTGAAGGGGATTCAGGCGCGCGCCCGGGAGGCGGACTATTCGGTGTTCGTGGCGGACACCGACGAGGACCCGAGCGCCGAGGCGAGCCTGGTCCGCAGCCTCGGCAAGCAGGTCGACGGCCTGGTCCTCTGCTCGCCCCGGATGAGCGAGGAGGACCTGCGTTCGGTGGTCGGTGACACCCCGCTGGTGCTGCTCAACCGCCGGGTCGACCAGATGCCCGCGATCACGTTCGACAGCCTCGGCGGCATGCGGCAGGCGATCGCCCACCTGATGGCGCTGGGTCACCGCCGGATCGCGTACGTCGGCGGGCCGCGTACCTCCTGGTCGAACCGGGACCGGCTGAACGGGCTGCGTACCGTCACCGCCGCGGCCGGCGCCGACCTGGTCGAGGTGGGCAACGTCCTGCCCCAGTTCTCCGGCGGCGTGGCTGCCGCCGACCTTGTCCTGGCGGCCGAGGCCACCGCTGTGGTCGCCTACAACGACGTGGTCGCGCTCGGCTTGATCAGCCGGTTCGCGGCCCGGTCGATCAGCGTTCCGGATCGGCTCAGTGTCATCGGCTTCGACGACATCTCCATGTCGGCGATGGTCCATCCCTCCCTCACCACGGTCGCCCTGCCCATGGAACTCAGCGGACGGGCCGGCGTGGATCTCCTCCTGCAACTGATGCAGCACCCGGACCAGAGCGGCACGAGCCGGGAGCTGGAAACCCACCTGATGGTGCGCGGCTCGACCGGCCCCGCACCGCGTATCTGACTCCCGTCCTCCTCGAAAGGGAACCGCCATGACCCGCATCTCCCGCAGAGGCTTCACCGCCGGCGCGGTGACGGCAGCCTTCCTGCTCACCGCCTGTGGTGCGCCCGACTCCGGTGGTTCGGACAACGCCGACAGCAGTGGCGTCGCACCGGACAAACCCGGCGAGGCGGTGACGCTGAACATCCTCGACGTCGCCGGCAACCTGCAGCTCACCCAGGGCATGATCGACGAGTTCGTACAGAAGAACTCGGGCGTGGTGTCCAAGGTGACGTACTCGAAGTCGCCGTCGCCGGAGCTGGTCGGCAAGATCAAGGCGCAGCAGAACGCCAACCGGGTGGACATCGACCTGGTGCTGACCGGCGTGGACGGGTTGTCGGCGGGCATCGAGCAGGGGCTGTGGACGCCGCTGCTGCCGACGTACGCGACCCGGCTGCCGGGCATGCAGGAGTACCAGCCGGGTGCCGCGGCGATGCAGAAGCTGGCCGGCAACTTCGGTGTCACGGTCACCTACTACCCGTCCGGGCCGCTGATCGAGTACCTGCCGGCGAAGGTACCGAACCCGCCGAAGAACGCCGCGGAACTGCTCGCGTACGCCAAGGCGAACCCCGGCGCCGTGCAGTACGCCCGGCCGTCGAACTCCGGCCCCGGCCGTACCTTCCTGATGGGCCTGCCCTACCTGCTCGGCGACTCGAACCCGAAGGACCCGGTGGCCGGCTGGGACAAGACCTGGGCGTACCTGAAGGAACTGAACCAGAACATCACGCTGTACCCGTCGAGCACCGGCGAGACGATGAAGAACCTGGCCAACGGCTCCGCGAAGATCATCGTCTCGACCACCGGCTGGGACATCAACCCGCGGGTGCTCGGCACGGTCCCCAAGGAGGCGAAGGTCGGCGCGCTGGAGGGCTTCCACTGGGTCACCGACGCGCACTACGCGGTCATCCCGAAGGGCGTCTCCACCGACAAGCAGGCCGCCGTGCTCCTGCTGCTGCAGGACATGCTCACCAAGCCGCAGCAGGCCAAGGCGTACGACAAGGGCTACTTCTACCCGGGCCCGGCGGTGAACGGCGTCGACCTGTCCATGGCGCCGGAGGAGAGCCGCAAGGCGATCGAGGAGTACGGCCGGCCGGAGTACGACAAGCTGATCGCGGACAACCCGATCGAGGTGCCGCTCGGTTCCAAGGAACTGGTGGCGGCGTTCGAGCGTTGGGACCGTGAGATCGGCGGCGCGAAGGTGCAGAAGTGACGCGCTTCGAGCAGCTGCGGCTGGACGGGGTCAGCCGCAGCTTCGCCGGCCAGGCGGCGCTCGCCGACCTGGACCTGACGATCCGGCGGGGCGAGTTCATCGCCCTGCTGGGCCCGTCCGGCTGCGGCAAGTCCACCGCCCTGAACTGTCTGGCCGGGCTGCTTCCGCTGACCCGGGGCAGCATCTGGCAGGACGACACCCGGCTGGACACGCTTCCGCCGGAGAAGCGCGGCTTCGGCATGGTGTTCCAGAACTATGCGCTGTTCCCGCACCTGACCGTGCGCAAGAACGTGGCGTTCGGACTGCAGATGCGCCGGGTGTCGCGGGCCGACATCCGCCGCCGGGTGGACGAGGCGATCCGCCTGGTGCACCTGGAGGAACACGCCGGGAAGCTGCCCGGTCAGCTCTCCGGCGGCCAGCAGCAGCGGGTGGCGATCGCCCGTGCCGTGGTGCTGGAGCCGTCGCTGGTGCTGATGGACGAGCCACTGTCCAACCTGGACGCCAAGCTGCGGCTGGAGATGCGTACCGAGATCCGGCGGCTGCACCAGTCGCTCGGGCTCACCACGGTGTACGTCACGCACGACCAGGAGGAGGCGCTCTCGCTCGCCGACCGCCTGGTGGTGCTGCGGGCCGGCCGGGTACAGCAGGTCGGCACGCCGGAGGAACTGCACACCAGCCCGGCGAACTGGCACGTGGCCGACTTCATGGGCTACCGCAACCTTTTGCGGCTGCGCGCCGGAGCCACGGACGGCGCCACCCTGGCGGTGTCCGGCGACGGGCTGGAGCTGACCGGTACGCCGGTGGGCGACGTCCGCCCAGGCGCCGAGGTGATCGCCGGGGTACGCCCGGAGGACCTGGTGATCGGGCCGGACTCCGGTGCCGGGGTGCGGGCCGTCGTGGAGGTCGTCGAGTATCAGGGCCGGGAGGTGGCGGTCGAGGCCGTCACGGATTCCGGTCTGCGGCTCAACCTGCGGGGTACGGTCCGGCCGGCACCCGGCGACCGGATCACGGTGACCGTGGACCCGGCGCGGCTGCTGGTGTTCCCGGCGGACCCGCCCGGGGCACCGGAGCCGGCGGTCGAGCCGGACCGCGCCGACGCCCCGGTGGCGACCGGATGACGGCCACCCTCGACCGGCCGCCGGAAGCGCCCCGGCGCAGCCGCACCGCGCTGCGCCACCGGCTCGCCGAACGCGGCATCGACCGGCAACTGCTGCTGCTGGTCCCGGCCGCGCTCTTCGTCATCCTGCTCTTCATCTACCCGTTCCTGTACGGCGTCGGGCTGTCGTTCCAGCCCGCCGAGGGTGGACCGCTGGCCGCGTACCGGGAGTTCTTCACGGACGCGTACCTGCGCGACACGATCGGGACCACGCTCGGCCTGTCGCTGCCGGCGGCGCTGCTGAACGTGCTGGCGTCGGTGCCGATCGCGTACCGGATGCGGGGGCGGTTCCGCGGCAAGCGGCTGCTCACCACGATCCTGGTCGTGCCGATCACGCTGGGCACCGTGCTGACCGCCCAGGGCCTGCTGAACTTCCTCGGGCCCACCGGCTGGTTCAACCGGACCCTGCTCAGCTCCGGGCTGGTCGACGAGCCGGTGCGGCTCACCAACAACTACTGGGGCGTGTTCTTCTCGCTGGTGATCACCGGCTTCCCGTTCGCCTTTCTGCTGGTGTTGTCGTACCTGTCGGGGATCGACCCGACGCTGGAACGGGCCGCGTCGACGCTGGGCGCCGGGTCCTGGCAGCGGTTCCGGCGGATCACGCTGCCGCTGCTGGCGCCGGGGCTGGCCACCACGTTCTGCCTGACGTTCGTGCTGGCGTTCAGCGTGTTCCCGTCCGCGATCCTGGTCGGTGATCCGTCCGGCACTACCCGGGTCATCTCGATCGCCGCCTACGAGGCCGCGTACGTGCAGTACGACTACGCGCTGGCGTCCGCGGTGGCCGTACTCATGGGTCTGGTGGAGTTGATCGTCATCGCCATCGTGCTGGGCTGGCGCGCGCTGCTGTACACCGGGTCCACCGCAGGGGGTAAGGGATGAGCGGCGTGGCAACACGGAGGCGCCTGAGCGGCTCGCCGCTCGCCTGGCTCATCTGGGGCCTGGTGATCTTCTTCTTCGTCAACCTCGCCGGCGTGATCGGCTCGGTGGTGGTCAGTTCGGTGGGCGAGCGGTGGTTCGACACCTGGCTGCCCACCGCCGGCTACACCACCCGCTGGTACGGCGAGGCGTGGCAGGAGTTCGGCCTCGGGCCGGTGCTGCTGACCACGCTGGAGGTGTCGCTGCTCGTGGTGGGCATCTCGGTGCTCATCGGCGTACCCGCGTCGTACGTTCTGGCCCGGCGCTCGTTCCCCGGCCGCCGGCTGCTCTACCTGCTGTTCCTGCTGCCCATCCTGATGCCGCCGATCACCTACGGCATTCCGCTGGCCACCGTGCTCTACAAGTACGGCTTCGCCGGCAACCTGTCCGGCGTGGTGCTGGCCAACCTGGTGCCGTCGGTGCCGTTCGTGATCCTGACCATGACGCCGTTCATCGAGCAGATCGACCCGGCGATCGAGCGGGCCGCCCGGATGTGCGGGGCCGGCACCCGGCAGGTGTTCGTGCGGATCCTGGCGCCGCTGCTGGTGCCCGGCATCCTGGCCGCGTCGATCCTGGTGCTGGTGCGGACGGTCGGCATGTTCGAGCTGACCTTCCTGACCGCCGGGCCGGACTCGCAGACGCTGGTGGTGGCGCTGTACTACTCGATGTCCGCGGCCGGCATCCGGGCCCAGCAGTCGGTCGACGCGATGGCCGTCATGTACTCGGGCATGATGCTGGTCCTGCTGGTGGTGGCGCTGCGGTTCGTCAATCCCACCCAACTGGTGGCCCGGGTGAAGGAGGACGTGGATTGAGGATCGCCGACGCCCGGGTGATCGTGACCAGTCCCGGTCGCAACTTCGTCACCCTGAAGATCGTCACGGCGGACGGGGTCACCGGCGTCGGCGACGCCACGCTCAACGGCCGCGAACTGGCCGTGGCCGCGTACCTCACCGAGCACGTGGTCCCGCTGCTGATCGGGCGGGACCCGGCGCGGATCGAGGACACCTGGCAACTGCTCTACAAGGGCGCCTACTGGCGGCGCGGCCCGGTGACGATGAGCGCCATCGCCGCGGTGGACACCGCGTTGTGGGACATCAAGGGCAAGGTGGCCGGGCTCCCGGTGTACCAGCTGCTGGGCGGGCGGTCGCGGGAGGCGGTCACCGTGTACGGCCACGCGAACGCTGAGACGGTGGACGACGTGCTCGGCGAGGTGGCGCACTACGTGGACCACGGGTACCGCGCGGTGCGGGTGCAGACCGGGGTGCCCGGCCTCACCGGCGTGTACGGCGTGAGCCGGGACCCGCGGCACTACGAACCGGCGGGCGGCGCGGTGCCGGCCGAGTCGGTCTGGTCCACCCCGCGGTACCTGGAGCACACGCCGCGGGTGTTCGAGAAGGTACGCGCCGAGTTCGGCCCGGACCTGATGCTGCTGCACGACGTGCATCACCGGCTCACCCCGATCGAGGCGGCCCGGCTCGGCCGCAGCCTGGAGCCGTACGCGCTGACCTGGATGGAGGACCCGGTCCCGGCGGAGCTGCAGGAGGGCTTCCGGCTGATCCGGTCGCACACCACCACGCCGATCGCGGTGGGGGAGGTGTTCAACAGCATCTGGGACTGCCAGCAGTTGATCACCGAGCAGCTGATCGACTACGTCCGTACCACCGTGGTGCACGCCGGCGGGATCAGTCACCTGCGGCGGATCTTCGACCTGGCGAACCTGTACCACGTGCGCAGCGGCTCGCACGGTGCCACCGACCTGTCGCCGGTGTGCCTGGCCGCGGCGCTGCACGTGGACGTGAGCATCCCGAACTTCGGGCTGCAGGAGTACATGGCGCACACCGCCGAGACGGACGCGGTCTTCCCGCACACGTACCGGTTCGCCGGCGGGATGCTGCACCCGTCCGAGGAGCCGGGGCTCGGCGTCGACATCGACGAGGAGGCGGCGGCCCGGTACCCGTACCGCGCGGCGGCGCTGCCGGTGAACCGGCTGGCGGACGGGACCCTGCATAGCTGGTGAGGGGGCGTTGGTGTACCACTGGAGCGCTCCGGTGGCACACCGGCGTCAGTACCGGAACGTCCCCACCAACGCGGTCAGCTCGGTCGACATCCGGGCCAGGTCGGTGGTCGCGCGCTGGGTCTGGATCACGCCCTCGCTGGTCAGCCGGGCGGCCTCGGCGACGCCGGTGATGTTCTCGGCGATCTCGCTGGTGCCGGTGGCCGCCTCGCTGACGCTCCGGTTCATCTCGGCGGTGGTGGCGGTCTGCTCCTCGACGGCCGAGGCGATGGTGGTCTGGAAGTCGCTGATCCGGGCGATCACCCGGGTGATCTCCTCGATCGCGGTGACCGCGCCGCCGGTGTCCATCTGAATCGCCTCGACCCGGCGGGAGATGTCCTCGGTGGCCCGGGCGGTCTCCTGCGCCAGGTCCTTGACCTCGGAGGCGACGACCGCGAAGCCCTTGCCCATCTCGCCGGCCCGGGCCGCCTCGATGGTGGCGTTGAGCGCGAGCAGGTTGGTCTGCCCGGCGATGGCGGTGATCACCTTGACGACGTTGCCGATCTCGGCGGAGGACGCGCCGAGCTTGTTCATCGTCGCGGAGGTCGCGGCCGTGGCGGCCACCGCCTCCGTCGCCACCTGTGCCGCCTCGGTGGCGTTCAGCGAGATCTCCCGGATCGAGGCGCCCATCTCCTCGCTGCCCGCCGAGACCGTGTCGACGCTGCGGCTGATCTGCTCGGCGGCGGCGGAGACCGTGCGGGCCTGTTCGGTGGTTTCCTGGGCCGACGCGGCGATCCGGTTCGCCACCCCGGACATCTGCTCCGACGAGCTGGCCAGCGACGAGGCGGAACTGTCGATGGTCGAGACGGTCTCCCGGAGCTTCACGATGGCCGCGTCCAGGGCCTGACCCATCCGGCCGGGCTCGTCGTGCGAGGTGAGCTGGGTGGTGCGGGTCAGGTCGCCCTCGGCGAGACCGTCGCAGACCTCCTTGACCCGGGTCAGCGAGCGCACGATCATCCGGGCCACGAACAGGCCCAGGGCGAGCGCCAGCAGGCACCCGACGATCAGCGTGACGATCGAGATGGTCAGGCTGGAGCGGTATCCGTCCCGGGCCGACGCGGCGGAGGAGGCGGCGTCCTTGATCTCCAGCTCGGTCAGCGTGGCGAGCGTCTCGTTGATCTTGGTGACCAGCGGGTCGACCTCGGCGCCGCGGACCTCCTCCCACGCCTTCAGGTCGTTGAGCTGGCCGTTCGCGAGCTGCTTGGTCTGCGCCACACCCTTGTACTGCTGCCAGGCCGTGGCCAGCTCCTCGATCAGCGTCTCGCCGCCGGCCGGGTTGCCGCTCCGGTACCGGGCCAGCGCCGCGTCCGCCTCCTCCAGGTCGGCCACGAACGCCTGTTCGTACCGGTTCTTGGCGGCCGGATCGGTGGTGATCGCGTGGTTGGCGATGTTCACCATCGCCTGGAGCATGGACCCGCGGACGTCGCCCACCGCCTCGGTGCTGGTGGCGTTCCGGGAGATCCGCTGCGCCGACTCGCTGGCCGCGTTGAGTGCCACCATCCCGGTCACGCCCACCGCGACCGCCACCAGGACCGCCACGCCGATGGCGAAGGCGATCTTGATGTTGACGCTGAGATCGGCCAATGACCTGCGCTGGAGCGCAGGCTTCGCCCTACGCTTGGGCGCAGGTCTGGCCCTGCGCTTACCCGGAACCCTGCCCATGGTGGTCTCGCCTTCTGTCGGCGGATGCGCCCGCCAGTGCGGCCTGAGATCACCGTAGTTCGCGTCGCGCCTGCTCGGGTGCGCTTCGCGCGGGTAGGTGGTATCGGCTCAGGAGCGGCCCTGAGTCGGCGCAGGCACCACCAGACCGCTTTCGTACGCCACCACCACCGCCTGCGCCCGGCTGGTCAACTGCAACTTGGCCATCGTGTGCTTCACGTGGGTTTTCACGGTGGCCTCACTGAGTACCAGGCGTTCCGCGATCTGGGCGTTGCTCAGCCCGTTGCCGACCAGGCGCAGCACCTCGGTCTCCCGGGCGGTCAGCTGGTCCAGGCGGGGGTGCTGCGCGGCGGTGGTGCGGTGGTGCTGGGAGTACGTCTCGACCAGCCGGTGGGTGATCCGCGGTGCGATCAGGATGTCGCCGGCCGCGATGGTGTGGATCGCCGAGATGATCCGGTTCGGCGGCGTGTCCTTGAGCAGGAAGCCGGACGCGCCCTCGCCGAGCGCCGTGTAGACGTACTCGTCGAGGTCGAAGGTCGTCAGCACCACGATCCGTGGCTTGTCCGGCCCGGGCGAGCGCAGGATCTCCCGGGTCGCGGTGATGCCGTCCATGACCGGCATCCGGATGTCCATCAGCACGATGTCCGGCCGGAGGTCGGCCGCCATCCGTACCGCCTCGGCGCCGTCGGCGGCCTCGCCGGCGACCTCCAGCCCGGGTGCGGCGTGGAACAGGGCGGCCAGGCCGGCGCGGATCAGCGCCTGGTCGTCGGCGATCAGGATGCGGATCGTCACGGCCGCCCCTCCTTGGTCAGGTCGGTCCGGTCGGTGTCCCGCCGCGGCGGCGCCGGCCAGTCCGCCTCCTCCAGCGGGAGGCGGAGCACCACGGCGAAGCCGCCGTCCGGTGCCGGCCCGGCGGTCAGGACGCCGCCGTACAGTTCGGCGCGCTCGCGCATCCCCCGGATGCCGTGCGCGGTGGGCGACTCGGCCTGCGGGAGCGGCTTCCGGCCGTCGTCCACGATCTTGATCGTGAGGGTACGGACACCGTAGTCGGCCGCCACCCGCGCGGTCGCCGGCCCGGCGTGCTTCAGGACGTTGGTCAGCGACTCCTGCACCACCCGGTACGCGCAGAGGTCGGGGCCCGGCGGCAGCGCCCGCACCGCGCCGGTGACCGACACGTCCACCGGCAGCCCGGCGCCGCGCATCCGGTGGGCCAGTTCCTCCAGCATCGCCAGCCCGGGCTGCGGGGTGAAGTCCGCGTCCTCGTCGGCGTGGTCGACCCGCAGCACGTCGAGCAGCCGGCGCATGTCCAGCAGCGCCTCCCGGCTGGACTCGCCCACGGTGGCGATCGCCTTCTTCGCGGTGGGCAGGTCCACGTCCACCACGTACTCGGCCACGCCCGCCTGCAGCGAGATGACCGACATGTGGTGGGCCACGATGTCGTGCAGTTCCCGCGCGATCCGTACCCGCTCCGCGGCGACCGCCTCGGCGGCCTCGGCCGCCAGCCGTTCCGCCCGCTGCGCCCACCGCTTGGTGCCCTCGCCCAGCATCCAGGCGCCGAACAGGATGAGCATCCCCTCGAGGGCCTGCGACCACACCATCTCGCCGCTGTTCGTGACGTACGCCAGCGCCATCACCGACGACGAGGTCAGGAAGATCAGTGCGGCCACGGTGCGCGGCCGGAGCGTGGCCACCGTGAACATGCCGATCATCAGGCCCAGGCCGCCGTTGGGCAGAATGCCGAAACCCGCCAGGTTGTACGCGGCCAGCGCGGCCACCACGACGGTCGTGGTGACCACCGGCGCGATCTGGCGCAGCGCGATCGGTGCCACGGTCAGCACGGACAGCGCATAGAGGTCCCAGCCGCCCGGACCCTCGGCCTGACTGGCGGTGACGACGGTGAGGCCGGTCAGGACCGCCGCCAGCAGCACGTCGGCCAGCACCGGCTTGAGCGGTACCTGCACGATCACCACGCTAGTCATCGACGGCCGCGCAGTCCTCGGCCATGCGGGGTATCCGTGTCTACCCCCACCGGGGTAGGTCAGGTTCCCGTCCTGGAGGGACGACCGATGTCGATCTTTTCCCTAGCGTCGGTGGCATGAGGAGAACACTTGTGGCATTGATGGCCGCCGGCGTCGTGGCCGGCACGGCACTGCTCGGCGCCGGGGTCTCCGAGGCGGGTGTCCGGGCGAAGCCCGGGCTGCGCGCGACCCTGCAGGCCGACGCGGACGGACTACTGAGGTACGGCGTGCCCGGCGTGCTGGTCGAGCTGGACACGGCCAAGGGCGACGTGCAGGTGCGCAGCGGGTACGGCAACGTCGAGGCCGGCACGCCGGTGCCGTGGAACGCGCGGTTCCGGATCGGCAGCTTCACCAAGACGTACGTGGCGGCCACGCTGCTGCAACTCGTCGGCGAGGGCAAGCTGTCGCTGGACGACAAGGTCGAGCGCTGGCTGCCCGGGCTGGTGCGCGGCAACGCCAACGACGGCCGGGAGATCACGGTACGTCAGCTGCTCCAGCACCAGAGCGGCCTGCCGGACTACCTGAACGCCATGCCGTGGGTCTTCGACCAGGAGCAGTTCGAGCAGAACCGGTTCCGCACCGTGACCCAGGAGGAGGCGGTGGCGCTCGGGGTCGGCCTCAAGCGCGAGTTCGAGCCGGGCACCAAGTGGAACTACTCCAACACCAACTACGTCCTGGCCGGCATGATCATCGAGCGGGCCTCCGGGCGTACCTGGCAGCAGGAGGTGCAGCGCCGCATCATCAAGCCGCTGCGGCTGCGGCACACGTACACCCCGGGCACGTCGCCGACGATCCCCGGTCCGCACGCGGTGGCGTACGAGCGGTTCCCCGGCCCGGACGCGACCGACACCGACCCGGACTACGGCGACCCGATCGACGTGACCGTGCAGAACCCGACCTGGGCCGGCGCGGCCGGCGACATGATCAGCACGACCGACGACGGCAACCGGTTCCTGCGGGCGCTGGTGACCGGGAAGGTGCTGCGTCCCGCGCAGCTCGCCGAGATGCAGAAGACCGTGCCGACCAACGACCGGTTCCGCAGCGGCTGGCCCGGCGTGCGGTACGGCCTGGGCATCATGTGGATCCCGAACTCCTGCGGCGGCGCCTGGAGCCACGGCGGTGACATCCCCGGCTTCATGACGCGCAACGGGGTCACCCCGGACGGCTCGCGCAGCGTGGTGGTGTCGCTGAACACCGACTCGCTGCAGCCGAACGCCGGGGTGCCGCGGCCGACCAGCGACATCGTGTCGCCCCTGGTCGACCACGCGCTCTGCGGCGTGCGCTGACCCGACCGGTGGGGCGGGGCGTGTCCGCGCCCCGCCCCACCGTCGTCGTCAGGCCTCGTCGACGACGCGCACCGTCTCGGCGAACATGCTGCCCGGCGGACACCGCCGGGCCACCGCCCGCACATCGGACGCGGTGCGCATCTCGGGCATTGCCGGCAACATCGCCACCCGCATGCCGAGCCGCAACGCGGCCAGGGTCAGCGTGCCGCAGTCGGTCAGCGCCTCCGGCGTCGCGATCACCTGCTCCCAGCGGGCCGGGTCCCGGAAGCCCAGCGCCCACCAGTCCTCCCCGGTGGGGCCGAGCACCGCGTCGAACGACTGCAACCGCTCCGCGGCGTCCGCCAGCATGCCGAAGCTGAGCTGCGGATTCGCCCCGGCGATGAGCAGGCTCGGCCCGCCGGCGTGCGCGGCCGCGGTGAACCCCTCGGCGACGCCGGCGGCCCACCGCGAGTCCGGCATGGCGTCCGCCGCCAGGATCGTGTCGGTGACCGCCGCGTCGGCCAGCGCGGCGGCCTGCGTCGTCGAGTACGGCGGACTCAACTGGGTCGCCAGGCCCGCCGCGTCCGGCATCGCGGTGACCACGGTGAGCTGGGTGTACGCCGGGCTCGCGTACCAGGCGCACCGCCAGGGTTGGCGGTAGGCCGGCCTCGTCTTGCGAGTTCGTCGCTGGTACGGCTCGCCGACGTGCGGCGCGCGAGATCGAGTCATGACACGTCCGTTTCGCAGGTCCGTACGGGGAGGAGCGTCCCCATGGGCGTTTTGGTGGCGGCGCCCACCTTGGAGTGGTTCCAGGACGCGGAGGGGTTGCTTCGAAGTTGCCGAATATTTCGAGCAACCTTTCTGCGGCCGGGGACCACCAACGTGCGTACGGTGGGATCTCGAAGAATCGACTGACCTGATCGGGAAGGAGGCCACATGACCGCCCGTGGCGATCGTGAGCATGCCTTCCAGGCATTCTTCGAACTCCACCATGGCGATCTGGCACGCCTCGCGTACCTCATCACCGGCGACGCCAACGCGGCGGACGACATCGCCGCGGACTCGCTGGTGGAGATCTGGCGGCACTGGGCCCGGGTCGAGGCGGCGGACAACCCGCTCGCGTACGCCCGCGGCGTGCTGGCCAACCTGGCCCGCAACTGGATCCGCCGGCAGCGCCGGGAACGCCGCGGCCTGCTCACCCTGAAACTGTTCTCCGAGGACGCGCGCAACCCGGACGTACCGGCGGTGATGGACGTGCGCAGCGCACTGCGCCGGCTGCCGCTGCGCCGGCGCGAGTGCGTGGTCCTGCGGTACGCGTTCGACGTGCCGGAACGCGAGGTCGCCGAGATCCTCGGCATCTCCGTCGGCACGGTGAAGAGCCAGGCCTCCCGAGGCGCCGCGCAGCTCGCGTCCTATTTGCGCGAGACGCCGGAGTTCCGGGACGCGGACCTGGTTCCCGCGCTGGCCGGCGGTGGTTTGGGGCGGATGGGGTCCTGATGGGTCGACATCGTGACACCGATCCCGACGACTTCACCGTCGAGTACGTCCGCGCCAGCCTGCGCGACGCCGCCCAGTCGTACGAACCGGACCGCACGGCGATGGTGAACCGGATCGCGTCCGGGCGCGCCGCCACGGCCCAGCCCGCCCGGCGCAGTCTGCTGCCCGTCGGCGCCGCCATGGCCGTCGTCCTGGTCCTGGTGGCGAGTATCTTCGCGGTCCGCCTGTCGAACGACGACGACCCGCGCCGCAACGTGGTCGCCGCCCCGCCGCCGGTCGCCTCCGCACCCGCCGAGACCGCGCCCGACCCCACCACGGGCTCCACGACGGACTCCACCGGAGACCCCACCGCGACCTCGGACAAGCCCGACAAGAGCCGCACCACGCCACCGTCCCGCCCGGGCACCACGACCCCGGTGAGGCCGACCCAGAGCAAGGCCCGGAGCACCTACCTCTCCACCGACGGCGTGGTCGGCGCCAACTCCGTCGCGACCTGGTCGGAGAGCACCGTCGAGCTGAAGAACACGAAGCCGCTGGTCGAGCTGGCGGTCGCCATCAAGGTGGCGATGACACCCGGCACCGCCGAGGCCGGCAAGTACACGAACGCCACCAACTCGGACTTCGCCGTGACGGTCGCCCGCGAGGGGGACATGCTGACGTACCGTTTCGTGCTGCGCGACGGCAAGAAGCTGATGCCCGGCGACTACCGGTTCGCGGCACAGTTCACGCACCGCTCGGGCCGCTCCCGGGACGCCGACTCCTACACGGTCACCGCCGCAGCGGGCGGCATGGACGCCGAACTGACCGGCGCCTTCGCCTGACCACCCCGGGGCCGGGCGCGGTGAGAACCGCGGCGGTGTCCGGACGGCGGTTCGGCCGGGTCAGTACACGAACGGCCAGCCGGCCGCGTCGTACCCGATCAGGTTGATGCCGAGTCGCGCGGCGCCGTTGTCGGCGTAGTAGTGGTACATCAGCACCTCGGAGTCCGTGTCGGTGAACACCGCCTGGTGGCCGGGGCCGTGGATGCTGCCGTGGCCGGCCAGCACCTGGGTGCCGCCGCCGGCGGTCAGGGCGGTGCCGTTGCGGTCGACGTAGGGGCCGGTGACGCTGGTCGAGCGGCCGACCATCACCCGGTACGTGCTCGCCGCGCCCTGGCAGCAGCGGTCGAACGACACCCACAGGTAGTAGTAGCTGCCGTGCCTGGCGATGAACGGTGCCTCGATCGCGCCGCCGTTGCGGCCGGCGATGCTGAGGATGGTGCTGTCCGTGCGCATGCCGGTGGCGGCGTTCAGGGGCACCATCTTGATGCCGGACCAGAACGAGCCGAACGACAGCCAGGACCGGCCGGCGTCGTCGACGATCAGGTTGGGGTCGATGGCGTTGTAATTGTCCGAGGTGCGCGACTCGATCACCAGCCCGCGGTGGGTCCAGCTGCCGGAGGCGCCGGTCGGGCTGGTGGCCAGGAAGATCGCCGAGCGGTTCGAGCCGAACGTGGAGGCCGAGTAGTACAGGTAGTACTGGCCGTTGCGGTAGCTGATGTCCGGTGCCCACAGGTTGCGGCTTCCGGCGGTGTAGGTGGTGGTCCAGGGTGCGCCGTCGGGGAAGACGGTGCCGGCGTTGCGGAACGTGGTGCGGTCGGTGGAGGTCTTGATGGCCAGGTTGTCGCCGGTGTGTACGACCAGGTAGCCGCCGCTCGGCGTCTTCACCACGGCGGGATCGTGTACGCCGATGTCGCCGTTGACCACGCCGGGGCCGGGATAGCTGGGCGGCGGGGTGGTCGGGGTCGCCAGGACCGTCGGCTCGCCGACCGTGGCGGCGTCCGCGGACACCGTGGTGAATCCGCCGGCCACCAGGGCCGCCGCGGCCAGCCACACCACGCGTGACGTCCAGGATTTCATCGGATTTCCTTCCGGGTCGGGGGAGGGGTCAGCCGAGCGGGGCGGTCACCGTGAACGAGGCGTCGCCGGCGTACGCCGCATCGGTGCCGAGCGGGTCGATCCGCAGCTCGTAGTTGTAGTGCCGCAGGTAGAAGCCCGGGTAGTTGTACGACTCGAACGACACGGTGCCGCCGCCGGCCAGCCCGGTACGGCCGCAGAACGTGGCGTCGTTGCGGAGGAGCGCGGAGCCGTCGTCCGCGGACAGGGTCAGCCGGTTGTTGGCGTGCCGCAGGTACCGGCCGCTCGCGTTGACCGCCTGGAACGAGTAGCAGGCGGCGTTGGCGAGCCCCGCGGTGACCGTGAAGGTGGCGTCGAGCCGGTCGGTCGACGTGCTGACCGGCTCGATGTAGCCGAGGCTGTTGCGGTGCCGGACGTACCGGTCGGGGACGTTGGCGGAGCGCAGCGAGGTTCGCCCGGTGGGTACCGCGGTGCTGTCGCCGACGTCCTCGCGCAGCACCGTGAAGTGCCGCACGGTGCCGCTGAGCCCGGGCAGTTCCACCTTCGCCGACCAGGATTGCAGATCCGCGCTGTCGGCGTAGTAGTACCGGCCGGCGCCGTACTGGTCGAAGTAGATCCGCCACGATCCGTTGGGCAGCCGGACCAGTGCCGGCCCTTCCAGTCCGGAGCCCCACCCGGCCCAGTTGGCGGTGCCGGTGAACGTCCACGGCCCGGTCAGCGACGGCGCGGTGGCGCGTTCGATGTACTTGGTGGTCTCGTTCTTGAGGAACGCGACGTAGCCGCCGCCGGACCGGACCACGAACGTGTCGATGTAGTTCGCCGGGATGCCGATGGCCGCGGGGCTGGTCCAGGAGGACAGCGCACCGTCGGTGGCGGTGATCCGGTACGGCCGGAACTGGCCGGCCGTGCCGGTGGTCGACGCCGAGAAGATGACGTGCACGCTGCCGTCGGTGTCGACGAACCACTCCGGCGCCCAGGTGCTGCCGGTGGCCCCGTTCAGCCCGACCGTGACGGTGCGCAGGAACGTCCAGGTGACGTGGTCGCGGCTGCGGGCGAAGCCGATCGTGTTGCCGGTCCAGTTGGTGGTGTAGACGAGGTAGTACCAGCCGTCGGTGTGCCGGATGACGCTGGGATCGCGGATCAGCCCGCTCGGCGGCGTGTAGGCGTTGGCCCGGATCAGGCTGAAGGTGGTGGCGTTCGGCGAGTCGTACACGTACATGTTGGATTCGCTGGTGTTGGTGAACGCGGTCATCAGGTAGTGCGGGGCGGGGCCGGCCGCCGCGGCCGGGGCGGCGGTGACGACGGTCACGGCCGCGACGACGCCGATCACTCCGGCCACGACCGCGGCGAGCGAAGGCGATTTTCTCATCGAGGACTCCCTTCGAGGTGTGGCGCGGTGCTCTGCCGTGGCGTGAGGGTGGGGCGCAGCAGGGTGGCGTCCGGCACCGGGTAGCCGTCCAACTTGCGCATCAGCAGCGACACCGCCTGCCGGCCGACCTCCTCGGCCGGGATGAGCACCGAGGACAGCGGCGGATTGATCGACTCGGCCAGCCCGTCCGGGCAGATCGCCAGCACCGACACGTCGTCCGGCACCGACCGGCCCAGCTGCGGCAGCACGGCCAGCACGTGGGCCACCGCCGCCTCGTTGTGCACGGCCAGCCCGGTCACCTCCGGATCCGCCGCGAACACCCGCTCCAGCGCCTGCCGCACCGCCACGAACGACTCGTCGCACGGATGCGCCGTCGCGGCCATGCCCAGCCGGTCGGCCGCCTCCAGGAATCCGGCCCGGGTGCGGTGGGCGAACCCGGTGTCCCGCTGGTACACCACCGGCGGCGCGCCGAGCAGGGCCACGTGGGTGTGGCCGAGCCCGCTCAGGTGCTCGACGCAGCGCGCACCGGCGGAGTGGAAGTCCAGGTCCACACAGGTCAGTCCGCGGGCGTCGGCCGGGAAGCCGATCAGCACGCTGGGCCGTTCCAGATCGCGCAGCACCGGCGCCCGCGGATCGGTCATCTCCACGTCCATCACCAGCACCCCGTCGACCAGGGCGCTGGCGGCGATCCGGCGCAGCCCGGCCGGCCCCTCGTCGGACGTCATCAGCAGCACGTCGTGGTCGAACTGCCGGGCCGCGGTCACCACCGCGGTGACCAGCTGCATGAGGACCGGCAGATGCATGCCGGTACGCAGCGGCAGCACCAGCGCGATCACGTTGGCCCGCCGGCTGGCCAGCGCGCGGGCGCCGGCGTGCGGGTGGTAGCCGAGGACGTCGATGCTGGCCAGGACGCGTTCCCGGGTGGCGGTGGAGATCGCGCGCTTGCCGGAGAGCACGTACGACACGGTGCTGACCGCCACGCCGGCATGGCGGGCCACGTCGGTGATGGTCACCATGTCGGCCCGCTTCGGTGCCGCGGGCCGGACCTCCGAGGACACTAGGCGCCGTTCCGGAAACCGACCGAGGCGACCCGGGCGCCGGCCGTGCCCAGGATCAGGTACACGTCGTGCACCCCGGCCGCGCCGGTGACCGGTGCCGTGACGTCCGCCCAGGCGTGCCGGTCACCGGTGGCCGGCACCTCCAGGGTGGCCGCGACCGGCCCGGAGAACGGCTCGTCCAGCCGTACCTCGATGCGGGCCCCGCCGGCCGGCGCGGACACCCGGGCGGTGACCCGGGTGGCGCCGCCGCCGAAGTCCACGTCGCCGAAGACCAGCCAGGCGGCGTCCTGCCGGGCGGCCACCGCGTCACCGTGCCGCGGGCCCGCGTCGACCAGCCGGGTGCCGTACTCGTCGTCGCGGTCGGCCGCCCGCAACGGCGCGGCCAGCGCGTCGCGCAGCGGAATCTCCTCGCCGCGTACGCCCAGCGTGGTGGCCGCGGTCAGGTCCGTGCAGGAGCGGCCGACCAGGACGGTGTGCCGCGCCGCCTCCACCACCATCCGGTCCCGGGTGACGTCGTGGCAGGCCAGGTCCGCCACCGTCAGGGTCAGGGTGACCGTCCGCTGTTCGCCCGGTTCCAGCCGGACCCGGCGGAATCCGCGCAGCCGCCGCAGAGGTTGCTTGATCCGGGAACGCCGCTGCCGGGTGTAGAACTGGACCACCTCGGTGCCCGGCCGGTCCCCGACGTTCAGCACGTCCACGCTGATCTCCACCCGGCCGTCCGGGGCCACCTCGTCGGCGTCGAGCCGCAGGTTCCGGTGCGCGAACCGGGTGTAACCGAGACCGTGCCCGAACGGGTACAGCGGATCGCCGCGGAAGTAGAGGTAGGTGGCGTCGCTCCCGATGATGTCGTAGTCGAGCAGGTCCGGCAGGTCGGCGGCGTCGCGGTACCAGGTCTGCGGCAGCCGGCCGGTGGGTTCCGCGGGACGGCCGTCGGCGGTCCGGCCGAGAAGCACGTCGGTGAGCGCGGTGCCGCCCTCCTGACCCGGGTGCGCCGACCAGAGCACGGCCGGCAGGTGGTCCTGCGCCCAGCCGATCGCGTACGGGTAGCTGCTGGTCACCAGCAGGGCGGTGCGCGGGTTCGCGGCCCGTACCGCGCGCAGCAGCGCCTCCTGGGCCGGTGGCAGGGCGAGGCCGGCGCGGTCCTCGGTCTCCCGGCCGCCGACCATCGGGTGGTTGCCGAGTACGACCAGTGCCACGTCGGCGTCCCGGGCCACCGCGGCGGCGGCCTCGAGCCCGTCGTTGACGAGGTCGACGGTGAACGCGTCGGCCTCCTCGGCGTCCAGCGCGTCGGCCCGCAGCACGCCGTCGTAGCCGACCGTGACGTACCGGTCGTCGGCCACGTGCCGGAGCAGGATCTGTTCGCCGCGGCGGACCGGCTCGAAGGTCTCCCGGACGATCCACTCGCCCGGTCCCGGGCGGTCGCTGACCAGCACGCCCTTCTCGTCGGCGCGCACGTAGCGCCGGTTGGCGGCGGCGCGCAGCGTGACCGTGCCGCCGCCCCAGTCGAGCACGTCGAACTCCGCGGCGGTGCCGCCGTCCGACGCCGGTGTTCCACTGGAGCGCTCCAGTGGAACACCAGCGTCGGGGCCGAGCCGCAGCGCCGTCCCGTCCGGCCCGCCGCCCGAGGTCACCACGCCGCCCGCGGTCCGCAGCCGGACGCGGTCGGCGCCCTCCGCGAAGCGCACCGCGTCCGGTCCGAGCCGCGCGGTCAGGCCGTCCCGGAGCGAGATCGCGTACGGCAGCGTGCCGCTGTACCAGTCGGTCAGCACGGTGTCGGCGAGCGGCCCGAGCACCGCCACGGTCCCGGTCCCGGTGAGCGGCAACAGCCCGGCGTCGTTCTTGAGCAGCACCACGCCGGCCCGGGCGGCCTCCCGGGCCAGGTCCTGATGCGCGGTGCAGTTCACCACGTCGACCGTGGTGGCGGCGTACGGGTTGGCCCCGGCCGGGTCGAACTCGCCGAGCCGGAACCGGACCGCCAGGACGTGCCGCGCCGCGGCGTCCACGTCGGACTCGTCGATCAGGCCGCGGTCGAGTGCCTCGGTGAGCCGGGCGACGGTCGGTTCCGGGTCCGGGCCGTCCTCGGTGAAGCAGTCCACGCCGGCGCGCAACGCCGCACCGAATCCGGTCGCGTGGTCCGGCAGGTACCGCTGGTCGCCGGCGATGGTGGTCACGGCGCCGGCGTCGCCGACGACCAGGACGTCGTCCGCGGCCCAGCCGCGCAGCTGCGCCGCCAGCAGTGGGCTGAGGTGCGCGGGACGGCCGTTGACCAGGTTGTACGACGCCATCACGGCGACCGCCGCGCCGGCCTCGAGCGGCGCCCGGAACGCCGGCAGTTCGTATTCGTGCAACACCCGCGGCGGCAGGTCGCTGGAGGTGCGGTGCCGGTCGGTCTCGTTGTTGTAGCCGAGGAAGTGCTTGAGCGTCGGCGCGGTACGCAGGTAGCGCGGGTGGTCGCCGCGCAGACCGGCGGCGTACGCGGTGCCGATCAGCCCGGTCAGCCACGGGTCCTCGGCGTACCCCTCCTCGTTGCGCCCCCACCGGGGGTCGCGCAGCGGGTTGACCACCGGAGCCCAGACGTTCAGGCCGGTGCGGTCCGGGTCCTTGTGGTGCAGCCCGCGCACCTCGTCGCCGACCGCCGCGCCGACCCGGCGGACCAGGTCCGGGTCCCAGGTGCTGCCGAGGCCGACGGCCTGCGGGAAGACGGTCGCCGGGCCGAGCCAGGCGACGCCGTGCAGCGCCTCGGTGCCGGTGCGGAACGGCCCGAGGCCGAGCCGGGGGACCGGTGCCTGGTGCTGGTGCAGCAGCCCGATCTTCTCCGCCGTGGTGAGCCGGCCGAGCAGGTCGTCGATCCGGTCGGACCACGGCAGGCCGGGATCCCGGAACGTACCAGGGGCCGTGTCCTTCATCGGCACTGCTCTCCTCGGCGGGCGGTCACACGCTTTCGAAGCGCTTCGACAACGATCCGGAAAAGGCTCCGCCAACCCGTGTGGTTACACGCTTGTTACGGCGGAGCCCTCTGAGGTTGGCACCACGCAGCAAACACGGTCAAGAGAAGAATGCAAATCCATCGATCGAAAGTTACGCAGGGACGGGCAGGTGTCCGGCCTCCAGCCGGTCCAGTGCCAGCGCCGCGCCGCCGGTCGCGGCCGAGCCGGGTTCGAGCGTGGACACCGCCACGTGCCCGGCCTCGCCCGGGGCCACCGCGCGGGCCTTCACTTCGGCCTCCACCGCCGGCAGCAACCAGTCGGACAGCGTGGCGAACGCGCCGCCGAGCACCACCACCCGGGGATCCAGCACGTCGGCCAGCACCGAGACGGCCTGGCCGAGCCGGCTGCCGGCCTCGGTCAGCGCGGTGCCGGCGGCCTCGTCGCCGGACCGCGCCAGTGCGGCGATCCGTTCCAGCTCCGGCGCGAAGTCGGAGACCGGCCCGTCCGCGTCGGTGTCCGGCAGGGCCGCGCGGACCAGGGCGGGCAGTCCGGCGTACGCCTCCAGGCAGCCACGCCGTCCGCACCGGCAGAGCGGCCCGCCCGGGTCGAGTTGCAGGTGACCGATGCGGCCGGCGAAGCCCTGCCCGCCGCGGACCAGCCGGCCGTCGGCGATGATCCCGGCGCCGATGTCCACCCCGCCGATCAGCGTCACCAGGTCGGGCGAGCCGGCGTGCGGGCCGTGGCGGTGCTCGGCCAGCGCCGCGAGGTTGGCGTCGTTGTCCACCGCGACCGGGTAGTCCGGCCGGTGCAACGCCTTGGTAAGCGCGGGCAGCAGGTCCAGGTCGGACCAGCCCAGGTGTGGCGCGAAGCGGACGCCGCCCGCGGTGGTGACCGGTCCGGGCACCGCCACGGTGAGCCCGAGGATCCGCCGGCCCTGCGCGGTGAGCTTGGTGACCACCCGTCCGGCCAGCGCGGCCACCGCCGCCTCGGCGCGGCCGGCACCGGCGCCCAGCCCGGGATAGGCGCGGCGCCAGGACAGCAGCCGCTCGCCGGCCAGGTCGAGCGCGACCGCCGCCAGGTGGTCGGCGCCCACCTCGAGACCGACCGCGGCGTACGGCCGGGTCTCCAGGACCAGCATCGCGGCGGGCCGGCCGATCCGGTTCTCGGTCAGGCCGGTGTCGCGCAGCAGGCGGCGGTCCAGCAGGTCGGCGACCAGGCTCGACACGGTCGCCTTGTTCAACCCGGTGGACGCCGCGATGTCCGCGCGGGAACAGGGCGCATGGGTACGCACATAGCGCAGCACCACGGCCAGGTTGGTGGTGCGTACGTCCGTCAGGTCCGCCGGTTGCGCCGCGCCTTGCGTACCGATCACGTCAGCCCCGCCTCCCCCACCCGGCCGCCCCGGTCCGGGTCCATCATGCCGTACCGCCGCCCGGGTACCGGGCGGCTCTCTTGTCCGTGCATCGACCGTCGGCTAATTTGTTTGTCTGCATTCCAAACTAACTCTACCGGGCAGTCGTCGACGCGGTCGACAGAATGGGAAGGAGCGTGCCGTGACGACACCCGCGAGTGCGTCCGTGAACCGCCGGACATTCCTCAACCTGGTCGGCCTGGGCGTGGCCGCCGCGGGCACCGGCGGCCTCCTCGCCGGATGCGGGGAGAAGGCCACCCAGGGTGGCGCCACCCAGAATCTGGACAAGCTCGCCGGGCTGGTGCCCGAGCACCGGCCGCTGGCGCTGAACATCAAGCCCGACGTGCTCAGCACCCGGCCGGTCCCGGACGGCTACACCACGTTCCCGTCCGCGCTGACCGACGCGATCACCGACCAGCCGGGCGCCGGAGGGCAGCCGATCCGGGCGATGACCCCGGTCTGGGGGCCGGCGCCGCCGAGCGGGGCGAAGAACGCGTACCTGGTCGCGGTCAACGCCGAGCTGGGCACGCCGGTGGAGTTCAGCGTGCAGGACGGCATGACGTACGCCGACAAGCTCGGCGCGGTGCTCGGTGCCCGGGACGTGCCCGATCTGCTGTGCGTGCCGGACTGGGAGGTGGAGAAGCTGCCGCGGTTCTCCGACGCGGTCAACGCGCTGTTCGAGGACCTCACGCCGTACCTGCAGGGCGGCAACGTCGCGGGGTACCCGATGCTGGCCACGCTGCCCACCGGCGCGTGGCGCAACGCCTGCTGGAACGACCGGCTGATGGCGATCCCGAACCCGACCGACGGGCCGTTCCCGCTGGCGCTGTTCTACCGCAAGGACCTGCTGGACAAGCTGAGCCTGACCTACCCCCGGACGATCGACGAGCTGTTCGAGGTCGGCAAGCAGGTCACCGACCCCGGCAAGGGCGTCTGGGCGTTCGACGACATCTTCCAGATGGTGCAGATGTTCCACAAGGCGCCGGGCAGCAAGGAGGGCTGGCGGCTGCGCGCCGACGGCACCCCCGAGCACAAGTACGAGACCCCGGAGTTCCGCCAGGCCGTGGAATTCATGATCAAGGTGTACCGGGCCGGGATGGTGCACCCGGACCTGATGGCCAGCAAGGGCGCGGACGCCAAGCAGCTGCTCCAGGGCGGCAAGATCCTGTTCAAGCAGGACGGCCTCGGCATGTGGCAGCCGATGCAGGCCGAACAGCAGCAGGTCACCAAGGGCTTCAGCGTGCAGCCGGTGCCGGTGTTCTCGGCCACCGGCGGCGACCCGCTGGTGTGGGGCGACGACGACCCGATCTCGTACACGTTCGTCAAGAAGGGCCTGGGCAAGGCCCGGGTCGAAGAGATCCTGCGGGTGATCAACTGGTGTTCCGCGCCGTTCGGCACCGAGGAGTTCCAGCTGCGCGAGTTCGGCGCCGAGGGCACGCACCACAGGCGGGCCGGCGGCGGCCCGGTCAAGACCGAACTCGGGTTCTCCGAGATCCAGAACCAGTACTTCTTCATCAGCGGACGCACCCCGGTCCTGCAGCCCACGCCGCAGACGCCGACGTTCGTGAAGGAGGCGCTGGCCTACTCGAACGCCATGGTGCGGTTCATGGAGAAGGACCCGTGGGACGGGCTCAAGTTCGAGATGCCGGCCCGGTTCAAGGCCCAGGTGGTACCGATCACCGACAAGATTACCGACATCCTCCGCGGCCGCCGGCCGATCGCCGACCTGGACGTCGTCGTCAAGGAGTGGCGCAGCAGCGGCGGTGACGAGGCCCGCGAGCTGCTCGGCACGGCGTTGTCCGACGCCGGGCGATGACCAGCGGCCCCGCCCTGGACGCGCCGCCGGCCGAGCCGAAGCCCGCCACCCCGGCCCCGGTTCCGCGCCGGCGCCGGGCACCGATCCGGGCCCGGCTGCGGCGGGACTGGCCGATGCTGGTCATGGTGCTGCCCGGCGTCCTGCTGCTGTTCGTCTTCCACTACCTGCCCATGCTGGGCAACGTGGTCGCGTTCCAGGACTACAACCCGTACCTCGGCGACAGCCCGCTGCGGGCGCTGCTGGAAAGTCCTTGGGTGGGCCTCGGCAACTTCCAGGTGCTGTTCGCCGACCCGGCGTTCTGGGACGCGGTGTGGAACACGCTGTCCATCACCGCGTTCCAGCTCGTCTTCTTCTTCCCGCTGCCGATCGCGCTGGCGCTCGTGCTGAACAGCGTGCTGTCTCGCCGCCTGCGCGGGTTCGTGCAGACCGTCGTGTACCTGCCGCACTTCTTCAGCTGGGTGCTGGTCGTGACGTTCTTCGTGCAGATGCTCGGCGGCGCCGGGCTGCTCTCCCAGGAACTGCGCCAGGCCGGCATCACGCCGCCGGAGATCATGACCAACCCGGACACGTTCCTGGTGCTGGTCACCGCGGAGGCGGTCTGGAAGGACCTCGGCTGGGGCACGATCGTGTTCCTGGCCGCTCTGTCCACCATCGACACCCACCTGTACGAGGCGTCCGCGGTCGACGGCGCCGGCCGGTGGCGCCGGACGTGGCACATCACGCTGCCCGGACTGCGGCCGGTCATCGTGCTGCTGCTCATCCTGCGGCTCGGCGACGCGCTGTCGGTCGGCTTCGAACAGTTCCTGCTGCAACGCGACGCGGTCGGCCGGCAGGCCGCCGAGGTGCTGGACACCTTCGTCTACCACCAGTCGATCGCGACCGGCGACTACGGCTTCGGTGCCGCCGCCGGCCTGTTCAAGGCGGTCGTCGGACTGGTGCTGATCCTGGTCGCCAACCGGCTGGCACACGCCTTCGGTGAGAACGGAGTGTATTCCCGGTCATGACGCCCACCGTGCCGCCCGGCCGCCTCCGGCCGGTCCGAAACCGCCGCCCGGCCTGGGAGGAGCCGCCCACCGCCGCCGGGCAGACGGCCAAGGGCGCCGTGCTCACCGGCGTCGTGCTGGCCGTGCTCATTCCGCTCTGGGTGGTGCTGGTGACCAGCGTGTCGTCCCGGGAGACGATCAACGCGGCCGGCGGGCTGGTGGTCGTACCGCGGGAGATCGACCTGTCCGCGTACCGGATCATCTTCTCCGGCGGCCAGATCACCCAGGCGTTGCTGATCACCTCGCTGGTGACGCTGGCCGGCACCGCGGTCAGCCTGACCGTCACGGTGCTCGCCGCGTACGGCCTGTCCCGGCCCGGCTCGCTCGGCCATCGCGGCCTGCTCTTCTACTTCCTGCTGACCTTCCTGCTCTATCCCGGCCTGGTACCGAGCTACCTGGTGGTGACCGGGCTGGGCCTCAAGGACAGCCTGTGGTCGCTGATCCTGCCGAGCGCGCTGAGCGTCTTCAACCTCGTGGTGGTGCGGGCCTTCTTCCAGAACATCCCCGGCGAACTGATGGACAGCGCCCGGGTGGACGGCGCCGGCGAGTTCCGCATCCTGTGGCGCATCGTGCTGCCGCTGTCCAAGGCGGTGATCGCGGTGGTCGGCCTGTTCTACGCGGTCGGGTACTGGAACGTCTGGTTCACCGCGCTGCTCTACATCGACGACAACGAGAAGTTCCCCATCCAGCGGGTGCTGCAGAGCTTCATCCTGGCCGGGCTGAGCCCGCAGCAGTCCGGCACCGCGATGGGCACCGCGCTGCCGCCGACGCTGGCCATCAAGATGGCGGTCGTGGTGGTCACGGTGGCGCCGATCGCGATGGTCTACCCGTTCCTGCAGCGGCACTTCACCCGCGGCGTGCTGATCGGCGCGGTCAAGGGCTGACCGGCGCGCCCGCCGCCGAGATGCGGGCAGGCACTCCGTTGAAGGTCACCGCCGGCGCCTCGCCCGGCACCGCGGCGAGCGCGATCCGCCGGATCCGGGCCGGCCCGTCGGCGGTGACCGCCAGCGTGTCGCCGTCCCGGACCGCGGTCACCACCGTGTCGCCGTCGACGTCGCTGAGCACCGTGCGGCCGTCCACGCCGCCCCAGCTCACCACGGTGAGGTCCGGGAACGGGCCGTCGCCCACGGTGTCGCCGCCCGGACCGACCGGGATCAGGGCGCCGAACCGGACGTACAACGGGATCCGGTCCGGCGGCGTACCCACCCGGTGGTGCCGGCCGCCGTCGAGCACCGCGCCGGTCCAGTGGTCCACCCAGCGACCGGACGGGAAGTACACCGGGCGGTCCGGGTCGGTGGTCACCACCGGCGCGACCAGCAGGTCCGGGCCGAGCAGGTACTCCAGCTCGGCGGTCCAGCAGGCCGGATCGTCCGGCGTGTCCACCAGCAGGGCCCGCATCATCGGTACGCCGGTGCGCGCCGACGTGACCGCCGCCGAGTACAGGTACGGCAGGAGCCGGTAGCGCAGCCGCAGCGCCTCGGTGGCAGCGGCCGCGGCGGCCGGCGGGAAGTTCCACGGCAGCCGGCTGGTGGTGCCGTGGAAGCGGACCAGCGGGGACAGCGCCGCGAACTGGGCCCAGCGTACGTACAGGTCGTCGGTGGGGGTGCCGGTGAAGCCGCCGGCGTCGTGCGACCAGAACGGCACCCCGGACAGGCCGTGGGACAGGCCGCCGCGCAGCGTGCTGGCCATCGCCGGGTACGTGGCGCTGGTGTCGCCGCCCCACTGGGCCGAGTGCCGCTGCCCGCCCAGGTACGAACTCCGCGCCCACACCATCGAATGCCCGGCCACCTCCCGGGTGACCGCGGCGGCGGCGTCGTTGAACAGCAACGTGTAGACGTTGTGCAGTTCCACGCCGGTCATCCCGTTGGCCGCCACCGCGTCCGCCGGCACGCCCTCGGCGAAGTCCGTCTTGAACACCGACACGCCCTGGGTGAGCAGCCGGCGCAGCTGGTCCTGGAACCAGGCGGTGGCCGCCGGATCGGTGAAGTCGATCAGGCCGCACGGCGGGAACGAGCCGTGCCACACGTCCGCCACGTACGCCGAGCCGTCCGGCCGGCGCAGCAGGTACCCGGCCTCCTCGGCGGCGGCGAACAGCGGGCTGAGATGGCTCACGTACGGGTTGATCCACAGGCACACCCGGAAGTCCATGGTGGCCAGTTCGGCGAGCATGGCGTCCGGGTCGGGGAACGTCTCCGGATCCCACACCAGGTCCGACCAGTGCCCGGGGCGCTGCCAGTAGCAGTCCAGGTGGAGCACGTCACAGGGGATGCCGTCGCGGCGCAGCCGGCGGGCCCGGTCCAGCGTGTGCGCCTGGCTGTCGGCGAAGAAGCCGGACGACATCCAGGTGCCGAACGCCCACTTGGGCGGCAGCAGCGGCCGGCTGGTGAGCCGGTCGTAGCGGTCCAGCACCTCGGCCGGGGTCGGCCCGGCCAGCACGTAGTAGTCGATCAGGTCGTCCGGCACCAGGATCTGCACGCAGCTGTGGGTGGACTGGCACATGTCGAACTCGACCGGCATGCCGCTGTCCACCACCACGCCGTAGCCGCGGTTCGACAGGTAGAACGGCACGTTCTTGTAGGCCCGGTCGGACTCGGTGCCGAACGCGTCGAAGTTCCACATCAGGGCGCGCTGACCGCGCTTGTCCAGGGTGGTGAAACGTTCGCCGAGGCCGACGAAGCGTTCGTCGGCGGCGGCGCCGAAACTCTCGTGGTACGCCGCCACGGCACCGTCGGCGAGCGAGCGGCCGAACGGCAGGGTGCGCAGGCGGCCGCTGATGTCGACCTCGCCCCGGTTCTGCTCCACCAGCAGCCGTCCGGTGTCGTCGGTGAAGCTCAGGTGCCACGGATCCAGGGTGATCTCGGCCCGGATCGCGCCCGCGCGCACGCTGATCCGGCCGTCCCCGGCGCGTACCTCCATGGGCCGTCCGGGCGGGTGGATCAGCGTCGTCGCCCGGGCCGACCGGGACCGGGCCTGCGGGTCGTCGCTGAGCCGGACCCGGAGCACGCCCTCGTCGGCGGCGCTGATCTGGATCACCAGGGTGCTTCCGTCCGGGGTGGCGCCCTTGAGCAGCACACCGCCGGCGTCCGTCGAGACCACCTCGGCCCGGGTCACCGCGCTGAGGCCCTGCTCGCCGGGCTCGCGTACCGGCAGCTCCGGGGGGTCGGCCACGAAGACTTCGCGCGCAACCAGCGGCGGACGGTACGGCATGTGCTCTCCTCAGCTCGAGTTAGCTGGGGATATTTTTTATAGATACACAACTAAGTGTCAATGCCGTCCCGTTTGTCAGCGGTACCTCCCGGCTGGCCGCCCCGTCGAACGCCATCCCCGGCGGCGCGCCCACCGTCACCCGCACGTCCCGGGCCGCGGTCAGCGTCACGCCGGCCGCCCCCGGCTCCCACCACAACTCGGCGACGGTGACCGCGTCCCGGGCGGCCAGCCCGGTCACCCGTCCACGCGGCCAGGCGTCCGGCCGGGCCGGCAACAGGTCGAGGCGGCCGTGCGCGGACCGGACCAGCATCGCCGTCACCACGGCCGGGAAACCGCCGGCCAGGTCGACATTGAAGATCGCGTTCCGGTTGTGCCGGGGCACCAGGTTCGCGCCCCAGTACCGGGTGGCCATCACGCGCACCGTGGCCCACGCCTCCTCGGCCAGCCCCAGCGCGGCGGCGGCCAGACCGAGCTGCGCCAGCCCGTACCCCATCTCGTCCGAGGCGGAGCCCGCCCACCAGGCCAGCCGGTCCCGGATCGCGGCGACCGCCGCGGCCCGCACCGCCGGGTCGCCGGTGATCAGCGGATCCGGCTCGTACCAAAGCGGCCACAGGTGCGACGCGTGCCGGTGCGCGGGCTGGTCGCCGAGGTCCGGATGGATCCACTCGGCCAGCCGCCCGTCCGCGATCCGGTAGCCGGGCAGCGCGTCCAGCAGCGCCCGGGTGCCCGGCGGCGGCGTCCGGTCCAGCTCCGCGGCGACCGCGAGCACGTTGCCCAGCAGGTCGCGGGCGACCGCCACGTCCATGGTGGCGTTCACGGTGGCCTGCGAGCCGGTGGTGGCGGGCGCGTTCTCCGGCGAGTACGACGGCGCGAAGACCGCGGTGCCGTCGCGGACCGGCACGACGTCGAGCAGGAACTCGGCCGCCGCGTACAGGAACGGCCAGGCCCGGTCGCGCAGGAACGCCCGGTCGCCGGTGTACCGCCAATAGTCGACGTACAGCCGGGCCAGCCACCCGGCGCCCGCCGTCCAGAACGTCTGGCACCACACCGGCCCGAAGTGGTTCTGCCGGCCGTGCGTGGACAGGTGCACCGGCGTGAGCAGTCCGCGCGCGCCGTACAGCCGGCGGGCGTTGCGGCGCAGGTCGTCGCGCACCCGGTCGACCAGGTCGAAGAGCGGCAGAAGCAGTTCCGGGGTACCGGTGGGCAACAGTGCGGCAACCGCGGCGGGCAGGTTGCCGTCCAGCGTGTACCCGCTGGACCACGGCGGCGTCCAGGTGCCGCTCCAGACGCCCTGCAGGGTCGGCGGCAGGTCGCCGGAGCTGCTGATGATCAGGTGCCGCCCGGCGTCGAAGAGCCGCTCCACCAGGGCCGGCCCGAACGGCAGGTCGGCGGCCGGGCGCTCCCGGTCCATGGGGTCGGCCCCCAGGTCGAGGCGCACCCGGCGGAACAGCTCGCCGTGCACCGCGGCGTGGGCGGCCAGCATCGCGCCGAACGACGCGTCCGGCGCCGGCCCGGCCGGGCCGGCGCCGGGGGTGGTGCGGAGCACGAGGACGGTGTCGCCGTGGAGGGCGAGGTCGCCGGTGGACGCGGTGGCCGGCGGCGTCACGCGGCAGTCGACGCGATAACCGGTCAGTGCGCCGGGCCAGGTGGCACCGTCGAAGCGGCCCCGCAGCGTCAGCCGGTCCGGGCCGGCCACCACGGTGTGCGAGAACGGGCGCGGCGGGGTGCCGTCCACCGGCATCAGCCGCAGCGTCCCGGTGAAGCCGCCGCCCGCCGACAGGCGGACCACCACGGCGTCGGCCGGGCGGGAGACGAACGCGTCCAGGCGTACCTCGCCGCCGTCGTCCCGCCAGGCGAGCGTGACCAGACCGGACGCGACGTCCACCGACCGCCGGAAGTCCCGGGCCGGCCCGCGCCGGCGCGGGCGGATCCGCAGCGTGGCCGCGCCGATCAGCGGATCGATCCACACCGTCTCCGCGTACGCCGGTTCCGCCGCCACCGCCGCCGCGTGCACCGCCGTCGCCGCGTCCGCGTAGCGGCCCGCCGTCAGCAGGTCGCGCACCCGGGGGAGGAGGTGCGCGGTGTCCGGCGGGTCGAGCGGCGGCCCGAGCGGCAGGAACAGCCGTTCGTGCGAGACGGTCACCCGCAGCTCGTCCGGCGTACCCCAGCAGAGCGCGCCCTGGCGGCCGTTGCCGGCGGCCATCGCGTCTTCCCAGCCGTCGTTGACACCCTCTGGCACCGCACCTACTTTGGCTGGATTCCAAACAAAAAACAAGCGGGGGTACGGCATGCCACTGTGGTACGGCGGCGACTACAACCCGGAACAGTGGCCGGACGACGTGCAGGCCGAGGACGTCGACCTGATGCGCCGGGCCGGCGTGACCATGGTGACCGTCGGCGTGTTCGCCTGGTCGTGGCTGGAGCCGGCGCCGGGCCGGTACACGTTCGGCGGGCTGGACCGGGCGCTGGACCGGCTCGCCGCGGGCGGTGTCGCGGTCGCCCTGGCCACCCCGACCGCGTCCCCGCCGCCCTGGTTCGGCCTGGCCCACCCCGAGGCGCTGCCGGTCACCCCGGACGGGGTGCGCCTGAGCCACGGCAGCCGCGACACGTACTGCGTGAGCGCCCCCGCGTACCGCGACGCCGCCCGCCGGATCGCCGCCGCGCTCGCCTCCCGGTACGCCGGCCATCCCGCGCTGGCGCTCTGGCACGTGCACAACGAGTACGGCACCACCTGCCACTGCGACCTCACCGCCGGGGCGTTCCGCAGCTGGCTGCGCGCCCGGTACGGCGACCTGGACACACTGAACGACGTGTGGACCACCGCGTTCTGGGGACAGCGGTACACCGACTGGGCGCAGATCCGGCCACCGCGTGCCACTCAGTACCTGCCCAACCCCACCCAGGTGCTGGACTTCCGGCGGTTCACCTCGGACGAGCTGCTGGCCGCGTACGCCGAGCAGCGCGACCTGCTGCGCGCCGCCACGCCGGAGGTGCCGGTCACCACCAACTATGTGCTCGGCGGCTGGGTGCCGGTGGACCACGCCCGCTGGTCCCGCGAGGTGGACCTGGTCGCGATCGACCACTACCCGTCCGACGCCGGGCCGGCCGCCGAGGAGGAGACCGCGTTCGCCGCCGACCTGGCCCGGGGCTGGGCCACCCACGGCACCGGTACGCCGGACTGGCTGCTGATGGAGACCGCCCCGAACCTCATCTACACGCCCGGCCGGATGCACACCAAGGAACCCGGACGGATGTCCCGGCACAGCCTGGCGGCCGTCGCCCGGGGATCCCGCGGCGCGATGTACTTCCAGTGGCGGGCGCCGCGCGGGGGCGCCGAACTGTTCCACTCGGCCCTGGTGCCGCACGCCGGCCCGGACAGCCGGGTGTTCCGCGAGGCGGTCACGCTGGGCGGGCAGTTGACCCGGATCGCGGAGGCGGTCGACGGCCGGGTGCAGGCACCGGTCGCCATCGGGTACGACGAACCGTCCGGGTGGGCGCTGCAGGCTCCGGCGCTACCGGCCACCGGTCTGGACCCGTGGACGGAGGCGCAGCGCGCACACCGGGCGCTGTGGCGGCGCGGCATCACGGCCGACGTGATCGGCACGCTGGACGGCGACCTCACGGCGTACCCGATGCTGATCCTGGCGGTCCACTACCTGATGTCCGACGCCCAGGCCGCGGCGCTGCGCACCTGGGTGGCGGCCGGCGGACACCTGGTGGTGACATACCTCAGCGGGGTCGCCGACCGGCACGGCCGGATCCGCACCGGCGGCTACCCGGGCGCCCTGCGCGACCTGCTGGGGGTACGCGTGGAGGAGTTCCACCCGGTCGCCGCCGGTTCCCGGGTGCGGCTGTCCACCGGCGACACCGGCGACCTGTGGAGCGAGACGGTGCACTGCACCGGAGCCGAGGCGCTGGCCAGCTACGCGGGCGGCGTGCTGGACGGGCGACCCGCGATCACCCGGCACGGCTACGGCGCGGGCGTCGCGTGGTACGTCTCCACCCGCCTCGACGAGCCGGGACGGGACGCGTTGCTGGCGACCGTGGCGGCCGCGGCCGGGGTGCGCCCGGCGTGCTCCGGGTTGCCGCCGGGGGTGGAGGCGGTGCGGCGGGTGGGTGCCGACCGCTCCTGGTTGTTCCTGCTCAACCACACGACGACCGACCACGAGGTGGATGCCGACGGCGTCGAGCTGCTCACCGGCGCCGCGGTGTCCGGCCGGGTCCGCGTTCCGGCCGGCGGCGCCGCCGTGGTCCGCACCGCAGCCTGACCCACCCGGAAGGATCGGGACGTCCCAGGCCGGGTCTTGCGCCCCGGCTGTGTGGAGGTGGGGTGCGCTGGGTGCCGGAGGTTCCCACGGGGGGTTGGGGGTGTGCGGGTTGTGTGGAGGTGGGGTGCGCTGGGTGCCGGAGGTTCCCACGGGGGTTGGGGGTGTGCGGGTTGTGTGGAGGTGGGGTGCGCTGGGTGCCGGAGGTTCCCACGGGGGTTGGGGGTGTGCGGGTTGTGTGGAGGTGGGGTGCGCTGCGCGCCGGAGGTTCCCACGCGGGTCGGGGGTGCTCGGGTTGTGGCGGTGAGGTCAACTCCGCGACGGAAATCCACACGGCGTTGGGCGGGGCCGTGGGGTTCCGGGCGCGTCGCGGACCGCAGATTCACCCGCCGGTGGGGAGGCGGCACGCCGTCGCGCCTCGCGGGTCAGCCGGTCACCGTGAACGCGTTCGTGACGAAGTCCCTGCCGCCCGCCGCGGACGTGATCTCATAGCCCAACTGCACGTCACCGATGGTCACGTCGCCGAACCAGCCGCGGGCCCGGATCCACTGGACGACCGCGCGGATGTCCACCGTGCCGGTGCTGGTGTTGCCGGTGCGGACGAACGAGTAGACCTGGTTGGCGCCGTTCGAGCCGCGGTGGATGTCCCAGGTGTGGCCGCCCACGGACGCGGTCGTCTCGCGGTTGCCGAGCGGGCCGACCGGGCCGTACCGGTTCATCCACAGCATGATCTCGTGGGCGTGGTCCGCCGTCCAGATGTCGTACGCGGTGGTGAACGCGACCCCGCTGGTCGGCACCGTGACGTCGAACGTGCTGGTGGTGGGGCCGAGCGCGCTGACCGGCCGGCCGATGTGCCGGGTCGCGTTCGGGTAGGCCTTGATGCCGCCGGTGTTCGGGTGGTCCGCCCAGACGCCCCAGTTGCCCGGCGAGTTCGCCCAGATGGTCTGCGCGCCGTGACCGGAGCCCCACACGTTGTTGTAGAGCGTGTAGCCGCTGCTCGACCAGGTGCCCCAGCGGTCGGACGACGACCAGGCCGCGGCCTGTGCCGGGGCCGCCGGCACGGCCAGCAGGACGGACCCGAGTAAGGCGATGACGAACCGGCGGCGCTGCATGGCTCCTCCAAAGTCAGAAGGAAAGCGGTTTCCAGCCGAAGTTAGTTTTGACAGACAACTAAGTCAATCTATGATGATGGATGGACCGCGACGTGGTTCTGGTGGTGGGCCGGATCACGTCGCGGCCCCCGCCCGCCCGGGGCGCCGGTGGCCGCGCGATCCGCGGCCCGGGAGGCTGCGCGCCCCGGGCAACGTTTCCGGCCGGATCGGCCACTGTCAGGCGGGGACTCGATCACGCAGGCTGCGCCCCAGCCGGAAAGGGAAACCCCGATGAACAAGCTTCGACCGCGCCACGTGCGCGGTGCACTCGCCGGTGCCGGCGCCCTCGCCCTGGTGGGTGCGGGTGCCGCGCTCGGCCTGTCGCCCGTGTCGGCGGCGCAGCAGCCCGCGCCGCCGACCGGGACGGCGGCCCGGGCCGCGGCGGCCGTCCCCGCCTGCGGTTCCGGCACGTTCCAGGCCGAGGCGGTGCAGAGCAACGGCTCCTGGACCGCGCGCAACGGCGGCAGCACGGTCTACACCGGAACCGACATGCGGGCGGCCGTGCAGGCCGCGATCGGCAGCCTGACGGCCGGGCGGACCAGCAAACAGCGGGTCGTGGTACGCGGCTCCGGATCGATCGCCGCCAACGCGCGCATCTCGCTGCCCAGCTACACCGCGCTGGACGTGTGCGGCACCATCGACGTGACCGGCTCCGGCTCCGGCGACTACGCGCCGGTGTACTCCCGCGGCACCACCCAGATCGAGGTGCAGCACCTCACCGTGACCGGCCGCCCGCTGTACGGCATCTTCATGCGCAACGTCACCAACGTGTTCCTCGGCGAGATCACCATGCGGCTGTCCGGCGGTCTCGGCGTGCGGATCGACAACCGCGGCGACACCAGCCAGTGGAGCCGCAACATCACGGTGGAGACCGTGAACGTGTCCGGCGCCAGCTCGCACGCCATGGAGACCTACGGCGTCGACGGCCTCACCGTCGGGACCGTGACGGCGCGCAACGTCGGCGAGTCCGGCCTGCTGCTCAACGAGACGATCAACGCCACCGTCGGCACGGTGGACGCCGAGGGCGCCGGCGCCGGCACCGGGTACGCGGCGTTCCGCACCGCGAACCGCAACGGCCGGATCGGCAGCGGCTACCCCACGAACGTGCGGGTCGGCACGGTGCGGGCGCGCGGCGGCGGCCGGGGCATCTTCTGCGTGTCGGAGAGCGGTGGCCTCACCGTCGACCGGATCGACATCGCCAGCACCGGCAACAACGCGATCCTCATCGAGAACTGCTACGACGTGAACATCGCCGCGCAGAGCGGCACCGTCAACGGCGGCGGCGAGATCCGGCTGGCGGAACGCACCGAGTTCGCCGGCAACCGCAACATCACGCTGCAGAACCTGACGCTCACGAACAACCGGATCACCGAGAATCCCTGTGCGGACAACCTGACGATCCGCAACATCACCCTCAACAACTCCCAGATTGTGCGCTGCTGATGAGAGCCAACGTCGTGCACCGGGCAACGTTGCTGGCCGCCGCGACCGTGTTCGCGCTGGCCGTCGGGTCGGTGGTTGCCGCCGACGCGGCCACCACCACCCCCACCGTCGCGCCGCTGTCGCGGTACGAGCCGGTCACCACGTTCCCCACGCCGACCGGCAACGCGCCGGTGAACAACGGCACCATCGTGGTCACCGGAACGTTCGACGGCGGCATGAAGCGGTACTGCTGCATCGGCGACGGCGGGCAGGGCGAGAGCCAGGACCCGGTGTTCGAACTCGCCGACGGTGCCACCATCGAGAACGTCATCCTCGGCGCCCCGGCCGGCGACGGCATCCACTGCGAGGGCGACTGCACCATCCGCAACGTGTGGTGGGAGGACGTCGGCGAGGACGGTGCCACGTTCCGCGGCGGTGACCACTACTACGTGATCGGCGGCGGCGCCCGGTCGGCGTCGGACAAGCTGTTCCAGCACAACGGCGCCGGCACCGTACACATCAGCGACTTCTACGCGGAGAACGTCGGCAAGCTCTACCGGGCCTGCGGCAACTGCAGCACGTCGTACCAGCGGCACGTGGTGTTGGACAACGTGGCGGTCCGGTCCACCGGCGTGCTGGCCGGCATCAACACCAACTGGGGCGACACGGCGCGCTTCAGCCGGATCACGGTCTACGGCTCCGCGACCATCTGCGAGAAGTACCAGGGAGTCCCCAAGGGCAGCGAGCCCACCAAGATCGGCGAGGGTGCCGACCCGGTGCACTGCCTCTACCGGGATTCCGACATCACCTACCGGTAGGGCGGGTTTCGGAGTGGAAGACGTGCGTCCGCGGGCGGACCCGGCGGCGGTGCCGTCGACCGTCGGAAGGGCCGCCGGGGCGCGCCGGCCGGCCCGGTGACCGCGCCCGTGCGCCTGAGCGTCGGAGGCGTGCCGGTGGCCACGTACGCCGTCGAGCCGATCGTCGGTCCGCGTCACGGGCCGCGGCCCTACCTGCATCCGGTGCGGACGCTCGGTGGGATTCCGGTGACCGACACCATGCCGGAGGACCATCCGTGGCATCTGGGTGTCTCGGTGGCGATGCCGGACGTGAACGGGACCAACCTGTGGGGCGGGCGCACGTATGTGCGGGACCGGGGCTACACCTGGCGGGAGGATCACGGCCGGATCGAGCACGCGGCCTGGTTGTCCGGCGTGGCGGCCGGCTCGTTCGCGGAGCGCCTGGAATGGCGGGACCGCGACGGGCGCCTGTTGCTGACGGAGGAACGGACGGTCGTCGCGCGGGCCGCCGCGCGGGGCTGGGAACTCGACTTCGGGTACGCGCTGACCGCCCCGCCCGGACACGACGTGACGCTGGGCAGCCCGGCCACCAACGGCCGTCCGGGCGGGGCCGGGTACGGCGGCTTCTTCTGGCGAGCCGCGCCCGGTCCGGCCACCACGTTCACCGCGGCGCACGACAGCGAGGAGACGGTCAACGGCAGCGCCGAGCCGTGGGTGGCGCTGACCGGGCCGGGACCGTACACGCTGGTGTTCCGCGGCCTGGCCGGACGTGACCGCTGGTTCGTCCGGACCGGGATCTATCCGGGGGTGTGCGCGGCGCTGGCGTTCACCGATCCGCTTCCGGTGCCGGCCGGGACGAGCCTGGACCGGCGGCTGACCGTGCTGGTCGCGGACGGCACCCTCACCCGCGCGGAGATCGAAGCCGGCTAGGTTCCGCCCCGCGTCCCCACCGGGCACGATTAGGTGTTGCCTCACTCTTGGCTCAATAGCGTCCAGCTGTGGCCCGGGGCCTCCCGGGTCACGACGACCATTGTGGAGGGACGCCCATGCGTAGACGAATTCTCACGGCACTCGCCGTCGGCGCGGCTATCACCATCGCGCCGTTGGCCTCGGCACAGAGTGCCGCTGCGGCAACGGCCGAGTCCGGCATCACGAAGCGGGAGTGTCAGGCCGCCGGCGGCACCGGCATCACGCCGATCCAGGATGGATACACGGTCATCCGGTTCGAGTGCAAAGGCGGCTCGCTCGCCGGGGAGACGCTCACCAATGCCGATCTCTGGGACCTCTTCTGCCCGCTCGACCACGACGGCAGGCTCGCGTATCTGCAGGGCATCATCTGTGTTCCCGACGGCGTGACCGGGTAATCCTCGAACGGCGTTCGGCAGCCGGCGGTGCGACCGCCCCACGTTGGCGATCGCATCCCGGTTGCCGCGTCATCGCACTCTGCGGCTCCCAGACCCGGGACCCTCGAGCCGAACCGGCCTCAGGCGCCGATCAGCGTCTCGGCGCGGGCCGGGACCGCCCAGTCGATGCCGAGTTCCGCGGGCAACGCGCCGGTGTCCGCCACCCGCCGCAGCACCGCGTTGATGCCGCCGATGACCCGCACCCGCGCCGACGGCGCACCGTGCTCCGTGACCAACGCATCGTCCAGCAGCGTCGGCAGCGGGTTGCCGGGTGCGGCCAGCGCCTCCGCGACGGCGGTGAACCCGGCGGTACGTTCCAGCGGCGCCAGCAGCGGCACCCGGTCCGGCTCGCGGCGGTGCGCGACCAGGTTGGCCAGCAGGTCCACCCGGCCCGGCACCTCCCGTGGCCCGGGGTCGCCGGGCAGGGTCAGCCGGTCGGTGGGGTATTCCAGCACGGCCCGGCCCGCGGTGCCGGTGACGATCACCTCGCCGGGGATGAAGTCCTCACCGGCGAGCGTCACCGCGGCGGTCATCCGCAGGCCGCCGCGGAACGTGATCCGGGCGAACGCGGTGTCGTCGGTCTCGATCTCCCGGGTGCGGTACCGCTCCGCCTCCAGCGTGACCGGTTGGCCGGCCCCGGCCGCGGCGGCCACGGCCAGGGTCTGCATGACCGCGTGCGCGAGCGGGTTCACCAGCGCGCCGTCGAGCACCCGGCGCCCGCCGACCTGGCGGCGCCCGGCCCAGTCCGCGCGCCGGTAGTAGCTGTCGTCGCGCCGCCAGGACGCCACCGTGGCGAGGGCGGTGACCGCGCCCAGCTCGCCCGCGGCGATGGCGTCGGTGAGCCGGGTGAGCGCGGCCGACCCGAGCGCCTGGAAGCCGACCTGGCAGGCGCGCCCGGCGTCGCGTACCGCGGCCCGCAGCCGGTCGTGCTCGGCGAGCGTCACCACCGGCGGCTTCTCCAGCAGCAGGTCGCAGCCGGCGGCCAGGGCGTCCAGCGCGATCGGCAGGTGGGTGTGCGGCGGCGTGCAGATCACCACCAGGTCCGGGCGGGTCGCGGCGAGCAGCGCCCGGTGGTCGGTGAACACGCGGGCGCCGGACGGTACCGGTGGATCCGGTTCGACCGGTGCCGGATCGGCCAGCCCGACCAGCCGGACCGTCCCGGCGGAGGTCAGCTCGGCGATTCGGCGCCGGTGCCAGCGACCGTGCCCGTTCGCCCCGATCAGCGCCACCCGGGTCATGGCGCCCCGTCGAGGGTCGCCTCGACGCCGTGCTTGTCCAGCGCGGTGAGCCAGTCGGTGACCAGCGCACGGACGGTGTCGTCGGCGGCCAGTTCGGCCGGGAACACCGAGCGCAGCCCGAACAGCGCCGTCACCACCCCGTCCGGCGTGGCCGGCGCCTGGGCCAGCCGGGCCCGGATCTGGTCGGCCAGTGGATCGTCCAGCGGCAGCTGCCGTCCGTCGTCGGCGGTGCCCTGCACGAACCGCATCCAGGCGGCCACCACCAGCGCCGCCCACCGGGGCGTCGCGCCCGCGGCCCGGCAGGCCGCGATGGTGTGCAGCACCCGCTGCGGGAGCTTCTGGGAACCGTCCATCGCCACCTGCACGGTGCGGTGCTCGATCGCCGGGTTGGCGAAGCGGTCCAGCGCCTCGTCGCCGTAGGCGACCACGGAGACGCCGTCCGGCGGGTGGAAACTGCCGGCCACGTCCTCGGCCACGAACCGGCGCATCGCCTCGGTCAGGCCGGGGATCCGCAGCGCCTCCTCGATGGTCTCCCGGCCGGCCAGGGCACCGAGGTACGCCACCGCCGAGTGCACGCCGTTCAGCGCGCGGAGCTTGAGCTGCTCCCACGGTGCCGCGTCGTCGGTGAGAACCGCGCCGGCCCGTTCCCACGCCGGGCGCCCGCCCGGGAAGTCGTCCTCGAGCACCCACTGCCGGTACGGCTCGCCGGTCACCGCGGCGAGATCGGCGGCGCCCAGCGCGGCGGCCGCGTCCGCGAGTGCCTGGGGCGTGGCGGCCGGGACGATCCGGTCCACCATGGTGCCGGGAAAGCTCACCTGGCCGGCCACCCAGTCCCGCGTGCCGTCCGCGACCGGAGGTCCGGCGTACCGCAGGGCCTGATCGACCAGGCTCCGCAGCCGGCGGCCGTTCGACGGCAGGTTGTCGCAGCTGACCAGCGCGATCGGCCCGGCGCCGGCCCGGTAGCGGGCGATCAGCCCGCGGACCAGCAGCCCCGGCACGGTGCTTGGGGGACGGTCGCCGGTCAGGTCGGCCCGCAGGTCGTCGTCCACGGTCAGCCGGCCGCCGGCCGGGTCGAGCCGGTACGCCTTCTCCGTCACGGTCAGCGTCACCACCCGGATGGTCGGGTCGGCGAGCAGCGCCACCACCGCGTCCGGGTCGGCGGCGGCGTGCCGCACCCCGGTCAGCGCGCCCACCACCCGGGTGTGGCGGCCGGCGCCGGACACCGCGGTCACGCTGAACAGGCGGTCCTGCTCCTGCAGGGCGGCCACGATGTCGGCGGAGCGGGGTGCCACCCCGACGATGCCCCAGTCGCCACCCGCGGCGGCGAGCGCCTCCTCGGTGTATACCGCCTGGTGCGCCCGGTGGAACGCGCCCAGCCCGAGGTGGACGATGCCCGGGCCGACGGAACCGGGTGCCACCAGCGGGCGGCTCTGCTCGGGCACCCGGGCCAGCGCGGCCAGGCTCAGCCGGGTCATCGCCATGCCGGCCCGTCCGGGAAGGCGAACTCGGCGATCGACGCGGGCCGCATGGTGGCGCTGTACCCGGGCTGCTCGGGCAGCAGGTACCGGCCGTCCCGGGTGCGTACCGGGTCGGTGAAGTGCTCGTGCAGGTGGTCGACGTACTCGATCATCCGGCCGTCCAGCGAGGTGCCGATCCGCAGGAAGTCGAAGATCGCCAGGTGCTGCACCAGTTCGCACAGCCCGACCCCGCCGGCGTGCGGGCAGACCGGCACGCCGAACTTCGCCGCCATCAGCAGCTCGGCCAGTACCTCGCCGACCCCGGAGACCCGGCATGCGTCGACCTGCATCACGCCGATCGCCCCGGCCTGCAGCAGTTGCTTGAAGATCACCCGATTCGCCGCGACCTCGCCGGTCGCCACCCGGACCGGGGCCACCGCGCGCTGGATCCGGGCGTGGCCCAGGACGTCGTCGGCGTGCGTGGGCTCCTCGATCCAGTACGGGTCCGCCGCGGCCAGCCGGGACATGTTCGCGATCGCCTCGTCGACGTCCCACACCTGGTTGGCGTCCATCATCAGCAGCGCCTCCGGGCCGATCTCGGCGCGGATGAGGCCGGCCCGCCGGACGTCGTCGGCGATGTCCCCGCCGACCTTCATCTTCATCGCCCGCCAGCCCTGGGCGTAGGCGGCCCGGGCCAGGCCGCGGACCTTGTCGTCCGGGTAGCCGAGCCAGCCCACCGAGGTGGTGTACGACGGGAAGCCGTCCCGCCGGATCACCTCCAGGCGCTCCTGCTGGCCGGCCAGGCCCTTGTCCAGGATGGACGCCGCCTCGGCCGGCGTGAGCGCGTCGCTGATGTGCCGGAAGTCGACGCAGGCCACCAGCTCGTCGGTGGGCAGTTCGGCGAGCAGCCGCCACAGCGGCTTCCCGGCCTGTTTGGCGCGCAGGTCCCAGACCGCGTTGACGACCGCGCCGGCGGCCATGTGGATGACCCCCTTCTCCGGGCCCAGCCAGCGCAGCTGCTCGTCGGCGGTGAGCCGGCGGGAGAACGCGAGCGGAGCGGAGATCAGCTCGTCCAGGGTCCGGCCGGTGACGTGGTGCGCCAGGGCGCGTACCGCCGCGCAGGTGATCTCGTTGCCCCGGCCGTTGGTGAACGTGAAGCCGGCGCCGGCCAGCGGCCCGTCCGTCTTCAGCTCGACGTAGGTGGCGGAGTAGTCACCCCGGTTGACGGCGTCCGAACCGTCGCCGGCCGCGGCGGTGGGGAAGCGGACGTCGTGGACGTCGACGGCGAGAATCCGGGTCACAGCTTGAACACCTTCTTCGGCAGGTGGTACGCGAGATCGGCGATGGTCTCGGCGGCCTCGTCGAACGGCAGGCGGCCCTCGGCGACCAGGCGGGCCAGGTACGCCGCGTCGGTGCGGCGGGCCACCTCGTGCCGGACCGGGATGGAACAGAACGCCCGGGTGTCGTCGACGAACCCGGCGGTGTTATAGAAGCCCGCGGTCTCGGTCACCGCCTCGCGGAACCGGCGCAGTGCGTCCGGTGCGTCCAGGAACCACCACGGCGCGCCCAGGTACAGCGCCGGGTACCCGCCGGCCAGCGGGGCCAGCTCGCGGCTGAAGGTGTCCTCGTCGAGCGTGTAGAGCACCACCCGCAGGCGCGGATCGTTGCCGTACGCCTCCAGCAGCGGGGCGAGTGCGTGCACGTACCCGGTGGCCTGCGGGACGTCGCCGCCGACGTCGCGGCCGTGCCGGGCGTACAGGCTGCGGTTGTGGTTGCGGACCGCGCCCGGGTGCAGCTGCATCACCAGACCGTCCTGGATGGACATCCGGGCGAACTCCATCAGCATGTGCGCCCGGAACGTCTCCGCGTCGGCGGCGTCCGCGGTCCCGGCGAGCCCGCGCTCGAACAGCGCGGTCGCCTCGGCCGTGGTCAGCGCCACGGTGCGCGCGGTGGGGTGTCCGTGGTCGGACGAGGTGGCGCCGGCCGCGATGAACGCCTGCCGGCGGGACCGCAGGGCCTCCAGATAGCCGGGGTACGTGCCGGTGTCCTCGCCGGCGATCTCGCCCAGCCGGGCCACGTTCTCCGCCCACCCGTCGAACTCCATGTCCACCACGTCGTCCGGGCGGAACGTGCTGACCACCCGGCCGCCCGGGCCACCCCAGCCGTCGGCGGCCAGCTTCGCGTGCCGGGACAGGTCGTCCAGCGGCGATTCGGTGGTGGCCAGCACCTCGATGTTGAACCGCTCGAACAGGGCCCGCGGGCGGAACTCCGGCTCGGCCAGCCGGGCCGCGACGGCGTCGTACACCTCGTCGGCGGTGTCCGCGTTCAGCGGGGTGGTCACGCCGAACACGGTGTCGAACGTGCGCTCCAGCCAGAGCCGGGACGGGGTGCCGCGGAACAGGTACCAGTTCTCCGCGAACAGCCGCCAGATCGCCCGTGGGTCCTGCTCCACCGGCGTGCCGTCCCGGCTCGGCACGCCCAGCCGGTCCGGCGGGATGCCCTGGCTCAGCAGCATCCGGGTGAGGTAGTGGTCGGGCACGACGAGGAGCCGCGCCGGGTCGCCGAACGGTTCGTCGTCGGCCAGCAGGCCGGGGTCCACGTGACCGTGCGGCGAGATCAGCGGCAGGTCGCGGACCAGCGAGTAGAGCCGGCGGGCCAGGTCGCGCCGGCCGGGCTCGGCCGGAAACAGCAGGTCAGACATGAACACCTCGGACGGAGTTGAGGTCGAGCAGGTCGGCGACGCGCACCGGGGCGCCGGTCTCCATGGAACGGTTGGCGGCCAGGCCGGTCAGCAACGCGAGCGCGCCGTCGCGGGCGGTGGCCGAGCGGGCCAGCGGGTCGGTCTGCGCGCCGAGCAGCACTGCGGTCATCCGCTCGTCGGCGCCGCCGTGTCCGCCGCGGGTGGCCGGCGGCAGCGGCACCTCGCGCGGCGGCGCCCAGAACGGCCGGACGGTCAGCGACGCCCAGCCCTGTTCGGCGGCCTCGGCCTCGCCGTGCACGGCGGCACCCGTCAGCTCACCGGCGCCGGCCGCGCTGACGTGGTCGTTCTCCACCACCTCGAGTTCGAGCCGGCCGCGGCTGCCGTTGACCATGAGGCGGTAGCCCTCCCAGGGCGCGTACGCGGTGAGGTGGTAGGTCATCGTGGCGCCGGTGTCGTAGCGCACCAGCACGGCCATGTCGTCCTCGATGCTCACCCCGGGGGCGAAGACGTTGAGGTCGCGCTGGTAGCCGTCGGAGGACTCGGCGTCCAGGTACAGCTCGCGCAGCCGGGGGTTGTCCGCGAGGTGCAGCGCGAACGGATCGTCCGCGGCCGCCGGGCTGCCGTGCACCCGTGGGTAGTCGCGGGCGTACCCGTGGCGGGCGCCGGCTTCGCCGTAGAAGAACAACCGGCCCATCGCGTACGCCTCCCGCGGCGCCCCGCCCAGCCACCAGTTGACCAGGTCGAAGTGGTGCCCGGACTTGTGCACCAGCAGGCCGCCGGAGTTCGCCTTGTCGCGGTGCCAGCGGCGGAAGTAGTCGGCGCCGTGCCGGACGTCGAGCAGCCACTCGAAGTGCACCGACCCGATCTCGCCGATCTCACCGGACGCCAGCACCTGGCGGACCGTCTCGTGCACCGGTTTGAAGCGGTAGTTGAACGCCACCGAGACCCGGCGCCCGGTCCGGTCGACCGCGGCCAGGATGCGCCGGCAACCGTCCACGTCGACGGTCATCGGCTTCTCGGTGATCACGTCGCAGCCGGCGTCCAGCGCGGCCACCACGTAGTCGGCGTGGGTGCGGTCCACCGTGGTGACCACCACCTCGTCGACCCGCTGCTCGGCCAGCATCCGGGTAAAGCCGGTGGCCGGGTAGGTCGGCACGGCGGGCGCGCCGGCGGCGGTCAGCCAGCGGTTGTGCACGTCCATCCGGGTCTGGTTGACGTCCACCAGGCCGACCAGCCGGGCCCGGTCGGCGTGCTCGATCGCGACGGCGCGCAGGAACATCTCGGCGCGGGCTCCGGCGCCGATCAGGGCGTACCGCCGCCGTCCGTCAGTGGGTTCTGTCGACACCCGGCCTCCCGCCATCGACGGTGCAAACCTTTGCAGCGAAACTTGCCACGAGAGCTGTGCCGGGTCAACAGTTCCGTCCGTCTTGAGCCAACTTGTGCGGATGCCGACATGGTGCGGATTCGCGGCGATAAGGGAGCCGAAACATCGACCGTTGACAGCACCGCAACCCTTTGCATTAATGGGTCTCCACAGTGACGGGTGCCACACAGCCGCGCGGGAAGGGACTCCAGCGTGCCAGCCACCATTCGCGACGTCGCCCGCGAGTCCGGAGTGCACATCTCCACGGTGTCCCGGACCTTCTCGGCGCCGCATCTGGTCAATGCCGAGACCCGCAGCCGCGTGCTGGCCTGCGCCGAGATGCTGGGTTACCGGCCCAACCGGGCGGCCCGCGCGCTGATCACCGGGCGCACCTACAACATCGGCCTGATCGTGGCCGACATCGCCAACCCCTTCTTCCCGCCGCTGATCAAGGCGGCGGAGAGCCAGGCACGGCAGCGCGACCACCACATCTTCATCGCCGACACCAATGAGGACGCCACGGTCGAGGAGGAACTCGTCCGCGCGCTGGCCAAGCAGGTGGACGGCGTGCTGCTGTGCAGCCCCCGGATGAGCAACAGCCTGATCGAACAGCTCAGTCGCGAGGTGCCGCTGGTCGTCGTCAACCGGCAGATCCCCGGCCTGCCGGCCGTCGTGATGGACGTCGCCCAGGGTGCCCGGCTCGCGGTCGAACACCTGACCGGCCTCGGGCACACCGAGATCGCCCTGGTCGCCGGCCCGCGCGGCTCATGGACCAGCCGGGAGATCCGGCGATCCGCGGTGGCCGCCGCCCGCGCCGCCGGCACCGAACTCACCGTCATCGGACCCAACCCGCCCACCGAGGACGGTGGCATGGCCGTCGCCGAACAGGTGATCCGGACCGGTGTCACCGCGGTGCTCGCCTACAACGACCTGATGGCCATCGGCCTGATCGAGGGACTGCAGTCCCGCGACGTGCGGGTGCCGCGGGACGTCAGCGTGGTCGGCATCGACGACATCACGCTGAGCCGCCTCATCCGCCCCAAGCTGACCACGGTGGCGACACCTGCCGCCGCCGCGGGCCGGGCGGCCGTCGACATGCTCCTCGCGCACGGCGACGACCGTCGTACCACCGCACAGGTGAACCTGCAGACCGAACTGGTCATCCGCGACTCGACCGGGCAGGGCCCGGGTCCGCACAGCCCTGCGGACCCGGGCAACGTGATCGCTCCCGCCCTCGACGGTGTCGCCTCCTACGCCAAGGAGTGAGTGTCATGCACCCCGCAACAACGATTACGGCGGGTGCGCGAACCACGCGCGACCACCGTACCTCCCCTGGTCCAACCCGGCGCCGGCTGCTCGCCGCGGCGCTGGCCGTGCCGCTTGTCCTCGGCGCCGCCGCCTGCGGCGACGACGCCGGTTCCGGTGACTCCGGCAAGGTCGAATTGTCGATCTTCTGGTGGGGCGCGGACAGCCGCGCCGCACTGACCGAACAGGCCCTGAACCTCTACTCCCGGAAACATCCCGACGTCACGTTCAAGACCACCTGGCAGGCCAACCAGGGCTACTTCGACAAGCTGGCCACGCTCACCGCGGGCGGGAACGCACCGGACATCTTCCAGATCGACGACAACTTCCTGACCGAGTACGCCGCGCGCAACGTCACGCTGGACCTGACGCCGTACGCCGGGGACAAGCGGCTGGACCTCTCCAGGTTCCCGGAGAGCCTGTGGAAGTACGGCGTCGTCGACGGCAAGCTGGCCGGCGTCGCGTTCGGGGAGAACACCCAGGGCCTGGTCTACAACAAGACGCTGCTGGACAAGCACAAGCTGCCCGCGCCGACCACCGGGATGAGCTGGGCGGACCACATCGCCTGGGCGGAGAAGGTGTCGCAGACCGCCAAGGTGCCCGGTACCCAGGACCCCAGCGCGGACTACAAGGCGTTCTGGGTGTGGCTGCGCCAGCAGGGCAAGGATCTGTACGCGGACAAGGCGCTGGGCTTCACCGAACAGGACGTCACCGCCTGGTTCCAGCTGTGGAAGGGTGCCCGGGACCGCGGTGCCACGCCCACCGCCGACGTCATCCACGAGGGCAACCAGACCGACATCAGCAAGCAGCTCGTGGTCACCGGCAAGGCGGCCACCTCGTGGGTCTGGGCCAATCAGATGCCCGAGCTGAAGAAGAACACCGACAGCGAGCTGGGCGTCGTGGCGTACCCCGGCGATCCGAGCGCCCAGTGGGCCCGCGCGTCGATGTACCTCTCGGTGTTCCGCGGCAGCCCGCACCGCGACACCGCGGTCGACGTGATCAACTTCCTGGCGAACGACCCGGAGGCCGGCAGGATCCTGGGCACCGACCGGGGCCTGCCGTCCAATCTGGACATCCGCAAGGCGGTGTCGGAGAGCGTCACCGATCCCGCCATGAAGCTCTCCATCCAGGTGGAGAACGAGCTGGGCGCGACGTTCGGCCCGTCGCCCCAGGTGCCGCTGAAGGGGCACAGCAAGGTACGCGCCGAGCTGATCAAGGCGGCCGAGGAGGTCCAGTACGGCCGCCGGACACCGGCCCAGGGTGCCGCGGCGTTCGTGACCGCCGCGCGGGCCGCGATCGGCTGAGGCGGCCACCGATGGTGAGCACGGTACGCCCGGCTGACCATCGCGTACCGCCCGCGCGCCGGGGACCCGCTGGACGACAGCGGGGACCCGGCGCCGGCCGGCAACGCGAGGGACTGGCGGCCTACGTCTTCCTGTCTCCCTGGCTGCTCGGGCTGATGCTCATCACGGCCGTCCCGATGCTGCTCTCGCTGTATCTGAGCTTCACGAACTACGACGTGCTCACCCCGCTGTCCGAGGTCGAGTGGGTGGGCGGGGCCAACTACCGGCGGATGTTCACCGCCGATCCGTCGTACTGGCACTCGGTCCAGGTCACCGTGACGTTCGCGCTGATCGCCGTACCGCTGAAGCTGGCCGCCGCGCTCGGCGTGGCGTTGCTGCTCAACCGGGTGTTCCGCGGCGTCGGCCTGTTCCGCGGGCTGTTCTACCTGCCGTCGCTGCTGGGCGGGAGCGTGGCGCTGGCCATCGTCTGGGTGAGCATGTTCAACCGGGACGGCGCGTTCAACTCGCTGCTCGCGGTGTTCGGCGTCGAGGGCGCGCCCTGGGTGAACGACCCGCGCTGGGCGCTGGAGACGTTGATGCTGCTGGCGATCTGGCAGTTCGGCGCGCCCATGGTGATCTTCCTGGCCGGTCTCAAACAGGTGCCCGTCGAGCTGTACGAGGCGGCCTCGGTGGACGGCGCCGGCGCCTGGCGGCAGTTCGTCAACGTCACGCTGCCGATGCTGTCGCCGGTCATCTTCTTCAACCTGGTGCTCGAGACCATCAACGGCTTCCAGGGCTTCACGTCCGCCTTCGTGCTCAGCAACGGCACCGGCGGCCCGGTCGACTCCACCCTGATGTACACGCTGAACCTCTACATCAAGGGCTTCGTGGAGCTGGACATGGGCTACGCGTCCGCGATGGCCTGGGTGTTCCTGCTGACCATCGGCCTGATCACGGTCGGGTTGTTCAGCACCGGCCGGATCTGGGTCCACTACTCCGACGCCGGGGAGCAGTAGTGCCCCATCCAACCGCCCCGCCGCCGCCCTTGAAACGACTGAAGGCCCGGCCCCTCCTTCGTCTGCTGGTCCTGATCGCCATCCTCGCGCTGGTGCTCTATCCGCTGGCCTGGATGGTGGGCACCTCGGTCAAGTCACCGCAGGAGATCGCCGACAACATCGGCCTGCTGCCCCGCGAGTTCACCCCGTCGAACTTCGCCGACGGCTGGCGCAAGTTCGACGTGAACTTCGGCCGGTTCTTTCTGAACAGCGCGATGGTCGCGCTGCTCACCGTGGTCGGCAACGCGGTGTCCTGCCTGCTGGCCGCGTACGCGTTCGCCCGGCTCCGGTTCCGGCTGCGCGGCGTGTGGTTCGCCGTGATGATCGGCACGCTGCTGCTGCCCGGTCACGTTCTGATCGTGCCGCAGTACATCCTGTTCCGGTCGCTGGGCTGGGTCGGCGGGGACTGGCCGTACCTTCCGCTGCTGGTGCCGCAGTTCCTCGCCACCGAGGCGTTCTTCGTCTTCCTGATGGTGCAGTTCATGCGCGGCATCCCGCGGGAACTGGACCAGGCCGCGAAGATCGACGGCGCCTCGACGTTCGCGATCTTCCGGTACGTCATCCTGCCGCTCAGCCGCCCGGCCCTGGTCACCACCGCGATCTTCTCCTTCATCTGGACCTGGAACGACTTCTTCCGGCAACTGGTCTTCCTGTCCGATCTGGAGGACTACACCGTCCCGGTGGCCTTGACCCTGTTCATCGACTCGACCAGCGAGAGCGCGGTCGGCCCGATGTTCGCCATGTCGCTGCTGTCGCTGGTCCCGGTGTTCCTCTTCTTCGTGGCGTTCCAGCGGATGCTCGTCGAGGGCATCAACACCAGCGGACTCAAGGGATGAGTACGGTCCGTCACGACGTCCTGGCCGGGCGGCGACCTCGGCCGGGAGTGGTGCGGCCGTCGTGGCGGGACACCGTGCGGCTGGCCGCGGACGTGGCGTTGCTCGGCATCGTGACGACGGCCGCGGCGCTACCGGTGGTCACCGCCGGCGCCGCGGCCGCGGCCGGGAGCGCCGCCATGCATCACTTCCTGGAGTACGACCGGTGGCCCACCCCCGCCGCATCGTGGCGGGTGTTCCGCCGGAGCCTGCTGCCCGGCCTGGCCGGCACGGCCGGAGCCCTGCTGCTGGTGCTGAACCTGCTCGCCCTGCACCGGGGCGTGGTCCCCGGCGGCCGGGTGCTGACCGCGCTGACCGCGACGCTGATGGTGGTCGCGGCCGGTTACGCCGGGCTGCTGCTGGCCGCGTTCGGCTCGGCCCCGCACCGGGGCTGGCGGGCCGCGCTCCGGCAGACGGCGGCGGCCCGCCCGGCGGCCGTGGCGGCGACGGCCGGAGTGATCCTGGTGGCCGTGGTGCTGGCCGTGCTGGTACACCCGGCGCTGATGCCGGTTCTGGCAGGGTGCGCACTGTTCGCCCTGCATGGGATGGCCCGCCGAGGACTCGGAGTAACCCGCCGGACGAGGTCACCGATCCGCGGCTGAGCTCGACTGCCTATTTTGGTCAGTGTCGACGCGGCGGGGGGGGGCGATCCGGCTACGCCGCGCCTGGCATCTCCCGTCGCCACGGCGAATGTTGCCCGCTTCCACCGCACATCCCGCGCCCTCCCGGCCATGGCGTGTGACGCAGCGGCGCGCTGAGTGCCGTAACTCCACGCACCCGTGTTGCCCGAGCGTGGTGTGCGGAGTTTCGGCGCGGTGCGCATCGGAACCACACGCACCGTCGCCCGAACCCGGCACGCAGGGAGGCGGCATGCTCGTCGGTCTCGCCGCAGCGGGGCAGATCTGGTCCGAAAATGGGTGACCGTCCGGCGGCGGTCCCGGGTTCAGGCGGCTGCAACGGCTCCCGTCGGTGAAAACCGCTTGCTGCGGGTGGGCTACTCCTCTGGGACGCACAAAGCCGCGGGTTCGACGGATCGGCGGCCCCAGCATGTCTGAAATGCGGCCTGGCCCCTGCTCCCGGCCCTTCCCGCCGGGCAGCTTTGACCTTCCCGCCGGGCAGCTTTGGCCTTCCCGCCGGGCAGCTTTGCCCGGTATGCGGCCTTATTCCGGCGAGATCTTGGAGGCCCGCACGAATCTTGGAGCCGCACCGCCCCCCGAGGGGCATCTCGCCTCCAAGATCTGCCCCAGCCTCCAAGATCTGCCCCAGCCTCCAAGATCTGCCGTGCGCCTTCAAGATCCGCGTCCGATCGCCAAGAGCTTCCGCCCCCTGCCGCACCCACCAACAACTCGGTAAACCGTCGGGACAGCACCCCCACCGATCCATTTCCACCATCACGGGCGACGCGCAGCGCTCCGGCAGCTTGGAGGCGGCTCGCCCTCCTGGCGGGGGCCATTTCGCTCCACGAACCGCCCGCGCCCTTCAGGATCTTGTCGGCGTCGCCACTTAACGGTTGCAAAGGCGGATATGTCCCGACCCGGCGACTGTCCGGGGTCCGCCCCACGCCGACCCGGCCGTCATGGGGGCCGGGGCGGCCGGGTAGCCCCGAGCGGCACCGGCACCGTCCCGGACGGGGCAGGGTCCGGCCAGCCGCACCGGTCAGGTGGTGCCTGCTGTACCTGACCTTGCCCGCTGGCTGCATAGCTGCTGAAGACGCCCCGCCATAGGTTTCTTACGTACCCCTTCAGCAGCCAAAACTCCGAAAGGCGTGGCAATGTCTCTCCACAGTGTGCAGTCCGCTCGCCCGGCCGCATCCGACACTTCCGCAGCGGTGCAGGTGCACAACCTGACCAAGACCTACGGCTCCGGAGCCGAGCCGGTCACCGCGCTCGCCGGTGTCGACGCGACCTTCGTGCGCGGCACGTTCACCGCCGTCATGGGCCCCTCGGGCTCCGGCAAGAGCACGCTCCTGCAGACCGCGGCGGGCCTGGACCGCCCGACCTCCGGCCAGGTGCTGGTCGGCGGCTCGGAGCTGTCGAAGCTCTCCGAGACCAAGCTGACCAAGCTCCGCCGCTCCAAGATCGGCTTCGTCTTCCAGGCGTTCAACCTGATCGGCGCGCTGACCGTGGAGGAGAACATTCTGCTCCCGCTGCGGCTGTCCGGCGTGAAGGCGGACCGGGCCTGGCTGAGCGAGGTGGTGGCCCGGGTGGGCCTTACCGAGCGGCTGAAGCATCGACCCGCGCAACTGTCGGGTGGTCAGCAGCAGCGGGTGGCGATCGCCCGCGCGCTGGCCATGCGCCCGGAAGTGATTTTCTGTGACGAGCCGACCGGCGCGCTGGACACCCAGACCGCCGCCGAGGTGCTCACCCTGTTGCGTTCCGTGGTCGACGCCACCGGCCAGACCGTGATCATGGTGACCCACGACCCGGTGGCCGCGTCGTACGCGGACCGGGTGGTGCTCCTGGCGGACGGCCGGATCGTGCGGGACCTGCCGCAGCCCGGCGCCGACAAGATCGCCGAACTGCTCGCCTCGCTCGGCCGCCGGCTCGTCGCTCAGGAGGGCTGAACCATGCTGAAGCTGACCCTGCAGATGGTGCGCCGCCGGCTCGGCAGCGCGTTCGCCACCCTGGTCGCGCTCACCGCGGGCGTGATGATCCTGATGACCACCGCCGCGCTCATCGAGTCCGGCGTGCGTTTCCAACCCGAACCCGTGCGGTACGCCGCCGCCGACGCGGTGGTGGCCCACAACGAACTCACGATCACCACCAAGGCTTTCGGCGAGACCAGTACCGTGACCGCGCCGCTGCCCGAAGGCGGCACCGTACCGGCCACCCTGGCCAAGAAGTTCGGGCAGCTCCCCGGGGTCGCCACCGCGGTCGCCGACTACTCGTTCGGCGTCATCCCGCTGGCCGCCTCGTCGGTGCCGGCGGCCGGTCACGGCTGGGGCAGCGCGCCCCTGACCCCGTACAAGCTGACCGCCGGCGAGGAGCCGGACGCGGCCGACGAGATCGTGCTCGACGCCCGCCTGGCCGGCTCGCTGGCCCCCGGCGCCTCGACCGACGTCCTGATCGGTGGTGCCCTCCGCACCTACACGGTGAGTGGCATCGCCCAGGCGGGCACCTCCGACGGACCGGCCTCGGTGTTCTTCACCGACGCCCAGGCCGCGAAGCTCACCCCGCACAAGGGCCGGGCCGCCGCCATCGGGATCGTTGCGGAGCCCGGCGCGGACAAGGCCGCACTCGCCACCGCCATGCGGAAGCTCGCCCAGGACAACGGCGCCGAGACCTACACCGGTGTCGACCGCGGCAAGCTCGAAGTGTCCGACGCCATCGCGGCGCGCGGTCTGCTGATCTCGCTCGGCGCCGCCTTCGGCGCGTACGTGGCACTGCTGGTCACGTGCATCGTGGCCGGCACCATCGGCCTGTCGGTCCGGCACCGCCGCCGGGATCTCGCGCTGCTCCGGGCCATCGCGGCGACGCCCGGACAGGTGCGGCGGATGATCGTCGCCGAGGCCGCCATCCTGAGTGCGTTCGCGGTGGTGTTCGGCATCCCGGCCGGTCTCCTGGCGCTCGACTGGACCAGCGACGAGCTGGTCACCCGGGGCTTCATCCCGGCCGATTTCCCGATCGAGAACGGTTTGCTCGCCGGTGGCGCGGTGGCCGTACTCATCACACTCGTCGCCATGGGCGCCTCCTTCCTCGCCGCGCTGCGGGTCACCGGGATCCGGCCGACCGAGGCGCTCGGGGAGGTCGCCGTCGAACCGCGCCGCAGCGGCAAGGTTCGGTTGGTCCTCGGCCTGGTCACGTTCGGCGCCGCGGTGGTGCTGGCGACGGTCACCACCTCGACCAGCGGCACGAAGGCGCTCAGCGCGGCGCTCATGATGCTGTTCACGTACATCGCCGCGGTCGCCGTGCTGGGTCCGTGGATCAACCGGTTCGCGGCCAAGCTGCTCTCCCCGCTGCTGCGCAAGGTGTGGGGATCCAGCGGCTACCTGGCCGGTGCCAACCTGCGGGCCAACGCCCAGGGCATGGTCACCGTGCTGACCGCCCTGGTGCTCTCGGTCGGCCTCGGCGGCTCGATCTGGTTCCTGCAGAACAACCTGGAGCGTCAGGTCGTCACCAACACCCGGGACGGGATGCTGGCGCAGTGGTCCCTGACGTCCGCCGCCGGGCTCCCGGCCGACGCGGTCACCGAGGTCCGCAAGGTTCCCGGAGTGGAGGCGGCGACCGGCATCCGGCGCACCTCGCTGGTGGCGGAGAACCAGGGTGCCGCCGAGGAGGTGAGCGCGCAGGCGGTGGACACCGACAGCGTCGCGCAGACCATGGATCTGAAGGTCACCGACGGCAGCCTGGCGAACCTGAACCGCGAGAGCATCGCGGTGTCGACCATGCAGGCCACGGCGCACGGCTGGAAGGTCGGGCAGAAGGCCAAGCTGTGGCTCGGTGACGGCACGCCGGCGGAACTGACGGTGGCCGCGATCTACCAGCGTGGTTTCGGATTCGCCGACCTGACGCTCAGCCGGGACACGATCGCCGGGCACACCGCCGGTAACCTCGACGACGAGATCCTGATCCGGTCCTCCGGTGGCGCCGAGGTCGGCGCGGCCCTCGCCGAGCTGGCCGAGCGCTACCCGGCCAGCAACGTGGTGGACACCAAGGCCCAGTCCGGGCAGATCGCCCAGGACATTGCGATCAGCGCCTGGCTCAACAAGCTGCTGATGGGCGTGATGATCGGGTACGCCGCCCTGGCCGCCGCCAACACCATGGTCATGGCGGCGCTGGCCCGCGGCCGGGAACTGGCCCTGCTCCGCCTGGTCGGGGTCACCCGGGCTCAGGTCAAGCGGATGGTGCATGCCGAACAGGTCGGCCTGCTCGGAGTGTCGCTGCTCGTCGGCGGCGTGATCGCGGCCCTGACGCTGACCGCGGTGATCTACAAGATGACCGGCGAAATGGTGCCGTACGTCCCGCCGCTGGGCTGGGTCGCCATCATCGGGGGCGCCACGCTCCTGGCCATGTTCACCACGGTGCTGCCGATCGGACGGCTGCTGCGGATCGCACCGGTGGAGAACATCGGTCTCAAGGAGTAGTTGGTCGTCACCGAGGATCCGGGCCGGCAGCCGAGGGGGCTGCCGGCCCGATCGCGTCCGCCCACCAGTTCCGGACCAGCGGCAACCGGACCGTGAACGTGGTGCCCTTGGCCGGCATGCTGTCCACCTCGATCCGGCCGCCGTGGTCGCTGACGATGCGGTGGGCGATGGTCAGGCCCAGGCCGCTGCCGCCGGTGGCCCGCTGCCGGGCCGGGTCGGCCCGCCAGAACCGGTCGAAGACACGGGCCTGGTCGTGCGGGGTCATGCCCATGCCGGTGTCGCGTACGGTCAGCACCGCCTCGCCGACCTCGGCCCGGACCTTGACCAGCACGTGACCCTCGGCGTCGGTGTAGCGGATCGCGTTGGACAACAGGTTGCCCAGCACCTGGCGGATCCGGTCCGGGTCGGCCGAGACCCACACCCCGTCCAGCGTGTCGACGGTCAGCGCGACGCCCTGCTCGGCGGCCACCGCCCGGTGCGCCGTGCACGCCGCCGCGACCAGTTCGGCCAGGTCCAGCGGTGCCCGGGCGTACCCCAGGTCGCCGCTCTCGGCCAACGCGAGCACCTGCAGGTCGTCCAGGATCCGGCCCTGCAACAGGGTCTCCTCGTGCAGCGACGCGAACAGCTCCCGGCTCGGCTCCACCACCCCGTCGGACAGGCCCTCCAGATAGCCGCGCAGGTTCGACAGCGGCGTACGCATCTCGTGCGCCACGTCGGCGATCAGCCGGCGCTGGCGTTCCTCGCTGCGCTGCACGGCCTCGGCCATGGTGTTGAACGACGCGGACAGCTGGGCCAGCTCGTCGTTTCCGGCCGTCGGCACCCGCACCTCCAGGTCGCCGCTGGCGAGCAGGAAGGACGCCATGGTGAGGCGGTGCACCGGGCGGCTCACCCGGCGGGCGATCCACGCGGTGCCGAGAAAGGCCACCGCGATCAGGCCGGCCGCCCCGAACATCGCGCCCTGGCCCAGCTCGGTCAGCCGGTCCGCACCGGTCTGCGCGCCGAGATAGATCTCCACCGCCACGATCGCGCTCGCGTTGCCCGCCGCCTCCTGGAACGCCGACTCCGCGCAGTTCGGCGGCGTCTCCCGCTGCAACGGTTCCAGGCACCGGGTCACCGTCTCCCACACGTACCGCAGCCACTCCTGGTCCCAGGTGACCTGGGTGGTGCCACCGATCGCGCAGTTCGGGTACGCGTCGAGCTGTTGCGCGCTGAGGTAGGGCGGGTCGACGGTGCCGAGACCGGCCGGTGCGCCCGAATTCATCCGGGCGATGCAGCGGGTCGCCACCAGGGCGGCCCGGTACTGGGCGGCCTGGCGCACCATCTGGGTCAGTGGCGACCGCAGCTGCGGATCCGTCCCGCCCAGGCCGAGCAGATCGTGGGTGATGCTGCCGAACTCCGGCGGCGGTGCCAGATCGCGTCTCGTGGGCGCACGGTCGGCGCCGGGGAGCAGCAGGCTGTCCTCCGGATAGGCCACCCGCATCGCCCGGGCGATGGCCGGGTGCAGCGTCGGCAGGCCGGACACGGTGACCGGCACGGACTGCAGCGGCCCGGCCGGGCGGCCGGCGAGCGTGTCCGAGTCGGCGAGGCGCTGGCCCTGCACGGTGACCACCTGGATGTGCAGGCCGGTGGTCCGGGCGAGCTCCAGGACGGTGCGGTCGACCCCGGTCCAGCGGCCGTGCCGGACGCCGTACTCGTTGATGGTCTCGGTGATCCGGCGCTCGTGCTGTTCCAGCGCCCGGTCGGCCCGGGCCACCTCGCGCGACGTGAGGCTCAGCGTCAGCCACGCGGTGGCGCCGATCGCGGTGGTCGCCACCAGCATCACCAGCAGGAAGATCCGTAGGCGGAAACTCACGTCTCGGCCATCCGGTAGCCGCGCCCGTACACGGTCTGCACGTAGCGCGGCTCGGCCGGATCCGTCTCGATCTTGCGGCGCAGGTTCACCACGTGGGCGTCGACCGTACGTTCGGACACGTCCTGCTCGAAACCGAACGTCTTGTCGATGATCTGGCCGCGGGTGAACACCCGTCCCGGCTCGCGGGCCAGCAGTTCCAGGATGCCGAACTCCTTCGCGGTCAGGCCGACCGGCGTTCCGCCCACCCGCACCTCGAAGCGCCCGGCGTCGACCTCCAGCTCGCCCACCCGGAGCACCGTCGACGGGTCCTCCGTGGCGCCGATCCGGCGCAGCAGCGCCCGTACCCGGGCGGTCAGCTCGCGCGGGCTCACCGGCTTCGACAGGTAGTCGTCGGCGCCGATGTCCAGACCCAGCAGCATGTCGTTCTCGGACGAGCGGGCGGTCACCAGCAGAATTGCGACATTCGATTCGGCACGCAGAATCCGGCAGACGTCGAGACCGTCCACCAACGGCATCATGATGTCCAGAATGATGAGGTCCGGACGCCGGGCACGAGCCTGATCCAGCGCCGCCCGACCGTCACCTACGGTCATCACCTGATGCCCTTCGCGCTCCAGGTACAGGCGGATGAGCTGGGCATGCTTCGGATCGTCATCTGCCACCAGGATGCGTGCGGTCACGCCTGGGATTCTCGTTGAGCCCCGCAACTCCGGCCAAGGAATGTCAGATTCCGATGAAGAACCGCTGGGATTCCGATGCGCTCGCGGTTCCCGACGAGTTCTTCACAAGTTCCTCATCGCCGGCTCCCTACGGTTCCGCCCGTCGTATTCGCCACGAGGGGAGCCGGACCATGTGTGGATTGAGCGTGTTCGTGAGCAGCCGCCCGAGCGCCGGAACACCGGATCCGGAGTCGGCAGCGGCGTTCGCCGAGTCGCTGGAGACCATGCACCACCGCGGCCCGGACGACACCCAGATCGAGTACGGCGCGGGCATCGCGATGGGCTTCAAGCGGCTCGCCATCATCGACCGGGCGGAGAGCAGCCAGCCGGTGCACTACCCGGTCGACGGCCCGCAGGCCGGGCGCTGGACCATGGTGTTCAACGGCGAGATCTACAACTACCGGGAACTGCGCGCCGACCTGATCCGCCAGCACCAGGCGACGTTCGCCACCCAGGGCGACAGCGAGGTGCTCGCCGCCGCGTTCCACTACTGGGGTGCGGCCGCACTGCCGCGGCTGCGCGGCATGTTCGCGTTCGTGGCGTACGACCACTGGACCGGCACCCTGCACGCGGCCCGCGACCCGTTCGGCATCAAGCCGCTGTACCTGATGGAGACCGCGGACGGGCTCTTCCTCGCCAGTGAGCGCAAGGCGCTGCTGCCGTTCAGCGGAGACTCCGGCGCGGCCCTGGACACCGACGCGCTCGCCCACTACCTGACGCTGCAGTACGTGCCGGACCCGATGACGCTGCACCGCCACGTGCGGCGGCTGCCGCCCGGCCACCGGCTCACCTGGACCCCGGCCGGCGGGCAGCGCCTGGAACGGTACTTCCGGCCCCAGCTGCGCGCGCTCAACCTGCAACCGCAGGCCGCCTACCACGCCATCCGCGACGCGCTGCGCGACAGCGTCCGCCAGCACCTGCACGCCGAGGTGCCGGTCGGCACGTTCCTGTCCAGCGGCGTCGACTCGTCGGCGATCGTGGCGCTGGCCCGGGAGGTGAAGCCGGACCTGCACGCGTTCACCGCGGGCTTCGCCCACGAGGGCTACTCGGAGATCGAGGTCGCCCAGGACACGGCCGCGCAACTCGGGGTACGCCTGACGCCCACCGTCGTCACCGAGGACGACGTGCTGCGCGAGCTGCCGCGCATCGTGCAGCTGCTCGACGACCCGGTGGCCGACCCGTCGCTGATCCCGCTCTACTTCCTGGCACAGACCGCCTCCCGGTACGTCACCGTGGTGCTCTCCGGCGAGGGCTCCGACGAACTGTTCGGCGGCTACATGATCTACCGCGAGCCGATGTCGCTGGCCAAGCTCGGGAAGCTGCCGAACGGCATGAAGCGCGGCCTGCACAACCTGTCGCAGGTGTTCCCGGAGGGCATGCGCGGCCGCAGCTTCCTGGAACGCGGCACCACCCCGATCGAGGAGCGCTACTACGGCAACGCCCGGATCTTCTCGCCCGCCGAGAAGGCCGACCTGATGCGCTTCACCGCCGACCCGCACACCAAGATCACCGCCCCGCTGTACGCGGAGACCGCCGACGTCGACGACGTCACCTCCATGCAGTACGTCGACCTGCACACCTGGCTCCCCGGCGACATCCTGACCAAGGCCGACCGGATGTCCATGGCCCACTCGCTGGAGCTGCGGGTGCCGTTCCTGGACCAGGCCGTGTACGCCGCCGCGGCCGGCCTGTGCACCGAACTGAAGGTGCCGGCCGGCGAGCGCACCACCAAGCACGCCCTGCGCGAGGCGATGCGCGGGATCGTGCCCGAGTCCGTCCGGGAGCGGCGCAAGCTGGGCTTCCCCACCCCGACCAGGCTGTGGCTCAAGGGCGAGATCGGGGACTGGGCGGGTGCGCTGATGGCCGACTCGCAGGCCGGTCACCTGCTCGACCTGAACTACGCGCAGCGGCTGCTCCGCGAGCACCGGGCCGGACAGGGCGACTACTCCCGCAAGGTGTGGACCGTGGCGATGTTCTGCCTGTGGCACGCGATCACCGTGGAGAAGTCCATCACCCCGGCGGCACCGCGCCCGATCGCGGCGGTCGGCTGAGCCCGGCCCGCCACTCCGGCGCCAGCACCGAGTGCAGCAGCGAGTCTCGCCACTCGCCGTCGACCAGCGCGTCGTCGCGGATCCGGCCCTCGTACGTCATGCCGAGCCCGGCCAGCACGGCAAGCGACGCGACGTTGTCCGGAAACGCGGAGGCGTGCACCCGGTGCAGACCCAGCGCACCGAACGCGAACCCGGCGAGGGTCCGGGCGGCGTCCGTGGCGTACCCCCGGCCCCACCGGTCCGGCCGGACCGCGTAACCGATTCCGCCGGCGCGCTCCCCGCCGAGCCAGAGCCGGACCAGGCCGACGACACCGTCCGACGGCGCCGTGACGACGAGGTGGTACTCGGTGCGCGGGTCCCGCCGGGCGCGGTCCATGGTGTCGCGCAGGGCCCGCTCGGCGTCGGCGAGATCGGCGTAACCGAAACCGAGCCAGCGGGTGACCAGCGGATCGCCCAGCACGGCATGCGCGGCGGGCGCGTCGCCGTCGCGGAACTCCCGCAGCGTGATCCGGCGGCCGGTGAGTGTCACGGGGTACATGCGCAGATCCTGGCGTACCCCGGCAAACGCACCGGGGGGCGACGCTACGATTCGCTGGCGTGAATCGGGCCCGGCTGTCCGTTCTGTCCCTACCGGGCGGGGCGGACTTGCGGTGGCGATGTACCGTCTCCGGGCCGGAGACGGATCGGAGATCATCTCTGATCGGCCGGTTCGGACGAGCACGTCACGGGAGAACCGGTGCACAGACTCAGGTTGCCGCTCCGCGCGGGCGCGGTGGTGTCCATCGCCGCCGTCCTGGCCGGATGCACCTCATCGGGCGGGGACGGGCAGACGCCCGGCCTGGAACCCCGGGGAACCGTCCTGACCACGGTCAAGCCGGTCCGGCAGGATCTCAGCAACCGGGTCAGCCTGAACGGCAAGGTGAGCATCAACCCGGTCTTCGGGATCGTGGCGCCGGCCGACGGCGAGATCCGCTACGTGCAGCGGGCGCCGTCCAGCGTGCCGGCCTCCCAGCCGCGGTGGGTGGCGACGGTGTGGGAGGACGGCGAGCCGCACCGGGTCGAGATTCCCAAGGACTCCACCATGGCCGGCCGGCTGATGGAGGACCGGGCGGACGTCTCCACCGGGATGCCGGTCGTGTCCGCGCGGCACGCCGGGTACGGCATCGTCGCCGAGATCGACAGTGCCCTGGCCTACCGGATCTCCGGCGGTGCGAAGACCGTGCGCGCCCAGATCAAGAACGGTCCGGGTCCGTTCCGGTGTACCACGCTCGGCACCATCGCCGCCCTTCCGGCCGGGACCATCCCGGAGCCGCCGCCGGAGAAGCCGGACCCGCAGGCCTCGGGTCAGGCGGCCACCAATCCGGTACCGGAGCCGGCGGCCCCGCCGGCCGGTGGCGGCGACGGGTCGGAGCCGACCGGCCTGCGGCTGGTCTGCGTGCCGCCGGACGAGATCAAGCTGATCAACGGCGCCGCGGTCACCCTGGACGTGGTCACCGGCAAGGCGAACGACGTCCTGGTCCTGCCGGTCGAGGCGATCGCCGGTACGCAGGGCAAGGGCAAGATCGACCTGGTCGGCCCGGACCGGTCCCGGCGGACCGTCGACGTGGTCCTCGGTATCACCGACGGCCGGGTCGTGGAGATCAAGAAGGGCCTGCGGGGCAACGAGACCGTGGCGATCCCCGGGCCGAACCTGCCGACCGCTGCGCCCGACGCCGAGGGTGGGGCGTCGGGGATGCCGGGATGACCGTCCTCATCGACCTGACCGGCATCACCAAGGTGCTCAAGGGCCAGGAGCAGGACCGCACCATTCTGTCCGGCGTGGACCTCACCGTACGGGCCGGCGAGAGCGTCGCCATCGTCGGCCGGTCCGGTTCCGGCAAGAGCACGCTGCTGAGCATTCTGGGCCTGTTCGACCGGCCGGACGAGGGCAGTTACCTGCTCGCCGGCCAGGACATCAGCCGGCTTCCGGAACGCCGGGCGGCGAAGCTGCGCAGCTCCCACTTCGGGTTCGTGTTCCAGCGGTTCTTCCTGCTCAAGCATCTGACCGCCGCGCAGAACGTGGCCATGGCGCTGGTCAACGGGCAGGGCTGGCTGCCCCGCCGGGAACGACGCGCCCGGGTCCTGGAGGCGCTGGACCAGGTCGGCATCGCGCACCTGGCGAAGAACCGGCCGGCCCGGATGTCGGGCGGGGAGCAGCAACGGGTGGCGATCGCGCGGGCCCTGGTGCGCCGGCCGGTGGTGCTGCTCGCGGACGAACCGACCGGTGCCCTGGACACCGAGACCGGCACCGCGGTCATCGAGGCGTTGCTGGCCGCGACCACCCGCGGCTGCGGTCTGGTGCTGGTCACGCACGACCGCGACCACGCGGCCCGGATGGACCGTACGCTCGACCTGGTCGACGGTGTGCTGACCGAGCGGGTCCGGGCGTGAGGCGGCTGTCCGGCCGGTTCCGCTCGGCACTGGTCATCGGCCTGCAGGGGATCCGGGCCCGCAAGCTGCGCACGTTGCTGTCGATGGTGAGCCTCTTCCTCGGTGTGCTCGCCGTGGTGGTGGTCCAGGCCGGCGCGAGCATCGCCGAACGCGCGCTGCTCGCCAACGTGGAACTGACCAACGGCATCGACGGCACCAAGAACCTCTACGTCCCGCCGGAGCCGGGCGCGGCGAGCGCCGTCCTCGACACGGTCGAGGGCCGGCCGGACGCGACGGCGATGATCGTCCTGCCCGCGATCATCGGCGAGCCCGGCGTCCGGCCGGTCAACGAGGGCGCCGCGCCGTTCGACGAGAACTGGGGATCCTCCGGGGAGATCTGTTTCCCGGACGGGACCTGCCAGCCCAACCCCGAGCCGACCGGGCAGGCCGTGGAGGTCCGGCTCACCGCGCTGACCGGCGACGTCCGCGCGTTCCGGCCGTACCGGCCGTACCGGCCGCGGCACGGGCAGTGGCTCGACTTCACCACGATGCCGGCGATGGCGCCGCGGCTGGTCCTCAACCTGGAGGCCGCCAAGGGCTTCGAGCGGTATCGGGTCCCCGCCGAGATGCGCGTGCGCGGTGCGATCGCGCACATCACACCGCAGTTCGTCGGGGTGATCGACGACGGCGACATTCAACCGCGGGCGTACGTGCGGATGGACGAGCTGGTCACCTGGCTGCCGGTCAACACCCTGACCGACCCGGGCACCGGCGGCGAGCTGCAGGTGCTGATGACCGGGTCGACCCCGGTGGAGCAGGTGCTGACGTCCCGGCTGACCGGCCTCGGACTGCAGGTCGGCGTGCAGACCGTCGACTCGCTCGAGCGGCAGGAGGACGAACTCGCGCTGATCCGCCTGGTGTTCCTGGCGATGGCCGGCCTGGTCCTGCTGATCGGGGTCGCCGGCATCCTCAACGTCGGCCTGGCCACGGTCGGCGAACGGATCGAGGAGTTCGCGCTGCGCCGGGCGGTCGGCACCCCGAGGTCGCTGCTCGCCGGCATCGTGCTCGCCGAGACGCTGCTGACCGGCCTGCTCACCGCGGCCGCGGCGATCGGGGTCAGCGTGGGCGGCCTCAAGCTGGTGTCCATGATGCTCGGTGACGCCGAACCGTTCCTGCAGAACATGCAGTATCCGTGGGACGCCGGCCTCGCCGGAATCGTCGCCGGGCTGATCGCCGGCATTCTGGGCGGTTTCGTTCCCGCGCTGCGGGCGGCCCGCATCCCGATCGCGTCCGTCATGCGCGCCTGACGCCCGTCGCGCAATCTAAAAACAACACTTGTCAATGGATGGAACGATGACGGCCGATCCCGCCCCAGATCGGAGGACGCACCATGGCCGTCCGCTTTTCCGTCCGTAGCCCACTCGTCGCCCGGGCCGGTGTGGCCCTCGCCGTTCTGGTCGCGGCCGCCGCCGTGCCGGGCGCGGCCGTCGCCGCACCGGCCGTCGCGCCGATCACCTGGGCGGCGTGCACCGAGGATTGGCTCGTCGAGTACGGCTGCGCCACCTACGAGGTGCCGCTCGACCACGACCGGCCCCGGGGGGCCACCACGACGATCGCGCTCGCCCGGCGCCCCGCCGACGATCCGGCCCGCCGGATCGGCTCGATCTTCTTCAATCCCGGCGGCCCCGGCGGCGAAGGCCGCAGTCTGGTCAGTGAACGGTCGGGGCTCTTCCCGCCGGAGGTCCTCGCCCGGTTCGACATCATCGGCTTCGATCCGCGGGGGGTCGCGGCGAGCGACCCGATTGAGTGCTTCTCGAGCGATGCCGAGGCCGAGGAACTGCTCGCGCAGATGCGGCTGTTGCCGCTGACCCAGGAGACGATCACGAGCACGGTACGCGCGAACCTCGCGTACACCGAGAGCTGCAAGCGGAACGCCGGGCCGCTGCTGCGCCACATGAGCACGGTGAACGTCGCCAAGGACCTCGATCTGCTCCGCCAGGCGGTGGGCGACGACAGCCTCAGCTACCTCGGCCTTTCCTACGGCACGCTGATCGGTGCGACGTACGCCAACCTGTTCCCGGACCGGGTGCGCGCCATCATCCTGGACGGCAACGTGGACCCGGATCAGCGCACCAACCAGCGCCTGGCCAACAAGTTCGACCGGGCCGGCGGCTTCGAGCTGGCATTGCGCCACTTCCTCGCGGAGTGCGACGCGGCGGGGCCGAACTGCGCGTTCGCCGGGAACGCGCGCGCCAAGCTCACCGCGATCCAGACCCGGTTGCGGCAGGGACCGGTGACGCTGCCCGGTCTCGGCTCGGTGAGCATCGACCTGCTGTACGGGATCGTCTACGGCTCCCTGTACGAGGTGGCCTCCTTCCCGGACACGGCCGAGACCCTCCAGTTCGTGTACGACGGGATCACCGGCAAGGCGACCACCGCACGCCCGTCACGCGCGGCCGGTGCGCCGTCGTTGCCGAAGGTGCCGCCGGCCCGCGGCTGGCTGGCCGACGCGTACACCTACAACGGCAACGACGCGTTCTACGCGGTGAACTGTGCGGACGCGCCACTGCCGCGCAATCCGGCGCAGTATCCGGAGATCGCCGAGGCGTTCGAGGCGGCCCACCCGACGTTCGGCCGCGGCGAGGCGTTCGGCGAGGTCGGCTGCGCGAACTGGCCCCGGACCGAGGAGCGCTACGCCGGGCCGTGGAACGCGGACACCGCCCGGACCGTCCTGGTGGTCAACCCGACGTACGACCCGGCGACGCGGTACAGCTTCGCCGTCCGGATGACCCGCCAGCTGGGCAATGCCCGGCTGTTGACGCTGGACGGCTTCGGTCACACGAGCAACCACAGCGTCTGCGTCACGAACTGGTACACCCGGTACCTGATCGACGGCGAGCTGCCGCCGGAAGGCACCCGGTGCGCCCAGGACCTGGAACCGTTCCCGGCCGGCTGAGCGGTGCGGTCAACATTTGCGGTACACGTAGTCGGCCTTGTCCCGCCCCGTTCGAAAGTCGTGATTGATAGCGCTCACATCACGAGCGCATCGCATATAACCGGACCGTTCCCGTTGCTCCGGCACGCCAGTATGCGCGGCGGGACGACTCCGAACCCGCCCCGCGGATAACACTTTTCAGCGGGACAGTGGAGCCCGCACCACAAAGGAGCTGTCCGCCCGGAACGCGGCACTGCGATCCGACCGGTCCACCCACAGCTGGCCGTTCCGGTGCCGCAGGAACCAGCCCGGGTAGTTCGACGACTCCAGCGACAGCGAGCCCGCGGCGGCGCCCGGGCGCTGGCAGAAGGTGGCGTCGCCACGGAACAGGACGGTGCCCACGTTCCGGTCCAGGCGTACCCGCCAGGAGGCATGCCGCAGGTAGCGGCCGTCCGAGACGCGGAAGGAGAAGCAGCCGGCGTCGGCGAGGCCGGGAACCACGTCGAACGTGGCGGCGGTACGGACCTCGGCGGCGCTGCCCGGGCGTACCCGGTCCAGCACGCCCAGGTCGGCTTCGGTGGAGACGTACCGGCCGGCGGCGTTCTGGGCCTCCAGCGAGGTCGGGCCGGCCCGCAGCGCGGTGGCCGCCGGGCCGTCCGCCGGGCCCGGCTGCTCCGGCACCGACAGTTTCGCCGCGGTGGCGCCCGCGCCGATGACGAAGATGCCGGCCGCGACGGCGGGGATGACCGGGTGCAGCAGGCCGGTCTGCAGTCCCACGCTCACCGATCCGGCCGGGCTCGGCGCCGCGGTCTCGCCGAGCCACGTCCCGGTCAGCGCGTCCGGCACCGGCAACAGCGCGAACGCCGGGAACAGGCGGTCGGTGGGCAGCATCCGGTCGGTCGCCCGGGAGCAGACGGCGCAGGACCGGAGGTGCCGGACCACCCGCTTGCGCCACAGCGGACTCGGCACGCCGTTCCAGTCGGCGACCGCGGCGTCGAGCCCGTCGCACCTCGGCCGCGTCTCGAGCGCCGCCACCACGGCACGGCAGACCTCCAGCTGCCCGCGCATGCGCTGGATGCGTACACCCGCGTGGGCCACACTCAGTCCCAGCGCGGCCGCGACCTCGGACCGGGAGACGTAGTTTCCGAGTTCCAGCCACCACAACGGCAGCAGCGCCCGGTCGTCCGGGTCCAACCACCGGCTCGCCCGTTCCGCCTGGCGGCGCTGATCCGACAGCTCGACCCGCAGGACCATCAGGTCCTCGGACGGCACGTCCAGGTCCGGGAGGTGGGCGGCCTCCTCCAAGCCGGTGGTACGCCGGGCGGCCCGGTCCTTCCGGCGCAGGTGGGTGCCGATCTGCCGCAGCGCGATCGCGGCCAGCCAGGGTCGGAAGTTCTCCTCGGAACGCAGGGACGGCAACCGCCGCAACGCCCGCACCATGATGTCCTGCACCACGTCGTCGACGTCCGGGTGTGCGCCCAGTGCCCGCCGCACCATCGTGTAGACCAACGGCAGATGCGTCGCCGCGAGCTCCTCCAGCGCGCGCCGATCCCCGGCCCGCGCCGCGGCGACGACCCTCGTCTCGTTCGTACGGGTGGCTGGCATGTCCTCACCGCTGTCCCGGAACCCGGACGGTGGCGGCGGTCCGGGGACGACATGCTACGGCCGTCCCGCATTCCATTCAAGGGCATGGTTTCCTGCGGAGAGAATGGCGGGGACGGTTTTCGGCCGGTATCGCAGGTGCGCATTCCGGGCGGGTTGGTCGCTTCCGGTTGTTAGCGCTCACGTCGCCGGGTTTCGCCCTATCCGGCGGGTCCTGACGGACGCCGATCGTGGCACCCGGCCGGGCGGTCTATGGTGCAGGCGTGCGGACGCTCGGAGTGGACCTCGCCGCCGCCGACGTCCGCACCGCGATCGCCGTCGTGGAGTGGTCCGACGGCCGGGCGACGATCCAGGCGGCCCGGCTGGGCGTCTCCGACGACCAGATCGTCGACGCGATCCGGCTGGCCGACAAGGTGGGACTGGACTGTCCGCTGGGGTGGCCGGCGACGTTCGTCTCCTTCGTCGTCGCCCAGCAGCACGGCCGGCTGCCGCCGCCCGGTTACACCGACGGTGCCCGGTGGCGACGTGCGCTGGCGTACCGGTTGACCGACGAGATCGTTCGCGCGGAGACCGGGCTCGTCCCGCTCAGCGTCTCCGCAGACCGCATCGCGCACGCCGCCTTCCGGTGCGCCGCCCTGCTGGCGCGCCTCGCCGCGGAGGGGCGACCGGTGGACCGGTGCGGCGACGGCGTGGTGGTGGAGGTGTACCCGGCCGCGGCGCTGCGCCGATGGGGGCTGACCCACCGCGGATACAAGACGCCGGGCGGTGGCAGCGGACCCGGTCCGCTGGTCGACGAGCTGGCGGCGGCGGCACCGTGGCTCAGCTGGGGACCCCATGAGGAACTCTGCCGGCGCAGCCATGACGCCTTCGACGCCGTTCTCGCCGCGATCGCCGCCCGGGCCGCGGCGATCGGACGAGTGCTCGCACCGGACGCCACTCAGCGGGAGGCGGCCCGTACCGAGGGATGGATCGCCCTGCCCACCGGCCGCCTCGGCGAGCTGGTTCCGCCGGCGTCCGCGCCACGATCCGGGCCGTGTGCCTGACTGGCGGCCGATCGCATCGAGGGTGACCGGCGGCCGCCGAGTGGAACGTTCTTGAGCTGGGCAAACCGGCCGCCGAGTGCGCGTCGGGCTCCGGGCCATGGTCCACTGGTATCCTGCCCTCATGGCCCAGTAGCTCAGGGGATAGAGCACCGCTCTCCTAAAGCGGGTGTCGCGCGTTCGATTCGCGCCTGGGCCACCGATGCCGTGATCACACCGCACGGGGTGGAGCGGCGGGTGGTTACCGTGGTGACCGATGTTCTCCGCAGAGGCCCCGCACCGGCCCGGCGCCTGGCCGGCCACGGTGCACGTGCTGACCGGTCTGCCGGTCGCGCTGCTCGGTGCCGCGGTGGTGCTGCCCGCGCTGGTGGTGGCGGTGGCGTCCCCCGTACCCCTGCACTCGGTTGTCGCGCGGCGCACCGCGGCGCAGCGTAAGCGGTTCGCCGCGCTGTTGAACGTCGGCATTCCGGAGGTCGGCGGGCGGCCCGCGATGCGCCGGCAGACCCGGTTCCACCTGCTGGCGGTGCCGTTCGCCGCGGTCGCCTTCACGGTCGTGGCCGGCGCGGCGTCGGCCGGTCTCGGGCTGCTGTTCGCGGCCCTGCAGCGTCCGCTGTTCGCGGCGGCCGGTGCGGGCCTGCTGGTGGCTGCCGTGATCGCGGCCCACTGGCTGGCGCGGCTGGACACGGCGCTGGCCCGGCGGTTGCTCGGGCCGAACGCGAACGAGGCGCTGACCGCGCGCCTCGGTGAGCTGTCCCGGGCCCGGACCGAGGCCGTCGCGGCGGCGGACTCCGAACGCCGCCGGATCGAGCGGGACCTGCACGACGGCACCCAGCAGCGGCTGGTGTCGCTGGCGATGACGTTGGGCCTGGCCCGCGCGGAGGTGCCGGACGGCCCGGCCCGCGAGGCCGTCGAGCAGGCTCACCAGCAGGCCAAGGCGGCGCTGGCGGAACTGCGGGACTTCGTCCGCGGGCTGCACCCGGCCGTGCTGAACGACCGCGGCCTGGACGCCGCCCTCTCCGGGCTGGTCGCCGGGCTGTCGCAGCCGGTGGAGCTGCACGTGGACGTGGCGCGGCGCTGCCCGCCGGTGATCGAGGCGATCGCGTACTTCGTGGTGTCCGAGGCGCTGACCAACGTCACCCGGCATGCCCGGGCGAAACGGGTCGAGGTGGCCGTGGTCCGGGACCGGGAACGGTTGCGGCTGGTGGTCGCGGACGACGGTGTGGGCGGCGCGGCCGACCGGCCGGGCGGTGGCCTGCGCGGGCTGGCCCAGCGGGTCGGTTCGGTCGACGGCACGTTCCGGATCGAGAGCCCGCCCGGCGGGCCGACGCTGGTGGAGGTGGAGCTGCCGTGCGGGTCGTGATCGCCGAGGACTCGGTGCTGCTGCGGGCGGGACTGGTCAAGCTGCTGGCCAGCGGCGGCATCGAGGTGGCCGCCGCGGTGGCCGGCCCGGACGACCTGCTGCTCGCGGTCGAGCGGGAGCAGCCCGACCTCGCCCTGGTGGACGTCCGGATGCCGCCCACCTTCACCGACGAGGGTGTGCAGGCCGCTCTGGTGCTGAAGCAGCGGTGGCCGCGGGTCGCGGTCCTGCTGCTGTCGCAGTACGTCGAGGAGCGGTACGCCGCCGACCTGCTCGCCGAGCACACCGGCGGCCTCGGCTACCTGCTCAAGGACCGGGTGGCCGACGTCGACGAGTTCCTCGAGGCGGTGCGCCGGGTCGCGGCCGGCGGAACGGTGCTGGACCCGGAGGTGGTGGCCCAGCTGCTCGCCCGCCGGCGCACGAACCCGGTACGCCGGCTCACCCCGCGGGAGACCGATGTGCTGGCGGCCATGGCGGAGGGCCGGTCCAACTCGGCGATCGCGGACACGCTCGGGATCGGCGGGCACGCGGTGGAGAAACACGTGAACAACATCTTCGCGAAGCTCGGCCTGCTGCCCGCCGGCACCGATCACCGCCGGGTGCTCGCCGTCCTGCGGTACCTGGAGATCGGCGACCGGTCGTGAGCGGGCGGTGGCGTACCGGCGGATCGTTGTTCTCGGTGCTCGTGTTGCTGATCGGCGGCGTGGTGGCCGCCTCCGCGTTCACCGGGCAGAGCACCGACGGGACGGCGCACCACGCCGGGGTGCGCCGCCTGATCGTGCAGAACCCCGGCGGGCGGATCACGGTTCGGGCCGGCGGCCCGCAGGTCACCGTGCGTCACCACCTCGAGTGGGCGATGACCAGGCCGTGGCTCGTCGAACGACGCGACGGCCCGGCGCTGACCCTGCTGGCCGCCTGCACACCGCCCACCGGGGTGTACGTCTCGGTCGACTGCTCGGTGCGGTACGACATCGAGGTGCCGCCGGACATCGACGTCGACCTGACCGCGTCGGGACCGATCGCGGTCACCGGGGTCCGTGGTCAGGTGACCGTCCAGTCGGGGTGACCCGGCATCGGCGGGGTCTCCGCGCCGTACAGCCATCCGGTCAGGAACGGGTCCAGGTCCTCGCCGGCGACCCGGGACGCGAGGGCGATGAAGTCCTGGGTCGAGGCCGACTTCCCGCGGTACGACGACACCCACGCCCGCTGCACCTGCGCGAACGTCGCGGCGCCGATCTTCTCCTGGAGGGCGTACAGGACCAGTGCTCCGCCCAGGTAGACGTTCGGGTTGAAGACGTGGAAGAACGACGTCGCGTCCGGCGGGGCGCCGACCGGGCCGTGCTCGGTGCGGAGCCGGTTGCTCATCCCGTACACCGCCTTGAAGTAGGTCTCCCGGTCCGGAGCGCCGAACGACTCCTGGAACTTTCCGGCTTCGTCCTGGTGCAGCAGTTCGTAGAAGTGTGCGTGTCCCTCGTTCAGCCAGATGTCGGTCCACGACCACGGGGAGACACTGTTGCCGAACCAGTGGTGGGCCAGCTCATGCGCCATGATCGCGCTGGCCTCGTCGGCGTGCTCGTCGGCGAACAGCCCGGCGTCGTACAGCGACAGGGTCTGGGTTTCCAGCGCACCGCCGAGTTCCACCGCGACCACCAGGGAGCCGTAGTTCTCGAACGGGTACGGCCCGATCTTGCGCTCCATCCACGCCAGCTGCGCCCGTTCCTGGTCGAGCCGGGGCAGCAGGTCGGCGGCGAGCCGGCGCGGGACCACGTCCCGGATCGCGGTGCGGCCGACCGGCGCGCGGCGCTTCACCACGAAGTCGCCGACCGCGACCTGCACCAGCTCACTGGCCATCGGATGCGACTCCCGGTACGTCGAGGTGACGTAACCGTTCCGGCTCCGGGTGTGCTGCAGGACGCCGCTGGCCGTACCCGTCCATCCCACCGGCCCGGTCACGCTGATGGTGTACGTCGCCTTGTCCCGCGGGTGGTTGTTGTTCGGGAACAGCCGCTGCGACGCTTCCGGCTGCCCGGCCAGCACCGTGCCGTCCGGGGTGGTCAGGAAGCCCATCATCGAGTCCGGCCCGGGCGGCGCCGGGGTGGCGGTGAAACCGGCGACCGTGACCGTGAACCGGCGGCCGGCCGGCAGGTGCTGCCGGGGCGTGACGGTCAGTTCACTGCCGCTGCGGGCGAAGTCCGCGGGCCGGCCGTTCACCGAGACCGCGGCGACCTGGTCACCGGTGAAGTCGAGGTTGAAGCGGGACAGGCTCTGGGTCGCCTCGGCCGTGATGGTGACGTCCCCGGACACGGTCTGCTTCGGGTTCTTGGTGCGGTGGAACAGGCTCAGGTCGTAGTTCTGCACGTCGTACCCGCCGTTGCCGAGCATCGGATACAACCGGTCGCCGAGGCCGGGCGACCCGGGCGACGGCGCGGTCTGCGCATACGAGGTGCCGGTCACCGCGATGAGGGTGCCGGCGACGCCCGCCACCATGGTGGCCGCGATCAGCCTGGATCTGCGAAACATGACGCTCCTTCTGCGATCGAACGGACCGCATCAGGATCGAAGATCGCGACCCGCACCAGAACCCGGCTGGCGGCCCCGCCGGGGGTAAGGCCAGCCCTACCCCCTCGGCCCGCGGCGTCAGTGCGGGCGGTCTGCCTTCTCGGCCCGCGGCGTGATTGTGGGCCGGTCCACCCTCTCGGCCCGCGGCGTCAGTGCGGCCCGGTCTGCCTTCTCGCCCCGCGGCGTCAGTGCGGACCGGTCTGCCTTCTCGCCCCGCGGCGTCAGTGCGGGCGGTCTGCCTTCTCGGCCCGCGGCGTCAGTGCGGGCCGGGCGGGAAGGCCGCCCGGCAGTGCGGCAGCAGCGCCCGTAGCGCCGGACCGGCCGCCGGTCGCCAGACCAGCGCCAGCAGTGCCGGGATGCGGACGTCCCGCAGGGGCACCGCGCGCAGCTCCGCGTGGGCCCGGGCCATCGACGCGCTCAGCACCGCGACGCCGAGCCCGCGCACGGCCAGGTCGGCGACGGCACCGGGCGCCGTGGCCTGCAGCGCGATCCGCGGCCGCACCCCCGCGGCCGCGCACGCCTGGTCGAAGACGCCGCGGATGCCGGTGCCGAGCGGCAAGGACACGATGGGGTACGCCGTGAGCTGCGCCAGCGTGGCCCGGGCGCGCCGGGCGAGGGGGTGATCCGGAGGTACCGCGGCGACGAGTCCCTCACTGATCACGACGTGGGTGTCGAGGCCCGGTGGCGGCTCGCCCGCGACGCCGACCAGCGCGATGTCCACCGTGCCGGCGCGGGTGTGCTCGACCAGCCGGTCCGAGTTGTCCTCGTGCAGCGCGATCTCGATGCCGGGGTGGTCGCGGTGGAACGCGGCCAGCGCGTCGAACAGCGGCGTCACCTCGCATCCGGTGATCATCCCGACCGTCAGCCGGCCGCGGAGCACGCCGCTGATCTCGTCGACCGAGCGCCGCACGGCCGTGGCGGCGTCCAGCGCGGCCCGGGCGTGCGGCAGGGCCGCGGCGCCGGCGGCGGTGAGGCGGGCGGTGCGGGCGGAGCGGTCGAACAGGGGCGTGCCGAGGTGCGCCTCGAGCGCCCGGATCTGGGCGCTCACCCCGGACTGGCTGATGTGGACGCGCTCCGCCGCCCGGGTGAAGTTGGCTTCCTCGGCGACCGCCACGAAGTACTCCAGCTGCCTGAGTTCCATGACTGCTGATTCTAGTTAAAAGAAGAATCATGCGTTGGACTTCTCACTCCGGCGGCCCGAGGGTGGAGTCATGAGCGAACCGGAGAAGGCATGGAAGCCCGAGGACATCACCCGCCTGTTCGTGGAGCGCGCCAACGCCAAGGACGCCGAGGGCCTCGCGGCGCTGTACGAGGAGGGTGCCGTGATGGCGTACCCGCCGGGGCGGCAGACCGTCGGGCGGGAGGCGATCCGCGCGTTGTGGGAGGAGGCGTTGCCGCATCTGCCGCGCTTCGAGCCGGAGACGCCGATGCCGACGCTGGTCAGCGGCGATCTGGGGCTGACCGCGACACCGGCCGGGGACGGGGCGGGTGCGCGGGCGCAGGTGGTACGCCGGCAGCCGGACGGGTCCTGGTTGCGGTTGCTGGACCAGCCGGAGATCACCGCTCCGGCGCGGGACTGACCCGGCCGGATGTCATCGCGTCCGACTGGCGTTCGCGGACCGCGGTGCTGATGTCCGGCGTACTCATCAGCACGGTGCCGATGCCCGCGATCTCCCGGAACCCCTGCGCGCTGGCCTGTGAGATCGCGTCGGTGGCCAGCACGACGCGCAGGTCGCGTTCGTGCGCCTCGATGATGCTGGCCCGCGGGCAGTTGGGCAGGTTGCACCCGGCGAAGACCACGGTGTCAACGCCGAGGCCGTCCAGCAGCCCGGCCAGCGGCGTGCGGTAGAACGCGCCCCAGCGGGGTTTGTAGACCGCGAACTCGGCCGGTCCCAGAGGCTGTGGTTCGCCCTTGAGCAGCACGTCGTCGTCCAGGTCGGGGGCGTGGGCCGGGGCGAGCCCGGGTGCCAGGAGCCGGCCGGGGCTGCCGGGCCGGGCGAACTCGGCGCCGTTCTCGATCAGCGTGCGCCGGACCCGGTCGACGTCGCCGCCGTCGGCGGGGTACAGCCGGACGATGTGGACGATCGGCCGGCCGGCGGCCCGGAATGCGGCGGTGAGGTCCCGCAGCAGGGGCAGCACCTCGGTGGTGCCGGGAATACCGAACGGGCCCTCGGACAGGAAGTCACGCTGCACGTCGATCGTGATGAGCGCGGACGTGGGCCAGTGCGGCGCGAGGTGCGGATCGACGCTCATGCCCTCCATCCTCGCGCCGCCGCCGACCGGGGCGCGAGGCCGGCGGTCACCGGATGCGCTGAAAGGTCAGGTCCATCCTCGCTCCGCCGCCGACCGGGGCGCGAGGACGGCCGTCACCGGATGCGCTGAAAGGTCAGGTCCATCCACCGGATCCAGGCGCCGCCGTCCGTCTGGCGTTCCCAGGTCGCGGTCATCGACCGGCCGGTGTCGGCCGCGGTCAGCGTGTTGCGGACCCGGTCGCCCTCGGCCAGCATCGTCCGGCCGTGCACGGTGAGCCGCATCTCGTCGAAGGAGCCCGACGAATCGAACGCCCGCATGGCGAAGGTGCCGTCGTCGGCCGGTTCGCCGATCAGCTCCAGAGCCCGTGCCCGGTCGTTGCCCATCGCGACGTCGACGCGATGGATGACCCATTGACCGCCCGGCATCCACTCGTACTCGTCGGTGCCGTCCACCGACATGACCGGCGCACCGTCTTCGCCGAACACGGTGCCGAAGGTGCGCCAGCGTCCCACCAGTGGCGCCAGCTGCCGTACGCGCCCGGCCGGCGTGATCTCCATGCTCGAACTCTATGCACCGCCCGGTACCGACGAACTCAGGGCACCACCACGAGACGGCGCCCGGCGCGTCCGGCGGCCTGGCGGTCCCACGCCTCGCCGACGGCGGCCAGTGCCACCTGCTCGTAGTCCACGGTCAGGCGGCCGGCCCGCACGTGCCCGGCGATCACGCCGATCGCGTCGGCGCGCTGCTCGGCCGTCAGGTCGTTGTTGGTGTACCCGAGCACGTTCAGCGAACGGCCGCGCAGCGTGGCCGACTCGAAGGGCGCCGTCTCGCCGGCCGCGCTGCCGAGGTTGACCAGGCGGCCACCGGGCCGCAGCGTGCGCAGCGCGGCCGCCGCGGGCACACCGAAGACCGGGTCGAGCACCAGGTCCACCGGCCCGTCGGCCGCCTCGGTCAGGCGCGCGGTCAGGGCGGCCACGCCGCCATCGGCAACCGGGCCGGTGGTGTCGGCTCGGGCGGCCACGCCGCCATCGTCAACCGGGCCGGTGGTGTCGGCTCGGGTGGCCGGGCCGCCATCGGCGAGCGGGCTGGTGGTGTCGGTTTGGGTGGCCGGGCCGCCGGCGTCGGCGAGCGGGACGACCGCCGTGGCGCCGACCGCTCGTGCCCGGGACTGGGCCGCCTCGGACCGGCACGCCGCGATCACCCGCCGCGCTCCGCCGAGCAACGCCAGCTGGATCGCGGCCTGCCCGACCACGCCGCCGCCACCCAGCACGAGCACCTGCTCGCCCGCCTGCATGCCGCCACGCCAGGTCAGCGCCATGAGCGCGGCCACCGCGGACAGGCCGAGCGCCGCGATGAGCCGGTGGTCCACGTCGTCCGGAAGCGTCACGACGTCCCGGCGGGGCACCACCGCCATCTCCGCCATGCTGCCGTCACCCGGGCGCATGCCGGCCGGCGTGGCGAACCACACCGCGGTGCCGTCGTCCAGCGTGCCCACCCCCTGCACCCCCGGCACGTACGGCGTGGCGGGTGCGCCGAAGTAGGAGGTGCCGGAGGCGCAGAGCACGTCCAGCGGCGTGATCGACGCCGCGGTCACCCGCACCGCCACCTGGTCTGCGCCCGGAACCGGAACGTCGCGCTTGCCGACCGACGGCGGCGCGCCGCACTGCTGGATGAGGGCCGCGCGCATCATGTCGCGATGTCCGGATAGGGCATCTCGAAGTGCTTCAGCCGAGCCCCGAACGCCAGCTGATATTCCAGCGGACCGTGGTCGCGCTCGAACATGGCGATGAAGAGGGTCAGCGTCAGGAACGGATGCGCGCCCAGCTCGAACAGCTTCACATGGTCGTGGCCGGCCAGCGCCGCCCGCTCCTCGTCGGTGAACCGCAGCCAGGTGCTGGCCTCGCCGGTGTGGCAGTTCAGTACGGCGTTGGCGCGCTCGGCCTCCCACCACTCGACCGTGCCCGCGGGGTCGTCGCGGTACCGCTCGACCAGCTCGGGGTCACGGTCCACCGTGTACAGGAACTTGTTGACCAGGTACTTGCTCATCGCGGAGCTCCGTTCGGGTACCAGGTGAAGTACGCCTCCATAGTGTGGAAGAGATCGAAGCTGTCGACGTAGTCGGCCTTCGCTCCGGCGCCCGCCACGCCCATCATCAGCATGAAGTCCATGAAACCGTGGGTGGCGTTGCCCGGCGCGTGCAGGCTGTCGAGCGTCACCTCGGACAGGCAGCCCTCGAGGTCTCCGGAGGCGATCCACTCGACCGCCCTGCGGTCGAACTCCGGATCCGGTCCGTGCGGTCCGAACTGCCGGGGTCCGCCCAGCTCCAGCGAGAGATGCCCGGTGCCGATGATCGCCACCCGCAGGTCCGACGGCCACGACTCGACGATCTCCCGGACCGCCTCGCCGAGCTGGACGAACCGCTTCGGCTGCGGCAGCGGCGGCGCGAAGATGTTGGTGTAGATCGGCACGATCGGCAGGTCGGCCTCGGGCCGCAGCGTGATGATCGGGCAGGTGATGCTGTGATCGATCCGCAGCTCGTTGCTGAACGCCAGGTCGAAGCCGCGGTCGATGCCCTGCCGCAGCAGGTGCGCGGACAGATCCTCGTCGCCCTTGAGCAGCATGCGCGGCATGCCGAACTCGCGTTCCTCGTTGTACCAGTTCGCGTCGTAGAACGGCGCCTTGCCGACCAGGAACTGCGGCATGTTGTCGAGCCAGAGCTGGTGGAAGTGGTCGGAGCCGACCATCACCAGAACGTCCGGATTGGCCCGGGTCAGCGTCTCCCGGAAGGCGGTGATCTTGCGGACCCACTCGTCGGCGAAGGGTGGTCGGTTCTCGCCGGTGGCGGTGCTGGCCTTGTAGAAGAACGGATGGTGGGTGGAGGCGATCACCGCTACGACGGTGGCCATGGCGGCTCCTTCTACTGGTCGGTGGGGGATTGGTAGACCGCGTTACGGTCCACGGCGAGGTAGACGTCCATGCCGACCGGATTCCGGCGTTCCTCGGCGAGGTGCCCAAGCAGACCCGCCGCACGGGCCAGCAGGGCGAAACCGCGCAGCAGAGCGATCGGCAGGCCCAGATCGGCGAGCGCGGCACCACAGACGCCGGCGCCGTTGAGCGGCAGGGTCCGCCGGAGGATCTCCGGGTGTACCCGTCCGATGGCCTCGAACAGCCGCAGGTGCGGGCCGCGCAGCCCCTCTTCCTCGGCGATGCCGATCAGGACCGGTGTCCGCGGATCCTGCACCTTGTGCACCGGGTGCCCGAGCCCGGGAACGAACCGCTTCGCCGCCCGCGCCGTGGTCACCGCCTCCCGCGCGACGGCGTCCCAGCCGTCGTCGTCCGTCGGCAGCTCCGGCACGTCGCGGAGCGTCTCGGCGAGGAACCGTCCACAGTCCTCGGTGACGCCGAGGAAACGTGACCCGCCGCCGAGGAGGCCGGCCGCCAGTGCACCCTGCAGCGACTCCGGTGCGCTCAGGTAGGTCAGCCGGGCAGCGATCGCGGTGGGCGTGAACCCGTGGTCGGCCAGCGCGACGAGGACGGCCTCGAACACCCGGGTCTCCCCGGGGCTGGGCCGGCGCCCGGCCACCAGCCAGTACGCCAGCTCGCCGAAGCCGACCTTGCCCATCAGATCGGCGGCGAGGTCCTGTCCGAGCAGACGGATCTGCTTCTCGTCGGACGTACCGAGCGAGGTGGGGAAGTTCAGTTCTCGTTCAGCCACGCGCGGATCTCCTCGCCGTGTTCGTTCAGGGCCGGTGGGGGCAACTCGTAGCCGGCCGGCGTCGCGGAGAACGTGATCGGGTTGCGGACTCCCGGCACATCCCCGACCGTCACCACCGGATCCAGGCCGAGTTCCTCGGCCAGCGCCACCCCGCCGTCGATCGTGTTGATCGGCGCGCACGGGACGCCGGCCGCGAGCAGGTCACGGAACCACTCGTCCTTGGTCCGCTTGCTCAGCCGTTCCACCAGGAGGGGCCGCAGCTCGGCACGGTTGGCGGTGCGGTCCTGGTTGCGGCCGAAACGTGGATCGTCGGGCAGGTCGGGCAGGTCGAGCACCTGGCACAGCTTGCGGAACTGCCCGTCGTTGCCGGTGATGACGATCAGGTCACCGTCGGCGGTCGGCAATGGCTCGTACGGGAAGAGGCTGGGATGGGCGTTGCCCATCCGGAACGGGACGGTGCCTCCGGCGACGTAACCGCTGCTGTGGTTGACCAGCCCGGACAGGGCCGAGGACAGCAGGTTCACCTCGACGTGCTGCCCGGCGCCGGAGATCTCGCGATGGCGGAGGGCGGCCAGGATGCCGATGCTCGCGTGCAGCCCGGCCATCACGTCGAACACCGAGATGCCGGCCCGGTAGGGCGGACCGTCCGGGTCGCCGGTGAGGCTCATCAGGCCGGAGATGGCCTGCACCATCAGGTCGTAGCCGGGATAGTCGGCGCCCGCGCCGGTGCCGAATCCGCTGATCGACGCATACACGATCTTGTTGTTGCCGGTCGAGACGGTGTCGTAGTCGAGCCCGAAACGCCGGAGCCCGCCGGGCCGGAAATTCTCGATCATCACGTCCGCGCGGGCGGCGAGATTCTGCGCCACGGTCACGTCGTCCGGGTTCTTCAGGTCGAGCGCGATCGACCGCTTGTTGCGGTTGATGCCCAGGTAATAGGTGGAGACGCTGTCGCGGACCGGGGGCATCCAGGTGCGGGTGTCGTCGCCGGCCGGGCTTTCGACCTTGACGACCTGCGCACCGAGGTCAGCGAGCAGCATCGTCGCATACGGTCCCGCGAGGATCCGCGAGAAGTCCGCGACCAGCAGTCCGCTCAGTGGTCCCATGTGCCGCCTCTCAGAAACGTCCGCTGTACGGACGGGTGTCCGATGAGGCAAGTGTTCTCCGGGTGGCGCGGGGATGTCAATGCCGGAGTTATCCACAGCCTGACCCACACCCTTGACAGGGATTCGTAACCGGGCAGAAACTGGCGGCCACGACTTGACCGCCTGACGGACGGTTGTCCGCCCGGCTCGCGATGTGGCTGAGTTCTGGGGAGTTGACGGCGATGACTGACATGACCGACGGCCGGCCCGTGCTGTTCCGCAACGGGCTGGTTCTCACGATGGACGACGCGTACAGCGTGCTGCCCCGGGCCGACGTGCTGGTGCTCGGAGACCGCATCGCCGAGGTGGGCGTCGGCCTGGCCGCGCCGGACGGCGCGGTGGAGATCGACGCGGACGGCGGCATCGTGATGCCCGGGATGATCGACACCCACCGGCACATGTGGCAGACCGCGATGCGCGGATACGGCGCCGACTGGACCCTCACCCAGTACTTCGTCTGGTATTACCTCGAGTCCGGCAAGCTGTTCCGCCCCGAGGACATCCATGCCGGCAACCTGCTCGCCGCGATCGAGGCGGTCGACGCCGGCGTGACCACCACGGTCGACTGGTCGCACGGGCTGCAGACGCCGCAGCACGCGGACGCCGCGGTCGATGCGCTGCAGTCCGTGCCCGGGCGGTTCGTGCTGGCGTACGGCAACATCCAGCAGGGCCCGTGGGAGTGGGCCACGAGCGACGGCTTCCGTGACTTCGTCCGCCGCCGGATCTCCACCGGCAACGACATGCTCGGCTTCCAGATGGCGTTCGACGTCACCGGCGACCCGACGTTTCCCGAGCGGGCCGCCTTCGAGGTCGCCCGCGAGCTGGGTGTGCCGGTCACCACCCACGCCGGCGTCTGGGGCGCCACCAACGACGACGGCATCCGGCTCATGCACGAGAACGGCTTCATGACCCCGCAGACCGTCTACGTCCACGCCGCGACGCTGACCCACGACTCGTACCACCGCATCGCCGCGACCGGCGGGTCGGTCTCCGTCTCCACCGAGAGCGAGCAGAGCGCCGGCCAGGGTTACCCGCCCACCTGGACGCTCCGCGACCACGGCATCGGCGTCTCGCTGTCCATGGACACCAGCGTGTGGTGGAGCGGGGACCTCTTCTCGGCGATGCGGACCACGCTGGGCGCGGACCGTTCGCGGGAGCACATGGAGGCGCACAGCCGCGCCGACACGGTCACCCACCTGCACCTGCGTGCCGAGCAGGTGGTCGACTGGGCCACCCGGGGCGGCAGCCGGGCGCTCGGCATGGATTCCCTGGTCGGCAGCATCGAGGCCGGCAAGAAGGCGGACATCGTCCTGCTCAAGAACGACGACTCGCCGGTCATGTTCCCGATCCTCAACCCGTACGGCCACGTGGCGTTCCAGGCGCAGCGCGGGGACGTCGACACCGTCATGATCAACGGAAAGCTGGTCAAGCGGGCCCACAGGCTGGTCGACATCGATCTGGCCGCGGCGAGGCGGAAGGTCGGTGCCACGATCGAGCACCTGATCGGCGCCATGGGGGAGGAAGCCTGGGAGAAGGGTATGAACCCCGACGTCCCGGAGACCAAGGTGATGGACAACCCCTACACGTACACCGAGTGGAATGCCGGATCGGCCCAGTGGAAGCATTGAGTCTCATGGCGCTCGAAGGAGGCAGGATGGCACGCGATGACGCCGGTCCTGACTTCATCGAGGCACTGGCCCGGGGGCTGGAGGTGCTCCGCAGCTTCAAGCCCGGCCGGCCGGTGGCCACGCTCGCCGAGGTGGCCGCCGAGACCGGGCTGGCCCGGCCCACGGTCCACCGCATCCTGAAGACCCTCGAGGTCCTCGGCTACGTCCGCACCGCCGACCGTGGGTACGCGCTGCTGCCCCGGGTGCTCGAGCTGGGCATGACCTACATCAACTCGCTGGGCATGTGGGACATCGCCCGGCCCCACATGGAGAAGCTGGTCGCGCAGACCAACGAGTCGACCTCGATGGCGCAGCTCGACGGCAGTGACATCGTCTATGTGGCCCGGGTGGCGGTTCCGAAGATCGTCACGCTGTCGGTGACCATCGGGACGCGGTTCCCGGCGGTCGCCACCTCGATGGGCAAGGTGCTTCTCGCCGACCTCACCGCCGACGAGGTGGACGAGGTGCTGGAGGAGGCGAGCCGCTCGGGCATCGTGCCTCGCTGGCGTCCCACGCCGAACGAGCTGCACCGTGCCCTGCGGGAGGTGCGCGCCAAGGGCTGGGCGCTGGCCGACCAGGATCTGGCGCCCGGGGTCCGATCGATCGCCGCGGGCGTTCGCGACGGCGACGGCCGGGTGGTGGCCGCCATCAACGTCACCGTCCACGCCGCCGAGACGCCGGTCGAGAAGCTGACCGGGGAGTACCTTCCGCTGCTGTTGCACGCCGCGGCGGCCATCGGCAACGACTGGGCCCAACTCGACGCCCAGCCGGTGGCGCGGGGCGCCGGATAATGCCGCAATCAGGACATGAGTAATCACTCACGCGTTTCATAAGTGGCGCTACTGGCCGGAACCGGTTCCTTACGGGCAGGATCGCACCATGGCCTCCCCCCGGCATCTACTGCCCTTTCCGATCTCTCTGACCGGTGACGGCATCGAGTTGCGTGAGTGGACGCCGGACGACCTGGAAGACCTCGTCGAGCTGCTCGACGAGCCGGACATCGCCCGGTGGACGCCCATGCCGTCACCGTTCGACGTCGAAGCGGGCCTCGCCTATCTGAAGCGCGCTCACCAGGGCCGGCTGAACGGTCAGCGGATCCAGTTGGCGATCACCGCGGACGGGAGCAAGCCGCTCGGCGAGGTGCTGCTCTTCGGCGTGGACTCCGGGCTCAAGGAGGCCGAGCTGGGGTACCTGGTCGGCGCCGCGCATCGTCGGCGCGGCCTCGCGTCGGGTGCCCTGTCGCTGCTCGCCGAGTACGCCCAGGACACCCTCGGTTTGCGGAGACTGCTGCTGCGCATCGACCCGGCCAACACGGCCAGCACCTCGGTGGCCCGGCGGTGCGGGTTCCGGCTGACCGGTGAGCCGCCGATCCTGCAGGAGGGACCGTACGGGCCGAGCAGCCTGGACACCTGGGAACTGGTCGAATCGCAGGTGGTCAGCCGGCTCGAGCGGCTCAAAAATGTCGCAACCCGGCGGTACGGTCGACGCAACTGAGAACGCCGCTGGGCACCAGGTCTGACGGGAGGGTCGGTGTGGCTGCCGAGGTGACGGTGGACCGGACGCAGGTAATGGCCTACCGGGTGCGAGCGCTGGGGCTGGCCGAGCGCGGCAAGGAACGCCCGGGCGACCTTCCCCTGCTCGATCTGGGCGTGCAGGAATACATGCCAGGCTCGGTGCAGGTTGCGCTCGCCGCCCGCACCTCCGCCGACCTGTCCGACGACCGGCTGCTGCTGGTCTGGGCCGCGCGGGGAGCGCCGCACCTGCATCGGCGCACGGATCTCCGCGCGTTGGCGCGGGCCCTGTGGCCGTTCAGCGACGCCGATGCCACGGCGCGGATTCAGAGCCAGCAGATTCCCGAGGGGATGAAGCTGGGCATCGAGGCCTTCACCGTGACCGCCAAGGCCATGCGTGAGGTCGTCACCCGGTCGATGCCGCGCGGCGAGGTGAGCACCGAGGTGAGCAAGCGGGTGCCGGCCTCGCTGACGTACGACTGCCGGTCCTGCCAGGCCCGGCACATCGCCGGCAACGTCTGGCAGCACTCCGGTCTGCCCGGCGGGGTCCTGGTCGAGTCGCGCGGCAAGGATGCGAGTCTCGGGCCGATCGAGGGCTGGCCCGGCGTGCCCACCCGGAACGACGGCATCGAGCGGCTGATCACGCTGTACCTGACGATGCTCGGCCCGGCCACGCCGGTGGAGGTCGCGAAGTACTTCGGCAGTGCGGCGGCGGAGATCAAGAAGGTTTGGCCGGACGGCCTGACGGAGGTCAAGGTCGACGGGCGCAGGTCCTGGCTGCCGTCGCCGGCGTTGTCCGACCTCAGGTCGGCGAAGCCGGTGCCCGGCGTGCGGTTGCTTCCCGCGATGGATGCACTGCTGCAGGCGCGGGACCGTGACCTGCTGGTTCCGGAGCGGGCGCGGCAGAAGGAAGTGTGGAAGATGCTCGGCAACCCGGGAGTCGTGCTGCGGGACGGGGAGATCGCGGGGGTGTGGCGGTCCAAGACAGCCGGCCGGAAACGGGTCGATCTGACCGTGACGCCGTTCGGGTCGATGCCGGCCAAGGTGCGGAAGGCGGTGGAGGCCGAGGCGGGGGAGGTGGCGCGGGCGCGTGGCGTGACCGAGGCGCGAGTGAGTTTCAGCTGACTACGACGGGCCGCGGGGCGGGGCCCTCACCAGGCCGGCGGCAGTGGCTCCGAGTCAGCAGGCCGGTAGCGCGCCGGCCGGCAGCGGTACGCCAGCGCGCCGACCAGCACGGTCGCCCACAGCGCGGCGATCGTCGCGGCTATCCACCACCCGGCCAGCGCGAGCAGCAACGCGGTCGCCCAGATCACGGTCGCGGCCAGGGCCACCGAGAGCGGGACGCGTTCCCGGACCGGCTCGCCCGCCATGCGGGCACAGAAGTCCGGGTCGTCGTGCCGGAGCTGACGCTCGAGCTGCGCCAGCCGTCGGCTGTGTTCCTTGCTCAACATGTCGCCACCTTCCCCGGTCCCACAGCCGGTTGAGTGTCATGGATCGGGCAAGAAATCATCCCGGTCGATCTCCATTGTTACCCCCCTTGGTCAGTAGGGATGCGTCCGGATGTGCCTTTTTCCGTGCCGACTACCTATCGTCCAGTCAGCCGTCACCGACCGTTGTGGACAGTCGCTTCCGGGTGATCGCGTGACGCCCGAGAGGACATGCGAAAGGCGCGGAGCCGTTTGCGGGAACCCGCGCGGTGGTGGCTGGCGCGTTCGCCACGACCGGACCGCCTCTTCCGCCCGAGCCGGCGGGGAGCCGGGCGGGGGCCGGACGACTGGTCGGCGGCGGGGAAGCCGAGTCGCGTCAGCTCCAGCCTGCCCTACGTGTGGACTCCCGGCGGCCACCGCACCGGAAGTCCGCACGTGCCGATGGTGGCTGCAGGCTGTGCGGATGTGCGGCGGCCACCGCACCGGAAGTCCGCACGTGCTGATGGTGGCTGCAGGCTGTGCGGATGTGCGGCGGCCACCGCGCCGGAAGTCCGCACGTGCTGATGGTGGCTGCAGGCTGTGCGGATGTGCGGCACCCACCGCACCCGAACTCCACACGCACCATTGGTGCGCTGAAGGAACTGTGGCACTGCGCGAGCGGCGCGGACCTGCTACTGCCCGCGCTCAAAGCTCGAAAGTCGAGTCTGCTTCAACCACCAAAAACCCGCAGGGTCCACCGCTGGTTCGTGCCGCTCCGCGCGAGCCGGTCAGGGCCTGTGGTCAGGCGGTCAAGCCCCGCGTGAGCCGGTCATGGCCTACCCCTCGACCCGGGACAGCCACCGCGTCCGAGTCCGTCGATCTTGGACTTGTGGTGGTGACATAAGCCGCGTCGCACCGACAAGACAGGCACCACAAGTCCAAGATCGACGTCACGAGAGGGCGGGGAGAGGGGGGCGGGGGTGGGGTCAGGCGGTGCGGCGTTTGGCGGCGGCGGTGGCCAGGCGTTCCAGGACGTCGACCGTGGGCTGCCACCCCATGCAGGCGTCGGTGACCGACTGGCCGTAGGTCAGGTCGCCGCCCAGGTTCTGCCGTCCGGGCACCAGGAAGCTCTCCAGCATCACGCCGCTGATGCCGCGTTCGCCGGCCTCGACCTGACCGGCCACGTCGTCGGCGACCAGCGGCTGGCGCAGGTGGTCCTTGCCGCTGTTGCCGTGCGAGCAGTCGATGACCAGCCGCTCCGGCAGCTCGGCGCGGCGCAACAGCTCGAGTGACGCGGCGACGTCGGCCGCGCTGTAGTTCGGCTTGCCGCCGCCGCCGCGCAGCACCAGGTGGCAGTCGGGATTGCCGCTGGTGTGCAGGATCGCCGGCGTACCCGAGAAGTCGATGCCGGGGAAGACGTGCGGCGCGGCGGCCGCGTTGATCGCGTCGATGGCGGTGGAGATGCTGCCGTCCGGGCGGTTCTTCATGCCGATCGGCATGGAGAGGCCGGACGCGAGCTGGCGGTGGACCTGGGATTCGACGGTACGGGCGCCGATCGCACCCCAGGCGACGGTGTCCGCGATGTACTGCGGCGTGATCGGGTCGAGGAACTCCACGGCGACCGGCAGGCCGTGGCGTACCACCTCGAGCAGCAGGTTGCGGGCGATCCGCAGGCCGGTGCCGACGTCGCCGGTGCCGTCCAGCGCCGGGTCGTTGATCAGGCCCTTCCAGCCGACCGTGGAGCGGGGCTTCTCGAAGTACACCCGCATCACGATCAGCAGGTCGTCGGCGAGCCGGTCGGCCTCGGCGCGCAGCAGGGTGGCGTACTCGCCGGCGGCGACCGGGTCGTGCACCGAACACGGGCCGACCACCACCAGCAGCCGGGGATCTCGGCCGGTCAGCACGTCTTCCACTTGATGCCGGCTGTCCAGCACGGTGTCCTGCAGGTCGGGGGTGAGCGGGAGCTCGTGGTGGAGCAGCGCCGGGCTCATCAGCGGTACGACGGTCTCGATGCGCTGGTCCCGGACCCGGTGCCCGTTGGACACGTCTCCGGTGCTGGCAGTGTGGCGGAGCCGCTTGGGCGACACGGTCACGGCTGTCGATCCTTCCGCCGGTCGCCCGGGGGCCGGTGCCCCGTGCGTGAGCCGGCTGCTCGTCGCAAACGAAAAGGCAGCGACGGTCGTCGCTGCCTTGGCCGGCTCTGGCGGGTGTCTCAGGTCATGCGTGCATGGCCGAGGCACCGGACTGAGCCGGCCTCGTAAACCACGGATACATGCGGGACACGTGACCATCCTAGCGGATGACCGGATAGGAATCGGCCCGCCCTTGTGATCAGATGGTCGCCATGACGGACGTGAGCGCCCCGGACGTGCTGGACGCCCTGGCCGTGCTGGCCCCGAGCGAGCGGCGCCGGGCCGTCTCCCAGGTGGTGCTGCGGGTCTGGGAGACGCCGACGGTGCTGCTCCAGGAGATCCCGCCGGCCCAGGCGCTCGCGGCGATCGCGGTGATCGCGGCCGGGGTGCCGGAGTCGTACGGGCGGGCCTGGCGGGACGACCGCCTCGCCGCGGCGGCGCTGCCCGGGGTGAGCAGCGAGCTGGCCGGCCGGGCGTTGTGCGCGCTGGACGTCATCGTCGGCCGGGACCGGGAGTCGGTGCCGCTGCAGATGCACGTCAGCGACGGCGACGCGGCCCGCGAACTGCTCGACGACCTGCGTGACGTGCTGATGGAGGGCATCCGCCAGGGCCGGTGAGCGGCGGCCTCAGGCGGGCCGGCCAGGTCCCGGATCGGGACTGGCGGCCAGGATCTCCGCGGCCGGCGGTTGCCGGTTCAGCGGCAACCGGACCAGGAACTCGGTGTGCCCGGGCGCGGAGTCGACCGACACCGTCCCGCCGTGCGCGCTGACCACCGCGTGCACGATCGACAGGCCCAGCCCGGTGCTGCCGGCCGACCGCGATCGGGAGCCGTCGCCGCGGGCGAACCGTTCGAACACGTGCGGCAGCAGCGGTGCCGGGATGCCCGGGCCGGCGTCGGTGACGGTGAGCAGGGCGACGTCGCCGTCGGCGCGTACGCCCACCGTGACCGTGGTGCCGTCGGGCGTGTGGGTGCGCGCGTTGGCCAGCAGGTTGGCCAGCACCTGATGCAGCCGCGCGCCGTCGCCGACCACCACCACCGGGTCCTCGGGCAGGGCGAGCTGCCAGTCGTGTCGCGGCCCGGCGGCATGGGCGTCGCTGACCGCGTCCACCGTCAGCATGGTCAGGTCCACCGGCTCGTGGGCGAGCGGGCGGCCGGCGTCCAGCCGGGCGAGCAGCAGCATGTCCTCGACCAGCGTGGTCATCCGGTGTGCCTCGGACTCGACGCGCCGCAGCACGTGCGCCACCTCGTCCGGGACCGGGCGGCGGCTGCGCCGGCTCAGTTCGGCGTACCCCCGGATCGCAGCCAGCGGGGTGCGCAACTCGTGGCTGGCGTCCGCGACGAACTGGCGTACCTGGGTCTCGCTCCGGTGGCGGGCGGCGAGTGCGCTGCCGACGTGGTCCAGCATGCGGTTCAGCGCGGCGCCGACCTGGCCGACCTCGGTGCGCGCGTCGGCGTCGGGTTCCGGCACCCGCTGGGCGAGATCGACCTCGCCGCGGTCCAGGCGCAGTTCCGAGACGCGGGTCGCGGTGGCGGCCACCCGTTCCAGCGGCGCGAGCGTACGGCGGACGATCACCGCCCCCGCCCAGCCGGCCACCAGCAGCGCCAGCAGCACCACCCCGCCGGTGACCGCGGCGGCCTGGAGGAGCGTCTTCTGGGTCTCGGCCAACGGCAGCCCGACCACCACGACGGCGCCGCGTGCGCCGGTGCCGGCGACCACCCGGTAGTCGCCGACGCCGGTGCCGAGGTCCACGTCGACGGGCCGGGCGCCGGGCGGCACCGCGGCCAGCGTGGCGACCGCGGCGTCGGAAAGGGTCTCGTAGTCCAGGCGGGGCTGTGGCCCGGAGCCCACCGGGTCGGTGTCGCCCGGCCGGAACACCACCAGGCCACCGATCAGTACGGCGGTGTCCGGATCGCCGGTGTCAATCCTGGTCAGGACCACCGAACCGGGCGGCACCCCGGGCGGCGGGGAGTCGGCGAGCACGGGCCGGCCGGGCCACGGTCCGGGCCTGGACCCGGGGCCGCCGGTGACGCGCTGGGCCATCTCCGCCAGCTGGGCGTTGAGGCGGTCGTACAGGGAGGCATGCAGGTAGATCTCGGCGGTGCCGCCGACGACCAGGCCGAGCACCGACAGCAGGCCGATGATGACGGCGACCAGGCGGGTACGCAGCGACCACCCGCCCGGCCCGCGCCGGGCGGGTGTCGCCGGCGCCTCAGTCGGCGGGCTTGAGGACATAACCGGCCCCGCGCATCGTGTGGATCATCGGGGTGCGGCCGGCGTCGATCTTCTTCCGCAGGTACGAGATGTACAGCTCCACCACGTTGGCCTGGCCACCGAAGTCGTAGTTCCACACCCGGTCCAGGATCTGGCTCTTGCTGAGCACCCGGCGCGGGTTACGCATCAGGTACCGCAGCAGCTCGAACTCCGTGGCGGTGAGCGGGACCAGGGTGTCGCCGCGGCGTACCTCATGGCTGTCCTCGTCCAGCGTGAGGTCGCCGACCACCAGCTGGGACCCGGTCCGCATCGCCGAGCGGCCGGTCCGCCGCATCAGCCCGCGCAGCCGGGCGACCACCTCCTCCAGGCTGAACGGCTTGGTGACGTAGTCGTCCCCGCCCGCGGTGAGCCCGGTGATCCGGTCCTCCACCGAGTCCTTGGCGGTCAGGAACAGCACCGGTACGTCCGGTGTCTCGCCGCGCAGCCGGCGGAGCACCTCGAGCCCGTCGATGTCGGGCAGCATCATGTCCAGCACGACGGCGTCCGGCCGGAAGTCCCGGGCGGTCCGCACGGCGGTGAGCCCGTCGGGCGCGCTGCGTACCTCCCAGCCCTCGTAGCGCAGGGCCATCGACAGCAGCTCGGCCAGGGTCGCTTCGTCGTCCACCACCAGGACCCGGACCGGGGTGCCGTCGGGACGGCGGATCTCGCTGCCGGTCTCGGCGTTCGCCATCGTCATGCTCCCACTGTCGCGGGCCCGGCTTTGCGTCGGCTTTCCGCTTCCTGTGTACCAGCTGTGGGCGCCGCGCCCGCTATCGCCGGGCCACCGCGAAGGCCGCGTCGCGGAACTGCCCGGCGCCGTACTTGAGGCGTTCGGTCCAGTACGGCCGGTTCCAGTTCTCCCAGGTGACGTCGCCGGTGAACTGGTCGGTGCCGGAGGCGGACAGGACCACGCCGATGCCCGGGCTGACCCGGGTGGCGAGCGTGGCGACCCGGGCCGTGGTGGACTGCGGCACGCCGACCCGGTGCGAGGACGGATCGGCGAACCCGAGCATCGCCCAGGGCACCCGGACCACGACGTCCTCGCCGTCGTGCCACCACAGCGCGCGGCTGTCGTCGGCCGGGTCGCCGTACCGCAGCGCACCGGCGTTCTGGATCTCCACCGGCAGCCGCTGCCCGGTGGTGGGCACGACCAGGTCGCGGTTGACGATCAGCTCGAACGGTTTCCAGCCGGTCACCGCCGCTCCGCGCAGCGTGGCCGGTACCCGGTAGTCCAGCGGCATCGGGTCGAGCTGGTCACGCAGGTACGCCTGCCCGGTCCGGCCCACCAGGTCGAGCCGCAGCGCCGCGTCGGCCCGCCCGTCGCCGGAGCCGGGCGGCGGCGGCCCGGTCATGGCCGGCAGCACGTCGAAGCCGAGCGTCAGGGCGCCGGGCGGGGCGTCGCCCAGGCCGATCCGGAGATGCACGTACGACTCGTCGACGCGGCCGGTGACCCGGCGGGCCGGCCAGCCGCCGGCGGTGTCGTACCGGAAGTCGGCGGGTGCCTCCGGCTGCCCGGCCGGATCCATCGCGAGCAGGCCGAAGTGCTGCTCGTTGGTGAACACGTCGTGCCACAGCTGGCGGCGCTCCGGGTCCTGGTGGCCGATCGTGTTCCAGGTGAACTTGAACCACTCGTCGGCCCACCCGAACAGGAAACCGCCGGACAGCCCCTGGTCCTTGATCAGCTGCAGCATCTCGGCGTCGATCCGCATCGCGTCCCGCTCGCTGTGGTCACCCTGGGAGCGGCCGAGCGGGCCGTGGTGCGCGGACCCGATGGACGACGGCACGCCGAACTCGGTCACCACCGTGGGCAGGTCGCCGTGGTGCCGGCGCAGGGCGGTCAGATAGCCGGCGTACGGGTCGGCGCGGCCGGCGTACCGGAAGTCGCGCAGCGCGGGCTCGTGCCGCTGGAAGTCCGGGTAGTAGGGGTAGGCGTGGTAGCTGGCGAACGTGCCTCCCGGCCAGCGCGCGGTGGGCAGGACGTGGTTGGCGTCCACCCCGACCAGGTCCTCCTGCGCGAGTGGTTCGTCGGGGTGCCGCAGCGGGTCGGTGGTGGGCCAGTTGACGAACGCGATCGGGTGGCTGAGCCCGCGCTCGGCCACCGCCGTCGCCAGCTCGTCCATCCGGGCGGCCAGCCACCGTTCGGTGGGGCTGGCGGCGGCGGTGCTCCGGAAGTACCGGCCGGCGACGGCCGGGGCGCGGACGTTGCGCCGGTCGGACCGGTGGGTCGCGTCCGGGTCCCACTCGACGCCGATGATCCAGCCGGCCAGCCACGGCGTCACGTCGGTGTCCCAGGCGCCGCTGGCCCGGCCGCGCATCTCGGCCCGGCGCAGCGTGCCGGTCGCGGCGGCCACGGCGTCCCGCAACTCCTGCCGGAACGCCGTGGTGACCGCGGCGTCGTAGAGGTCGCCCTTGGTCACGTACGACTCGTCGGGCAGGTAGACGCCGTGCATCAGGTACAGCGGGCGGGCCGGGTTGGCCCGGTTGTAGGCGGCCAGTTCCCGGTAGAACGCCGGCGGGTGGATGGTGTAGATCCGCAGCACCCGGATGCCGAGCCAGCCCATCGCGGCGAACCAGGCACGGTACTGCTCGGCGCCGACGGACAGCTCACCTGGCTGGTGTCCAGGCGTGGTGCTGCCCAGGTTGATGCCGGGCAGGAAGGTCGCGTCGCCGCTCACGGTATGCAGGGCCAGCCGGCCGTCCGCGGCGGTGGCGAGCGTGTCGAGGCCGGCCACGCGCCGGTGCGCGGGCGCCCACGACGGCTCGTCCGGCGGCGGCGCGATGCCCTCCAGACCGGCCACGGCGATGTCCGGGGTGGTCTCCACCGGCATCGGGGTCGCGCCGGCCAGGGTCAGGCACATGGCGAGCGTGACGACGCCGATGACGGCGGCCTTGACCGGCCCGTACCGGTGTCGTTCGGGCGCTTGGACCAGATGACCCGGAAAGTCCCCCACAACGGCATTCTCCGCCGCCACGGTTGCAATATGCGGGGAATTGTCAGGAAGCTGGGGAGACGGAACACTCGCCGATCGGTCGATGTTGTGCCAGCGTGGAACCTTGTCGGCGACGCGAGCGTGGGGAGCGTGTTCGTGGATCTTCTCGGGGATTACCGCAGAGCGACCATGTTCTTCGAGTCGGGCGATCCGCTGGGCGCCGCCCGGCTGCTCGAACCGATTGTCGAGGCCGAACCGGACAACACCGCGGTCCGGCAGTTGCTGGCCCGGGCGTACTTCAACTCGGCGCAGCTGGCCGGTGCCGAGGCGCAGTTACGGGCGCTGATCGAGCGCGACCCGTCCGACCACTACGCGCATCACGTGCTCGGCCGCACGCTGGAGCGCGGCGGCCGGTTCCGGGAGGCGTTGCCGCACCTGCGGCTGGCCGCGGCGATGAAGCGGGACGACGACTACGCCGAGGCGGTCCGCCGGGCCGAGGCCTGGCTGGGAAAGTCCGGCGCCGACGCGGGCGGGGCGCAGTGACGCATAGGATCGCGCGGTGAAGCTGAAGCTGGACCTGCACGACATCTTCAACAAGGGCACCGAGATCGACAAGGCGCTGCGCGGCATCATCGACGAGGCGATCGAGAAGAAGGCCACGCTCGTCGAGATCATCCCGGGCAAGGGCAGCGGGCAGCTGAAGAAGAAGGTGCTGCGCTTCCTGGACCAGAAGGAGATCAAGCAGCTCTACCACCGGGTGGAGAAGGACGGCGACAACTGGGGCCGGCTCTTCATCCACTTCCGGTTCGCCTCCGGCCAGGACCGCGGCCGGCGCCGGCGCTAGTCGCTGTTGCGCGGTCGGTGATTGACGGCAGGCGGTTCGACCAACCGGCCTGAGTGCTGTTTTAACGGTCGTCTCAGATTCGCTCGATAGGCATATGCATCGGACAAGCGACGTAACCCGTATGCAGGAGGCTATCGATGGCAGTCAACGCAAGGCCGTCCGGACCGGCGTGGAAGTTCGGAGCGGCCACCATGGCGCTGGCGACGGCGTTCACTGCCGTCGCCGCCTGCGGATCAGATGCCGACAAGAGTCCGGCGCCCGCTGCGCCCGGCTCGCACAGCGCGCACGCGGGCGCGGCGCCGGCTCCACAGCAGCCGCTGCGCGCCGGCGAGCGGTTCGTCGACCTGAAGGTGCCCGAGGCCTACGCGCCCGCACCCCCGGAGGGTGGCGGCTCGGACGAGTACCGGTGCCAGATCATCGATCCGGGCCTGACCAAGACGCAGTTCCTGACCGGGACCCTGTTCACACCGTCGAACGTCGCCATCGCGCACCACGCCAACGTGTACGCGGTGCCGGCGAAGGGCGCTGCCGCGGCGCGCGAGCACGACGCGAAGACCCCCGGTGTCGGCTGGCAGTGTTTCGGCGGGACCGGCGTCCCCGGCTACGAGTGGGAACAGGAGACCGCGACGTGGGTGAACTCCTGGTTCCCGGGCGGCCCGGAGGACCTGTTCGACCAGGACGTCGGCCACAAGGTGGGGCCGGGCAGCCTGCTCATCCTGCAGACCCACTACAACCTGCTCGCGCTCGACGGCAAGCCGGCCGAGCCGGACCGCTCGGCGGTGCGGCTGCGGCTGAAGGACGGCACGCCCAAGACCCGGGCACTCGAAACGTGGACGCTCGACGCACCGACCGAGCTGCCCTGCACCGCCGACGAGTCGGGACCGCTCTGCGACCGGGCGGCCTCGATCGCGGACGTGACGAAGCGGTTCGGGGAGGACGTCGGCACCATGGCGGACCGTCAGGTGGAGGAGTGCACCCCGGGCGGCAAGCCGAAGCCCGGTAACACCCAGACCTGCGACGAGGAGGTGGAGGAGCCGGCGACGCTGTACGGCGGTTACAGCCACATGCACTATCTCGGGCGGTCCATCAAGCTCGAACTCAACCCGGGTACGCCGAAGGCCAGGGTCCTGCTGGACGTACCGAAGTTCGACTTCGACGCCCAGCGGCTGATCAAGCTGCCGTCGCCGGTGGACATCGGTCCGGGGGACACGCTGCGGGCGACGTGTACGCACGACGCGGGGCTGCGCAAACAACTGCCCCAGCTGAAGAAGCTGCCGCCCCGCTACGTGGTGTGGGGCGACGGCACCAGCGACGAGATGTGCACGAACATCATCTTCGTCTCCCCCCGCAAGTCCTGACGAAGCGCCGCGGCCCTCTAGACCGGGTACGTCCGGGCCACCGCCACCAGCTCGGAGGTGTGTGAGCCGAGGACGCCCACGTCGGCCGGGCGGGGCCGGAAACCGGGGAGGGCGCCCAGGCCGTCGCTGCCGTCCATCGCCCGCAGCCGGACCGGCCCGGCGGCCCGCACCGTGAGCACCGCCTCGACGCCGGCCGGCGGCGGCGCATGGAAGACGAAGCCGAACCCCCACGGCCCGCCCGCGGTCCGGTCGGTGGGCACCGGTCGCCCGCCCACGGTGGCCGCGGTGACCGGGGTGTCCGCGCCCACGTGCAACGCGACCAGCCGGACCGGGCGCTGGGGCGCCAGCCGCACGCGCACCGTGCGGCTGGCGCCCGACCGGGTGTCGCTCAGCACGGTCACGGTCGGCGCGGGGAGCGTCGCCGCCGGCTCCGCGGCCCGGGTGCGCACCTTCTCGTCGCCGAACGCCGGCAGGACGTCGGTGACCCGGCCCGGCGCGCCGCCGACGTACTGCGCGGTCCACCGGTGCAGCGTGCGTTCCCCGCTCAGCCACTGCGCCCGGCCGGTGTCGGCGTCCAGCGCGTACATCAGGTGGGTGAGCGACGGATGGGCCGCGTCGAACCGGTCCACGGCCAGGCCGGTCGCGGCGCACCCGACCACGGCCAGCGCCGCGACCAGGGTGGGCAGCGCACCGGCCCGGCGGGCCCGTAGCACCGCCAGGCCGCGCCGGCCGCCGGCCGCCGGATGCCACAGGTCGATCACCGGCAGCAGGGCGAGCCCGAGCAGCACGGTGAGGAACGCGCCGGCTCCGGCCAGATTCAGCCCGAGCGCCGGGAACAGCATGACCACGGTGGGCGCCAGGACCAGCAGGGCCACGGCGCCGCCCGCGGTGACCGCGAGGACCGCGCCCCAGCCGCCGCGCCCCGCGATCGCGGCGAGCCCGGCGAGCGCGCCGGCCAGTGCCGGCAGCGCGGCCAGGTAGGAGCCGCCCGGCGCGAACGCGGCCAGCGCCAGGGCGAGCACGGCCAGCCAGCCCAGGCCGCCCACGGCCAGCGCCACCGGGGTGATCCGGCGGCGGAGCAGGGCGTACCAGGCGAACACCACGGCCGCGGTCAGGGCCACCACGGCCAGCCGGAACCAGAGCGGGCGGTACGGATCGATGGGCAGTTGCCCGTAGCCGGGCCGGATCCGGCCGAGCAGCCACCACAGCACCTGGGCGAGCACCGGCGCGGCGACCATCGGTACCAGGGCGAGCAGGAAGCCGCCGGCCAGCCGCCCGGCGCCGGCCATCCCGCGGCGCCGGACCAGGCCGGCCAGCACCAGCACGGCCAGCACCGCCAGGCCGGCCAGCGGCCAGGTCAGCGCGCCCGGGTAGTGCACCAGCAGGCCGGGCACCGGGAAGTAGGTGGCGTCCCCGCCGGCGTCCACCGTCGCCAGGTCGCGGCCACCGAACGACCGGGTCAGCGACAGCAGATTGTCGCCGTGGTGCTGCAGGCTGTCGGTGTCCATGGCGGACGGCACGTCGGTGGGCGCGTGATAGACCGCGGACCCGTCGATGTACGCCGTGTTCAGTCCCGCGAAACCGGCCTCCCGGAACGGCGTGAAGTCGGTGTCGTTGGGCAGCAGCCGGTACACCTCGACGGCGAACGAGGTGCCGACCGGGGCGGGCACGTCCGCGTACGTACCGACCAGCCCGGCGTTGTCGCGCGACGTCTCGAACATGATCGCCGGCCCGCGGCTGCCGCGCGCCTCCACGTTGAGCACCACGCCGCCGCCCCGGGCCAGCGGGTGCTGGTCGACGAACGCCTTGGCGCCGCACAGGCAGGCCTCCTCGGCGTCGGTGAACACCAGCACCACGTCGTTGCGTGGCCGGGGCCCGGTGCTGAGCGCGCGGGCCGTCTCCAGCAGGGCCGAGGTGCCGGCCGCGTCGTCGTTGGCGCCCGGCCCGGTCTGCGCCGAGTCGTAGTGGGCCACCAGGAACACCCGGCCGGTGGGCGCGCTGCCGGGAATCCGGGCGACCACGTTGCGTACCCGGGCCAGCCCGACGCCGCCGGCGCTGGCGGACAGGTCGGCCCCCTGGACCGAGACGGTGTCCTGCACCTGCGGGTCGAGACCGAGACCGCGCAGCACGGTACGCAGATGGTCGCGTACCCGGTCGTTGGCCGCGCTGCCCGCCACGTGCGGCTCGGTGGCGATCGTGCGGACCTGTTCGAACGCGCGGGCCGCGCTGAACTCGCCGGCCGGCGCGCCGGCGTCGCGTGCGGCCGGCGGGCGCACCGCGGCCAGGGCCGCCGCTCCGGCGAGCGCCAGCAGCACGGTGGCGGCCAGCGCGGCCACCAGGCGGCGCCGGGGACGGACGAGGGCGCTGTCGGCCGCGGTAGGCATGGCCTCATTCAATCGTGTGTGCAACCTTCCTTGCCGGTACGACGTGTAGTGCGCATGACGAGCACCACGGAGAGCGCACGGAGGGGAAGGGGGCCGACGATGCCGGCGGCCGATTCCCCCACGAGCTTCGACGAGGTCTACGCCGCCCAGTACGCCGACCTGACGGTGCAGCTGTACGCGTACTTCGGCGACCTGCAGGAGGCCCAGGACGTCGTGCAGGAGGCGTTCTGCCGGGCGCTGCGCCGCTGGTCCTCGGTGTCGCGGTACGACGACCCGGTGGCCTGGGTGCGCCGGGTGGCGTGGAACCTCGCGGTCAGCCGCTGGCGGCGCTCGCGGACCGCGATGTCGTTCCTGCGCCGGCAACGCCGCCAGGAGCCGCAGGTCGACGGGCCGAACACGGACCGGGTGGCGCTGGTGGACGCGCTGGCCACGCTGCCGGCCACCCAGCGCCGCGCGATGGTGCTGCACTACCTGGGCGACCTGAGCATCGCCGAGATCGCCGACCGGGAGAACGTCGCGGTCGGCACCGTCAAGTCGTGGTTGCACCGGGGCCGTACCGGCCTCGCCGCCCAGCTGCGTCCGGACCACCCGGAGGTTCCCCGTGCCTGACGAGTTCACCCCGCTCTTCGCGGACCTGCGCGGCCGGGCGATCCCGCAGGTGCAGGCGCCCGGCGCCGTGGCCGCGCACCAGACGGTCCGCCGGCGCCGGGTCGCCACGTCGATGGTGACGGGGACGGCCGCGGCCTTGATCCTGGCCGCGGGCGCGACGTTCGCCGGCACGCAACGTGGACCCGATCGGGACCAGGTGCCGGCCGCGTCGCCGAGCGAGTCGATCAACCAGTCCGTGTCGGTCGCCGGCAGCCTGGTGCCCGGCGCGACCCACGTGAACCTGGTGGCGAGCAACGCGGAACCGGTGTTCGCCGACGTCGCGCAGGGCCGCTACCGGCTCAGCGTGGGCTGCCTCGGGTCGGCGCCGCTGCCCCTGAAGATCGTGTACCTGGGCGCGGTCCAGCACCAGGACACCGTGGCCTGCTCGGACGACGGCGTGGTCCGTGACTACGAGTTCGCCCTGACCAGGTCGGGCGTGGTGAGCGTCCGGTTCGACATGACGGCCCAGGCCGACGTGTACGCGATCAAGCTCACCGGGATCTGAGTGGAACCGTCCCGGTCCCGGCTGGCGGTGCTGGACGGCCTCCGCCTCGTCGCGGCCCTCGCCGTCCTGGCCTACCACTACACGGTCGCGTGGCGGATCGACGGGGTCCGGCTGCCGGAGTACTTCCTGCCGCGGACCGTGCACGTCACGGTCTACGGCTTCCTCGGCGTGGAGCTGTTCTTCCTGATCAGCGGATTCGTGATCTGCCGGAGCAGCTGGGGCCGGACGCTCGGGCAGTTCTTCGCGTCCCGGGTGAGCCGGCTGTACCCGGCGTACTGGGCGGCGGTCCTGCTCACCGGCGCCGTGGCACTCGCGTTCCCGCTCACCGGCGGGGTGGGCGACCCGGAGCGGCCGACCGTCGTCGACATCATGATCAACTGGACCATGCTGCAGCAGCCGCTCGGCCACCCGGCGGTCGACGGCGTGTACTGGACCCTCCTGGTGGAGCTGAAGTTCTACCTGATCATGGCCGTGGTGCTGATCCGGGGGCTGACGTACCGGCGGGCCGTGCTGCTGTGCGCCGGATGGATGACGGTGGCGGTGCTGGTGCCCTCGCTGCAGAGCCCGATCCTCGAGGCGCTGACGATCAGTGACTACGCGCCGTACTTCATCGGGGGCATCGCGCTCTACCTGATCCACCGGTTCGGTCCCACCCCGCTGCTCTGCGGCATCACCGGTTTCGCCTGGCTGGTCTGCCTGTCCCGGGTCGAGGACCGGATGGCCGAGGTCAACGCGGGGTTCCCGGTCCCGGGCTGGCCGGGCCTGGTGATCATCACGCTGTGCTATCTGGTGCTGCTGATGGTGGCGCTCGGCCGCACCGACCGGATCAGCTGGCGCCGGCTGACGGCGGCCGGCGCGCTGACGTACCCGTTGTATCTGCTGCACGCGCAGATCGGTCACACGATCATCCGGGCGGCGTACCGGCACACCCCGATCCCGGTGTGGCAGGCCGTCGCGGCCACCACCGTGCTGATGCTCGGCCTGGCCTGGCTGGTGCACCACTACGTCGAGCGGCCCCTGGGCCGCCGACTGCACACCATGATGCTGAGCGCCGGGTACCCGGCAGCGCGGTCCGGCCGGTGGCATAGCGTTGACGCGTGACCGTGCCGCTCGATCCAGCCGCCGTGGTGGCGGAGTTCATCGCCCGGGTCGGACAGTACGACCCCGCGCCGGACGCCGCCCCGGTGGCCGTGGTCGGAGTCCGCACCGCGCTCGGTGAGGGCGTGTACCCGATGAGTGATCACGTCGTCCGGGCGATGTGCCGTGCGCTGGTCGCCTACCACGACCCGGACGACCGCGGGAGGTGCACCAACTGCGGTGGCCACCGGCTCGACGAGAACCTGCACTGCCAGGACTGCGGGCGGCTGCACGGCATCCTCGGCCAGGTGATCGCCCAGCACGCGCGGCGGATCGCGGACGCACACGGCGACGACGTCCCGGGTCCGGGAACATGAGGTTCGCTCCACATGATCGCCGGACGGGTGGTCGGTGTTGTGCGCCCGCGCGGGTTGGTACACGATCAGCGGGTCACGCCCGGAACAGTCGAGTGGGGTATCGGCATGACTGAACGGTCGGTCGCGCCCCGGACGTACCCGGGGGCCGGCGCGGCGCCCGAGCGCCTGCGCGTCCTGCTGGTCGAGGACGACGAGGGCGACGCCTTTCTGGTACGCGAACTGCTGAGCGAGGCCGAGGCGCCGTTCGAGCTGACCATCGCCACCAGCATGCGGGAGGCCGCCACCAGCATGACCGGCGTCCAGTGCGTGCTGCTCGATCTCGGGCTGCCGGACGCCGAGGGCATCGACGGGCTGCGCCGGTTGCTGGCCATGGCCGGCAGCGCCGCGGTCTGCGTGCTGACCGGACGCTCCGACGAGCACCTGGGCGTCGCCGCGGTGGCCGAAGGGGCCCAGGACTACCTGGTCAAGGGCCAGGTGGACGGCGTGCTCCTGGTCCGGGCCCTGCGGTACGCGGTGGAGCGCAAGCGATCCGACGAGAACGCCCGCCGGCTGCGCGAGGTGGAACTGCGCCAGGACGAGTCGGCCCGCCTGGAACGCGGTCTGCTGCCCCAGCCGCTGATGGACACCACCCGGGTCGCGGTGCACACGTTCTACCGGCCCGGCCGGGCGCTCGGCCTGCTCGGCGGCGACTTCTTCGACGTCGTCCAGGTCGGCGAGGACCGGCTGCACGTCATCGTGGGCGACGTCTGCGGGCACAGCGTGGACGAGGCCGCGCTCGGCGTCGAACTCCGGGTCGCCTGGCGTGCCCTGGTGCTGGCCGGCGTGCCGGACGACCGCATCCTGCCCGCGCTCGAACAGGTGCTGATGACCGAACGCCGGGCCCGCGAGGTGTTCGCCACCGTGGCGTTCGTGGTGCTGGACCTGGCGGCCGACCGGGCCACCGTCCGGCTCGCCGGCCATCCGCCGCCGGTCGTGCTGGCTCAGGGCCGCGCCGCCCCGGTCAACGCGCGCACCGGCATCGTGCTCGGCGTACGACCCACCCCCACCCCCGCCACCGACGTGGAGTTCCCGGCCGATGACTGGTCCCTGCTGATGTACACCGACGGGCTGATCGAGGGCCACACCGGTGTGGGCAAAGAACGCCTCGACGTGGACGGCCTGTGCGGGCTGCTCGACGAACCGGAGGGCCGCGGCATGCCGCTGGACGGGCTGCCGGCCTGGCTGGTCGGCCGCGCCGAGCAGGGCAACGGCGGCCCGCTCGCGGACGACGTCGCGATGCTGCTGATCGCCCGCGGCGGCGGCCGGTGAACCCGCTGAGCCTGCGCACCTGGACGCTGCGCCGGCGGGTCGCGGCGCTCTGCGCCACGGTCGGTGTGCTGCTCACCATGCTGGGCGTGTTCGCGGCGTTCACCGCGGCGGAGAGCAACGAGCACCTGGACACCATCCTCTACAAGACCGGGCCGATGCGGGCCGCCGGGGAGAGCCTGAACACCGCGATGGTGGACCAGGAGACCGGCATCCGCGGGTTCGCGATCAGCGGACGGGAGGCGAACCTCCAGCCGTACCGGTCCGGGCGGGCGGCCGAGGACCGCTACCTGCGCGAGATCGAGGACCTGCTCGGTGCCGGTGACCGGGACATCCGGGCGGCCCTGGCGGACGTCCGGGTGCGCGCCGACCGGTGGCGGGCGGCCGTCGCCGAACCGGTGCAGGCCGCGGTCCGCACCCGGGGCCCGGAGGCCGGCCGGTCGCTGATCGAGGCGGCCAGCACCACCGAGTTCAACGGGGTCCGGGCCGCCATCAACCACCTGCAGGACGAGATCATGGTGATCCGCACCAGGTCCGCGCGGGTCGCCGAGAGCACCGCCGGCACGCTGGTCGCCATCGAGATCGCGGCGGCCGCCATCGTGGTGCTGGCCGGTGCGGCGCTGATGCTGCTGCTGGACCGGATGGTCAGCCGCCCGGTGCTGGAACTGGCCGAGCAGGTCCGCGAGGTGGCCGGCGGCGCGTACGACCGGCGGATCGCCAGCGAGGGGTCGCCCGAGCTGGCGCGCCTGGCCGAGGACGTGGACGGGATGCGTAAACAGATCGCCGCGGAGCTGAGCGAGGTGCGCGCGGCCCGGGCCCAGGTCGAGTGGGTCAACGACCAGCTCAAGACGCAGGCCGAGGAACTGGTCCGGTCGAACCGCGACCTGGAACAGTTCGCCTACGTCGCCTCGCACGACCTGCAGGAGCCGCTGCGCAAGGTGGCCAGCTTCTGCCAGCTGCTGCAGCGCCGGTACGCCGGCCAGATGGACGAGCGCGCCGACCAGTACATCGCCTTCGCGGTCGACGGTGCGCAGCGCATGCAGCGGCTCATCAACGACCTGCTGGCGTTCTCCCGGATCGGCCGGCTCACCAGCGGCTTCACCGACGTCGACCTGGACCGGGTGCTGTCCGAGGTGAAGAGCCAGCTGGAACCGCGGGCCGGCGACGACGCCGAGATCGTCTGGTCCGACCTGCCCACCGTGGAGGGCGAGGAGCCGCTGCTCACCACGCTGTTCGTCAACCTGATCGGCAACTCGCTCAAGTTCCGCCGGCCCGGCGTGCCGCCGCGGATCCGGATCAGCGCGGGGCAGGTCGGCGAGGAGTGGCAGATCAACGTCCGGGACAACGGCATCGGCATCGAGTCGGAGTTCGCGGACAAGGTGTTCGTCATCTTCCAGCGGCTGCACGCCCGGGACGCGTACGAGGGCACCGGCATCGGCCTGGCGATCGTCAAGAAGATCGTCGAATACCATGGCGGCCGGATCTGGCTGGACCTGGACGTCGACGAGGGCACGTCGATCTACTTCACCCTCCCGCTGCTGGCCGGCATCCCGGCGAAGGAACCCCTGAAGGAGGTCACCACGTGACCGGAGCGACACGCCAGGACGGCACGCCGATCGAGGTGCTGCTGATCGAGGACGACCCGGGCGACGTGCTCATGACCCAGGAGGCGTTCGAGGAGCACAAGGTACGCAACCGCCTGAACGTGGTGTCCGACGGTGCCGAGGCGCTGGCGTACCTGCGTCGCGAGGGCCGGTACGCGGACTCGGTCCGCCCCGACCTGATCCTGCTCGACCTCAACCTGCCGCGGCGCGACGGCCGGGAGGTGCTCGAGGAGATCAAGCAGGACGAGGACCTGGGCCGCATCCCGGTGGTGGTGCTCACCACGTCGGCGGCCGACGAGGACATCCTGCGCAGCTACCAGCTGCACGCCAACGCGTACGTCACCAAGCCGGTGGATTTCGAGCGCTTCATCGCGGTGATCCGGCAGATCGACGAGTTCTTCGTCAGCGTCGTGAAACTGCCGCCCCGTGCTTGACCAGGTAGCCGATCTGATCCGGGAGGTGGCGGCCACCATCGTGCTGCCGCGCTTCCGGCGGTTGCGGGACGACGAGGTGGAGCAGAAGTCCCCGGGTGACATGGTCACCATCGCCGACCAGGAGTCCGAACGCGCGCTGACCCGTGGCCTGACCGCCCTGCTGCCCGGCTCACAGGTGGTCGGCGAGGAGGCCGTGGCCGCCGACCCCGAGGTGCTGCAGCGGGTCGGTGACCGCGGCGCGGTGTGGATCGTGGACCCGGTCGACGGGACCAACAACTTCGCCGCCGGCAAGACCCCGTTCGCGGTGATGGTGGCGCTGCTGCGGGACGGCGAACCGGCCGCCTCGTGGATCCTGGACGTGGTCGACGAGCGGATGACCGTCGCCGAGGCCGGCAGCGGCGCGTACATCGACGGGGTCCGGGTGAAGACCCGGACCGACGACCCCGGCCCGGCCGCGCTGCGCGGCGTGGTCGCGCACAAATATCTCCCGGCCGAGCTGCGGGAGCGGTCCGCGCCGAACTATCCGCGGTTCGCCGGCGTCAGCGCGGGACACCACTGCGCCGGGTACGAATACCCCGCGGTCGCCACCGACGAGCAGCAGTTCGCACTGTTCTGGCGGATTCTGCCGTGGGACCACCTGCCGGGCACGCTGATCCTGCGCGAGGCCGGCGGCACGGTGCTGCACCTGGACGGCAGCGAGTACCGCCCCACCGACCGCGAACGTGGCCTTCTTGTGGCGTCCAATCCGGACGTGTGGCACACCGTGAACGAGACGCTGTTCCCCTAGATTCGTGCGCATGTCGGCGTACCTTGATGGGCTTTTCGGGTTGGGCGGGCGCCTCGCGGTGGTGACCGGAGGCAGTTCCGGGATCGGCCGTGCCATGGCGGTCGCGCTGGGGCGGGCCGGCGCGCGGGTCGTGCTGGTGGCCCGGCGGGCCGGGCCGCTGGCGGAGACGGTGGCGGAACTCGCCGGGCACGGCGCGGAGGCGGCGGCGGTCACCGCGGACCTCGCCGACCGGGCCGGTGTCGCGGCCGCGATCGACAGCATCTCCCGGTACGGCGCCCCGGACGTCCTGGTCAACGCGGCCGCGGTGAACCGGCGCCCGCCGCTGGACCAGCTCACCGACGACGACTGGGACGTCACCCTGGCCGCGAACCTCACCGCCCCGTTCCTGCTCGGGCAGGCGTTCGGCGCGGCGATGGCGGAGCGCGGCTGGGGGCGCATCATCAATGTCGTCTCGCAGCAGGCGTTCCGTGCCTACGGCAACAGTGGCGCGTACGGCGTGTCCAAGGCGGGCCTGGTGGCGTTGACCCGATCGCAGGCCGAGGCGTGGTCGCGGAGCGGCGTGTGCTGCAACGCGGTCGCGCCCGGGGTGGTGCACACGCCGCTGACCGAGGCGGTCTTCGCCGATCCTCAGAAGGCGGCGGGGCACGCCGCCCGCACGATGATCGGACGGAACGGCGTACCGGAGGATTTTGCCGGTTGTGTCGTTTTCCTGGCCGGCCCGGCGAGCGCTGCGGTTACCGGGCAAACACTCTTCGTCGACGGTGGATATTCGGCGACCTGAGCGTGCTGTATCCAGGTGCGCCCGCCGGGTAGAGTCGCCACCGCTTCACGACTTGGGAGGTCGATCGTGGCGGCGACGCTTCTCAGACGGCTGACGGCTGCCGTCGCTCTGCTCGTTGCGGCTTCCGCGTTGGCGGTGGCGCCCGGAACCCCGGCCGGGGCCGAGCCGGACGACCCGGAGGGCGGCAGCAAGACGCTGCGCGCTGCCCTGGAGTCCGCGGCCCGCGGCCACATCGAGGCGAAGAACCGCCTGGAGAACTCCAGGAAGCGCCAGAAGAAGCTGCGGACCGCGCTGGTCGCCGCGCAGCTGGACGTGAAGCAGATGCAGGTCCGGGTCGCCGAGGTCGCCAACCGGTCCTACCGCCTGGGCCGGTACAACGCCATGTCGATGCTGCTGAACGCCAGCACCCCGGACGTCTTCCTGGACCGCGCGCAGAACCTGGACATGATGGCCCAGCTCGACGGCCGCACGCTGGTGCGTTACCGCCAGGCCCTGGACACCCAGACCCGCGCCAAGACCGCGCTCGACCGGGAGGTCAAGGAGCAGCAGAAGCAGGTCACCGTGCTGGCCAAGAAGAAGAGGGAGGCCGAACTGGCGCTGGCCAGCGTCGGCGGCGGCCAGGTCGCGGGCGGCTACGTCAACGCCAACTCACCGCTGGCCAAGCGGGCGCCCCGCAACTCCGACGGCTCCTGGCCCAAGGAATCCTGCACGGTGAACGACCCGACCACGTCCGGCTGCATCACGCCGCGGCTGCTGCACGCCTACCAGCAGGCCCGCGCGGCCGGCTTCAAGCGGTACACGTCCTGTTTCAGCCAGCGGTCCTCCGGCGAACATCCCAAGGGACGTGCCTGCGACCACTCCGCCGCACCCGGCGGCTTCGAGAACGTCAACGCCTCCGGCGGCGACCGCACGTACGGCAACAACCTGGCGGCGTACTACGTGAAGAACGCCGACCGGCTCGGCGTGCTGTACGTGATCTGGTACCGGCAGATCTGGCATCCGAGCAACGGCTGGACCTCGTACAGCGGGTCCGGCGGCCCGAACGCCACCCACACGAACCACGTGCACCTGTCCGTCATCTGACCGGACCCGGATAGGTACTCTTCCGGCGATGGACACCACCGAACCCCCGCGTGCCCTGCCGAACAAGCTCGCCACCGCCCTGGTCTTCTTCGCCAGCGGTGCCGTCCTGGTCCTCGAGATCGTGGCGCTGCGCCTGGTCGGTCCGTACGTCGGCGTGACGCTGCAGGTGAGCAGTTCGGTGATCGGCATCGCGCTGGGCGCCATCGCGTACGGCACCTGGCTCGGCGGCCGGCTCGCCGACCGGTTCGACCCGCGCCTGCTGCTCGCTCCGGCGCTGATCCTCGCCGCGATCGGCACCGCGGTCACCTTGCCGCTGGTCCGCTGGGGCGGGGAGGTGCTCCGCGGCGGTGCCGCGCCCGCGGTCCTGCTGCTCGCCGCGATGGCGGTGTTCCTGCCCGCGTTCCTGCTCTCCGCGATCAGTCCGCTGGTGGTCAAGCTGCAGCTCGGTGACCTGCGCCGGACCGGTCAGGTGGTGGGCCGGCTGTCCAGCGTCGGCACGCTCGGCGCGATCACCGCCACGCTCGGCACCGGCTTCGTCGTGGTCGCCGCCATGCCGAGCAGCTGGATCCTGCTGACGCTGGCCGCGGTGCTGGCCGTCGCCGGGTTCGGACTGGGCTGGTGGCTGCGGCGGCAGGACCCGGCGGCGAGCCTGCCCGGCCGGGCGCGCACCCGGGCGGTGCTGGCCACCGTGGGGCTGGCCGGTGCCGGCCTGGGCGCGGTGGCGCCGACACCGTGCGACGTGGAGACCGCGTACCACTGCGCCCAGGTCACGAACGACCGCGACGCGCCCGGCGGACGGTTGCTGATCCTGAACTCGGCGCGGCACTCGTACGTCGACCTGAACGACCCGACGCACCTGGAGTTCGCGTACACGCAGTGGCTCGGCGCGATCACCGACATGGTGCGGCTGCCCGGCACCCCGATCGACGCGCTGCACATCGGCGGCGGCGGGTTCACGGTGCCCACGTACGTGCGGACCACCCGGGCCGGCAGTGACCAGGTGGTGCTGGAGCTGGACGGCGAACTGGTCGAGCTGGACCGGGAACTGCTCGGCCTGCGTACCGGTCCGGACCTGCGCGTCCGGGTCGGCGACGCCCGGGTCCACGTGGCCGAGGAGCCCACCGGCGGGTACGACCTGGTAATCGGCGACGCGTTCGGTCACCTGGTGGTCCCGTGGCACCTGGCCACCCGGGAGATGGCCGCGGACATCTCCCGGGTGCTGCGCGCCGACGGCATCTACGCGCAGAACGTCATCGACTACCCGCCGAACCGGTTCATCCGGGCCGAGCTGGCCACCGTGGCCGACGTGTTCCCGCACGTCGCGCTGGTGGCGCCGCCGGCCGCGCTGGCCGGTGAGACCGGCTCCAACTTCGTCATCGTGGCGTCCCGGTCGCCGCTGCGGCTGGACCAGATCCGCCAGCGCCTCGACCTGGTGGACGAGCCGGTGACGCTGCTGAGCGGTGCCGACCTCACCCGGTTCATCGACGGGGCCCGGGTGCTGACCGACGACTACGCCCCGGTGGACCAGCTGCTGCAGGGCTGAAACCGGCCGTCCGGGCACACCGCGCCGCATAACGCCGCCGCCGCCCGGACGGGTTTTCCGGTGCGGCATCCCGGCGACGAGAGTTCCCCTCACAATCGGCTTATGGGGCGGATGTGGCGAAGCGCGCAGCGCATCGGTGACCGCTACCGCCTCGTCGAGAAGCTCGGCACCGGCGGCATGTCGGTGGTCTGGCGCGGCTACGACGAGATCCTCGGCCGTGCGGTCGCCGTCAAGGTGCTCACCCCGCAACTCGCCCGCGACCACACGTTCCGGGACCGGCTCCGCCAGGAGGCGCTGGCCGCGGCCCGGCTGTGCCACCCGCACATCACCGGGATCTTCGACTTCGGCGAATCCCCGCTGTCCGAGCGGCTCACCGTGCCGTACGTGGTGATGGAACTGAACGAGGGCGAGTCCGTCGCCGCCCGGGTGAACCGCGACGGGCCGCTGCCCTGGCGGGACGCGGTCACCATGGTCGCCGAGGTGGCGTCCGCGCTGGCCACCGCGCACGCCCGCGGCGTCGTGCACCGCGACGTCACACCGGCCAACGTGATGCTCACCAGTGCCGGTGCCAAGGTGGTCGACTTCGGCATCTCGGCCCTGGTCGGGCAGCGTGACGCCGCCCCGGACGGCAGCCTGCTCGGCACGCCCGCGTACCTGGCGCCGGAACGTCTCGGCGGCCGCCCGGTGTCGCCGGCCACCGACGTGTACGCGCTGGGCCTGCTGCTCTACCGCACGCTCACCGGCCGGCTGCCGTGGCCGGCCGAGAACACCACCGAGGCGCTGCGCGCCCACCTGTACGCCGACCCGGAACCGGTGCCGGCCCTGCCCGGGATGCCGGCCGGGGTGGCCGACCTCTGCCTGAGCTGCCTGGCCAAGGACCCCGGCGACCGGCCGGCCGCGGCGGACGTGGCGCACCGGCTGGCCGCCGTGGTGGGCCTGCCGGCGATCATCGCCGACGCACCCGTGCGCGCCCCGGCCTCGCTGCTGCCGGCGCACCGGCCGCCGGGCGGGCGGCTGGCGTCGTGGTTCCCGGCGGACCGGGCGGCCGGGCGGGACCTGGCGTCGCACCGGGCGGCCGGGGTCCTGCGCCGGCTGAGCGCGTCGGTGCCCGGGCGGGCCATGCGCCTGCGCCTCGGGCTGCGGGTGGCCGCCGCGCTAAGGCTGGGCGGCGTGCAACCGCTCGGCGGCGGCCTGTTCGTCGGCGGGCGCGTCCCCCGCGACCTGCTCACCGGCGGCCGGGCCGGAGAGGCCCTGGTCGCCGGCCGGCACCGGGTGCAGGCGGTCGCGCTCACCGGCACCCTGCTCGCCGTGGTCGGTGCGACCTGGGTGTCCAACCGGGAACCCGCCGAGGTCGGTCCCGCCCAGGCCGCCGCGGCCGGAACCGGCGCCGCCTCCGGGGTCCTGCACCGCGCCGCCTGCAAGGTCCGCTACCAGGTGGAACGGGACACCGGAAGTGACTTCGAGGCGCGGCTCACCCTGGTCAACACCGGTGGGCAGGCGGTGGAGGACTGGCGGATGGAGTTCGCCTACCCGGGCACCCAGCGCCTCACCCGCCCGGCCGACGCGGTGACCCAGAAGGGCCGCCGGATCGTGGTGCGGGGGAGCGGTGACCTGGCCGCCGGACGGTCCGTGACGATGACGCTGCGCGGGGCGTACCGCAGCCGCAATCCGCTCCCGATCGCGTTCCGCCTGGACGGCCATCCCTGCGAGGCGGAGATCCTCGGCGCCGCCACGGTGCCGGTGGCGGAGACCCAGGCGGACCGCCGCCGCCCGCCCAAAGCCAAACCCCGACGGGGTACGACGTCCGTCCGCAAGTCGCCCGCCTCGCCACCGCCGGCCCCGGCAGCGCCGACCGTCCGGCCGACCCCGGCGCCGTCCCGTCCGCCGACCGCACCGCCGGCGCGGCCGCTGGAGAAGCCGTCGGAGCTGGAGCCCCGCCGGGCGGGCGGGTTCTCCGTCGCGGTCTGAACCTAGGTGCTCGCGGCGAAGTGCTCCACCTTGGCGGTGTCGCCGGCCACGATCAGGATCGACCCCTCCGGCACCACCGTCTCCGGACGGGCGTACGTGAAGTCCTCACCCGGCAGCTTGGTGCCCACCACCGTGACCCCCCACTTGCTGCGCAGGCCGATGTCGGACAGCGACCGCCCCACCGCGTCCTTCGGCGCGCGCACCTTGGCGATGGCGAAGCCGTCGTCGAACTCGATGTAGTCCAGCATCCGGCCGGTGATCAGATGCGCCACCCGCTCGCCCATCTCCGACTCCGGATAGATCACGTGGCGGGCGCCGACCCGGGACAGGATCTTCCCGTGCTTGGTGCTGGTCGCCTTGGCCCAGATCTCCGGCACGCCGATCTCGTTCAGCGTCAGGACGGTCAGCACGCTGGTCTCCAGGTTCGTCCCGATGCCCACCACGGCCCGGCCGAACTCGTGCACGCCGAGCTGGCGCAGCGTGTCGGTGTCCGTGGCGTCCGCCTCCACCACGTGGGTGAGCCGGTCGCCCCAGTCCTGCACGATGCGCGCGTCGGCGTCGACGCCGAGCACCTCGTGGCCCAGGTTCATCAGGGATTCCGCCACCGCGCCGCCGAACCGGCCCAGGCCGATCACCACGACGTTGTCGTCGCGTGCGTACTTGTCCTTGTCAGCCAACGAGTGGTCGCTCCTCGGGATAGCGGTACAACCGGCGACGGGTGTTCAGCGCGATCGCGGTGCCCACCGCGATCGTGCCGACCCGGCCGACATACATCAAGACGGTCAGCAGGATCTGCCCGGACGGCGGCAGTGTCGGCGTGATGCCGGTGCTCAGACCGGTGGTGGCGAACGCGGAGGTGACCTCGAACAGCGCCCGGTCGAACGGCACGTCGTCGGTCAGCGCGATCAGCCCCAGGGTGCCGGACGCGACCAGCGCCACGCCGAGCAGGGCCACGGTGACCGCCTGCCGCTGCGTCTCCTCGGCGATCCGCCGCTTGCTGATCACCACGTCCGGCTCACCCCGGACCTCGGCCCAGATCACGAACGCCAGCAGCAGGAACGTGGTCACCCGGATGCCGCCCGCGGTGCTGGCACTGCCGCCGCCGATGAACATCATCGCGTTCGTCACCGCGACCGTCTCGGCGTTCATGCTGCCCAGATCGATGCTGTTGAAGCCGCCCGACCGGGTCATGATGTCCTGGGTGAACGCGGCCAGCACCTTGGTGGGCGTGCCGAGCGGGCCGAGCGTGTTCGGGTTGGACCACTCGAAGGACAGGAAGATCAGGAAGCCGAGCGAGCTGAGCAGCACGGTGCCCCACACGGTGAGCCGGGTGTGGGTGGACCAGCAGCCCGGCTTGCGCCACTCCCGGGCCAGCTCGAACAGCACCGGAAAGCCGATCGCCCCGGTGAACACGCCCAGCGCCAGCGGCATGCAGATCCACCAGTCGCCGACGAAGCGCACCAGGCTGTCCGGGTACAGCGCGAAGCCGACGTTGTTGAACGCCTGCACCGCGTGGAAGACCGCCTCCCAGACGGCGCGGCCGAACGAGTAGTCGTACCCGAGCCAGAACCGCAGCGTGAGCACCACGCTGATGGCGCCCTCGGTGACGAGCATGACCAGGGCGACCCGGATCAGCACGCCGCCCACGTTGCCGTCGAACAGCCCGTTGCTCTCGGTCTGCGCCATCAGCCGGCTGCGCAGCCCCAGCCGGCGCGAGACCAGCAGGCCCAGCAGCGTCGCCAGCGTCATGATGCCGAAGCCGCCGATCTGCGACAGCACGGTGATCAGCACGTGGCCGAACGTCGACCAGTACGTCGGGGTGTCGACCACCGCGAGGCCGGTCACGCAGACCGCCGAGGTGGCGGTGAACAGGGCGGTCACGAACGGCGCGTGCCCCGGGTCGGCGCGCGCCGCGGGCAGCATCATCAGCGCGGTGCCGACGGCCACCGCACCGAGAAACGCGATCGGCACGATCCGGGCGGGATACCGCCACGGGGAGCGCTTGCGCACCCGGTACCTCCGTCCGCTCGTGTCGACCATGGTCATACCACCTGGCGGCGACAATTGCCCGCCGATCCCGCGGTACCCACCGTCGTGCGAACCGGATACCGTGACCTGATCCACTCCTCAGAAGGGGGATGTGATGCACCTCGGCATGGTGACGGTCTTCGCCTCGACGCGAGGACCCGCCGCGTAACTGCGCGGTTAGCGCTTCCTCGCCCGGGGCGGTCGGTCCGACCGTTTCTTCCCAGGCTTGAGGAGTTCCTTTTGCGTGCCCTGACTTCCGCGCGCCTCGGCGCGGACTTCACCAAACTGTGGACCGCGTCCGCGGTCTCCAACCTTGGCGACGGCGTGACCATGGTGGCCGGTCCACTGCTGGTCGCGTCGCTCACCACCGACCCGGCCGCCGTGGCCGGCGCGGCGTTCGCCACCCAACTGCCCTGGCTGCTGTTCGCCCTGATCAGCGGGGCGTGGGCGGACCGGGTCGACCGCCGGCGCCTGGTCGTCACGGTCAACGTCTGCCGCGCCACGATCATGGCGGTGCTGACCGTGGCGGTGGCCACCGGCGAGGCGTCGGTACCCCTGATCTATGCCGTGTCGTTCCTGCTGGGCGTCGGCGAGACCCTGGTGGACACGGCGTCGGCCTCGTTCGTGCCGGCGATCGTGCCGGTCGAGCGGTTGCCGGCCGCGAACTCGCTGCTGACCGGGACGTTCACGGTGGCGAACCAGTTCGCCGCCAAGCCGTTGGGGGCCTGGCTGTTCGTGATGGGTGCGGCGTTGCCGTTCGGGCTCAACGCCGCGTCGTTCCTGGCTTCCGCGGCGCTGATCGCCGGAATCCGGTCGGTGCGGCGGCCGGTGGGCGCTGGTCCGGCGGGCGCTGGTTCGGTGGCTGGTCCGGTGGCTGGTCCGGTGGCTCGGCCGGTGGACGCTGGGCCGGGTGCTGGTTCGGTGGACGGGCCGGTTGCCGCTGGGGCGGTGGCTGGTCCGGCGGGCGCTGGTTCGGTGGACGGGCCGGTCGCCGCGGCACGGCGGTCGCTGTGGACGGACATCGCCGAAGGTGTGCGCTGGCTGTGGGCGCACCGGCTGCTGCGCACGCTCGCCCTGACGATGGCGTTCGGCAACCTCGTCTTCTGCGCCGCGTTCGCGATCTTCGTGCTGTACAGCCGGGAGCGACTCGGCCTGTCCGGCGTCGGATACGGCGTGCTGCTCACCGCGTTCGCCCTGGGCGGCCTGGCCGGCACGGTCACCGCGCCGTGGCTGCTCCGCCGGGCCGGGGCGAGCACCCTGCTGCGGATCGGACTGCTTGTCGAGGTCGCGCTGCACGCCACCCTGGCGGCGACGACGGCACCCCTGGTCGCCGGGGCGATGATCGTCGTCTTCGGCATACACACCGTGGTCTGGGGCGTCGTGATCACCACGATCCGCCAGCGCGCCGTGCCGTCGGCCCTGTTCGGCCGGGTGACCGGCGCGTACGCACTCATGGACCTTGGCGGCGCGGCGCTCGGATCGCTGCTGGGCGGCCTGATCGCGCAGGCGTACGGCATCGTGGCCACGTTCTGGACGGCGGCCGCGGCGATGGGGCTGGTGGCCGTCGGCGCCTGGCGTTCGCTGGCTGCTGCGTCGGACGAGTTCCGGGACCCGGCAGCACAGCGGTAGCCGGGTCCCCGGTCGGCGGGCGGTCGCCCGGCATGCGGCCGCGCGCCGGCAGGTCTGGGCGGTCTCCGCGATCTCCGCCCGGATCCGACGTGACCGGACCGCGTCGCCTAAGGTCGCAGTCATGGCGAGGCTAGCGGTGGTCAGTGGGGGCGGAACCGGCATCGGCCGGGCGACAGCCGGGATGCTCGCCGGCGAGGGCTACGACGTGATCATCGTGGGCCGCCGGGCCGAGGTGCTCGCGGACGCGGTGAAGTGGATCGGCCCGCAGGCGTTCGCGGTCACCGCCGACCTGGCCGACCCGGACCAGGTCGGCGCCGTGGCGGACGCGGTCGCCGGCCGCGCGGTCGACGTGCTGGTCAACAACGCGGGCGCGTTCGTCGGCGGGGACGACAGCACCCCGGCCGGCCTGGCCGCGCGCTGGCACGCCGCCTTCGACTCCAACGTACTCACCGCCGTGCTGCTCACCGAGGCCCTGTACCCGCTGCTCCGCCGCCCGGGCAGCAAGATCATCCTGACCAGTTCGATCGCCGCTCAGCGGGGCGGCGGTGGCCCGTACTCCGCCGCGAAGGCCGCCCTGCACGGCTACGGCCTGGACCTGGCCGCGCGGCTGGGCGCGGAGGGCATCACGGCCAACGTGATCGCGCCCGGATACGTGACCGACAGCGAGTTCTTCGCCGGGCGGATGACCGAGGAGGGACACCGGCAGCGGGTCGCGGCCACCTTGGTAGGGCGCGCGGGGGTGCCGGACGACATCGCCGAGGCGGTGCGCTGGCTGGTCGGCCCGGGCGGCAGCTTCGTCACCGGGCAGATCATCAACGTCAACGGCGGTTCGGTGCTGGGCCGCTGACGCTCGCCGGGCCGGCTTTTCCGGCCGGTGTCGGTCTCCTTGCGGCCTCTCCGGCCGGTGTCGGTCTCCTTGCGGCCTCTCCGGCCGGTGTCGGTCTCCCCGCAGCCTCCTCGGCCCGTGTCGGTCTCCTTGCGACCTTTCCGGCCCGCGTCGGTCACCGTGCGGTGCTTCAGGCCCAAATGCCGGTCGCCCTTCCAGCCTTCCCGGCCCGCTCTGATCAACGTGCCGTGTCCTCGCACGCACCTCGGTCTGCCTGCCTGCCCGCGCGGCCTCGCGTCTATCGGCCGGCGCCGGTGAATGGCTCCTCGCCCTCCCGGTTCGCGCGGAACCGCAGCGCCGACCACCGGTCGTCGATCGCGACCTGACCGTTCGGCCGCATGCCGAACTCCGCCACGACGGGCCACAGGCTGTCCCGGTTGACGTCGCTCCGGTTCCCCTTCGGGTAGGCCACCCAGAGCACGCCCGGCGCGTGCAGGTCGGCCGCGTGCTCGGCGAGGATCCGGCGCGCCGAGGCGGCGTCCTCCACGAAGATCACCGCGGTGCTCGCGGTGACCAGCTTGTCGGTCTCGCGGACCCCGTCCGGCATCGGCGTCAGCAGTGCCGTGTGCGCGGGGTCCGACACCCAGACCGTGGTGTGCGGCTTGATCTGCAGTTTCTCGGCGATCGTCTGGCTCATGCCGCTCACGATTTCACGGGCCGCCCGGATCGGATCCCACTTTCCTCCGGCCTGTGGATAACTGCCGTCGGCCTGTGGACAACCGCTTTCTGTCGGGCCGGGCTGGTAGACATGCGGCGTGGCCGAGATGACGCAAGGGGCAGTGGGTGAGGCGGAGCGCGCCGCCGTGCGGGAGTGCGCGGAGGAGGTGCTGCGCAGGCTCGCCGGGGAGCACGCGGTGCTGCGGGAGGATCAGTGGCGCGCGATCGAGGCGCTGGTGGTCGACCGCCGGCGGGTGCTGTGTGTGCAGCGCACGGGGTGGGGCAAGTCCGCGGTCTACTTCGTCGCCACCGCGCTCCTGCGCGACGGGGTGACCGCCGAGGCCGGGGAGCCACCGGCCGGCCCGACCGTCATCGTGTCGCCGCTGCTCGCCCTCATGCGCAACCAGGTGGAGGCGGCGGCGCGCGCCGGCATCCGGGCCCGCACCATCAACTCGGCCAACCTCGACGAGTGGGACGAGATCACCGCCGAGATCCGGGCCGGTGCGGTGGACGTCCTGCTGATCAGCCCGGAGCGGCTCAACAATCCCGACTTCCGCGACAACGTGCTGCCCGGCCTGGCCGCGACCACCGGCCTGCTGGTCGTGGACGAGGCACACTGCGTCTCGGACTGGGGCCACGACTTCCGGCCCGACTACCGGCGACTGCGGACGTTCCTGGCCGGCCTCTCCGGGCGTACCCCCGTGTTGGCCACCACCGCCACCGCCAACGCCCGGGTCACCGCCGACGTCGCCGACCAACTGGGTGATGCGCTGGTGTTGCGCGGCCCACTGGACCGCGATTCGTTGCGCCTGGCCGTCCTGGAGCTGCCCCAGGCGGCGCACCGGCTGGCCTGGCTCGCCGATCATCTGGAGCGGCTGCCGGGTTCCGGCATCGTCTACACGCTGACCGTGGCCGCGGCCGCGGAGACCACCGAGTTCCTGCGGTCGCGGGGCTTCCCGGTGGCCTCCTACACCGGTCAGGTCGAGGACGCGGACCGGCGTGCGGCCGAGCAGGACCTGCTGGACAACAAGATCAAGGCGCTGGTGGCGACGTCCGCGCTCGGCATGGGCTTCGACAAGCCCGACCTGGGCTTCGTGGTGCACCTGGGCGCGCCGCCCTCGCCGATCGCCTACTACCAGCAGGTGGGCCGCGCCGGCCGGGCCGTCGAGCACGCCGAGGTGGTGCTCCTGCCCGGCCGGGAGGACGTGGCCATCTGGCGCTACTTCGCCTCGCTGGCGTTCCCGCCGGAGGAGCAGGTCCGCTCGGTCCTCGCCAACCTCTCACCGGACCGGCCACTGTCCACGCCCGCGCTGGAACCGCTGGTGGACCTGCGCCGCGCCCGGCTCGAACTGATGCTGAAGGTCCTCGACGTGGACGGCGCGGTGCGCCGCACCCGGGGCGGGTGGCTGGCCACCGGAGAACCATGGACCTACGACACGCAGCGCCTGCGCCGGGTCGCGGAGGCGCGGACCGCCGAGCAGCAGAGCATGATCGAGTACGCCGGCACGACCGGTTGCCGGATGGAGTTCCTGCGGCGCAGTCTCGACGACCCGGGCGCCGCGCCGTGCGGGCGGTGCGACAGGTGTGCCGGGCCCCAGTTCGACGCGGAGGTGTCGGCGGACTCGCTGGCCGCCGCGCACGCGTTCCTGGGCCGGCCCGGCGTCGAGATCGCCCCCAAGAAGCTCTGGCCGACCGGCATGGACTCGGTCGGCGTACCGCTGAAGGGCCGGATCGCGCCGGCCGAGCAGATCGCGCCGGGTCGCGCCGTCGGGCGCCTGTCCGACCTGGGGTGGGGTGACCGCCTGCGGGCACTGGTCGCGCCGGAGGCGCCGGACGGCCCGGTGTCCGACGAGGTGGTCGCCGCGGTCGTCGAGGTGCTCAAGGCCTGGGCGCACGGGGACGACCGGTGGGCGCAACGCCCGGCGGCGGTGGTCGCGGTCGGCTCGCACCGCCGCCCGGAACTCGTGCAGAGCATCGCCACCCGGGTGGCCACGATCGGCCGCCTGCCGCTGCTAGGCACGCTCACGTCGGCCCATGTGGGGGATGCCGGGCCGCGCGGCAACAGCGCGCAGCGGGTCCGGGCGTTACACGAGGCGTTCGGGGTGCCGCCGGAGATGGCGACCGCCCTCGCCGAGCTGGACGGGCCGGTCCTGCTGGTCGACGACCTGGTCGACTCCGGGTGGACGATGGTGCTGGCCGGGCGCGCGTTGCGGCGGGCGGGCGCTCCCGCCGTGCTGCCGCTGGCCCTGGGAGTGGCGGGCTGACCTCCGGTCACTCCGAGACGCCGGGCCGCAGCGGCGATGCGGCGGTCCAGGTCCGCGGATGGGCAGACCAGACGGCACGCCGGACCTAACGATGCAAAACGGTCTAAAGCGACGCTTGGCGGTCACGTGTCACCTTATACGGGAGGGGGGTATGCTTCGTGCATGTCTGACGACGTCACGACCTCACACGCAGGACCGCACGGCTACTCCGGAGACAAGCAGGCGCTGCTCGGGCGGCTGCGCCGGATCGAGGGGCAGATCCGCGGACTGCAGCGGATGGTGGACGAGGACACCTACTGCATCGACGTGCTCACCCAGATCTCGGCCGCGAAGAGCGCGCTGCACTCGGTCGCGGTGGGGCTGCTCGAAGACCACCTCGCGCACTGCGTCGTGGACGCCGCGCGGGCCGGCGATCCGAGCGCCAAGGTCAAGGAGGCATCGGACGCGATTGCCCGCCTCGTGCGGTCCTGAGTCCGTCGCGAGCAGATGAGGCGGCACGTCCGGCCGGTGGGTGACCGGGGCAGCGGCCGGACCTGACCGGGGACCACAATCGACAGAGACCACCCGATCCGGCCGCGCGGCGGGACGATGGCCGGGACCTCGAGTCCGGGCCCGAAGGGAATGACCATGGCAGTCACCAGCACCTACACCGTGACCGGAATGACCTGCGGGCACTGCGTCCATGCCGTCACCACCGAACTGACCGAACTTCCGGGCGTGGCCGACGTGCAGGTGGATCTCGGCACCGGCGCGGTCACCGTGACCAGCGCGGAGCCGCTGTCCGCCGACGCGGTCCGGGCCGCGGTGGACGAGGCCGGCTACGCACTCGCCGATGCCTGACACGGTCGAGGAGACTCCGCCCGCCGGGGACCGGACGAACTTCCGGCTCGCCGCGCTCGGCGCCGTCCTGGTGGTCGTGCTGTTCACGGCGTACGGCATCGGGCGGTTGAGCGAGGGCGGCACCGGCAACGCCGCACCGGAGGCGAGCGCGACCGCCGGCGAGCCGGCCCGGGACGGCGCGGGCGCGGCGGTGCCCGACGACACCGGTACGGCGCCGCACGAGCACGGCGGCGACGGGACGGTGCCGCACGAGCACGGCGGCGCCGGGCCGGTCACTCCGGTGGGCGGCGCGCAGACGGCCGGTGCGGAAGGCGTGGGGGGTCTGGCGGTCACCGCCGCGGGGCTGACCATCACCCCGCGCGGCACCACGTTCCCGGCCGGCCGGGCGCAACCGCTGCGCTTCGCCATCGCGGGGCCGGGTGGTGCGCCGATCACCACGTACGCCATCGTGCACGACAAGCCGCTGCACCTCATCGTGATCCGGCGCGACCTCACCGGCTTCCAGCACCTGCATCCGACCATGGCGCCGGACGGCACCTGGAGCGTCGACCTCACGCTCGCCGCGCCGGGCAGCTACCGCGCCGTCGCCGACTTCACCGCCATCGTCGGCGGTCGGCCGATCGCCACCACGCTGGGCGTCGACCTGACGGTCGCGGGAAACTACGCGCCGGTCCCGCTGCCCGCACCGGTCCGGCAGGCGGCCGTGGACGGATTCACGGTCGGGTACGAAGGAACGCCCAGCACCGGCTCCACCCAGCCGCTGCTGATGACCGTGGCCACCGCCGACGGGCGGCCGGCCGCGGTGGAGCCGTACCTCGGGGCGTTCGGGCATCTGGTGGTGTTGCGTGAGGGCGACCTCGGCTACGTGCACGTCCACCCGGAGGCGCAGCCGGTCGACGGCAAGCTGAAGTTCTGGCTCGCCGCGCCGGGGCCCGGCCGCTACCGGATGTTCTTCGACTTCAAGGTCGCCGGCCGGGTACACACGGCGGCCTGGACGGCCGTGGTCGGCTGACCGGCGTCCGGGCCGTCGTCGGGGGAGCGGTTGCGGTCAGTGGAGGAGTTTCGCCAGGGCGGGGGTCACGCCCCACTGGGCGGTCAGCGCCGCATACTCGGCCCGCTGCTCGTCGGTGGGTGCCGCCCCGGTGTGGCGGGCGCGCAGCAGCAGGTTGCGGGGCGTGTGGGCGGAGTCGACGAACTCGACCACGTCGACCCGGTACCCCCGCAACCGCAGCAGCGCCGACCGCAGCGAGTCGGTCAGCACATCGGCGTACCGTTCGCGCAGGATGGCGTGCCGGGTCAGCTCGCCGTACGGAGGCGGCGCGGTGCCGGCCTTGAGCTGGGCGGCGATGTCGTGGTGACAGCACGGGGCGGCCAGCACCCACCGGGCGTTCCAGTGCACCGCCCGGGCCAGCGCCTGGTCCGTCGCGGTGTCGCAGGCGTGCAGGGCCAGCACCAGGTCGGGCGGGTACGCCACCTCGGCGTCACTGATCGTGCCGGCCACGAACGTGACCCGGTCGGCGCAACCCAGCTGTTCGGCGACCGCCGAGTTGCGTACCCGCTGATCGTCGCGGACGTCCACACCCACCACCTGGACGTCCGCGCCCAGATCGGTCAGGTAGCGGTAGGCGGCGAACGTCAGGTACGCGTTGCCGCAGCCCAGGTCCACGACCCGCAGCGGCGACGGCAGACTGGCCGGGTCGTCCGGCAGCGTCGCGGCCAACGCGCGCAGGAAGGCGTCGACCTGGCGGCGCTTCGCGGCCGTCCCGCCCACCACGGCGAACAGCGGATCACCCGGGTCCAGCAGCCACTGCTTGGTGCGGTCGTGCTGCTGCGGCGCCGCGGGTGCGGTGGTGGCCGCGGCCCGGTGCACCTGGGCGTCGCCCTTCTTGGTGACCCGGACCTGCACGGTCGCCGACGCGGTCTCCACATGCCAGTTCCCGAACGGCTCCGCGAGCAGCGCGTCGACCGCGGCCGCGGCCTCCGAGCCGGGGGCGACATTCCGGGTGTACGGGCGGGCGCCGTCATCGGTGACGATCTGCAACCGCGGTCCGCCCTTGAGCGCGACCGGCCGCAGTTCCGCCCGGTTCACCGACGGGATGTGGCCGCGGCGCCGGCCGGCCGCGACCGCCCGGGTGAGGGCCGGGTCGAGCAGCAGGTCGCGTACTTCGGCGAGGGCGGTGTCGAGCGGCTGTGGCATCCGTCCATTCTGCCTCGGCCCACGTGTGGATCTCGAAATCCCGATCACCTTGTTAGGCTGACCTAACCCCAGAAGCGAGGTGCGGAACGATGGCCGTAGCCGACCCGTCCGAGTCGCAGCGTCTGTCCGCGCGCGTGCGGGCCGGCACCAGCGCCGATCACGACGCGGCGCAGGGCAGCGGCTTCCTGGACGCGCTCGCCGCGGGCCGGTTGCCGCGGGACGCGTACGTCGACCTGGCCGCCCAGCACTGGTTCATCTACTCGGCGCTGGAGAGTGCCGCGGTGCCGATGTCGGCCGACCCGGTCGCCGGCCCCTTCGTCCGGCCGGAGCTGGCGCGGGTCCCGGCCCTCGCCGCCGACCTGGGGCACCTGGCCGGCCCGGACTTCGCCGAACGGATCGTCGCACTGCCCGCCACCGTCGCCTACCAGACCCGCCTCGACGAGGTCGCGGCCCACTCGGCGCCGGCGTTCGTGGCACACCACTACACGCGCTACCTGGGCGACCTCTCCGGCGGGCAGTACCTGGGTCCGGCGATCGCCCGGGCGTACGGGCTGAACGGCGAGGGGCACCGGTTCTTCGTGTTCGACGGGATCCGGCCGCCGTCGTTTCGGGCCCGGTACCGCGAGATGCTGGACGACGTCGCCTGGTCGTCGGCCGACGAGGATGCGTTCCTGTCCGAGGTGCGGGAGGCGTACCGTCTGAATATTGCCGTTCTGGCCGAATTAACGGAGCGTTGGACCTCATGAGTGACCCGTTCCCGCCCGACGTGGTGATGCAGATCGCCCGGCACATGAACGACGACCACGCCGACGACAACGTGGTGATCGTCCGTGGTCTCGGTGGCGCGCCGGCCGCCACCGCGGCACGGATGTCCGGCCTGGACCCCGACGGCATGGACTTCGACGCCACGGTGGACGGTATCGCCGTCCCGATCCGGATTCCGTTCCCGGAACGTCTGACCGAACGCCGCCAGGTCCGGGCCGAGGCCGTCCGGATGTACCGCGACGCCTGCGCCGTCCTGGGCGTCGACCCCCGGCACTGACCCGTCGGTTTTCTCCTGCCGTCCTCGGCCCTCGATCCCGCTCCGTTCGCCCACCGAGGCGGGCCGGGCGGGCCGGGTCAGTCGTCTGCGGTGGTGCCGACGCCCGCCTCGGAGCCGCCCGTCATCTCGCCGCCGGCGGTGCCGGCTCCCGTCTCGGAGCCGCCCTCGCCGGTGGCGGTGTCGGTCGCGCTCCCGGCGCCGCGACTGCCGCGGCCGCCACGGCGACGCCGGCGGCGCGGGCGATCCGCGTCGTCCGAGTCGGTGTCGGTGTCGGCGCCCGCCGAATCGGTCGTGGCCACGGCGTCACCCTGGTCGGTGCCGTCCGCGAAGAGCGGAGCGGCGGCCGTGCGACGGCGGCGGGTGCGGGCCGGCTTCTGCTCCGCGGCCGGTTCGGCCGCGGTGTCGGCGCCGGTGTCGGTCGTGGACGGCGCGGCGGCGGTGGCGTCCGTAGCCGTTGCGTCGTCTTCCACCCGGCGCCGGCGACGCTGGCGCTTGGGGCGCTCGGCCGTCTCCTCGGGTGCCGGTGCGTCGGCCTCGCCGCGTCCGCGGGACCGCCCGCGGCCGGGGCCGCCCGCGCCGGGGCCGGACCGCCCGCGCCGCCGGGTGCCGCCGCCCAGATCTTCCTCGACCTCGGCCGACAGGCCCGCCCGGGTACGCCCCGCGGTGGGCAGCGTGCCGGACACGTCGGTGGGGATGTCCAGGTCGGCGTAGAGCGCCGGACTGGTGTGGTAGGTCTCCGGCGGCTGCGGCATGTTGAGGCCCATCGACTTGTCGATGAGCACCCAGCGCGGCATGTCCTCCCAGTCCACGAACGTCACCGCGACGCCGGTGGCGCCGGCCCGGCCGGTGCGGCCGATGCGGTGGGTGTACGTGTCCGGGTCTTCCGGGCAGTCGTAGTTGATCACGTGGGTGACGCCGGACACGTCCAGGCCGCGGGCCGCGACGTCGGTGGCGACCAGGACGTCGATCTTTCCGGTACGGAACGCGCGCAGCGCCCGCTCCCGCGCGCCCTGGCCCAGGTCACCGTGCACCGCGGCGACCGCGAAGCCGCGGAAGTCGAGGTCCTCGGCGACCCGGTCGGCGGCCCGCTTGGTGCGCGTGAAGATCATGGTGAGGCCGCGCTCGCGGGCCTGCAGCATCCGCGCCACCATCTCCAGCTTGTTCAGCGGGTGGGTGCGGTACACCACCTGCTTGGTCAGCGGGCTGGGGCCGGACTCGGCGGTGTGGCCGGCGTGGATGGTCACCGGGTGGTGCAGGAACCGGCGGGACAGCGCCACGATCGGGTCCGGCATGGTGGCCGAGAACAGCATGGTCTGCCGCTGCTCGGGCAGCATGGCGAGGATCTTCTCGACGTCGTCCAGGAAGCCCAGGTCGAGCATCCGGTCCGCCTCGTCGAGCACCAGGGCGCGGATCACGTTGAGCTTGAGCTGCTTCTGCTTGGCCAGGTCGAGCAGCCGGCCGGGCGTGCCGACCAGGATCTCGACGCCCCGCTTCAGGGTGTCGACCTGCGGCTCGTAGGCCACGCCGCCGTAGATCGGGAGCACCCGGACGCCCCGGGTGGCGCCGGCGGCGGCGAGGTCGCGGGCCACCTGCAGGCCCAGTTCGCGGGTGGGCACCACGACGAGTGCCTGCGGCTGGCCGTCGGCGCCCTCGCTGGGTGCGGTGACCCGCTCCAGCAGGGGCAGGCCGAAGGCGAGCGTCTTGCCGGTGCCGGTCGGCGCCTGGCCGATCATGTCGGTGCCGCGCAGCGCGATGGGCAGCGCGTACTCCTGGATGGCGAAGGCGTTGGTGATGCCGGCCGCGGCGAGTGCCGCCACGGTCTCGGCGCGCACGCCCAGCTCCGCGAAGGTGGGGCTGTCCGGGCGTACCGGTGCGCGGGTGAGCACGGGTACCAGAGCTGGTTCTGTTCCGTTGTCGATGTCGGTCATGGAGTTCTGCGGGTGCCTCTCGTGGTGCGCCCGTCGAAGTCCTGGGCGCGGTATGGGTAGGGCGCGGGCCACACGCGAGTTTGGTCTCGCGGGCCGCACGCGCGTCGCGGCGGCGAGGCGTCAACCCGGTCCGAATCATGACGTTCTGTCCGGGCCTGTACGGGTTGACGTCGGCGCGACAAGGTCAGTCTACCCGACCAGGAGATCTCGCACCTCGGACCGAAGACACGGCAGGGAACCCCGGGGTCGGGGTTCCCTGCCGTGACCGGTGTGTCTAGCGAGTGGTGAAGCCGAACGGCCGGTTGGACGACTCGGCGATCTCCACGTAGGCCACCTTGGCGATCGGGATGATCACCTTGCGGCCCTTCTCGTCGGTGAGCGCGAGCACGCTGTCCTTGGCCAGGGCCTCGCTCACCAACTGCTCAACCTCCGCCGGGGTCTGCGCACTCTCGAGCGTCAGCTCGCGCGGCGCGTGTTGCACGCCGATCTTGACCTCCACGGGGTCCTCCCTAACGAATTGGCCTACCGCCATGAAGGCTAGCCGATTTCGGACGGCGTTCCCGGTGACGACCCACCCTGCAGCGGGAAGCTGGCGATGCCCCGCCAGATCAGCGCCGCGGCCAGGGTCTCGGCGTCGTCCTTGGGGATTCGCCGGCCGGTCGCCAGCCAGTACTGCGCGGACTGTCCGGCGGCGCCCACCAGGCCGGCCGCGAGCAGCGCGGCGCTGTCCGGGTCGACTCCGGTGTCCGAGATGATGGTATCCGTCACCGCGGCGATGCAGCCCTGTTCGACCCGCTCCACCCGCTCCCGTACCTGCGGGTCGTTGCGCAGGTCGGACTCGAACACCAGGCGGAACGCCTCGCTCTCGTGGTCGACGAAGTCGAAGTACGCCTGCACGGCGCCCTTCACCCGCTCCTTGTTATCCGGGGTGGCGAGCATTGCGCTCCGCACCTTGGCGATTATCGCGTCACAGTGCGTGTCCAGCAGGGCCAGGTACAGCTCCAGCTTGCCGGGGAAGTGCTGGTAGAGCACGGGCTTGGAAACGCCGGCCCGCTCGGCGATGTCGTCCATCGCGGCAGCGTGGTAACCCTGCGCGACGAAGATCTGTTGAGCGGCGGCCAGGAGTTGCTTACGGCGCGCCGAGCGCGGCAGCCGGGTGGGACGGCCTGCCGTCTGCGCGCCGCCGGTCGCAGCGGTCATGGTGGGAAACCTCCGAGACGTCTTCCCCGCGATGTGTGGACGCGGTTTGCCCTAAACGCCGTGGTCCACGGCAGGGCGGGCAATTGTCGCGACGCTGCAACTTATCGCCACTGCAACCACACGGTAGCCTCAGCGGGGGCGACCGAGGAGCGCGCGGTGGATGAAACAGGGCATTCCGGTGACACCGGGGCCGCCGAGAGCGGCGCCGGTGCCGATTCACGTGACCGCACCCTGTTGAACGGCTGGTCCCGATCCGACGGCCCGTGGTCGAACGCCGGGTCGGCGCTCGACCCGGAGGAGGACGACGTCCCGAACTGGCGTCGCCCGTCCACGGAGGTGCGCCCGTTCACCCGGCAGAACCTTCCGCCGGAACACCCGTCGGGCGAGGTCCGGCCGTTCGGCGAGCGGCCGTTCGTGGACCGGCACCCCTCCGGAGAGGTACGCCCGTTCGGGTCGACTTTCCCTGCCCCGGAATCTTCCGCACCCCGTTTCACCTCGGGAGACCCGCATCCGCCGCAGGCGCCGGACACCCGGGACGTCGGCGCACCGCGCTGGTCGGAGAGCCGGTCGCGATACTCGGACCTGATGAACACACTGTCCGCCAACGGCGCCGAGCCCACCGGTCTCCCGGCCCCCGCGTACCCCGATCCCACCCGGACCGGCCCCGCCCAGCCCGGGCGCCCGGACTCGCTGGAGAACGACGACCGGCAGCTCGGTGCCCGCAGCCCGCTGGACGCGCCGGCGCCGAACAGTGCGCCGCCGTACCCGTACGAGGGTGATCTGGACGACGCCACCCGGAACGAACCGCCGGCCGCCCAGCAGCGCGCCGCGGTGCCGCTGGAGCGCCCGACCCGGCCGATCTTCCCGGCGGTCCGCCCGGCCACCCCCGGCGGGCGGCGTGCCGACTGGGCGGCCCCGGAACCGGCGCGCAACGACGCGGCCCGGCACGCGCTGGACCCGGCCACGCCGCTGGACGGCCTGCCCCGGGTCGAGCCGGCGCCCACCGACGACCGGGGTGCGTCCGCCCCGACGGCGCGGTCGTCGTACGATCCGGTCAGCTTCCCGCGCCGGCTGCGGTACGACTCCGCACCCCCGGCCGGATCCGTGCCACCCGCCGACGCTTCCACCGGATACGCCGCGCCCACGGCGTACACCGGATATCCCGGCCGGCCCGCCGGCGACCCCGGCGAGACTACGGCCGCCGACGCCATCGCCCGGGCGCTGCCCCAACGCGTCCCGGCCGAGCCGGACGTACCCACCGTCCCGGAGCCGCCGTCCGTGGAGCCACCGGCCGAGACCCCTGCGCTGGCCCGCATCGCGACGCACCTGCGTCGCGATGACGTGCTGTCCGAGTCGCAGGAGCGCCAGGAAGGCTTCGACGTCCAGGCCATCCTCGCCGCGGTACGCGAGGTCGAAGGCGTCCGCGACGCGTCGCTGCGGTCCACCCCGGCCGGCGCGCACAGCCTGCGCCTGGACCTCGCCGAGGGCGCCGACCCGGCCGAGGTGAGCCGTCACGTGGCCCGCCTGCTACAGGACCGGATGGGCCTGGACGCGGCCATGCAGGGTGACGGCGCGCCGCCACTGCCCGCGGCGCCGGCCTCGGGGCCGCCGGTCACCACGCCGTTCGTGCCGAGCCAGGCCGGCCCCGGCCGGGCGCCGACCGGAACCTCCACGGCGCCGGGCGAGGATCTGCAACGGCTGCCCACCGCACCGCAGGCCGGCCGGGCCGCCACCCTGCGTCCGGCCGAGCCGGAAGCCCCCGCCGAGCCCGTGGAGCAGTACGCGCCGGCCGTGCCGGTCGCGCCCGCCGCCGCCGTGCCCGGTGGCCCGATCGCACCCGTCGCCCCGGCGGCGTCCCGGCCGGCGGAGCCCGAACCGACCGGCGTCACCTGCGTACCGCCCCGGCCGCTCGATCCCGGCGACCAGCCCGGCCCGCGGGTGGTCATCGACAACGTGCAGGTCAACACGTTCGGCAACGAGGCGACCGTGGAGGTCCGGCTGAGTGCCGGCGGCCGTACCCAGTCGGGTGTCGCCACCGGGCCCGCCTTCGACGGATACCTGCTGCGGCTGTGCGCGATGGCCACCGCCACCGCGCTGGACGACCTGCTCGTCACGTCCAAGCACGACGACGGCCCGGCCCGGTGTTTCGTGGAACACGCCGCGGCGGTGCCGTTCGGGTCGCTCCAGGTGGCCGTGGTCGTGGTGCTGCTGTCCTGCGGAGGCTGGGTGGAACAGCTGTCCGGCTCCGCGGTGGTGGCCGGCGAGGACCGGTACGCCGCGATGGTCCGGGCCACGCTGGCCGCCGTCAACCGGCGACTTGAGGCACTCTTGGCCTGATGAAGGGCTGCATCCTCGCCGACGACGGCGCACTCCTGCCGGACGGCGCCGTACTGCCACCCTGGCCCGCCCGCCGGGTCCTGGTGGACGGCACCATGCTGCACGTACGCGACACCCCCGCGACCTCGCCCACCGCCGAGCCGGCGGTCTACGTACACGGCCTCGGTGGTTCCTCGCAGAACTTCACCGACGTGGCCGGCCTGCTCGCCGACCGCTTCGACGGCCAGGCGGTGGACCTGCCCGGCTTCGGCTACAGCGACCCGCACCCGCGCTACTCCATCCCGGCGTTCGCGGACCGCCTGATCACCTACCTGGACCACGCCGGCCGCGGCCCGGTCCACCTGGTCGGCAACTCGCTCGGCGGCTCCATCTCGGTCCGGGTCGCCGCCCTCCGTCCCGACCTGGTCCGCACGCTCACGCTGATCTCGCCGGCCATGCCGTTCCTGGACCCGCGCCGCACCGCGCAGGGCCGGGTGCTGCCACTGCTCGCACTGCCCCGGGCGGACCGGCTGCTGGCCTGGGCGTTCGCCCGGATGACCGTCGAGGAGATGGCCGAGCAGGTGCTGATCGCCTGCTTCGGCGACACCAGCCGGATCCACGAGCAGCGACGGGCCGAGGCGATCGAGGAGATCCGGCTGCGGTACACCGTGGCGCACTACCCGAAGGCGTACCTCGGCACCCTGCGCGGCCTGGTGTCGAGCTTCCTGCGGGCGTACCTGCCGGGGGCGAACTCGCAATGGCGCCTGGCGGCCCGCATCACCGCGCCCACCTGCGTGATCGGCGGCCTCAACGACAAGCTGGTGGACTCCCGGGTGCCGATCCAGGTGGCCCGGGCCATCCCGGACAGCCGGTTGCTCCTCCTGCCCGGCGTCGGCCACGTCGCGCAGATGGAAGTGCCCCGGCTGGTGGCCCGCGCCATCGTCGGCATGCTCGCCGACATCGGGTCGCCACTGGCGCGGGACGTCACCCGCTCCGCCTAGACGTTCGTCGAGACAACGGACGGCGGTTGTGTAACGCTGGCATTCGATGATCGACGTCCGTACGCCCGTCCACCCGGCCGTCCGCCGGATGCACCGGCAGCGGCGCCGGCGCTGGTGGTCCACCGGGCTCGGCGTGTTCACCCTGCTGCTCGCCGGCGGAGCCGTGCTGCCCCGGCTGACCCCGGCCCCACCACCGGCGCCGGTGGTCAGCACCACGCCGCGCGCGTTCGGCGCCGTACCGGTCCGGCCGTCCGCGTCGGCGCCCGCCCCGGCGTCGACCGCGGCGCGGGGTCCGATCCCGGCGCGCGGCACCGGCAAGTTCGGGTACGCGCCCGGCCGCGGCAAGGTGCTCGGCACGAAGGGCCCGGTGCGCCGCTTCCGGGTCGCCGTCGAACACGGCAGCGGCGAACCCGTGGCGGCGTTCGCCGCCGAGGTCGAGGCCACGCTGGGCGACAAACGCAGCTGGACCGGCGGCGGGCGCCTCCGGTTGCAGCGGGTGGCCGGCCGCGACGAGCACGACTTCACCGTCTACCTCGCCACCCGCGACACCGCCGCCACCATGTGCGAGCGTGGCGGCGTCAACATCAGAATCGGCGGTCGGCCGTACACCTCATGCCGCACCACCGGCCGCGCCATCCTCAACCTCGACCGGTGGCGTTCGTCGGCACCCACGTTCACCAGGGCGAAGGTCCCGCTGCGCACCTACCGGCAGTACGTGATCAACCATGAAGTGGGCCACGAACTGGGCAAACACCACCAGGGATGTCCTCAGCGAGGCGGTCCGGCGCCGGTGATGGTGCAACAGACGCTGACCCTGCGCGGATGTACGCCGAACGCCTGGCCCCGCCGTGGTGCCCGGGAACTGACGGGTCCCTCCAGGTTCTGAGAAGGCGTGGCCGTCGCCGCGAGCCGGATCGCGGCTCGTGTGCTCGTGGGCGCGGTGCGTCAGCCGGGCTGATTGCTTGCTGCGGGGACTCGCGAAACGCCTGTGGCGCGCCTCCACCCATGGCACCCTGGCTTATGTTATGGCAAAGCCGACAAAAGGTTCCGCAGAGCTACGGGCCGCCGCCGATGACTCTGCCCAGCCGAACCAGCCCACGGCGGCCGTCGAGCGTTCCCCACGACGCGGCACCGGCAGTGTGCCGGCCCGCACTTCCTCCGCTTCCGACGTCTCGGTGCGGGCCGCCGTGCCCCGGACCGGCACCGAACCGCCCCGAGCCGAACCGGACGCGATCGAACCGATCGGCATCGGATCGGGGGTGGTGGGACCGGCTGGACCGGACGTGACCGGACCGGGTGCGGCGGGCGGGCCGGGTGCGGCAGGCGGACCTGATGTGGCGGCCGCGCCGGATGCGGCGGCCGCGTTCGAGGCCGGTCGTCGAGCGGTTGCCGAGGCCGCCGGGAAGCTCGGCGGCACGGCGGCGGGGTCGAGGGAGGCGGCGGCTTCGGCTGCTCCGGCTGCTCCAGCTGCTCCGGCGGTGAAGGCTGCTCCGGCTGCTCCGGTTGCTCCGGTTGCTCCGGCTGCGAAGGCTGCGCCGGCGGTGAAGGCGGCTCCGGCGGTGAAGGCGGCTCCGGCGGCGAAGGCGACTCCGGACGTGAAGGCGGCGCCTGGGACGAACTCACCGTCGAGCGCCAAGAGCGCGGCAACGACGAAGGGTGCGTCCACTACGAAGGCTGTGGCTGGCCGGAAGGCCGCGCCCGATACCAAGGCTTCTCCTGCTGGGAGGAATGCGCCTACCGCCGTTGCCACGAAGAACACCTCCGCGACAGTCCGGCCAACCACGAAGCCGGCGGCGCCGGCAAAGGCCGTGCCGGGAGAGGCTGCGCAGACCGCGAAGGCCGCCCCGACCAGGCCCTCGGCGAAGGCTGCGCCGCCCGCGAAGGCCACACCGCCCGCGAAGGCCACACCGCCCGCGAAGGCCACACCACCGGCGAAGGCTGCGCCGACGGGGAAGGCCGGGTCGCCCGCGAAGGCCGCGCCGACGGGGAAGGCCGGGTCGCCCGCGAAGGCCGCGCCGACGGCGAAGGCCGCGCCGACCACGAAGGCGTCGCCCGCCAAGGCCCCGTCTCCGGCCAAGGCAGCCCCCGCAAACCACACCCCCACCGACAAGGCCGGCTCGCCGTCCAAGTCGGCCCAGGTCAGGAAGGCCCAGCCCGCTAGGACCTCGGCCTCGGACAAGACATCGAACGTCAAGTCACCCCCGGCCAGCGCGCCACGGGCCACACCTGCCAAGGCGAACGCAACACCCACCGAAACGAAGCGACCCCGCAAGACGGCATCCCACGGACCAGCCGAGATCGAGCCACCCACCACGAGTGCGGCCGGCGACCGCCCAACCGGGACGCCGGGGACCGGTGCCGCCAAGGCCGCGCCGCCCCGGAAGAGTCACGCCAAGCCGGAGCCGGCCACGGCCGACGAGGCGCCGACCAAACCGGCCGCGTTGAAGCGGACCCGGTCCCGGGCGGCCGAACGCACCGCGGCTCCGCGGATCGCACCCGCGCGTCCGGCCGAGGCCGAACCGCGCCCAGATCCGACAAGCCCCGAACCCCACCCGAACCCGACCCCGGCCACGGCACCGAGCCTGTCCGCGACGCCGCAGTCGACCGCGACATCGGATCAGTCCGTGGCGCCGCAGCCGACCGCGACGACGGATCCGTCCGTGACACCGCAACGGACCGTGACACCGCAACCGGCCGCCTCGCCGCACACCGACCCACCCGCGGCCGACAACCCCACGACAACGGTCAGACTCCGCCCGGAGCCCGGCGACATAGCCGCACCCGTCCCGGCAAGCCCCGTCTCGGCAAGCCCCGTGCCGGCAAGCCCCGTCCCGGCCCACCCGGAGGCCGCGACCCCCGAGGCCGCAAACCCGGAAGCCACGGAGCCGGCAGGAGCCGAGCAGCCAGGAGGAGCCGAGCAGCCAGGAGGAGCCGAGCAGCCGACCGGAACCGAGCAGCCGACCGGCACCGAGCAGCCAACCGGCACCGAGCACACGGCAGGCCCCGAAGCCCTCGCCCCGACACCAGACCCCGAACCGACCCCGGACGACGGCCACACCGACGACGCCGCGCCCCCGACCCGTCGCCCGTCCCTCGGCCGGTCCGGTGGGATCGTGGCGCCGTCGCGTACCCCGTCGCACACCCGCCCGGCCGCGGGCCGGCCTCCGGCCACGTCCCGGGCGCCGGCCGGGCCGCCCGAGGCGGTGCGGCCGCCGATCGTCGTCCTGCCGCGTGACGACGCCGCGCCGGCCGCCGCCGGCCGTCGCTCGCTGCAACGCCGGCGGCTCGTGGTGGTGCTCGCGTTCGTGCTGCTGGCGGCGTTCGTGGTGGTGGTCGGGTCGCTGATCCGGGGTGACGGTAGCCGCCGGGCGGCGGTTCCGCCGGTGGCGTCCGTGCCGGCCGGCCCGCAGCCCAGCGCCGCGGTGGCGCCGACCACCACTGCCGCCGCCGCGGCGGTCGCGCCGCCGGACGTGGTGGGGGAGTTCACGTTCGCCGGCGGGTACGGGTCGGTGCTGGGCACCGGGGGCGCGCTCCGGCCGTTCAAGGTGAGCGTGGAGACGGTGCTGGGGCTGGGCGACGGTGCGGCGTTCGCGGCCGAGGTGGAGCGGATTCTGGGCGACCCGCGCGGCTGGATCGCCGGTGGCGACGTGCGGTTGCAGCGGGTGCCGGCCGCGGCGGCCTCGGACTTCACCGTGTACCTGGCGTCGCCGGACACGTCGGAGCGAATGTGCCGGGCGGGTGGCCTGGAGACCGGCGGGTTCTCGTCCTGCCGGCTGCCCGGTCAGCTGGTGATCAACCAGGACCGCTGGCAGGACGCGGTGCCCGACTACGGCGCGCCGCTGGAGACGTACCGGGCGTACGCCGTCAATCATGAGGTGGGGCACCAGCTCGGGTACGAGCACGAGTCCTGCCCCGGTCCGGGGCAGCCGGCCCCGGTGATGCAGCAGCAGACGTACGGTCTGAACGGCTGTGTCGCGAACGCCTGGCCCTACATCGACGGCCGCCGTTACCCGGGTCCGCCGGCCGACTGACGGTATTCCCCATCCCGCATGTCGGGCCGGTGTTCCACGTCATGTCCGTTCACGGCGACAACGAGCAACAATGGGGCAGCGCACCTTACCGCCAACCCGGGGAGTACACCGTGTCCCTGCCCCCGCTCGTCGAGCCTGCCGCCGAGCTCTCCGTCGACGAGATCCGCCGCTACTCGCGCCACCTGATCATCCCGGACGTCGGGATGGACGGCCAGAAGCGGCTGAAGAACGCCAAGGTGCTGGTGGTCGGCGCGGGCGGCCTCGGTTCGCCGGCCCTGCTGTACCTGGCCGCCGCCGGCGTCGGCACGCTCGGCATCGTGGACTTCGACACGGTCGACGAGTCCAACCTGCAACGCCAGGTCATCCATGGCGTCTCCGACGTGGGCCGGCCCAAGGCCGAGTCCGCGGCCGCGAGCATCCGCGAGATCAACCCGCTGGTCGAGGTGGTCATCCACAACACCGCGCTGGACCGGGACAACGTCCGGGAGATCTTCAGCGGGTACGACCTGATCGTCGACGGCACCGACAACTTCGCCACCCGGTACATGGTCAACGACGCCGCGGTGCTGCTCGGCAAGCCGTACGTCTGGGGATCGATCTATCGCTTCGACGGCCAGGCGTCGGTCTTCTGGGAGGAGCACGGCCCGTGCTACCGGTGCCTCTACCCGGAGCCGCCGCCGCCCGGCATGGTCCCGTCCTGCGCCGAGGGCGGCGTGCTCGGCGTGCTCTGCGCGTCGATCGGGTCGATCCAGGTCAACGAGGCGATCAAGCTGATCACCGGGATCGGTGAGCCGCTGGTCGGCAAGCTGATGGTCTACGACGCCCTGGAGATGGAGTACCGCAAGATCCGGGTACGCAAGGACCCGGCCTGCGCGCTGTGCGGTGACAACCCGACCGTCACCGACCTGCTGGAGGACTACGAGGACTTCTGCGGTGCGGTCTCCCCGGAGGCGCAGGAGGCCACGCTCGACGCGACGATCACGGCCAAGGAGCTGAAGGAGTGGCAGGACTCCGGCAAGGACGTGTTCCTGGTCGACGTCCGTGAGCCCGCCGAGTACGAGATCGTCCGCATCCCCGGCGCGACGCTGATCCCGAAGGGGGAGATCCTCTCCGGCGATGCGCTGTCCCGGTTCCCGCAGGACCGGCAGATCGTGCTGCACTGCAAGTCCGGCGTGCGGTCGGCGGAGGCGCTGGCCGCGCTGAAGGCGGCTGGGTTCAAGGACGCGGTGCACGTCCAGGGCGGCGTCGTCTCCTGGGTCAACACGGTGGATCCGTCGCTGCCGTCGTACTGACCGGCGGTGCGGCTCCGGCCAGCGGATCAGCGGGCTGAGCTGTACCGTCTCCGTCGTGGTGGATATCGATGCCGCAATCGGGTACGTGGTGGCGCACGGTGATCCGGTGGAGCGCGCCCGGCTGGCGTTCCTCCGCACCGGCGCGCCGCCGCCACCGCACATCGTGGATCGGATCGGCGCCGGTCAGACTCAGTCCGGCGGGTGGCCGCCGTCCGGCGAGGGCGTGACGTCGTCGGTGGACGCCACCTGTTTCCGGCTCGGTGAGCTGGACGATCTCGGCGGTCTGCGCGGTCCCGCGGTGGAGCGGGCGCTGGCCTGGCTGGTCGGTGTGCAGCGCCGGGACGGCACCTTCCAGGAGGACGAGGCGCTGGCCGTCGAGGCGCCGGCCTGGGCCCGGCCGGGCGATCCGGAGGCCACGCTGTACCTGACCGCGGTGGCCGGCTTCTGGCTGGCGGTCGCCGAGCTGGAGGCGCACCCGCGCCGGGATGCGCCGGCCCGGCACGGCCCGGCGATGGCGGAGGCCGCGCGGTACGTGGCCGCCCGGTTGCGCCCGGACGGCACCTGGCCGTCGTTCCTGGCCGCCGGCTGGCACGCCGCGGGCTTGCTGCACGAACAGCAGTACTTCTACGAGTCGGCGCGGATCCAGCTGGTGCTGGGCGACCGGCTGGGCGACATGTCCCCGGCCGACACGGCGTCGATGGCGGCCGCGCTGCGCCGGCTGAACCTGGGCGACGACTGGCTGCTCACCGCCGCCCGCAAACGGCTCGGTGAGACGCAGCGGGCGGACGGCGGCTGGGACAGCGACGAGGGCCCGCTGTTCGACGTCAACACCACGCTGGTCGCGATCCGGGCGGTACTGTCCTGACCCGGCGCTACCGCCGTACCTCGGTGAGCTGGTGGGTGCTCACGTACCCGTGCTGTACCGCCAGGTCGCCGAGCCGCTGCCAGGCCTCTTCCGAGGTCGCCTGCAGGTCGAGCAGCTCGTCGAGCTGCTTTCTGCTGATCAGCCCGGCCCGGATCAGGCGGTGGCCGATCCGGCGTTGCGCGAGCACCTGGCGGGACGCCTCGGCCGCGGACTGGGCCAGGACGTGCACCAGGGGCGCGACCGAGATGGTCAGGGTGAGGCTCGCCCACAGGTACAGCGACCAGTACGAGTGGTCCAGCAGCACGCCGCTGGCCAGGCAGGCGGTGCAGCCCGGCCACGCCCAGCATGAGGTAGTGCTGGGCTCGGCCGAGGACCGGCCGGTACCGCACGGCGCCGGCCTGCGTCCGGGCGGGGCCGGCGATCTCGGTGGCGGTGCGGCCGTACAGCCTGCCGGATACCCGGCGTTCGACGGTGTCGGTCCCGGAACTGCCGTCGTCCGCACTCTCGGTCATGACTCACGCCATCGGCGGCCGCCGCTCCGACTTGACGGTTCGGTCCGACATGAGCGGACAGTCACTGGCCGAACGGCGGTCCGGCGGATCAGCCGTAAGCGCTATCACTCAGGGTTATACGGGCCATTGGTTCAAGGCGGACATGTAACGCATAGTTATGTTCGGTCCTGATGGGCCGGGGCGAGACGAAGATCCGCTGGGCGATGAAGATGGTCGCTCCAGTCCGGCGGGGAGTCAGTAGCGAAACCGGCGCCTGCGAAGCGAACTCACTTCGGAGGGAAAGCCATCATGCGCAAGTCCGTGAAGCGTGGCATCGTCGTCGGAATCGCCCTCGCCGTGACCGTCGGCACCGGCGCCGCCTGGGCTGCCTGGACCGCCTACGGCACCGGCAACGTGTACGCCAAGGCCGACACGGTCGTGCCGCTGGAACTGGTGGCGGCCACCGCCGACGCCACGCTGTACCCGGGTGCCACCGGCGACGCCATCATCAAGGTCAAGAATTCGAACAAGTTCCCGGTCGCCGTCACCAACGTCACCTGGAAGCCGTCCGACGGTGTCCGGGCCACCGGTGGCATCGGCTTCTGCAGCAACACCGGTGTGTACTTCGGCGACTTCAGCACCGGCCCGGTCGGCAGCAACGGCATGCTGGCCGGCGCCCGGCTGATGGCCGCCGCGGGTGGGCAGCTCAAGATCGGCGGAGGTGAGACCGTGCAGTTCACGCTGGCGAACGCGGTCCGCATGATCAATAACGTGGACAACGGCTGCCAGGGCGCCACGTTCAGCATCCCGGTATCGGTGATCGGTTCCAGCGAAGCCAGCTGAGCCGATCCCCGGTGGCGGGGCCCGCTGACCCCGAGCCTCGCCACCGGCCGTTCCCGGAAGGCAACCCATGACGATCCGGTACGTCCTGACCAGCGCCGGGCTGACCACGGCGCTCCTGGTGACCACCCCGGCGGCGGCGCTCGCGGCCTGGGACACGCCCGCCGGTAACGCCGATGTGACCGCTCGGGCCGCCGTGGTGCCGGCCCTGCGGGCTCCGATCGCGGTCGCGGACGGGCCGGTGGTGACCGTGGCCTGGAGCCGGGCGACGTTCGCGGCGGTCCGCGGTTACCGGGTCACCCGCACCGACGCCCGGACCGGGGACGTCGTGACCGCCCGGAACGGCTGCTCCGGACTGCTGACCGAGCCGGGCTGCGTGGAGCGGGGCGTGCCCGACGGCCACTGGGAGTACGCCGTCGAGGCCGTGGTCGGCGCGAACTGGCGCTCGGAGCGGGCGGTTAGCAAGATCATCCAGGTGTTCCGCGTCGAGCCGGACGGTGCTCCGGAGCGGCAGGTCGAGCCGATGCCGACGGGAAAGCCGGCGCCGAACCCGAACCCGGAGCCGACGCCCGACCCGGACCCGAAGCCGGAGCCGACGCCGGACCCTGAGCCGACGCCGGACCCTGAGCCGACGCCGGACCCTGAGCCGACGCCGGACCCGGAGCAAACACCGAAGCCGGAGCAAACGCCGAAGCCGGTGCAAGAGCCGGAACCGGAACCGGAAATCAAGCCGGACCCGGAGCGGAAGCCGGACCCGGAGCGGAAGCCGGACCCGGAGCGGAAGCCGGACCCGGAGCGAAAGCCGGACCCGGAGCGGAAGCCGGACCCGGAGCGGGCCCCAGAGCCGCAGGCGGAGCTGGAGCCGTCAGCGGGTGTGGCCGTTGCCGGTGACGATGTACTTGGTTGAGGTCAGCTCCGGCAGACCCATCGGTCCGCGGGCGTGCAGCTTCTGCGTCGAGATGCCGATCTCGGCGCCGAAGCCGAACTCGCCGCCGTCGGTGAACCGGGTCGACGCGTTGATCATCACGGCGGCCGCGTCCACCCGTGCCGCGAAGCGCCGGGTGGTGGTCGCCGACTCGCTGACGATGGCCTCGGTGTGGCCGGTGCCGTAGCGGCGGATGTGGTCCAGCGCGTCCTCGAGCGTGTCGACGACCGCCACCGCCAGGTCCGCGGACAGGTACTCGGTGCGCCAGTCCTCGACGGTCGCGGGCACCACGTCGTCGCTGTAGTTCGCCACCCGCGGGTCGCCGTGCACGGTGACGCCGGCCGCGATCAGCTCCTCCAGCACCAGCGGCAGGAACGAGTCGGCGATTGCGGAGTGCACCAGCAGCGACTCGGCGGTGTTGCAGGTGGACAGCCGCTGGGTCTTCGAGTTCACCACCACGGCCAGCGCCTTCTCCAGGTCGGCGGCCTCGTCCACGTACACGTGGCAGTTGCCGACGCCGGTCTCGATCACCGGCACCGTCGACTCCTCCACCACGGTCTTGATCAGCGACGCGCCGCCGCGCGGGATCAGCACGTCGACCAGGCCGCGGGCACGCATCAGTTCCTTGACCGAGTCGCGGCTGGTGGCGTCCAGCAGCTGGATGGCGTCGGCCGGCAGGCCGGCGTCGGTCACCGCCTTGCGCAGCACCGAGACGATCGCCGCGTTCGAGCTGAACGCCGAACCGGACCCGCGCAGCAGCGCCGCGTTGCCCGACTTCAGGCAGATGCCCGCCGCGTCCGCGGTCACGTTCGGACGGCCCTCGTAGATCATCCCGACCACGCCGAACGGCACCCGCACCTGGCGCAGTTCCAGGCCGTTGGCCAGCGCGGAGCCGCGGACCACGTCGCCGACCGGGTCCGGAAGCGCGGCCAGCTGACGCAGGCCGTCGGCCATCGCGGCGACCCGCTCGGCGGTCAGCGACAGGCGGTCGATCATCGATTCCGACAGACCGGCGGTACGGGCGTTCGCGACGTCCACGGCGTTCGCGGCGACGATGTCGTCGGCCCGCTCGACCATCCGGTCCGCCATCAGCAGCAGCGCAGCGTCCTTCTCCGAACGAGTCGCGGCGGCCAGGTCGATCGCGGCGATCCGCGCGTCGGACGCCTGCTGAAGCACACTCATCATCTGGCCTTTCCGAGGAGGACGAGGTCGTCGCGGTGGACGACCTCTCGTTCATAGCCCGGGCCGAGCGCCGCCGCCAGTTCCGGAGTGGACCGTCCCAGCAACGCGGGCAGTTCCACCGCGTCGTAGTTCACCAGCCCGCGGGCCACCGGCGCACCCGAACCGGCGTCGACCAGATCGACCGGGTCGCCGGCCGCGAACGAGCCGTCGACCGCGGTGATGCCGGCCGGCAGCAACGACTTGCGCCGGGCCACCACGGCCGCCACCGCACCCGCGTCCAGGTGCAGCCGGCCGCGCGGCGCGGTGGCGTGGGCCAGCCAGAACAGCCGGGCGGTCGGCCGGTGCGCCACCGGCTGGAACAGGGTGCCGATCTCGTCGCCGGCCAGCGCGGCGCCGGCCAGCGGCGCGGCGGTCAGCACGACCGGGATGCCGAAGCCGGTGGCGATCCGCGCGGCCTCGACCTTGGTGACCATGCCGCCGGTGCCGACCCCGGCGCGCCCGGCCCGGCCGAGCTGGACGTCCGCCAGGTCGGCGTCGTCGCGTACCAGCGCGATGCGGCGCGACGCCGGGTCGGACGGGCTGCCGGTGTAGAGCGCGTCCACGTCCGAGAGCAGGACCAGCAGGTCGGCGTGGACCAGCGCGGCGACGAGCGCGGCCAGCCGGTCGTTGTCACCGAACCGGATCTCCTCGGTGGCGACCGTGTCGTTCTCGTTGACGATGGGCAGCGCCCCGAGGTCGAGCAGTTTGCGCAACGTCCGGTACGCGTTGCGGTAGTGCACCCGCCGGGTCACGTCGTCCACGGTGAGCAGCACCTGCCCGACGGTCAGCCCGTGGCGGGCGAGGCCGGCCGCGTACCGTCCGATCAGCAGCCCCTGCCCGACGCTGGCCGCGGCTTGCTGGGTGGCCAGGTCGCGCGGACGCCGGGGCAGGTTGAGCGGGGCCAGCCCGGCGGCGATCGCGCCGCTGGACACCAGCACCACCTCCCGGCCGCCCGCGGCCAGTCCACCGAGCACGTCGACGAGGGCATCGACGCGCTGGTCGTCGATCCCGCCCGCCGCGGTGGTCAGCGAGGACGAGCCCACCTTCACCACCACCCGGCGTGCCCCGGTCACCACATCGCGCACTCGACCATTCTGCGCGCACGGCCGGAGACGACCTGCTCGAGATCCCATATCGTGGCGTCGGTGACACCCCAGGAGTACGTGGAAGAGGTGCTGGCCCTCGTCGAGCGCATCCCCGAGGGCAAGGTGATGTCGTACGGTGCGATCGCCGACGCCCTGGCCGACCGCTCCGGCCGCAACTCCGCCCGCCAGATCGGCACCATCATGGCCCGGCACGGCGGCGGCGTCCCGTGGCACCGCGTGGTCACCAGCGCGGGCCGCACCCCGCCCGGCCACGAGCAGGAGGCCCGCCAACGGCTGCTGGCCGACGGGGTGCCGCTCCGCGGCGACCACGTCGACATGACCCGGGCCGCCTGGACCCCGTAGCCGCCGCCCGCCGTTCCCGAGCGGCGTGCCGCCCGCGGGCCGATTCCCGCGAGGCATTGTCCGCGTCGTCCAGGCCCGGTTGCGCAGCTCGTCGGCCCGCGGTGCCCCAGCCGGTGGCAAGCCGGTGGCCCGCCTTAGTCCGATATGCGGCTTCCGCGCGGCAGATCTTGGAGGCCTGGGCAGATCTTGGTGGCGAATCGCCCTCCTGGGGGCCATTCCGCTCCAAGATTCGGCTGAGCCTCCAAGATCTGCGGTTGTTGAGGCCGCCCGGGGAGTGCGAAGCGGGAGAAATCCGGACGTAGTGAGCGGGTCACAAGCCGGATCCGGCGGGTGGTCACCCAGTGATCAACCGAAGCGGCCACACGCCGTGCGCAGTATCCCGACAAATCCAGACATGTCGAGCGGCGGCGGCTCCGGCTCAGAGCGCCCGCCCGGTCCCCGGCTCAGCGCAGCTCTCGGTCCCGGCTCAGAGCAGCCGGCCGGTTCCGCCCCGGCGGGGGTCGCCGGCCGCGCCGCCCAGGCCCACCGCGGTCACCCCGCCGAAGTAGTGGTTGCTCTCCGACCAGCGGTTGATCCGCCAGCCGGCGTCGGCCAGCGCGGTCAGTTCGTCCTCGGGAAGTCCGGGTTCGGCGTGCACGGTGTCGTCGACCACGTGGAACCGGGGACGGGCGATGGCGGCCGGCATGTCCAGACCGTCCACCAGCACGCCGAGCAGCGTGTCCACCAGGGCGGTGCGGATCCGGGACGCCCCGGCGGACCCGGCCGCGGCGATCAGGTGGTCGGCGTCGTCCGTGACCACCAGGGGACACATGTTGGACGACATGCGGCGGCCGGGGGCCAGGTCGTCGGTGAGGAGTTCGCCCTCGCCGAGCATCGAGTTCATGTTCACGCCGAGCCCCGGAAGCCACACCGCGGCGCCCAGCCCCAGCGTCGTGGTGATGACGCAGGCGTTGCCGTCCGAGTCGACGACCGACACGTTGGTGGTGTCGCCGATCTTCTGCCGTCCCCGGTCGCGCAGCGCGGCGGCCACGGCGACCGCGCGCTCCGGGCGGGGCAGGTCCGCCACGTCGGGCGGCAGGGCCGCGATGGTGTCCACGGTGCGGTTCAGGTCGTGCCGGGCGTGGACCCGGTATCCGGCCAGGGAGGCGTGGTCGACCGCGGTCTCCTGGACGCGGTACCCGGCGAGGTCGGCCCGGCCCAGCGCGCCGCCGCCGGCCCGGACCGCGTCCACCAGGACGTCCGCGAACGAGCCGGTGTAGAAGACCGCCGGGCCCTCCGCCGCCAGGCCCTCCATGGCGGTCGCCAGGCCGGGGTGGAAGAGCAGGTCGCCACCCTGCAGCAGGGTGCCGTTCGGGGTGTAGCAGGCGGCGCCCTCGCCGTACGCCAGGGCCGGCGCGCAGGACACCAGGGTGTGCGCCTGGGCGGCGGGGAGGACCACGCCGGTGCGGGCCAGGGCGGCGGCCGGGGCCACCACCTCGGCCCACGGCAGGCGGCCCCAGCGCCGGTGCACCTCGCCGCAGCCGGCCGGCACGCCGGGCACCGCCACGCTGGCGCCGCCGATCGAGTACACCTGGGGCACGCCGCCGAAGAACACGTCCACCGCGACCATCGGGCCGGGTCGGCGGTCGGCGTCCAGACCGGGTACCGAGACGAAGAAGTCCAGGCAGGTGACCTCGCCGGAGGCCGCGTCGAAGTAGGTGGCGAAGCCGCCGCCGCCCAGGCCGGTGTAGATGGTCTCGGCGACGCAGCACACCAGCACCGCGGCGACCGCGGCATCGGCGGCGGTACCGCCGGACCGGAGGATCTGCACCCCGGTCTCCGCGGTCACCGGATGACTCGCGGCCACCCCGGCCGCGACGCGACTGTCGCTGTCCATTGGCCGAAGCGTAGGCGCAGCACGCCCACGATGGTTAACATCCGCGTCCATGACCGCCGCCGGTCCCTCCCCGGACGTACCCGCGCTGCCGCGCCGGGTGCTGGCCGGGTACGCGACCGGGTCGCTGGTCACCGGCGCGTTCGGGACCGTGCCGGGTCTGCTGCTCCTGCCGTACCTCACCGACACGCTCGGCGTGGCGGCCGGCGTGGCCGGTCTGCTGGTGCTGCTGCCCAAGGCGTGGGACGTGCTGCTGAACCCGGTGGCCGGGCGGCTCTCCGACCGGCGCGGCGACCGGCGCCCGTTCCTGCTCGGAGCCGGGTTGGCGCTGGGCGTGCTGTTCGCCGCGATGTTCGCCGGCCCGATCGGCAGCGGTCCGGCGGCCGCCGCGTACGTCGCGTTCGCGTTTCTCGCCACCGCCACCGCGTTCGCGCTGTTCCAGGTGCCCTACGTGGCGATGCCGGCCGAGCTGACCGACGGCTACGCCGAACGTACCCGGCTGACCACCTGGCGGGTCGCGGTGCTGGCGCTGGCCATCCTGGTCTCCGGCGCGCTGGCCCCGCTGGTCGTGGAACAGACCGGCGGTGGCCTGAGCGGCCACCGGTGGGCCGGGCTGTTCGTCGGCGCGCTCATCGTGGTGGGCGCGCTCGGGACCTTCTTGGGTACGCGGACCGCCGAGTCCCGGGCGCCCGCGGCGAGCGAGCCGAGCCTGCGCGCCCAGCTGGCGGTGGCCGCCGGCAACGCGTCGTTCCGGGCACTGCTGCTGTGCTCGGTGATCCAGGCCGTCGGGGTCGCCACCATGCTCGCCGGCGTCCAGTACTTCGCCGATCACGTGCTCCGGCGGGAGGCCGGCGCCACGCTGCTGTTCGCCGCGTTCGTCGGCCCGGCCCTGCTGATCATGCCGCTGTGGTCGCGGATCGGCGCCGGGCTCGGCAAGCGCCGCTCGCTGATCGTGGCGTCGCTGCTGTTCGCGGCCGGGGCGCTGGCCCTGCTGGCGGCGCCCGGCCTGCCCCCGGCCGGGGTCTACCTGACCGTGGCCGTGATCGGCTGCGGGTACGCCGGCCAGCAGGTGTTCGTGTTGAGCATGCTGCCGGACTGCATCGCCGCGGACACCGAGCGGACCGGGCGCCGCCAGGCGGGCGTGTTCACCGGGCTGTGGACCGCGGGGGAGACGCTCGGGCTGGCGCTCGGTCCCGGCCTGTACGCGCTGGTGCTGCAGCTGTTCGGCTACGTCTCGTCGGCCACCGGGGAGGCGGCGGCGCAGGACGACACCGCCCGCCTGGGCGTGCTGCTGGGCTTCACGGTGCTGCCCGCGGTGCTGGTCGGTGCCGCGGTGGTGCTGTTGCGGGGTTACGCCGACGCCCGTCGGTTACCGTCACCGGCATGATCGACGCGTTGCCCGCCACCGGGGTGCCGGCCGAGCAGGTGCTGACCGAGCTGCGGGAGTTGCGGGCGGCCGATCTGCCCACGCACGGCGGGCGGCTGTTCGCGTACGTGTACGACCCGGCGGTGGACGGGCTGGACGGGCTGGCGCACGCCGCGTACGCCATCTCGGCGCACGTCAACGGCCTGGATCCGACCGCGTTCCCGTCGCTGCTGGCGATGGAGAACGCGCTGGTCGGCGCCGCGGCCCGGCTGCTCGGCGGGGACGGTGCCACGGTGGGCAGCGTGACCGGCGGCGGCACCGAGTCGCTGCTCCTGGCGGTCAAGGCGGCCCGGGACTCGCGCCCGGAGGTGACCGCGCCACGGCTGGTGGTGCCGTCCACCGCGCACGCCGCGTTCGCCAAGGCCGCCCACTACCTGCGGGTCGCGCTGGACGTGGTGCCGGTCGGCCCGGACCTGCGGGCCGACCCGGCCGCCACGGCCGCGGCGATCCGCCCGGAGACGGTGCTGGTCGCGGCGTCCGCGCCGTCGTACGCGCACGGCGTGGTGGACCCGGTTCCGGAGATCGCCGCGGTGTGCGTGGAGCGGGACGTGCGGTGCCATGTGGACGCCTGCTTCGGCGGCTGGGTGCTGCCGTACCTGCGGCGGCTCGGCGCCGACCTGCCGGCGTTCGACTTCGCCGTGCCCGGCGTCACCAGCATCTCGGTCGACCTGCACAAGTACGCGTACGCCCCGAAGGGGGTGTCGGTCCTGCTGCACCGCGACGAGGCGCTGCGGCTGCCGCAGTACTTCGCGTACGCGGGCTGGCCCGGCTACACCATGGTGAACCCGGTCATCTCGTCCACCCGCTCGGGCGGGCCGATCGCCGCCGCGCTGGCGGTGCTGCGCCACCTGGGCGACGCCGGCTACCTGGCGCTGGCCGAGCAGACCCGGTCCGCGGTACGGGCACTGGCGGACGCGGTCGAGGCCACCGACGGCGTGCGGCTGTTCGCGCCGCCGGAGACCACGGTGGTCTGCCTGGCGTCCGACGGGGTCGACCTGTTCGTGCTCGCCGACGAGCTGGCCGCCCGGGGCTGGCACACCCAGCCGCAGATGGCGTACGCGGACCTGCCGCCGACCATCCACCTCACCGTGACCGCCGCGGTCGGCGCCACCGTCGCCGAGTTCGCGCCCGCCCTGGCCGACGCGGTGGCCGCCACCCGGGCGCGCGGCCCGGTCCAGCTCCCGCCCCCGCTGCTGGCGGCCGCCGCCACGCTCACCCCCGAGCAGGTCGATCCGGAGCTGATCGCCGGCCTGGCCGCCACCCTCGGCCTGGCGGACGGTGCCCTGGGCCCGATGGCCGCGGTCAACACGCTGCTGAACGCCGCTCCGCCGGCCCTGCGCGAGGCTCTGCTGGCCGGCTTCCTGAGCCTGCTCCAGCGTCCCGGCCGGTAAGGGGTAGGTTGGGCGTCGTGGCCGGTCTGCCAGGAGTACTCGGGGAACCCATCAGGTTCGTGCTGAACTGGGGTCGCCGCTACTCGCTCTGGGTCTTCAACTTCGGCCTGGCCTGCTGCGCGATCGAGTTCATCGCGACCAGCATGGGCCGGCACGACTTCATCCGGCTCGGCGTGATCCCGTTCGCGCACGGCCCGCGCCAGGCCGACCTGATGGTGGTGTCCGGCACGGTCACCGACAAGATGGCGCCGGCGATCAAGCGGCTGTACGACCAGATGCCCGAACCGAAGTACGTCATCTCGTTCGGCTCCTGCTCCAACAGCGGCGGCCCGTACTGGGACTCGTACTCGGTCACCAAGGGCGTCGACCAGATCATCCCGGTGGACGTCTACGTGCCCGGGTGCCCGCCGCGGCCCGAGGCGCTGCTGCACGGCATTCTGCGGCTGCAGGAGAAGATCGCCGCCGAGCAGTCCGGCCCGGGCGGGGTCTCGCGGCCGGACCCGTTGCGGGATTCGGCCGCATTGACTGCCCCGAAGGTCGTACCTCCGGTGCCGTCCGGCGGCTAATCTGCGGATCATGAGCGACCGGTCCCGGGCGGATTTCATCGTCGATGTGCTGACCAGGGAGTTCGGTGCCCTCATGGCGCAGGACCCGGGTGCCTTCCGGCGGAAGTTCCGGAAGATGGCGGCGACGCCGTTCGCGTTCTACCGGGGCAGCGCGTCGCTGTTCTACGCCGACCTGTCCGGGGCGTACCGCGACCCGAGCTTCCTCGACGAGCGGACCAGCCGGGTGTGGATCCACGGCGACCTGCACGCGGAGAACTTCGGCACGTACATGAACTCGTCCGGGCAGCTGGTCTTCAACGTCAACGACTTCGACGAGGCGTACGTCGGGCCGTTCTCCTGGGATCTCAAACGGTTCGCGGCCAGCGTCGCGCTGATCGGGTACGCCAAGGCGCTCTCCGACTCCGCGATCACCGGCCTGGTCACCACGTTCGCCGAGTCGTACCGCACCGAGCTGGGGGCGATCGCGGCCGGCGGCGACGACGCCATCGGTTCGATCACGCTGGACAACGCGGACGGCGTGCTGCGCCGGGTCCTCCAGCAGGCGCGCCTGAACACCCGGGTGGAAATGCTGGCCGGGCAGACCACCATCGACTCCTACGAGCGCCGGTTCTCCACCGGGGACGGCGTGTTCGAGGTCGACGAGCCGACCGCCGCGCGGGTCCGGGCCGCGTTCGAGGCGTACCTGACCACGTTGCCGGACCGGCGGCCGGTGTCCACCGTGATCAAGGACATCAAGCTGCGCAAGGGCGTCGGCATCGGGTCGGCCGGCCTGCCGTCGTACAACCTGCTGCTGGAGGGGCACACCCAGGCGCTGGAGAACGACGTGGTGATCTACATGAAGCAGGCCCAGGTGCCCGCGGTGGCCCGCTGGATCGACGACGAGCGGGTCCGCGGCTACTTCCGGCACCAGGGGCACCGCACCGCCGAGTCGCAGCTGGCGCTGCAGGCGCACGCCGACCCGTGGCTGGGCTACACCGAGTTCGACGGGGTCGGCCAGCTGGTCGCCGAGGTGTCGCCGTACGCCGCCGACCTGGACTGGTCCGACGTGAACGAACCGGAGGAGCTGACCGGCGTGGTCGCCGACCTGGGCCGGGCGGTGGCGCGGATGCACTCGGTCGCCGACGACGAGTCCAGTCACGACCTGGTCGACTTCTCCACCGAGGAGGCGATCGTGGCGCAGGTCGACCGGGACCCGGCCGGGTTCGTCGCGCACCTGGTCGACTTCGCGCACCGGTACGGTGACCAGGCCCGCGAGGACCACCAGGACTTCGTCGACCTGTTCCGCAACGGGCGCCTGCCCGGCCTGGAGTAAGTCCGGGACAGCGGAGACCGCCCCCGGCGGTCTATCATCCCCCCGCCTGGCTCGAATCGACGGCCGTCGTGCCGAGAGGAGCCCGGATCCACACGGGGAGGTCATTTCTCATGTCCGCACGCAGGTGGGACCGCACGCGCACCGCCGTCGCGGTCGCCGCGGTGACCATGGTGACGCTGGCCGGCACGACCGCCGCGCAGGCCGTGACCGGCGCCGACGAGGGTGCCAACGAGGGCTACCGGTTCGCGGCCCGGATCCAGATCGGCGGCGAACTCGGGCGGGGCTGCTCCGGCGCGCTGGTCGCGCCCCAGTGGGTGCTCACCGCGAAGGCCTGCGTGGGCGCCGGCACCCCGGCGGGCATCCCGGCCGAGGCGGTGACCGTCACGGTCGGGCGCACCGACCTCCGCGCCACCACCGGATCGGTCCTCCCGGGCACCTGGCTGGCGCCGCACCCGGACCGCGACGTGGTGCTGATCCGGCTGTCCACCCGGGTGACCGACGTGCCGGTGGTCCCGATCGGCACCGCCGCGCCGCGCACCGGCGACGAGCTGCGCCTGCTCGGCTTCGGCCGGACCGCGACCGCCTGGGTGCCGGACCGGCTGCACGGTGCCACCGCGGCGGTCGGCGCGGTCGGCGCCGCGACGCTGGACCTCACCGCCACCTCCCCGAGCGGTGCCACGGTGTGCAAGGGCGACGCCGGTGGTCCCGCGGTGCGCACCTCCGGCGGGCGGACCGAGCTGGTCGCCGTGCACCACCTCTCCGGTCAGCAGGGCTGCCTGGACGCGTCCGGCACCACCCCGCAGGTGGTGGAGACCCGCGTCGACGACCTCGCCGGCTGGATCGCCGCGACCGCGGTCGCCGGGTGCAGCACGGCGGGCGCCACGCTCGGCGCCGACCAGGACGGGGTCAGCTCGGCGATGGGCGACTGGACCGGCGACTGCTCGGCCGACATCCTGAACCAGAACACCGCGGGCGAACTGCACGTCTTCCGCGGCACCGGCAACCTGTCCGGCCTGTTCCCGAGCCCGCGCCGCAAGGTCGGCGCCGGCTGGACGCTGACCGCGATGCCCCGGATGATCTCCGGCGACTTCAACGGCGACGGCCGCACCGACCTGATCGGCCAGAACGCCGCCGGCGACCTGCGGGCCTGGCCGTCCACCGGCGACCTGTCCGCGGACGACCGGCTGTTCCCGGCCACCAGCGGCGTGCTGGTCGGCACCGGCTGGCGCACGACGCAGGTGGAGAGCATCGTCACCGCGGACGTGGACGGCGACGGCCGCACCGACATCATCGGCCGCTACGCCGACGGCCGGCTGCGCACCTGGCGCTCCACCGGTGACCTGTCCGCCGACGGGCGGCTGCTCACCGGCGCGAGCTGGCAGTCGCCGAAGGTGTTCACGCCGGCCGCGTACCCGCGCCTGCTCGCCGCGGACGTCACCGGCGACCGGCGGGCCGACCTGATCGCCCAGGACGCCGACGGCCAGCTGTTCGCCTGGTCGTCCACCGGGGACTTCACCGGCGCCACGCCGCTGTGGCAGGAGCCGGCCCGGCTGATCGGCACCGGCTGGAAGGAGTCGCAGGTCCCGCTCATCGCGACCGGCGACGTGACCGGGGACGGCCGGGCCGACCTCGGCGCCCGGTACACCGACGGCCGGCTGCGGTTCTGGGCGTCCACCGGTGACCTGTCCGCCGACGGCCGGCTGCTGGCCGGGGCGAACTCGCTGATCACCGGCACGTTCACCGCGGCCGCGTACCCGCGGATCCTGATCGGCGACGCGGACCATGACGGCCGGGCCGACGTGGTGTTGCAGGCCAGCGACGGCCGGCTGCTCGCGTACCGGTCCACCGGCGACGCCTCCGCGGACGGGCGGCTGTTCCCCGGCCCGGCGGCCGGGGTGGGCGTCGGCTGGACCGTGGCGGCGTACCCGCGGATCTTCTGAGGGGGGTGCGGCCGGGTCCGCCCGGCCGCACCATCGCAGCGCGGGAAGCCCGCCGGGCCGGTCGGCCGGACCGGCAGGTCCTAGGATCATCGGCATGACGCCCGAAGAGGTCGGCGAGCGACTCGTCGCGTTGCTGGCCGCCGACAGTGCCGAGGCCGCCGACCCGGGCGGTGACGTCGTCGCCGGGGTGTCCGGCGGCGGCACCGGGCACGACCGGGCGGTGATCGACGTGCCGGCCGCCCGGTGGTGGGCCGCCGTCGACGCGGCCCGCGACCCGGGCGCGCTGGGCTGCGACTTCTTCGACTGGCTGTCCGCGGTCGACGAGGCCGAGCAGGGTCTGCGGGTGGTGACGCACCTGTGGTCGACGCGCCGCCGGCACGGGCTGCTGCTGCGCGCCCTGCTGCCCCGGGACAACCCGGTCATCGAGTCGGTGGTGGACCTGTTCCCGGGCGCGGCCTGGCACGAGCGCGAGACGCACGAGATGTTCGGCGTCGGGTTCGCGCGGCACCCGGACCTGCGGCCGCTGCTGCTGCCGCCCGGGTTCGAGGGCCATCCGCTGCGCAAGGAGTTCGTGCTGGCCGCGCGCGTGGCCAAGGCGTGGCCGGGCGCCAAGGAACCGGGGGAGTCGGAGGCCGGCGCGGCCAAGCGCGCCCCGATGCGCCCGCCCGGCGTGCCCGATCCGAACGAGTGGGGTCCGCTCAAGGGCAAGGTGCCGCCGCCCGAGACGCCGGCCCGCCGCGCGCCCGGCGACCGCCCGGCCCGTCCGCCGCGCGGCGACCGCCCGGCCCGCCCGGCTCCCGACCAGGAGGGCGACTGATGCCGCTCTGGCTCGACCTGACCGTGCGGGTGGTCGCGGTGGTCGCCGCGTTCCTGGTCCTGCCGCTCGTCGTCGGCCAGGCCGAACACAAGGTCATGGCGCACATGCAGGCCCGCCTCGGCCCGATGTACGCGGGCGGCTTCCACGGCTGGGCCCAGCTCATCGCGGACGGCGTGAAGTTCGTGCAGAAGGAGGACATCACGCCACGGGACGCGGACCGCCGGGTGTTCGAGCTGGCCCCGATCGTCGCGCTGTTCCCGTACCTCCTGGTGTTTCTCGCGATCCCGCTCGGGCCCGGCAGCCTGGTCGCCCAGTCCATGGACATCGGCCTGTTCTTCGTCCTGGCCGTGCTCGGCGTCGGCGTGGTCGCCGTGCTGATGTCCGCGTGGGCGTCGGCGAACAAGTACAGCCTGCTCGGCGGCCTGCGCGGCGCGGCCCAGCTGCTCGGGTACGAGCTGCCGCTGGTGCTGGCCGCGGCCAGCGTGGCGATGGCCGCCGGCACGCTCAGCCTGCCCGGCATCGTCGACGCCTGGTCGCCGTGGTGGCTGCTCTGGCAGCTGCCCGCGGCCGTGGTCTTCTTCGTCTCCGGGGTCGCGGAGATCCGCCGGCCGCCGTTCGACATGCCGATCGCCGACTCCGAGCTGGTGTTCGGCTACATGACCGAGTACACCGGGCTGCGGTTCGCGTTCTTCCTGCTCGCCGAGTACGTCGGCATCGTGGTGATCGCCGCGCTCACCACCGTGCTGTTCCTGGGCGGTTGGCACGGGCCGTTCGCCGAGCAGCTCGGCTGGCTATGGACGCTGGCGAAGACGTTCGCGGTCTCCTTCGTGATCATCTGGATGCGGGTGACGTTCCCCCGGTTGCGCGAGGACCAGCTGCAACGGCTGTGCTGGCTGGTCCTCGTCCCGGTGGCGCTGGCTCAGCTGGTGCTGACCGCGGCGGTCAAGGTGCTCACCTGAGCGGTTCCTGCCGTTGCCGCAGCGCGTTCCGCACGGTGTCCGGCACCCGTACCCGCTCGTCGTCGCGCAGGAACCGGCTCAGCTCGTCGACCGACGGCTCCCGGGTCAGCTCCGCGAGCCGGTCGAAGAGCGCCTCGTCCACCGGGTCGGTGGGCTCCGGCATCACGCCCCAGCAGTCCCACGGCAGCACCTCCACCCCGGTCAGCGCGGCCGCGTCCCGGGCCAGGTTGCCGGCGATCCACCACGCGCCGGCCTCATTGATGCTGCTCAGCCCGAACCGATCGGGGTCGGCCGCGCCCGAGCGGTACCGCGTCCAGGCGTCGCCGGCCACCACGAACCGGTCCCGCGGCACGTCCGTGACGTCGAAGGTGATGCTGAACAACCCCCGTTGCTTCTCGTCCAGCTGGGCGTCGGCGAGCCGCCACCGGTCCTGACCGGCGTCATACCATTCGGCCACCCAGTGGTCCTCGTGGAACCCGTCGCCGCCGAAGTAGTTGCCGAACCCGCACCGGGCCCGCGCCGGCACGCCCCGCGCCCGCAGCATCGCCACGGTCAGCACGGTGAACCCGCGGCAGTTGCTCGCCACCCGCCGCTCCGGCGGCCGGGCCTGGTCCAGCGGCCGGTCGTCGACCGACACGACGGCGTCCAGGATGGCTTCCACCGGACGCAGGTGCACGGTGGCCCGGGACTCGTCGGTCAGCGTGACGCCGTACTCATGGGCGAGGAACTCGTGGATCAGCAGTCCCTGCGCGACCCGGGCCAGCCCGGCCACGTCGCCGGGCAGCCCGTCGAACAGTGACTCGTACTTGCCGGCGAACGTCAGCAGACCCGGTTCGGTGTAGGACGGCATGGTGGTCTCCCTCCGTGGTTACGAACACGGTAAGGAGACCCCCTGACACAATGTGAGAGTCAAGCCCCGGTTCACAGGTGCGAGCGACCCCGTACCGGAAGATCTGCCGGGGGTGTGCTCGCGTCGAATGAGGTGACGGGGCAGGATATGCGTTTGTGACTGACGACGGAGAACGGAGCACTCCCGGCCAGGGGCTGATCAACGGGCTCGCCGTCACGCTCAAGACGATGGTCGGGCGGTCGACCACCCAGCAGTACCCGGACGTCGAGCCGGACCTGCCGCCCCGCTCCCGCGGCGTGATCGCGCTGCTCGAGGAGAACTGCACGGTCTGCATGCTGTGCGCCCGCGAGTGCCCGGACTGGTGCATCTACATCGACTCGCACAAGGAGGAGGTCGTCGTCCCGGGCGCCGCCCGCCCCCGGCAGCGCAACCAGCTGGACCGCTTCGACATCGACTTCTCGCTCTGCATGTACTGCGGCATCTGCATCGAGGTCTGCCCGTTCGACGCGCTCTACTGGACGCCGGAGTTCGAGTACTCCGAACTCGACGTGCTCGACCTGCTGCACGACAAGAACCGCCTCGGCGCGTGGATGCCGACCGTCCCGCCGCCGCCCGCGCACGACGTGCTCGGCGAGCCTTCCAAGGAGGAGGCCACGGCGGCGCGCAAGGCCGCCGGCCCGGGCGCGGCCACGCCCGCCAAGACCGCACGACCGGCAGCGGTACGCCCGGCGCCGTCACCGACCGCAACACCGGGTCCCGGGTCCGACGCGCCCGCGCCGGGGCCGGGTCCCGATGCGGGCGCAGCGCCGGGAGCGCCGGAGTGACCGTCGCGGACGCGCTTCTGCTCGCGCTCGGCGTCATCGCGGTGGGCTCGGGCGCGCTTGTGGTGACCAGCACCCATCTGGTCCGGGCCGGCCTGTACCTGGTGATCAGCCTGGGCGCGATCGCCGGCCTCTATCTGGTGCTCGGCGCCGAGCTGGTGGCCTGGGTGCAGGTCCTGGTGTATGTGGGCGCGGTCGTGGTGCTGCTGCTGTTCGCGGTGATGCTGACCCGGGCGCCGATCGGCCCGTCCGACGACCTGGACCGGCCGGCCTGGCCCGCGCTGCTGGTCGGCGCGGGCGTCGGCCTCGGGCTGGCGGTGCTGCTCGCCGACGCGTTCCGGTGGACCGTGTACGCGCTGCCCGAGCCGGGCACCGCGCAGCGGATGGGTGAGCAGATCTTCGGCGGCTGGGTGCTGCCGTTCGAGATCATCTCCATCCTGCTGCTGGCCGCGCTGATCGGGGCGATCGTGCTGTCCCGGCCGGACATCGGCGCCCGCACCGGCGAACCGGCGGAGGACTGATGCACGCCGTCATCCCGTACGTCACCGCGGCACTGCTGTTCGGACTCGGCGTGTACGGCGTGCTGCGCCGGCGCAACGCGATCCTGGTGCTGATGGCGGTCGAGCTGATGCTCAACGCGGTCAACCTGATCCTGGTCACCGCGGACGTGACGGTCCGCGCCGCCCTGGACCGGGTGCAGATCGAGGCGTGGGCGTACCCGAACGGCGAACCGTACTCCGGCGGGGTCTTCGCCCTGTTCGTCATCGTGCTGGCGGCCGCCGAGGTGGGCGTCGGACTGGCCATCGTGCTGCAGTTCTACCGCCTGCGGCAGGCGGTCGCGGTCGACGAGGTGGCGCTGCACGCCGACGAGGCGGTCCGGTGAAGGCGTTACTCGTCGCGCTGCCCGCGGCGCCGCTGCTGGCCGGCCTGCTCGGCCTGCTGCTGCCGCCCGGCGACACCGGCCGGCGCAGGTTCGCTGCCGCGCTGGGCGTCGCCGGAGCCGCCGTGGCGCTGGTCCTGACCGTGATGCTGCTGGCCGCGGCGGACGACCCGGTCCAGACCGGTGCCCGCTGGGTGTCGCTCGGCGACCTGGACGTCACGCTGACGTTCTCAGCCGGCCGGGCCGCGCTCTACGTCGCGCTCGCGGTCACCGTGGTCGCGCTCGCGGTCCAGGTCTACTCGATCGCCTACCTGCACGACGACCCCCGGTACGCGCCGTACGCCGCCCAGGTCAGCCTGTTCACCGGCGCCATGCTGCTGGTGGTCACGTCCGGCGACCTGATCCTGCTGCTGGTCGGCTGGGAGGTGATGGGCGCCTGCTCGTACCTGCTGATCGGGCACGACCGCCGGCTCCCGGAGGCGCCCGCCGCCGCGGTCAAGGCGTTCCTGGTGACCCGGGTGGGCGACGTCGGTTTCCTGCTCGGCATCGCGATCCTGGGCGTCTCGGCCGGAAGTTTCCGGATCGCCGACGTGCTGGCCCACGAGCACGAGGCCGGCCCGCTGCTGGCCGCGCTGCTGCTGGTGCTGGCCGGGGTGGCCGGCAAGAGCGCGCAGTTCCCGCTGCACACCTGGCTGCCCGACGCGATGGCCGGCCCGACCCCGATCTCCGCGCTGATCCACGCCGCCACCATGGTCGCGGCCGGCGTGTACGTGGTGTTCCGGCTGTTCCCGCTGTTCGAGTCGTCGCCCACCGCGCTGGCGGTGCTCGGCGTGATGGCCGCGGTCACGCTGCTGCTGGGTGCGCTGTCCGCCACCGCCCAGGACGACCTCAAGCGGGTCCTGGCCTGGTCCACGGTGAGCCAGATCGGCTACATGACCGGTGCGCTGGCCGTCGGCTCGCCCGCCGCGGCGCTGTTCCACCTGCTCACCCACGCCGCGTTCAAGGCGCTGCTGTTCCTGGCCGCGGGCGCGGTCATCCACGCGGTCGGCACCAACCTGCTGTCCCGGATGGGTGGCCTGCGCGAGCACCTGCCGGTGACGTTCTGGTCGTTCGTGGTCGGGTTGGGTGCGCTGGCCGGGCTGCCGCCGCTGGCCGGTTTCTGGTCCAAGGAGAACGTGCTGATCGCCGCCGCGCACGCGACTGAGGGCGGCACCACCACGCCGGTCTGGGTCGGCTGGGTGGTGTGGTCCGCCGCGCTGGCCGGCGTCGCGGTCACCGCCTGGTACGCCACCCGCCTGCTGCTGCGCGCGTTCTTCGGCGTGGCCCGGCCGCCCACCGCGGACTGGCACGTCGGGTTCGACGACGCCGCGTACGCCCGCCCGGACACCCCGCACGACCCGCCGGCGTTGATGCGCTGGCCGCTGCTGGTGCTCGCGGTCCCGGCCGCGCTGCTCGGGCTGGCCGCGTTCCTGCCCGGCTTCCGTACCGCCCTGGAACTCGACGAACCGCACCTGGAGGTGGCGATCGTGCTGCCGCTGGTCCTGCTGGCGCTGGGTGCCGGAGCGGCGTGGTGGCAGTGGCGGGCCGCGCCCGGCGCGGACCCGGCCCTCGCCCTCGGCCGGCTGCGCCCGCTGTTCGCGGCCGGCTTCCACCTGGACGCGGTTCAGGACCGCCTGGTGGTACGCCCGGTCCGGGCGCTGGCGAACGCGGTGCGGGCGGTCGACGAGCGGGTGGTGGACGCCGCCGTCGAGGGCACCGGCGTGGCCACCACCCGGGCCGGGACGCTGCTGGCCACGGCCCACCGGGCGGCGCTGCCCCGGGCGGCGGTGGCGGTCTTCACCGGCGCGCTGCTGCTGGGCGTGGCCGCCGCCATCTACGGGGTGGCGTCGTGACCAGTTACACCTTCGTCTTTCCGCTGTGGTCCCAGGTGCTGCTCGTGGCGCTGCTGGCCGTGCCGGCCGCCGGTGCCGTGCTGGTCGCCCTGCTGCCGGACCGGCCCGGCCGGATCACCGCGGCCGTCGTCGCGGCGGTCACGTTCGCGCTGACCATTCCGCTGGGGTTCGCCCGCACCTCCGACTTCGGCTGGTTCGCGTACACCACGTCGATCGACGGACCTCCGGTCGTGCCGTGGACCGGTCTGCGGGTGTCCTGGGTACCGGCCCTGGAGGTCGACTTCCATCTGGGCGTGGACGGGCTCTCGTACCCGCTGATCGTGCTCACCGGCCTGCTGACGCTGCTGTGCTGCCTCTACACCGTGCGGACCGTCCCGCCGGGCGGCTCCGGGCGCAGCCTGGCCGCCCTGCTGCTGGTCCTCGAGGTCGGCATCCTGGGCACCTTCCTGGCGCTCGACCTGGTGCTGTTCTTCGTGTTCTTCGAGGTCGTGCTGCTGCCGATGTACGCGGTGATCGCCGGCTGGGGCGGCCCGGACCGGCGGCGCGCGGCCCGCAAGTTCGTGCTCTACACGCTGTTCGGCTCGGTCCTGCTGCTGCTCGGCGTGTTCACCGTGGTGGTGGCGGCGGAGACCGCGGACCTGATGGCGCTGGCCGGTGGCCTGGGCCTGTCCCGGACCACCCAGTACGTGGCGTTCGCGCTGTTCGCCGTCGCGTTCGCGGTGAAGGCGCCGCTCTGGCCGCTGCACACCTGGCTGCCCGACGCGCACACCGAGGCGCCCACCGTGGGCAGCGTGATCCTGGCCGGCGTGCTGCTGAAGATGGGCACCTACGGCCTGATCCGGGTGGGCGTGGGCGTGGCACCGGAGGGTGCGGCGTGGGCGGCGCCGGTGCTCGGGGTGCTGGCCGTCGCCGCGATCATCATCGGGTCGCTGGTGTGCCTGCGGCAGACCGAGCTGAAGCGGCTGATCGCGTACTCCAGCGTCGGGCACATGGGTTTCGTGCTGCTCGGCATCGCCACGCTGACCGTGACCGGGGTGCAGGCGGCGCTGCTCGGCAACATCGCCCACGGGGTGATCACCGGCCTGCTGTTCTTCCTGGCCGGGGCGATCAAGGACCGGGCGCACACCGGCGACCTGGCCGGGCTGGGCGGTCTGCGGGAGTCCGCGCCGCGGCTGGCCGGCCTGCTCGGGTTCGCCGCGCTGGCCTCGCTCGGGCTGCCCGGCCTGGCCGGCTTCTGGGGCGAGGCGTTCGCGGTGGTCGCCGCGGTGGAGCGGGGCGGTCCGCTGTGGACCACGCTGGCCGTGATCGCCGCGGTGGGCGGCGCGCTGACCGCCGCGTACTTCCTTCGCCTGCTGCGCCGGGTCACCCACGGCCCGGCGGTGGCCGACCTGCCGCACCCGGGGGTGACCCGGGTGGAGTGGGCGGCCTGGAGTCCGCTGATTCTGCTGGCCCTGCTGATCGGGCTGTTCCCGGCGCTGGTCCTGGCCGGGGCGACGGACCCGGTGACCGCGTTGACGGAGGCCCTGCGGTGATCCAGTCGGTGAATCACGTCGCGCTGCTGCCGCTGTACGCCGCGGCCGGCACCGCGATCCTGGTGCTGGTCATGGAGCTGGCCACCGGCCGCCGCGGTGCGGTCCTCGGCTCGGCGATGGCCGGCGGGCTGGTCACCGCGGTCTGCGCGTTCGGGGTGAGCGGCCGGACCGCGTCCACGTTCTGCACCGGTGCGGCCTGCTCCTGGGTGCTCAGCCCGTCCGCCGGCGTGGTGGCGGCGCTCTTCGCCGGCCTCACCGTGGGCGTGCTGGCCCTGTCCGCCCCGGCGCTGCGCGTCGGCACCGCGCCGGCCGGCGAGTTCTGTTTCCTGCTGGCCTGCGCGATGACCGGCGGCGTGGTGATCGGCTACGCCGGCGACCTGATCACGCTGATCGTCGGGCTGGAGACGCTGACCCTGCCGCTGTACGTGCTGGTCGGGCTGCGCCGGTTCGCCCCGCGGGACCGGGTGACCACCGAGGGCACCTCCGCCGCCGTCACGTTCTTCCTGGTCAGCGTGATCTCCACGGCGATCGCCCTGCTCGGTGCGGCCCTGCTGTACGCGTCCACCGGCGCCCTGCACCTGTCCCTGTTGAGCACAGACCGCGGCCTGTTCGGCGAACTGACCTCGGTGGGCGCGGCGCTGCTGGTGATCGGGCTGGCGTTCAAGGTGGCCGCGGTCCCGCTGCACGCCTGGGCCCCCGCCACCTACGACGGCGCCCCGCTGCCGGTGGCCGCGTACCTGTCCACCGCCTCGAAGCTGGGCGGCGTGGTGGCGCTGGCCCTGGTGGTGCCCCGCCTGGACACGGGTCCGCTGGTGGCGGTGCTGGCAGTGCTCACCATGACGGTCGGGAACCTGGTCGCGTTGCGCCAGACCCGGATGGTCCGCCTGCTCGCCTGGTCGTCGATCGCTCAGGCCGGATACATCCTCGCCCCGCTGGCGGCGGGTGCGGCCGGGGTCGGGGCGGCTCTGGCGTACGCCGGCTTCTTCGTGGTTCTGGAGTTCATCGCGTTCGGCACGCTGGTGGCGTTGCGCCCGCCCGGCGCGGACGGCGGCGACCTGGCGTCGTACCGCGGCACCGCCCGCCGCTCCCCGTGGCCGGCCGCCGCGTTCGTCCTGGCCCTCGCCGGACTGGCCGGCCTGCCTCCGGGCCTGGCCGGGCTGTTCGCCAAGGTGACCGTGGTCGACTCGCTGATCGGCTCCGGCTGGGGCTGGCTGGCGGGCGTGGTCGCGGTGAACGCGGTGATCGCGCTGGCCTACTACGTGCGCGCCGCCGCCGTCCTGTACTCCGGCCCGGTCGGCGTCCCGGTCGCCGACCTGCGCCCGCCCCGGCTGCCGGTTCCGCGGCCGGTGGCGACGGTGCTGGTGGCCGCGGTCGCGGTCGCGCTGCTGCTGGGCTTCGCGCCGCAGGCACTCTTCTCCGCCCTCGCCTAGCGCCGCCACGCACAGGCATCTCACAGCTACCCAGGGATGACTTCTACGGTTGGCGAGGTTGTATCGGGTGCGGGCTCACGAGGTCCGCAGTCCGAAGGAGTAACTGTGCACAGCCATCGCAACGGCCTCAAGACGGCCGCTCTGCTGGGTCTGCTCACCGCGATGATTCTGGCGCTGGGCGCCTGGCTCGGCGGCAGCGGCGGCCTGGTGTTCGCCGTCGTCCTCTCGCTGGCGTTGAACGCCGGCACCTATTTCTTCTCCGACCGGATCGCCCTGCGCGCGATGCGGGCCCGGCCGGTCAGCGAGGCCGAGTTCCCCGCGTTGTACCAGATCGTCCGCGAGCTGGCGACCAGTGTCGGGCAGCCGATGCCCCGGCTGTACGTCAGCCCGTCCCGGCAACCGAACGCGTTCGCGACCGGCCGGAGTCCGAAGCACGCGGCGGTGGCGGTCACCGTCGGCATCACCGAGATCCTGGATCGGCGTGAGCTGCGCGGCGTCATCGGCCACGAGCTGTCCCACGTGTACAACCGGGACATCCTGATCTCCAGCGTGGCGGCCTCGCTGGCCGGCATCGTCACGATGTTCGCCCAACTGGCGATCTTCCTGCCGCTCGGCGGCGGGGACGACGAGGACGGCCCGAACCCGGTCTCGCTGCTGCTCATGCTGATTCTCGGGCCGCTGGCCGCGAGCGTCATCCAGCTGGCGATCAGCCGGAACCGGGAGTTCCAGGCGGATGCGTCCGGTGCCACGCTGACCGGCGACCCGCTGGCGCTGGCCAGTGCGCTGGAGAAGATCCACTACGGGGCTCAGCGGCTCCCGATGCCGGCTGACGGGCAGCTGACCAGCGCGGCGCATCTGATGATCGCCAACCCGTTCCGGGGTGGTGGCGTCGCGGCGCTGTTCTCCACCCACCCGCCGATGGCCGAGCGGGTCCGGCGGCTGCACCACCTGGCCGCGATCACCGGCACCGGGCCGGTGCAGTTCCAGCGCTGAGACGCGGGTGACGTCGCTGACATCCGGGCATATTTCCGGTGAGTGAACCGGGCCCCGCCGGTTAGGGTCGGTAGGCGATTGAGTCGTTACCGAAACCTGGAGGTGGGGCCCGTGACCGCGTTGCGTCAGTACCTTGGCGTGTGGCAGTTGCCGGGCGGCCCGGTCCTGCTGGTGGTCGGCATCTTCGCGCGGCTCGGCATCGGCATGACCCCGCTCGCCCTGCTGCTGCTGGTGCAGCAGGCCACCGGGCGGTATGCGGCGGCCGGTCTGGCCGGCGGCATCTATGCGCTGGCGGGGGCCGCGGTCAGCCCGGTCGCGGGCCGGCTCGCCGACCGCATCGGGCCGACCCCGATCCTGCTCGCCACCGCGGTGCTGCATCCGCTCGCCCTGGTCGGGCTGCTGCTCATCAGCCGGGGCGGCGCCGGGGCGCTGACCCTGATCTTCGTGATGTCGGCGCTGGCCGGCGCCACCTATCCGCCGCTCACCGCCGCGATCCGCCGCGCGTGGAGCGACATGACCGACGTGGGCAGTGGCCGGCACGCGCTGCGGTCCGCCGCCATGGCCGCCGAGACGTCGCTGTTCGAGCTGGTCTTCGTGCTCGGCCCGATGCTGGTGGCGGCGCTGGTGGTGCTCACCGGCGACCCGGCGGCCGCGCTGGTCAGCGCCGCGGTGGCGACGTTCGCCGGCACGTTCTGGATCGCCTGGCTGCCGGTCATGCGGCACTGGACCCGGCACGGGTCCACCGAGGCCACCCGTGGCCTGGGCCCGCTCCGGGTCGGCGGCTTCCCGGCGCTGCTGTCCTGCGTCGCGGCGCTCGGCGTCGCGTTCGGCGCGGCCGCGGTGATCGTCCCGGCGTACGCGGAGCGGCACGGCGGCGGCGACGGCCTCGGCGGCCTGCTGCTGGGGATCTGGGGCATGGGCAGCGCGATCGGCGGCATCTGGTTCGGCACCCGCCGGCCCGCGATGCCGCTGACCCGCCAGTTCGCCTGGCTGCTGTCCGGCGTGGCGGTGAGCTTCGGGGTGCTGGCCGTGATGCCGAACCCGACCGCCCTCGGCGTGGCCCTGGTGGTCGGCGGTGCCACCATCGCGCCGGCGCTGACCGTGGAGAACAACCTGGTGGGCCGGATCGCCCCGGCCGGCATGCTGAACGAGGCGTACACCTGGATCGTCACCGTCTCGGTCGGCGGCAGCGCGGCCGGCGGCGCGGTGGCCGGCGTGATCGTCGACCAGCCCGGCGGGCTGCCGTGGGCGTTCGTCTTCGCCGGTGTGGTGGTGCTGCTCGCGGCGATGGTCGCCGGGGTGCGCACCGGCCCGATGGCCCGGGCGGACGAGCGCGCCGCCGAGCGCCTGCGCCAGGCCCTGGCCGCGGGCTGACCAGCTGTTTCGCCGCTGGTCTACTCAAGATCAACTTAAGGCTGACCACAGATCGCGTTTATTGACCTTGGTGGCGGGGCTGGGAAGGCTGGTCGGGACACCGATCGAACCCCGTTAAGGAGCCCCTCCGCCATGGGCCTCTCCCGCAAGCTCCTGGTCGGCGCGTCGGCCGCCGCGCTCACGGCGGCCGGCGTCGCGCTCGCCCCGACCAGCGACGCCGCCGCCACCTGCGGCGTGCTCTTCGACGACTTCGCGTACACGTCGCGCACCGACCCGGCGTTGCGCCAGCACGGCTGGAGCATCCGCGGCACCGCGGGCGGTCCGGGCGTCCCGGGTGCCGCCTGGCGCGCGGACAACGTGTCGTTCCCGACCGTGGACGGTGAGCGGGTGGCCCAGTTGACCGCGCGCACCGACGGCACCGCGGCGGGCACGTCGCACGCCGAGTTCTCGCTGGGCGAGCGGCGGTTCTTCGAGGGCACCTACCTGGCCCGGATCAAGTTCGCCGACACGCCGGTCAGCGGCCCGGACGGCGACCACGTGAACCAGACCTTCTACACGATCTCGCCGCTCGCCGCGCCGCGCGACCCGCAGTACTCCGAGTTGGACTTCTCCGAGTACCTGCCGAACGGCGGCTGGGGCGAGGCCGGGCCGATCAACTACCAGACCACCTGGTACACGTACGTGGCTGAGCCCTGGTACGCCGACAACAAGAGCAGCAAGCAGCCCGGGAGCATCGCCGGCTGGCACGACGTGATGGCCACGGTCGGCGGCGGCCACGTGCGGTACTACATCGACGGCGTCCTGGTCGCCGACCACTCCGGCAAGGTCTACCCGCGGCAGAACATGTCGATCGACTTCAACCAGTGGTTCATCGACCTGACCGGCCGCTCCGGCCGCGGGACCAGCGTCTGGCAGGAATCGGTGGACTACGTCTTCCACGCCAAGCGCCAGACGCTCACCCCGGCGCAGGCGAGCGCGCGGGTGGCCGGCCTCCGCGGCGCCGGTACCACGCACACCGACAACGTGGTCGCCGCCAACGACTGCGAGGCCGGCGCCACGCCGGTTCCGGGGAAGTCGACGTCCGCCACATCGCCGAGCAGGCCGGCCGCCGCGCCGCCCGCCCGGCCGTCCGCGGCCCCGTCGAGCAAGGCGCCGGCGGCGCCCGCGACATGGGCGGCCGGTGTCACCTACCGGGCTGGCCAGGTCGTCACGTATCAGGGAGTCCGGTACCAGAGCCGACGGGCGCACAAGTCGGTCACCGGTCAGACGCCGAGCCGCTCGCGTACCCTCTGGCAGCGGCTCCGGTAGCTCACCGGGCGACCTGCTCCTCCGCCTCGGCCCGGACCCCGCCGGGCAGGTCGTCCGCCGCCAGCAGCCGGTGCAGGACGTCGTCGGTCCGGCCCAGCCAGCCCGGGAGGGTCTCCGCGATGGTGATGCCGTGCGCCGGCCGGTCCAGCACCCGCACCGGGTCGCCGGCCCGTACCTCGCCGGCCTGCACCACCCGCAGGTACGCGCCTGGCCGCCCGGCCGCGGTGAACCGCTTCACCCAGTGCGGCACGGCCATCTTGGCCTGGAACGTGCTGCACGGGATGCGCGGCAGCGTGGCCTGCAGCACCAGCTCCGCGCCGATCTGCCAGGTCTCGCCGACCACCGCGCCGTTGACGTCGACCCCGGCGAGCGTGAGGTTCTCACCGAACCGGCCGCCCGGCAGTTCCACGCCCAGTTGCTGTTCCCACCAGTCGTAGTCCTCCCGGGCGTACGCGTACACCGCCTGGTCGTCGCCGCCGTGGTGGGCGACGTCGAAGATCTGGTCGCCGACCAGCCCGCTGTGCAGTCCGGTGGTCTTCGGGCCGGGCGGCCGGACCAGCACGGCATGCTCGACCGGCTGCTTCGCGATGCCGGTGATGCCGACCCTCTTGGCGGTGCTGGGTTCCGGGACGGCCAGGTTGACCGAGAGGACGGTGCCTGCATTCATGCGGTGAACTCCATGACGGTGCGGTCCTCGACGGGGCGGTAGCCCAGCCGCTGGTACAGGGCGTTGCTGGTGGGATTGGCCAGGTCGGTGAAGAGCACCACGTCGGTGGCGCCGCCGTCCAGGGCGGCCCGGCTGACCGCGGCGGTCACCGCGCCACCGTAGCCCCGGCCACGCCGGTCCGGCGGCGTGTAGACGGCGGCGACCCGTACCATCCCGGCGTCGGTCCGGCTCACCCCGGCCATGGCCACGGGTTCGCCGTCGACCTCCCAGAGCGTGAGGCCGCCGTACTCGAGCTTGTCGTCCACCAGGTCCGGCCCGCCCCGGGCCGGCTCGCCGATGTCGGCGTGGAACGCGCGGTACCAGTCGATCAGCACGGCCCGGTCCGCGGCGCCGGCCACCCGTGCCCGGCCCGGCGGCGGGTCCGGCACGGTCAGCGTCGCCAGCCGGTACAGCCGGGTGCGGCGGCCGGTCCGGGCGGTACCGCCGGTGCGCTGCCGCCAGGTCGCGGCGAACGTCTCGGCGTCGGCGCTGCGCGCGTTCACCCCCGGCAGCGGGCGGTCGACCAGCGCCCCGGCCAGGGCCGGCACCGCGTCGGGCGGCGCCGATGTCAGCAACAGCGGGTGCGGCGGCGTCTGCAGGAAGGCGCCCTGCACCTCCCCGGCGGTGGTCGTCCACCAGCCGTACACCGGGCGGTCCGGACCGAAGGCGTACGGCCCGCGCGCCTGCAGGGTGGCCGCGAGCGTCAGCGGGACCGTGTTCTCCACCGGCCGCCGCCGGAGAAAGTCACCGGCGTTCGCCACGAAGTCGTCCACCCGGTCGGTGGTGTGCCAGCCCATGCCTCATCCTCGATCAGGACCGGCCGTGCGCGCACATGTTTTTCAGCGGGCGGGCGGCTCGTTCCAGACCTTCGCGACGCGGGCGAGCGTGTCCCGGCGCGTCTCCGGCGCGTACGCCGTGCCGGCGAGCATGAGTTCGTCCGCGCCGGTGCGCTCGACCAGAGCGTCCAGCCCGGCGACGACCTCCTCGGCGGTGCCGGCGTACTGGGTGCCCGGCAGCTGGTCCAGCACCGCCCGGTCGAGGTCGGACAGCTCCACCGCGGCGGCGTCCTCCGGCGAGATGATCGGCCCGAGCCGTCCGGTGCGCAGGCTCAGTGCCATGATCCGGCTCGGCCCGGCCAGGAACTGCGCCTCCTCGGTGGTCCCGGCCGCGATCACCGACGCGCTGACCATGGCGTACGGCTCGGCCAGCACCGGCGACGGCTGGAACCCGTCGCGGTACAGGCGTAGGGCACCGTCCACGTCGGAGGACATGGCGAAGTGGTACGCGTAGCAGAACGGCAACCCGAGCGCCGCGGCCGCCTGCGCGCCGTAGGTGGACGAGCCCAGCAACCACACCTCGGGGTACGTCTCCGGCGCCGGCGTGGCCCGCAGCCGGCCGATCCGTTCCGGCGCGGCCCGCTGGTCGCCGAGCAGCGCCAGCACCGTGGACAGGTGCTCCGGGAACTGTTCGACGGTCAGGTGCGGCGAGACCCCGCGCAGCGCGGCGGCGGTGGCCTGGTCGGTGCCCGGCGCCCGGCCGATGCCCAGGTCGATGCGGTCCGGGTACAACGCCTCCAGCAGCGCGAACTGCTCCGCCACCACGAACGGCATGTGGTTGGGCAGCATGACGCCGCCGGACCCGACGCGGATCCGGCCGGTCCGCGCGGCGACCGCGGCGATCAGGACCGGTGGGCTGGTGGAGGCGACGGCGGGCATGTTGTGGTGCTCGGCGACCCAGAACCGGGCGTACCCCAGATCGTCCGCGGCCTGGGCGATGTCGATCGTGCCGCGCAGCGCGTCCGCGCTGCTGTGCCCGGCCCGGACGGTGGCAAGATCAAGAACAGACAGCGGTACGCGTGGCATGTCGCGAACGTACACCCGTGCGGACCCGGTCGACCGCCGACGCGGTGCAGGTCACGTCGCCTTCCGGGTGCGGATCATCTGCACCCCGACGGTGACCGTGGCGAGCGCGGCACCGGGCACCAGCGTCCAGACCGGCCACGGGTAGACGTAGCCGTCGACGGTCATCGCGACGAGCACCCACACCACCAGGTTGATCACGGCCAGCGCGCCCCAGATGGTCCAGAGCACCATCAGCGCGGTCGGCATCCGGCGGGCCGCGCGCTTGACCTCGGCGATCCGGCGGGCGTTCACGTCGGCGGCACTGAGCCCGGGCTGCGGCAGGTCGGACACCAGGTGGAGCAGCTCCGCGTAGGTGCGGGCGGCGTACGTCTCCTTGACCCGGTCGTCGTACTCGTGCAGCGACAACCGGCCCTCGTCCAGCGCCGCCTGGAGCCGGTCGGCGATCTGCTGCCGGTCGGCGTCCGACGCGCGCAGGTCGACCGGGTCGCCCTGCGCGCCGGGCTTCGCGACTTCCTTGGCCATCCGACGCTCCTTTACGCACCCCCGTATTACGAGTCAGGCTAACCGGTGCGGACGATCGGAGACAGATGCGATACGACGAGGTGCTCCCGGCTCTCCGCGCCGCCTACGACGGCGGCGCGGCGGAACGCGACGGCATGCCGAAGCAGCAGTTCAAACTGGACGAGCGGGCCGCGTTCCTGGACCGGCTGCGGGTGGCGGAGGCCCGGTCGCTGCTGGAGATCGGCGCCGGAACCGGTCAGGACGCGGCCTTCTTCGCCGCGGCCGGGCTGCGGGTGGTGGCCCTGGACGCGTCACCCGAGATGGTGGCCCGGTGCCGGGGCAAGGGCCTGGAGGCGCACGTCCGCGACGCCCGCCGCCCCGGCTTCCCGCCGGCCTCGTTCGACGCGGTCTTCACCCTGAACTGCCTGTTGCACGTGCCCAACGCGGACCTGCCCGAGGTGCTGCGCGCGGTGCGTGACGTGGTCCGGCCGGGCGGGCTGGTCTACGTCGGGCTGTGGGGCGGGAGGTCCTCGGAGGGGGAGATCGAGACGGATCACCTGGTACCGAAACGGTTCTTCGCCCTGCGCACGGACGAGGAGATCATCGGGTACGCCGGTGCGGCGTTCGAGGTGCTCGACTTCCACACCGTCGACCACGGCGGCCTGCACTTCCAGTCGCTCACGCTGGTCCGCCCGCTCGACGGCTGACCGGGACGCTCAGCTCACCGGCGCACCGACCCGGTCGTGCCGGCCGGCTGGTACGTCATGCAGAGCACGCCGCGGTCCTTCGGCCAGTCCAGCGCATCCGGTGACTCGGCGAGCAGCCGGTCCGACCCGCGGGGCGCGGCGCCGGTGTATCCCTGGAAGCGACTCTCGCAGCCGTCGTGGGCGGCCTGCTGCGCCTTCGCGTCGCCCGGCCAGGGCCCGTCCGGCAGGGTGAACTGGGCGAAGACCTCGCTGGTGTGCTCCACCGAGCACGGCGCCACGTCGACGTACGTGCCGTACTCGTTCTTGATGTCCTTGATGCAGTCACCGACGCGCAGGTCGGCGACCGCGATGGAGCGTTCGCCCCGGATCGCGCCGGTGGCGTCGCGGTCCGGACCCTGCGCGATGTTCGTCACGACCCCCGCGACCACGGCGCCCGCGATGACCAGCACCCAGATGCCGTTGATGACGAGCGCGGCGATGGCGAAGCGGCGGCCCCGGCGGTCGCCGTTCCGCCTGGTCTGCACGACGGCGAGGATGCCGAAGGCGGTGCTGAGCAGGATCGCGCAACCGAACATCGACATGGTGAGCGCGGCGATGGCGAAGCCGTTGGTCTTGCCGTTCCACAGCGGCCGCTGCGGCGGCGGGCTCATCGGGTACGGCGGCGGGCTCATCTGGTACGGCGGCGGGCTCATCTGGTACGGCGGCGCGACGACGCCCGGTGCAGGCTGGTGATCCACGGCGGGCACGGTAACAGCGGCGGCGGTTCCCCGCTGCCCCTGGTGGAACCGCGCGGTCAGGCCGGTTCGCCGAGATCCCGGGTGATCCACCCGGGCGTGTCGAAGCGCACCGGCGTCGCGCCCACCAGCGCCGCCAGCTGTGTCTCGAAGGTCTCCAGTTCGGCGGCACCGATCTGCCGGGCCCACTGGTCGCGCAGCTCGTCGAAGATCGCCTCGCCGTGCCGCAGGACGTCGAAGCCGAGCGCGGTGACCTGCAGGCGCTTGCGGCGGGCGTCGAGCGGGTCGGTCTCGCGCGCCACGTACCCCCGCTCCTGCAGGATCGCGATGGTCTTCGCCGCGGACTGCTTCGAGATCGACAGGCGGCGGCCCAGTTCGGAGGCGCTGTCCGCGCCCGCGGCGATGGCCCGCATGGCGAAATCGTGGACCGGCCGGACGTCCGGATGGCCGCGCCGGGCCAGTTCGGCGATCGCGGCGTCCACGAGCGTGCGGAAGCCGCCGAGCAGCAGCAGAGCGAGATCAGCGCCGGAGCGGGACATGACGGAAGGCTACGACACCTGGACAAAGACAACCTGGCTGTCTATCGTTAGACACCCAGGTTGTCTAATCGAGGAGTTTCCATGACCGTCACCCACCACCGCGTCGAGGTCAACGGAACCGACCTGCACTACGTGTCCGCCGGCCCCACCGGGTCCCCGATCCTGCTGGTCCACGGCTTCCCGGAGACCTGGTGGACCTTCCACAAGCTGATCCCGCTGCTCGCCGCGGAGCACCGCGTCTTCGCCGTCGACCTGCGCGGCTTCGGCGACTCCGCCAACGGCCCCGGCGAGTACGACAGCACGACCGCGGCCGAGGACCTGCACCAGCTCATCGCCCACCTGGGCGTGGGCCCGGTCCACCTGACCGGCCAGGACATCAGCGGTGCCACGGTCTTCCGCCTGGCCACCACCCATCCGGAGGACGTGCTCAGCCTCACCGCCATCGAGATGGGCCTGCCCGGTTTCGGTCTCGAGGCACTGGCCGACGTCACCCACGGCGGCGCCTGGCACATCGGCGTGCTGGCCGCCCCCGGCATCCCGGACATGCTGCTGGCCGGCCGCGAATGCGAGTTCCTCGGCCGGTTCGCGTTCCCCGCCCTGACCGCTGTCGACGGCGCGATCACCGACGCCGACATCGCCGAGTTCGCCCGCACCTACGCCCGCCCCGACGGCTGGCGCGGCGCGGCCGGCCTCTACCGGTCGATGCTGCGGGAGGGCGACGACATCCGGGCCTTGGCCGAGTCACCCGGCCTGACCGTCCCGGTCCTGGCGGTCGGCGCCGGCGGCGGCCCCTTCACGGCCCGGACCATGTCCCAGGCCGCGTCCGCCGACATCAGCACCGTGACGCTCGACGGTGTGGGCCACTACGCTGCGATGGAGGCCCCCGAGGCGCTCGCCGGGGCCATCACCGATTTCATCGGGGGCTTACGGTGACCGAGCACGACACGGACATCGACTACGACGCGCTCTACCGGGACACCGCCGACTCGGGCGGCCCGCCCTGGGACATCGGCGCACCGCAACCCGCACTCGAGAAACTCCTCGACGACGCGGTGCCCGGCCCGGCAGTCCTCGACCTCGGCTGCGGCGCCGGCGACCTGGCCATCGCCCTGGCCCGCCGCGGCCACGACGTGACCGCCGTCGACAAATCCGGCGTGGCCATCGAGGCGGCCCGCGCCAAGGCCGCCGCCGAGGGCCTGACCATCCACTTCGAGACCCAGGACGCCACCCGGCTGCACCTGCGGTCCGCCCCGTTCGACACGGTGTTCGACTCCGGCCTGCTGCACAGCCTCGACCGCCAAGGCGGCGACAACGCCCAGCGGTACCTGTCTCTGCTGCCCGGCCTGGCCGCCCCCGGCGCGACCGTCTTCGTGCTGGCCGTGTCCCCGCAGGCCGGCCAGGGCTGGGGCCTGACCGAGGAATACCTGCGGGCGAGTTTCGCGGAACCGACCTGGACCGGCACCCGGATCGAGGAGATCGACGTCGCCGCCGAGACCGACGGCCGGCAGCTGACGTTGTCCGGCTACCTGCTCCGCACGACCGCGCCCCATCGACTCGCCACCTACGGGACGCTGGCCCCCGGCCGCCCGAACCACCACCACCTCGCCGACCTGCACGGCCGCTGGCTGACCGGCGAGGTCCACGGAAGGCTGGTCGAGGCCGGCTGGGGAGCGGATCTCGGTTATCCGGCGCTGATCCCCGACCCCGCCGGACCGGCCGTACCCGTCCAGGTCCTCGAGTCGGCCGACCTGCCGGCACACTGGTCCCGCCTGGACGAGTTCGAAGGCCCCGGCTACCGACGCGTGACAACAACCGTCTCGACCGCCCACGGCGACGTGACGGCCTCGATCTACGTTCTCCGCGAACGGGACGGCTGACGCGGACGAGATTCGCGGGTCCAGCTGGCAGGCGCTGACGCTATGACACCGACGCCCGTGCCGGTGAGTGCCTCAGCGGCGCTCTTGGAGCGCGTTTACGCAGCTCGCGCCCAGCCGATGTCGGTGTAGGTGGCAGGCAAGGACTCGGACTCTGTGGCCTTCGCGACGGATGCGCGGTCCTCCGCAGCCACGGCCATGTTCCCGAGCACCTACAGGAGTCGGAGCCGCATGGGGGTGGCGCCTGGACGTACGAGGTGGACTTGCGCGCCTTCAGCCTGCTCTTCCTCCAGCACCTTGAGCACTGCCACCGACTGACGGATCACCTCGGTGATCGTCGTTCCCTTCGCGGCGGCGAGCTCTCGAAGGGTCTGTGAGGTGATCGGCGAGACGTTGATCGAAAGACGATCGTACTGCTTCTCGACGGGCGTCTGGGCGTCAGATGGGCTCATGAACCGTCTCCTATCAACATGCTGGGCGCATCCAGTACACCACCTTTGTGTCACAAGGACAATAAGTTCGGCGCCTCGGCTGCATCCGTGGATGACGGCGCGTGTCAGGTGCTCTGAACAGTGCAGAGTGGAACTCTCGGGCCGTGATCGTTGAGGAGGCAGGGATCGGCCCGCGCACCATGCCCTCCATGGCGCTCGCTGGAGTTTATGTCACCTTGACAAAATGCGTATCCTAGGCGTACTGTGTACAGACTTCCTCAACATCTGCTAGTGTCGCGTTGTCCTTCGGGAGCGCGACAGCTTGACGGCGCTCCGACCAAGCCAAGGAAGGCGGGGCGGCCATGACAAGCGAACCTCCCGACGGCGAAGCAACAGCCGGAGAGGACTCCGGACGGGACGCCTCGGCGGAGCGGCGCAACCTGGAAGAGTTCGTCCCGCCGGGGCACGCGCCGGCCTGGTCTCTTGAACCGGTACGTCGCTGGCATCCTGATCGCATTCGAGCCTGGCTCATCGCCTCGTCCATCGCGGTGACAGCGCTCATGCTTGCCGGGCTCTTCGTCCTGATCCTGCTCGACATCACGGGCGAGCGACTGCTCGTCTGGCAGGCTGCGATGACGTCAGTGATCACCCCAGTGGCTGGTGTGACCGGTTACTACTTCTCACGTGTGGGCGGCAAAGATGGCAATCACTGGTGAGCCCAGCCGCTGCCTGTCAGTGGCGATCATCGGAAGCTTCCGCAAGCACCATGCCGAGGTGGTAGCCGCTGGCCGCGCGTTCCGCTCTCAGGGAATCGACGTCATGTCGCCGCCGGATTCGGAGGTGCTTGACCCCTCCCTGGACTTTGTGCGATTCGCGTCGGATCCGACGAGTCTCGCCGATCACGAGCTGCAGGCCCGAGCGCTGCATCGCATCCTGAGCGCATCGTTCGTCTACGCCGTACTACCCGGCGGGTATCTGGGCCGTACCAGCGGTTTCGAGATGGGCCAGGTCATTCGCGGGCAGGTGCCGTTGTTCTTCTCGGATTTCCCGCCCGTTGATCTGCCTATCCTCGTCCATCCGTCGGCCGTGGTCGACGCCGCAACGCTGGCGGGCGAGGTCGCCCACGAGGGACCGCAGGTCCTGCGGAAGGGCCATCTCGAGGTACGCTGGCCGATGATCTCCGACGATCGAGTCGGCTGAGCCGAATCGTGATCCGTGGAGAGCAGTAATGTCCACAGGAACCGGTCGCGAACACGAGACCCTGAGGTTGGCCGTTGATCTCGTCGTTCTCACGGTCCGCGAGCACGCCCTGCAGGTCCTGCTGATCCACCGTGGCAACCAGCCGTTTCTCGGCCAACCCGCCCTGCCCGGCGGTTTCCTGCGCCGGCACGAGGACCTTGCCGGTGCTGCGGTGCGGGAACTGGGCGAGGAGACCGGCCTCGACGGCTCGATGCTTCATCTTGAGCAATTCGCCGCATATAGCGATCCTGGTAGAGATCCACGCGGACGGGTGGTGTCCGTGGCGCATCTCGCGATCATGCCGGACCTACCGCTACCGATCGCAGGTTCGGATGCCCGGGACGCCGGTTGGTTGCCCGTGACGAGGGTGCGCGGCACGCTCGCCTTCGATCACGACCGGATCCTCGACGACGCGGTGGAGCACGCCCGGGCGAGGCTCGAACATACAACCCTTGCCACGGCGTTCTGCGCGGCGGAGTTCACCATCGGAGACTTGCGAGACGTATATGAGGTGGTCTGGGGAGTGACGCTTGATCCCCGCAACTTCAGTCGCAAGGTCATGCATACCGACGGGTTCGTAGAACCAACGGGAGCGAAGAGGATACCGGCGGTAGGCCGACCCGCGGCGTTGTACAGGGCCGGCGCCGCCATCGTGCTCAACCCACCCATCCTTCGAAGCTCCGCTACGTGATGAAGGACCACGGGTGATGCGGGTGCCTAGATGCCCCTCTTCGTTGGCGAAGCGGGGCCGCTGACGGGCGACGACCGTGGTTCCTGGTGTCGGGCGGCCGCGGCGCCGGCTGCCGGAGCAGCTCGGGGCAGAGCAACGCCGGTTCAATGCTCATGATCATCGAGGATCGGCGCGTTGATCAGCTCGCCGCCCCCTCAGGTCTCCCACGAGATGAGGCCGGAGCGGTAGGCCCAGATGACCGTCTGCACGCGGTCGCGGGTACCGATCTTGGCCATCGCGCGGCTCAGGTGGCTCTTCACGGTGCTCACCTCGACCACCAGTTCGGCCGCGATCTCCGCGTTGGAGAGGCCGTCGGCGAGCAGCCGCACGATCTCCGCCTCACGCGCGGTGAGCACGTCAGATCCGGTGTCCGCCGGGGTGGCGGCCCGACGGCGGCGGGCGAACTCGACGATCACGCGCCGGGTGACGGCCTGGTCGACCATGCCCTGACCGGCGGCGAGCCGGCGGATCGCGTCGAGGAGGGTGTCGACGTCCGCGTCCTTCAGCAGGAACCCGCTCGCGCCGGCCTCCAGCGCGCCGAAGACGTATTCGTCCAGCTCGTACGTGGTCAGCACGAGCACCGCCGGTGCCGGGTCGAGCGTGCCGACAATCTCGCGGGTCGCGGTCAGGCCGTCGCCGCCGGGCATGCGCACGTCCATGCAGACCACGTCCGGCCTTAGCAGGCGGGCCATCCGGACGGCGTCGGGGCCGTCGGTGGCCTCGCCGACCACGGTGATGTCGTCGGCGAGCTCGATCAGCGAACGGAACCCCGCGCGCAACATCGCCTGGTCGTCCGCGAGCAGCACGGTGATCATGCGTCGCCGCCCGGGTGCGGGACGGTGAGCCGCACGCACCAGCCGCCGCCGTCGGCCGGCCCGGCCTCCAGCACGCCGCCGATCAGTGCGGCGCGCTCCCGCATGCCCACGAGGCCGAAGCCGCGGTGCCGGCGGTCGCGGTGCAGGGGCGCGCCGGTCGCGGGCCCGTTGTGGATCTCCATTGTGGTCTCCGACTGCCCGTGGGTGAGCGTGATCGTCACCGGTGCCCCGGGAGCGTGCTCGCGCGCGTTGGTCAACGCCTCCTGCGCCACCCGGTAGAGCGCCAGCTCCACGGCCGGGTCCTGAACGCCGGGCGTGCCCTCGACGGTGAGCACGGCCTCGCCGCCGGACACCAGCCGGTCGATCATCGCAAGGCCGCCGCCGTCGGGCAGGTGCGGGTCCGCGCTGTCGTCCTCCCGCAGCGCGCCGACGATCAGCCGCAGGTTGTGCAGCGTGTTCCGGCCCTCCTCGCGGACCGCGAGGGCGTGCTCACGGGCCGCCGCGGGGTCGCGGTCCAGCAGCCGTTCGACGAGGGTGGCCCGCACGATCAGCGAGGTGAGGTGGTGCGCGGCGACGTCATGCAGCTCGCGGGCGGTGCGGGCGCGTTCGGCGGTCAGCACCGCCGCGGTGCGGGCCCGGTGCGCCTCCGCGTCCGCGGCAGCACCCGCGGCGACCGCCTCGGTGTAGCGGCGCCGCATGGTCACGTGCGCGCCGAGCAGGGCGGCGCCGACGTAGACCAGCAGCGACAGCGCGAGGTGCACGGTGAGCTCGGTCAGCTCCGTCGCCGGCTCGCGCAGCGGGGCCAGGTTCAGCCCGGCGTGCGCGCCGACCTCCACGCCCGCGGTGATCACGGCGAGGGTGAGGGCGGTGCGCGCGCTCAACAGGGTGCCGCAGGTGTAGACCGCGACGACGAGCCCGATGCCGCGCAGCCCGGTCCCGTACGGGGCGGCAGCGGAGATCGCAACCTGCAGCACCAGCATCAACGTCAGGCAGGTCATCGGGCTTACCCGGCGCAGGCAGATCAGCAGCGTCTGGGCCACCATCAGCGCCAGCACGACGGGGCCGGTGGGCGCGCCGTCCCGCGCGGAGAGCCACAGCAGCAGCGCGGTGAACGGCGCGGCGGCCACGGCCAGCGCGCCGTCCCGGATCAGGTGCCTCCGCATCGCGTCCCTCCCCTCACCGGCCCGGCACGGCCGACCGCCGTGCCGGGCCCTGTCTGCTCCGCGGCTCAGCGGTGCGCGGCCAGCCAGGCGTTGATGTCCCGCAGCACCACCTGGCCCGGGTTGCCCGGCACCGGCTGGTACTCCGGCGACACGTTCATCAGATGACTGACGCCGGAATAGGTGATCAACTTATGGTCCCGGTTGCCGGCCGCGGCGAGCGCGGCATCCGCGACAATCGCACCGCGGACCGGCGTCTGGATGTCGGTCTCCCCGTTGAGCAGCAGCACCGGTCCGTTGTACCGGGGCAGTTCCCGGGCCGGCATCGCGAACCGGCCGAAGTCGGTCAGGTACTTTGCCAGCCGCTCGGACATGCCCGTCAAATGCGGGAACCGGTCGAAGCCGACCGCCGCGCGGACGACCGGCTCGACCTCGGTGTCGATCGCCAGCCGGCCGTCGCCGTCGGCGTCGGTCGCCCGGCTGGTCAACACGGCCCGGAACTGCCCCGCCACGTCGTCGGGCAGGCCGACCAGGCCGTTGGTGACCTCGGTCGCGCTCAGGCTGCCGTCGCCGTCGAAGTCGAACTCCTCGTGCAACTGCCCCAGCGTTCGGCCCACGGCCTGGTAGTAGATCGCCTCACGCGGGGTGGCACCGACCACGCCCATCATGACGACCCCGGCGGGCTTCCTGATGCCGTAGGCGCCCGGGTCGGCGACCAGATTGCCGGCGACCTGGGTACCCTCGCTGTGGCCGAGCAGGAAGACCTTGGCCGGATCCACGCGCTTCGACACCGCCGCGAACCGGACCACAGCCGCCGCGTCGCGCACCGTCTGCTGATAGGGCCGGTCCGGGTCGAGAAACGCGGGATTGTCGCTCAACTTCGGGCCGACGCCGACCACGCCACGCTTGTGGAAGCGCAACACCGCGAAGCCGCCCCGGTTGACCGAACGCGCGACCGACCCGAACGTCGCCACGCCCGGCGCGAGCGTCTGATCCATGTCGTGTTGGCCGCTGCCGTGCAGCAGCACCACCACCGGGAGGCGGCCCCGCGCACCCTTCGGGTAGGTCAGCTCGCCCGTGGCCGACCATCCGCCGTCCATCGGGATCGTGACAGACTCGCGGACGATCCCGGCCCACTCGGTGGCCGGCCGGTCCGTCGCCGGCCGGTCCGTCGCCTGGGCGCGGGCGAGCGGCACCAGGCCGACGGCGAGCGCGGCGACGGCCACCGCGGCGATTCTCTTCAGCTTCATGAGTTCCCCCAGGTCGGCGTCGTTTTCGACACCCCAGAGCCTGCCGCCGGGCGTGCTCGGGTGCATCCGGCGGAGGCGGGAAGTGCCGCTTGCGACCTCCGACGGAGGGGGCCACCGCACGACGGAGGCCGGCGGTGGGTTGCTTGAGCGCTCGGCTGAACCTGTGGACGCTTTGCGGATGTCCTAGCGGTCACCGACTGGAGTTGGTACCAGGGGCCGAAGCCGTTGCGGCGGGTGGAAGCTACGGCGGGTCCGTCGCTTGCCGGATCGATCGGTGAGCAGCAGACGATGAGGGTCTCCAAATGGCATGCCGAGCGCCGCCGGAGTCACGGAATAAACGCAGTTCAGCGAGCTATAAAGTCGCGAGAATACGCTGGCCTAGGAGCGTTCCAAACCTGAGTGCTGTCGCCTGAGCGCTACAACTATTGGGCGCTTGGACTCTCGGGCGCTGTGACCTGTTGAGTCCCAGTTGATGCTTGACGGATTGGCCTAGGGACGGCTCCGCGGCCGGTCCCAGCCCGCAGTGGGGAATTCGGGGGTGGGCCACGCCGGGTCAGGACGGAAATCTAGCCACGTGCCATCGAAGGGAAAGCCCCCTGCCTCGATGTCCATGCCGACCCGCTCGCCTTCGGCTCGGATCTCCTTCGCTCCGTCCTCTCCCCAGTACGCCGGATGCCCGATGCGCTCTTGGTACTCATCCTCGTCCTTCCAGCGCCAGTCGCGACCTGGCGGCACCACTAGGTCAAGGGCGTGGTCGAAGGTGTCCACGCCGGCGAGGTTGCCGTCCCGCCATACGGCGGGAGGCGCCTCCAGGTTGACGTACCAGCAGTTCAAGGTGAAATCAGGGTTGAACATCCACCACACCGAGTGGGCACGCCCGGGCCTGAAGAGGTGCAGCACGTGCAACCCGGTCCATGTCATGGGAGCCAACTGCCACTGGACCATGTGCCGCTCTCGAAAAGGGGACCTCTCGGCGGTCACGACCATCAACGGTCCGGCGCAAGAGGTACGGCGTGCCGATCGGCCGCCAGGTCAGAATTCCTCGCTCTTCTTCGGACACCAGCAGTTGCGGCATCACGAGCACCAGTGATCCATCGCCTCGGAAGTCCCGGTACAGGATCTGATCAACCACGAGCCGACGCTATCGATCATGTCAAGCATCAGGTGGGACGCCAGTGTCAAGCATCAACCGTGACGGGACAGGTACGTCATTGGTGATACTGCCGAATTGGCCTGTTCTGGATCAAGGCGCCGCGCAAGCGCGGCGCTGGCCGGCCGCGCTCGGCCTGCTGGCGGCCTCCGGCCGGCATCGGCCGGCGCACCGGCCGATTCGTGTGCCTGATGTTGATGCTGCCAGGCGCGTGTCCGCTTACGGGCGGCGGTTCCAGCGCTCGATGTGGGCCTCGAACCAGGCGGCCGCGATGGCGGCCACTTCCCTCGGATCGCTGGCGAGATCGATGCTGAGCCCATCGGGCGGCCCGGTGTCGATGAGCGCTTCGGCCGCGCGGACCCCGTCGTCCCAGTTGAGGCAGGAAGGGCTCCAGCCGCCCCGGAGCTGGGTTCCGTCGTAGTCGACGCGCAGCGTCTCCCGGACAGCATTGCCTTCTACGAAGTCGTAGGAGACCAGCATCCATGGTCCACCGTCAGGGTCCTGGTGGTACCAGTCCTGTAGCTCAGGGATACGCCGGCGCATCTCCTGGAAGAAGATCTCTTCGTGTTCCAGCGGATCGAGTTCGCGCATCTGGGAACGGTCTCAGATCCGGGGCGTGCCTCCGGCGGGGATCTCGGGTTTCTGGGATGGTGGCCGCCATCCCGCCCACCGCCGAACCAGGCAAGCCGAGCAGACCGCCGCCGGGACCGCCAGCGTCTGACTATCTCTACCGGTGCGTAAGCCGTGGCGGCCCCGGCGGCGGCCCGCTCCCCGGTGGGTTGTTCGACGGTGGACGGGATGGCTTGAGAGGCACTGTTTGGGGGAGCGTGCGGCATGATCGACCTGCCCACGATCCGCCCACAACTGCTCGCGACGAGCCGGATTCGGCTGGACCGAACTGGACTCGACAAGAACGGCCCCGGAGCGCGTTTCCGCAGCTCACGGGGCCGTTATTGGTGCCTGTGGCGGGTAGAGGATTCGAACCTCTGTAGCTTTCGCGACGGATTTACAGTCCGCTCCCATTGGCCGCTCGGGCAACCCGCCTGGGCATGCCGCTACGGTCTCCCGAAGCAGCGGAGAACAGAATAGCCGTACGCCGGTCCGGATCCACAACGGGGTACGGTCGGCATGTCGGGGGCCCGGACACCGCCCCCGCCGACATCGATCACCGGCCCACCGCAGGAGTCAATCATGGCAGCCAGCCCGTCGTTCGACATCGTGAGCAAGGTCGACCGGCAGGAGGTCGACAACGCGTTCCACCAGGCGGAGAAGGAGCTTGGCACCCGGTTCGACTTCCGGGGTACGGGCACCAGCATCGCCTCTTCGGGGGAGTCCGCGTTCACCATCACCTCGGAGACCGAGGAGCGGGCCGCCGCCGCGCTGGACGTGTTCAAGGAGAAGCTGGTCAAGCGGAACATCTCGCTGAAGTCGCTGGACGCGGGGGAGCCGCGGCAGTCCGGCAAGACGTACAAGGTCGACTGCAAGGTGCTCGAGGGCATCGAGAGTGACAAGGCCAAGGCGATCAGCAAGAAGATCCGCGACGAGGGCCCGAAGGGCGTGCAGGCGCAGATCCAGGGTGACCAGCTCCGGGTGACCGGGAAGAAGCGGGACGACCTGCAGGCCGTGATCGCCCTGCTCAAGCAGGAGGACTTCGGCGTCGCCCTGCAGTTCACCAACTACCGCTGAGCGGCCGCGCGATGATCGAGCCGGTCGTCGACCTGGCATGGGTACGGGCACACCGGGGAAGCCTGGTGCTCGCGGACGTGCGTTACTACCTCGACGGCCGGTCCGGTCGTGCCGCCTACGAGCAGGGCCATCTTGGCGCCGTGTTCGTCGACGTGGACGCGGACCTGGCGGCGCACGGTGGCCCGCCCGCCGACGGCCGGCACCCGTTGCCTGAGCCTGCGGTCTTCGCGGCGGCGATGGGCGCGCTGGGCATCGGCGATGCGGACACCGTGATCGGGTACGACGACGCGGGCGGTGTGATGGCCGCCCGGCTGGTGTGGATGTTGCGGGCCATCGGTCATGAGGCGGCGTTGCTGGACGGCGGCGTCGGCGGGTACGACGGGGAGTGGGAAACCGGGGCTTCCCGCCGTACCCCGGCTGTCTTCACTCCCCGGCCGTGGCCGGCGGACCGGCTGGCCGGCATCGACGACGTGGCCGCGGAGCCCGGGCCCGGCGGGAATCCGCCGGTGGTGCTGGACGCGCGCCAGCCGGAGCGGTTCCGGGGCGAGACCGAGCCGATCGATCCCCGGGCCGGGCACATCCCGGGTGCGCGCAACCTGCCCTGCCGGGACAACGTGGACGCGGCGGGTCGGTGGCTGTCCGCGGACGCGTTGCGGGAGCGGTTCGCCGAGGTGGGCGTCTCGGCGGGTACGGAGGTCGTGTCGTACTGCGGCTCCGGAGTGACCGCCTGCCACAACCTGCTGGCGCTGGAGCGTGCGGGTCTGCCGCCCGGCCGCCTGTATCCGGGTTCCTGGTCCCAGTACAGCAACACGGAACGCCCCGCGGCCACCGGATCCGGACTGGCGTAGCCGGCCGCCCGCGGGGCTCGGCTCACGGGTCAGTCCGGGCGGCCGGCCAATCCCCGCGCCGCCTGCGCCTCGTCCGGGTCGAAGCCCGCATATCCCCCGATGGCATGCTGCCGCGACTGCTCCTCGATCCACCGCTGGTGCCCCTCCCAGGCCGCCTGCTTGCTGCTCCCCAGCGCCACTCCGATCTGCGTCCAGGATGCGCCCGCCCCGCGCGCCGTCCGGACCATCGCCTGCCGCCCGTATCCGGCCTTGCGGATCACCACTTCGCTCAGCGCCAGGAGTTCCAGCGCCTCCTGTTGGGTCAGCGGCGGGTGGTCGGTGTCGTCCATCGCGGCGAGGGCCTCACGCATCCGGAGGTCGTCGTAACGCGCCGTAGCGGTGGAGAGGGTGTGTTCGCGCTCCAGGTCGTCCGGGGAAGCCATGTCGATCAGTCTTTCGTCAGGGTGGCTTGACGTCAAGGAAACCTGACGCGGAATGGCGGCCGCCGCTCACATCTGCCGCTAAATCGGGCGCAAACCGTTCAATCTTGCGGGCTGGTGTCCCGTTCGCGACTCAACCGTTCAGACAGGATTTCGGTATGTGCGGCTTCGACCCGCTCATGGACGGTGTCTGACACACAGCGCGTGTGGCACCATCATGTGACCCCCCACCGGATGCCACTTGTTCAGTACAGGAGTTGGACATGTCTGCAAGGAAGCTGAGCCGCTTCGCCGGCTTGGTTTTCGTGCTCGCCGCGTTCCTCGGCGGCGTTGGCGCCGCCGCTGAAGGCGCCCAGCACGGGACCGGTGGCTCGAACGACTCCGCCGCCGTCACAGTCGCTCCCGCCTTCGGGCCCGACATCATCTGGGGCTGACTTTCGAGTCGGAGCCCCACTGACCCGGCCGACCGACTGACCCGAGGAGTGCGATGTCTGGGCGTCGGTCGGCTGCACGTCGTTCATCGCAGTACGCCTGGCTGATCACGTACCCGCTGGCCCTGTTCGCCGCGATCTGCACCGCGGTCTTCTGGGCCGCCGACCCGCACTGGTATCGCAGCTGGCTGGGCGGCCTTCTCGCCCTGGCCGCTCTGGTCGTCGCCAACATCGGCGTCTTCAACGTGGTGATCCGCCGGCAGGGCTTCTTCGTGGTCGTCACGGAGATCCCCCTGGTCCTGGCGCTCTACTTCCTGCCCCCGGTCACGGTGATCCTGGCCGGCACGCTCGCCACCCTGGTCGCCCAGCTGCGGTCCAGCCTCGGCGTCACCAAGATGTCGTTCAACCTGGCCAAGGCCGCGGCCGCCACCTCGGCGGCGCTGATCGTGGTCGCCCTGCTGCCGCCCATCCGCGGCGCCGGGCCGGGCACCTGGGGCATTCTCTTCGCGGCCGGCATGGCCAGCGCGATCCTCGGCCCGCTGGCGTTCGCCGGCGTGATGAGCGTGGTGCAGGGCCGGCACGCCGGTCAGGAGGCGCTGCGCGCGGGACTGCCGACGCTGGTCACCGCGGCCATCAACATCGTGATCGGCCTGGTGTTCCTGGTCGCGCTGGACGCCACCGCCTGGGCCGCGGTGCTGCTGGCCGTGCTGCTCGGCGCGCTGGTCCTGGTCTTCCGGTCGTTCGCCGAGTTCCTCCGCCAGCACCGCACGCTCACCGAGGTGTACGAGCTGACCCGTGCGGTCCGCGAGCAGGGCAACGCCGGCGGCCTCGCGGACGCGCTGCTGGGCCGGGTGCGGGCGCTGATGCGATCCGAGTACGCCACGCTCTGGCTGCCCGCCCAGGGCCGGCACCCGGAGGTGCTGCTCACCGCGCGGGTCGACGACGAGGGGCTGCTGGACATCTCGCCGATGCCCGCGGTGATCCGGGAACGGGCCGTCGCCGGCCGGCACGCGGTGGCGGTGGGCGCGCAGTTCCCGGACACCGAGGAGTTGCGGCCGACGCTGGGCGACGCCCGCCTCAAGGAGGTCATCGCGGTTCCGCTGCGGTCCGGGCAGACCACCATCGGGTCGCTCGAGGTGGTCAACCGGCTCAGCGACATCCGCACCTACCGCGCGGCCGACGTCCAGGTGCTGGAGACCATCGCGGCACACGTCGCGGTCGCGGTGGAGAACTCGCGCCTGGTCGACCGGTTGCGGTACGACGCCTACCACGACCGGCTCACCGCCCTGCCGAACCGCCGCCGGGTCACCGACGCGCTGGCGGAGTCGGTCAAGGTGCGCGCGCCGGGCGAGGTGGTCGCGGTGATCTCCTTCGACGTGGACGGCCTGCGGGACGTCAACGAGTCGATGGGTCACGCCGCCGGGGACAAGCTGCTCGCCGAGGTGGCTCAGCGGCTACGCGGCATCGCCGGGCCCGGTGCGCTGGTCGGCCGGATCGGCGGCGACGAGTTCGTGGTGACGCTCCGGGCCGAGAGCACCGGGGCCACCGTGCAGCTCGCCACCGAGATGCGTGAACAGCTGCGCGGGCCGATGGTGGTCGGTTCGCTGACGCTGGACGTGGACACCGCGGTCGGCGTGGCCGTCCAACCGGACCACGGCGACGACCCCGAGGCCCTGCTGCGCCGCGCCGAGCTGGCCGCCAACGCGGCCAAGGTGGTGCCGTACGGCGTGCAGCTCTTCCACCCGGCGCTCGAGTCCCGGGCGGTGCGCCGGCTCGGCCTCGCCGCCGACCTGCGCCGCGCGCTGGAGGACGGCGAGCTGGAGGTCTACTTCCAGCCCAAGGTCACCATCCGGGACCGGCACCTGGTCGGGGTGGAGTGTCTGGCCCGCTGGCAGCATCCGGCGCACGGCGAGGTGGCGCCGGAGGACTTCATCGCGGTCGCCGAGCACACCGGACAGCTGTCCCGGCTCACCGAGGTGGTACTCACCGAGGGCCTGCGGCGCTGTCGGGAGTGGGCGGACGCGGACCGGCCGCTGTCCATCGCGGTCAACCTGTCCGCCCGCACGCTGCTCGACCCGCGCTTCCCCAGTTCGGTGCACGAGCTGCTCAAGCAGTACCGGGTGAACGCCGGTCAGGTCACGTTCGAGATCTCCGAGCCGGGCATGCTGGGCGACATCGAACGCACCCTGCCGGTGCTCTATCAACTTCGCGATCTCGGGGTACGCCTGTCGGTCGACGACTTCGGCACCGGCGCCTCGTCGCTGTCCTATCTGCGGCAGTTGCCGGTGCAGGAAGTCAAGATCGACGACAGCTTCGTCCAGGGCATGGTGACCGACTCCGGCGATCTGGCCATCGTCCGGGCGGTGATCAGCCTGTCCCGGGAGTTCGGCCTCACCGCGGTCGCCGAGGGCGTGGAGAGCGAGCTGACGCTCGAGGTGCTCGAGGAGATGGGCTGCGAGATCGGCCAGGGATACCTGTTCAGCCGGCCGCTGCCGTACGAGCGCCTGGAGGCCTGGTTCAGCGCCCAGACCGAGCCGGAGAGCACCCCCACCGGCGAGGTACGCAGGCTCCGAGCGGTGATCTGACACACCGGGGGATCCGATTTCACCCCGGCTCAGGCGCCGTGTACTCTTACCCCTGCGCAACACGCGAGAGATCGCGCGCGCCCCCTTAGCTCAGTCGGCAGAGCGTCTCCATGGTAAGGAGAAGGTCTACGGTTCGATTCCGTAAGGGGGCTCTTACCGGGTGCGAAACCTGGCGCGGCGGTGTAGCTCAGATGGCAGAGCAAGCGGCTCATAATCGCTGTGTCGCCGGTTCAAGTCCGGCCACCGCTACTCCAAGTCGGGATCCCTGTCCGGGATCCCGCTTTGCATGTCTGCGTGGCGAGCGTCTACGCTGGTATGCCGGTAGAGAACCGACGTGAGAACGAATCCGTGAGCAGGAAGGCACCCCGCCGTGGCCAAGGCGACCGACGTCCGTCCGAAGATCACCCTGGCGTGTACGGAGTGCAAGGACCGGAACTACATCACCCGTAAGAACCGCCGTAACGACCCGGACCGCATCGAGCTGAAGAAGTTCTGCCCCCGGGACGGCAAGCACACCCTGCACCGCGAGACGCGCTGACCGCGTACCTCGACGTTCGCGAAGCGGCGGTGACCTTTCCGGTCACCGCCGCTTCTGCCGTTCCCGGCACCGGGCCGGTAGTTTCAGGGCATGCCTCTGGACCCATCCTTCGTCGGCCGTAGCTGGCCACCCACCGCGCCCTACCTCGTCGGTCGCGAGAAGATCCGCGAGTTCGCCGCCGCCATCGGTGCCGCCGAGAGCGAGTACCACGACCCGGAGGCGGCCCGGGCGATCGGGTACGCCGACGTGGTGGCCCCGCCCACCTTCCCGGTCGTGATCACCATGGCGTCGAGCCGGCAGATCGTCGACGACCCCGCGCTGGGCATCGACTACAGCCGGGTGGTGCACGGCGACCAGAAGTTCGCGTACGTCCGGCCGGTCGTCGCCGGCGACTCGCTGGTCTGCGTGAACTCGGTGGAGTCCATCACCAGCCGGGGCGGGCACGACTTCCTCACCACCCGCACCGACGTCTCCACCGAGGCCGGCGAGCCGGTGCTGACGGTGTGGTCGAAGCTGGTCCAGCGCGGCCCGGAAGACGGAGGCACGGCATGAGCGAGATCCTCGAACCGCAGACCTTCCGGGTGACCCGGGCGGACCTGGTGCGGTACGCCGGCGCCTCCGGCGACTTCAACCCGATCCACTGGAGCGAGCGCATCGCCACCCAGGTCGGGCTGCCCGGGGTGATCGCCCACGGGATGTACACGATGGCCCTGGTGGGCCGGGCCGTCACCGGCTGGGCCGGCGCGGCGGACGCCGTGGTGGAGTTCAGCGTGCGGTTCAGCCGCCCGGTACCGGTGCCGGACACCGACTCCGGCACCGAGGTGGTGGTCTCCGCGGTGGTCAAGGACGTCACCGACGACGGGCTCACCAAGCTCGCCCTGACCGCGACCTGCCACGGCGAGAAGGTTCTGTCGATGGCGCAGGCGACCATCCGCAAGAGGTAGGGGCGGGTTGGGAAAGTCATCGGCGTACCCGTACACTGGTCCGCCGTGGGGTAACTGATCCCTGCCTTCGTGTCCGAGGGTGGGACCCGCACAGGGGTGTAGCTCAATTGGCAGAGCAGCGGTCTCCAAAACCGCAGGCTGCAGGTTCAAGTCCTGTCACCCCTGCGCACAGAACTGCTTCAAAGTCCGGATTGACGTGCCCGCCGGTGGGCGGTCAGCACGCTCCGGCGCGGGGACAGGCGCCGAGACGGACGACAATCACCGACGACGGAAGAGGGCGAAGTGGCGAGGAAGCGACCCGGTGACGACGCCGCGGGCGATCGCCCCGACGACGAGGTCTACTCCGACGACGAGAACGCCGCCGATGACGACGTCGTGGCGGAGGACGAGGAGCCGGTCAGCCGCGGTGGCGGCACCGCCGTGCGCGAGCGTACGGCCAACTCGGACAGCCCTGCCTCGAAGAAGGGCGTCCGCCGTGGCGGCTTCTTCGGGCGCATTGGTGGTTTCTTCCGCGAGGTCGTCAGCGAACTCCGTAAGGTCATCTGGCCGACCCGGAAGGAACTGCTGACCTACACCGGCGTCGTGATCACCTTCGTGGTGATCATGACGGCGATCGTGGTCGGCCTGGACTTCGTCTTCGCCAAGGGCGTCCTGTGGACGTTCGGCGACTAGTACAGACATTCATGGAAGTGAGCAAGCGTGCCTGAGTACGACGACGAGACCGGCGAGACCACCGACGAGCAGTCGTCGGAGGCCACGGCGGACGGTGACGAGTCGGTCGAGGCCGCCAGCACCCCCGAGCCCACGGCCGAGGCCGACGTCGAGGTCGAGGAGGTTTTCGATCCCGTCGCGGAGCTGCGGCAGAAGCTGCGGTACGCACCCGGCGACTGGTACGTGGTGCACTCGTACGCGGGTTACGAGAACAAGGTCAAGACCAACCTCGAGACCCGGATCACCAGCCTCGACATGGAGGACTACATCTTCCAGGTCGAGGTGCCGACCCGCGAAGAGGTCGAGGTCAAGAACGGCAAGCGCCTCCAGGTGCAGAACAAGGTCTTCCCGGGCTACATCCTGGTCCGGATGGATCTGACCCCCGAGTCGTACTCGTGCGTGCGCAACACGCCCGGGGTCACCGGCTTCGTGGGTGCCACCGACCGGGTCGACCGGCCGGCGCCGTTGTCCCTGGACGAGGTGCTGAAGTGGCTGGCCCCGGCCGTCGAGGCCGAGGAGAAGAAGGCGAAGCCCGAGATTCGGGTGCTCGACTTCGAGGTGGGCGACTCCGTCACCGTCACCGACGGCGCGTTCGCGTCGCTGCCGGCGTCGATCAGCGAGATCAACGCCGACCAGCAGAAGCTGAAGGTCCTGGTGTCCATCTTCGGCCGGGAGACTCCGGTCGAGCTGAACTTCAACCAGGTCGCCAAGATCTAGCAAGACCGCTAGTGGGAGGGGCCGCGGACCGCGCGGCCCCGCCATCAACCACAGGAGTACGAGAACATGCAGCGCAGCAAGGGCTACCGCAAGGCAGCCGAACTGATCGACGCCAACAAGCTGTACGAGCCCGCGCAGGCGATCAAGCTGGCCAAGGAGACGAACCCGGCCAAGTTCGACGCCACCGTCGAGGTCGCCATGCGTCTGGGCGTCGACCCGCGTAAGGCCGACCAGATGGTCCGCGGCACGGTCAACCTGCCGCACGGCACCGGCAAGACCGCCCGGGTGATCGTGTTCGCCCAGGGCGCGAAGGCCGAAGAGGCCGTCGCGGCCGGCGCCGACGAGGTCGGCACGGACGAGCTGGTCGCCCGCATCCAGGGCGGTTGGCTGGACTTCGACGCCGCCATCGCCACCCCGGACCAGATGGCCAAGATCGGCCGGATCGCCCGGATCCTCGGCCCGCGTGGTCTCATGCCCAACCCGAAGACCGGCACCGTCACCATGGACGTGACCAAGGCCGTCAACGAGATCAAGGGCGGCAAGATCACCTTCCGGGTGGACAAGCACTCGAACCTGCACATGATCATCGGCAAGGCCTCCTTCTCGGCGGAGCAGCTGGTGGACAACTACGCCGCCGTGCTCGACGAGGTGCTGCGGGCCAAGCCGTCCTCCGCGAAGGGCAAGTACCTCCGCAAGGTGACCGTCACCACCACCATGGGCCCCGGCGTACCCGTCGACCCGAACGTGGTGAAGAACTTCCGCGAGGGTGCCGACGCCTGACCGGCGCCGCGATACGACGGAAAGGAGCCTCCGGCGACGGGGGCTCCTTTCTTCTTTCCGGGAGGCTGCGGCGGTGCGTTTCGATCAGGTCTGGTTCCGGTACGGCCGCCGGGCCGGCTGGACCCTGCGCGCCGTGGACGCGGTGGTACCGCCCGGCCGTACCGTGGTGGTGCTCGGCCGCAACGGCGCCGGCAAGTCCACTCTGCTCCAGCTCGCGGCCGGCGTCCTGACCCCGGTCCGGGGCACAGTCCGGGACCGTCCGCCGGTGGTCGGCTGGGTGCCGGAACGGTTCCCCGCCGACCAGCCGTTCACCGCCGGGCAGTACCTCCAGCGCATGGCGGCGCTGCGCGGGCTGCGCGGACCGGCCGAGGTGGAGCGTTGGCTGGACCGGCTGAAGCTCACCGAGCACTGCGGCACCCGGCTGGCCGACCTGTCCAAGGGCACCGCCCAGAAGGTCGGCCTGGCCCAGGCCCTGCTGGTCCGGCCCGGCCTGCTGGTGCTCGACGAACCGTGGGAGGGTCTCGACTCGGTGGCCCGCACCCTGATCCCGGAACTCGTCGCCGACGTGACCGCGGCCGGGGGAGCGGTGCTGGTCAGCGACCACCGGGGCGAGATCGCCGGGCTACCGGACGCGATCCGCTGGCAGGTCACCGACGGCGCCGTACGCCCGGACGACGACGCTGCCCCGGACCACGTGGTGGTGGAGGTGGCGGTGCGCCGGTCCGAAGCCGACCAGACGGTGACCCGGCTGCGCGCCGACGGCCACCGGGTGCTCGGCATCCGCGACCCGCACGCCGACGACACCGCCGGGCGGGCCCGATGATCGCGCTCACCCGGATGCGGATCGCCGCGTTCCTGCGCAGCGGGCGGGCGCTGGCACCGCTGATCGCCGGCCTGGTCGTCCTCGGCCTGATCTACGGCGGCGGCTCCTCGGCAGCGGCCCCCGCATACGGGTACTCCGCCGTCATGCTCTTCCCGGTGCTGGCCTGGCAGACCAAGCTGCTGCTGGACGCGGAACCGGACGTGCAGCGCCGGCTGGCCCGCCTGGCGGTCGGCGCCGGCCACGAGGCGTCCGCCGGCCTGCTCGCCGCCGCGATCCTGGGCGTGGCGTACTGCGCCGCCGCGATGCTGGCGCCGCTGCCGTTCCACGGCATCCGGGACCGGCTACCCGGTACCGCCGAGCCGGCGCTCGCCACCGGAGTGGCCGTGGGCGTCCTGGCCCACCTGCTCGCCCTGCTCGCGGCGCTGGCGCTGGGCGCGCTGGCCAGCCGCGCGGTCACCGGCACCATCCGCAACGGCCTCACGGTGCTGGTGCTCGGTGCGGTGCTGGCCGTCGTGCTGGGGCTGGGCGACTCCGTCGCCCCGTGGCTGGCGCCGCCGCTGATGGCCACCGCCCGCGCCGCCACCGAGGTTCCGCTGCCGGACCTCGGCCGGTTCACGCTGCTGACCGCGTGGGCCGCGGGCTGGGCGACCGCCGCGCTGGCCGGCTACGCCGTCCTGCGCCGCCGCCGCGCCTAGGCACCGGCGCCGGAGCGCTGCACCGATACACCAGCGCCGGCACGGCCCGATTTGGCGACGGGCGCGGGGCCGCGTACTCTGACTAGCTGAAGTTCCACCCAAAGACCGCTGGTCGCCGCCTCCTCCGTCCTCTCGACAGAGGTCGCGGCCGAAGGTCCCGCAGCATGCGGGCGACCCGCGCAGGGAGAACGGTTCGTGATCAGCGTCTGCGCCCCGTGCGCGGCCGCCGTCCCGCCCCGTGCGCCCTGCGCCGGGGCGTTTCTCATGTGCGGGCCCGTCGGCCAGACCGGCGGCCGGAGCATTGAGAGGAGGGACATGGCGGACAAGCCGGTCCGGGCCGACAAGGCCACTGCCGTCGCCGAGCTCACGGAACAGTTCCGTAGCTCGTCGGCCACCGTGTTGACCGAGTACCGCGGCCTCACCGTCGCGGAGCTCACCGAACTGCGGCGGGCACTGGGCGGCCAGACCAAGTACTCCGTGTCGAAGAACACGCTCGCGAAGCGGGCGGCCAGCGACGCGGGCATCGACGGCCTCGACGCGCTGTTCACCGGTCCTACCGCGCTCGCCTTCGTCAGCGGCGACCCGGTCGAGGCGGCCAAGGGCCTGCGGGCCTTCGCCAAGGCCCACCCGGTCCTGGTGATCAAGGGCGGCGTCTTCGAGGGCAAGGCCATCTCGGCCGACGAGGTCAGCAAGATCGCGGACCTCGAGTCCCGCGAGGTTCTGCTGGCCAAGCTGGCCGGCGCCATGAAGGGCAACCTGACCAAGGCGGCGGGCCTGTTCCAGGCTCCGTTGTCGCAGGTCGCGCGCCTGGCGGCCGCACTGCAGGAGAAGCGCGAGAAGGACGGTTCCGCGGCCGAGTAAGGACGCGGACGACACACTTTTTGATCAAAGCTAGGAAAGGTTGCCAGATATGGCGAAGCTCAGCACTGACGAGCTGCTCGACGCGTTCAAGGAGATGACGCTGATCGAGCTGTCCGAGTTCGTCAAGCAGTTCGAGGAGACCTTCGAGGTCACCGCGGCTGCCCCGGTCGCCGTCGCGGCCGGCCCGGCGGCCGGTGGCGCTGCCCCCGAGGCCGCCGTGGAGCAGGACTCCTTCGACGTCGTCCTCGAGGGCGACGGCGGCAAGAAGATCCAGGTCATCAAGGTCGTGCGTGAGCTGACCGGCCTGGGCCTCAAGGAGGCCAAGGACGCCGTCGAGGCCGCCCCGAAGGCGATCCTCGAGGGTGTCAACAAGGAGAAGGCCGAGGCCGCCAAGGCCAAGCTCGAGGGTGAGGGCGCCAAGGTCACCCTCAAGTGACCTGACGCTCATCGCGTTCTGCCGGTGGCAGGTGCCCTTCGGGGTGCCTGCCACCGCCGCGTTCCGGGCTGATTCCGCAGGTCAGGTTGCTGACTGACAAACCTGGCCAAGCCCCGCTTTTGGTGCGCTATGGTCGCTATGCCGCGCTCGACGGGCGACGGCGCGCGGTGCAGCCCTTGACTGAGTGTCCGCTGACAGGCACGCTGACATCAGCAAGTTTCCGCGCTTGCAACAGCCCACCCGTGGGTGACCGGCCCGACCAGTCGGGCTCTCGCACGGATGGCACCGAGGAGAGACGCCGCGTTCCGAGCGGCCCCGCAGAGGCACCCGGCCGGGAAGCGCCGGGATGGCCCGCCGGGGATCGTTCCGCAGCGCCCCACGGTGAGGGCTGGACAGCGGTTGGCCGAGCGGCTACACTGCTAGTTTGCGCTGCCTTCTGTCCGGAGCCCTGCCAGCACATTCATGTGGATGGTTGCTGGGGGGTCCATTGGAGTGCACGCAGACAGTTGCATACCGCAGCTGACAGCCGCATCAGCAGCACCGGTCCTCGGAAGGACGCATCTTGGCAGCTTCCCGCCCTGCGAAGACCAGCCGTACGTCGAGCGCTTACGCTCCCCGCCGTATCTCTTTCGGCAGGATCACCGAGCAACTTGAGGTTCCCAACCTCCTCGCCATCCAGACGGAGTCGTTCGACTGGCTGGTCGGAAACGAGGCTTGGCAGGCCCGATCGACGGACGACCCGCACGCCCACTCGGGCCTCGCAGAGATCCTCGAAGAGATCAGTCCCATTGAGGACTTCTCCGGCACAATGTCGCTGTCCTTCTCGTCCCCACGCTTCGACGAGGTCAAGGCCTCGATCGAGGAGTGCAAGGAGAAGGACCTGACCTACTGCGCCCCGCTGTTCGTGACCGCGGAGTTCACCAACAACAGCACCGGCGAAATCAAGAGCCAGACGGTGTTCATGGGTGACTTCCCGATGATGACCCCCAAGGGGACGTTCGTCATCAACGGCACCGAACGCGTCGTGGTGAGTCAGCTCGTCCGCTCGCCGGGCGTGTACTTCTCGAAGGAGCCGGACAAGACCTCCGACCGCGACCTGTCCAGCGTCAAGGTCATCCCGAGCCGGGGCGCCTGGCTCGAGTTCGACATCGACAAGCGCGACACGGTCGGCGTCCGCATCGACCGCAAGCGCCGGCAGGCCGTCACCGTCCTGCTCAAGGCGATCGGGTGGTCCGCGGACCAGATCCGGGAGCGGTTCGGCTGGTCCGAGCTGCTCATGACGACGCTGGAGAAGGACCACATCGCCGGGCAGGACGAGGCCCTGCTCGACATCTACCGCAAGCTCCGCCCTGGCGAGCCCCCGACCCGGGAGAACGCGCAGACCCTTCTCGACAACCTCTTCTTCAACCCGAAGCGGTATGACGTCGCCAAGGTCGGCCGATACAAGTTCAACAAGAAGCTCGAGATCGACGTACCGATCGTCCGCGGCACCCTCACCGAAGAGGACGTCGTCAAGACCGTGGAGTACCTCTGCCGGCTGCACGCCGGTGAGGAGGGCTACGAGGCCGATGACATCGACCACTTCGGCAACCGGCGCCTGCGTACCGTCGGCGAGCTCATCCAGAACCAGGTCCGCGTCGGCCTGTCCCGGATGGAGCGCGTCGTCCGGGAGCGGATGACCACGCAGGACGTCGAGGCGATCACGCCGCAGACCCTGATCAACATCCGCCCGGTGGTGGCGGCGATCAAGGAGTTCTTCGGTACGTCGCAGCTGTCGCAGTTCATGGACCAGACCAACCCGCTGGCGGGTCTGACCCACCGGCGCCGGCTGAGCGCGCTCGGCCCGGGTGGTCTGTCCCGGGAGCGGGCGGGCTTCGAGGTCCGTGACGTGCACACGTCCCACTATGGCCGGATGTGCCCGATTGAAACCCCGGAAGGCCCGAACATCGGCCTGATCGGTGCGCTTTCCACGTTCGCGCGGGTGAACCCGTTCGGCTTCATCGAGACGCCGTACCGCAAGGTGGAGAACGGCATCGTCACCGACCAGGTGGACTACCTGACGGCCGACGAAGAGGACCGCTACATCAAGGCGCAGGCCAACGCCCCGCTCTCCAGCGACGGGTCGTTCGCCGAGGACCGCGTCCTGGTCCGCCGTAAGGGCGGTGAGGTCGACTACGTGCCCGGCACCGAGGTCGACTACATGGACGTGTCGCCGCGGCAGATGACCTCGGTCGCGACCGCGATGATTCCGTTCCTCGAGCACGACGACGCGAACCGCGCCCTGATGGGCGCGAACATGCAGCGTCAGGCGGTGCCGCTGGTCAAGGCCGAGGCGCCGCTGGTGGGTACGGGCATGGAGTACCGCGCCGCGGTCGACGCCGGTGACGTGGTCGTCGCCGAGGTCGGCGGCGTGGTCGAGGACCTCTGCGCCGACTACGTGACGGTGCACCAGGACGACGGCCACCGTCGTACCTACCTGCTGCACAAGTTCCGCCGCAGCAACGCCGGCTCCTGCGTCAACCAGAAGCCGGTCGTGTTCGAGGGCGACCGGGTCGAGGCCGGCCAGGTCATCGCCGACGGACCGTGCACCGACGACGGGGAGATGGCCCTCGGCCGCAACCTGCTCGTCGCGTTCATGTGCTGGGAGGGCCACAACTACGAGGACGCGATCATCCTGTCGCAGCGCCTCGTGCAGCAGGACGTGCTCACCTCGATCCACATCGAGGAGCACGAGGTCGACGCGCGCGACACCAAGCTGGGCCCGGAGGAGATCACCCGCGACATCCCGAATGTCAGCGAGGAGATGCTCGCCGACCTGGACGAGCGGGGCATCATCCGGATCGGCGCCGAGGTCGTCCCCGGCGACATCCTGGTCGGCAAGGTCACGCCCAAGGGCGAGACCGAGCTGACCCCGGAGGAGCGGCTGCTGCGGGCGATCTTCGGAGAGAAGGCCCGGGAGGTCCGGGACACCTCGCTGAAGGTGCCGCACGGCGAGACCGGCACGGTCATCGGCGTCCGCACGTTCTCGCGTGAGGACGGCGACGAACTGCCGCCGGGCGTCAACGAGCTGGTCCGGGTGTACGTGGCGCAGAAGCGCAAGATCCAGGACGGCGACAAGCTCGCCGGCCGCCACGGCAACAAGGGCGTCATCTCGAAGATCCTCCCGATCGAGGACATGCCGTTCCTGGAGGACGGCACCCCGGTCGACATCGTGCTCAACCCGCTCGGCGTGCCGAGCCGGATGAACATCGGCCAGGTCCTGGAGACCCACCTCGGGTGGGTGGCCAAGACCGGCTGGGAGGTCGACGGCGAGGACGCGGACTGGAAGCGGCAGCTCCGGGCCATCGAGGCCCACGAGTCGCCGGCCGACAGCAACGTCGCCACGCCGGTCTTCGACGGTGCCCGCGAGGACGAGATCAAGGGCCTGCTCGAGTCGACGCTGGTCAACCGCGACGGAAAGCGGCTGGTCAACAGCGACGGCAAGGCGCAGCTGTTCGACGGTCGTTCCGGTGAGCCTCTGCCGGACCCGATCGCCGTCGGCTACGTCTACATCCTGAAGCTGAACCACCTGGTCGACGACAAGATCCACGCACGGTCGACCGGCCCGTACTCGATGATCACGCAGCAGCCGCTGGGTGGTAAGGCGCAGTTCGGTGGACAGCGGTTCGGCGAAATGGAGTGTTGGGCCATGCAGGCCTACGGGGCGGCCTACGCCCTGCAGGAACTGCTGACCATCAAGTCCGACGACGTGCTGGGCCGCGTGAAGGTCTACGAGGCCATCGTCAAGGGCGAGAACATCCCGGAGCCGGGAATCCCCGAGTCGTTCAAGGTGCTGCTCAAGGAGCTGCAGTCGCTGTGCCTCAACGTTGAGGTGCTGTCCAGCGACGGCGTGGCCCTGGAGATGCGCGAGACCGACGACGAGGTCTTCCGGGCCGCGGAAGAACTCGGCATCGACCTGTCCCGACGCCCGAACGAGGGCGTCAGCAGCGTCGAAGAGATCTGACGGAGGGCGTCCCCGGCGAGCCTGAGCTTGCCGGGGACGCACCCCGCCGGCCTGGAAACCACTGAGCATAGAAATACGAGGGATAGACCAAGTGCTCGACGTCAACTTCTTCGACGAGTTGCGCATCGGCCTGGCGACCGCGGACGACATTCGTCAGTGGTCGCACGGCGAGGTCAAGAAGCCCGAGACGATCAACTACCGCACGCTCAAGCCCGAGAAGGACGGACTCTTCTGCGAGAAGATCTTCGGTCCTCAGCGGGACTGGGAGTGCTACTGCGGCAAGTACAAGCGGGTCCGGTTCAAGGGCATCATCTGTGAGCGCTGCGGCGTCGAGGTGACCCGGTCCAAGGTCCGTCGTGAGCGCATGGGCCACATCGAGCTGGCCGCGTCGGTCACGCACATCTGGTACTTCAAGGGTGTGCCGAGCCGGCTGGGCTACCTGCTCGACCTGGCGCCCAAGGATCTCGAGAAGATCATCTACTTCGCCTCGTACGTGGTCACCAGCGTGAACGCCGAAGAGCGTCACAAGGACATGTCCACCATCGAGAACGAGATCTTCGCCGAGAAGCGGCAGTCCGAGAACAGCCGCGACTCGGAGATCGAGAAGCGGGCCGCCAAGCTCGAGCAGGACCTTGCCGAGCTGGAGGCCGAGGGCGCCAAGGCGGACGTGCGTCGCAAGGTCAAGGAGGCTGGCGAGCGCGAGATGCGCCAGATCCGGGACAAGGCGCAGCGCGAGATCGACCGCCTGGACGAGGTGCTCGACACCTTCCGCAAGCTCGACTCCAAGCAGCTGGTCACGGACGAGCTGCTCTACCGCGAGCTGCGGGACCGCTTCGGCGAGTACTTCACCGGTGGCATGGGCGCCGAGGCGATCAAGGCGCTGCTGGAGAACATGGACCTCGACGCCGAGGCCGAGTCGCTGCGGGAGACCATCCGCAGTGGCAAGGGCCAGCGCAAGATCCGTGCGCTCAAGCGGCTCAAGGTTGTCGCCGCGTTCCTGAACACCCGCAACTCGCCGCTCGGCATGGTCCTGGACTGTGTCCCGGTCATCCCGCCGGACCTGCGCCCGATGGTGCAGCTCGACGGTGGCCGGTTCGCCACCAGCGACCTGAACGACCTGTACCGCCGGGTGATCAACCGCAACAACCGGCTCAAGCGCCTGATCGACCTGGGCGCGCCCGAGATCATCGTCAACAACGAGAAGCGGATGCTGCAGGAGGCCGTCGACGCACTGTTCGACAACGGCCGCCGCGGCCGGCCGGTCACCGGCCCGGGTAACCGTCCGCTGAAGTCGCTGTCCGACATGCTCAAGGGCAAGCAGGGCCGGTTCCGGCAGAACCTGCTGGGCAAGCGCGTGGACTACTCCGGCCGTTCCGTCATCGTCGTCGGCCCCCGGCTCAAGCTGCACCAGTGCGGCCTGCCGAAGCAGATGGCGCTAGAGCTGTTCAAGCCGTTCGTGATGAAGCGCCTGGTGGACCTGAACCACGCGCAGAACATCAAGTCGGCCAAGCGGATGGTCGAGCGTCACCGCCCGGTCGTGTGGGACGTCCTGGAAGAGGTCATCAGCGAGCACCCGGTGCTGCTGAACCGCGCGCCCACCCTGCACCGTCTGGGCATCCAGGCCTTCGAACCGCAGCTGGTCGAGGGCAAGGCGATCCAGATCCACCCGCTCGTCTGTACGGCGTTCAACGCCGACTTCGACGGTGACCAGATGGCGGTGCACGTGCCGCTGTCGGCCGAGGCGCAGGCCGAGGCCCGAATCCTGATGCTGTCGTCCAACAACATCCTCAAGCCGGCCGACGGTAAGCCGGTCACCATGCCCACCCAGGACATGGTCATCGGTCTCTACTACCTGACCCACCTCACCACCGGTGGCAAGGGCGAGGGCCGGGTCTTCAGCTCGGACGCCGAGGCACGGATGGCGTTCGACAACGGCGAGCTGCACCTGCAGACGCCGGTGAAGATCCGCCTGAAGGACGTCGTCGGCGTGGACAACGGTGCCGGCAAGGCGCCGTTCGAGACGCCCGAGGACTGGACGCCGGGCGAGCCGCTGCTGATCGAGACCACCCTGGGACGGGTGATCTTCAACGAGACGCTGCCGCCGGGCTACCGGTACGTCAACTACGAGATCCGCAAGGGTCAGCTCTCGCAGATCGTCAACGACCTCGCCGAGCGGTTCCCGAAGGTCGCGCTGGCCGCGACCCTGGACGCGCTCAAGGAGGCCGGCTTCCACTGGGCCACCTGGTCCGGTGTGACGATCGGCATGGGCGACGTCATCGGCCCCCCGCGCAAGCCGGAGATCCTCGCCCGCTACCAGATCGAGGCGGACCGGATCGACAAGCAGTACCAGCGGGGTCTGATGACCGCCGAGGAACGTCGCGGCGAGCTCATCGAGATCTGGACCAAGGCGACCAACGAGATCTCCAAGGAGATGGAGACCGCGCTGCCGCAGGAGAACCCGCTCTGGGTGATGATCAACTCCGGCGCTCGCGGTAACCTCCTCCAGCTCCGGCAGATCGCCGCGATCCGTGGTCTGGTGGCCAACCCCAAGGGCGAGATCATCCCGCGGCCGATCACGTCGTCGTACCGCGAGGGTCTGACCGTGCTGGAGTACTTCATCTCCACGCACGGTGCCCGTAAGGGTCTGGCCGACACCGCGCTGCGTACCGCCGACTCGGGTTACCTGACCCGGCGTCTGGTGGACGTGTCGCAGGACGTCATCATCCGCGAGGAGGACTGCGGCACCGACCGCGCGATTCCGATGCAGGTGGCGGACAAGCTGGACGGCGGCAAGCTGGTCGTGCACACGCACGCCGAGACCGGTGTGCACGCGCGGACCATCGCGGACGACATCACCGACCCCGAGGGCAACCTCGTGGTCTCCCGTGGTGACGACCTCAACTCCATCCTGGTCGACAAGCTCGTCGCCGCCGGCGTCGAGAACGTCCGGGTGCGCAGCGTCCTGACCTGCGAGTCGAAGCTCGGCGTGTGCGCGGCCTGCTACGGCCGTTCGCTGCCGACCGGCAAGTCGGTCGACATCGGCGAGGCGGTCGGCATCATCGCCGCCCAGTCCATCGGTGAGCCCGGTACGCAGCTGACCATGCGTACCTTCCACACCGGTGGTGTCGCGGGTGAGGACATCACCCAGGGTCTGCCGCGTGTGCAGGAAATCTTCGAGGCCCGCGTACCCAAGGGCAAGGCGCCCATCGCCGACACCCCGGGACGCATCCGCATCGAGGACGGCGAGCGCTCGCGGAAGATCATCGTGATCCCGGACGACGGCAGTGACGAGATCGTGTACGACAAGATCTCGAAGCGCGTCAAGCTGCGGGCCCACGACGGCGACCACGTCGCGGTCGGCGAGAAGCTCACCGAGGGCACCATCGACCCGCACGAGTTGCTGCGGATCATGGGTCCGCGGGCGGTCCAGGTCCACCTGACCCAGGAGGTCCAGGAGGTCTACCGCTCGCAGGGTGTGCTCATCCACGACAAGCACATCGAGATCATCATCCGCCAGATGCTGAAGCGGGTGACGGTCATCGACTCCGGCGCGACCGAGTTCCTGCCGGGCGTGCTGGTCGACCGGGCGCTCTTCGAGTCGGAGAACCGCCGGCTCGTCGGCGAGGGTGGCGAGCCCGCCGCCGGTCGTCCCGTGCTGATGGGTATCACCAAGGCCTCGCTGGCGACCGACTCCTGGCTCTCGGCGGCCTCCTTCCAGGAGACCACCCGGGTGCTGACCGACGCGGCGATCAACTCGCGCAGCGACTCGCTGGTCGGCCTCAAGGAGAACGTCATCATCGGTAAGCTCATCCCGGCCGGTACCGGCATCAGCAAGTACCGCAACATCCGGGTCGAGCCCACCGAGGAGGCCAAGGCGAAGGTGTACTCGATGACCGGGTACCCGGAGACCGACTACGGCTTCGGGCCGGCCAGCGGGCAGGCTGTGCCGCTGGACGACTTCGACTTCGGGTCGTACCGCTAAGGGTTCTTCAGTTTCACCGCCGAAGGCGGTCGCGCACCGCGCGGCCGCCTTCCGGCGTTCCTAGAATGGGGGAGTGACGCTTCCCGCCGCCGTGCCCACCCGCCATCCGATGGATCCGGACCCGGTCACGGCGACCAAGGCCCGCGCGGTGTTCGCGCTCGGGCTGATCGCGCTGCTCACCGGCCCGCTGATCGGCGGCGTCATCCCGGCCACCATCGCGTTGCTGCTGGCCCGGCAGACCCACCGCCAGCAGTACGCCGCCCGCGGCTACCTGACCGGCTCGGCGTGGTTGCGGCGAGGGCGGCGGCTGGCCTGGGCGGGGCTGATCCTGGCGTTGACGGCGCTGGTGGTCGCGGTGATCACCGGTTTGCTGCACGTGGCGGCTCCGGGGCAGGACTTCGACGCCAACACCGACTGACACCCCTGGCGGCCCGGGGTGGCGGGCCCGGCAGGGGTGGGCTGCGGACGGCCTCGAACGAGTGACATGCTCGAACCATGACGCAGCCACCGGGTCCCGGCCAGTACCCACCCGCCGATCCGGCTTCCGCGCCGCCCGGCGGTTCGCCCGGGCAGTTCGCGTCCGGGCACGCGACGCCCGGGCATTTCGCGTCTTCTGAACAAGCCGCCTCCGGGCAGCATTCGGCCGGGCAGACGTCTGGGCAGTTCGTGCCTGGGCAGGCCGGGCCGGGTGCCTATCCGCCCGTGCCGCCCCCGCCGCCCGAGGGCCGCTGGAAGCCCGCCCGGGTCGACCCCATGCCCGGCACCGACTTCGGCCTGGTGCAGTTGCAGATCGCGCCGGCCGCCTCCGGGCTGGCCACCGGTGCGCTGCTGGCCGGCATCGGCTCGATCCTCGCCTCCGTGCTCGTGCTGTGCTTCGGCGTGGCCGGCGCCGAGGGGGGCTGGGGCGGCTGGGTGGCCGGCGCCTTCACGCTGCTGGCCGTGCTGTTCGGCGGGGGAGCGGTCGCGGTCGGGGTGGTGGCACGGCGTCAGATCGCCGGCTCGGGTGGGGCGGGCCGGCTCCGGCTCACCGGCCGGGGCGTCGCCGTGGCGGGGATCTCGTGCGGTGTGGTGGGGGTGGGAATCGCGCTGTCAGCGCTGGCGTTGGGACTGGTGTTGCAGCTGTGAGAGCGCCACGACGCACGGGTTCGGGCACCGCGGTGATGCCGCCCGGGAGTACCCGTTACACTGGGTCTGTAGAGATGTCCGTCATGGGAAGCTGGTATCGAGGATCACCCTCGTTTTGACCTGCCTGCTCGTGATGGGTAATCTTTCCCCTCGTGCCCGGGCTTGCCCGGGCAACTCGTGCGTGCGCCCGAGTCGGAAATAGCGACGGGGCAGTGGCACGACGGGCCTAAGGCCTGACACAGACAAGACCCGGTGCGCGTTGACAGGCGCGCGGCGGGACCGTGAGCCGGACGACACGCCCGACCGCGGGTGCCGGAGGGCCCTTCGGGGTCAGACGACACACACAGGCAGAACGAAGACGGTGCGGCCGTGAGAAGGCGGCCGAAGGGAGCGGAGAAACCCGGTGCCCACGATCCAGCAGCTGGTCCGAAAGGGCCGCCAGGCGAAGACGAGCAAGACTAAGACGCCGGCGCTGAAGGGTAGTCCCCAGCGGCGCGGCGTGTGCACGCGCGTGTACACCACCACCCCCAAGAAGCCGAACTCCGCGCTGCGCAAGGTCGCTCGTGTGAAGCTCAGCAGCCAGATCGAGGTGACCGCGTACATCCCGGGCGTCGGCCACAACCTGCAGGAGCACTCGATCGTGCTCGTGCGTGGCGGTCGTGTGAAGGACCTCCCGGGCGTCCGTTACAAGATCGTCCGTGGTTCGCTGGACACCCAGGGTGTCCGCAACCGCAAGCAGGCCCGCAGCCGTTACGGCGCGAAGAAGGAGAAGAGCTGACATGCCGCGTAAGGGCCCCGCTCCGCGCCACCCGGTGGTCGCTGACCCGGTGTACAACTCCCCGCTGGTTACGCAGCTGGTCAACAAGATCCTGGTCGGCGGCAAGCGGCAGCTGGCCGAGCGCATCGTCTACGGCGCGCTCGAGGGCTGCCGGGAGAAGACCGGCACCGACCCGGTGGTGACGCTCAAGCGCGCGATGGACAACGTGAAGCCGACCCTCGAGGTCCGCAGCCGCCGCGTCGGTGGCGCGACCTACCAGGTTCCGGTCGAGGTGCGCACCCCGCGCCAGACCACCCTGGGTCTGCGCTGGCTGGTCCAGTACTCCAAGGCCCGTCGCGAGAAGACCATGATCGAGCGCCTGCAGAACGAGCTGCTCGACGCCAGCAACGGTCTGGGCGCCGCGGTCAAGCGTCGCGAGGACACCCACAAGATGGCGGAGTCCAACAAGGCCTTCGCGCACTACCGGTGGTAATCCACCACCTGACGACGACGAAGACGAAGAGGGATTGAAGTGGCTGCCGCAGACGCGCTCGCCAAGGTACGCAACATCGGCATCATGGCGCACATCGATGCTGGTAAGACCACGACGACCGAGCGGATCCTGTTCTACACCGGCATCACGTACAAGATCGGTGAAGTCCACGAGGGCGCGGCCGTCATGGACTGGATGGAACAGGAACAGGAACGCGGTATCACCATCACCTCCGCCGCCACGAAGTGCGAGTGGAAGGGCTACACGATTCAGATCATCGACACGCCCGGCCACGTCGACTTCACGGTCGAGGTCGAGCGGTCCCTGCGTGTGCTCGACGGCGCGGTGGCGGTCTACGACGGCGTCGCCGGCGTGGAACCGCAGACCGAGAACGTGTGGCGGCAGGCGGACAAGTACCACGTGCCCCGCATGTGCTTCGTCAACAAGCTCGACCGGACCGGAGCGGACTTCTTCCGCTGCGTGCAGATGATGATCGACCGGCTCAACGCCACGCCGCTCGTCCTGCAGATTCCGATCGGCCTCGAGGGCGACCACATCGGCGTCGTGGACCTGGTCACCATGAAGGCGTTCACCTGGCGTGGGGAGACCCAGAAGGGTGAGGACTACGCGATCGAGGAGATCCCGGCCGACCTGGTCGACTCCGCGAACGAGTGGCGCGAGAAGCTGATCGAGACGCTCGCCGACGTGGACGACGACGTCATGGTCAAGTACCTGGACGGCGTGGAGGTCTCCCAGGAGGAGATCAAGGCCGCCATCCGGCGCGCCACCATCGCCAGCAAGGCCAACCCGGTCCTGTGTGGCTCGGCGTTCAAGAACAAGGGCGTCCAGCCCATGCTCGACGCCGTGGTCGACTTCCTGCCGTCGCCGCTGGACGTTCCGGCGATCGAGGGCACGGCGACCGACGGCGAGACCCCGATGCTGCGCAAGCCGTCGAACGACGAGCCGTTCTCCGGCCTGGCGTTCAAGATCCAGACGGACAAGCACCTCGGCAAGCTGACCTACGTGCGGGTCTACTCCGGCACGCTCGACTCCGGTTCCCAGGTGATCAACTCCACCAAGGACCGGAAGGAGCGCATCGGCAAGATCTACCAGATGCACGCGAACAAGCGGGAAGAGCGTCCTACGGCCCAGGCCGGGGACATCATCGCGGTGCAGGGTCTCAAGCAGACCACCACCGGTGACACCCTGAGTGACCCGGCCGCGCCGGTGATCCTGGAGTCGATGACCTTCCCGGAGCCGGTCATCCAGGTGGCGATCGAGCCGAAGACGAAGTCCGACCAGGAGAAGCTCGGCACCGCGATCCAGCGGCTCGCCGAGGAGGACCCGACCTTCCGCGTCTGGAACGACGAGGAGACCGGTCAGACGGTCATCGCCGGCATGGGCGAGCTGCACCTCGACATCCTCGTCGACCGCATGCGGCGCGAGTTCAACGTCGAGGCGAACATCGGTAAGCCGCAGGTGGCGTACCGTGAGACGATCCGCGGCAGCGTGGAGAAGCTCACGTTCGTGCACAAGAAGCAGACCGGTGGCTCGGGCCAGTACGCGAAGGTCGTCGTCACCGCCGAGCCGCTGCCGCTGGACGCGGACGGCCCGACGTACGAATTCGTGAACGCGGTCTCCGGTGGCCGCATCCCGCGGGAGTTCATCCCGTCGGTGGACGCCGGTGCCCAGGACGCGCTGCAGTACGGCGTGCTGGCCGGCTACCCGATGGTCGGTGTCCGGCTGACGCTGGTGGACGGTCAGTACCACGAGGTCGACTCGTCGGAAATGGCGTTCAAGATCGCCGGTTCGATGGCCATGAAGGAGGCGGCCCGCAAGGCCGACCCCGCGCTGCTCGAGCCGATGATGGCCGTTGAGGTCACCACCCCCGAGGACAACATGGGTGACGTCATCGGTGACCTCAACTCCCGCCGCGGCCTGATCCAGTCGATGGAGGAGCGCTCCGGCGCCCGCGTCGTCAAGGCTCTGGTACCGCTGTCGGAGATGTTCGGCTACGTCGGCGACCTGCGGTCGAAGACTCAGGGCCGGGCGAGTTACAGCATGCAGTTCGACTCCTACGCCGAGGTTCCGGCAAATGTGGCGAAGGAGATCATCGCGAAGGCAACGGGTGCGTAGTCACCGCCGGATGCGTTGAGGCACGTGCGGTCCGTCGTGGACCGCACGTGCACGAGCAGTCGACAGAGTCCTAAGCGCCTTTCCGGCGCGCCGGGCGAGAGAAGAAAATCCAGTCCACAGGAGGACACCAGTGGCGAAGGCGAAGTTCGAGCGGACTAAGCCGCACGTCAACATCGGCACCATTGGTCACATCGACCACGGTAAGACGACGCTGACTGCGGCCATCACGAAGGTCCTGCACGACCAGTACCCGGACCTGAACCCGTACACCCCGTTCGACGAGATCGACAAGGCGCCTGAAGAGAAGGCCCGCGGTATCACGATCTCGATCGCACACGTCGAGTACCAGACCGCGGCGCGCCACTACGCGCACGTGGACTGCCCCGGCCACGCCGACTACATCAAGAACATGATCACCGGTGCCGCCCAGATGGACGGCGCGATCCTGGTGGTCGCCGCGACCGACGGCCCGATGCCGCAGACCAAGGAGCACGTGCTCCTGGCCCGCCAGGTCGGCGTTCCGTACATCGTCGTCGCCCTGAACAAGAGCGACATGGTCGAGGACGAGGAGCTCCTGGAGCTCGTCGAGCTCGAGGTCCGCGAGCTGCTCAGCACGTACGAGTTCCCGGGTGACGACGTTCCGGTCATCCGCGTCTCGGCGCTGAAGGCGCTCGAGGGCGACGAGGAGTGGTCCGGCAAGCTCATGGAGCTGATGAACGCGGTCGACACCGCGATCCCGCAGCCCGAGCGTGACGTCGAGAAGCCGTTCCTCATGCCGATCGAGGACGTCTTCACGATCACCGGTCGCGGTACGGTCGTCACCGGCCGGGCCGAGCGCGGCATCCTCAAGCCGAACGAGGAGGTCGAGATCGTCGGCATCCGCGAGAAGTCGACGAAGACCGTCTGCACCGGCATCGAGATGTTCCGCAAGCTGCTCGACGAGGCCCGCGCGGGCGAGAACGTCGGCCTGCTGCTCCGCGGCATCAAGCGCGAGGACGTCGAGCGCGGCATGGTCGTGGTCAAGCCCGGCACCAGCACTCCGCACACGGAGTTCGAGGGCCAGGTCTACATCCTCTCGAAGGAGGAGGGTGGCCGGCACACGCCGTTCTTCCAGAACTACCGGCCGCAGTTCTACTTCCGCACCACGGACGTCACCGGCGTCGTCACGCTGCCCGAGGGCACCGAGATGGTCATGCCGGGCGACTCCACCACCATGTCGGTCAAGCTGATCCAGCCGATCGCCATGGAGCAGGGCCTGAAGTTCGCGATCCGGGAGGGTGGCCGCACCGTCGGCGCCGGAACGGTCACGAAGATCAACGTCTAGTTGAGAGTCGTTCACCGCTGTGAACAACCCTCATCGGTGACCCCGATTAGCATTGCCAGCTTCGATCCGGCATACTAGTCAGGTTGCGTCCGCGCAGGGTGGTTGGCTGCCGCAAGATGTATTCGGCAGTCGGCCACCCTCGCCCGGTGTCCGGGTGTGTTTACTGGCCGCCCGGCACTACGTTCCCCCGCTGGACACGGGCACCATCGCTCCAGATCCCTGGGGCGGAGCCTGGTTCGCAGAGCAGTCTGTGAAGCGGCGCGACACGCCCGACCGCGGGGGTCGGACAACGCAGGATCAACGGTCCTGCGGGCATGCGAGGGCCACCGCTTTCGCACGTAGCGGCATCGAGAGAAGGAAACAGAAGCCACCATGGCGGGACAGAAGATCCGCATCCGGCTCAAGGCCTATGACCACGAGGTCGTCGACTCCTCGGCACGCAAGATCGTCGAGACGGTCACGCGTACCGGAGCGTCGGTCGCAGGTCCGGTGCCGCTGCCCACGGAGATCAACCGTTTCTGCGTGATCCGTTCGCCGCACAAGTACAAGGACTCGCGCGAGCACTTCGAGATGCGCACGCACAAGCGTCTGATCGACATCATCGACCCGACTCCGAAGACGGTCGACTCGCTCATGCGTCTCGACCTGCCGGCTGGCGTCGACATCGAGATCAAGCTGTAGGGATCCGGACAATGGACAGGCAAGTGAAGGGCATCCTGGGCGCCAAGCTCGGCATGACCCAGGTCTGGGACAACAACAAGGTCGTCCCGGTGACTGTGGTGCAGGCCGGCCCGTGCGTCGTGACCCAGGTCCGCACCCCCGAGACGGACGGCTACGCCGCGGTCCAGCTGGCGTACGGCGCCATCGACCCGCGGAAGGTCAGCAAGCCGAAGAGTGGCCAGTACGCCAAGGCCGGTGTGTCGCCGCGGCGCCACCTGGTCGAGCTGCGTACCACGGACGCCGGCGAGTACGAGCTCGGCCAGGAGGTCACGGTTGAGACCTTCGTGCCGGGCACGCCGATCGACGTGACCGGTAAGACCAAGGGCAAGGGCTACGCCGGCGTCATGAAGCGGCACGGCTTCCACGGTCTGAAGAGCAGCCACGGTGTCGAGCGCAAGCACCGCTCGCCGGGCTCCATCGGCGCCTGCGCCACGCCGGCCCGGGTGTTCAAGGGCACCCGGATGGCCGGTCGCATGGGTAGCCGCCGGTTCACCGTGCAGAACCTGACCGTGCAGGCGGTCGACCTGGAGAACAACCTGATCCTCGTCCGCGGTGCCGTTCCCGGCCCCAAGGGCGCGCTGATCCTGGTCCGCACCGCGGCGAAGAAGGGCGGTGTCAAGTGAGCTCCGTTGACGTGATCAACGCCGAGGGCACGAAGACCGGCTCGGTCGAGCTGCCGGAGTCCGTGTTCGACGTACAGGCGAACATCCCGCTGATGCACCAGGTCGTGGTGGCCCAGCTCGCGGCCGCCCGGCAGGGCACGCACAAGGCGAAGACCCGCGGCGAGGTGGCCGGCGGCGGCAAGAAGCCGTACAAGCAGAAGGGCACCGGTCGCGCCCGCCAGGGCTCGATCCGCGCCCCGCAGTTCGCCGGCGGTGGCGTGGTCCACGGCCCGGTGCCGCGCGACTACAGCCAGCGGACCCCGAAGAAGATGAAGGCCGCCGCGCTCCGCGGTGCCCTCTCGGACCGGGCCCGCGACGGCCGGGTGCACGTCGTCGAGGCGTTCCTCACCGGCGAGACCCCGTCCACCAAGGCCGCGGTGGCGACGCTGCGCAAGGTGACCGAGTCCCGGAAGGTCCTCGTCGTGCTGAGCAGCACCGACGAGCTGAACTGGGTGTCGCTGCGCAACGAGACGACCGTGCACCTCATCGAGGCCGGCCAGCTCAACACGTACGACGTGCTGGTCGCCGACGAGGTGGTCTTCACGAAGGAAGCGCTCGACGAGTTCCTGGGCACTTCCGAGACCAGTGAGGAGGCTGGCGCATGAGCACGATCGCCGACCCGCGCGACATCATCGTCGCCCCGGTGGTCTCCGAGAAGAGCTACAGCGTTCTCGACCAGAACTGGTACACGTTCCTCGTCCACCCGGACGCGAACAAGACCCAGATCAAGATCGCGATCCAGCAGATCTTCAACGTCCGCGTGCTGACGGTGAACACCGCGAACCGCGAGGGCAAGCGCAAGCGCACCCGGACCGGTTTCGGTCAGCGCAAGGCGACCAAGCGCGCGATGGTGAAGCTGGCTGACGGTGACCGTATCGAGGCCTTCGGCGGGCCGGTCAGCTAAGGGGTTATGACTGATGCCTATCCGTAAGTACAAGCCGACCACGCCGGGCCGTCGTGGCTCCAGCGTCGCCGACTTCGCCGAGATCACCCGGTCCACGCCGGAGAAGAGCCTGCTGAAGCCGCTGCCCCGCAAGGGTGGCCGCAACGTCCACGGCCGCATCACCACGCGGCACCAGGGCGGCGGTCACAAGCGGCAGTACCGGCTGATCGACTTCAAGCGGGTCGACAAGGACGGCGTGCCGGCCAAGGTCGCGCACATCGAGTACGACCCGAACCGCACGTCCCGCATCGCACTGCTGCACTACGCCGACGGCGAGAAGCGCTACATCCTCGCGCCGAAGGACCTCAAGCAGGGCGACCGGGTCGAGTCCGGCCCGGGCGCGGACATCAAGCCGGGGAACAACCTTCCCCTGCGCAACATCCCGGTCGGAACGACGATCCACGGTGTGGAGCTTCGTCCCGGCGGTGGCGCCAAGCTGGCCCGCTCGGCCGGTGTCGGTATCCAGCTGCTCGGCCGTGAGGGTGTCTACGCCACGCTGCGTATGCCCTCCGGTGAGATCCGCCGGGTCGACATCCGTTGCCGTGCCACGGTCGGCGAGATCGGCAATGCCGAACAGTCGAACATCAACTGGGGCAAGGCCGGCCGCATGCGCTGGAAGGGCAAGCGCCCGACCGTCCGCGGTGTCGCCATGAACCCGATCGACCACCCGCACGGTGGTGGTGAGGGTAAGACCTCCGGTGGTCGCCACCCGGTCAACCCGGCTGGTAAGCCCGAGGGTCGTACCCGCCGCAAGGGCCAGGAGAGCGACAAGCTGATCGTTCGCCGCCGCTACGCCACCCGCAAGCGCGGGTAACGGGAGTTTAAGAGATGCCACGCAGCCTGAAGAAGGGCCCGTTCGTCGACGACCACCTGCTCAAGAAGGTGGAAGTCCAGAACGAGAAGAACTCGAAGAACGTCATCAAGACCTGGTCGCGACGCTCGACGATCATTCCCGACATGCTCGGGCACACGATTGCCGTGCACGACGGGCGCAAGCACGTCCCGGTGTTCATCACCGAGGCCATGGTCGGGCACAAGCTCGGCGAGTTCGCTCTGACCCGCACGTTCAAGGGTCACGAGAAGGACGACCGCAAGAGCCGCCGCCGCTAAGCAGATTCACGGATCAGAGGATTTAGGAGCTACAGCGATGCCAGTCAAGGGCGACGCTCCGGTGCTTCCGGGCGCGCGGGCGATTGCGCGGCACGTGCGCATCTCGCCGAACAAGGCGCGCCGGGTGATCAACCTCGTCCGCGGTCTGCCCGCGAAGGAGGCGCTCACCGTGCTGCAGTTCGCGCCGCAGGCGGCGAGTGAGCAGGTCTACAAGGTGCTCGCCAGCGCGATTGCCAACGCGGAGAACAACGAGCGGCTCGACCCGGATGCACTCCTGGTCAGCGAGGCGTTCGTGGACGAGGGACCGACGCTCAAGCGGTTCCGGCCGCGGGCGCAGGGCCGGGCGTACCGGATCCGCAAGCGCACGTGCCACATCACGATCGCGGTCGAGGCGGTTCAGGTGAACCGTCCGGCGAAGAAGGCCCCGGCGAAGAAGGCCGCCAAGGCCGCCGAGCCGAAGGCCGAGTCCCAGACCAGCACGGAGGGTGCGGAGTAATGGGTCAGAAAGTTCACCCCACCGGGTTCCGTCTGGGCATCTCCACCGACTGGAAGTCCCGCTGGTTCGCGGACAAGCTCTACTCCGACTACATCGGCGAGGACGTCAAGATCCGCCGCATGATGTCGAAGGGCCTGGAGCGCGCCGGCATTTCCAAGGTGGACATCGAGCGCACCCGGGACCGGGTCCGCGTCGACATCCACACCGCCCGGCCGGGCATCGTCATCGGCCGTAAGGGCGCCGAGGCCGACCGCATCCGCGGCGAACTCGAGAAGCTCACCGGCAAGCAGGTCCAGCTCAACATCCTCGAGGTGAAGAGCCCGGAGTCGGACGCACAGCTGGTGGCGCAGGCCGTCGCCGAGCAGTTGTCCAGCCGGGTCAGCTTCCGCCGGGCGATGCGCAAGGCGATGCAGTCGGCCATGAAGAACCCGATCTGCAAGGGCATCCGGGTGCAGGTCTCCGGTCGCCTCGGCGGCGCGGAGATGAGCCGCACGGAGTTCTACCGTGAGGGTCGCGTCCCGTTGCACACGCTGCGCGCCAACATCGAGTACGGCTTCTTCGAGGCCCGTACCACGTTCGGCCGCATCGGTGTGAAGGTCTGGATCTACAAGGGCGACGCCGTGCCGGGTCGCGAGGTCGCCCCCGAGGCGCCCGCGCGTCCGCGCCGTGACCGGGGCGACCGTCCCGAGCGCCCGCGCCGTGGCCGTTCCGGTTCGTCCGGCACGACCGCCGGCGGTACCGAGGCCGGCCGGGCCGCTGCCGCCCAGGCGAAGGGCGACACCCCGACCGGTGAGTCGACCGACGACGCGGCAGTTGCCGCGGCGCCGGCCGTCGCCGAAACGCAGCAGGAGGGCTGACACATGCTGATGCCGCGTAAGCCCCCGAAGGGCTTCCGCAAGCCGCACCACCCGGGCCGCTCCGGCGCGTCCAAGGGCGGCAACCGGGTGGTCTTCGGCGAGTTCGGTATTCAGGCCCTGGAACCGGCGTACGTGACCAACCGGCAGATCGAGTCGGCACGTATCGCGATGACCCGCCACATCAAGCGTGGCGGCAAGGTCTGGATCTCGATCTTCCCGGACCAGGCTCTGACGAAGAAGCCGGCCGAGACCCGGATGGGTTCCGGTAAGGGCTCTCCCGAGTGGTGGGTGGCGAACGTCAAGCCGGGACGCATCCTCTTCGAGATGTCGTTCCCGAACGAGACGGTTGCGCGTGAAGCGATGCGTCGCGCGATCCACAAGCTCCCGATGAAGTGCCGCATCGTGACACGCGAAGGGGCGGAAGGCTGATGGCAGCGGGCGTTAAGCCAGCCGAGCTGCGGGAGATCTCCGACGAGGAGCTGGTCTCGCGGCTGCGGGAGGCCAAGGCGGAGCTGTTCAACCTCCGCGTGCAGGGCGCGACCGGTCAGCTCGACAATCACCGTCGGCTGCAGGTTGTCCGTCGGGACATCGCCCGGATCTACACGATCATGCGTGAGCGTGAGCTGGGGCTCTCGGCCGCGCCGGATGAGGTGACAGCATGAGTGAAACCGCCCCGCAGGGGACCAGTTCTGCCGCGCCGCGGACTCAGCGCAAGACGCGTGAGGGCCTCGTGGTCAGCGACAAGATGGACAAGACCGTGGTCGTCGAGGTCGAGGACCGTGTCAAGCACGCCCTCTACGGCAAGGTGCTCCGTCGTACCCGCAAGCTGAAGGTGCACGACGAGCAGAACGCGTGCGGTATCGGCGACCGCGTTCTGATGATGGAGACCCGTCCGCTCTCCGCCACCAAGCGGTGGCGGGTCGTGGAGATCCTCGAAAAGGCCAAGTGAGGTACGCCGGGCCGCAAGGCCCGGCGATCTCGTAGTTCCGCCAAGCTCCGACCGCCCCGGTGGCGGAGAACTGGCAGACATAGGAGACAGACGTGATTCAGCAGGAGTCGCGACTGCGCGTCGCCGACAACACGGGTGCCCGGGAAATTCTGTGCATCCGCGTACTCGGTGGCTCCGGTCGCCGCTACGCGAGCATCGGCGACGTCATCGTGGCCACGGTCAAGGACGCCATTCCGGGTGCGGGCGTGAAGAAGGGTGACGTCGTCAAGGCGGTCATCGTGCGCACCGCCAAGGAGAAGCGCCGTCCTGACGGCTCGTACATCCGTTTCGACGAGAACGCCGCCGTCATCATCAAGGACGGCGGGGACCCCCGCGGTACGCGCATCTTCGGCCCGGTCGGCCGGGAGCTGCGCAACAAGCGGTTCATGAAGATCATCAGCCTGGCGCCGGAGGTGCTCTGACCGTGAAGATCAAGAAGGGCGACACGGTCGTCGTCATCGCCGGCAAGGACAAGGGTGCCAAGGGCAAGGTCATCGCGGCCTACCCGCGGCAGGACAAGGTCCTGGTCGAGGGCGTGAACCGCGTCAAGAAGCACGAACGCATCCGCACCACCCAGCGCGGCGCGAAGACCGGCGGCATCGTCACCCAGGAAGCCCCGATCCACATCTCGAACGTGCAGATCGTGGACGACCAGGGCAAGCCGACTCGCATCGGCTACCGCATCGACGACAGCGGCCAGAAGGTCCGCATCGCGCGTAGCACCGGTAAGGACCTGTGATGACTGCCGCCACCGAGACCAAGACCCTGCCCCGCCTGAAGCAGAAGTACCGCAGCGAGGTCATCCCCGCGCTTCGGGAGCAGTACAACTACGGCAACCCCATGCAGATCCCCGGCCTGGTCAAGGTCGTCGTGAACATGGGTGTGGGCGAGGCTGCCCGCGACGCCAAGCTGATCGACGGCGCGGTCCGTGACCTCACCACGATCACCGGTCAGAAGCCGCTGGTGCGGCGGGCGACCAAGTCCATCGCGCAGTTCAAGCTGCGTGAGGGCATGCCGATCGGCGCGAAGGTGACCCTCCGTAACGACCGGATGTGGGAGTTCCTGGACCGGCTGCTCTCCATCGCGCTGCCGCGTATCCGCGACTTCCGCGGCCTGGACGGGCGCAAGCTCGACGGGCACGGCAACTACACGTTCGGTCTGACCGAGCAGTCGGTGTTCCACGAGATCGACCAGGACCGGATCGACCGGACCCGGGGCATGGACATCACGGTGGTCACCACCGCCAAGACCGACGACGAGGGCCGGGCGCTGCTCAAGCTCCTGGGCTTCCCGTTCAAGGAGAACTGAGCATGGCTAAGAAGGCGCTGATCCTCAAGGCTGCCGCGAAGCCCAAGTTCGCGGTGCGTGCGTACACCCGCTGCCAGAAGTGCGGACGGCCGCACTCGGTCTACCGGAAGTTCGGTCTGTGCCGGGTGTGCGTCCGGGAGATGGCTCACCGCGGTGAACTGCCCGGCGTATCGAAGGCTTCCTGGTAACCGCGCCCACGAACCGGCGCACACACTTGCTATACCGCTTCGCCGTAGGCCTGGAGATTCCGGGAACCCCGGCGAGAAAGGTTGACGAATACCCATGACGATGACGGACCCGATCGCAGACATGCTCACGCGTCTGCGCAACGCCAACCAGGCGTACCACGACAAGGTGACCATGCCCTACTCGAAGATCAAGGCGAACATCGCCGAGGTCCTCAAGGCCGAGGGCTACATCGCCTCCTGGACGGCTGAGGAGCCCGAGGAGGGCGCTGTCGGCAGGCGCCTGGTCGTTGAGCTGAAGTACGGCCAGAGCCGCGAGCGCAGCCTCGCCGGCATCAAGCGCGTGTCCAAGCCCGGTCTCCGGGTGTACGCCAAGTCGGACGAGCTTCCGCGCGTGCTCGGCGGTCTCGGTGTCGCGATCATTTCGACGTCCCAGGGGCTGCTGACCGACCGGCAGGCCCGCAAGCGGAGCGTGGGCGGGGAAGTCCTCGCCTTCGTCTGGTAACTGGAGACTTTGACATGTCGCGAATCGGACGTAAGTCGATCCCGGTCCCGGCCGGCGTCGACGTCACCATCACGGGCCAGACCGTCAAGGTCAAGGGCCCCAAGGGCGAGCTGTCGCACACCGTCTCCGAGCCGATCACGGTGGAGAAGGCGGACGGCGAACTGCACGTCAACCGCCCCAACGACGAGCGTCGGGCCAAGGAGCTGCACGGCCTCTCCCGTACCCTGGTCGCCAACATGATTGTCGGCGTCACTGAGGGTTACCGGAAGACGCTGGAGATCAACGGCACCGGTTACCGCGTGACCGCCAAGGGCAAGGACCTCGAGTTCGCCCTGGGCTTCTCGCACCCGGTCAACGTGGTTCCGCCGGACGGCATCACCTTCACGGTGGAGCGCCCGACGCAGTTCACGGTCGCCGGCATCGACAAGCAGCTCGTCGGCGAGGTCGCCGCGAACATCCGGAAGATCCGCCCGCCGGAGCCCTACAAGGGCAAGGGCGTCAAGTACCAGGGCGAGGTCATCCGCCGCAAGGCTGGAAAGGCAGGTAAGAAGTGACCGCCACGCTGCTCAAGCGCCGCAATGGCGGCGGTGTCGCCTCCAAGCGCGCCGTCGGAAAGGCGCGTCGGCACTTCCGGGTCCGCAAGAACGTCCGCGGCTCTGCCGAGCGTCCCCGTCTGGTCGTCACCCGGTCCTCGCGGCACATCACCGCGCAGATCGTGGACGACCTCAAGGGCCACACGCTCGCTTCCGCTTCCACGCTCGACGCCTCCCTGCGGGGCTCCGAGGGTGACAAGAGCGCTCTGGCCGGCAAGGTCGGCGCTCTCCTCGCCGAGCGGGCCAAGGCCGCGGGCGTGTCCAAGGTCGTCTTCGACCGCGGCGGCAACCGGTACGCGGGGCGGATCGCCGCGCTGGCGGACGCTGCCCGCGAAGCCGGACTCGAGTTCTAGGAAGGAAGACCTATGCCTGGTCAGCAGCGCCGTGGCGGCGGGTCCGGCGGTAACAACGAAGGTGGCCGCCGGGACAACCGCCGTGAGGGCGGTCGCGGCAACGCGCCCGTCGAGAAGACTCCGCACCTCGAGCGGGTCGTCGCGATCAACCGTGTCGCGAAGGTCGTCAAGGGTGGTCGTCGCTTCAGCTTCACCGCCCTGGTGATCGTCGGCGACGGCGACGGCACCGTCGGTATCGGATATGGAAAGGCCAAGGAGGTGCCCGCGGCCATCGCCAAGGGCGTCGAGGAGGCCAAGAAGCACTTCTTCAAGGTGCCGCGGATCGGTGCCACGATCCCGCACCCGATCACGGGCGAGGCCGCCGCGGGCGTCGTACTCCTCAAGCCCGCGTCCGCCGGTACCGGTGTCATCGCCGGCGGCCCGGTGCGCGCGGTGCTGGAGTGCGCCGGTATCCACGACGTCCTCTCCAAGAGCCTGGGTTCGTCGAACCCGATCAACATCGTGCACGCGACGGTGGCCGCGCTGAAGGGCCTCGAGTCGCCGGAGATGGTCGCGGCGCGCCGTGGCCTGCCGGTCGAGGATGTGGCGCCGGCGGCCATGCTGGCGGCGCGTGCGGAAGCGGCGGTGCACTGATGGCACGTCTGAAGGTCACCCAGGTCCGGTCCGGTATCGGCCGCAAGCAGAACCAGCGGGACTCCCTGCGGTCGCTCGGCCTGAAGCGGATCAACGACGTGGTGGTCAAGGAGGACCGTCCCGAAATCCGGGGCATGATCTTCGCCGTGAACCACCTCGTGAGCGTTGAGGAGGTCGAGTAATGGCGATCAAGGTCCATCACCTGCGCCCGGCGCCCGGTGCCAAGACCGCAAAGACCCGTGTGGGTCGCGGTGAGGGCTCCAAGGGCAAGACCGCCGGTCGGGGTACGAAAGGTACGGGAGCCCGGAAGAACGTCTCGGCGGCCTTTGAGGGCGGCCAGATGCCTATCCACATGCGTCTCCCGAAGGTCAAGGGTCTGGGCAACCGGCCCCGCAACAAGGTCGTCTTCCAGGTCGTGAACCTGGACCGGCTCGCCGAGCTGTTCCCGAACGGTGGCGAGGTCGGCCCGACCGAGTTGGCCGAGGCCGGAGCGGTACGCCGTAACCAGCCGGTCAAGGTTCTCGGCTCGGGTGAGTTGGGCGGTGTTGCGCTGAATGTCAAGGCGCACGCGTTCAGCGAATCGGCCAAGGAGAAGATTGCCGCAGCCGGTGGTTCCGCGACCGAGCTGTGAGTTTGCTGGGGGTGTTCGCCCGAGCGCAGCAAGTCGCGCTCGGGCGGCGTCCCCTTTTGTGGCGCCTGACCTGGCCTTTCCTCAGCAGGTGCAAAGCGTCACCGCAGTCACGCCGACCGTGGCTGACCACGGCCGTGCGAGGCTGTTAGAGTCCGTTCCCAGCTAGGGATATCGGTCGTCCGGACCGATGCCCACCCCCGTCCGCCTGATGTGGCGGTTACCTCGCGCAGGAGGAAGAAGTTGCTCTCCGCCTTTTCCAGTGCGTTCCGGACGCCTGACCTGCGCAAGAAACTGCTGTTCACAGTAGCGATCATCGCGGTCTACCGGCTCGGTGCGACGTTGCCCAGCCCGGGCGTGTCCTACATCAACGTGCAGAACTGCCTCGAAGCCGTGAACACGTCGGACGCCGGTGGTGGGGTATTGACCCTGCTGAATCTGTTCTCCGGCGGCGCGTTGCTCTCGCTGTCGGTCTTCGCGCTCGGGATCATGCCGTACATCACGGCGTCGATCATCCTGCAGCTGCTCACCGTGGTGATCCCCCGCCTGGAGCAGCTCCGCAAGGAGGGCCAGTCCGGCCAGGCGAAGATCACGCAGTACACCCGCTACCTCACGCTCGGCCTGGCGATCCTGCAGTCCGCCGCGTTCGTCGCACTGGCCCGCTCCGGCCAGCTGTTCGCCGGCGCGTGCCCGCAGGACCAGTCCCAGTTCCAGATCATCCCGACGAACACCGGTCTGCCGATGTGGCTGACGCTGGCGACCCTGGTGATTACGATGACCGCGGGCACCGGCGTGGTGATGTGGCTCGGCGAGCTGATCACCGACCGCGGTGTCGGCAACGGCATGTCCGTCCTGATCTTCACCTCGATCGCCGCCCGCCTCCCCGGCGAGGGCTGGACGATCAAGGAGGAGAGCGGCGTCGCCAAGTTCCTCCTGGTGATCGCGCTGGTGCTGCTCATCATCACGGCGGTCGTCTTCATCGAGCAGGCGCAGCGGCGCATCCCGGTGCAGTACGCCAAGCGGATGATCGGCCGGCGGATGTACGGCGGCACCTCGACCTACATCCCGCTGAAGGTGAACCAGGCGGGTGTCGTCCCGGTCATCTTCGCGTCGTCGCTGCTCTACCTGCCGCAGCTGTACCTGCAGTTCTTCGACCCGAACAACCTCAAGGGCTACCAGCAGTGGATCCAGAACAACCTGGCCAACCCCAGTAACTGGATCTACATCGTCACGTACTTCCTGCTGATCATCTTCTTCACGTACTTCTACGTCTCGATCACGTTCAACCCGACCGAGGTCGCGGAGAACATGAAGAAGTACGGCGGATTCGTGCCGGGCATCCGGCCGGGCAAGCCGACCGCGGACTACCTGGACTTCATCCTCAGCCGGATCACCCTGCCGGGTGCGCTCTACCTCGGCCTGATCTCGGTCATGCCGAACTTCTTCTTCATCTGGCTGAACAACGACCAGTACATGAACTTCCCGTTCGGTGGCGTGGCGGTGCTGATCATGGTCGGTGTGGGTCTGGAGACCGTGAAGCAGATCGAGAGCCAGCTCATGCAGCGCAACTACGAAGGGTTCCTCCGGTAGTGGGGGCGCGGGGCCGGGGGGCTCACGCGTTGGTCGGTTCTCACCGAAGCGAGGCGATGTAGGTGCGGCTGGTACTGGTGGGCCCTCCGGGGGCCGGCAAGGGGACCCAGGCTGAGTTCGTTGCCGCCCACCTCGCCGTACCGAAGATCTCGACCGGGGACATCTTCCGGGCGAACGTCTCGCAGGGCACGCCGCTGGGCGTGGAGGCCAAGCGCTACATGGACGCCGGCTCGCTGGTTCCGGACGAGGTCACCATCAACATGGTCCGGGACCGGCTGGCCGAGCCGGACGCCGGTGACGGCTTCCTGCTCGACGGCTTCCCGCGTACCGTGCCCCAGGCCAACGCGCTGGACAAGCTGCTGGCCGACCTCGGCACCGCGCTCGACCTGGTGATGGAGCTGGTGGTCGACGACGACGAGGTCATCCGTCGGCTGTCCGGGCGGCGTACCTGCCGGGGCTGCGGAAAGATCTGGCACGTCGAGTTCGACCCGACCAGCAAGGAGAACATCTGCGACCGGTGCGGGTCGGAGCTGTTCCAGCGGGACGACGACAAGGCCGAGACGATCGCGAACCGGCTGGTCGAGTACGCGGACAAGACCCAGCCGTTGGTCGACTACTACGGCGCGCAGGGCAAGCTGGTGGGCATCGACGCGACCGGCCCGGTCGAGGACGTCACCGTGCGCGCCATCGACGCCCTGCGGTCGTACGGAGGCTGACATGCGCCGCTCCCAGCTGGACATTCAGCTGAAGACGCCCGCGCAGATCGAGCTGATGCGCGGCGCCGGCCTGGTGGTCGCCGCCGCGCTGGACGCGATGCGCGAGGCGGTCGCCCCGGGCGTCTCCACCGCCGACCTGGACGCGATCGCCGAGAAGGTGATCCGGGACGCCGGCGCGGTCCCGTCGTTCAAGGGCTACCACGGCTTCCCGGCGTCCATCTGCGCGTCCGTGAACGAGCAGGTGGTGCACGGCATCCCGGCGGCCGACCAGGTGCTGCGCGAGGGCGACCTGATCTCGTTGGACTGCGGCGCGATCCTGAACGGCTGGCACGGCGACTCCGCCATCACGGTGGGGGTGGGCGACACCGACCCGGCGCTGCTGACCATGGCCGAGGTGGCCGAGGACGCCATGTGGGCGGGCATCGCCGCGGCCGCGCGGGGCGTCGCAAACGGCCGTGGGCGGCTCACCGACATCTCCTTCAACGTGGAGAAGGCCGTCCGCAAGGCGGGCCGCTACGGCATCGTGGACGGGTACGGCGGCCACGGCATCGGCACCGAGATGCACCAGGACCCGCACGTGCTCAACCACGGCAAGCCGGGCAAGGGCCCGAAGCTGGTGGTCGGCATGGCGCTGGCGATCGAGCCGATGATCACCATGGGGTCGCCGCGCACCGTGGAGCTGTCCGACGGGTGGACCGTGGTCACCCGGGACGGTTCGGTGGCGGCGCACGTCGAGCACACCATGGCGCTCTGCGACGACGGCGTGTGGGTCACCACGGCGCCGGACGGCGGCCGGTCCCGCCTGGGCGACCTGGTGACGGCCCGGCAGCCGGCGGTCCCGGTCGCCGACTGACAGCGCTGGTGTTCCACTGGAGCGCTCCAGTGGTGCACCGATGTCGTTCTGCGGGCCGGGTAACGACGCTGGTGTTCCAGTGGTACGCCGATGTCGTCCTGCGGGCCGGGTAGCAACGCTGGTGTTCCACTGGAGTGCTCCAGTGGTACGCCGATGTCGTCCTGCGGGCCGGGTAGCAACGCTGGTGTTCCACTGGAACGGCGGCGGCGGTCATCCGGCGGCCGGGGTCCAGAAGGCGCGGTCGCGGACGCCGTGCGGCTGGTCGGTGGGTTCGTGGGACGCGTCGGGCGGCGTGACCGCCGCGACACGGGTCGGACGGACGGGCGTGCGGCTGGCAGAATCGGAACATGGGCCGCGACGAGATGAGGGCCGCCGACGCCGATCGGCAGACGGTCGCCGACGCACTGAAGTCCGCCCTCGACGAGGGCCGCCTCGATCTCCACGAGTATGACGAGCGGCTGCAGCAGGCGTACGCCGCGAAGACGTACGGCGAGCTGGACACGCTGCTGGACGACCTGCCCACCGCGGTCCCGGCCCAGCGTGTGGCTGCCGGTGTGCCGGCGGCGCCGCCGGTCCGGGACGACGTGACCCGGAGATGGCTGCTGCACGTGTGGAGCAGCTACGTGCCGACGGTCGCCATCACCATGGTGATCTGGGTGATCTCCAGCCTCGCCGCGGGCGATCCGCTCTACTTCTGGCCGATCTGGGTGGCCGGGCCCTGGGGGCTCGTGCTGATCTGGCAGACGGTCGCCGGCCTGTCCCAGGGCGAGCCGCGCAAGTGGCAGACGAAGCTCGACAAGGCCGAGCAGAAGAAGCAACTCAAGCGCCAGCGCAAGGCGCTCGAGGCGGAGGCGATCGCCCGGGGTGAGCTGCCGCCCGCGAAACCGAAGAAAAAGTCCGCTTAGTCCGGTTTTCCGGGGCGCGACACACCCGACTCCGGGTTACGGGGACCTCGGTTTGGTGTCGATGCCACGGCGCGCGTACACTGGCTAGCTGGCGCGCAGCGTCCACTCCCGCATGTCTTCAGCGCTTCGGAGACGGCGGGAGCCGCGGCTGGTCCGGGCGGTCATCCACCCGGGTAAAGACGTTGCGAGCCCGCCCCAGAACCCGATGTCAGGTAGCGGAGGACATGCCAAAGAAAGACGGAGCCATCGAGATCGAAGGCCGAGTGATCGAGCCCCTGCCCAACGCGATGTTCCGCGTTGAGCTGGCGAACGGTCACAAAGTGCTGGCTCACATCAGCGGCAAGATGCGGCAGCACTACATCCGCATCCTGCCCGAGGACCGAGTCGTCGTCGAACTCTCGCCGTACGACCTCACCCGCGGGCGCATCGTCTACCGCTACAAGTGATCGGGTCCCGTCGGACCGAATAGGGTAAGGCACACCGTGAAGGTCAAGCCGAGCGTCAAGCGGATCTGCAACAAGTGCCGGGTCATTCGCCGGCACGGCCGGGTCATGGTCATCTGTGACGACCCGCGCCACAAGCAGCGCCAGGGCTGACGCCTCTTCAGTACAAGCTCGTTCCAGCCGCGGTCGTCTCACGTCGATGACGCACGCGGTTCCACCCCTGGTCGGAGGCCAGGGCCCGCCCGGGCAGGCGGGGTGGACCGGGCACAGACCTCCGTGAGACAACGAGGAGTACGCCCGCTAATGGCACGTCTCGTCGGCGTCGATCTGCCCCGCGAAAAGCGGATGGAGATCGCGCTCACCTACATCTTCGGGGTCGGTCGGACCCGCGCCGTGGAGGCGCTCACCGCGACCGGCATTGACCTGAACAAGCGCGCCAAGGACCTCACGGACGAGGAGCTGGTACAGCTCCGCGACTACATCGAGGCCAACTTCAAGGTTGAAGGCGACCTGCGCCGCGAGGTCGCCGCTGACATCCGCCGCAAGGTGGAGATCGGCTGCTACGCCGGCATCCGGCACCGCCGGGGCCTGCCCGTCCGCGGACAGCGGACCCGGACCAACGCGCGTACCCGCAAGGGTCCGAAGCGCACGGTCGCCGGTAAGAAGAAGCCCGGACGCAAGTAGTTATAGGAGCGCACTGACTTATGCCACCGAAGGCACGCGCTGGGGCCGCCGTCAAGAAGGTCCGGCGCAAGGAACGCAAGAACGTCGCCCACGGGCAGGCGCACATCAAGAGCACCTTCAACAACACCATCGTGTCGATCACCGACCCGACCGGTGCGGTCATCTCCTGGGCCTCGTCCGGCCAGGTGGGCTTCAAGGGCTCCCGCAAGTCGACCCCGTTCGCCGCGCAGCTGGCCGCCGAGGCTGCCGCGCGCCGGGCGATGGAACACGGCATGCGCAAGGTCGACGTGTTCGTCAAGGGCCCCGGCTCCGGCCGGGAAACCGCCATCCGTTCGCTGCAGGCCGCCGGCCTCGAGGTCGGGCAGATCTCCGACGTCACGCCGCAGCCGCACAACGGATGCCGCCCGCCGAAGCGTCGTCGGGTCTGAGAGGTAGAGGATAAATGGCTCGTTATGCAGGTGCCGACTGCCGCCGTTGCCGTCGGGAGAAGATGAAGCTGTTCCTCAAGGGCAGCAAGTGTGACGGTCCGAAGTGCCCGTTCGAGTCCCGGCCGTTCCCGCCCGGGCAGCACGGCCGCGGCCGCACCAAGGAGACCGAGTACCTGCTCCAGCTCCGCGAGAAGCAGAAGGCGCGTCGCGTCTACGGCATTCTCGAGAAGCAGTTCCGCGGGTACTACGAGGAGGCAGTGTCCAAGCCCGGCAAGACCGGTGAGGTGCTGCTGCAGATCCTCGAGTCGCGTCTCGACAACGCGGTCTACCGGGCCGGATACGCCTCGTCCCGGGACATGGCCCGGCAGCTGGTCAAGCACGGCCACTTCCTGGTCAACGGCAAGAAGGTCGACATCCCGTCGTACCGGGTGAAGGACCACGACATCATCCAGGTTCGGGAGAAGTCCCGCGAGATGACGCCGTTCGTGGTGGCGCAGGCCCAGGCGGGTTCCCGCCCGGTGCCGGCGTGGCTCGAGCCGATCCCGAGCGAGATGAAGATCCTGATCCACACGCTCCCGGCGCGTCAGGTCATCGACACGCAGGTCCAGGAGCAGCTGATCGTCGAGCTCTACTCCAAGTAGCAGCACCGGGTGCCGGTCGATCTGGCCGGCACCCGTCAGACGGGCGTCATATAGCGGATGCCCTGACAGAAAGAAGAACCACGTGCTCATCAGCCAGCGCCCGAGCCTCTCGGAAGAGTCGCTCAGCGAGACCCGCTCCCGGTTCACCATCGAGCCGCTGGAGCCCGGCTTCGGCTACACCCTCGGCAACTCGCTGCGCCGCACGCTGCTGTCGTCCATCCCGGGCGCGGCGGTCACCAGCATCAAGATCGACGGCGTGCTGCACGAGTTCACCACGATCCCCGGTGTCAAGGAGGACGTGGTCGAGCTGGTCATGAACGTCAAGGACCTGACCGTCAGCTCGGAGCACGACGAGCCGGTCAGCATGTACCTGCGCAAGCAGGGTCCGGGCGACGTCACCGCGGGCGACATCCAGCCCCCGGCCGGTGTCTCCGTGCACAACCCCGACCTGAAGCTGGCCACGCTGAACAGCAAGGGCCGGCTCGACATGGAACTGACCGTCGAGCGGGGCCGTGGCTACGTCACCGCCGCGCAGAACAAGAACGCCGGCGCCGAGATCGGCCGCATCCCGGTCGACTCGATCTACTCGCCGGTGATGAAGGTGACCTACCGCGTCGAGGCGACCCGTGTCGAGCAGCGTACCGACTTCGACCGGCTGATCATCGACGTCGAGTCGAAGGCGTCCATCTCGCCCCGGACCGCGCTGGCGTCGGCCGGCTCGACGCTCGTCGAGCTGTTCGGCCTCTGCCGCGAGCTGGACGAGACCGCCGAGGGCATCGACATCGGACCGTCCCCGCAGGACGCTCAGCTGGCTGCGGACCTGGCCCTGCCGATCGAGGAGCTGGACCTCACCGTCCGGTCGTACAACTGCCTCAAGCGCGAGGGGATCAACACCGTCGGCGAGTTGATAGGGCGTACGGAGGCCGACCTTCTGGATATAAGGAATTTCGGTCAGAAGTCCATCGACGAGGTCAAGATGAAGCTCGCCGGAATGGGTCTGGGCCTGAAGGACAGCGCGCCGTCCTTCGACCCGGCGCACGTCGTGGATTCGTTCGGCGACGTGGATTACGACACCGACGACTACCGCGAGACCGAGCAGCTGTAAGCCTGCTGCGCCATTTACCAAGGAGCATCTGAAATGCCCACGCCCACCAAGGGTCCCCGCCTCGGCGGCAGCCCGGCGCACGAGAAGCTGTTGCTGGCCAACCTCGCCACGGAGCTCTTCCGGCACGGGAAGATCAAGACCACCGAGACGAAGGCCAGGCGGCTGCGCCCGCTGGCTGAGCAGCTCATCACGAAGGCCAAGCGCGGCGACCTGCACAACCGTCGCCGGGTACTGACCGTCGTGAAGGACAAGGACGTCGTGTACGCCCTGTTCGAGCAGATCGCTCCGCGGTACGGCAACCGGCCGGGTGGCTACACCCGGATCACCAAGACCGGCCCGCGCAAGGGTGACGCCGCGCCCATGGCGATCATCGAGCTGGTCGAGGAGCTGCAGGTCGCCACGCCGGCGCCCGCGAAGAAGGCGGCCCGCAAGGCCGCCGCGCAGCAGGACAAGGTCGAGGCGCTCAGCCGCGAGGACGAGGCGCCCGCGAGCACCCGGACGGACGCCGACCAGGACTCCGAGCCGCCGGTGAACGCGTCCGGCGACAAGGGTGCCGAAGGCCCCGGCGACCAGGCCGAAGGCGAAGACCCGGCCGACCGCAAGTAGTTCCCGGCGATGAGCCCGGCACTCCAGGTGGGGTGCCGGGCTCACGTCTTTTCTGGTACGAGCGTTCGTGCCGTGACCTGGCTCAGGAGGTAGCGCCGTCGTGGTCGAGGCCGTAGCCCCGGCATCCGGGCCGGACCAGGTGGTCCGGCTCAGGCTCGAGGTGTCCTACGACGGCACCGACTTCTCCGGGTGGGCGGTTCAGCCCGGCCGGCGCACGGTTGCCGGCGTGCTGGTGGAAGCGCTGGCCACGCTGGTCGGCCAGGACACGCCGCTCGGGCTGACCGTGGCCGGCCGCACGGATGCGGGCGTGCACGCCACCGGGCAGGTGTGCCACATCGAGCTGCCCGCCGCGGTCTGGGACGAGCTGACCGGCTCGCTGGTGCGGCGGCTCGCCGCGCTGATGCCGCCGGACGCCCGGGTGCGCGCGGTGACCCCGGTGCCGGCCACGTTCGACGCCCGCTTCTCCGCCACGTTCCGCCGCTACCGGTACCGGGTCGCGGACCGGCCCTGGGGCCCGGAGCCGCTGCGCCGGCACGACACCATCGGCTGGGCGCGTCCGCTGGACCTGGATCTGCTCCGGGAGGCGGCGGCCGGGCTGGTCGGCGAGCACGACTTCGCCGCGTACTGCAAGCGCAAGGACCACGCCACCACCGTGCGGGCCATCACCCACCTGGACTGGCACCGCGAGGCGGACGGGGTGGCCGTGGCCACCGTGCAGGCCGACGCGTTCTGCCAGGCGATGGTCCGCAGTCTGGTCGGCGCCATGCTGACCGTCGGCGACGGGCGGCGCCCGCCGTCCTGGCCGGCCACCCTGCTCACGCTGCGGGAACGCTCCAGCGCGGTCACCGTGGCACCGGCGCACGGGCTCACCCTGGTCGAGGTCGGCTACCCGGCCGAGGCAGAGTACGCCCACCGCGCCGACGCCACCCGCCGGCTGCGCGTCTGACGCCCTGCCGGCTGCGCTTCCCACGCCCTGCCGGCTGGGCGTCCGACGTCCTGCCGGCTGCGCGTCCCACGCCCTGCCGGCTGGGCGTCCGACGTCCTGCCGGCTACGCGTCTGACGCCCGGGCGCCGAGGATCTCCCCGCCCAGGTAGGACTCCAGCAGGTCGGTGGTGATCCGCCGGGCGTACCGGTCGTCGGCCCGCACCAGCTGCCCGTCCGGCGCCGCGATCACGCAGTACACCAGGAAGTGCCCGCGTTCCTGCCAGCCCACCTGGGACAGCGGCTCGGCCCTCGGCGCGCTGCCCGGCACCGAGTCGGCGGACATCACGGCGAAGCTGCCGTCCCCGCTCTCCACCAGCGCCCGGACCTGCTCGGCCAGCCGGATCGCGGCCACGTCGTCACTCAGGTTGAACACGCCCACGGTCACCCGGTAGCCGCCGTACGGTGCGGTCACCGCCGCCCGGACCACCTGGCTGCACCCGTGCCGGTCGAGCAGCGCACCCGTCGCGCCGGTCGCCGCGATGGCGCAGTCGCCGTCGATGTGGGTGGCCCGCACACGGTACGGGTCGGCGCCGGACGCCATCCGGATCGCCGTACCGGGGAACACCTCGGCCACGCTCAACGGCCGGGCGTCCACCTGACGGCTGGCGATCGACCGGGCGTACCCCGAGGTGGTGCTCGCCTCCGCACCGTCACCGGGGCCCTGGTCGGCGATCACGAAGAAGCCGCTCAGCCCGCAGATGGCCAGCAGGATGACCGCGCCCAGGCCGGTCATCACCGCGTGCATGGCCCGCTCCGGCTCGCGGGGCGCCCGCCGGGGCCGCCGCGGCCGCGGTATCCGGTGCTGACCGGTCGGCGGACGGCCGGGCCGGCGTGCCCGCGGCCCCGCTCCTCCGGACCTCGCGCGGTGGGCAGGGCGGGCCGGTGAACCGAGAAGCATGCCTGCACGCTAGAAGCGCACGGTGGTCAATGAACGCACCCGGTGTGCGGCATCCCGGACGCCGCTGTCGTCGTTGAACCCGGGACGTGCGGAACAATGTCCGGGTGACCGCCGACCATTACTTCAGTGCCGAGCCCAGCACGCCCGCCCGGCACGGCACCGTGGAGTTCTCCGTGGCCGGGCGCGACTACGCGCTGACCGCGGCCTCCGGGGTGTTCTCCGCCGCCCGGCTCGACCCCGGCACCGCCGTCCTGCTGCGCAAGGCCGACCTGCCCACCGCCGGCACCCTGCTCGACCTCGGCTGCGGGTACGGCCCGATCGCGTGCGTGCTGGCCCGCGAGGCGCCCGGCGCGACCGTGTACGCGGTGGACGTGAACTCCCGGGCCCGCGACCTGACCGCCGCCAACGCCGCCGCGCTCGACCTGGCCGTCCGGGTGCACGCCCCCGACGAGGTGCCGGACGACGTGACGTTCACCGAGATCTGGAGCAACCCGCCCACCCACGTCGGCAAGGCCGAACTGCACGCCATGCTGACCCGATGGCTGCCCCGGCTGGCCCCCGGCGGCGTGGCCTGGCTGGTGATCAACCGGCACCTGGGCGGTGATTCGCTGCACAGCTGGCTGGTCGGGCACGGCTGGGCGGTGGCGCGGACCGCCAGCCAGAAGGGCTTCCGGGTGCTGCGGGTGACCCGGAAAACCGACTGACCGCGCGCCCGCCGCCAGGGAGGATGCGGGGCATGGGTTACGTGGATGTCGCCGGGGCCGGATTCGTACTGCCGGACGGCCGGGAGTTGTTCGCCGACGTGTCGTTCCGGGTCGGCGAGGGCGCCAAGGTCGCGCTGGTCGGGCCGAACGGTGCCGGCAAGACCACGCTGCTCCGGATGGTCGCCGGTGACCTGCCGATGCAGACCGGTGCGGTCGCGCGCTCCGGCGGGCTGGGCGTGATGCGGCAGTTCATCGGGATGATCGGCGACGACCGTACCCTCGCGGATCTGGCTCTGTCCCTGGTGGAACCGCCGCTGCGGGCGGCCGGCGAACGGCTGAACGCGGCCGCCGCGGCGCTCGGCGACTCCGAGAAATCCCAGATCGGGTACGCCAACGCGCTGGCATACTGGGGCGAGGCCGGCGGGTACGACGCCGAGGTGCTGTTCGACACGGTCGCCGTGGCCATCCTCGGCAAGCCGTGGGACGACGTGAAGCAGCGCCCGGTCCGCACCCTCTCCGGCGGCCAGCAGAAGCGGTTCGCCCTCGACCTGCTGCTGCGCGGCAACGACGAGGTGCTGCTGCTCGACGAGCCGGACAACTTCCTCGACGTGCCCGGCAAACGCTGGCTGGAGACCCGGCTGCGCGAGTCGCCCAAGTCGGTGCTGTACGTCTCGCACGACCGGGAACTGCTGGCCCAGACCGCCGACCGGGTGGTCGCGGTCGAAGGTGGCGGCGCGTGGACCCATCCCGGCGGCTTCGCGTCCTGGCACGACGCGCGGGCGAACCGGCACGAGCGGCTGCTCGAATCCCGCCGGCGCTGGGACGAGGAACACGAGAAGCTGCGGGAACTGGTCTTCACGCTGAAGCAGAAGGCGACCTACAACGACGGGATGGCGTCGCGGTACCAGGCCGCGCAGACCCGGCTGCGCAAGTTCGAGGAGGCCGGGCCGCCGCCGCTGCCGCCCAAGGAGCAGTCACTGCGGATGAACCTGCGCGGTGGGCGGACCGGCAAGCGCGCGGTGATCTGCACCGGCCTGGAGCTGGAGAACCTGACGTTCCCGTTCGACCTGGAAGTCTGGTACGGCGACCGGGTCGCGGTGCTCGGCGCCAACGGCACCGGCAAGTCGCACTTCCTGCGGCTGCTGGCAGCCGGCGGCAGCGCACCCGAGCCGGACAACAAGCCGGTCGACGGAGCGCCGCTGGCCCACGTGGCGCACGACGGGACGGCCCGGCTCGGCGCGCGGGTGCGGCCCGGCCACTTCTCCCAGACCCACGACCGGCCGGAGCTGCTGGAACGCACGCTGGTGGAGATCCTCTGGCGGGGCGACGACCACCGGTCCGGCCTGGACCGGGCCGGGGCGATGAAGGCGCTCAACCGGTACGAGCTGGCGGCGCAGGGCGACCAGCGGTTCGGCACCCTGTCCGGCGGTCAGCAGGCGCGGTTCCTGGTGCTGCTGCTGGAACTGTCCGGCGCCACGGTGCTGCTGCTCGACGAGCCGACGGACAACCTGGACCTGGCGTCGGCGGAGGCGCTGGAGGAGGGGTTGCGGGCGTTCGAGGGGACGGTGATCGCGGTCACCCACGACCGGTGGTTCACGCGGTCGTTCGACCGGTTCGTGCTGTTCCGGAGCGACGGCGAGGTGGTCGAGACCCCGGAGCCGGTCTGGGACGTCCGCTGATCGCCCCAGCGGAGCAGGCCGTTGTCCGGTATGTGGCCTCCAAGATCTGCGCGCCATCGGGCAATCCACGACCAAACGTCCCTCCGGTAATGGCGTGTGGAGCAGCGGCGCGCTGCGTGCCGCAACTCCACGCACCTCTGTCGCCCGAGCGCGATGTGCGGAGTTGCGGCGCGCTGTGCGCCGGGAGGCCACACGCGGCGTCGCCCGAACCCGGCGAGCAGAAACGGCGCGCTCGTCAGTCTCGCGGCAAGGGACAGATCTTGGAGGCTTGCGCACATCTTGGAGCCGCTCGCCCTCATGAGGGCCATTTCGCGTCAAGTCCAAGATCGACGGTCGGCCGGGTGGGGTGGCGGGGAGCGCTCGGCGCGGCTGAGGGTTTACGGGGGTGGCGCGGGGGGTTATCGTCGGGACGGAACAACCCCACGGGAGTCCGGTGCACCGGGCTGAGAGGGGGGCTGCAGCCCCCGACCGTCGAACCTGATCCGGGTCATGCCGGCGCAGGGAGGAGCGTGTTGTGGACCCGTCGTTTCCACGTCTGCACCTGGTCACCGGCCCCCGTCCGATGGAGACCGTGCGCGCCGCGGTGGACGTCGCGGCCCGGCTCGGGATGGCGGCGGAGTTGGCCGTGCAGGTGCGGGTCGAGGATCACGTCACCGACCGGGTCGCGTACGACCTGACCCTCGCGGTGCTGGCCGTCACCCGGCCGCACGGCGTGCTGTGCCTGGTCAACGATCGGCTGCACGTGGCCGTGGCGGCGGGCGCGGACGGTGGTCACGTGGGCGCCGACGACCTGCCGGTGGCGGCGGCGCGGGCGGTGCTCGGCCCGGCGGCGGTGCTTGGGGCGACCGCGCGTACGCCGGACGGCGGGACGGCGGCCCGTGCGTCGGGTGCGACGTATCTCGGCGTCGGGCCCGCGTACGCGACGTCCACCAAGGATGGTCTGCCGGAACCGATCGGGCCGGCCGGGGTGGCGGCGGTGACCGGTGCCGTGCTGGGGCTGCCGGTGCTGGCGATCGGTGGCGTCACCGCGGGACGGGTGCCGGATCTTCGTGCCGCGGGGGCGCACGGCGTGGCGGTGGTCGGTGCGATCGCGGCCGATCCGGAACGGGCCACCGAGGACCTCCTCAAGGCGCTGGCATGAGCACGGCCGGACCGGCGGAACGGCACCACGACGACACCGACGCGGCCGAGCGGGAGTTCGGGGGCGCGGCGGAGCGGGAGTTCGGGGGCGCGGCGGAGCGGGAGTTCGGGGGCGCGGCGGAGCGGGGCGCCGGGGGAACGGTCGCGGTGGTGGGTGGTGGGATCGTCGGGTTGTCCGTGGCCTGGCGGCTGGCGCGGCGCGGGGTCGATGTGCGGGTGCACGACCCGGGGCGGGACGACGGTGCCTGGTGGGTCGCCGCGGGGATGCTGGCGCCGGGTGGCGAGTCGGCGTTCGAGCACGCGGCGCTCGCGGAACTGATGCGTGAGTCCGCGAAGCGCTGGCCGGCCTTCGCCGCCGAGTTGGCCGGGGAGACGGGCCACGATCTGGGGTACGACGAGGCCGGCACGCTGAGTGTGGCGCTCACCGCGGACGATGCGGCCGAGGCTCGGCGGATGTGGGCGTACCAGGGACTTCGCCCGACCGCGCTGCGGGAACTGGAACCGGAGCTGTCGCCGCGGGTGCGGGCCGGGGCGCACGCGCCGGACGACCGTCAGGTCGACCCGCGCCGGGTGGTGACGGCGTTGCGGGCGGCCCTCGCCGGGCGGATCGTCACCGGGTCGGTGGCCGGGCTCGGCGAGCTGGAGGCGGACACCGTCGTGGTGGCCGCGGGGTGCGGCACCGCGGCGCTCACCGGGCTGCCGGTGCGGCCGGTCAAGGGGCAACTGCTGCGGCTGCGCGGGGAACCGGGCGTACTGCGGCACGTGATCAGCGGTGCGGCCGACGGGCGGCACGTCTACCTGGTGCCGCGGGCGGACGGCGAAGTGGTGGTGGGCGCGACCCAGGAGGAGCGCACGGACCGTGCGGTCACCGCGGGCGGCGTACTCGATCTGCTCCGGGCCGCCCTCGATCTGGTGCCGGCGCTGGCGGAGTTCGAGCTGGTGGAGACGCTCGTCGGGCACCGGCCGGCCACCCCGGACAACGCGCCGCTGCTCGGGGCAGTGCCGGGTGACTCCGGGCGGCGGGTCCTGGTGGCCGCGGGTCACCACCGTAACGGCGTACTCCTGGCACCGGTCACCGCGGATCTCATCGCCGAGCTGGTGGTGACCGGCGTGCCCGATCCACTGCTGGCCGCGTTCCGGCCCGGGAGGTTCTCATGCACCTGATGGTCAACGGACAGAGCCGCGAGGTCACCGGCGAGGCCACGGTGGCCGTGCTGGTGGCCGAGCTGACCGAGGCCGAACGCGGCGTCGCGGTCGCGGTGAACGGCGAGGTGGTGCCGCGGTCCACCTGGCCGGCGGCCGGCCTGCGCGACGGCGACCGGGTCGAGGTTCTCACCGCGGCACAGGGGGGCTGACGATGACCGCTGTCGACGTGGACGTGCCGCTGCTCGGCGAGTCCCGGCTGATCCTCGGCACCGGGGGCGCGAGCAGCCTGTCCGTGCTGGAGGCGGCGATCGTGGCGTCCGGCACCGACCTGGTCACGCTGGCGCTGCGGCGGGTCGACGCCGCCGGGCCGGGTCTGCTGCCGATGCTGGACCGTCTCGGCGTGCGCCTGCTGCCCAACACCGCGGGCTGCTACACCGCCCGGGACGCGGTGCGGACGGCGCGGCTGGCCCGGGACGCGTTCGAGACCGACCTGATCAAGCTTGAGGTGATCGGCGACGAGCGCACCCTGCTGCCGGACGGCGTGGAGCTGCTGCGGGCGGCCGAGACGCTGGTCGGCGAGGGGTTCCGGGTGCTGCCGTACACCAGTGACGATCCGATCCTGGCGCGCCGCCTGGCCGACGCCGGGTGTGCGGCGGTGATGCCGGCCGGCTCGCCGATCGGGTCCGGGCTGGGCATCGGCAACCCGCACCACATCCGGCTGATCCGGCAGAGCGTGGACGTGCCGGTGATCCTGGACGCCGGCATCGGCACGGCCTCGGACGCGGCGCTGGCGATGGAACTCGGCTGCGACGCCGTGTTGGTCGCCAGTGCGGTGACCCGGGCCGCGGACCCGGTGCGGATGGCCGAGGCGATGCGGCACGCGGTGCGGGCCGGGCGACTGGCGGCCCGGGCGGGCCGGATCCCGAGGCGGTTCCACGCCCTGGCCTCGACCGCCGACGACGGGCTGGCGCAGTGGTGACCCCGTCCGGCGTCGTCGTGCTCACCGACCGGCGGATCGCCGGCGGGCCGCTGGTGGAGGTGGTGGCGGCCGCGGTCGCCGGTGGCGCCCGGTGGGTGGTGCTGCGGGAGCGCGATCTGGGGTACGCCGAACGGCAGGCGCTCGCGGTCTCGTTGCGGGCGGTCGTGCCGCCGGGGCGGTTGATCGTGGCCGGTCCCGATCCGCTGGGCGGGGACGCGGTGCACCTGGCCGCCGCCGATCCGCTGCCGTCCGTTCCGCAGCGGACGTCCCCGAGATCAGCGCCAGTGGAACACCAACGCGGGGCGGTGCGCGTGGTGGGACGGTCCTGCCACGACGCGGCGGAGGTCGCCGCGGCGTCCGGCCTGGACTACGTGACGTTGTCGCCGGTCTTCCAGACGGCCACCAAGCCGGGTTACGGTCCGGCGCTCACCCCGGACGGCGCCGCGCGCCTCGCACCGGCGGTGCCGTGGCTGGCGCTGGGTGGCGTCGACTCGGCCGGGCGGGCCCGGCGGTGCGCCGCGGCCGGCGCGGCGGGGGTGGCGGTGCTGGGCGCGGTGATGCGGGCCGCCGATCCGGAGCGGGTGGTCCGCGACCTGGCCGGGGCGTTCGCGGATGCGGAGGTGCCGGCGTGACGCCGCGGGTGGTGCTGACCGTCGCCGGGTCGGACTCCGGCGGGGGAGCGGGCATCCAGGCCGATCTGAAGACGTTCGCGGCGCTGGGTGCCTACGGCGCGTCGGTGCTCACCGCGGTGACCGCGCAGAACACGCTGGGCGTGACCGCGATCCATCCGATTCCGGCGGACGTGGTCGCCGCCCAGTTGGACGCGGTGCTGGCCGACCTGCCGGTGGCGGCGGTGAAGGTGGGCATGATCGGTGACCCCGCGGTGGCCGAGGTGATCGCATCCCGGGCCGCGGACCTGCCGCACCTGGTCGTCGATCCGGTGCTCGTGGCGACCAGCGGAAGCCTGCTCTCCGGTGTGGCGTCTGTGGCACCTCTGCTGGCGTACCCCTGTGTGTTGACGCCGAACCGGCACGAAGCCGGCGCCCTCGTCGGGCGGGTGGTGTCCACGGCCGAGGAGATGGCGGAGGCGGCGGCGGAGCTGGCCGCGGCCGGGCCGGGCACGGTCGTGGTGACCGGCAGCGAGCTGGCGGTGGACGTGCTCTGCCACGACGGGGAGGTGTCGATGCTGCGCGGTGCGCCGGTGCCGACCGCGAACAACCACGGCTCGGGCTGCACGTTCTCGTCGGCGATCGCGGTGCGGCTGGCCGCGGGTGATCCGGTGCCGGAGGCGGTGCGGGCGGCGAAACGGTACGTGGCCGGTGCGCTGGCCGGGGGCCGGGACTGGAAGCTGGGCGGTGGGCCGGGGCCGCTGGATCACTTCGGCTGGTCCGCCTAACGAGTCTGGTGGGTGGCGTTCGGGGATGCACGCCGCCCATGCATGTCCTGTTTGTACCGATTGGGGAGGAAAGCATGAGGCGCAAGGTGTACGTCGAAGGGTCCCGTCCGGACGTCCGGGTGCCGTTCGCGGAGATCGCGCTCACCGGCGACAACCCGCCCGTCCGGCTGTACGACACGTCCGGGCCGGGCAGCGACCCCGCGGTCGGCCTGCCGCCGCTGCGCGCGCCGTGGCGGACCGGGCGCACCCAGCTCGCGTCCGCCCGGGCCGGCGAGATCACGCCGGAGATGGAGTTCGTGGCGATCCGGGAGAACGTCGACCCCGAGGTGGTACGAGCGGAGATCGCGGCCGGCCGGGCGGTGCTGCCGGTCAACGTCAACCACCCCGAGTCGGAGCCGATGATCATCGGCTCCCGGTTCCTGGTGAAGGTCAACGCGAACATCGGCACGTCCGCGGTGTCGTCCTCGGTCGACGAGGAGGTGGAGAAGCTCACCTGGGCCACCCGGTGGGGTGCGGACACCGTGATGGACCTGTCCACCGGCAAGCACATCCACGCCACCCGCGAGGCGATCATCCGGAACGCCGCCGTGCCGATCGGGACCGTGCCGATCTACCAGGCGCTGGAGAAGGTCAACGGCGATCCGGTGAAGCTGTCCTGGGAGGTGTTCAAGGAGACCGTGATCGAGCAGGCCGAGCAGGGCGTGGACTACATGACCGTGCACGCCGGCGTGCTGCTGCCGTACGTGCCGCTGGCGGTGAACCGGGTCACCGGCATCGTCTCCCGGGGCGGCTCGATCATGGCGGCCTGGTGCCTGGCGCACCACACCGAGAACTTCCTCTACACCAACTTCGACGAGCTGTGCGAGCTGATGGCCCGGTACGACATCACGTTCTCGCTCGGCGACGGCCTGCGCCCGGGGTCGATCGCGGACGCCAACGACGAGGCCCAGTTCGCCGAGCTGCGGACGCTGGGCGAGCTGACCCACATCGCCTGGCGGCACGACGTCCAGGTGATGATCGAGGGACCCGGGCACGTACCCATGCACAAGATCAAGGAGAACGTCGACCTGCAGCAGGAGCTGTGCGCGGGCGCGCCGTTCTACACGCTCGGTCCACTCACGACGGACATCGCGCCGGCGTACGACCACATCACGTCCGCGATCGGCGCCGCGATGATCGGCATGTTCGGCACCGCGATGCTGTGTTACGTGACCCCGAAGGAGCACCTCGGCCTGCCCGACCGTGACGACGTGAAGGCCGGCGTGATCGCGTACAAGATCGCGGCGCACGCCGCCGACCTGGCCAAGGGCCACCCGGGCGCGCAGGCCTGGGACGACGCGCTGTCCAAGGCCCGCTTCGAGTTCCGCTGGGAGGACCAGTTCAACCTGGCGCTGGACCCGGAGACCGCGCGGGCGTACCACGACGCGACGCTGCCGGCCGAGCCGGCCAAGACCGCCCACTTCTGCTCCATGTGCGGGCCCAAGTTCTGCTCCATGAAGATCACCCAGGAGCTGAAGGAGTACGCCGCCCAGGGGATGCAGGAGAAGAGCACCGAGTTCCTGGAGTCCGGCGGCAAGGTGTACCTGCCGGTGGTTCAGAGCTTGTAGAAGTTCAGGTAGTGGTCCGGGGTGAACCAGGTCTCCCGGGTGGAGCGGTTCACCACGATGCGGTAGGCGTCCCGGGCGGCGCCACGGTTACGCGGGTACACGTCGTACTCGCCGTACGTGGCGCCGGCCGGGAGCTGGCCCTCGCGGTTCTGGAACGTGCCGCCGGTGAAGTTGAACCGGCCGGCCGGCCAGGTGTACCAACCCCGGCTGGTGGGCCAGCTCAGCGACGCCCAGCCGGTGCGGGCGGTCCGGGCGTCGGCGCAGCGGCTGATCGTGCAGCTGGCGTAGACGGTGGCCTCGGCGGCCGTGGGCGGGGACACGACCAGCGTGCCGCCGGAGACGGCGAGCGCCAGAGCCACGGCGGCGAGAAGTCGGCGGAGGGGCGACGGCGTCATGGCATGCTCCGATGCATCGAGGACGGGTCCTGATCACATCGTCGGTGGGCGAGCGGCCGCCGGGTACCTCCCGGACACATCATTCCATCGGTGTTAGCCGATGCTTCACGGGCCGTTACTCGCCGCCCAGCCCGCTCACCCAGTCGACGTAGTCGTCGTCGGATCCGCGTCGCTTGGCGTCCTTCCCGCCGCGGCGGCCACCCGGCTCGGGCGCCGGCGTGACGGCCAGCGGCGGCGTGATCGGCTCGGGCTCGGGCAGCGGTGCGGAGATGGCGTGCGGCTCGGGTACCAGCGGGCCGCGTCCCGTCGGCACCGGCGCGCTACCCGGCCAGTCCGGTGCGGTGCCGCCCGGGCGACGGTGCGCCTCGGCCTCGGCGTGCCCCGGTCCCGCGTTGTCGGCCCGGCGCGGCGTGGCCGGCCCGTCGGCGCCCGGAAGGTCCGGGCGGTGCGCCGGTGCCGGCACCGGCACCAGCGGGTCGGGGAATGCCGGCGCGGTGGCGTTCCGCTCGGCCCGGCTCCGGCCGCGACCGAACGGCAGGCGGCCGCGACCCCGGGCCGGGCGCGCCGGGGGTTCCTGGATCGCCTCCGGGGGGAGGGGGCGGGTGGCCGGCTCCGGCACGTACGGGTCGGAACCGGCGTCCTGGCTGCCGGACCAGGGTGTCGAGCTGCCCCAGGTGGTCTCGCCGGGCGGGCGGGACGGGCCGGTGCGGCGGGTGGGCCATTCGCCGGACCGGCCGGTGAAGGCGTCGGCGGCACTGGATCGCCGGCCGCCGCCGAGGGACCCCGCCCTGCCGCTGGTGGAACGCTCCGGGGTGGTGCGCTGGTCCGGGATGTGGTCGGCCGGGACACGGCCCGCCGGGGTGCGGCCGCCAGGGTCCCGGCCGGCGGGGTCCCGGCCGGCGAGGTACTGGCCGGCGGGGTCCTGGTCGGCGGGGTCTCGGTGGCTCGCGTGGTGACCGCTCGCGTTCCGGTCCCTCGGGTCCCGGTCCCGGGGACGCGGGTCGCGGCGGTCCTGGTCGCGGGGGCCGCTGTCCCGGGAGTCCTTGTCCCGGGGGTCCCGGTCGGGCGGGTTCGGTGTCCTGGGCGGCACGTCGAAGACGCCGGTGTCCGACGGGCGCAGGGGCGCGTCGACCGCGGGGGCACGGCCGGCGGGGGCCGTCCCGGTGACGGGTGCGGTACCGGTGACCGGCGCTCCTCCGGGGGCGGTACCGGTGACCGGCGCTCTTCCGGGGGCGGAACCGCCACCCGGCGTGGAAGGCGAGCCGGGTGTGGGCGCGGCGCCCGGTGCGGGAGTTCCGCCGGTGGCCGGACCTGCGCCGGAGGTGGCGGCCGCGCCGGTGGCCGGACCTGCGCCGGAGGTGGCGGCCGCGCCGGTGGCCGGACCTGCGCCGGAGGTGACTGCCGCGCCGGTGGCCGGCGTGGCGGTGCCCGACGCGGACGCCCCGACCGGTATCTCGGCGGTCTTCTCCTCCGTGTCGTCCGCCTCGTCCTCGGCCTCGGCGCCCCGCCGCAGGACCGCGGCCAGCACCGACCCCAGCACCCCGGCGCCGGTGGCGGTCATTGCGGCCCAGTACGGCACCACCTGGTAGCGCTCGGTGCCCGCCCCGGGACCGGCGATCAGGTAGGCGAGTGTCAGTGACGCCGGGCCGGCCAGCCCGGCCAGCGCGATGGTCAGCGTCGGCATCTCGCGGCGACGGGCCGTCCAGCCCAGGGCGGCGCCCATCAGCAGCGCCAGCGCGGGCATCGTGAACAGGGCGGTCCGCTGGGTGACCGCGGGGGCCAGGAAGCCCGCGTCGAAGACGCCCAGGCGTACCGCGGGGAGGGGGTCGCTGGGGGTGAGTGACGGCGCCACCGACACCAGCGCCAGCAGCCAGACCGCGGTGCCCATCGCGGCCAGGCTCCACCGGGCCACCGCCTGCGCCAGGGCCGCGTACGCGGCGAGCAGGCCGGCCAGCGCGCCCAGCGCGGCGCACACGCCGATCACGAACACCGGATGGACGCCGGTGATCTGTGCGGTCCGGGCCGGCTGCATGGTCAGCGGTACCACCATCGCGGCGCCCACCGCGGCCGCCACGGCCAGGCCGAGCCGAGTGCCGACCGTGGACGGGAGGCGCCAGCGGTCGCGGAGACGCCCGCCGGTCACCGCGCCGATCACCGCGGACATCATCGCGAACCAGGCCACCCAGGCGAGCTGCGCGGTCCACTGGTCGCGGGTGGTGATGTCCAGAACCCGGGTCAGCCGCAGGACGCCGAGTCCGTACGCCACGCCGAGCTGGCTGGCGGCGGCCAGAGCGCCCGCACCGAGCGTGACGGCCAGCAGTCTGGCCCAGGTCCGAAATGCCATGCCGGGCACGTTACGGAATGTTCCATGACCGTCGCCACCCTCGGGCCCGGATATTAAGGCAGGGTAAAAACGCCGGGTCAGGCCTTCAGCTCGACGATTCGGGCCACGTACACAGTGTCACCGGCATTTGTCAGAGTGTGCGTGGCGCCGGGCTCCCGGAAGACCACGCCGCCGGTCTCCTCGTCGGCCTCGATCCGCTCGCCGGCCGCGGTGTGGATCACGTTGCGGGCGCCCTGCACGGCGATCACCACGTACGGCAGGCCGTGGTGGTGCAGTGGCTGCGTCTCGCCGGGCGCCAGGGTGATGTGCCAGACCCGGACCCGGTCGTTCTCCAGCATGATCTCCTGGCCCACGCCGCCCAGTTCGCTCATGCCCCCACCTGCGGCAGCACCTCGTCGGCGATCAGGTCGACATGGTCCAGATCGGACATGTCGATCACGCGCAGGTGGATCCGGGTGGCGCCGATCTCGGCCATCTCGCCGATCCGCTGCACCAGCAGGTCCGGCGATCCGACCACCGGGTCCTCCGGCGGCAGCACGCTCTTGACGTGCAGCGGTGCGGCCCGGCGCTGCGCCTCGGCGTCGGTGCGGCCGAGGGCCACCACGATGCCGGCGGACAACGTCATGGCCCGGCCGGGCGGACGGGCGTACCTCTCGCAGGCGGCCCGCACCCGCTCGAAGGCCGTGGCCGTCTCCGCGACCGTCTTGAACGGCATGTTGAACTCGTCCGCGAAGCGGGCGGCCAGCGCCGGGGTGCGGCGCGGCCCGCGGCCCCCGACGATGATCGGCGGACCGGGCTTCTGCACCGGTTTGGGCAGCGCCGGGGCGTCCAGCAACTGGTAGTGCTTGCCGTCGAACGAGTAGCTCGCGCCGTCCGGCGTGGCCCACAGCCCGCTGATGATCGCGAGTTGCTCGGCCAGCCGGTCGAACCGCTCGCCGAGCGGCGGGAACGGGATGCCGTACGAGGTGTGCTCGCGCTCCACCCAGCCGGCGCCGAGGCCCAGCTCGATCCGGCCGCCGCTCATCGCGTCCACCTGGGCCACCGTGATCGCCAGCGGGCCGGGCAGCCGGAACGTGGCGGACGAGACCAGCGTGCCGAGCCGGATCCGGGACGTCTCCCGGGCCAGACCGGCCAGCGTGACCCAGGCGTCGGTCGGTCCGGGCAGCCCCGGGTCGGCGCTCATCGACTGGTAGTGGTCGGCGCGGACGAAGCCCTCGAAGCCGGCCGCCTCGGCGTGCCGGGCCAGCCGCAACTGATCGTCGTAGGTCGCGCCGCGATGCGGCTCGACGAAGAGCGTGACGCGCATGATCTCCCGCCTGTCAGCTCAGGTCATCAACAGTTCGTGCAGCTCGGCGCTGCACCGGGCGACCTCTTCGAGGTGTGCGGTGCGGCCCAGCGTGCGGGGCCGGGGGATCTTGATGTCCAGGATCTCGCGGATCCGCCCGGGGCGCGGGCTGAGCACCACCACCCGGTCGGCGAGCAGCACCGCCTCGTCGATCGAATGGGTGACGAACACGATCGTGGCGCCCAGTTCCATGTGGACGCGCTGCAGCTCACCGGAGAGTTCCTCGCGGGTGAGCGCGTCCAGCGCGGAGAACGGCTCGTCCATGAGCATCACCCGCGGGTTCGCGATCAACGAGCGGCAGAGCGCGACCCGCTGCTGCATGCCGCCGGAGAGTTCGTGCGGCATCCGCTTCTCGAAACCCTCGAGGCCGGTCAGCGCCAGCAGCTCGTGTGCCCGTTGCCGGTGGGCGGACTTGCGCCATCCGTAGAACTGCACCGGGAGCAGCACGTTGTCCAGCACGGTGCGCCAGGGGAGCAGCGCGGGACGCTGGAACATCATGGCGATGTCACGGCGCGGCTTCGTCACCCGATCGCCGGACACCCGCACCTCACCGGCGGTGGTCGGGAGTAGACCCGCGATCAGGCGCAGCATCGTGGACTTGCCGCAGCCGGAACGGCCCAGCACCGCGACGAACTCGCCGTCGCCGACGTCCAGATCGATCTCCCGCAACGCCTCCACCGTGCCGGAACGCCCGGCGAACGAACGGGAGACGCCGGTGAGACGGATCATCTGCGCGGGCTCCCGATCGTGACGGATCAATCACCGGTGAGCGTACCGGCTGTGTGTTGCCGAGCGGTATCGGCCCGTCCACAAGGGTTTTTGAGACGAACCTGGCATCGATGACCAGCCTTCGGTCACCTACGCTTGCCCGCGAGTCTCACTCACGCCCACCCCCTCGGTGCCGGTGCACCCTCCGCCCGGCGCCGACCGGCTCAACGACCCCCTCAGTTGGGAAGGACAACGGTGCACAGAAGAACGTTCACCCGCACTCTCGTGGCCGCGGCACTGGCCACGACCCTCGCCGCAGCGGCCGGTTGCAGCGGCGACGACGCGGATGATCCCGCGTCCTCCGGCGGGACGCAGTCGCTGGAGAAGGTCACGTACCTGACGTCGTTCGGCAACTTCGGCCGCGACTCCTACGCCTATGTGGCCAAGGAGAAGGGCTACTTCAAGGACGCCGGGTTCGATGTGGAGATCAAGCCGGGCAACGGCACCTTCGAGAACCTCAAGCAGGTCGTCGGCGGACAGGCCCAGTTCACCCCGCTCGACCTCACCGGACTCCTGCTCGCGGCCGGCGGCAAGCAGCCGGTGACCGGGTTCAGTGCGGTGGCCGGCATCCAGCAGCGCACCATGGCGGCGATCATCTCGCTCGAGGGTAACGGCATCAGCACGGCCAAGGACCTCGAGGGCAAGACGCTGGCCGACTCGCCCAGCTCGGTGGTGCGCAACCTGTTCCCGACGTACGCGAAGCTGGCCGGGATCGACTACAACAAGGTCAAGTGGCAGAACGGCACGCCGCAGACGCTGATGGGCACGCTGGCCTCGGGTGGGGCGGACGGGATCGGCCAGTTCGTCGTCGGTAAGCCCACCGTGGAGACCATCGCCAAGGGCAAGAAGGCGGTCGTCCTGCCGTACAGCGACTACCTGCAGGACCTCTACGGCAACGTGCTGATCACCTCCGCGGGTTACGCCAAGGACAACCCGGAGAAGGTCAAGAAGTTCACCGGCGCGCTGCTGAAGGGCCTGGAGGACTCGATCGCCAACCCGGCCGAGGCCGGGGAGATCCTGAAGAAGAACGTGCCCACGGCGATCCCCCAGGCCGCCGCCGCCGAGCTGGGGCTGATGGGCCCGTTCGTCCGCTCCGAGGCGTCCGGTGTGCCGGTCGGCGCGCTGGACAGCCAGCGGGTCGCCCGCAGCATCGCGATCCTGCAGGCCTCCGGTCAGATCGGTGCCGGCCTGACGCCGGAGAAGGTCATCGACTTCAGCCTGGTTCCGCAGGCCTGATCCGGGTCACGCACGACGGGGGCGTGCCGATCCCGCCACTCCGGGTGGATCGGCGCGCCCTCGCGGTGTCGGTGAGGAGAGCACTGAGATGACTGCTGAACTGGCGACACCGCCGGCCGCGACGGCGCCCGTGGCGGCACCGCGCCGGCGTACCGTCTCGGCGGTGGCCTGGCCGGTCCTCGGCCTGGCCGTGGCGATCGCCGGCTGGTGGGCCGCCACCGTGGCGTTCGACGTCCAGACGATCATTCTGCCGTCGCCGCCGGAGGTGCTGTCCGCGTTCTCCGCGCTGCGCACCGAGTTGCTCCGGCAGACCTGGAGCACCGCCGTCGCCACGCTGCTCGGCTTCGGCATCTCGGTGCTGGTGGGCGTGTTGATCGGGGTCGCGATCGCCGCCTGGCGGCCGTTCGAGCGGATGTTCCAGCCGCTGCTGGTGGCGTTCAACGCGGTGCCCAAGGTGGCGCTCGCGCCGCTGATGCTGGTGTGGTTCGGCTACGGCCGCACGCCGGTGCTGGCGATGGCGTTCATGGTCTGCTTCTTCCCGATCGTGCTCTCCACCGCGACCGGTCTGACCAGTACGCCCGCCGACCTGGCGGAACTCGCCCGGTCGATGGACGCCTCCCGGCTGCAGACCTTCGTCCGGGTGCGGCTGCCGGCCGCCCTGCCGCAGATGTTCGTCGGGCTCAAGGTGGCCATGCCGCTCGCGGTGATCGGTGTGGTGGTCGGCGAGATGCAGTACGGCGAGACCGGGCTGGGCATGATCATCGTGCAGACCAGCGGCCAGGCGGACACCGCTTCGGCGTTCGCCGCCATCGCCCTGCTCGCGCTGGTCAGCATCGTTCTGTACTACGCCCTGGTGCTGATCGAGCGCCTGCTGCTGCCCTGGGTGCGGGCCACCACGTCACAGCGCTGACCCGCGGTGTCCGCCGGCCCGGTGTGCCCGGGCCGGCGGTCGGTCAGCTGGCGATCCGCCACCGGCCGCTGCGCGCGACCAGCAGGGTCAGCGCCTGCGGCATCAGGCCGGAGTGGTTGTCCGGGGTGATGCGGATCGGCCCGGACAACCCGTCGATCTGCGACGTCTCCAGGATGTCGCGGATCCGGGCCCGGTCCCCGCCGACCCGGTTCACCGCGCCGGCGATCAGCTCGACCGCGTCGGCGGCGAACGAGGCCACCCCGGAGTAGCTGCCGTACCGGGAGGTGTAGTCCCGGAACCACTGCTTGCGGGACGCCTTGGCCGGGGTGGTCGCGATGACGTCGTCGATCGCCAGGATCTGGGTGAACACCATGGTGGCGTTGTTCGTGGCGGCGGCGGCCGCGCGCGGGATGAACAGGTCACCGGCGGAGGCCGCGTCGTAGTAGATGCGCCCGGCGAAGGCGGCGCCCTTCGCGCTGATCGCGGCCAGGCCGGCCTGCTCCGGACCGACCAGCACCAGCAGCGCCTGCGGCTCGGTGGCGACCAGGTCGCCGACCGCCTGGCTGATGTTGGTGGCGGTCGGCTTCACCGAGGTCGACCCGCTCACCGCGACGCCGGCCTTGTCCAGCTCGGCGCGGATCGCGGTATGCCCACCCCGCCCGTAGAGATCGTCGGAGTACAGCACGGCCACCTTGGCGATCTTCGACCGCACCAGTTCGGCGGTCATCGCGGCGGCGCTGTCGGCGGTGTTCGGTCCCAGCTTGAACATCCACCGTCGTTCGGTGACCGGCTCGCTCACCTGGTCGGCCGCGGCCAGGGCGATGGTCGGGATCTGCTGCTTGTTGACCGTGCCGGCCGCGCCCACCGCGCATTCGCCGCAGAATCCGGAGATCACCGCGGCCACCGACCGGTCGTCGGCGAAGGTTCCGATGTTGCGCAGCGACGCCGTCGGGTCCGAGCGGTTGTCCTGGATCTGCAGCACCAGCCGTCGGTTGCCGAGCGCGCCGGACGCGTTCAGCTGCTGCACCTTCAGTTCCAGGGCCCGCCGGTACGCGGTGTCGACCGCGGAGCCGAAGGCCAGGTCGGCACCGATGACGATGTCGGTGACCTCACCGGCCGAATCGTCGGAGCTGCAACCGGTCAGGGCGGCGGCGAGAAGCGTGCAGGTGACGGCGGCTGCCGTCACACGGCGGGGGTACCTCACTGCGGGTGCCTCCTCGGGGCAACGGCGGGGATCGTACAGCGAACGTTGTCCGGTGTGGACCCCACCAACACGGACACGGCGTCCGTCCGATCGCGCCAAACCTTGCCAACGTGAGAGTCCTTGGTCAAGCCGCGCGAAATCTTGGACGCGGGACGACTATCCCACATAGTGGTTGGAATCTTGATGGACGTCGGTCACTCTCTGCAGTCATTCCGCTGCGAGAACGATATTCGCGCACGTCAAAGCCGTACGGGGCCCGATTCTCGATCCGAAAGGGCGATTGTCAGTGCGGAAGGTGGGACGTTTCCGGGAGGTCTCAGACTTTCCAAAGGCGCTCGGGGTCTGATGAAATCGCGGCCGTGCCGAGTGCGGCACCTACCCTGTCGCAGCGATCCGACGAGCCCGGGCGGCGGGACCCGGCTGGACGAAGAGATGCGGGGATGACCACAGAGGAGATGTCGTGAGCACCGGATCCTCGACCCAGCCTGCGACCTACCCGGACAGCGGCCCGCAGGCCGGCGGGTCGTCGCCGGAAACGCGTGGACGGCGTGGCTTCCCGCGGCTGCGTGACGCGCGCATCCGGTCCAAGCTGGCCATGATTCTGCTGGTGCCGCTGCTGGCCGTGCTCGCCCTCGCCACCGTGCGCCTGTTCGACGTCGGTGGCCGCGCGTTCGACGCCGCCCAGGTGGAGGACCTGACCCGGCTCTCCGCCGACCTGTCCGATCTCACCCAGGTGATGCACAAGGAGCGGATGGCCGCGGCGGAGTACCTCGCCACGCCGACCGCCAGGCCGGACGGCTACAACGCGGCGATCGCGCAGACCGACAGCCGGATCGACCGGTACACCGCCAGCCGGGACGACCTGGACGAGCCGCCGCCCTCGGTGGCGACCCAGCTCAACCGGATCGACGACCACCTGCGGACCATGGACGCCACCCGGTCCAAGGTGGCCAGCCGCGACGACATCGCGGTGTCCGAGGTGGTGCTGCGCTACGGCGTGGTGATCACCGACCTGGTCGGCTACGGCGACGTCCTGAGCCAGTTCGCCGGCGACGGCGCGGTCGCCGACGGGTTGCGGGCGCTGTCCGCGTTCACCCGGGCCAAGGCGGGCACCGCGGATCAGGAGGCCATCTCGTACGCGGCCCGCGCCTCCGGCGACGTCAGCGCCGAGCAGCAGTCCGCGTTCATCGCCACCCAGACCAGCCAGCAGGAGGCGCTCCTCGCCTTCTCCCTGGTCGCCTCGCCCGGACAGCGTGCGCTGGTGGACCGCACGGTCACCGGTGACGCGGTCAACCTCGCCGACCAGATCTCGCTGCGGTTGAGCCGCAGCGACGTGGTCGCCCCGGCCGAGATCACCCAGGCGTTCGGTGCCGTCGTCGACCTGATGCGATGGGCCGAACAGCGCCTGGAGGCGCGGAGCGTCGAGGCCGCCCGCGACGAGAGCGCCTCGGTCACCCGCCAGGCCACCATCGAATCGGTACTGGTGCTGCTGGTCCTGATCCTCGCCGTCGCGCTGGCCGTGATGCTGGCCCGCTCGCTCAACCTGTCGCTGCGCCGGCTGCGCGAAGGCGCGCTCGCGGTGGCCAACCGCGACCTGCCGGACGCCGTGGCCCGGCTGCGCGACGTCCGCAACCTCGGCGAGGGCGCGGCGGACGACATCGTCCGCCAGGTCCGCGACCCGATCCAGCTGAAGAACCGCGACGAGGTCGGCCAGGTGGCGCAGGCCTTCAACGTGGTGCACCGCGAGGCGGTTCGGATCGCGGCCGAACAGGCCGCGCTGCGGACCAGCGTCTCCGCGATGTTCCTGAACCTGGCCCGGCGCAGTCAGTCGCTGGTCGACCGGATGATCGGCGAGCTGGACCAGATCGAGCGCGGCGAGGAGGACCCGAAGCGGCTGGCTCAGCTCTTCGAACTGGACCACCTGGCCACCCGGATGCGCCGCAACGACGAGAACCTGCTGGTGCTCGCGGGTGCCGACTCCAGCGCGCCGCGCCGCGAGGACGCGCTGCTGGTGGACGCGCTGCGCGCCGCCCAGTCCGAAGTGGAGCTGTACAACCGGATCGAGTTCGGCACCGTCGACACCGACATCTCGATCACCGCGCTGGCCGTCAACGACGTGGTCCGCCTGGTCGCCGAGCTGCTCGACAACGCCACCCGCTTCTCCCCGCCCAACACCGTGGTGGTGGCGGACGGCCGCCGGATCCGCGACTACGTGGTGATCCAGGTCGAGGACCGCGGGCTCGGCATGTCCGAGGAGCAGATGGACCAGCTGAACCGGCGGCTGTCCGAACCGCCCAGTGTGGACGTCGCCGCCTTCCGGCTGATGGGCCTCGCGGTGGTCGGCCGGCTCTCCAGCCGGTACGGCATCCGGGTCGAACTCCGCGCCAACATCGAGGGCGGCACGGTCGCCCAGGTCACCCTGCCGAGCAGCATCGTGGTGCTGCCGAACCGGCCGATCGACCCGCCGCGCAGCGGCCGCACGCCGCAGCTCGACAGTGGACCGTCGGGCGGCTGGGACGCACTGCCGGCCGGACGCAACGGCGCCGCCACCGCGACGTTGCCGGCGATCGCCCCGGAACCATGGGACCAGCGACAGCCCGCGGCCGACGACCCGAACCGCAGCTCGCCGTCGTACCAGGAGCCCTACCAGGACGCGCCCTACCCGGAGCCGTACCAGGAGGAGCCGTACCAGGAACGGCCGGCGCACCCCGCGCTTCCGCAGATGCCGTCGCAGCGCCCGGCCGGCCTCCCGCCGCTGCCGAAGCGCGGCGAGCCGGTGCCGGCCGCCACCGCGGACCGGCCGCCGCTGCCGACGCGGGCGCCGCAGCAGCCCGAGACCCCGGTCCCGGCCGCGGCTCCGGGCGCCTCGGCCTTCGCCTCGCCGACGGTGGCCTACCCGGTGGTGCAGCCGGCCGCCTCGCCGGACCTGCAGGTGGCCGTGGGATTTGTCACCCCGGACGGGAAGAAGATCCCGCCACCGCCACCGCCGGTCAGCCCCAACCCGTCCGGCTGGGGCGCCGCGCTCGCCGCGATGCCGGCCGCGCCGCCGGTGCCCACGCCGACCCCGGCCGAGGAACGGGCCGAGGCGCCGATCTTCCTGCAGATGCAGGCGAGCTGGTTCAAGGGTCACGACGGAGTGAGCCCGGAGGACTGGACCATGCCGACGGCGGGGTACGCCCCGCCGCCCACACCGCTGGCCGAGCCCGAGTACGAGGCACCGGCCGAGGCCCCGGCGCCGGAACGGGTGCCGGTACCGGAACGCGAGGCGCCACCCGCCCGGACGGTCCCCGCCGCCCGGACCGAACGGGCCGCCCGCCCGACGGAGGGTGCCACGGGCGGCGGTACGGGGCAGAATGGTGCACGACCGGCACCGGCCGGTCCGGACAACGGCGGGGCATCGGTTCCGCGGCCGCGTACCTCGGCCGAGGACAGCTGGCGCACCGCCGCCGACGAAGGATGGCAGCGGGCGATGGCGGCGGCGGAACCCGCGGCGGCCGGCACCACCCGCTCCGGGCTGCCGAAGCGCGTCCCCCAGGCACAGCTCGTGCCGGGTGGCGTGCAGACCAGCTCGCGCAACCAACAGCGTCGCAGCCCGGACGAGGTACGCGGCCTCCTCTCCGCGTACCACCGTGGCGTGCAACGAGGGCGTACGGCCGGCAGCGCGGAAGCTGCCTCGAGCGCCCCCGGTCCTAAGGAGAACGAACTGTGACCAGGCCCCCCACCATGCACGACATGGGCTGGCTCCTCAGCAACTTCGCCGACAGTGTGGCCGGAATCGCCCACGTCGTGGCGGTCTCCGCCGACGGGCTGCTCCTCGCCTCGTCGCGGGATCTGCCGGCCGACCGCGCCGATCAGCTGGCCGCGATCACCTCCGGCGTGGTCAGCCTCACCGACGGCGCCTCGCGCATGTTCAACGCCGGCGAGGTGCAGCAGACGATCATCGAGATGGACAGCGGTTACCTTTTCCTCATGTCCATCAGCGACGGCTCCTCGATGGCCGTCCTGGCCGCGCGCAGCTGCGACGTGGGCCAGGTCGGCTACGAGATGGCGTTGCTGGTCGAACGCGTCGGCGCCGCCCTGGTGCCCGCGCCCCGTGAAGCCGTCGGTCATCAGGTCTGACCGCTGATCCGGTATCGCGTCACTCGCCCCGGAAGGAGGTGACCGCACGATGGGACATCCCCAGCCGCCCCACGATCCCCGTGGAGCGTTGGTCCGGCCCTATGCGGTCACCCGGGGGCGAACTGAACCGCAGCGCCACATCCCGATCGAAGCGGTCCTGGTCGCCAGCCAGGCAGCCGTCCAGGAAGCCCGGTTCGCCGGGCACGACAAGTACCGCATAGCCGTGCTGTGTGAGCCACGGGCGCAGTCGCTGGCCGAGATCGCGGCCTACTGCCGACTGCCGCTGGGCGTCGCTCGCGTGCTCGTCGCCGACATGGTCGCCGACGGACTGCTGTCGCTACACAGCGCCGCTCCCAAGGAAGGCTTCACGGAGCGGATGGATCTGCTGGAAAGGGTGTTGAGTGGACTTCGCAAGCTCTGAGCGGGCGGGGGCGCAACCCAAGGAGATCACCTCCGCGAAGATCGTCGTGGCCGGCGGTTTCGGCGTGGGCAAGACGACGATGGTCGGGGCGGTCTCGGAGATCGAGCCGCTCACCACGGAAGCCGTGATGACCTCCGCGGGTGTCGGCGTCGACGACTCCTCCAAGGTGCCCGGCAAGGAGACCACGACGGTCGCCATGGACTTCGGCCGCATCACCATGGCCGACGACCTCATCCTGTACCTCTTCGGTACGCCCGGGCAGACCCGTTTCTGGTTCATGTGGGACGAGCTGATCCGGGGTGCGGTGGGTGCGGCGGTGCTGGTCGACACCCGGCGGATCTCGGACGCGTTCGCGCCGCTGGACTACTTCGAGAACCGGCATCTGCCCTACCTGGTGGCGCTGAACTGCTTCGACGGCGCACCCCGGTACGAGCCCGAAGAGGTGCGCGAGGCGCTGGCCATCGCGCCGCACGTGCCACTGATCATGTGCGACGCGCGGCACCGTGATTCGGTCAAGCAGGTCCTGGTGGGTGTCGTGGAGCACGCCATGGCCACGCTGGTGGCCGAGCAGGGCCGGGGCTTCCAGCCCACGCCGGTCGGTTGATGTTTCGCGCTGGTGTTCCACTGGAGCGCTCCAGTGGAACACCAGCGTTGTCATGCGTGCCCGACGACAGCGTTGGTGTTCCACTGAGGTCGGCGCGGGATCAGTAGTGGTGTCACTGGCGGTGGACAAGCCCGGGCGGTGTCGTTGCCGCCCGTTGTCCGATATGCGCCCTCTCAACGTGATTTCGCCGGATCATGGGGGCGGATCTTGGAGGCGTGGTCAGATCTTGGCGCGCGCTGGCCCCCCTGGGGGCGTTCCGGCGCCAAGATTCGCCCGTGCCTCCAAGATCTGGCCGAACCAAGGCGGCATACCAGGCGCGGCATACCAGGCAAAGCTGTGTGCCGTACCCGATCGGAGCCGCGCCAAGGCCGCATTCGGGCGGCGGCGGGTCGCCGGCTCGTCCGCCACCTCGGCTCCTCGCTCACCGACGTCACGTCGAGCCCGCGACTGGGACGAAACACGTGCGGGACTGGCGTTCATCGCGGCGGGGTGGGCTGAGGGCGTGCGGGAAGTGGCGTGCGCCGTGGCCGGGTCAGCTCGGTAGGCGGTAGCCGCGTTTCACCACGGTCTGGATGATGCCGGGAGTGGCCAGGCCGGCCCGGAGCCGGGCCACCGCCATCTCCACCGCGTGCTCGTCCGCTCCCCGCGGCAGCGCCTGCAGCAGCGCGGCCCGGGACAACACCCGCCCGGGTACGCCGGCGAGCGCCCGCAGCACCGCCATCGGCGCGGGTGCCAGGGGGCGCAGCTCGCCGTCCACGATCGCCGCGTGACCGCGCAGGGTCAGCGTGTGCCCGGAGACCTCCAGGTTCACCGCGCGCCGCGGCAGCTCGTCCACGATGGTGCGGACCAGTGCGCTGAGCCGGGCCCGGCCGGGCGCGACGACCGGCACGTCGTACCCGCGTAGGGGTGCGGCCGTGACCGGCCCGACGCAGGCCGCCAGTACGTCGGTGCGCAACGCCTCCAGCAGGGCGTCGCACTGCGCCCCGGCGGCGCGCAGCAGCGCGCCCACCGCGGGCGCCGAGGTGAACGTCACCGCGTCCACCAGCCGGGCGGTGATCAGGTCCACCAGCCGGTGCAGGGGAGCGGGGTCGGTGGGCGGCGCCCAGCGGTAGACCGGTACCTCGATGACGCGGGCACCGGCCGATTCCAGGGCCTCGGTGTACTCCGGCTGGCTCTCGCCGTGCAGTTGGATCGCGACGGTGAGCCCGGCGATGCCCCGGGCGCCGAGGTGTTCGGCGACCTCGTCGAAGCTCTCGCCCTCGGGGGACCACTGGTCCTGCAGGCCGGCCGAGCGGATCGCGGCCCGGGCCTTGGGTCCGCGGGCCACCACGTACGCGCGGGACAGCACCGCGCGCAGCGGTTCACCCAGGCCCCAGCCGTCGGCGGCCTCCAGCCAGCCGCGCATGCCGATGCCCGTGTTGACCAGCACGATGTCGGGCGGCGAGTCCAGGCAGGCACGGGTGGCGGCGCGCAGTTCGGCGTCGTCGGCGATCGGCACGATGCGCAGCGCCGGGGCGAGCACGACGCGGGCGCCGCGGCTCTCCAGCAGGCCGGCCAGTTCGTCGCGGCGGCGGTCCGCGGTGACGCCGATGGTGTAGCCGGACAGGGACGCGGCGGGCTCGGCGAGCGCCGCTGCGGTGATCACGGTGCGCCGGGCTCCCGGGGTCCGCTCCGTCATCCGGCGGTCCGCGCTGCCCGGTGCGGTGTCGCCCGCGTTCCCGGCTTCGGCAGGCGCCTCCCCCCGGGCCGCCCCGGAGTGTCCGTTCCCTGGATCTGTCGTTCGAAAAGCCGCGGCGTGGCCGGCCGGTCCACCGAAGGGCACGCTCGGAGTCCGTCGTCCTCAGCGTCGACCCGCTCCCATGTCACGCCTACGTTCTCCGCCGTACCTCCGACCAGCGCACGCCGCGGCCTTTCCGCGCCGAACCGGGGAACCGGTCCGGCGGTCACCGTCAGGTCCGTCCTCAACCCTGACGGTGGCTGGTGGCGGGTGCCCACCCGGACGCTCCCGGGCCGGGACCCGGGCCGCGTCGTCGAGGTGTCCGCACCGCTTGCCATGTCGAGAGACTGCCGGGGGGTAATTTCGGCCTTGCGTCCCGTATGTTTCGAGCCTGCTAAGAGGCATCGATCCGGAAATCGGCACACTCGGGCGATCGAGCGACGGACCGGGTCTGCCGGCGCCCGGGATGCGGTCGGCGGCCCGGCCGTGGTAGCGCCATCGACGGCGGCTATCATGGGCCCGACATGTTTGGGGGTCCCGTCGGACGTGCCGTTCGGCAAGACGGAACCGCCGCCCGTTTTGACCGCGCGCCGCGCAGGCAGGTATTGTTGCCTGCTGTTGTGCGACAGCTGCGAGCGTTCCCCGTCGGGTACGCTTGTCGTTCGTGCTCCGCTGCGACCAGCGCGCGCCCCCAGACCGACGACGAGACAAGGTAATTCTGTGCGTACGTACAGCCCGAAGCCGGGTGAGATCGAGCGTCAGTGGCACATCATCGACGCTTCTGACGTCGTCCTGGGCCGCCTGGCCACCCACACCGCCACTCTTCTGCGTGGCAAGCACAAGCCGACGTTCGCCCCGCACGTCGACACCGGCGACTTCGTGGTGATCATCAACGCCGGGAAGGTCGCGCTGACCGGCAACAAGCGGCAGACCAAGGTCGCGTACCGGCACTCCGGCTACCCGGGCGGTCTCAAGCAGGTCGGCTACGAGGAGCTGCTGAGCAAGCGTCCCGAGAAGGCGGTGGAGCTGGCCGTCAAGGGCATGCTCCCGCACAACAAGCTGGCGCGTCAGATCATCAAGAAGCTGAAGGTCTACCCGGGCGCCGAGCACCCGCACGCCGCGCAGCAGCCGAAGCCGTTCGAAATCACCCAGATCGCGCAGTGAGCGCGGGAGAAGGCAGCAGCATGTCCGACATCATCGAGCCCGAGGTCGTCGAGACCGTCGAGGAGCCCGCTGAGACGGTCGTCGTGGTCGAGACGCCCGCGCCGGCCCCGGTCCGCGCCCCGCGTCCCGGTGACCGTCCCATCCAAACCGTCGGCCGCCGCAAGGAGGCCATCGTCCGGGTTCGTCTCGTGCCCGGCACCGGCAAGATCACCTGCAACGGTCGTGACCTCGAGGCCTACTTCCCGAGCAAGGTGCACCAGCAGCTGATCCGCGAGCCGCTGGTCACCACGGAGCGGGCCGAGCAGTTCGACGTCATCGCGAACCTGCGTGGCGGCGGCATCACCGGCCAGGCCGGCGCGCTGCGCCTCGGCATCGCCCGTGCGCTCATCACGAACGAGCCGGACGACCGTCCCGCTCTCAAGAAGGCCGGCTTCCTCACCCGCGACGCCCGCGTCAAGGAGAGCAAGAAGTACGGTCTCAAGAAGGCCCGTAAGGCTCCGCAGTACTCGAAGCGCTGATCTCCGCGCTCGTCTTGCACCACGTCTGACCGGACGGCCGGGTGCGCCCTACCTCAGGGCGGCGCCCGGCCGTTCCGTGTTTCACGCACTTTCCCTCCCACTACCGACCCGGGGCCGACGATTCGGCGATATGTTCGCCGAGCGGGCAACCACACCCGGCGAAAGGAAGCCGCCATGGCGCGACTCTTCGGCACCGACGGCGTACGCGGTCTCGCGAACGGTGACCTCACTCCGGAACTGGCCCTCTCGGTCGCGGTCGCGGCCGCCCGGGTGCTGGTGGAGACGGACAGCAGCCACCCGCCGCTGGCCATCGTCGGACGTGACCCGCGCGCCAGCGGCGAGATGCTGGAGGCCGCGGTCGTGGCGGGACTGACCAGTGCCGGTGCCAACGTGGTCCGGGTCGGGATGCTGCCCACGCCGGCCGTCGCGTACCTGGTCGGCCAGGCCAAGGCGGATCTCGGCGTGATGCTGTCCGCCTCGCACAACCCGATGCCGGACAACGGGATCAAGCTGTTCGCCGGAGGTGGCCAGAAGCTGCCGGACGAGCTGGAGCAGCGCATCGAGGCCGCGATCGCCGACGGGCACGGGCTGCGCGGGCGTCCCACCGGCGCCGGGATCGGCCGGGTGCACGACCTGCTGGACGGTGCCGAGCACTACATCAAGCACCTGGTCGCGGCCACGCCGCACCCGCTGGCCGGGATCAAGGTCGTGGTGGACTGCGCGAACGGCGCGGCCAGCGAGGTCGGCCCCACCGCGTACGCCGAGGCGGGCGCCGAGGTCATCGCGATCCACGCCGACCCGGACGGCCTCAACATCAACGACAACTGCGGCAGCACCCACCTCGAGGCGGTGCGGGAGGCGGTCCTCGCCGAGGGCGCCGACCTGGGCATCGCCCACGACGGTGACGCCGACCGCTGCCTGGCCGTCACCGCCGCCGGTGACGTGGTCGACGGCGACCAGATCATGGCGATCCTGGCCCTGGCGATGCGCGACGCGGGCACGTTGACCGACGACACGCTGGTTGCCACCGTGATGAGCAACCTGGGCCTGCGCCTGGCGATGAAGCAGGCCGGCATCACCCTGATCGAGGCCAAGGTCGGCGACCGGTACGTGCTGGAGGAGCTGCAGGCCGGCGGGCTGGCGCTGGGCGGCGAGCAGAGCGGCCACATCGTGCTCCCGGCGTACGCGACCACCGGCGACGGCGTGCTGACCGGCCTGCAGCTGATGGCGCAGATCGCCGCCACCGGCAAGTCGCTGGCGGACCTGGCCGCGGTGATGCACAAGCTGCCCCAGGTGCTGATCAACGTGCGGGTGGCCGACCGGCAGGCCGGCGCGGCGGCGCCCACCGTGCAGGCAGCGGTGGCGCTGGCGGAGAACGAGCTGGGCGAGACGGGACGGGTGCTGCTCCGCCCGTCCGGCACCGAGCCGCTGGTGCGCGTCATGGTCGAGGCGGAGACCGAGGAGCAGGCCCGTACCGTGGCCGAGCGCATCGCCGACGAGGTCCGCGCCGCCAGCCCGGCGTGACCGGCCCGCGGCCGTCCTGACGCTGGTGTTCCACTGGAGCGCTCCAGTGGAACAACACCGACGCCACGGGCCGTCCGGAGACACCTCAGTGGAACACCGGCGTCAGGACGCGAGGGTACGCAGACGCTGGGCGGCGTCGTCGATCACCGACCGGCGCTTGCAGAACGCGAAGCGGACCAGCCGGCGCCCGGCGTCCTGATGGTCGTAGAACACCTGGGTGGGTACCGCGACGACGCCGCAGCGTTCCGGCAGGGCGCGGCAGAACTCGACGCCGTCCGCGCCGCCCAGCGGAGTGATGTCCGCGGTGACGAAGTAGGTGCCCTCGGACGGGAGCACCCCGAAGCCGGCGTCGGTCAGGCCGGCCACCAGGTGGTCCCGGCGAGCCTGCAGGCCGTCGCGGAACCCGGTGAAGTACGCGTCGGGCAGGCCCAGGGCGACCGCGACCGCCGGCTGCAGCGGTGCGCCGTTGACGAACGTCAGGAACTGCTTCACCCGCGTCGTGGCCGAGACGAGTGCCGCCGGCCCGGTGGCCCAGCCGATCTTCCAGCCGGTGCAGGAGAACGTCTTGCCGGCCGAGGAGATCCGCACGGTGCGTTCCCGCATGCCCGGCAGGGTGGCCAGCGGCACGTGCGGCGACGCGGCGTCGGAGAACACCAGGTGTTCGTACACCTCGTCGGTGACGGCGTACACGTCGTGCTCCTGGCAGAGGCTCGCGATCAGGCCGAGTTCCGCGGCCGTGAAGACCTTGCCGGTCGGGTTGTGCGGCGAGTTCAGCAGCACCAGGCGGGTGCGCGGCCCGAACGCCTCGCGGAGCCGGCCCTCGTCGAACCGGTAGCGGCCGTCCGGCCCGGGGCGCAGGGTGACCGGCCGCCGGACCGCGCCGGCCAGGGCGATGGAGGCCGCGTACGAGTCGTAGTACGGCTCGAAGCAGACCACCTCGTCGCCCGGCTCGCACAGCGCCAGGATCGTCGCCGCGACCGCCTCGGTGGCGCCGGCGGTCACCACCACCTCGGTGTCCGGGTCCCGGGTCAGGCCCCAGAACCGTTCCTCGTGCGCCGCCACCGCGGTCCGCAGCGCCGGGATGCCGGGCAGCGGAGGGTACTGGTTGGCGCCGCCGCGCAGGGCGTCGGCGGCCGCGGCCAGCATCTCGGCGGGTCCGTCGGTGTCCGGGAAGCCCTGGCCGAGGTTCACCGCGCCGGTGCGCACGGCGAGCGCGGACATCTCACTGAAGATGGTGGTGCCGAACGGGCGCATGCGCGCCACCAGCGGATCGGCCGGAATCGACGTCGTCACGGGCCCAGCCTACGGTGGCGCGGGCGCCTAGTGCGCTGACCACGAACGTTCACCGGGTCGGCGACACACCGGTGCACGTGCGCGGGTAGTCGTTGCCGAAGGCTCACTCTCAACGGCGGTGATATTGGCTGTTGAGAGGGAGGTGGCGGGTTGG
>NZ_JAIWNC010000067.1 GCF_020216025.1 Jidongwangia harbinensis | reverse complement strand
ACGCCGCTGTGCCTGGACTGCTACGACCACCACGGCCAGGTCGTGTGGAACCTCGAAGCCACCGAACTGTGGCGGCGCACCATCCAGGAATTCGACCGCGAACTCGAACGCCTCGGCAAACGCCTCGGCGTCACCCTGCGCCGCCAGTACCACAAGGTGTACGAATTCCAAGCCCGCGGCGTCATCCACTACCACGCCGTCCTCCGCCTCGACGGCTACCACCCCGACTGCCCCGGCGCGATCGTCCCGCCCGCCCGCGTCGTCACCCGCACCATGCTCGCCAGCGTCCTCGAACACGCCTTCGGCAAAACCAGCTACACCACCGCACCCCACCCCGCGAACAACAACCACGGCTGGCGGATCGCGTGGGGACAGCAGGGTTTGGACATCGAGCACATCAACGCCTCCGGCGACGACAGCAACCTCAGCAAGCTGTCGGGCTACCTCGCCAAGTACGTCACCAAAAGCACCGAAGTCACCGGCGCCCTGTACCGCCGCATCGACGACCTCGCCATCGAACTGCACGCCACCCCGGACACCCACGTCGGCCGCCTCGTCCAAGCCTGCTGGGACCTCGGCACCGCCGACGGCTGGCACCGGCTACGCCGCTACGCCCACCAATACGGCTACGGCGGCTACATCAGCACCAAGAGCCGGGGCTTCTCCGTCACCTACACCTTCAAGCGCATGGAACGCACCATCTGGCGCCGCACCCAAGGCTTCCCACATCTGTGGGACGAACAACAAGCCGACCTCGTCGTCTACCGGCTCGGCTACCACGCCACCGGCTGGATCACCACCGACGACGCCCTACTCGCCAACTCCGCCGCCGACGCCGCCCGCCGACGCGCCGACGCCGCCCGCGACCTGGCCGACGACGACCCCACCGACTCGGCCCTCCCACTCGCTGCCTGACACGTACGTGTCAACACGTTCCTTGACAACTCCACAGCGACATACGAATCCCTGGCTGCCGTCAGTCCGAGAAAGGGCTGTATCCCCCACCCGGATCTTTACCTAAGGAGAACCGATGACCGTATCCGCCAGCCCAGAGAAGCTCTGGGAGATCGAAGACGTATCCCGCTACCTCAACGTCCCTGTTCAAACTCTTTACGCCTGGCGCAAACGCCACTACGGGCCTCCCGCCGGCCGCGTGGGGCGTCACCTGCGCTACGACCCTGTAATAGTCCGCGCCTGGTTCGCTGAGCAGACGAGGGCCGCCTAACGATGCCTGGTCACCTCACCGATTGCTGGTACCGCACCGAGCAGGACTCGGACGGGAAAACGCGCCTGGTTCCTCGACCGCAATGCGGGAAGGGCATGAGGTATCGCGTCCGCTACCTGGCACCCGACGGCAAGGAGAAGTCAAAGTCCTTCCCGGATAAGAAGAAGCGGGAAGCCCAAGCGTTCCTAGCGTCCATGCAGGCCGACATTCTCAGGGGAACCTACGTGGATCCTGACGCCGGTCGGATCACCTTCCGCCGCTACACAGATGCCTGGCTAGCCGCCGCCACCACTGACGAACTTACCCGCGACCGGCTCGAATACGAGTTCCGCCTGCACGTCTACCCCACCATGGGGCATCTGCCTCTCACGTCTATCCAGCCTGCCACCATCCGGGAATGGGCACACAAGCTCCAGCAATCCGGCTTGGCCGCCAGCTACCGCCGAGTTCTCTTCAACGACGTCTCCATGATTTTCAACGCGGCCGTCGATGACCGGAAGGTCGTGAGCAACCCCTTCGCGGTCAAGACGATCCGGCCCCTCGGTTGGAACCGCCGAAGGTCGTCCCATGGCCCACGAAACTGCGGGCGGCATTCCGCGCGAATGTCACCGACCGGTACCGCATCACCGTCGACCTCGGCGCCGGTTGCGGACTCCGGCAGGGAGAAATCTTTGGTCTCAGCCCCGACGACACAGACGGAACCAGGCCAGTCCTGCACGTGCGGCGGCAGATCAAGATTGTGCGTGGAAGGCTGATCTTCTCCGCTCCCAAGGGCGGGAAGGTTCGGGATGTGCCGCTACCCGTGTCGGTGGCGCAACGGCTGGCCGCTCATGCCGAGCAGTATCCGCCTGTGGAGGTCGCACTTCCGTGGGGCAGCTCGACGGGTGATCCGCAGACCGTGCGGCTCTATCTGACCGCCCCGAATGGCCTTCCTCTGCAACGGCCGGCCTTCAACGCCGCCGTGTGGAAGCCAGCCATCCGGGCGACCGGCATCGAGGATCACCGCAGCAACGGGATGCACGTGTTGAGACACACCTACGCCTCGGTGCTGTTGGACGCGGGCGAGAGCATCAAGGCGCTCTCGGGCTACTTGGGGCACTCCGACCCCGGCTTCACCCTCCGCGTGTACACGCACCTTCTGCCGGCCAGCGAGGACCGCACCCGGCGGGCCATCGACGTTGCCTTCGCCGATGACCCGTTGGGCGGCGCGCAAACCCCGGACGGCATGGAGACGGCATGATCTTGCATTTCGGGCCTGTTCTGGGTACTGCGCCGCAGGTCAGAGCCGGTGTGGCGACTACTTCGCGTTGAAGTAGTTGGCCTCGGGGTGGTGGACGATGATGGCGTCCGTGCTCTGTTCCGGCTCCAGCTGGAACTCCTCCGACAACACCACCCCGATCCGCCCGGCGTCCAGCAGATCGACCACCTTCGCCCGGTCCTCCAACTCCGGGCACGCCGGATAGCCGAACGCGTACCGGCATCCGCGGTAGTCGTTCTTCAGGATGCCGGCCAGGTCACCCGGGTCCGCACTGCCGACCGTGCTGCCGTTCGGCAGGGCCAGTTCGGCGCGGACGCGGCGGTGCCAGTACTCGGCCAGCGCCTCGGTCAGCTGCACCGACAGGCCGTGCACCTCCAGGTAGTCGCGGTACTCGTCGCGGGCGAACATCTTGGCGGTGTACTCGCTGACCGGCTGGCCGACCGTGACCAGTTGCAGGGCGACCACGTCCGGGCCGGACTCCCGGGGCCGGAAGAAGTCGGCCAGGCACAGCCGGCGGTCCTGGCGCTGCCGGGGGAACGTGAACCGGGCGCGCTCGGCGTTGCCGTTCTCGTCGAGCACCACCAGGGTGTTGCCCTCGGAGTAGGCCGGGAAGTAGCCGTAGACCACGGACGCCTCCAGGACGTGGTCGGCGGTGAGGCGGTCCAGCCAGTAGCGCAGGCGGGGACGGCCCTCGGTCTCGACCAGTTCCTCGTACGACGGGCCGGAGCCGCCGCGGGCGCCGCGCAGGCCCCACTGGCCCAGGAAGGTGGCGCGTTCGTCCAGCATGGAGGCGTAGTCGGCGAGTGGGATGCCCTTGATCACCCGGGTGCCGAAGAACGGCGGCCGGGGTACGTCGGCGTCGAGGGCGACGTCCGAGCGTACCGAGGTGTCGTCGAGCGGGGGCAGGTTCTCGGTGACCACGGAGCGCTGGCGTTCGCGGCGGGCGCGGCGGGCGGCGAGTGCGGCCTCCCGCTCGGGGTCGGTCACCGCGGTGCCGCCTCGTTTGGCGGTCATCAGGCGGTCCATCAGGGACAGGCCCTCGAACGCGTCGCGGGCGTAGTGCACCTCGCCCTCGTACGCCGCGCGCAGGTCGTCCTCGACGTACGACCGGGTGAGCGCGGCGCCGCCCAGCATCACCGGGTACTTGTCGGCGATGCCGCGGGCGGCCATTTCGTGCAGGTTCTCCTTCATCACCACCGTGCTCTTGACCAGCAGCCCGGACATGCCGATGGCGTCCGCCTTGTGTTCCTCGGCGGCCTCGATGATGGCGGTGATCGGCTGCTTGATGCCGATGTTGACGACGTCGTAGCCGTTGTTGCTGAGGATGATGTCGACCAGGTTCTTGCCGATGTCGTGCACGTCGCCCTTGACGGTGGCGAGCACGATGCGGCCCTTGCCGGACTCGTCGGCCTTCTTCTCCATGTGCGGTTCGAGGTAGGCGACGGCGGCCTTCATCACCTCGGCGGACTGCAGCACGAACGGCAGCTGCATCTGGCCGGAGCCGAACAGCTCGCCGACCGTCTTCATGCCGTCCAGAAGCACGTCGTTGACGATGGCCAGGGCGGACGACGAGAGCAGCGCCGCGTCCAGGTCGGCCTCCAGGCCGTTACGCTCGCCGTCGATGATCCGGCGCTTGAGCCGTTCGTCCAGCGGCAGCGACGCCAGCTCCTGGGCGCGGGACTCGCGGGCCGACTTGACGTCCACGCCCTCGAACAACTCCAGGAACTTCTGCAGCGGGTCGTAGCCCTCGGCCCGCCGGTCGTACACCATGTCCAGCGCCACCTGGCGCTGCTCCTCCGGGATCTTGGACATCGGCAGGATCTTGCTGGCGTGCACGATCGCACTGGTCATGCCGGCCTGGGCGCACTCGTTCAGGAACACCGAGTTGAGCACCTGACGGGCGGCCGGGTTCAGGCCGAACGAGATGTTGGAGATGCCGAGCGTGAAGTTGACACCCGGGTAGAGCTCGCTGATCCGCCGGATCGCCTCGATCGTCTCCAGGCCGTCGCGGCGGGTCTCCTCCTGACCGGTGGCGATCGGGAACGTCAGGCAGTCGACCAGGATGTCGTCCCGTCGGATGCCCCACGTACCCGTCAGATCGTCGATCAGCCGCGACGCGACCCGCACCTTCCAGTCGGCCGTGCGGGCCTGACCCTCCTCGTCGATGGTCAGCGCGACCACCGCGGCGCCGTGCTCCTTGACGATCGGCATGACCCGCGCGTAGCGCGAATCCGGGCCGTCGCCGTCCTCGTAGTTGACCGAGTTGACGATGCAGCGCCCGCCGAGCATCTCCAGGCCGGCCTCCACCACCTGCGGTTCCGTCGAGTCCAGCATGATCGGCAGGGTGGACGCGGTGGCGAAGCGGCCGGCCAGCTCGCGCATGTCCTGGGTGCCGTCGCGGCCGACGTAGTCGACACACAGGTCCAGCAGGTGCGAACCGTCGCGGGCCTGGCTGCGGGCGATCTCCACGCAGGCCTGCCAGTCGCCGGCCAGCATCGGTTCGCGGAACGCCTTGGAGCCGTTGGCGTTGGTCCGTTCGCCGATCATCAGCACGCCGGCGTCCTGGCGGAACGGCACCTCGTGGTAGATCGACGCGACGCCGGGCTGGTGGCCGGGCTCGCGGGCCGCGGCGCGTTCCCCGCGGACCGCGGCGACCACCGCGGCGATGTGCTCCGGCGTGGTGCCGCAGCAGCCACCGACCAGGCTGACGCCGTACTCCCGGACGAAGCGCTGCAACGCCTCGGCCAGCTCGTCGGCGGTCAACGGGTAGTAGGCGCCGCCGGCCGCGAGCACCGGCAGGCCGGCGTTGGGCATGACCGACAGGGGTACGCGGGCGTGCTGCGACAGATAGCGCAGATGCTCGGTCATCTCGGCCGGCCCGGTGGCGCAGTTGAGCCCGATCAGGTCGATGCCCAGCGGCTCCAGCGCGGTCAGCGCCGCACCGATCTCGCTGCCCAGCAGCATCGTGCCGGTGGTCTCCACGGTGACGTGACAGATCAGCGGGACCGTGCGGCCCACCTCGGCCATCGCCCGGCGCGCGCCGATCACCGCCGCCTTCGTCTGCAGCAGGTCCTGGCAGGTCTCCACGATCAGCGCGTCGGCGCCACCGAGGATCAGGCCGGCCGCGTTCTCCCGGTACGCGTCCCGCAGGGTGGCGTAGTGCACGTGCCCGAGCGTCGGCAGCTTGGTGCCCGGGCCGATCGCGCCCAGCACGTACCGTGGCTGGTCGGGTGTGCTGAACGCCTCGGCCGCCTCGCGGGCGATCCGCGCGCCGGCCTCGCTCAGCTCGCGGATCCGGTGCTGAATGTCGTAGTCGCCGAGATTGCCCAGGTTGGCCCCGAAGGTATTGGTCTCGACGCAGTCGGAGCCGGCCGCGAGATAGGCCTCGTGCACGCTGCGGACCACGTCCGGGCGGGTGACGTTGAGGATCTCGTTGCACCCCTCGAGCCCCAGGAAATCCTCGTCGACACTGAGGTCGGCGGCCTGCAGCATGGTCCCCATGGCTCCGTCGGCGACGAGGACGCGGTCGGACAGTGCGGCAAGGAAGTCGTTCGGCACGGCCCCAATCTATCGGCTGTGACCGGGCCCGCGGGACCCCACGGCGCGGCCGCCGGGTGCGAACCCGGCACGCCACGTAGTCTTTGCGTACGTGAGTACCGAAAGGTTGACACCGTGACTGAGTTCGACGGCCTTCCCCTGCTGCGCTCCCCCGTCGCGATCGCCGCGTTCGAGGGGTGGAACGACGCGGCCGACGCGTCGACCGCCGCCGTGGAGCACCTGGAGCAGGTGTGGCAGGCCCGCGAGATCACCACCATCGACCCGGAGGACTTCTACGACTTCCAGGTCAGCCGGCCCACCATCACCATGGCGGAGGGCGAGACCCGCAAGATCGAGTGGCCCACCACCCGGTTCATGGTCGCCAGTCCGCCCGGCACCGAACGCGACGTCGTCCTGATCCGCGGCATCGAACCCAGCATGCGCTGGCGTACCTTCTGCGAACAGGTCCTGGAGCTGTGCCACAGCCTCGAGGTCGACCGGATCGTGCTGCTCGGCGCGCTGCTGGCCGACGTGCCGTACACCCGGCCACTGCCGATCAGCGGCACCGCCTCGCAGCGCGAGGTGGCCGAGAAGTACAAGGTCGTCCCCACCCGGTACGACGGGCCCACCGGCATCGTCGGCGTGCTGCAGGAGGCGGCCGGCCGCGCCGACCTGGACGCGCTGTCGTTCTGGGTGCACGTGCCGCACTACGCCAACAACCCGCCGTGTCCCAAGGCGACGCTGGCGCTGCTGCACCGCCTGGAGGACGTGCTGGACCTGCCGGTGCCCATGTCCGAGCTGGCCGAAGAGGCCGACGAGTGGGAGAAGCGGGTCCGGGCCGCCGCGGAACAGGACGCCGAACTCGGCGAGTACGTCCGCGAGCTGGAGGAACGGGTCGGCGACGCGGGCATCCAGCCGCTCACCGGCGACGAGATCGCCAGCGAGTTCGAGAAGTACCTGCGGCGGCGGGGCGGCTCGGCCGGCCCCACCGCCGGGTCCTGGTAACGGACCGTCACGCCCGTACGGTCTCGACCGCCGGCCGGGCGATCGCCCGCCGCGTCGCACCCACCGCGGCCGCGAACGTCAGTGCCGTGGCCACCGCGACCACCAGCAGGTACGGTCCCGGCCGCAGCGACGGCGACGCGTCGGCGATGCGGGCGACGCTGAACGGCAGCACCGTCACCACCGACGCCGCCGTGCCGAAGCCGACGCCGGTCACGGTGAGCAGCGCACTCTCCGCCGCCACCATGGTCAGCACCTGCGCCGGCGTGGACCCCGCCAGCCGCTGCTGCGCGAACTCCCGCCGCCGGTAGCTCGTCGCCGCCAGCAGCGTGTTCACCAGCATGATCGCCACGAACAACGCGATCATGCCGACCACCACGTAGTTCAGCGTCTGGACGTTCTTCTCCTCGTCCGGCCGCAGCATCCCGGCCGAGGCGTCGTCGTCGATCGCCTGCATGTACACGGTGGCCGTGGTGATCGCCACGAACAGGATCACCGGCAGCACCGCGCCGGACATCTGCCGGGCCTGCTGCCGCACGTTCAGTACGGCCAAGTCACCGGCCGCCCCGAGCAGCCGGACCGGTCCGGCCAGCACGGCGGTCACCGCACGCAGCAGCCACGGCGCCAGCAGCGCCAGCCCGATCGCGAACCAGATCGTCGCCTGACCGGCGGTCTGCATCGCGTCCATGCCCTTGCCCCGCATCACGGTCGCGGTCACCACCCCGCAGCTCAGCCCGGCCAGCAGGAAGACCGCCGCGGCCAGCAACCGGCCCCGGCCCGGCGGGCTCAGCTCGGCGACCGGCTCACGCGCGGTGCGGCGCGCGGTGAGCAGAGCGCCGAGTACGCTGCCCAGCACGGTCACGCCGACCCCGACGGCGAGCGCGGCGCCGCCGAACCGGTAACCCACACCGCCCGCCACCTGCCCGGTGTCCCGCAACAGCCCGAGCAGCACCCGCCCGAGCAGCAGGCCGGCCGGCACCGCCACGACCGCCGCGGCCACCGACACCACCGCCGCCTCGCCGACGATCATCCGGCGCACCTGCCCCGGCGTGGCTCCCACCCGCCGCAGCAGGCCGATCTCCCGGCCACGCTGCCGCACCGACAGCGTCAGCGTGGACGCCACCGCGAACACCACGATGAGCAGGCACCAGCCGCCGGCCACCGCGGCCATCGTGATCAGGCTCTCCTCGCTGGCCGGGTCCACGCCCGGCCCGCCCGCCGTGTCGATCATCGCGGCGAACGTCATCAGGATCGCCGCGCCCAGCGCGGCCGACAGGAACGTGGCGACGAACGCGCCGGTCCGATGCCGCAGCCCGTGCAGAGCCATCGCCGTCATGGTCATGCCGCACCGCCCGGCGCCGTGCCCGGTGCATCATCGGCAGCCGGACGGTGGTCCGGCTGGGCGCCCCCGCGCCGGGTCACGCCGCCACCCCCGCGCGGCCGTTCGCGGTCGCGTCGCCGAGGTGGGCCAGCCGCTCGGCCACCGCGTCCGGGTGCGGCGCGGCCATCCGGCCGACGAGCCGCCCGTCGGCGAGGAACAGCACGGCGTCCGCGGTCGCCGCGGCCACCGGATCATGCGTGACCATCACGACGGTACGGCCGAAGTCCCGCACCGCCGACCGCAGCAGCCCGAGCACCTCACGCGCGCTGTGGCTGTCCAGTGCGCCGGTCGGCTCGTCGGCGAAGATGACCGCCGGGTCGGTGATCAGCGACCGGGCGATCGCCACCCGTTGCCGCTCACCGCCGGACAGCTGTGCCGGCCGGTGCCCGAGCCGGTCGCCCAGCCCCAGCCGGGTGAGCAGTTCCCGGGCCCGCCGCCGGTCCGCCCGGCGCCCGGCCAGCCGCAGCGGCAGCACCACGTTCTGCAGCACGGTCAGCGCCGGCAGCAGGTTGAAGTCCTGGAACACGAAACCGATCCGGCGGCGGCGGAACTTCGTCAGCGCCGCCTCCCCGGTCATCGTCATCTCGGCGCCGGCGATGAGGACCCGGCCCTCGGTCGGCCGGTCGAGTCCCGCGGCACACTGCAGCAGCGTGCTCTTGCCGGAGCCCGACGGGCCCATGACCGCGGTGAACGTCGCCGTGGCGAACGTGGCGCTGACCCCGTCCAGGGCCGTGACGGCGGTACCGGTGTCGTCGTAGATGCGCCGGAGCGCCTCCAGGCGTACAGCGTCTGACATGGGAACCTTCCCTAGATCGCAACGGCTTTGGTACACCGTACGCAGCGCTCTAGGCGAGGCAGAGTGGTGTTAGTACCCCTGTTTGCGGGATGTGCCATAGTGCACCAGGGGCCGAGCGCACTAGTGCAGGGGAGTCGACGTGACGGAACCGCCGTACCGGAGAATCGCTGCGGACATCGCCGGGCGCATCGCCCGCGGCGACCTCGCGGCGGGCGACCGGGTGCCGTCGACCCGGCAGATCGTGAGCCGGTATGGCGTCGCGATGGCCACCGCCACCAAGGTCCTCGCCGAACTGCGCCGGATGGGCCTGGTCCGCGCCGCACCGGGCGTCGGCACCGTCGTGGTCGCCCCGGCCCGCCGGTCCCGCCGGCCGGTGGTGCCCGAGCCGCAGCGCGACGTCGTGGTGCGGACCGCCGTCGAGATCGCCGACATGGAAGGACTCGGCGGCCTGTCCATGCGCCGCCTCGCCGCCGAACTGGGCAGCGCCACCATGTCGCTGTACCGGCACATCGCCGACAAGGAGGAACTGCTGCTGCTGATGATGGACCGGGTGTTCGCGGCCAACCCGCCACCCGACCCGGCACCCGACGGCTGGCGCGCCCGGGTGGAGGCGATCTGCCGGCGGCAGTGGGCGATGTACCGGCGGCACCCGTGGCTCGCCCAGGCGGTCTCGTTCACCCGGCCGCTGCCCGCACCGCACGCGATGGCGCACACCGAGTGGACGATGCAGTCGCTCGACGGGCACGGCCTGGACCAGGAGACGCTGTTCGTGGCGGCCGTGACGATGGCGAACTACGTGCGCGGCACCGCGGTCAGCCTGGAGGCCGAGGCGCAGGCGCGGCACGAGACCGGCATCACCGAGACACAGTGGATGGAGACCCAGCAGGCCCGCCTCCAGGCGGCCGTCGCCGACGGCCGGATGCCGATCATGCGCGAGTACGTGACCGGCACGGAACACGAGTTCTCGCTCGATCTCCTGCTGGAGTTCGGACTGCAGCGGCTGCTGGACGGCCTGGAACTGCAGATCGCCGCGACGTCAGGCTGATCTGGTCAGCGCCAGAACGTGGCGATCGCCGCGTTCAGCAGCGTCATCCCGATGATGGCGAGGAAGTGCCCGCTGTTCACCACGTCACGCTTGCGGGGCACGAACACCATGATGAAAATCAGCACCGCCACCAGCAGCTTCACGCCGAGCTTGACCGGGCTGGGCTCGTCGTCGCCGCCGCCGCGCAGCGGAGCCGACAGCGCGACGCCGGTGACCACCTGGATCACCGCGCCCCACACCATGGCCGGGTTGATCCGCACCTTGCCGGACAGATACTGCATGACCGCCGCACCCAACAGCAGGGCGAACCCGATCAGGTGCGCATAGCGCAGAATCAGCCGCAGCGCTTCCACTCCGAAGCCCCTCTCCACGTCGGACGTCGACGACAGCATTCCACCGCCTCCCCCACCGTGATCGCCCGGGTCGGCGTGTCGCAGTCACCGGGCGCACCCCGCGTAAGGCATCCTAGGAACCTAGGGTCAGGAGGGTGCCATGACGATCAATCCGGGCGCTGCCGAGTTTCCGCACCGGCAGATCGCCGCCCAGCTGCGCGAACGCATCCGCCGCGGCGACTGGCAGCCGGGCGAGCGCCTCCCCTCCATCCCGGCCATGGCCGAGATGTTCGGCGTGGCGAAACAGACCGTGCAACGCACCGTCGACCAGCTGCGGGTCGAAGGCGTGCTGATCACCAAACCCGGCTCGGGTACGTACGTCCGCGGCACCCGCCGCCGCCTCAACCGCCTGTCCCGCGGCCGGTACGGCGCCCACCGCGGCTACCACGCCGACCTCGCCGCCCGATACCGCCAGCAACTCGTCGGCGTGGCCCGCGAACCCGCACCCCCCGAGGTCGCCGACGCGTTCGGGGTACGCGACGGCACCGAGATGCTGGCCCGCCGGCACATCGTGCGCACCGACGACGCCACCGTCGAAGTAGGCGCATCCTGGTTCCGGGTCACCGACGCCAACGGCACCTCCCTGGAACGCGCCGAGGCGTTCGGCCGGCCGCTCTACCAGGAGGCCGAGGAGGTGCTCGGCAGGCGGTACACGTCCGCGACCGACACGATCAGCGCCCGGCAGCCGAGCCGCGACGAGGCCGAGATCCTGCAAATCCGCCCGGACACACCGGTGCTGCATCTGCTACACGTGGCGTTCGACGAGACCCGCAAGCCGATCGAGGTGGCGCAGGCGACGTGGCCCGGCCCCATGACCACACTGACCGAGGACTACCGCATCCCCGCCGCCACCCCTGACCCCGACCCCGACCCCGGCTTCGCCCTCGCCTGACTCCCGCCCGCAGGGTCCCGTGGCGCCGCACGGCTCCGCGGTGGGAACAAAAGCCGCATCGCTTGGACATTCTGGACGCCACACGTCCATGATCGACGAGGCGGGGTGGGGGTATCGGGCCTCGGCGTGGCCGCCTCGCGGAAGGGCGGGACTGCGTCGCGTCCGACAACGACGCTGGTGTACCACTGCGGTGATCTCAGAAGGGCCGGCTGCCACGACCCCGCTTCGGTGGTACACCGGTGTGGTTATCGGGTGCTCGTAAGGACGTTGGTGTACCACTGGAGCGCTCCACTGGTACACCAATGCTGTTATGAGCGCCCGATGACTACCGTGGTGTTCCACCGAGGCGGGTCGTGCGTTGTCCGGAACGGCGACGGGCCCTTACGGCCGCCGGGCGACGGGGCGCGGTCAGGCGCCGGCGCCGGTGAGTACGCGCAGCGCCCGGGATGCCGCGAAGCGCACCCGTGGTGTCGGGTCCTCCAGCAGCGGCGGGAGGGCGTCGAAGGCCGCCGCGACCCGGTGCCGGGCGACCACCTTGGCGGCCATCTCCCGCACCCGCCACGCCTCGTCGTCCAGTGCCCGGCACACCGCCGGCGCGGCACGGTCCCGCCTTGGGGCCCAGAGCAGGCCGCGGGCCGCCCAGACCCTGAGCCAGTAGCGCTGCTCCGGCGGGGCGTCGAGATAGTGCGGGCCGGCCGGTCCGCCGAGCACCATGATCAGGTCGGCGTCGGTGTCGTCGCCGGCCAGCAGGGCCAGGCAGCCGTCCACGATGTCGTCGGTGCCACGGCGGTCGCAGGCCTCGGCGATCCGCGCTCGGGGCGGGCCGGCCGCACTCACCGTGCCCTCACCCCACCACCGCGGCCAGACCGACATGCCCACAACACGCTCACCGCACAGCCACCCCGCCGACCCGGCTCGACGAACACCGACCACGTTCATCGCTCCGCCGCCGCGCCCAACTCACCGCCACACCGCCCCACAGTTCACCGCCACACCGCCAAGCCAGCTCACCGCCACACCGCCACTCACCGCCACGCCCAGCTCACCGCCACGCCCAACTCACCACCACGCCCAACTCACCGCCACGCCGCCACGCCCAGAGATGCACCGGGGGCGCGGGGGCCGTGCTCGCCGGACCGACCGACGGTGACGCCCAGCCGTTCGCCGGGACGATGGGCGCCGGCCCGTGCGGCACCGGGTGCGGCAGCGGTCACGGTCGGCCGGACTCTAGAGGCGGATGCCGAGCCGGGCGTCGACCGTGCGCCGCATCAGGGCCGGTGCGGCCGGGTCGTCGCCGGCGCCGGCGAGGGCCGCCTCGGCCCAGGCGTCGACCAGGGCCAGCGCGGCGGGTGAGTCGAGGTCGTCGGCGAGGGCCTCGCGGACGGCGGCCAGCAGGCCCTCGCCGGACGGGCCGGCGGGTGCGGCCGCGGCGGTGCGCCAGCGGGCCAGGCGCTGTTCGCCGGCCTTGCGGACGTCGTCGGTCCACTCGCGGTCGGCGCGGTAGTGGCCGGAAAGCAGGCCGAGGCGCACGGCCATCGGGTCGATGCCGTCGGCGCGCTGGCGGGACACGAAGACCAGGTTGCCCTTGGACTTGGACATCTTCTCGCCGTCCAGGCCGATCATGCCGGCGTGTACGTAGTGCCGGGCGAACGGGCTGGCGCCGGTGAGGCGTTCGGCGTGTGCGGCGGAGCACTCGTGGTGGGGGTAGAGCAGGTCGTTGCCGCCGCCCTGGATGTCGATGGTGTCGCCGAGCAGGCCGAGGGCGATGGTGGCGCACTCGATGTGCCAGCCGGGACGGCCGGGGCCCAGGTCGCCGCCGTCCCAGGCGGGCTCGCCGTCTCGGGCGCCGCGCCACAGGAGGGGGTCGAGCGGGTCGCGCTTGCCGGCTCGGTCCGGGTCGCCGCCACGCTCCGCGGAGAGGGTGCGCATCTCGTCGCGGGAGAGGTTGGACTCGTAGCCGAACGACGGGGCGGCCGACACCGCGAAGTAGACGTCGCCGGTGCCGTCGTCGAGCGTGTACGCCGCGCCGTCGGCGAGCAGCTCGCGGACGTGGGCGGCGATCGCCGGGATGGACTCGACCGCACCGACGTAGTGGGCCGGCGGGATGATCCGCAGCGCCTCCATGTCCTCTCGGAAGAGCGCGGTCTCGCGCATGGCGAGCACGATCCAGTCCTCGCCGTCGCGGTTGGCGCGCTCCAGCAGCGGGTCGTCGATGTCGGTGACGTTCTGCACGTAGCGCACCTCGAGGCCGGCGTCGCGCCAGGCCCGCTGCACCAGATCGAAGGTGATCATGGTGGCCGCGTGGCCGAGGTGGGTGGCGTCATAGGGAGTGATGCCGCAGACATACATCGTCGCCGGAGATGTGGGCGCGCTGGGCTGCACGGACCGGCGGGCGGAGTCGTAGAGCCGCAGGGGCGGGGCGGTCGTCGGCAGCGTCGGCACCTCGTGCCCGGTCCATGCGTCCATGCTCTGGAGCCTATCCAGGACCCCCGACACAAATCCGCGAGCCAGAGGTGATCTGGGCCGCTCCCCGCGGCAGGAACGGGGTCCGAAAGACGACACCCGGGCGGCCGGCGGAAGGCGTCAGAAGCGAGCGCGGGCGAACGGGAGACGTCAGAAGGGGGGGTGAAGGCGAGCGGGTGAAGGCGGAAGGGGGTGAAGGCGGGCGGGAGGCGGTGACGGCGGGTGGGAGACGTCAGACCGGAGGCCACGGTACGGCCGGCCAGTCCGGTGGCGGCTTCGGGAACCGCCCCGAGCGCCCCAGCCGCCGCACCCGCAACCGCAGGTGCTGGACCTCCGACACGGTGAGGTGTTGCTCCAGCGTCGCGCCCAGCGTCCCGTCCAGGTTCGCACCGAGCGCGGTCAGCGTCTCCAGCGACTCCGCCGGGATGGGCTTGCCGGTCCAGCCCCACAGCACGGTGCGCAGTTTGTTCTCGACGTGGAAGCTGACGCCGTGGTCGACGCCGTAGATGGTGCCCTCGGGGGCGTACAGGACGTGGCCGCCCTTGCGGTCGGCGTTGTTGATCACGGCGTCCAGGACGGCCAGGCGGGCCAGGCGGGGGTCGTCCGCGTGGGCCAGGGCGTACGCGTCGCCGTCCTCGTCGCGGGCGTTGGCGACCGCGAACCAGCCGGGCGGCACCTCGTAGGCCGGCACGAAGCCGATCAGCGTCTCGGCGTCGTCCGGTTCGTCGATCCACAGCTGGCAGGCGCCGGGGCCGAGCGGGCCGTCGCGCAGCACCGTGGGCGGGACCAGGCCCCAGCCGGTGGCCTGGGACACCAGGTACGCCGAGACCTCCCGCCCGGCCAGCGTGCCGTCGGGGAAGTCCCAGAGCGGGCGCTCGCCGCGGACCGGCTTGTACACGCAGCGGCGGGTGAGCCCGTCCAGCGTGATCTCCGCGCGCAGCGTGGTGTTGGACGCGTCGACCAGCCGGCCCTCGAGCTCCATCGCGCCGCGGGTGAGCAGCTGCAGGGCGTCGTCCTCCGCGAGCACGGAGACGGTCACCGGTGGTAGCCGTTGTGCCGGGGGCAGAGGTGGCCGGCCGGGTCGAGCGGCTGGCCGCACAGGGGGCACGGCGGCCGGCCGGCGGCGACCACGCGCCGGGCGCGGTCGATGAACGCGCGGGTGGCGTCGGGGGTCAGCCGGACGCGGAGCCGGTCGAGGTCGTCGTCGGGCTCGTCGTCGTCATCGTCGTCGGGCTCGTCGCCGGTCTCGTCGTCGTCGCCGCCGAGGTCGACCTCGGCGTCGCCCTCGCCGGCCTCGATCGCCTCGATCACCACGGTGCTGGTGTCGACGTCGAACGCCAGCCCCAGCGTGCCGACCCGGAACTCCTCGTCGACCGGGGTGTCCAGCGGCTCGTTGTCGTGTGCGGCGACCGCCGGCGGGTCGGGCAGCTCAACGCCGAAGCGGCGGCTCGCCTCGGTGAGCAGCTCTTCGAGTTTTTCGGCGAGCAGCGACACCTGGACCTTCTCGAGCGCCACGCTGACCACCCGGCCACCGCCGCGCGCCTGGAGGAAGAATGTCCGGTCCCCCGGCTCGCCCACCGTCCCGGCGACGAACCGCTCCGGCGGCTCGAAAGCATGCACCTGGTGGGTCATGGAACGACCCTATCCGCCTGCACGCCCGAGCGCGCAGCGCACCGGGCCGGTTCGCCGAGGGCGCAACGACGGCGCTACACGGGCGTGATGTCCCGGTTACCCGACGTGGTCAGACGCCGCCGCCGGCCCCTCCGCCGACCGCCGCGTCGCTCTGCGCGGCGGGCCGGGCGGCGCGTCCCCGGCGGCGCTTCGGCGGTACCAGACCGGCCAGGTCGGCGGTGTCGTTGAGGCGCACCAGGAACGGCCGGGTGGGTGTGTAACGGATCACCGTGACCGACGCCGGGTCGGCCACGATGCGCTGGAACTGGTCCAGGTGCAGCCCCATGGCGTCGGCCACGATGGCCTTGATCACGTCGCCGTGGCTGCAGGCCAGCCAGAGCGCCTCCGGCCCGTGTTCGGCGGCCACCCGGGCGTCCCAGGACCGGACCGCGGCCACCGCCCGGGCGGACATCGCCGCCATGGCCTCGCCGTTCGGGAACACCGCGGCGCTGGGGTGCTGTTGCACCACCGGCCAGAGCGGGTCCTTGGCCAGCTTCTTCAGCGGCTGGCCCTCCCAGTCGCCGTACCCGCACTCGATCAGGCCCTCGTCCTCGACCGGCTTGGCGTCCGGCAGCGCGAGTTCCAGGGTCTGCCGGCAGCGGATCAACGGGCTGGTCACCACGGCGGACAACGGCAGCACGCGCAGCCGTTCGCCGACCCGCTCGGCCTGGCCGCGACCGGTGTCGTCGAGTTCCACCGGCTGCCGGCCGGCCAGCCCGCCGCTGGCGTTCGCGGTGGTCCGGCCGTGCCGCAGCAGCAGGACGGTGGCCACTAGGACGCCACCCCGGCGGCCTCGTACGCCTCGGCGACCGTGCGCAGGGTGGCGATGCCGGAGGCCAGGTCCCCGACGTACGGGCTGATCGACAGCGTGCCGACGCCGGCCGCGGCGTACTCCCGGATCCGTTCGACGATCCGCGGTTTCGGCCCGAGGATCGAGGTGCGCGCGATGAAGTCGTGCGGCACCGCGGCGGCGGCGTCGCGGATCTGCCGGTTCAGGTACAGCTCCTGCACCTCGGCGGCGGCGTCCGGGTAGCCCATCCGCACGGCCAGCTGGTTGTAGAAGTTCTGCTCGCGGCTGCCCATGCCGCCGACGTACAGCGCGGCGTACGGGCGGATCACGTCGGCCGCGGCGGCGATGTCGTCGGCCACCACCACCGGCACGGTCGGCGCCACGTCGAACCCGGCGAGCCCGGCGCCGGCCTTGGCCCGGCCGCGCTCCACGTGCTGCAGGTACTCCCCGGCGGCGTCCGGGGCGAAGAAGATGGCCAGCCAGCCGTCGGCGATCTCGCCGGCCAGTTCCAGGTTCTTCGGGCCGACCGCGGCCAGGTAGATCGGAATGTGCTCGCGCGGCGGGTGGAAGCCCAGCCGCAGCGCCTTGCCGGGGCCGTCGGGCAGCGGGAGCGTGTAGTGCCGGCCGTCGTACGCCACCGGCTTGCGGGCGATCGCCAGCTTGACGATGTCCACGTACTCCCGGGTGCGGCCCAGCGGCTTGCCGAACCGCACGCCGTGCCAGCCCTCGGAGACCTGCGGCCCGGACACGCCCAGCCCGAGCCGGAACCGGCCGCCGGACAGCGTGTCGATAGTGGCCGCGGTCATCGCGGTCATCGCCGGGCTGCGGGCCGGGATCTGCATGACCGCGGCGCCGAGGTCGATCCGCTCGGTCTGCCCGGCGATCCAGGCCAGCATGCTGGGGGTGTCGGAGCCGTACGCCTCCGCGGCCCAGACCACCGAATAGCCCAGCCGGTCCGCCTCCTGCGCCATGGCCAGGTGGTCGGCGGGCGTGGACCATGAGGTCTGGTAGCCGAGGCTGAGTCCGAGCCGCATGCGCCCTCCCGAGGGGTTCTTGATCCTCTCCGAAGCCTACGCACTCACGCACAGTGATATCGGTCCGGTAACCGACCCGTTTGGCCTGCGGTTCAGGATTACGCGGGCGCCACGTGCTGAATAAGGTTCATGCATGCAACGACGACCGCTCGGCCGCAGCGGGCTGGCGGTTTCCCGGCTCGCGCTCGGCACCATGACCTGGGGCCGGGACACCGACCCCGACGACGCGGCCGCCCAGCTGAAACTCTTCGTCGACGCCGGCGGCTCGCTGCTCGACACCGCCGACGTGTACGGCGCCGGCGACGCCGAGGCGGTCATCGGTTCGCTGCTGGACCACCTGGTGCCGCGCGACGAGGTGCTGATCGCCACGAAGGCGGGCCTGACGCCGGGCGGGTTCCGCCGCCGGGACGGCTCCCGCGGCCACCTGCTGCGCGCGCTGGACGCCTCGCTGCGCCGGCTCGGCACCGACTACGTGGACCTGTGGCAGGTGCACGGGTACGACCCGCAGACCCCGCTGGAGGAGACCCTCGCGGCGCTGGACCACGCGGTGGACAGCGGCCGGGTGCGGTACGTCGGGGTGTCGAACTTCGCCGCGTGGCAGACCGCGCGGGCGGCCACCTGGCAGGCGGCGTACCCGGGCCGGGCCCCGATCGTCGCCGCCCAGATGGAGTATTCGCTGCTGGAGCGCGGCATCGAGCGGGAGCTGCTGCCCGCCGCGGCGGCGCTGGGGGTCGGCGTGCTGCCGTGGTCACCGCTGGGCCGCGGGGTGCTGACCGGCAAGTACCGCAACGGCCGCCCGCTCGACTCGCGGGCCGCGTCCGACCACCTGTCGCTGTTCGTCCAGCCCTACCTGGAGCCGCGCAGTTCGAGCATCGTGGAGGCGGTGGCCACGGCCGCGAGCGGGCTGGGTGTGTCGCCGATCGAGGTGGCCCTGGCCTGGATCCGGGACCGGCCGGGCGTGGCGGCGCCGATCCTGGGTGCCCGCACCGCGGCCCAGCTGTCCGGTGCGCTGCTCAGCGAGGAACTGACGCTGCCCGGCGAGATCGCCCGCGCGCTGGACGACGTCTCCGCGATCCCGGTGGGCTACCCGGAACGGGAGGGCTCGACCGCGGTGGGCTACCCGGAACGCGACGGCTGACGCGATGACCGCCCTGCTGCGGCCGCTGATCCGCGCCCGCACCTACCGGCGCGCCGTGCACCTGTTGCTGGGCGCCGTGATCCTGTTGCCGTACGTGCTGCTCACCGCGGCGCTGGCGCGGATGGTGGCGGAGGATGCCGGGCACCGGGCGGCGGTGCTGCTGATCGCCGCGGCGGCCGGGTTGATCGCGGCCGTGCCGCCGTTCCTGAGCGGCACCCGGGAGCTGGAGATCGCGGCGGCCCGCGCGCTGCTCGGCGTGGACCTGCCGGCGAGCGAACACCGCGGGCCGCTGGCGCTGGAGACCCGGCTGCGGGCGGCGCTGTGGTTCGGCGTACACCTGGCGGTGGGTGCGGCGATCGGGCTGGCCGTGCTGATCGCCGTACCCATGGCTCTGATCGTCTTCACCGAGCGGCTCGGGCTGACCTCCGGTGCGCTGGCCGGGCTCGACGTCGGGCCGCTGGGCGAGACGGACCTGTGGTGGTGGACGGTCGCCGGGGTGCTGGGACTGGTGGCCACGGTGTATGCGGTGGCCGGCCTGGGCTCGCTGGCCGCGACCATGGCGCCGGTGCTGCTGGGCCCGTCGCCGGCCGAGCGGATGGCCGCCGTCGAGGCCCGCGAGCGGCGCCTGGCCGAGCGCAACCGGCTGGCCCGGGAACTGCACGACTCGGTGGGACACGCGCTCACCGCGACCACGTTGCAGGCCGGGGCGGCGCGGGCGGTGTTCGACCGGGACCCGGACTTCGCCCGGCGGGCGCTGGCCGCGATCGAGGAGGTGGGCCGGACCGCGATGGCCGATCTCGATCACGTGCTGGGTGTGCTGCGGGAGACCGGACCGGATGAGGTACGCCGGCCGCGCACGCTCGCCGACCTGGACCGGCTGTTCGCCGACGTGCGGGCCGGCGGGGTGGAGCTGCGGGCCGAGGTGGCGACCGCCACGGTGCCGGCGACGGTGTCCCGGGAGGCGTACCGGATCGTGCAGGAGGGGCTGACGAACGCGGCCCGGCACGGCGGTCCCGGTCCGGTGACGGTCCGGGTGGAGAGTGCGGAGGAGCTGACCATCGAGGTACGTAATCCGCTGGGCGGACGCGCGGCGCACGGCGGCGGTCGCGGCCTGGCCGGCATGCGGGAGCGGGTCCGGCTGCTCGGCGGCGTCCTGGACGTGGGGCCGGCGGACGCGCATCAGTGGCGGGTGCACGCCCGCCTGCCGATCGGCCCGGACCCGGCCGCCGCACCGCCCGGCCGGACGGCGGCACCCGAGCCGGCCGCCGGGCCGCCGGATCGGGCCGCCGGGAGGGGTGACCGGTGACCGGCGTGCTGATCGTCGACGACGACGCGCTGATCCGGGCCGGGCTGCGCGCCATCCTGGACGCCGAGCCGGACCTGACCGTGCTCGGCGAGGCCGCGGACGGCGCCGACGTGGTGCCGGCGGTGCGCCGGCTGCGGCCGGACGTGGTGCTGATGGACGTGCGGATGCCCGCGGTGGACGGCATCCAGGCCACCCGCCTGCTGCGCGAGCGGCTGGACGACCCGCCGCGGGTGCTGGTGGTGACCACGTTCGAGAACGACGAGTACGTGTACGAGGCCCTGCGCGCCGGTGCCAGCGGCTTCCTGCTGAAGCGGTCCCGGCCGGTGCAGATCGTGGACGCGGTACGGGTGGTGGCGCGCGGCGACTCGCTGCTGTTCCCGGCGGCGGTGCGCCGGCTGGCCGCGGCGTACGGCCGGCCGGAGACCGCGCTGCCGGGGGTACAGCTCACCGAGCGGGAGAGCGAGGTGCTGCGGCTGATGGCGGACGGCCTGTCCAACGCGGAGATCGCGGCGCGGCTGGTGCTCGGGCTGGAGACGGTGAAGACGCACGTCGGCAACGTGCTGACCAAGCTGGGCGTGCGGGACCGGACCCAGGCGGTGGTGGTGGCGTACCGCTCGGGGTTCATCTCCCCCTGACGGGGGACGCGGTCCCCTCCCCGGCGGGAGGCCGGCGGCCCGCCGGTCCGGCAGCGTGAACGGCATGACACGACATGCGCAGACATCGATCGGGGCGGTCCGGGCGGCCGCCGTCGCGGGCGGTTACGGCACGCTGGCTCTGGTGTGGACGGTCACCGGCCGGGGTTTCCCGTTCGGGCCGGATGACCGGGGGAACGGGGCCAGCCCGCTGCGGGCACTGACGCCGGAGGTCGGCGCGCCGCTGTTCGCGGCGGTGCTGCTGCTGGCCGCGGTGGCCGCGCTGATCCTGCACGGCGGTGCGGTGCCGCGCGGACCGGCGCGGGTGGCGCTGCCGGCGTACCTGTGGCTGGTGGTCGCGGCGCTGCTGGTGGTGGTGCCGGACTCGCGGCTGCTGACGGTCGCCGGGTATCTGCCGGTCCTGGTCGTGGGCGCGCCGTTCGGCTATCCCCCGGTGGACTACGGCGACGTGTTCACCGTGGCCCTCGCCACCCAGGCGCTCTCCGTGCTGACCGGTCTGCTGCTGGCCCGGGCCACGCTGCGCTGGCAGTTCCGCGGCAACGGCGCGTGCGTGGCGTGCGGGCGGAGCGAGCGGACCGCCGGCTGGGCCACGCCGGCCGGTGCGGCCCGCTGGGGCCGCTGGGCGGCCTGGACCGCGGCGGCGATCCCGGCCGCGTACGCGGTCACCCGGCTGGCCTGGGCGGCCGGCATTCCGCTCGGCATTCCCGCGGAGTTCCTGCGCGAGCCGCGGGACAGCGGCGCGGTCTGGGCGGGCGCCGGGCTGGGCGGATTCGCGCTGCTGGGCGCGGTGCTGACGCTGGGCCTGGTGCAGCGCTGGGGTGAGGTGTTCCCGCGCTGGATGCTCGGGCTGGCCGGCCGGCGGGTGCCGATCCGGCTGGCCACCGTGCCGGCCACGCTGGTGGCGGTGTTCGTCACGTCCGCGTCGGTCGGGCTGGTCACGGCGGACGGATTCCTCACCATGTTCACCGGGGAGGCGAGCCTGGCCACGCTCCCGATGCTGCTCTGGCCGTTCTGGGGTGTGGCGCTCGGCGCCGCGGCGCTGGCCTACCACCTGCGGCGCCGGGGCGCGTGTCGAGACTGCGGGCGCGGCGCGCCGGGGCTGGTGCCGGCCGCGCGGACTGGCGCATATTAGGAGTCATGGACTACGAATACGCGCCGCTGAGGTTGCCTTCGAATGTCGATCGGCTGACCGCCGCCGCGCAACTGGCCATTCAGGCGGAGTTCTCCGGATGGGAGCTGGCCCGGGTCCAGCTCTTCCGGGACGGCACCCGGCAGGTGGTGCTCCGCCGCCGGATCCAGAACAGCCCGCAGCCGGGCCTGTCGTATTGAAGCCCGCCCCGTTTCCCGGGGCGGGCTTCCTTCGCGTCAGTGCTGGTGACCCTCGTGCTCGTCCTCGTCCGGGAACGGATGCTCGTCGAGCCGGCCGACGAGCTGGTCGTCGGGCCCCGCGTGGAACGGGCCGGCGCCGTCGTCCTCCTCGTACGCCTCCAGGTCGAGCGGCTTGGCCACCTCGCTGACCGTGACCACCCCGTCGAGCGGTTCCAGCTCCGGGACGTCCAGGCCGGCCAGCGAACCGTCGCCGGCCTGCAGCAGTTCCAGCACCGCCTCGCCGACGGACTCCACCGCGCCCGGGTCCTCGTCGTCCGGCACCGACGTGCGGCGGGCCACATCCGCGACCCGCAGCAGTGCGGAGACGCTGGGAACCCGGTAGTCGCGGCGCTGCCGCACGGAGATCACCTGCACGTACGGGTCGGACGACGCGCCGCCGTCGATGCCGCCGACCGAGAGCCCGAAGCGCTGGTCCGCCTCGTCCGGGTCGATGGACTCGACGTCCCACGGTGTGACCTCGCCGAACGCGTCGAGCAGGCGCTCGTCGTAGGCGTACGAGGCGTTGTTGAGGTCGACGTACGCCTGCCAGACGTCGTCGTCGTCGATGCGGCCCTGGGCGGACTTGACCGCCGCCAGGTGCGCGCGAGCGGCCTCGACCACCCGGTCGAGCGCCGCGTCCAGCTCCGCGTACTGGTCGGTCATGGTGTCGGAAGTCCCTTCATCAGCTCGCTCGGAGCAGTCGGTCGAGCACACGCACGCCGAACTGTAGTCCCTCCACCGGAACGCGTTCGTCGACACCGTGGAACAACGAGGAGAACGGAAGATCGGCGGGCAGTTTCAGCGGCGCGAACCCGAAACAGCGGATGCCGAGCGTGCTGAACGCCTTCGCGTCGGTGCCACCGGACAACATGTACGGCACCGCCCGGGCGCCCGGATCCTCGGCCCGCAGCGCGGCGCCCATGGCCTCCACCAGCGCCCCGTCGAAGTCGGTCTCCAGCGCGGCCTGGCGGGAGATGTGCTCGATCTCGATGTCCGGCCCGATCACCTCGCGGAGCTGCTCGAGGAAGACCTCGGCCTGCCCGGGCAGGGTGCGGCAGTCGACGGTGGCGGACGCCTTGCCGGGGATGACGTTGTCCTTGTAGCCGGCCTCCAGCCGGGTCGGGTTCGCGGTGTTGCGCAGGGTGGCGCCGATCAGGTTGGCGATCGGTCCGAGCTTGGCGATGGCCAGTTCCGGGTCGTCCGGCATGTCGATGCCGAGCGCCTCGGAGACCTCTTCCAGGAACGTGCGCACGGTCGGGGTGAGCACCATCGGGAACCGGTGCCGCCCCACCTGGGCGACGGCCTCGGCCAGGGCGGTGACCGCGTTGTCGTCGTGCACGAAGGAGCCGTGGCCGGGGCGGCCACGGGCGTGCAGCCGCAGCCAGTCGATGCCCTTCTCGGCGGTCTCCACCAGGTACAGCCGCAGGTCGTCGTTGACCGTGTAGGAGAAGCCGCCGACCTCACCGATCGCCTCGGTGCAGCCGTCGAACAGACCGGCGTGCTCGCGGACCAGGAACTGCGAGCCGAACTCCATGCCCGCCTCCTCGTCCGCGGTGAAGGCCAGCACGATGTCGCGCGGCGGGGTGTACCCGGTGCGCCGCCAGTCCCGGACCACGGCGAGCATCATCGCGTCGAAGTCCTTCATGTCGATGGCGCCGCGGCCCCACAGGTAGCCGTCCTTCTCCACCCCTTCGAACGGCGGCACCGACCACTCCGACGGATCGGCCGGCACCACGTCGAGGTGGCCGTGCACGAGCAGCGCCCCGCGCGACGGGTCCCGCCCGGGGATGCGGGTCACCAGGTTGGCCCGTTTCGGCGCGGACTCGTGGATCTGCACCTCCAGGCCCACCTCGGTGAGCTTTCCGGCCACGTACTCGGCGGCGACGCGCTCCCCCATCGTGGTCCGGGGGTCGCCGGTGTTGCTGGTGTCGATGCGGAGCAGGTCGCGGCAGATGCCCACGACCTCGTCGACAGCGGTGTCCTCCATCCGCCCTTCTTACCAGCACCAGCAAGTTTGGCCGGTGATCGTTCCGGGCACTGCGCGGGCCGTGTCGACATTGAATCTGCCTCCGCTGCCGCCCGTGGGCGGCGAGACCACCGGCCGCAACGTGGTGGACGTGATCACCGGCCAGCACCGTGAGTTGCTCGCGCTCTGCGACCGGCTGACCGGGTCGTCCGGCGCGGAGCGCTCCCGGATCGCCCAGGTGGTGGTGGCGACGCTGTCCCGGCACCTGTCCGCCGAGGAGCAGTACCTCTACCCGGCGGTGCGCAAGGTGGTGCCGGACGGCGACCTGCTGGCCGACCGGGAACTGGCCGAGGACCACCAGCTGCTGGTCACGCTGAAGCGGCTGGACGGCGCGCGGCCGGAGGACCCGGCGTTCGGCGAGCTGGCCGCGGGCGTGACCGAGGCGGTACGCCGGCACGTGGACGCCGACGCCGAGGAGCTGCTGCCGTTGCTCACCCAGATGGTGCCGGTGGAGGATCTGATCCGGGTCGGCAACCGGGTGGAGACGGCCGAGGAGGCGGCACCGACCCGGCCGCATCCGGCCACCCCGTCGCGCCCGCCGTGGAACAAGATCGTCGATCCGGCGGTCGCCGTGGTGGACAAGGTGCGGGACGTCGCCGGTCGCAGAGTTACATATCCCCGCGATCTGTAAGGACCAACCAAAAGGGACGGCGTACTCCACAGTATGTGAGTGATTCAATTCACCGCGTAGCGGATCATGCGTACGTCTTATCTGGTTCTGTCCTTTTATGTAACCCGTTTGTCACAAGTAGCCGATCTTTGGCTGCCCGAAGGTCTTCCCGTGGATCCTATAAACGTCCTAACGTCACGCTATGAACCTGGAGCTGCGGCATCTCAAGGTGGTATGCGCCATCGCCGAGACGGGCAGCGTGACGAAGGCGGCGTCGTTGCTCGGGCTCGCCCAGCCGGCGCTGACCGCACAGCTACAACGGATCGAGCGGACCCTCGGCGGCCCGCTCTTCGAGCGCGACCGGCGCGGCGCACGCCCCACCGCGCTCGGCGAACTCGTGCTCTCCCGCGCCCGGGTTCTCCTGCCGGCCATGAAGGGCCTGCAGGACGAGGCCGCCCGGCTGGCCGGTTCGGGTTCTGAGCAGGGCATGGGGCGGTACCGGATCGGTTCCATCGGCGGCCCGGTGATCGGCGGCCTGGTCCGGCGGCTCTCCGACGCCCAGCCGCACGCCCAGATCTCCACCCACGCGTCGTACTACGTGGACGAACTGGCCACCATGGTGCTCGCCGGCAAGCTCGACTACGCGCAGGTCGGGGTGTGCGGCGACGCCATCCCGTCGGCCGAGTACGGGCTGGTCTGGCAGACCGTCGCGGTGGACGCGGTGTCCGTGCTGATGCCGGAGGACCATCCGGCCGCCAAGGGCGTCGACACCGACCTGGCCGAGCTGGCCGGGGAACAGTGGGTCGCCGGCACCGGCGACGGCTGCATGTCGGACTGCTTCGCCGCCGCCTGCGCGCGGGCCGGCTTCACCCCGCGACGGGTGCTGGAGACCGACGTCCGCGGCGTGGTCGACATGGTCGAGTCCGGCTCCGCGATCGGCATCTGCCAGCCCACGTTCCGGCCGCCGGCCGGACTCACCCACCGCCCGCTGGCCGGCGCGCCGCTGCGCTGGCGGCAGGTGCTCGGCTGGCACCCGGACAGCCCGGCCGCCAGGGTCGCGCCGCTGCTGATGACCATGGCGGCGGAGGCGTACCGGGAGGTGCTGGCGCGCAACCCGATGTATGTGAACTGGCTGGCCGACTATCCGCAACTGGGTGGCCACCAGCAGATGGTGACCACCCAGTCGGAAACCGCCGCCTAGCCGAGACGCCGCCTAGGCCGTGTTTCGTAGGACCGTCGATGTTGCGGCGTGGCGGTGGTCGATAACTGAAGAGGTCTCCGGTAGTTGGTTCAGCGACCAAGCTAGAACTTCACACCGGAGACCTCGTGCCGAGCGTAGC
>NZ_JAIWNC010000066.1 GCF_020216025.1 Jidongwangia harbinensis | reverse complement strand
GTGAGGCGGTGGGTGTCGAGGGGGCCGTCGATGGCGATGGTGATGGGGATGTTGTAGGCGGTGCTGCCGGGGTGGAGCTGGTCGAGGAACCAGAGTCGTTGCTGGGCCCAGGAGAGCGGGACGACCTCGCCGGCGGGCCGCGGGCGCGGACGGTCCGGAGTGGCCCCGCCGTCGCCGAGCCGCGGAGCCAGCAGCGCCGGTGACGGACACTCGAACACCGCCGCCAGCGCAACCTCATGGCCACGCTCGCCCAGCTCCCGAACCAGGCGCATGGCCTGCAGGGAATCGCCACCGGCGGCGAAGAAGTCGGTGTCGGAGAAGACCGGGACACCGAGCACGGCGGCCATCCGCTCGGCGATCAGCCGCTCCGGCGCCGTTCGGGGGGCCTGGCCTTCCGCGACGCGCGGAGCGGTGGCGGTCAGCGCCCGGTGGTCGAGCTTCCCGTGGTTCGTGCGCGGCAGCCGCTCGTGTACGGCGTACCCGGCGGGCCGCAGATGCCGGGGCAGCCGGCGGGCGGCGAGCAGCCGTAGTTCGTCGGCCAGGCCGGACCCGTCCATCCCGGTGCCGGCCGCGACGTGCGCGATCCGGTCGGCGGTGACCGTGACCTCCCGGACGCCGGGGTGGGTGGCCAGCACGGCCTCGATCTCGGCCGGTTCGACGCGGTGACCGTCGACCGAGAGCTGACGGTCGGCCCGTCCGGAGTAGACGATGCTGCCGTCCGGTCCGAGCCGGCCCAGATCGCCCGTGGCGTATCCACGGGCCCCCGGCGTGGCCGGGTCATGGGCCGGCCGGAAGCGGTCCGCGGTCAGTCCGGGCCGGTCGCGGTAGCCGAGGGTGAGCCACGGTGTCTCCAGGAACAGTTCCCCGAGTTCGCCGACGCCGCACGGCTCGCCCGCCGGGTTCAGCAGCCGCACGGTCACCCCGTCGATCCCCGTCCCGATCGGCGGCCGGGCCGGGCCGTCGGCACGGACCTCCTGCCACGTCATCACCTGTGGGGTCTCGGTGGTGCCGTAGACGCTCACGCAGCGCACCCCGGGCGCGATCGCGGCGAGCCGTGCCACGTCGGTGGCGGAGATCGCCTCTCCGCCGAGGAACGCGTACCGCAGCGGCAGCGATCCGGACAGCGAGGTGGCCACGACGAACCGGGCCAGCGCCGGAGTCAGGTGGGCGACCGTCACCCCGGCGGTGTCCAGCCAGGCGGCCAGGTCCTGCTGTTCGCCCAGCGGTGCCGGACCGGGAACGCAGAGCGGGGCGCCCAGGCTCAGCGGTGCGAACACGTCGCGCAGCAGCGGGTCGTGACCCAGCCCGGCGAGCAGCGCGAAACGATCCGTCGCGGTCAGGCCGAACGTCTCCCGCTGGACGTCGAGGAAGTGCGCCACCGGCCGGTGTGTACCGGTGACCGCCTTGGCCGCCCCGGTGGTGCCGGAGGTGAAGAACACGTAGGCCGGATCGTCGGGATGGCTGCGGATCCCGTCCGGGACGGTGTCCGCCAGACCCGCCAACGGCCACGGCGCATCGTCGGGCAGGGCGAGGACGCCGGCCGGCGGGACGCCCGGGACGGTTCCGCCGGTGGTGTCCACGACCACGGCCGGCCGCAGCACGGTCAGGCATTGCGCCACCGCGGCCGGCGGCGCATCCGGGTCGACCACGCCGACCGTGGCGCCCGCCTTGAGGACGCCGAGCAGCGCCGCCACCAGGCCGGGACCGCGACGGGCGTGCACCGCGACCGGGTCGCCGGGCCGCGCCCCGCGGGCATGCAGCGCCTGGGCCACCTGGTTGGCGCGGCTCTCCAGCGTCCGGTACGACCAGTCGCCGGTGGGCGTCACCAGCGCGGTCCGGCCGGGATGCCGCGCCGCCACGGTGCTGAACCGTTCGTGCAGCAGCGCCGGACCCGGCTCGCGCGGCGCGCCGGGCCGGGGCAGCTGCGGCAGCGGCGTGCGCAGGTCGAAGCGGTTGATCCGGCGCTGCGGCGCGGAGGTCGCGGCGGCGAGCACCGCGCCGCACTGCCGCAGCAGCGCCTCGATCCGCGCGCCGCCGAACAGATCCGCGTTGTACGAGGCCACGAACTCGAAGCCGGCGGGGAGGTCGCGCAGGTAGAGGGTGAGGTCGAACTTGACCCCGACCTCCTGCGGCTCGCCGAGTTCGGCGGTCAGGCCGGGAGCCAGCGTCACCGGGCCGCCGGGCACGTCGACCATGTTCACCAGCACGTCGAACAGCGGCGTACGGCCGGGGTCGCGGTCGGCGTGCAGCCGGCGCAGCACCGCCTCGAACGGGACGTGCTGATGGGCGTACGCCTCCAGGCTCGCGTCCCGGACCCGGTGCAGCAGCGCCGAGAACGACGGGTCGCCGGACAGGTCGGCGCGCAACGCCACGGTGTTGACGAAGCAACCGATCAGGCCCGCGGTCTCCGGCCGGTGCCGACCGGCCACCGGGGCACCGACCACGACGTCGTCCGTGCCCGCCTGGCGGGACAGCACGACGGTCAGCCCGGCGAGCAGTACCACGAACGGACTGACCCCGGCCTGCCGGGAGAGCCGGTGCACGGCCTGGCTCAGCGCGCGGTCCGCCCGCCATTCCCGCCGGGCACCGCGGTAGGTGCGGACCGCACCCCGCGGCGCGTCGGTGGGCAGCTCGAGCACCGGCGCACCGGTCAGCCGGCCGGCCACCCGGTCCAGCGCCGCGGTCTGCTCGGCGTCCGCGAGATGCTGCCGCTCCCAGAGGGCGAAGTCGGCGTACTGCAGCGGCAGCGGGGCGAGCGGACCGGCGCCGCGGTACAGCTGGGCCAGTTCGTCGACCAGCACCCCCACCGACCATCCGTCGCCCGCGATGTGGTGCAGCGTCAGCAGAAGGACGTGGTCGTCGGCGTCGAGCCGTACCAGCCGGGCCCGGAGCAGGGGCCCCTGCCGCAGGTCGAACGGGCGCCGCGCCTCCTCGTCCGAGATCGTGGCGAGCCGGGCGGCGCGCTCCCCGGACGGTGTGCCGGCCAGATCCACCACCGGCAGCGGGCAGTCCGCGGCCGGCCGGACCCGCTGCCGGCCGGTGCCGTCCGGGTCGGTCTCGATGACGGTACGCAGTACCTCGTGCCGGGCGACCAGAGCGTTCAGCCCTCGGCCGAGCGCGTCCGCGGACAGCGGCCCGCGCAGCCGCACCGGAGCCGCCATGTGCAGGGCGGGATTACCCGGATCGAGTTGCTCCAGCACCCAGAACCGCTGCTGTGCCGAGGAGAGCGGGATTCGCTCCGGCCGGGGACCCGCGGCCGGCCCGGAATCGGCGACCCGTACCCCGGCCGCGCGCAGCCGCTCCTCGAACAGAGCCTGCCGCCGGCTGTCGATGCTCATGCGGTCCGCACCTGCTTCCAGATCTCGGCGATCACTTCGTCCTGCCCGGGCTGCGGCACCAGGCCGGCGATGGCGCGGGCGACCCCGGCGACGGTCGGCTCCGCGAAGAAGTCCGCCACCGGAACCTCGACCTGGAAGACCGACCGGATCCGGGCGATGATCTGCGTGGCGAGCAGCGAGTGCCCGCCCAGCGCGAAGAAGTCGTCCAGCACCCCGAGCGGCCGGTCCGGCTCCAGCAGCTCGGCCCAGATCTCGACGAGAACCTCCTGCACCGCGTTCTCCGGGGCGACGTAGACGGTCTCGGCGTACTCCTCGGCGTCCGCCTCGACCGGTCCGAGGCGCTGGATCGAACCGTCCGCCCGGCGCCGGGCCAGTTCGCCGGTTGCCACCCCGTCGGGCAGCATCAGCTGGCCGGCCACGTCCACACCGGCGGGCCGGCCGGCGACGTCGACCAGCGCGAAGCGCCCGGTGCCCACCTCCACCTCCGCGGGCACCGGTGCCGCCTCCGGCCAGGACAGCTCGGACAGCGGCCGGTGCGGGCCGGCGGTGACCGCGGCCAGCAGGGCGGCGAAACGCTCCGCCATCCGGGCTACCGTGGCGGCCTGGAACAGGCCGGTGTTGTACTCGAACGTGCCGCGCAGCCCGTCGCCGTCGGCCCAGACCGACACGGTGAGGTCGAATTTCGCGGTGCCGGTGTGCACCGGGAGCACCTCGGTCCGCAGGCCGGTCAGCGCGGGCACCGGCCGCGGGGTGTTCTGCAGCGCGAACACCACCTGGAACAGCGGATTGCGGGTCAGGTCGCGGGTCGGCTGCAGCTCCTCCACGACCAGTTCGAACGGCACGTCCTGCCGGGTGTACGCGTCCACGCAGGTGGTCCGGACACGCTGCAGCAGCGTGCTGAAGGTCGGGTCGCCGGTGAGGTCGGTACGCACCGCCACGGTGTTGGCGAAGAAGCCGATGAGTGCCTCGGTCTCGGTGTGCCCGCGTCCGGACACCGGCGAGCCCACCACCACGTCGTCGGCGTACCCGTAGCGGCCCAGCATGGTGCTGAACGCCGCCATCAGCACCATGTAGAGCGTCGTGTCGGTGCTGCGGCACAGCTCGTGGACGGCGCGCGTGGTTTCCGCGCCGAGTGCCCACGGCAGGGTGGCGCCGGCGAACGTCTGCACCCGGGGCCGTTCCGCGTCGGCGGGCAGGCGCAGCACCGGCGGGTCGGCGAGTTCCTTGACCCAGTAGTCCAGACCCTCGCGCAGCTGGGCCGGGAGTACCGTGCGCTGCCAGGCGGCGAAGTCGGCGTACTGGATCTCCGGGAGGTCGGGATCGCCGGGCGCACCGCCGACCGCCGCGTCGTAGCCGGCCACCACGTCCCCGGTGAGCACGGCGAGCGACCAGCCGTCCGCGATGATGTGGTGCAGCACCAGCAGCAGGACGTGTTCGTCCGGGCCGAGCCGGAAGAGGGTGGCCCGGACCAGCGGTCCCCGGGCCAGGTCGAACGGTTCGGTGGCCGCCGCTCGCAGGGCGTCGTCCAGTGTCGCGGCGTCCGCGCTCTCGACGGTGCGGAGGGCCAGCTCCGCCTCCGGCCGGACCAGTGCGACCGGCCCGTCCGGCCCGGCGACGAACGTGGTGCGGAGACTGTCGTGCCGGCGGACCGTGCGGTCCAGCGCCTGTCGCAACGCACCGGTGTCCAGCCTCCCGCGCAGCCGTACCGCGACCGGGATGTGGTAGGCGGCGTTGCCGGGGACGAGCTGGTCGATGAACCACAGCCGCTGCTGGTTGAACGACAGCGGCGCGGGCCCGTCGTCGGCGCGCGGAACCAGCGGGGGCCGGGCCGGGCCGGCCCGGCGCCGCCGCCGTACCACGTCGGCGAGTTCGGCGATGGTGGGAGCGCGGAACACGCTGCCGTCGCCCAGATCGACGCCGAGCGCGGAGCGAACCCGGGCCACCACCTGCATCGCCTGCAGGGACTGGCCGCCGACCGCGAAGAAGTCCTCCCGCATCCCGATGTGCCGGCGGTCGAGCAGGTCGCACCAGATGCCGTGCAGCACCTCCTCCACCGGGTCGCCCGGGGTGTCGGCCGCCGCGGCGTCGCCGTCCTGACCGGCCGGTTCGGGCAGCGCGTCGCGGTCCACCTTGCCGTGTGCGGTCAGCGGGAGTGCGGGCAGCCAGGCGAAGGCGGCGGGGATCTCGTACGCCGGCAGCCGGTCCCGCAGGGACGCCCGGACGGCGCTGAAGGCGATCGGTGCGTCCTGCGGAACCAGATAGCCGACCAGCCGCGGTTCGCCGTGCCGGTCCGGGCGGACCACCACCGCCGCGTCCCGTACCCCGTCGCAGGCCCGCAGCGCCGCCGCTACCTGGCCCGGTTCCACCCGGTAGCCGCGGATCTTCACCTGGTCGTCGGCGCGGCCGGCGAAGTGCAGGTCGCCCGCCTCGTCCAGACGGGCGAGGTCGCCGGTGCGGTACAGCCGCGCGCCGGGCACGTCACCGAACGGGTCCGGCACGAAGGACGCCGCGGTGAGACCCGGCCGGCCGTGGTAACCCCGGGACACGCCCAGCCCGCCGATGTAGAGCTCGCCGACCGTGCCGACCGGTACGGGCCGGGCGCGCCGGGGGTCGAGCACGTGCAGCGTGCAGTTGGCCACCGGGCGGCCGATCGGCAGGGTGTCACCGGGCAGCGGGCCCCCGGTGGCGCGGTATCCGGTGCACCAGACGGTCGCCTCGGTGGGCCCGTACTCGTTGTACAGGGCGGCGTGCGGCAGCAGTTCGTGGTGGCGGACCGCGAGTCCGGCCGGGCAGGCCTCGCCGGCGACCACGACCGAGCGCAGGTCCGGCAGGCCGCCCGGGCCGAGGTGCTCGAGCAGCACCTGGTACAGCGGCGGCACGCTCTCGAAGTGGCTGATCCGGTCGCGGCGCAGCACCTCGAGGTGGTGCGCCGGGTCCTGCGCCCGGCCCTCCTCGGGCAGCACCAGCGTCCCGCCGTCGAGCAGCGTCCAGAACAGGCCCGCCACCGAGCTGTCGAACGCCAACGACGAGATGAGCAGGAAACTGCGTACCCGGTCCGGGAAGTAGCGGGTCCGGGCCCAGGTGGAGGCCATCAGGTTCGCGTGGCTCACCATGACGCCCTTGGGCAGTCCGGTGGATCCGGAGGTGTAGATGAGGTAGGCGAGATTGTCCGGGCCGGTCCGGCCGGCCGGCGGTGCGATCTGCGGGACGGGCCCCTCGAACAGGTCGTCGACCGGGACACACGTGATCCCGGCGTCGTCCGCCCGGGAGCGCAGCCGGTCGTACGTGACCAGCACGGGTGCCGCCGAGTCGGACAGCACGTGGGCGACGCGCTCGGCGGGCGAGCCGGGGTCGATGGGCACGTACCCGCTACCGGAGATCAGCACGGCGAGGATCGCCACGACCGCCTCGGGGGAGCGGTCGAGCAGCACGCCGATCGGCGTCTCCGGTCCCGCGCCGAGTTCACGCAGCCGCACGGCGAGCAGATCCGCGCGGCGGAACAGTTCGCCGTAACCGATCTCCCGGTCACCACGCCGCACCGCGACGGCGCCGGGGTCCGCGGCGGCGCGTTCGCGCAGCAGTTCGTGCATGCAGACCGCCGGTACCGCGGCGGCGGTGTCGTTCCACTCCCGCAGCCGTTCGGCCTCCGCCGCGGTACGCAGGGTGATGTCGGCCAGCAGCGCGCGCGGATCGGCGGTGGCCTCCCGCAGCAGCACGGTCAGGTGCTGGGCGAGCCGCCGCACCAGCGCGCCGTCCACCACGTCGGTGTTGTACCGCCAGACGACGGCGAGTTCGCCGTCCTGCTCGGCGACCCGCAGCATCAGGTCGAAGCCTGCGGTGCGCTCCGGGATCGGCTGGTTGGCCAGCCGCAGGCCGCCCAGGTCGATCGCGCCGCCGGCCAGACCGAGCACGGCCGGCGCCAGACCGTCCAGGCCGGTGGCCCGGTCCCAGGCCAGCATCACCGAGAACAGCGGCGACCGGCTCGAGTCGCGTGGCATCCGCAGGTGCTCGACCAGTTCACCGAACGGGTACGTGTGGTGGTCCATCGCGGCGCGCACGCTGCGCCGGTTCTCCCGTACCAGATCGGCGAGGCTGAGCCCGTCGTCGACGCGTGCCCGCAGCACCACGGTGTTCACCAGGTAGCCGACCGTGCGGGCGGTGGCGGGGGAGTCCCGGAGCGCCACCGGGGTGCCCACCAGCACGTCCCGCTGACCGGTGTACCGGGCGAGCAGCGCCTGCAGCGCGGACAGCACGACGGTGAACCGGGTCGTGCCGGCGGCGGCGGCCACGTCGTCGATCCGGGCCACCAGGCCCGCGCCGAGCCGGGCGGTGTGCGTGTCGCCGGCCCAGGTCTGCCGCGGCGGCCGGGGACGGGCGTCCGGCAGTTCGAGGACCGGCAGGTCGCCGGCCAGCCGCGATTCCCAGTACCGGCGCAGCCGGGGCCGGTCCCGGGCCAGCTCGCGGCGATCCCGGTCGATGTGCTCGGCGAGCCGGCCGGCCGGCGGCAGGTTCGGCTCCCGGCCGGTGACCGCGGCGTCGTACAGTTCGGCCAGGTCACCGGCGAGCACCCCGAACGACCACAGGTCGACGGCGATGTGATGGGCGACCACCAGCAGCACCGGGCGGCCCTGGCCGGGCTGGAACAGGGTCACGCGGATCGGCAGGTCGGTGGTCAGGTCGAAGCGTTCGGCGACGGCCGCGGGCAACAGGTCGTCCCAGACCGGTGCGGCGACCGTCGGTTCGGTCCGCACCACTCGCGCCGGGACGGGCCGGACGTCGGAGACCGGCACGCCGTCCCGTTCGGGATGGACCGTGCGCAGGGCGGGATGGCGTTCCAGCAGGCCGCGGAAGGCGCGGTCGAGGGCCACCGGGTCGAGATCGGACTCGACGGTGAAGGCGCGGGCCAGGTGGTAGGCGGTGTTGTCCGGGTCCAGCCGCTGCAGCAGCCACAGCGCGTGCTGCCCCGGGGTGAGCTGGGCGACCGGCCCGGCATCGTCGGGGTCCGGACCGCCCGCGGGCACCGCGGCGACGGCCGCCTCGATCTGCCGGGCCAGGCCGGCCACCGAGACCGGGCGGAGTACCGCGCCGACCGGCAGACGGACACCCAGCGCCTCGTCCAGCCGGTGGACCAGGGTCACCGCGGCCATCGAGTCGAGACCGACCCGGTCGAGTTCGGTGTCCGGCCCGACCGCGTCGCGGGCGAGGCCGGCCGCCTCGGCGACCAGGGCACCGACGACGCTGTCGAGGTCGGCCGGACGGCCGTCCGGCGGCCGCGGGACCGGCGCCGGTGGGTCGCCGGCCGCCGTGTCGTCGTGGCGGGCGACGACGGTCAGCTCACCCGCGAGGAGTTCACGCTTCGCCGCGGACCGCTGGATCTTCCCGCTCGACGTCTTCGGCAGGGCGCCCGGTGCCAGGAACACCACGCTGTACGGGCGGACGTCCTGAGCCGCCACCACCGCGTCGCGGATCCGCTCCGCCACGGCCGCGGATCCGCCGGGGTCGACGGTGGCGGCCAGCTCGGCCACGACGGTCAGCTGCTCCTCGCCGTCGACCGACAGGCCGATGGCGGCCACGCATCCGGGGCGGACCTCGGTGGCCGCGGTGTCGGCCGCCTCCTCGATGTCCTGCGGGTAGACGTTGCGGCCGCGCACGATGATGACGTCCTTCGCCCGGCCGGTCACGTACAGCTCGCCGGCGAGAATCGTGCCCAGGTCGCCGGTGCGCAGCCAGGGCGTGTCCGCGGTGACGAAGGTGTCCGCGGACCGCTCGGCCGGGCCCAGGTAGCCCGCGGCCACGCTGGGTCCGCTGACCCAGATCTCGCCGACGGTGCCGTCGCTCACCCGGACGCCGTCGGCGGTGCGGATCTCGACGCGCTGGTCGGCATCCGCCACACCGCTGCTGAGGTGGGTGGCCGCCCCGCCGACCGGCACGGCGGTGCCGGTGCCGAGCGCGTGCGGGTCGAGCCGTACCTGCTTCGGCGGCTCCCCGACGGGCTTTCCGGTGACGATCAGGGTCGCCTCGGCCAGGCCGTAGCACGGCAGGAACGCGTCACGGCGGAAGCCGGCCGGCGCGAAGGCCGCGGCGAACCGGTCCAGGGTGGCCGGCCGGATCGGCTCCGAGCCGTTGAACGCCACGTTCCAGCGGGACAGGTCCAGCCCGGCCCGCTCCTCCGGCGTGGTCTTCCGGACGCACAGGTCGTACCCGAAATTGGGGCCGCCGCTGGTCGTCGCGCCGTGTTCGGACACCGCCTCGAGCCAGGAGAGCGGCCGGGTGAGAAAGCTCATCGGGGACATCAGGGTGATCGGGAAGTCGGCGTAGAGCGGTTGCAGGACCCCGCCGATCAGCCCCATGTCGTGGTACAGGGGCAGCCAGCTCACGCCGCGTGACTCGGTGGTGTGCCCGAAGAAGCGCCGGATCTGTTCCGAGTTGTGCAGCAGGTTGGCGTGGCTGAGCACCACTCCCCGCGGTGTCGCCGTGGAGCCGGAGGTGTACTGCAACAGCGCGGTGCTCGTGCCGTCGACGGCCGGTGGCCGCCACGTTCCGGGGTCGTCGTGGACGTCGTCGGTGGACAGCCGGGGCAGGGCCGCCAGTTCCTCGGCGCCCGGCAGGAAGGCGAGCAGCGGCTCGATGTCGCTGGTGGTGAGCACCAGGGTGGCGGCGGCGTCCCGGGCGATGCTGAGCAGCCGCGGCAGCGTACGCGACAGCCGGGCCGGGTGCGGCGGGAAGACCGGGACCGGGGTGACGCCGGCGTACAGGCAACCGAAGAAGGCGCGGACGTAGTCCAGCCCGGGTGGGTAGACCAGCAGGGCCCGCCCGCCCGGACCGGACCCGCGGAGCCGGACCGCGATGGCCCGCGCGGCCAGGTCCAGCTGGCCGAACGTCATCGTCTCCGGCGTGCCGTCGTCGTACCGGAAGGTGTAGCCGTGACCGCTGTCCGCACGCGAGCGGAGCAGGTCTACCAGTGTGGATGTCGAACGGTTCACCATTACCCCTGTACGAAGAGCGGACGGTCCGGACGGTGGGTAGGCGCGGTCAGCCGAGGCCCTGCTCGGCCATCCGACGGCGCAGGCTGAGCGGCCGCATGTCGGTCCACACGGTGTCGATGTACTCCAGGCACTCCGCGCGGCTGCCGGAGTGCCCGGTGTCGTTCCAGCCGGCCGGCAGGTCCCGGTCGGCGGGCCAGATCGAGTACTGCTCCTCGTGGTTGACCACGGCGCGGTAGATGACGTCGTCCTCGTTCTCCATTGCGGTGTTCTCCTTCACTCGGACCTGTGCGGATGGGAGGTGGACGTGTGGTCGTCCCAGACGCCCTCCCGGTGGGCGTGCAGGATGATGTCCCGCAGCTGTTGCGGGGCCTCCAGGAACTGGTGGTGGCTGCCGTCGAGGCGGTGGAACGTCGCCGGGCCGTGCAACGACCAGCCGGCCATGGTGTCCGCGGGAACCTCGTCGTCCTGGTTCCAGCCGATCGCGACGAGCGGGCTGGAGACCCGGACCACCGACGCGGGCCGGTACCGCTTGTTCATCTCGACGTCGGCGCGCAGCGTGCGCAGGCCCAGTCGCACCATGGCCGGCAAGGGATCGCCGCCACCGCGGCGGATGAGCCCGGCCATCTCGTCGTACAGTTCCGCGTCGGACAGGGACAGGTACCGCCCGGCGGGCCCGTCGGTCGGCGACACCTGCGACGACACCACGACGGCGGTCGGTATCGGCCCGTGCCGCTCGGTCAGCCGGACCGCGACCTCGAATGCCAGCAGGGCCGAACCACAGTGCCCGAACAGCGCGAACGGCCGGTCGAGATACCGGATCAGCCCTTCGGCCAGGTCCGCGGCCAGTTCCTCGTAGGTAGCCGGGATGGGTTCGCGCAGCCGGCCCTCGCGGCCGGGCAACTGCACCGGGCACACCTCGAGTTCCCCGATGGTCCGGGGCCACCGGTGGTACATGCTGGCGCCGCAACCGGAGTAGGGCACGCAGAACAGCCGCGCACCGATCAGCGGGTCGGGACGGCGCAGCAGCCACGGGCTCCGGGCGGCCCGGCCGAGAACGGGCTGCATGCTCACCGCCCTCCGGGCGCGCGCCGGCGGGCCACCACGGGCAGTCGTTTGACGCCGACCACGAAGTTGGACCAGAGGTGTTCCGGCGTACCGGCCGGCTCGATGTCCTCGAACTCGGCGAACAGTTCGGTGAGGAAGACCTCCAGGCTGACCCTCGCCACCGAGTGGCCCAGGCAGTAGTGCGGTCCGACACCGAAGGCGATGTGCCGGTTGGGCCGCCGGTGCACGTCGAACCGGAACGGATCGGCGAAGACCGCCTCGTCGCGGTTGGCCGAGCCCAGCCAGGCCACCACCGCCTCGCCACGGCGGATTCTCCGCCCGCCCAGGTCGAGGTCCGCGGTGGCGTGGCGCATGAAGTGGTTGGCCGGTGAACTCCACCGCAGGGCCTCCTCGAGGCCGGTGGCGAGCACGCCGGGGCCGCCCTCGGCCCACTCGGCGTACCCGCCGGTGCCCATCAGCTCGATCAGCGCGGCATTGGGTACGTGCGGAGTGGTCACATTGGCGCCCAGCAGCAGGCTGTAGCAGTTCGCCACGATCTCGCCGGTGCTCAGCCGCCGCCCGTCGTCCAGCACCATGCCGCGCAGGGTGCTGATCAGGTCCTCGCCCTCGTCGTCGCGGTGACCGTCGACGACGTTCTGGAAGTAGGCGAACAGTTCCCGGTGTGCGCGCCGCAATGTGGCGGCACCGCCCTCGGGCAGCGTGTAGTCCGGGTCGTCCGGGGCGACGGAACGGTTCGTCAGCAGGGTGAGCGGGCCCCAGTCGGAACGGTCCAGGCCCATCAGCGTGCCGGTGACCGCCATCGGCAGCGCCCCGGTCACCTCCGCCAGATCGAAGGGCTCACCGTCCGGGACCGTGGCGAGGAGCCGCCGGACCTCGACGCGGATGAGGTCACGCTGACGATCCATCGACCGCACGCTGAGCGCCCGCTGCACCGGGGCGCGCATCGCGGCGTGCCGGGGCGGATCGGTGGCGGCGATCTGCCGTCCGCCGGCCGGGTCACCCTTGCCGAGCAGGTTCAGGAGGGTGCCGTGCTCGGAGGTGAACGCGGTGTGGTCGCGCAGCACCCGGGACACGTCGGCCCAGCTCGTGACGGACCAGAAGCCCAGTCCCGGTCCGGCGTCCTGCCAGCGGACGGGCGCGCGTTCGCGCATCACCCGCCAGACCGGATGCGCGTCGCCCTCCCCGTACAACCGCGGGTCGATGAGGTCGACCTCGTCGAGGTCGACCCGCTCACGCCCGGTCGGTGGCGACAACCGCACGGTCGTCCTCCTTCGTCGCTTCGATGACCCGCGCCAGTTCGGCAACGGTCGGTTGCAGGTAGATCGCCTCGGCCGGGAACGTCACGGACAGCTCCCGTTGCACCCGGCGGACCAGCTCGGCGGCGAGCAGGGAGTGGCCGCCCAGCTCGAAGAAGTCGTCGTCCACACCGACCGGCTCGACCGCCAGCCCGGCGCTCCAGATGTCCGCCAGCGCCGCCTCGAGCGCCGTGCGCGGTGCCACGTACGTTGTGAAGAGGTCCCGGGGCGCGCGGTCCAGTTCCGGCAGGGCGGCGCGGTCGACCTTCCCGTTCGGGGTGAGCGGCAGCGCCGGTATGGGCAGGATGCTCGCCGGGACGGCATACGGCGGCAGGTGCGTGCGCAGGTTCTCGGCGAGCCGGAACGTGTCCACCGTGGAGCCGGCCGGAACCACGTACGCCACCAGCCGCCTGCCGTCCGCACCGGCCGGCCGGGCGACCACGGCGGCGTCGCGGACGGTCTCGTCGGCGCGCAACCGTGCCTCGACCGCCCGCGGCTCCACCCGATAGCCGTTGATCTTGACCTGATCGTCGGCCCGGCCGTCGAAGGCATAGGCGCCGTCCGGAAGGCGGCGGACCAGGTCGCCGGTGCGGTACAGGCGGGCCCCCGGAGACTCACCGGTGGGGTCCGGCACGAACCGTTCCGCGGTGGATCCCGGCCGGCCCAGGTAGCCGCGTGCCAACCCGCTCCCACCGGCGTAGAGTTCGCCCACCGCGCCGGTGGGCACCTCCTGCTGTCGTTCGTCGAGCACCCGGACCCGGGTGCCGGTGATCGGCCGGCCGATCGGCACGAGGTCGTCGGCCGGCGGCCGTGACGAGGTCCAGCAGGTGGTGAACGTGGTGTTCTCGGTGGGGCCGTAGCCGTTGGTGAACAGCATCCCGGGATACGCGCCCAGGACCCGCCGGACGTGTTCCGCGGACACGACGTCACCGCCGGCGAGCAGGTGCCGCACCCCGGCCAGGGCGTCCGGCCGGTCGTCGGCCAGCCGGTGGAACAGCCCGGCGGTCAGCCAGAGCACCGTCACGCCGTTGTCGCGGACGGTCGTGGCGACCGCGTCGACGGTCACCGGGCCCGCCGGTTGCACGACCAGCCGGGCTCCGGCCGTCAGGCAGCCCCAGATCTCGAACGTGGACGCGTCGAAGGCGATCGGCGCCAACGAGAGCAGCGAGTCCGAGGGCGTCACCGTGATCCAGTTCGGGTCCGTGACGAGCCGGAGGACCGCCTCGTGGGGGACGGCGACGCCCTTGGCCTCGCCGGTGGAGCCGGAGGTGTAGGCGACGTAGGCCAGACCGGCCGGATCTCCGTCCGGCAGCGCCGCGAAAGCGGTGGCCGGACCGGTCGCGGTCAGCAGGGAATCCAGCCGTAGCACCGGTGCGGGGCCGGCCGGCAGCCGGCGCGCGTGCCGGCCGGACGCCAGCACCAGCGCGGCGCCGGAGTCGGCCAGGACGGCCTCGGCGCGTGCCGGCGGGTCGGCCGGATCGAGGACCAGGTAGGCCGCCCCGGTCTTGAGGACCGCGAGCAGGGTGCTGATGAGGCCGGGGGAGCGGTCGGCGCAGATCGCGACGACCTTCTCCGGGCCCGCCCCCGCCGCGGCGAGCCGGCCGGCCACCAGGTCGCTGTGTTCGTCGAGGTGCCGGTAGCTCATCGTCGTACCGCCGCCGGACAGCGCCACCGCCTCCGGGGTGCGTCCGGCCTGCGCGCGAAACAGCGCATGGATCGTCATGACCGTGTTCTCCTGCCCTCGTCGGGTCGGCCGGCCTGGTCGACCGCGACGATCCGCAATTCGCTCGTGTAGTGCTGCCCGTCCGCGTCGGTCAGCCAGGCGTCCTCGACGCCGGGCACCATCTCGGTGACGACGAGTTCGATCCCGGGCGGGCCGCGGCGTACGGCCCGGCGCAGCACCTTGGCGAAGATCTCCACCAGGACGGGGCTCTGCAGGTCCAGCAGGATCGGTTTGTCCTCGGTGGCGACCCGGTAGAACACTCGGCGGGGCAGCCCCAGACCGGCCGCCCACGACCGTGCGAGGCGGAAGCGTTCGGCGTCGGTGCCGGCCGCGGGGAAGACCAGATCGCCGACGGGGACCCGCCAGGTCTCGCGTTGCACGACGAGGCGGTCGATGGTGATGCGCGGGACATGGCCGCGCGGCGCGCACATCCGGAACGCGTTGAGGACGTCCTGCGACATCAGCTCGCCGAGCAGGTGGTCGGCGCCCCTGGCGAAGCGCCCGTCGTAGGTCGAGACCCGCAGCTGCCCGCCGGACTCCTCGAAGTAGAGCTCGCCGATGGCTAGCAGGTGCTCAGCGGGAATCGCGGGATCCGCCACGAACTCGTCGGACATCAGCAGGAAGTAGTCGTGTGCCAGGCGTATCCCGGCCCGCGTGCGGGAGGTGGTGCCGCGCCACTGCCGCGGGGACACCGCGGTGACCGACGGCTCCGGGAGGTCGTCGGCGGTCCAGTCGGCGAACCGTGCGCCGTCCGGGTGGGCGTCGACGAACAGCGCGGCTCCGAGCGTGTTCGAGGCGATGTGCACCTCACCGAGCACGAAGAGGTAGTCACCGCGCCGGATCGCCTCCGGGTCGGCGGCCGCGATCATGACGTCCGGGCTGTGATAGCGGGCCAGTTCCCAGCCGGGTGCCGGGGCGGCGAACGCGTCCCGTACCCGTCCGGCCACCTCGTCGCTGGTGAAACTCAGCCGGCGGCCGGATCCCGGATCGACGCTGAGCGCCCGGGTCCAGCGGCGGGTGAGTTCGTCGCGTACCCCGTCGACCGCCTCGCCCTCGTCCGCACCGGGATCGGTGTGCAGGAAGCGGAACAGCTCGGGCAACCGGCGCCAGAGCTCCGTGGCCGGCACCCGCCTGGTGCCCAGCTCCGCGGCGGCCTCGTGGTACAGCTCGGTCAGCCGCTTCCGATAGCGCTCGGCCACGGTCCAGGTGACCCAGCGCGCGCTCTGCAGCACCATCGCCAGCGGGGCGGCCAGTTCCTGGAGCAGCTGCGGTCCGAACCGTACGTCGACGTCACGTACGCAGTCCTCGTAGACGAGCGTGCGGGCGGCGTACGTCTGCCCGGCGTGCCGGGTGGGCGCCGCCCCGGTCAGCTTGGTGAAGACGGTGCCGAGCCGGTCCAGCGCGATGTCGAGACGATCCGGATCGCCCGCCGAGCGCGCCACGGCGTCCCGGGCCGCACGCATCACCTCGACCGTGCGGACGGCCGGCGTACGGACCGCCGGGTCGTCCACGGACGCCAGGAGGTCGCGCAGGGCCACGTCGGCGTCGGTGGTGAACGGGACCTCCAGCCGCCAGACGATCAGGCCGAGGGCGCGCAGCCGGTGCAGACAGCGCAGGACGCCGGCCGGGTCCGCCAGCCCGGGCACACCCGCGGACGTCAGTGCGCGGGCCACCTCGTCCGCGGTACGCCGTCCGTCGCAGGCGGCCAGCACGGTGGCCATGGCGGGATCCAGCTCGTGGGGGGCCGAATCCTGATAGAGCACGGTGCCGTCGAGGTGCGCCGACGGCAGCCGCCGGGGCCGGGCCCACCGGTCGAACGTGGCGCGTTCGCCGAGCGCGTCCGCCAGCTCGTCCACCGCCCACTGTTCGAAGTGGACGGCACGTGAGCGCAGCAGGTCGGGGCCCGCGACGACGGCGAGCGCGGGCCCGGGGCCGGTGAACTCGGCCCAGCCGATCGGGCCGAAGAAGCCGATGCTGTCGTTCTTGACGGCGTACCGAGCGGTGGTCAACGCGATCAGTTGCTCGTGCTGGCGCCGCCTGCTGTTGCGCGACGGGCGGGCGTCCGCCCGCCGCAGCGGCAGCACCGCGTTCCGGTAGGCGTGCGGGTTCTGCCAGGCGATCGCCTCGCGCAGCCGGGGCAGATCGAGCAGGTCCCGGACCGCTGCGGTGGTGTGCTCGCCGGAGTCCGCGAAGGCGGTCCGGTACGCCGACGCGGCATCGTCGCGGCGACGGGCGGCGTGGGCCATCGCGGCCAGTGCGGCGTCGGCCGGGGGTCGCCCGGTGGCCGGTACGTCCCGGCCGGCCTTCACCCCGCGCAGTGCCGCGACCAGGTCCGGGTGGCGACGCGCGAGGGAAACCCCGGCGGGCGATCCTGCGGCGTCGAGTTCCGCGTTGATGGCTGCCAGTGCCAGCTCCCGGGCCCGGTGGAATTCCCCCTCGGCGTCGGAGAGCCGGTCCGCCGCTGCGGTGCAGGACGGGTCGGCGAGGCCGTTCACCAGCTCGGCGGGGAACCCGGCCGAGCGCAGACCGATCGAGCGCCACAGTGCCCAGCCACTCTCGCCGGGCAGCCCGACGACGTGCGGTGGAAGCGGGCCGGCGGTCCCGGGCCGGAAGTCTGCCTCAGTCCAGAGACTCATGAGCGGACCGCCGTGGCAGGAGGTTCGCCGAGGGCCGGTACGGTGCCCGGAGGCTCCGATCCGGGCACCGGCTGGTGTTCCCGGCCGGCTCCGAGGGGAGTCCAGAGACCGGCGATGACCAGCGGCACGTGCGCCGCGCCCAGCACCACGAAGGTGACGGCCGCCGAGTTCCGGTCGGCCAGGGACGAGGCGGTGACACTGCCGAGCGCCTCCACGGCCAGGACCGCCGTGGTGACCGCGGCCGTGACCCGGCCCAGCAGACGGTCGGGAGTCAGCTCCTGGCGTACCGACGTGGACAGGATGATGGTGCCCACGTTGCCGGCCGCGAAGAGCACCGCCAGCACCGCCACCAGCCGCAGATCGCCGGTGCAGCCCGCGCCGAGCAGGGCCAGTCCGGACAGCGCGACCCCGCCGAGCCACGCCCGGCCGAAGCCGAACCGGCGCCGGGCCGGTCCGGCACCGAACGCCGCGGCGACCGCGCCGATGCTGGTGAGGCTGAGTACCACGCCCACCTCGACGCTGGTACCGCCCAGTTCGTGCCGCAGGTAGTAGATGAACAGCGTGGTCACTCCGGCGGCCAGCAGCGAGTTGCACAACTCGGTGACGCTGAGCGCGCGCAGCAACGGATGCCGCCAGAGGAAGCGCAGGCCCGCCCATCGGTCCCGCGGGCCCGTTCCGCGCGCCTCCGCCGGTCCCGCGGGTCCGGGCGTCCGCAGGAGGTGCAGGGCGACGGCGGAGACGGCGAAGCTGAGCGCGTTGATGCCGATCGCCACGGTCTCGCCGGCGGCGGCCACCACGATGCCGGCGGCGGCCGGGCCCAGCCCGTACGCGATCTCGGTGGCGGTGGCGAGCCGCGCGTTCGCCGTCATCAGGGCGGCGCGGCCGACCAGCTCGGGCAGGACGGCCCGGTAGGCCACCCGGTAGCAGGTGCCGGCCACCGAGCTGAGGACGACGACGAGGTAGATCAGGACGAGGCCGGTGCCGGGTCCCGGGTGCAGCACCCACCAGGCCACCGGCAGCGCGGCGCCGAGAATGCCCTGCACCCAGTCACACGCGATCATCACCCGGCGGCGGTCCAGGCGGTCCACCAGCGTGCCGGTGAACGGTCCGGCGATCAGCTGGGCCACCAGGGAGGTGCCGATCACCAGTCCCATCTGTGCCGCCGAGCCGGTGAGCCGCAGGACCAGCAGCGGCATCGCCACCACGGCGAACGCGTCACCGAACGCGGACACCGTCTGGCCGGTCAGCAGAAGCGGGAAGCGGTACCGGACCCGGGCGCCGGCGATCGCGGTGTCCGGCGGGTCGCTCATCGGCTGGCCTCGTGCCGGTCCCGGTGGCGCTGCTGGGCCTGCCGGCGCAGGTGCGCGCGGCGGTGCACGGCGTCGCCGCCGGCGGCATCGTCCGCACCGGGCTCGTCCCCGGTGTGCCCGGTCTGACCGCCGAGGGCTGCGGCCAGACCGGCAACCGTGGGGTGCTCCAGCAGCGTGAGCACCGTGACGTCCGCGCCGAACCGGCGCTTTAACTGTGCGGCGAGTTCGACCAGCAGGAAGGAATGGCCGCCCAGATCGAAGAAGTTCTCGTGTACGCCGACCCGGTCCACGCCCAGCGCCTGGGCCCAGATCGCGGCGATCGCCTCTTCGGTCGGGGTGCCGCCCGGTTCCGGCTCGCCGGACGGCGCGGTGGCCGGCGCGGGCAACCGGTCGCGGTCCACCTTGCCGTTACCGGTGAGTGGCAGCTCGGCGAGCACGACGACGCCGGACGGCACGAGGTGGGCGGGCAGCCGGGTACGGACGAATTCGCGGACCTCGGAGGCGTCCGGCCGGGCGCCGGGCGCCGCGGTGACGTACCCGATCAGGGCTCCGGCGTCGCCGGATGTGTGCGCGGTGACCGCCGCGGCAGCGACGTCCGGGTGCCGCGCGAGCACCGCCTCGACCTCGGCGGGCTCGACCCGGAACCCGTTGAGTTGCAGCTGTTCGTCGTTGCGGCCGAGGAACTCCAGTTCCCCGCCGGGTAGGTGACGAGCCAGGTCCCCGGTGCGGTAGAGGCGCTCACCGGCAGCGCCGTACGGGTTCGGCACGAAGCGCTCCGCGGTCAGCCCGGGCCGGCCCCGGTAGCCCCGGGCGATGCCCGCCCCCGCGATGTACAGCTCGCCCGGCACGCCGATTCCGACGCGGCGCATCCCGCGGTCCAGGACCAGCAGCCGGGTGTTCGCGACCGGGGTGCCGATCGGCACGGCGGGGTGGCCGGGAAGCGACCGCCCCGGAGCGACCCGGTAGGCGCTGCAGCCCACGACGGTCTCGGTCGGGCCGTACTCGTTGACGAACGTCGCGTCCGGGGCGATCCGGCGCCACGGCTCCAGGACGTCGCCGCCGAGCGCCTCGCCGCCGATCACCAGCGTCCGGAGCCCGCTCAGCCGCTCCGGGTCGACGCCCGTCTGCCGGAGAAGTCGCAGGTGCGCCGGGGTCAGCTTGAGCAGGTCGGTCGCGGTGCCCACGGACAGGTCACGGACCAGCCCTTCGAACCCGGCGGGTTCGGCGAAGTGCACCCGGCCACCGGCGAGCAGCGGAGCGAACAGGGTGGTGAGGGTCAGGTCGAACGACAACGACGTGTGCACCAGGCTGCGGGTGGCGGGGGACATGGCGTACGCGTCCCGCGCCCAGGCGAGGTAGTTGTCCAGACCGCCGTGGGTGACCGCGACGCCCTTGGGCGTGCCGGTCGAGCCGGACGTGTAGAGCACGTACGCGAGCGCGGCCGGCTCGGGGACGGCGGCGGGGGCCTCCGCCGTCCCGTGCAGCAGTTCGGGGCACTCGTCGAGGCACAGCACGTCGCCGGTGACCCCGTCGGCGGCCGCCATCAGCGCGGACTCGGTGAGAAGGAGCCCGGGCCGGGCGTCGCGCATGATCATGCGGAGCCGGGCGATCGGCCACGCCGGGTCGAGCGGCAGCCAGACGCCGCCGGCCCGGAGAATGCCGAGCGCGGCGACCAGCGCTGCGGCGGACGGACGGTGGCAGACCGCGACCAGGTCCTCGGGGCCGATTCCGCGGTGGCGCAGGATGCCGGCGAGCCGGCCCGCACGACGGTCCAGCTCGGCGTAGGTCAGTTCGGCGCCGGCGTCCGACACGGCGACGGCGTCCGGGGTCGCGGCGGCGCGTTCGGCGACGGTACGCAGCCAGGACGGGGCCGGCTCGCCGGTGTCCGTGGCGTTCGCGGCGTCGACGGTGGCGGCGGCCGCCGCGGTGTACAGGTCCATCGACCGCACCGGCCGGGCGCCGCGGTCGGCGACCACGTGCGACAGGGCGGCGGGGAACTGTTCGGCGAGCGCCCACGCGGCCTCGGCGGTCAACCGGCCGGGGTGGTAGCTCAGCCTGGCCTGCAGGCCCGGATCGCCGTCGGTGACCTCCAGGCAGAGTTCGGTGGGTGCCGATGCGGACGTCAGCTCGGCCACGGCGAAGGCGACACCACCGGCCTCGACCGGGGCCGGGCGGACCACCCACTCGAATCCGATCGGGAACGTGGGCGCTCCACCACCGGTCAACGACGCACCGGCCGGCAACTGGTCCTGATGTTCCCGGTTGGCCGCGAGCACCCCGGCGACCTCGGCGGTCAGCTCCCGGGCAGCCCCGGCCGCGGGCAGCGTGACGGTGACCGGGGCGAACCGCGTGAACGGTCCGGCCACACCGGCCAGTTCCGGGAAGCTCCGCCCGTCCACGGCGGCGCCGACGGTCACCCGGCGGTGGCCGGTGAGGACGCCGAGCAGCCCGGTCCACGCGGCGAGGAGCACGCTGTCCACGCCCGCGCCCACGTCCGAGGCGTGCCGGCGGACGGCCGCCACCAGGTCGTCGTCCAGGTGCACCGGCACCCGGTCGTGGGCCGGTGGGGGTGCCGGCCGTCCGACCGCGTACGGCACCTCGGTGGCGGCCGTCTCGGACAGGCGGGCCTGCCAGTAGGCCGCGCCCCGGTCCGCCGCGGCCGCCTCCTCCGGCGTTCCCGGCGGATCGTGCTGCCACTCCGAGTACGCCGCGTACTGGGTCTCCTCCGGCGGGCTCTGCTCCGCCGCGTCCTCCGCCGCATAGCCGGCGGCGATCTCCCGGAACAGCCCGGCCAGGCCGGCGGTGTCCACGACCATGGCGGACGCGTGCAGAACCAGTGTCCGGCTCCCGTCGTCACCCGGCCCGGTCAACTCGGCGCGGACGCCGGCGGTGGCCGGGTCGGCGGCGACGCGCTGTACCGGTTCGGCAAGTCCGGGCACGACCGGGAACGTGGTCCGCAACGCCTCGTGCCGCCGGAGTACCCGGTTGGCCACGGCCGTGAGGCGGTCCCCGTCGACCGGTCCCCGGAGCGTGATGTCGCACCGGGCGGCGAGCGGCCACCCGGCCGCGTGCGCGGGCCACCACCAGCTCTGCTGGCGCGACAGTCGATAGCCGTGCACCGTCTCGGTCACCGTGGCTCCTTACGGGCAGAACGAAGGGAAGGTCGGGGCGGTCCGGGTGGTGTGCCGGATCCGGGAACCGGCTCAGACGTCGGCGGCCAACCGCAGCGCGTTCGCGGCCGTGTCCCGGGCCAGCGACGCCTCGGCGGACTCGGGATCCCGCTCGATCAACCGGCTGGCCAGCCGGTTGATGTCGCTGACCAGCCGCCGCTGCTCGTGGTCGCGGACCATGCTCTGCAGCCACAGCACCACGGCCAGCCGGGTGCCCGCGGTGATCGGCGTGACCTCGTGCGGCAGGCCGGTCGGGTAGACGACCGCGGAACCGGGGGACAGCTTGTACGTCTGGGTGCCCCACGGGCTGCCGAACGAGAGGTCTCCACCGGCGTACGAGTCCGGCTCGCTGAGGAACACGGTCATGGAGAAGTCACTGCGCAGATAGTTCTGTCCGAACGAGCCGGCCTGACCCGGCGACATGAATCCGATGACCGGCGAGTCGATGTGGACGCCGTAGGACATGCCCTGGTCGTAGCGGCTGACGATGGCGCGGGTGATACTGCGCGGGAACACCGTGTAGTTGAGCTCCACATTGGCGCGCAGAGCCCGTTCGACGATCTTGACGACGTCGACGTACTCCTGCTCCGCGGCCATCTCGCGGTTGTTCTTCACGCTCAGGTTGCCGCCGCCGGCCGTGACTCCGCCGTCGACGAACCGGGCCGTGTCGGTGCTCTCCAGCACCGTCTCCAACTCGGTCTTACTGAGGAAGTTCTCGATCGTGATGATGCTCGGCCACATGGGTGAGAGTCCTGACGTCGCGCCGCGCCGGTGGCGGCTCCGTTGGGTTGCTCCGTTGCCGTCGAGTCCACCAGGGACGGCGACGGCAAATCGATCCGCAAGATCCGCTGTCCGGGCGACCGGGCTCCGGCACGTTCCGCAGCACCGCCCCGACCGCGACTGCGGAGGCCCGCGGTCCTGACCCGATGGCGTGGCGTCCGGTGCACGGCCCGTGCGAGATTCAGCCGGCATCCCCTTCGGCCGACCGCGAGGAGCGTCATGGCGATATCCGCCCGCCGGGTGATCCGACGGTCCGTGGACGGTGCCGGCAGCCTCGTCGCGCTCACGGCGGTCCTGGTGCTGACCGGCGCGGGTGCCGGCCCGCTACCCGCACTGGGCTCGGTCCTCAACCCCGGCACCGGGGTGTGGCACCTGTCCGCCGACGCGGTCCGGACCACCTCCGGTGACCATTCCGTACCGGGCCTGCACCGGCCCGCCACGGTCCGGTTCGAGCCCACCGGCATCGCACACGTGGACACGGCCGACGACAACGACCTCTGGCGGGTGACCGGATACCTGCACGCACGGTTCCGCCTGTCGCAGATGGACCTGGCCCGCCGGCAGGGCAGCGGCACCCTCGCCGCCGTACTCGGGCCCGCGGGCCTGGAGTCCGACCGTTTCGAGCTGGACCTCGGCCTCCGCCGGGCGGCCGAACGGGACTGGGCGATGCTGCCCGCCGGTGCCACCCGGGACGCGCTGACCGCTTACGCGGACGGCGTCAACGCGGTGATCGGCACCGACCAGAGCCCCGCCGTCGTCAAGCTGCTCGGCTACGCCCCACAGCCGTGGACCCCGGTCGACACCCTGGTGGTGCAGAGGCTGGAGACCCAGACCCTCAGCTTCGCCACCAGCGGACCGGTGTTCTCCCGCCTGTCCGACGCACTCGGCCGGCCCACCTTCGACCAGTGGTTCCCGGCCCGGCCGGCCCGGCCGAAGTTTCCCTACGACACCGGCGACCACCAGCGCCGCCCACTCGTCCCGCTCCCGATTCGGGCCGATCCCGCCGCGGCGTCACCGGCCGGCGGATCCCCGCCCGGGGACGCCGCCGGACGGAAGACCGCACTCGGGGCCGAGCCTGCCACCCGGATCGCGGACGTGCCCATGGCGGTACACCGTTTCGGTGCCAGCAACGCGTTCGCCGTCGCCGGCAGCCGTACCGCCAGCGGGAAGCCGTTGCTGGAAGCCGATCCGCACCTCGATCTCACGCTGCCCTCGGTGTGGTACCAGATCGAGGGCACCAGCCCCGGATTCCACTTCGCGGGGGCGACGATCCCGGGTGTGCCGGTGCCGCTGATGGGAAGGACCGATCAGATCAGCTGGGGAATCACCGACGCGCAGCACCCGACGACGCTCTTCTACCGGGAGAAGAGAGACCCGAACCGGCCGGGCCGGTTCTTCCATCGCGGCGCCTGGCGCGCCGAGGACACCCTGGACTACCGGATCGAGGTCAAGGGGCAGGACGACCACACCCATACGGTACGGCTGACCGCGCACGGACCGATCGTGCACGTGCAGAACGAGGACCTGGCGGTGTGGTGGGCGGGTGCGCTGCCCGGTGACGAGATCGGGAGCATGCTGAAGGCCCTGCGGGCGCGCGACGTGACCGGATTCCGGGCGGCCCTGGCCGGGTGGACCGCGCCCGCGCTGAACTTCGTCTACGCCGACCGGTCCGGCACCATCGCCGCCTTCGACGTGGGGGTGGCTCCGCAGGTACCCGGGAGCGAACCGGCGCTGGTGCTGCCCGGTGACGGGTCCGCCGACGTCACCGGGTCGATTCCGGACGACCAGTTGCCCCGTGTGGTGAATCCGCCCGGCGGGGTGGTCGTCTCGGCGAACCAACGCGAGGTGGACAACCGTTATCCGTACCAGTACTCGACGTCGTACAACTTCCCCGACCCGGGTTGGCGGGCGGCCGAGATCCACCAGCAGCTGGCCGCGGTACCGAAGCTCACCGCCGAGGACGTTCGCCGGATCCAGAACGACCAGCATGACCACCTGCTGGAGACGCTGACCCCGTTGCTGCGCAGGGCATTGGCCGGTACCTCACTCTCCACGACGGAGCGTTCGGTACGCGACCAGCTGACCGGCTGGGACGGCGACATGGCGGTGGGCAAGGTGGCACCGCTGGTCATGCGGAACCTGGCGCTGCGGCTCGTCTACGACGTCTTCCAGCCGCACTGGGCCCGGGCCGGCGTGGCCCCCGACGACGAGAACCTCGCCCTGCATCCGTTCACCGCCGCCCAGCCCACCGAACTCCTGCTCGACACCCTCATGGGCTGGCTGGTGCACGATCCCGGCAACCGCCATCTGACCCCGCCCGGACAACCGCGGCGGGACGCAACCGCGCTGTTGCGCCAGACGTACCGGGCGACCGTCGCCCACCTCACCGCCACCCACGGCACCGACCTGGCGGCCTGGGCGTACGGCCAGCATCAGGCGGTGCAGTTTCCGTCCCTGTTGCAGGCGGCGCCGCTGGACGCCGGACCGTACCAGCGCGGCGGCGACAACCGCACCATCAACGTCGCCGCCGGCGCGCTCTACCGCGACGGCAAGCCGGACGCCTCGGTGTCCACCGGCGGCGCCAGCTGGCGCTTCATCATGGACTGGGGCACCGGCGCGGCCTCCGCCGTCTATCCCGGCGGGCAGAGCGAGAGTCCGTTGTCCCCCTGGTACGCCAACGGCATCACACCCTGGCGTGCCGGAGAGCTGTGGCCGATCCGGTACGGCCCGCAGGTCACCGCCGCAACGGCACCGATCACCTGGAGGATGAAGCCGTGACGCCCGCACGCCACGTCCACTGGCTGGTCCTGGCCGGCGTCTTTCTGGCGGACCTGATCCTGTTGCTGCCGGGCTGGTGGTGGACGACGTCGTTGGTGGCGGGCGCCGTCGCCGCGGCCCTGCGCGGTGGACGGGTCCTCGCCGCCATCCTGGCCGGCACCCTCGCCGGCTGGGTCGCTGCCACCGCGCTGCGGGTCCGGGGCGCCCTCGGTGGCGTCGCCGATCTGGTCGGTGCGCTGGCGATCAACGCGCCCGGATACGGCTGGACGGTGCTCGTCGCAACCGTCCTGACCGCGTTGCTGCTCGCGGGCGCCGGCGCGTGGTGCGGGGCCGCGCTGCGCCGCTCCCTGGCGCCCGCGTTGCCCGCGGCCATCGTGCGTACGCCGGTTCGTGGCCGGCCGCCTCCGCTTCGGTGAAGCGGAGGCGGCCGGTTGTCGTGCCCCACGGAGCGCACCTATCGCCGATGACCGGACACAGTCGCTAGAACGACCAAGCCCTGCCAGGCCCGCGCAACCGGTGGGACCGCGCGGTCACGGACGGATGTCCGTGATGCTCGCGGAGTCGCCGTCGGCCCATCCGGTGGGGCCCTGCCAGAGACAGACGGCCCCGGCAAGCCCAATCGGAAAGACCGCACCGCCGGTCGCTCGACACTCCGCGTCGGTGACCGGGGGGCGGGTATCAGCTTGGGCCGTCCCCCCGAGCCCGAATACCAGAGCCAGCGTCGCGAGGACGGTGGTCACGGCTGATACAGCCAGACGGGATCGCATATCGATATCCTCCTTCATGGTGGCGGTTTGCCACCGCGAATGGAGGCTAGACCGATCAACTCTGGGGAATGCCCTAGGGCGAGTATCGAATAGCCGGCGGGTGGTGGAATGTGCGTTACTTGTCCGGAAAGAAGTCGGTGACGAAGCAGGTGATCTCGCCTTGCGCCGTACGACCGACCCAGGTTCCGTAGATCCCGTCACCCGCACCGGACGGAAACGCGACCAGAACATTCTCGTCGCCCTCATCGCCGCAACTGCCGTCCACCTCGGCGCGGGCTATGACGGTGGGCCCGTCCCGCATCCAGGAGAGATCGTCCAACAGGGTCAGCTGCCAGTCGCCGCCGGGCATCCCGGAGAGATGCCGAAATGTCCGTTCGTCGGTGAAGCACCCCGTGCCCGCGTTCACCTCGTACCCGGTGCCATCGGGGCAACCCTCCGGCAGCGCCGGCTCCCAGCTGGCCGCCGGCTCGTCCCGGACCACAAGGCGCGCTGCGGCGACTTCACCGTTGCTGACCAGGAGTTCTACCCGGTAGCGGCCAGGCGGCACGACCTGAACGAAGGGGGCCGGGGGATCGTCGTGCCCCGCCCCTAGCGGGTCCGCGGCCACCACCCGGCCAGTAGGTAGCGACAGCCAGGTGTGCGCGATCGACGCGGACGGCTTCTCGTCACCGCGGATATCGACGGTGAACTGTTCGTCATAGTCAGCCCAGCTCCGCACGGCCTACCTTTCGCATGCGCATGCCGGTGATCCGGCGCCGAACCGATGGCCGGTCCGACGATGTGCAACATAGATCAGGATGATCCTTCAGGGCTACTACGAACGCTATTTCGCCGGCCGATCCCGTACCTACGTACGTATTGCCGACGCGAGCCGCCAGACGACTCGACATGCTGTTGCGAATCGCCGGACAAAAGGATCGGCGATTGCGCTGCTACAAGGAAGAAGAAATGACGCTTCGATCTCTCCGAAAAAGCGTATTCGCCGCGCTATTCACCACATCGTTGGTGGCCGGTGTCCTGGGCGTGGCCACGCAGGCGAACGCCGCCACCGGTGGCGGCGTTCACCGGCCGCTGACGTGCGGCGGTCAAGGCGTCGATGCGACGGCGAAGATCCGCTACCGGACCGAGATGCTGATCAAGGCGCCGCTGCGGACGATCTGGAACCTGCAGACCGACGTCGCCGACTGGCCGGCATGGCAGACCGCGGTCGCCACCAGTCAGAGGCTCGATTCCGGCCGCTTCCGCGTGGGGTCGCAGTTCCGGTGGACCACTCCGGTCCTCGAAACCCCCACGACGCCCGCCACGACTCTGGTCATCACCTCCACGGTCCAGCAACTGAGACACCAGCAGTGCATCCGCTGGACGGGTCCGGCCGTCGGTGACGGGTTGAGCATCGACAAGGGCGTCCACGTCTGGAACTTCACCGAGACGAGACGGGGTGTGCTGGTACGCACGGAGGAAACCTGGAACGGTGCCCAGGTCGAGGCGGACGTGCCCACCGCGACCGCCTATCTCGGGGATGGCCTTGAGGCCTGGCTGAAGGAACTCAAGACCGCGGCGGAGCGGGACGCCTGCCGCGTCTAGTGCGTTGGCCGCGAACGTTCACCGGGTCTGACCCGTCAGGCTGCCTTGGTCCGGGGTCGCCCCCAGCGTTGCTGGCGTTCGCTGCGGACTCGGGCTCGTTCGCGGCGTTGCGCGGCCAGCACG
>NZ_JAIWNC010000065.1 GCF_020216025.1 Jidongwangia harbinensis | reverse complement strand
CATGCACACTAATCACCAGACAGCCCTTGGTGTGGATCTTCTTCCCTAGACAAGAAGATGATCAATCAAGGGCTGTCCTCATGATCAACCAGGGTCGATGCAACCCCGCCACACGTTAAAACTCAAGTTAGGTCCGGTGCCTCCGGCCGTCAGCCGGCCCGCGATCCCTAGGCGCCCCGGGGCGGCCCGGTCGGGCCACTGGGCGACGACCCGGGCTGTTCACCAGGCGGTGTGCCCGGCCCGGCTTCGGACTCCGCCCGCGAACCAGCGGGCCCGCCCGGTTGCCGCGATCCTGGCAACGGTCCCTGCCGCGTACCCGATGGGTAGGCCTCGGCCAGCGCCGGCGCGGCCAACCGTCGCCGCCCGAGCCGGCGCACCGCCCAGATCACGCCCCAGACGGGCAGGCCGAGCGCGATCAGCCAGGGCAGTACCGCCCCCAACACGGTCACCAGCACCGCGAGCGACGCCAGCAGCGCGGTCCAACCGCCCTGCAGGCCGGCCAGGAAGCCGGGCGGTCCCTCGTCGCCCTCGGCGGTTGCCGCGTCGGGGTCGAGGAGCACCACGGTGATGGTGGACAGCGCGGTGAGGTCGGCCAGGCGGCGCTTCTTGGCCTGCAGGGAGGCCAGGTCGGACTCCCGGGTGGCCACCTCCTTCTCCAGCATGACCAGGTCGTCGAGGGACTTCGCCTGGGCCAGCAGCCGGCGGCCGCTGTCCAGCCGGGCCTGTTGTACGGCGATCCGCGCGTCGAGGTCCACCACCTGTTCGGTGACGTCTTCGGTGTTGATGCCGCGGAGTTCCTCGGTGCCCAGTTTGGACAGCTGCTCGACCACCGGGGCGAATTTGGCCGCGGGGACCCGCAACTCCAGCGTGGCGTTGTCGGCGCCGTCGCCGCTGTGCCGGTTGTCCGCGCCGACGAAGCCCCCGGCGGCGGTGGCTATGCCGGTGGCCTGGGCGGCGGCCGTGGTCACGTTCTTCACCCGTACCGTGATGGAGCCGGTGTAGACGATCGACCGCTGGTCGACGCTGAGGTTGGGTGCCTTGGCCGGCTGGTTCCGTTGCTGTTCGGCGGCCGGCGCTTCGGCCGGTGCCGGTCCGGCCATGCCGGGCGCGCCGGCGGACGAGGCCGAATTGTCCTGTGATCCGGCGCCGCCGCATCCCGAGAGGGCGACACCGGCTATCAATACTGTGCCGAGAAGTAGTCGTGTGTTACGCATGGCTTCCTCCGAACCCCGTGAGCCTGTGCGACCTGGGACGTGCGGCACACGTCCGTCGGTTCCGGCAGACTGCGGGATGAGGAGTCACGATTTGGCTGCGGAGGGGTCCCGTGCGCGTCACGAAGTACACGCATTCCTGCCTGCGGGTCGAGGGCGACGGCGCGGTGCTGGTCGTCGACCCGGGCGCGTTCAGCGAACGTTCGGCCCTGGACGGCGCGGATGCCGTGCTGATCACCCACGAGCATGCCGACCATCTGGACGTCGGCGCGCTCACCGAGGCGGTGCAGCGGCGGCCGGAGCTGCGGATCTTCGTGCACCCGCAGGTGCGGCCGATGCTGGACGCGATCGGCGAGGCGGTCACGGCGGTGGACGCGGGTGCGGCGTTCGTGGCCGCGGGCTTTCCGGTGCGGGCGTACGGCGGGCAGCACGCGCTGATCCACCCGGACATCCCGCGGGTGGCGAACCTGGGCTACCTGATCGGGGACGGCGACCGCACGGTGTACCACCCGGGTGACTCGTTCTTCGTGCCGGAGGACGCCGGCGTGGACACGCTGTTCGTACCGTTGCACGCGCCCTGGGCGAAGCTGATGGAGTCCATCGACTTCGTCCGGGCGGTGCGACCTCGACGGGCGTACGCGCTGCACGACGCGCTGCTCAACGAGACCGGCGCGAAGATCTGCGACGGCCATCTGCAGAACCTGTCCGGCACCGAGTACGCGCACGTGGCGCCCGGCACCACGATCGACTGACGTGTCCACCGCCATCGACGACCTGATCCGGGGCCTGTACGAGGCGCCGCCGGACGGCTTCGTCGCGGCCCGGTCCGCGGCGATCGCCGACGCCAAGCGGGCCGGTGACGCGGTCACCGCGAAGCGCCTGGCCGCCCTGCGCAAACCGACCGTGGCGGCCTGGCTGGTGAACCTGCTGGCGCTGCGCCGCCCGGAACTGATCGACGAACTGGTCGAGCTGGCCACGGCGATGCGCGCGGCGCAGCGCAGCCTGCAGGGCGACGAGCTGCGGGAGCTGACCACGCAGCGGCGCCAGGTGGTGTCCGCGCTGGTGGCGGCGGCCCGCAAGCTGGCGGTGGCGGAGGACCCGTCGCTGACCTCGGGCAAGCTGCCGCTGGCCGAGGTGGAGGCCACGCTGACCGCGGCGATGGCCGAGCCGGAGATCGCCGAACAGGTGCAGACCGGGCGGCTGATCCGGGCCGCGACGTATGCCGGTTTCGGCGAGGTGCCCCGCCCGCGGCTGCGGCTGATCACCGCGGAGGACGACGAACCGGCGGCCGGCGACGAGGCCGACGAGGAGGCGGCGGAGGAGGACGACGAGGAATCCGCGGAGCCGGTCCGGCTCAGCGCGCGGGAACGGGCCGCGGCGGAGCGGCGCCGGCGGGAACGGGCCCAGCGGGTACGCGAACTCCGGCGCGAGCTGGCCCAGGCGCAGGCGGCGGAGAGCCGGGCGGACGCCCAGCTGGAGCGGGCCGAGGGCGCGGAACGTGACGCAGGTCATCTCGTCGAGGATCTGGACGCGGAGCTGGCCGAGCTGGAACGCCGCCGGGCCGAGGCGCAGGCCGACGTGGCCCGGCGCAAGCTGGCGCGACGCACCGCCGAACGGGAGACGGCCGCGGCGCGGCGGCGGGTCGGCGACGTCCAGGCGGCCCTGGAAGATCTCGAGGCCGAGGACCTGGAGTGACCACCATTTTCCAGAACCGGTCAGGCAGAGCAGAATCGGGCGCGTGACTCCGGAACAGGCAGCCGCGAATGCCAAGCCGGGACTGGCTCAGGTGGTGGGTGCCTTCGCCGAATCCCCGCAGACGCTGCGCCGCGCCCGTCTGCTCGGCCTGTCCGGGTGGGCGTACCACGTGTCGGCCCGCGCGGGCGCGCTCGGCGACGTCCGGCCCGAGACGGTCGCGGCGGCGATCGGCTTCATCGCGCCGGAGGCGGTCACCGACGGCTGGGAGGCGGCGGCGAAGACCACCGAGCCGATGGAGGTGGCCACCTGGCACCTGCACGAGCTGTGCCGCTGGGGCGACGACCACATCGGCGACTTCCCCCGGGTGGGACGCCTGCTGGACCTGGCCAAGCGGGTGGTGACGGCGGTGGACGCGGCCGGGCTGCCGCTGTTCGCGGCGTGGCGGTCGATGCCGGTGCCGGACCACACCCCGGGCGCGCTGGCCGCGGTGATGCTGCACCTGCTGCACGAGCACCGGATGGGCGTGCACGTGGTGGCGGTGCGGGCGTCCGGGCTGACCCCGCTGCAGGCCATCATCGCCGGGCCGGAGGGCGAGACCGGCGCGGTGGCGTTCGGCTGGCAGCCGCCGTACCCGCCGGCCGGGCCGCTCACCCGGCGGCTGATGTGGGCCGAGTCGGTGGCGAACGCGCTGGCCGGGCAGGCGTACGGGCATCTGGACCGCGCCGAGCGGGTGGAGCTGATCGGGTTGCTGGAGTCGCTCAACCACCGGCTGGTCGGGTAAATCGGTTTCGCCGCCGGTCCGGGTGTGGTCCGATGCGCCTGTGAGCGAGCTTCCCGAGGGCTGGTCGACGCGCCGCCCGACCCTGGACGACGTGCCGGAGATCCTCAAGCTGGTGCACGCCAGCGACATCGCCTCGGTCGGCGAGCCGGACTTCACGGCCGAGGAGGTGCGGGAGATGCTCACCGCGCCGAACACCGACATGGCCACGGACTGCTGGGTCGCCCTGGACGCGGACGGCGCGATCGTCGGCTGGGCGTACCCGTACAACGCGACCGGCGACGCCCGCGACTTCATCGAGGTGTACGCCTGGCCGGACCGCGGAGTGCCGGCCCTGCGCCCGCTGCTGGCGCTGATTCTGCGGCGGGCCGCCGAGCGGGCCGTGACGTTCGGGCACGACCGGTACACGGTGCGGGCCGGGGCCATCCCGACCGAACAGCCGTGGATCGACACGCTCACCGAGGCCGGGTTCACGTTCCTCAAGCGGCACGCGCGGATGATCCTGCCGCTGGCCGACGTCTCGCCGACGCCACCGGAGCCGCCCGCCGGGATCACCATCCGCACGGTCAACCCGGACGACGAGGCCGAGATGCGCCGGTTCCACGCCACCATCGAGGAGGCGTTCCGGGACAGCGACCACCGGGCCACGACGTACGAGACCTGGCGGGAGCAGCTGGCCGGGGAGAGCAGCATCGCGTACGACGAGTGGTTCATCGGCGAGGTCGACGGTCAGTGGGCCGGGGTGCTGCAGTCCAGCGACGTGGGTGCGGAGGACAACGCCGGCTGGATCAAGGCGCTCGCCACGCTCCGGCCGTACCGCCGGCGCGGGGTGGGCGGCGCACTGCTGCGCCAGGCGTTCGCGGTGTACGCCGCCAAGGGCCGCAAGGAAGGCGGCCTCGGCGTGGACCTGGCGAACCCGACGGAGGCGGCCCGGCTGTACCGCTCGGTGGGGATGTACCCGCTGTACGAGGCGAACATCTATCAACGGACGGTAGCGGCGGCCCGTTAGATCTCCGGCGTGGACGTGCGCGTCGGCCGCGCCCGCAACTCCGCAACGTAGTCGTCGGGGGCGCCCGCCTTCTCCGCCGCGTTGGCGATCTCGGAGAGGTACCACGCGGTGGGCAGGCCGCCCTCGTACCCGTCGAAGACGTACACCCAGGCGCTGAACTCGCCCTCCAGCGTCACCACCCGCACGGTGAGCTTCTGGTACGCGCCCGCGGTCACGCCCTCCACCTCGTCGAGCTGGGCGGCGTCCCAGGGGTGGACGTCGTAGACCGACACGAAGACGCGGTCGCCGGGCGACTCCACGATCGTGGTGACCGCGCCCTCCCAGCCCATGTCGCCCTCGCCGGCGAAGGTCAGGCGCCAGCCTTCTATCCACCCCACCCCGACCATCGGTGAGTGCGGACAGTAGGCCCGCATACGGGCCGGATCCAGGTTAGAGCCATACGCGGCGTAATGACGCACGGCGATGACGATAGCCGGATGACCGCGTAGGGGAGAATACGAGGGGTGCGTGTCGGCACACTTGATACTGGTTTCGTGAAGGTAGGGGCGCAGTGAGTCGGATCGTGATCATCGGCGGGGGACCCGGCGGGTACGAGGCGGCCCTGGTGGCGGCGCAACTCGATGCGGAGGTCACCCTCGTCGAGGCCGACGGTGCCGGCGGGGCCTGTGTGCTCTCCGACTGCGTGCCGTCGAAGACGTTCATCGCCAGTTCCGAGGTGGTGACCGGATACCGCCACAACGAGCAGTTCGGCATCCGGTCGGCCGGTCTGGAGGCGGTGCAGATCGATGCGGCCGCCGTGCACACCCGGGTGAAGCGGCTGGCACTGGCCCAGTCCGGCGACATCCAGGCCAAGCTGGTCAAGGCCGGCGTGGACGTGGTGACCGGCCGGGCCCGGATGGGCGAGGACACGCTGGGCCACACCCACCAGGTACTGATCACGCCGGTGGGTGGCGAGACGTACGCGGTGGACGCCGCGACGGTGCTGATCGCCACCGGGGCGACGCCGCGGGTGCTGTCCAGCGCGGTGCCGGACGGCGAGCGGATCCTGGACTGGCGCCAGGTGTACGACCTGCCGGCACTCCCCGACCACCTGATCGTCATCGGCTCCGGCGTGACCGGCGCCGAGTTCGCCAGCGCCTACCTGGCCATGGGCGTCCAGGTGACGCTGGTGTCCAGCCGCGAGCGGGTGATGCCGCACGAGGACGCGGACGCCGCCATGGCGATCGAACGGGTGTTCCGCGACCGCGGCATGACGATCCTGAACCAGTCCCGGGCCGCCTCGGTCGCGAACACCGGCGACGGCGTGCTGGTCACGCTCGCCGACGGCCGCACGGTCGAGGGCTCACACGCGCTGATGGCGGTCGGTGCCGTACCGAACACCGCCGACCTGGGCCTGCGCGAGTACGGCGTGCAGGTCGCCGACGGCGGGTACGTCACGGTGGACCGGGTGTCCCGTACCAACGTGCCGGGCATCTACGCGGCCGGCGACTGCACCGGGGTGCTGCCGCTGGCCAGCGTGGCCGCCATGCAGGGCCGGATCGCGATCTGGCACGCGATGGGTGAGGCGGTGGCGCCGCTGCGGCTGCGTACCGTGTCGGCGAACGTCTTCACCGACCCGGAACTCGCCACGGTCGGCGTCTCGCAGAACGACGTGGACGCCGGCAAGATCCCGGCCCGGCAGGTGATGCTGCCGCTGACCGGCAACGCGCGGGCCAAGATGGCCGGGCTGCGCGACGGCTTCGTGAAGTTGTTCTGCCGCCCGGCGACCGGGCAGATCGTCGGCGGCGTGGTGGTGGCACCCAAGGCCAGCGAGCTGATCCTGCCGATCACCATGGCGATCGAGAACAACCTCACCGTGGACCAGCTGGCCCACACCATCACCATCTATCCGTCGCTGTCCGGTTCCATCGCCGAGGCCGCCCGCCAGCTGATGCAGCACGAACTCCAGTAACGGGTCAGTGGTGTACGCGGGCCGGTGTCTCCGTGGCGGAACCCGGCTCGGTGGAGTCGTGGGTGCCCTTGCGGCCGCCGAACAGGGCCAGGATCCAGCCCGCGGTGCCGAAGATGACCGCGGCGGTGGCGGCGATGGCGAACAGCCGCCACGCCGACTGGGTCACCGCGGTGCCGCCGATGTGCCCCACCAGGCCGCCGTACGTCGCCCAGGCCAGGGCGGCGCCGCCGTCGTACGCCACGAAGAATTTGATCGGGTAGCTGGACCGCCCGGCGTGGTAGCCGGCCGCCATCCGCCCGCCCGGCACGAACCGGCAGAGCAACAGCACCAGCGGGCCCGGCCGGCGCAGGCCGCGGGTGGCGCGGGCGGCGGCGCGGCGGGTCCGCGACGTGGTCGGCAGGCCGTCCTCGTGCTTGGGCGCGAAGCGGCTGCGTAACGCGGCCAGGCGGACGCCGAGCCAGTGATTGTTGCCCGATTGTCCGGCGGTGCGACCCAGAACGAACGCGATCGAGTCGCCGGCGAACATCCCCAGCGCGCCGACCGCGATGACCAGCGGCAGGCTCAGGTTGCCATACACGGTGAGTGCACCTGAGGTGATCATGATGGCCTGGATCGGCACCACCGGGACCATCGCGTCGATCGCGAGGAAGCCGAAAATAGCAAGGTACGCCCAGGCCGGTGTTGCCATCATGGTCAACAGGTCGGTCATCGGACGGCCACCTCGAAGCTGGGAGAAGTCATCACATTCTGTAGGGGTGGCCCTGAGAATGCGCTGAGATCAGGATGCGCCTTGATCGGGGCCCTCGGGCGGTGATGCCGGACACGCTACGGACTGGTGGCAAATGCGCAGCCGGTTTCCCGACCGAATCTGTTCAGTCTGACGCATGTGCGTGATCTCGGCAGCCCCGTTTTGCCCGGCCGCCGGTGCGGCCCTCCGGTGGAGCGGCGTACCGTGGGGGCTGCCCGAAACACCGGGTCCCCCGTTCCTGGTGTGTCGGTGCCGGGCCGTCGGTAGGTCCCGTACCGGCGGCCCGATCTACGGCCCCTCCCCACGAGTCGGCAATCCGACCGTGGTGGCGCAGGCACTACCCCGTGACGGCAGCTCCCTGGATCGATCGCGCGCCCGTTCGGGTCGAGGCTGAACATCGCAAACGACCCGAACCGCACGGTGCAAGGAGCGACTCATGTCCCCACGCCTGTCCACCACCCGCCCCTCCCGGCGCCGACGTGCCGCGACGAGTGTGGCCGTCCTCGCCACACTGGGCGGTTTCGCGCTGAGTGGTGCCCTGACCGCCGCCCCCTCGCATGCCGCGAAGCCGCGCGACGCGGTACAGCGCGACCTCGACGGACTGATCGCGAGCGGTGTCCCCGGCGCGCTCGCGCACGTCCGCGCCGCCGACGGCACCGGCCGGGACTACACGGCCGGCGTGGCCGAACGGAACACCACCAGGAAGGTCCCCGTCGACGGTCAGGTCCGGATCGGCAGCGGCACCAAGCCGTTCGTCGCGGTGGTCACGCTGCAACTGGTCGGCGAGGGCAAGGTCAAGCTGGACAGCCCGGTCGAGACGTACCTGCCGAACCTGGTCCGCGGCGACGGCATCGACGGCCGGAAGATCACCGTGCGGCAGCTGCTGCAGCACACCAGTGGTCTGCCCAACTACACCGACGCCATGGTGCTGGACTTCCCCAAGTACCACCACCGGTACCTCGAGCCCCGGGAACTGCTGGATCTCGCGTTCACGCAGAAGGGCGCCCCGGCGGGCGGGGAGTGGAGCTACAGCAACACCAACTACATCCTGGCCGGTCTGATCATCCAGAAGGTCACCGGCCGTCCCCTGGCCGAGCAGATCGACAAGCGGATCGTCCAGCCCCTCGGCCTGCGTGACACCTACTTCCCCGGGGTCGGGGAGCAGAAGATCCGGGGGCGTCACCCGCACGGATACTTCCGCGGCGTCGAGGAGGGCGCGCCCTGGACCGACGTCACCGTGATGGACCCGTCCTGGGGCTGGGCGGCCGGCCAGATGATCTCCACGCCGAGTGAGGTCGCCCGGTTCTACACCGCGCTGCTGCGCGGCAAGCTGCTCAGGCCCGCCGAGCTCAAGCAGATGCGTACGACGGTCCCGGCGGGCTCCCCGGCCCCCGGCGTGACCGCGAGCTACGGCCTTGGCATCTTCCGCACCGAACTGGCGTGCGGCCGGGTCTCGTGGGGGCACGGCGGCACCATCCACGGGTTCGTCAGCCGGGTCGGCTTCCTCGACGACGGCCGCGGCATGGTCCTGGTCGTCAACGAGCTGGACGCCCTGGGTGACCGGTCCCCACTGGACACCACGGTGAACGCTTCCCTGTGCCGGTAGGGGCCGGCGCGTAACGACGTTGGTGTGCCACTGGAGCGCTCCAGTGGCACACCAACGTCGTCGTCCGGATCACTCGATGACGCAGATCGGGGCGCCCGGCGTGACCGTGGCACCGACCTCGATCGACAATCCCGAGACCGTGCCGGAGCGGTGCGCCGGCAACGGCTGCTCCATCTTCATCGCCTCGATCACCACGATCACGTCGCCCTCTGCCACCTCGTCGCCGTTCTGCACGGCGACCTTCACGACCGTGCCCTGCATCGGGGCGGTGAGGGCGGCGGCGTCACCGGCCGGCGTGGCGGTGTGGCCGGTACCGGTGCGGCGCGGGACCGGCCGGTGCTGGGCGGTCCGCGTACCGGAAAGGGTGCCGGCGGGGAGGGTGACCTCGAGGCGCTTGCCGCCCACCTCGACCACGACGGTCTCGCGCCCGGCGGTGTCGGCGCCGGCCGGCGCCGGCGCCTGGAACGGGGCGACGCCGCCGGTCCACTCGGTCTCGATCCAGCGGGTGTGCACGGTGAACGTGTCGGCGAACGCCGGGTCGCGCACCACCAGCCGGTGGAACGGCAGCACCGTGGCGATGCCCTCGACCACGGTTTCGTCCAGCGCCCGGCGGGACCGGGCGAGCGCCTCCTCGCGGGTGGCGCCGGTGACGATGATCTTCGCGAGCAGGGAGTCGAAGTTGCCGCCGACGACGCTGCCGGACTCGACGCCCGGGTCGACCCGCACGCCGGGGCCGGTGGGCCAGGTCAGGGCCGTGACCGTGCCGGGCGCGGGCAGGAAGTTGCGGCCCGGGTCCTCGCCGTTGAGGCGGAACTCGATGGCGTGCCCGCGCGGTGCCGGATCCTCGGTGTGCTCCAGCGGCTCCCCGGCCGCGATCCGGAACTGGGCCCGGACCAGGTCGATGCCGGCGGTCTCCTCGCTCACCGGGTGCTCCACCTGCAGGCGCGTGTTCACCTCCAGGAAGGAGATGGTGCCGTCCTGACCGACCAGGTATTCCACGGTGCCGGCGCCGTGGTAGCCGGCCTCCCGGCAGATGGCCTTGGCGCTGGTGTGGATCTGCGCGCGCTGCTCGTCGGTGAGGAACGGCGCGGGGGCCTCCTCCACCAGTTTCTGGTGGCGGCGCTGCAGCGAGCAGTCGCGCGTGCCGACCACCACGACGTTGCCGTGCGTGTCCGCGAGGACCTGGGCCTCGACGTGCCGGGGACGGTCGAGGTAGCGCTCGACGAAGCACTCGCCGCGCCCGAACGCCGCGACCGCCTCGCGGGTGGCGGACTCGAACAGCGCCGGGATCTCCTCGATCGTGCGGGCCACCTTCAGTCCGCGGCCACCTCCGCCGAACGCCGCCTTGATCGCCACGGGCAGGCCGTGCTGCCGGGCGAACGCGACGATCTCGTCGGCGTCCGCCACCGGGTCGGGTGTCCCCGGAACCAGCGGCGCGCCCGCGCGCTGCGCGATGTGCCGGGCGGTCACCTTGTCGCCCAGATCGCGGATGGCGGCCGGGGTGGGACCGATCCAGGTCAACCCCGCGTCCAGTACGGCCTGCGCGAAGTCGGCGTTCTCGGAGAGGAAGCCGTAGCCGGGGTGCACCGCGTCGGCGCCACTGCGCGCGGCGACGTCGAGGAGCTTGTCGATGCGGAGATAGGTGTCCGCGGCGGTCTCGCCGCCCAGCGCGTAGGACTCGTCGGCCAGCCGCGCGTGCGGGGCGTCCCGGTCGGCGTCGGCGTAGACGGCGACGCTGGCCAGACCCGCATCCGAGCAGGCGCGAATGACCCGGGCGGCGATCTCGCCACGGTTCGCGATCAATACCTTGCGCACAGGCAGAGCTTAGGTGACCCACCGGCGCTCCGCGCGTGCAGTCAAGTTTGGCTATTACGCTGAGCGGGTGTCCGCAACTCGCATGATGATTCTCGGCGTGGTCCAGTGGATGCAGCCGGTGCACGGCTACGACGTGCGCCGCGAGCTGCTGAACTGGGACGCCGACAAGTGGGCGAACGTGAAGCCCGGCTCGATCTACCACGCCCTGCGCAAGCTCACCGAGGAGGAACTGCTGCGCGAGGTGGCGACCGAGCAGGTGGGCGCCCGGCCGGCCCGGACCACGTACGAGATCACGGCGAAGGGCGCGGAGGAGTTCATGACCCTGCTGCGCGGCAACTGGTGGCACCTGTCCACCCCGCCGGACCCGTTCATGGCCGCCTTCTCGTTCCTGCCGGTGCTGCCCCGCCCGGAGGCGTCGGCCGCGTTGCGGAGCCGGGCCGCGCAGCTCCAGGCCGGTGTGGAGCGGCTGCGGGAGGCGCAGAAGGCGGACTGGTTCCAGACGAAGCCGACGTTCGTGTCCTGGATGTGGGAGCTGACCATCGAACGCTCCGAGGCGGAGATCCGCTGGTGCGAGCGGACCGCGGCGCGGATCGAGTCGGACGAGCCCTACCTGCCGACGGATGACGCATAATCAAGTTTGACTAGTCGACGTTGACGGCCATAGGCTGCCCCCTGACAATTTGGGGGAATTCATGATCGAAACGAGGGGCCTGCGCAAGTCCTTCACGTCCCGGCAGGGACGGGAGAAAAAGGTGGTCGACGCCGTCCGGGGCGTCGACCTGGACGTGGCCGAGGGCGAGATCTTCGGCTTCCTCGGACCGAACGGGGCCGGCAAGACCACCACGCTGCGGATGCTCGCCACGCTGATCGAGCCGGACGGCGGCTCCGCCACCGTGGCGGGTGCCGACCTGCTCAAGGACCCCGGCGAGGTGCGCCGCCGGATCGGGTACGTTGCTCAGGGCGGCAGCACCTGGGACGACTCCACCGCCCGCGAGGAACTGGTGCTGCAGACCCGGCTCTACGGCGTACGCAAGTCCGAAGCCCTGTCCCGCGCGCAGCGCGTCCTGGACGGCTTCCAGCTCAGCGAGTACGCGGACCGCAAGTGCAAGACCTACTCCGGCGGCCAGCGGCGCCGCGTCGACATCGCACTCGGCATCATCCACGAACCCAGCGTGGTGTTCCTCGACGAGCCCACCACCGGTCTCGACCCGCAGAGCCGCGCACACATGTGGGACGAGATCCGCCGCCTGCGAACCGAAGGCATGACGGTCTTCATCACCACCCACTACCTGGAGGAGGCCGACGCGCTCTGCGACCGCCTCTCCATCATGGACAACGGCGAGATCGTCGCGTCCGGCACACCCGCCGCCCTGAAGCGGGAGATCTCCGGCGACGTGGTGCGGGTCGGCCTGCCGGCCGGTGCCGCGGCGACCGCCGCGGAGGTACTGGACACCGCGTCGTTCGTGAACAAACTGGAGACCCACGACGACGGGGTACGGCTGTACGTCGACGACGGCGCCACCGCCATCCCGCTGATCCTGCGCGCCCTCGACGCCGGCGACGTGCCACTCGGCACGATCGAACTGCACCGGCCGAGCCTGGACGACGTGTTCCTGACCAAGACCGGCCGATCGCTGCGGGAGGACTGAACCATGAAACTGCTGCGCGACACCGGACTGATCTTCGAACGCCAGATGCAGCTCCTGCTCCGCAACCCGGTCTGGATCTTCGTCGGCGTGTTCCAGCCGGTGATGTACCTGCTGCTGTTCGCGCCGCTGCTGAAGCCGGCGCTGCAGGTCAACTCCAACGCCGAGGCGTACGAGATCTTCGTGCCCGGCCTGCTGGTCCTGCTCGCCATCTTCGGCGGACTGTTCCAGGGCTTCGGCCTGATCGCCGAACTCCGGGCCGGCGTGATCGAACGGTCCCGGGTCACCCCGGTCAGCCGCCTCGCGCTGCTGCTCGGCCGGTCCCTGCGCGACGTGGTGTCCCTGATCGCCCAGGCGGTCATCATCACGCTGCTGGCCCTGCTGTTCGACCTGCGCGTGTTCATCGGCTACCTGCTGCTGGCGTACCTCATGCTGGCCCTCATCTCCCTGATGACGTCGGCCGTCTCCTACGGCGTGGCGCTGCGGGTGAAGAGCGAGGACGCGCTGGCGCCGCTGATGAACACGGTGGCCCAGCCGGTGCTGCTGCTCTCCGGCATCCTGCTCCCGCTGACGTTCGCCCCCGGCTGGCTGCAGGGCGTCGCCGACTGGAACCCGTTCTCCTGGGCGGTCGACGGCACCCGGGCGCTGTTCCGCGGCGACCTCGGCTCGCCCGACGTCTGGCAGGGACTGGTCATCATGGCCGTGCTGGCCGTGCTCGCGGTGGTGTGGGCGGCACGCGAGTTCGCCCGCAGCGTGCGCTGAGCGTCAGCCCGCCAACTTGCGGGCCATGGTGAGGCCGTCGGCGATCGGGAGGATCACCAACTCCACCCGGTCGTCGGCGAGCGCCACGTCGTTGAACGCGGCCACCGCCTGGTCGCTCCCGCCCTGCGGGTCGAGCACCCGCCCGGACCACAGCACGTTGTCGACCAGGAGCAGACCACCCGGCCGGACCCGCGGGACCAGCTCCTGCCAGTAGGTGACGTACCCCTCCTTGTCGGCGTCGATGAACGCCAGATCCAGGTGCGGCTCGGCGGGCAACTCGGCCAGCCGATCCGCGGCCGGCCCGATCCGCAACTCGATCCGGTCGTCCACACCGGCCCGCTTCCAGTAGCGGCGCGCCACATCGGTGAACTGCTCCGACACGTCGAAGCAGGTGAGCCGCCCACCGTCGGCCAGCCCCCGGGCGATGGACAGCGACGACAGTCCGGTGAACGTGCCCACCTCGACGGCCCGGCGTACCCCCATCACACTGGTCAGAAGCCGCAGGAACGCGGCCTGTTCCGGCCCCACCTGCATGGTCGCGTTGCCCGGCAGCGCCGCCCTGGTCTCCGCGATCAACTCGGCCACCACCGCATCCGGCGGCGTGCTGTGCGCAAGCAGGTAGGTGTGCAGTTCCGGCGTCAACGTCAACGGCTCGAAGGACATGAGCCAGACTCTAGTCGCGCCACAACTGCGTGATGGACACATCCAGCTGAGCCAGCAACCGCCGCAACAACGGCAACGACAACCCGACCACGTTGCCCGCGTCCCCCTCGATGCGCTCCACGAACGCCCCGCCCCGCCCGTCGATGGTGAACGCGCCGGCGACCCGCAACGGCTCCCCGCTGGCCACGTACGCCTCGATCTCCTCATCCGAGATGTCGGAGAAGTGCACGACGGTGGTGCCCACCTCCTCGGCCTGCCGCCCACTGACCAGGTCGGTAAGGTGATGCCCGGTGTGCAGCACACCGGACCGGCCGCGCATGGCCTGCCACCGCTTCACCGCCTCCGCCGCGTCCGCCGGCTTGCCGAGAACGTCCCCGTCGAACGCCAGCACCGAATCACACCCCAACACGAACACCCCCGGATCGGCCTGCATGCGCGCGGCCACGGTGCGCGCCTTCATGCGCGCCAGGGCAAGGCTCAGGGTGTACGCGTCCTCCGCCTCCACCACGGACTCGTCGACGCCACTGACGAGCACGTCGACGTCGATGCCGGCGGACGTGAGCAACGCCCGGCGAGCGGGGCTGGCCGAGGCGAGAACCAAGCGGTACGAGATTTCGGTCTGCACGAGAATTCACGCTACAAGCCCGGGCGGCGCTTTCGGTGCCGGGCGCAGTGTGTCTCGGCGGCGTTTGTCGCGCTAGGAGGATGCGCTAGGCGGATCGGCGCCGTCTGATCAGGAAGAACGCTACTAGTCCGGTGGTCGCCAGTGCGCCGATGATGCCGCCGGCCAGGAGGGGGGTGTTGGCGGGGTCGGGCTCCGGGTTGGGCGTCGGGGGTGCTGCCTGGGGTGATGTGGGGGTGGTTGTCGGGGGTGTGGGGGAGGTTGCTGGTTGGGGGGTGGTGGGGGCGGTTAGGGCGGCGACGATGTTGAGGAGGCCGTAGCCGCATTGGTTGTCGCGGCCGGGTTTGCCTATGTCGGTTGCGGTGGAGGTTAGGCGAGCGATGACTTGTTGGGCGGTTAGGGTGGGGAATTTGGCGCGGACGAGGGCGGCAGCCCCCGAAACGATTGCCGTGGCTTGAGAGGTACCACTACCTATCGAATACTTACCCCCGGGTTTTGCCCCCTCGATGTCGACCCCAGGTGCGCAAATCTGTACATTCCTGCCGGGCTTGGTAAACGGAGCGGCTTTGCGGTTCCGGCCAGCCGCGCCGACTGAAAGAACGCCTGGCATTTCGGCCGGATATGCAGCGACGACGTCCTGTCCCTTGTTGCCGGAGGCGGCTATGACAAGCACGTCGCTTGCCTGAGTGCTTTTGATTGCCGCCTGCAATGCAAGGCTAGGTGAAACGGCTTTAGAGAAGTTGATAATCTTTGCGCCGTGTGTGGTGGCCCACTCGATGGCTTCAGCGGACCGGATACTATTTCCGCGTCCTTCAGCGTCGGAGTCGCGAACAGGTAATATCTTCGCGGCGGGAGCAATGCCAGCCACGCCGGACTCATTAGACCGTCCGTGGGCAGCAATTAGACTCGCCATCACAGTGCCGTGGCCGTTCGGATCGCCTCTGCCCGTATCCAAGCGACTTGGCAGGACTGACCCGCCGTTCAGAAGGTTGCGATGTAGATCTGGGTGAGAATCTACCCCGCTGTCGACGACTGCAACCACGACGCCTTGTCCAGTTGAGAGGCGATTCGCCTCGTTGACCCTCAATTCGCTCAGATGCCATTGGTCCTCGCGAACATCGTCAGCTCTGGCTGGGCCGGTTGTTAAGGCGTTGATGATGATCGTTGCAAGTGCTAAGCCGACCAACCTAGACCTTTCGGGCCACACTAGCGGAGGCCAATCGCCGGGCCAGGATCAATAGGCTGGTCGGCTAGCGGAACGAGCACGGGTGACACGCCCTTAGCGGTTTCCCAAGGGTTGTCTGGGTCCCATCGTGCCGAGCTTGGCGAATCCTCAACCCGTTCTAAGCTACGTCCCGGCGTTCCACCCAAGGGTTGGCTAGTGGTGCCTGCGAGTCGACCAGTAGCTCCGGGTCGACCTCCAGCGCTAGGGCCAATGACTCCACCGACAGGGTTCACCTGAGTTGGTTGTCTGCCGCTAGTACCTGGCTGACCGAGACTCCTGCCCGGCATTCCCCCGATTACACCACCAGGCGGCATTGGGCGCGCCGTACCGTTAGGTGACCCAAACACTCCATCAGTGGGTGTGCCGATCGCGATTCCACGCCCTCTTCCGCCGGTCGGTGTAGTCGGACCGCCTGTATTTACCGGCGTAGGTAGCGGTGGCGACGGGGGAGGAATATTTGTGGGGGAGGGGCCGATCGTCACCGGCGGGTTTGGGTTGGTTGTCGGAGGCGGCGTCGGTGCGATGGGGGATGGTTCGACACCGCCGAGGATCAGGCCGGGGACACGGGGAGATGGCTGTGTCGTAGACAGGGGCGGTTGGGTGAGGCCACCCTGACTGCCGCCCGAAGTTGCCGTATGGGACGCGGGCGTCCCCGGATCGAACGCGACAACTGGAGGAATGGGCGGGGGCGCGTAGCTACTCTCGGGGCGATTGCTGTCTTCGCCGAAGCGTCCGTGTGTCGGGTCGTACGGCGCGGGCTTTGTGATTTGAGTTCGCGCCTGCGTGATCTCTGTGCTCAGGCCGTACATGATGCTCCGTGCCTGGGCTTCCAACTGGATCTGGCGACTGTCGGGCACCGGTGGCTTCGGCTCTGGCCCTCGCTGTAGCCCGCCCTTCGGTCGCTGGGCCTGCTCCTGGGCGAACGTCTGCAGCTTGCCCTCATTTGCCAGGTACTCGTTCACGACCGTCTTGAGCTTGGTGCGTGCCGCGCTGATGGCGGAGGTCGCGCTGCTGAAGGCGCTGTGGTTGGCGACTGCGGCGTCGTACGTCTGCTGCAAGTGGTCGATCAGGACGTCCAGCCGGGCGAGGTATGCGGCCGCCGCCGGGCTCTTCTCCGGTGGCCACGCCGTTGCGAGGTTCTCTCGGTAGTTCTTGACCTGGGACATGTGCTGGAGGGTCAGCTCGTACGACTTGCGCCAGCCGCTCAGTAGCTGCCAGTGCGGGGTGGTGTCCTGGTTGGCGATGGCGAGCCACATGTCGATGACCGACGCGGCGGACCAGTTCGTGCCGGCGTAGCCTCCGCCGCCTCCTGCGTCCAGCATCAGACGTCGCCTCCGGGCTGGTCGTTGCCGCCGGGTGCCGGAGTCGCCACCTGGAAGGCGTTCTCGACGTCGCGGACCCGGGCGTGGGAGAAGGCGTCGGCGCCGTCGTACTCGGCGCTGATGGTCTGTGCCGCCGTGGCGAAACGGTTGGTGCCGTTGGCGAAGTTGTAGACGTTCGTCTGGGTGGTGTCCTGGGCGGCCTGGTGGGCGGTCATGAAGTCGACCAGCTCGGGGAAGGTGGCCGCCGGCGGGGGTAGCTCGGTCAGCATCGCGTCGGTCACGCCCGTCATGTGCGGGACGTAGTTGTTCTGTACGTCCTCGGCCAGCCTCTTCGCGAACTCCTCCATCGCGGCGATGTCCGCCTCGATGGTGCCGAAGTCGGTGTAGCCGTAGTCGCGCAGCCACGCGGGACCGCGATCCTCTTCAGGAAGCACCCTGCTCCTCCCTCGAACAGACCGACGTGAATTTCCCACAACGAAATCCATCGAGAGAGTAGTCCGTTCCCCCGCCCCGTTCGACCCCGTCACGTGCTCCTGTGGACAGTCGCAACCCGACCGAGATACAGGTCAGCGGGGGAGGCCCGAGTCCCGCCAGGAGGTGGCGCCGTGGGTGGGGAGGGCGCTGCGGGTCCAGGCGGTGCGGGAATTTTCCGGTGCTGGTTCAGTGGTGTTGATCGATCGGCTGGCCAGCGCGCCGAGCAGGGCTGCGACCTCTTCTGCGGTCGGCGCGCCGCGGAGGACTCTGACCAGCGGTTCTTCGTCCATCGACGTAGCGTACGACGTCTTGGGATGCGGGCGGTGACACGCGTCCCACAGACTGCTGATCAATTAGCTGTCGCTCGACATGACCGGGTATTTTCTGCGTGATGTCTACTTCCCCGCCGCTCATTGTTGCTGACCGTTACCGGCTCGTGGCGCCGCTCGGTCAGGGCGGGATGGGTCGTGTCTGGCGGGCGAAGGACGTGGTCCTGCACCGCGACGTCGCGATCAAGGAGTTGGTCCCGCCGCCCGGGCTGACGCCCGAGGAGCGCCAGGAGATGCGGGAGCGCTCCCTGCGCGAGGCGCGCGCCATCGCGCGCCTGAACAACATCAACGTGGTACGCGTCTTCGACGTGCTGCGTACGGACGCGGACCCGTGGATCGTCATGGAGTACGTGCCGTCACGGTCCCTCCAGGACGTGCTGGCCAGCGACGGCCCGTTCCCGCCGGTGCGGGCCGCCGAGATCGGGCTGGGCGTGCTGAACGCGCTGCGCGCCGCGCATCGGGCCGGCGTGGTGCACCGGGACGTCAAGCCGGGCAACGTGCTGATCGGTGCGGACGGACGGGTGGTACTGACGGACTTCGGCCTGGCCACGGTGCCCGGTGACCCGAACGTCACCCGTACCGGCCTGGTGTTGGGTTCTCCCGCCTACATCGCCCCGGAGCGCGCGCGGGACGGCACCGCCGGACCCGGCGCCGACCTGTGGTCGCTCGGCGCGACGCTGTACGCGGCGGTCGAGGGCGCATCGCCGTTCGCGCGGCCGTCGGCCATTGCCACGCTCGCGGCGCTGGCCACCGAGAACCCGCCGCCGGCCCGCAACGCCGGCCCGCTGAAGCCAGTGCTCAACGGCCTGCTCCGCAAGGACCCGGCGCACCGCATCAACGCCGAAGAGGCGGAGCGGCTGCTTCTGCGCGCCACCGGCCGCCGGGCGAAGCTCACCTTCCCGATGAGCCCGACGATGCGCCGCCCCGGTGTCGGCCGGGAACGTCCGTCGCTGCCCCCGGTCGTACCCGGTTCGCCGGTCGCCACCGGGTCCGCTCCGGTCGTACCCGGTCCGCGTCCGCCCATCTCCCGTGGCCGTCCGCCGGTCGTGCCGCCGGCCGGTCGTCCGCCGGTCGTACCGCCCGCCGCGGCCTCCGGCGGTGCCCGCCCGCCGGTCGTACCGCCTGCTGCGGCGTCCGGTGGTGCCCGCCCGCCCGCGGCGCCCACCGAAGGCCGCCCGCCGGTCTTCGTGCCCGGAAAAGCGTCGGTCGGTCGCCCGGCCGACCCGCCGCGGCGCCCCGACAGCCCACCACCCCTGGACGCCACCCGGGTCGACACGCCGCCGGTCCGCGATCGAGGACCCCACATTCCGGGTACGCCTGCAGCGTCCCCGCAGGCACCCGGCCGGCCCTCGACGGAGCCGGCGGCGGAGGGCACGCACGGCGCGCTGTCCCGCGGAACCCGCGGCGCGTACGGCACCATCTCAGCCGCGGAGATCGCCGCCCACCGCCGCCGCGCCGGAGGCGTCCCGAACCCGCCGGAAATGTCAGCGGCCGCCCCGGTGGTGGACCGTCCCGCCGGAACGCCGCCCGTGCCTCCCGCCTCGGCGGAGACCGGACGGATCGCCGTGCCGACGGATCGCCCGGGGCGTGGCGACGCGCCGACCCCCGGAGGTCGCACCGGTCGGGTCTCCGGGCGGTCCGGTGTCGTCGTACCGCCCGGCGGTCCGCGGCGCACGACCGAAGAGCCGGTCACTGAGGTACGGCAGACCGCGCCGGACGTGGCGGAGAAATCCGCGGGCGAGGGGAAGCGGGCTGGGGCCGTTCCGTCGTCGGCAGGTTCCGCGGGACGTTCGGCGGCAGATGCCAGCACAAGCGACACGTCCGACACGACCGGCCGGTCTGGAGTCGGCGGCAAGGCCGGTACGGATGGCAAGGCTGCTGCGGGCGACCAGGCTGCAACCGATGGCAGGGCCGGTACGGATGGCAAGGCCGCTGCGGGCGGCGAGGGTGCCGCGGATGCCAAGGTCGTAGCGGACGGCACGGTCGCAGCGGACGGCAAGGTTGGAGCAGACGGCAAGGTTGGAGCAGACGGGAAGGTCGGAGCAGACGGCAAGGCCGCCGCGAGTGACGCGGTAAGCGCTACCAAGGCGGCGAGGGCTGAGGCAGCGGCAGACGCTGCGACGAAGGCGAACGCGAACGCGGACACGCCGACGAAGGCGAACGCCAACGCTGCGACCGAGGCAGACGCTGCGACGAAGGCAGATGCTGCGACGAAGGCGAACGCGAGTGCTGCGACCGAGGCTGGCGCGAGTGCTGCGAGCGAGGCGGCCGCTGCCACGAAGGCGGGCGCTGGCGCTGCGGTGAGCGCTGCCAGTGAGACGACGGGCACGGCGGTCGATGCGGCGAGCACTGCCGCCGAGGCGAGGTCCGATGCTGAGGCGAGCAGGCCCGGTGGGCCGAGCGAGGCGTCCGGGTCACGCGCTGAGCCGGGCGCATCGAACGCGGGCGCGACCGCCGAGGAGAGCACCACGGTCGCTCGGCCGAGCGCAGCAACCTCGTCCGAGGTCGGCGCTGCTGCGGCCGAGGGTGCGGCCAACAAGGTGACCTCCACGGAGGTTGCGGGGAGTCCGGTTGACGGCGCTGGCCAGGGGGCGATCCCGGCCGGCGGCGCACGGAACGCGCCGACGACGGTCGGTGCTGCCCCGGCGGGCGACAGGACCGCGTCAGACGCTGCGCGCACGACGGAAGCCCTCGGCGCGGCGGACTCGTCGGAAGCCGACGTCGAGGCGAGGAGTGCAGCCGCTGCGGGCGGCGGCACCACGGCGGAGAGTTCACCGGAGGCCGACGGCGCGGCGGAGACAGCGACCCGGCCGGGCGCACCCGGGGTGGGGAGCAAGGCTGCGGAAGGCGACCCTTCCGAGGCGGAGCGGACCGCCGCAGCGGCTGGTGGCCCGATCGTCGAGACGGACGGTGGCGAGTCCGGGGCGTCCGCCAAGCCGGCCGCGGCGGGTAAGCCGACCGTCGGTGCCAGGGCAGGGGCGGGCAAGGGCCGGGCCAGCCGCAAGAAGGGCCGTGGGCGCACGGCGAAAGGCGCGGACGTTCTCGTCACCGGCCCGGTAACAGCCGGGAAGGTCGACGCCGCGCCCGGCGACTCCACGGTGGATTCGACTCCGAGCGGTCCGGCGGAAGGTTCCGCAGATGCCCCGGCCGGAGCGGCGGTGACACCGGCGCCGGACAAGACGGGCGACACGACGAAGGCTGATACCCGGGTCGAGTCTGCCGACGCGACGGGCTCTGACATCGGGACCGCGCCTGACGGCGCGGCGAGCGCCGAGACTCAGCTCGAGCGCGGCGACGCGGACGTTGACGCTCAGCGCGAGCGCGGCGACGCGGACGTTGACGCTCAGCGCGAGCGCGGCGACGCGGACGTTGACGCTCAGCGCGAGCCCGGCGACGCGGACGTTGACGCTCAGCGCGAGCCGGGCGACGCGGAAGCCGGCCCTCAGCGCAGGCCGGACGCTGCGGAGGCTGAAGCCCGGGTTACCCCCGGCGATGCGGTGACTGAAGCTCGGACCACCCGCGGCGATGCGGTGACTGAAGCTCGGACCACCCGCGGCGATGCGGTGACTGAAGCCCGGACCACCCGCGGCGATGCGGCGAGCACGGAGACCAGGATCGTGCCGCGCGGCGCGGAGGCGGAGGCGGAGACCAGGGTCGGGCCCGCCGTCGCGGCGATGGCCGACATCGATTCGGCGAAGCCGGGCAAGGCCGCCGCTGAGCGGGCGTCTGACGGCGCTGCCGGTGGCAAGACGCCCGGAGGGTCGGACCGGCACCCGGCCCGGAAGGCCGTCGACGCCGCGAAGGCGGTGGGGGCGCGGGCCGCCGCGGGGGTACGACGGGACGCCGCCCCGGTTCGGCCGGCGCCGCAGGCGGGCGCGGATGCGACCGTCGTGACCGGGGCCACCGGGTTCGGGACGAGCCGGCCGCCGTGGCAGCCGATGTCGATTCCGCCGCGGCCGGAGCGGTCGCGTGGTGTGACGGTGTTCGGGACGACGCTGACCCGGCGCCAGACAGTGATCGGGGCGGTGATCGTACTGGCGCTGGTTTTTGCCCTGGTTTTGGCCGTCTCGGCGGCGTTCGGCGACGATGGTGGCAGCGACGGTGACCGGACGGCGGCGGTGGGGCCGGCCGCGAGTGCTGCGCCGCAACCGGCTGCCTCGGCTCCGGCCGCTCCGGCTCCGGCTGCTTCGGCTCCGGCCGCGCCCGCTCCGACCGCGAAGCCGTCCCAGTCGGCTCCGCCGGCCAGCAGCGCACCGGCCGGCTTCAAGCTGCCGAACGGCTGGTCCATGTACAAGGACCGGACCGGCTTCTCGGTGCCGCTGCCGAAGGGCTGGGGCGTGCAGAAGCGCGTACGTAGCGAGGTCTGGTTCGAGGGACCCGGCAACGACGGCCGGCTGCTGATCGTCGATCAGACCGATCAGCCGAAATCCGACCCGGTGCAGGACTGGACCGAGCAGGAACCCGCAAAGCGGAGGGGCTACATCAACTACCAGAGGCTCAGCATCCGCGCGGTCGACTACTGGGACAAGGCCGCGGACTGGAACTTCACCCGGACCAGCAGCACCGGCAACCCGTTGCGAGTGGTCAAGCGCGGTTTTGTCACGGCCAAGGATCAGGCGTACAGCATCGGGTGGTCCACCTCGGCGGAGGACTGGGACGACAACCTGGACGAGCTTCAGGTGATGTACGACGGGTTCAAACCGGCCAAGAGCTGAGCGGTCGGCGGTTCGAATCGGCGCAATCATGAGTGAGCCGTCGGTGAACCGGGTAGTGATCGTGCACCACGGATGGAGGTGCACCATGAACTGCAGACGACATGGACGCAAGCCCACGCTCGCGTTGTGGATGCTCGTCGCCGTGGCCGATGTCGCCATTCTGATTGCGGCGGCAGGGCTGCTCACCGTACTTCTCGTGCTCGCCGGCCTGGCCACGGTCGCCGGTGCGGTCGCCGGCACGGTCATGCTGGCGCGGCGGGGCACGACGCGTACCGAAGCGGTGGTCCGCCGGCGCGCCTGACCTGATCGACTACGCTCCCGGGCGTGTCGATCGACGGTGTGACGAATCTCTGGGATGAACTCTTCGGGGCGCAACCCGACCCGCCCCGCCTGCTGGTGCTGCTCACGGCGCTGGTCGCGCTGGCGGTGGTGGCCGCCCGCCCGCTGTGGCGGATCGCGCGCAACGCCGTCACGATCGCCCACGAGGGTGGGCACGCGCTGGCCGCGCTGCTCACCGGGCGCAAGCTCCGCGGCATCCGGCTGGAGTTCGACACGTCCGGGCTCACCCTGTCGGCCGGACGGCCGACCGGCCCGGGGATGATGTTCACGCTGCTGGCCGGCTACATCGCGCCGTCGCTCGTCGGCCTGGCCGGCGCATGGATCCTGGGCGGCAACCGGATCACGCTGCTGCTGTGGCTGGCCGTGGTGCTGCTGCTGGTCATGCTGATCAACATCCGCAACCTGTTCGGCGTGGTGTCGCTGGTGGTGACCGGCGCGATCGTGTTCGGCGTGTCCTGGTACGCCTCGCCGCAGGTGCAGGCCGCGTTCGCCTACGCCGGAGTGTGGTTCCTGCTGATCGGCGGCGTGCGGCCGGTGGGTGAGCTGCAGAAGCTGCGGCGCCGCGGCCGGATGCCGGAGTCGGACGCGGACCAGCTGGCCCACATCACCGGGGTGCCGGCGCTGTTCTGGGTCGGCCTGTTCTACCTGGTCACGCTGGGTGCGCTGGTGATCGGTGCGTTCATGCTCGCGGGCCAGTGGCTGCCGGACGTCGGCACCGCGCCCTGAGCCGGATCACAGCGGGATGTTGCCGTGCTTCTTCGGCGGCAGGGTCTCCCGCTTGGTGCGCAGCGTGCGTAACGCCCGGGTCACCTGGGCACGGGTCGCCGACGGGGCGATCACCGCGTCCACGTAGCCGCGTTCCGCCGCGGTGTACGGGTTGGCGAGCGTGTCCTCGTACTCCTTGATCAGTTCGGTCCGCAACGCGGCCGGGTCGTCCGCGGCGGCCAGCTCACCGCGATACAGGATGTTCACCGCGCCCTGCGCGCCCATGACGGCGATCTGCGCGGTCGGCCAGGCGAAGTTCAGGTCGGCGCCGAGGTGCTTCGAGCCCATCACGTCATAGGCCCCGCCGTACGCCTTCCGGGTGATCACGGTGACCTTCGGGACGGTCGCTTCCGCGTACGCGTAGATCAGTTTGGCGCCGCGCCGGATGATGCCGTCCCATTCCTGGCCGGTGCCGGGCAGGAAGCCGGGCACGTCGACGAACGTGAGCACCGGAAGGTTGAACGCGTCGCAGGTGCGCACGAACCGCGCGGCCTTCTCGGATGCCGCGATGTCGAGCGTGCCGGCGAAGTGCATCGGCTGGTTGGCCACCACGCCCACCGGCCGGCCCTCGACCCGGCCGAAGCCGACCACGATGTTCTGCGCGTACAGCGGCTGGACCTCGAGGAAGTCCTCGACCACGGCATCGATCACCCGGTGCATGTCGTAGGGCTGGTTGGCCGAGTCCGGGATGAGGGCGTCGAGCGCCAGATCGGCCGCGCCGGGCTCCAGGTCGGTGGGCACGTCGAAGGCCACCGGTTCGTCCAGGTTGTTGCTCGGGAGGTACGACAGCAGGGCGCGCACGTAGTCGATCGCGTCGTCCTCGTCGCTCGCCAGGTAGTGCGCGTTGCCGCTGCGGGTGTTGTGGGTGCGCCCGCCGCCCAGCTCCTCCATGCCGACGTCCTCGCCGGTCACCGTGCGAATGACGTCCGGACCGGTGATGAACATGTGCGACGTCTGGTCGACCATCACGGTGAAGTCGGTGATCGCCGGGGAATACACCGCGCCGCCCGCGCATGGGCCCATGATCAGCGAGATCTGCGGGATGACGCCGCTCGCCCGGACGTTGCGGAAGAAGATGTCGGCGTAGAGCCCGAGCGCGACCACGCCCTCCTGGATGCGCGCGCCGCCGGAGTCGTTGATGCCGATGATCGGGCAGCCGATCTTCATGGCCAGGTCGAGCACCTTGACGATCTTCTCGCCGAACACCTCGCCCAGTGAGCCGCCGAACACCGTGAAGTCCTGCGAGAACACGCACACCTGACGGCCGTCGACGGTGCCGTGGCCGGTGACCACGCCGTCGCCGTAGGGCCGGTTGCGCTCCAGCCCGAAATTGGTGGAGCGGTGCCGGGCCAACTGGTCCAGCTCGACGAACGAGCCCTCGTCGAGCAGCATCGCGATGCGTTCCCGGGCCGTCTTCTTGCCGCGGGCATGCTGTTTCTCGACGGCCCGCGCGGAGCCGGCGTGGACCGCCTCGCCGGCGCGGCGCTCCAGGTCGGTGAGCTTGCCGGCGGTGGTGTGGATGTCGATCTGCGGCTCGGTGTCGTGCGGGATCGTCACGCCGCCGATGGTATCCGTGGACACCGACAGTTCCGGGCCGCACCGGCAGTGCGCCGGTACGGGTGCGTTTCGCACTCAATGCCCCATTCGTTACTACCCCCGTGACGAACTGGATGACCGCGGCCGGGATCGCCCTGATCGCCGGTGGCCTCGCCACGCTGATCGGCTTCCGGCACGCCCTCTGGGGCGGCAAAGGCAACCGGCGCCGGAACCGGCCGCAGCGGGCGATCGAGCCGACTCGCCGTGCCGTGCCCCCGGCCGCCCCGGTACGTCCGCACCGCACCGAGGTGCCTCAGCCGCGCGGCGCCCGGCGTCGCCGGTCCGGGGCACCGGTGGCCGGGGACGCGGCCGTGCAGAGCGGTGTCCGCGGGCACCGGGAGCAGGGCGGCGGCCACCGGGAACCGGACGGCGGCCTGGCGTCGCTGGGACTGGCGGACGAGGAACCGGTGCCCGGACCGGCAGGCGACGAGACGTCGGCCGATCCGCTGCCGGGCGTGGGCCCGGCCGGCGCGCAGAGGACAGGCCGGCGGTCCACGGTGGCCGGGCCGTCGAACCTGGAGCCGTCCGGTGCGGGCGAGGACCGGCTGCGTTCGGGTGCGGGCGAGGACCGGGCCCGTTCGGTTGCGGGCGGGACCGGGGCGCGGAACCGCCCGGACGTTCTGCGCGCGCAGATGCCTGAGCCCGTCGGCCGGATCGACGCGCCGGCGGAACGGTCGGACGAGGACCAGCGTTCCGGCCGGATTCTGCCGTCCGTCCGCCCGGCCGCCCCCACCCTCGGCGGGCGTGCCGAGCGGTCCGCGCTCGGCGCCGACCGTGAGCCGTCTGCTCCCGGCGTCCGCGGCACGCCGTCTGCTCTCGGCGGGGACCGCGAGCCTGGCCTCGGCGTCCGCGCCGGGGCGCCGGGGGCCCGGACGAGCAGCGAGACGCCGGCCGGCCCGGTGGACGACGACGAGCCGGGCATGTCGACGGCCGTGATGGTGACCCCGCCGCTGGCACCGGGGTCCGCGGCGCCGTCCCGGCGGATCGACCGCACCGGGGACCGGGTGGACGGCTGGGTGCGTCCCGAGTACCAGGATGAGCAACCGGTCAGCGGGGAGTACTGGACCCCGGTGCCGGAGCGCATCCACGCCGACGGGGGTTACGGCTGGCCGGTGCCGGTGGAGCGGCTGCCCGCGGTGCCGCCGCAGCCGCCGGCGTCCGGTTTCGACGCGGTGCCGGCGGACGAGCCGACCGCGCTGGTGCCGCCGTGGCCCCCGGCCACGCCGTCGGAGCGTTTCGAGTCGCCCCGCTCATGGCCGGTGACGAACGATGCCACGGCCGGGCGGCATGTGCCGGACCAGGTGCGGAAGGCGGGGGCGGAGCCGAACCCGGTCGACCGCGCCAAGGTCGCGCGCTGGGCGGAACGGGACCGGGACAGCGCGCCGCCCGCATGGCCGGCCCGCCCGGCCGGGGCGCATCCGCGATCGTTGTGGCCGCTCCGGTCCGACCCGGATCCGGTGGCCCGTGGGGCGTCCGGTCGGGATCCGGTGGTCGGCGGGGCGTCCGGTCGGGATCCGGTGGCCCGTGGGGCGTCCGGTCGGGATCCGGTGGTCGGCGGGGCGTCCGGTCGGGATCCGGTGGCCCGTGGGGCGTCCGGTCGGGATCCGGTGGTCGGCGGGGCGTCCGGTCCGGACTCGGTGGCCCGTGGGGCGTCCGGTCCGGATCCGGTGGCCCGTGGGGCGTCCGGTCCGGACCCGGTGGCCCGTGCGGCGGACGACCCGGACCCGGTGGCCCGCGTGGCGTTCGGCCAGGATCCGATGGCCCGGGTGGCGTTCGGCCCGGAGGTGCGGCCCGGCAACGACCGGGACCGGACGGGTGGCGGGACGCCGGCCGACACCGATCCGGTGGCCGCGGAGGTGCCGGTCGAGGCCGCCCAGAACCCGTTCGTCCGTACCACGATCCGGCCCGACGCGCGGCTGCGCCGGGCGTCGGACCCGGCAACCGGCACCGATCGGCGACCGGCCGAGCCGGTGATCCCGGACTGGACACCTACCCCGCCCGGCGGAGGTGCCGACCGCGAACGCGACGCCGAGCCGGTGTTCGGGCAGCCGGGCTGGAACCGGTCCGGGCCGCCGCGCACCCGGGTCAGTCCGGTGACCGAGTTCATCCCGGTGGCGGAGTCGACCCCGATGGTGCCGTCGCTGGACGCGATGACGGGCGAGACGGACGAGACGGACGAGGCCGAGCGTCCGCGGCGTCGCCCGCGACCGCGGCCCAGGCCGCAGTCGCCGGAGAACCGGAGCACGGTGTACGTCAGCAAGCACGCCGCCGAGCCGGGCTGACCGGGGCCGGCGTCGTAGGCTGGACCGATGCCCGCGTCGCCGTACACCGATCTGGAGCGGCCGCCGCTGTCCGCCCGCAACCTGGAGCGCGCGCTCCTCACCCCGGGTGGCCTGTGGCGGCGTCTCGACCTGCGCACCGAAACCGGTTCCACCAACGCCGACGCGGCCGACGCGGCCCGGGCCGGTGAGCCGGAAGGGCTGATCGTGGTGGCCGAGCAGCAGGTGGCGGGACGCGGTCGCCGGGACCGGCAGTGGGTGTCGCCGCCGCGGGCCGGGATCACGGTGAGCGTGCTGCTGCGGCCGGGCGTCGCCGACGTGGAGCGGGGCTGGGGTGCCGTACCCAGTCGGCATTTCGGGTGGTTGTCGCTGCTTGCCGGGGTGGCGTTGCTCGAGGCGGTACAGCGGGTGGCCGAGGTCGACGCGGCGCTGAAGTGGCCGAACGACCTGCTCGTGCAGGACGCCAAGTGTGCCGGCATCCTGGCCGAGGCGGCCGGTGACGCGGTGGTGCTGGGCATCGGCCTGAACGTCACCACCCGACCCGGTGAACTGCCGCCCACCACCGGTCTCCCGGCCACCTCGCTGCAGTTGGCGGGCGCCCGGAGCACGGACCGCGACCCGCTGCTGCGGGCCCTGCTGCGCGGCCTCGCCCGGTGGTACACGGGCTGGCGCGACGCGACCGGCGACGCCGAGATGTGCGGGCTGCTGGGCGCGTACCGGCGGGGGTGCGCGACGGTGGGCCGGACCGTGCGGGTGCACCTGCCCGCGGGGGCGGAACTGGTCGGCGAGGTCACCACGGTGGACGCCGACGGGCAGCTGGTGATCCGTTCGGCTGACGGCCGGGAGAACAGGATCTCGGCCGGGGACGTCGTGCACGTACGCTGACCGCGTGCCTTTCCCGGACGACGTCCTGACCGCGGAGGAGGACGTCGTCCTCCATCTGCACCCGCACGCGAAGACCGCCGTGCGCCCGATCCTGGTTCTGCTGGTCGCGCTGGCGGTGACCATCGTGGCCTGGGTGATGCTGCCGGTGAATTCCGGCGGGCGCATCGGCGTGCTGGTGGTGGGCGGGGTCAGCGGCTACTTCGCGCTGACCCGGGGCGTCTGGCCGCTGCTGGTCTGGCGGTGCACCCACTACGTCTTCACCGACGAGCGCATCCTGCTGCAGGACGGCGTGATCGCGCGGGAGCGCCGGGATCTGCCGCTGGCCCGGGTCAACGATCACGCGATGACCCAGTCGGTGCTGGACCGGCTGTTCGGGTGCGGCACGTTGAAGATCGACTCGATCGGCGACCAGGCGGCGGTGCTGACCTCGGTGCCGCACGTGCAGTACGTGCAGACCACGCTGTACGAGCTGATCGAGGCGGACCGGGACCGGCAGATCGAGGAGGAGGACGAGGACGACCCGGACGACCCGGACGAGTCGGACGCGGAGCCGGAGATTCCGGCGCCGCGCGGCCTGAGCCGGATTCTGCGCCGGGACCGCGGCTGACGCTAGTGCGTTGGCCGCGAACGTTCACCGGGTCTGACCCGTCAGGCTGCCTTGGTCCGGGGTCGCCCCCAGCGTTGCTGGCGTTCGCTGCGGACTCGGGCTCGTTCGCGGCGTTGCGCGGCCAGCACG
>NZ_JAIWNC010000064.1 GCF_020216025.1 Jidongwangia harbinensis | reverse complement strand
CATCAACCAGCTCAAGCAACACCGCGCCATGGCCACCAGATACGACAAGCTCGCCGTGCGCTACGAAGCCACCCTCACCATCGCCGCCATCAACCAATGGCTCCACGCTCTACGAAACACGGCCTAGTACGCGGACCTACACGGGCGGCAACGTGGCGCACGCTTCAGACCGCGCCTGACGTGGGAAAGGGCGCACCCCAACGGCCTGGGGGTCAAGGGGTCGCAGGTTCAAATCCTGTCAGCCCGACAAAAAGTAGCCGGTGACCTGCGGAAACGCAGGTCACCGTTTTTGTCGGATCAAGATCACCCACCGTAAACCCACTGTTTTCAGTTCGCACCTTCGTCGCCTACGCGTCGCGGGCGCAGTCCACGGTGGATGACCGGCTCGTGCGGAATCTCGTGAAGGGTGCCACTTCAGGGTGATTGCTGTGGCCTGGGCAAATGCCGGTGCGGCAGGCTCGGTGGTGTGGTGGTTCAGACGATCGGGTTGCTGATCGTTCGGCGGGTTTTGGGGATGTTGGGCTGCGGTCCGACACCGGACGCGGACGCGGTGGAGATCGCGGTGCTTCGGCACCAGGTGGCGGTGCTGCATCGCCAGGTGGTGCGTCCGCGGTACACCCCGGCCGATCGGACGTTGTTATCCGCGCTGGCGAAGCTGCTGCCGCGGGAGCGGTGGGCGGTCTTCCTTGTCACGCCGGCGACGTTGCTGCGCTGGCATCGGGAGTTGGTCGCCCGGCGGTGGACTTATCCGCGCACCGGGCGTGAGCAGCGCGGTCTGGACGAGGCGGTCGTGGCGCTGGTGGTGCGGCTGGCGCGGGAGAATCCCCGCTGGGGGTACGTACGGATCGTCGGGGAGTGCCGCACTCTCGGCGTGCGGGTTTCGGCGACCTCAGTGCGGCGGATCCTGCGCCGCCATGGTCTCGGTCCAGCGCCGCGGCGTGGCGGGCCGACCTGGAGTCGGTTCCTGAGCGCCCAGGCCGGCGGTCTGCTGGCGACGGACTTCTTCACCGTGGAAACCGTTAGCCTGACCCGGCTGTACGTGTTGTTCATGGTCGAGGTGCAGTCGCGGACGGTGCATCTGGTGGGGATCACCGCGCACCCGACCGGAGCGTGGGTGGCGCAACAAGCCCGCAACCTGCTGATGGACCTGGACGAGCAGTCCCACCGGTTCCGCTACCTGATCCGGGACCGGGACACCAAGTTCAGCGCCGCGTTCGACGCGGTATTCACCGCGGCGGGTATCGACGTGGTGAAGATCCCGCCGCGGGCTCCTCGCGCGAACGCCTACGCAGAACGGTGGGTGCGCACGGTCCGATCCGAGTGTCTGGATTGGACGCTGGTCTGGAGTCCACACCAGTTGCATCGGGTACTGACCGAATACCTACGCCACTACAACACAGTTCGGCCACACCGTAGCCTGGATCTGCGGCCACCGCGTCCGGCTGCCCGGCTGACGCTGGTCGAATCGGGTATCGGCGAGTCGTCGGTGCAGCGAGTCGATGTGTTGGGCGGGTTGATCCACGAGTACCACCGCGCCGCTTGAGTCCACCGAAGGAATGTTACTGCTCCCGTATCAAGGCTCTGCGGCCCTCCGCCACCATGGCCGGCGTAGACCAGCCGCCGATCCCACAGCGGTTGATCTCTTCCACGCCTGAAACCGCGGGAATCCTTGAGCTGGCACCCTTCACGGAACCTCCTGCTCGCTTTCACCGCCAACAGTCGTCGCCGCGCCAGTAGTTGGTCAGGGCCGGAGGCCCTGCTTGTTCGTTACAATCAGCGGCGCTCGTGGCGCAGCGCCGGGGGAGGGCTTTCAGCCATGCGTCACTGTGCCGGGGTGGGGCGCCCCGTCCGCGGCTCGGGGTTTGCAGGCGTTGTTCAGGAGCCGTGGTGGGGGAAACCGGGGGAGCTGCGGACGAATGCGTCGGCGTAGTGGTTTGTGTCGCCGGGTACCAGGTTGGTGGCGGTGGAGAGAAATGCCACCTGTCGGCCGTTGCCGCTGATCGCCGCCCACTCGCTGACGCCGTTCGCGTCGCCGCCGGAACGGGAGACGCTGATCCGGTGGGTCGAGCCAGTCCGGAGGTCGTGAACGAAGACGTCCGCGGAGTCGTTGTTGTCGCTCGAGGTCAAGGTCTGCGCGTATGAGGCGAACACTACGTACCGTCCGCTGTGACTGAGCATCGGGAGGTAGCTGTCGGCGTCGCCCTGGGTTCCGCTGCTCGACCGGCTGATCCGTCTGGTGGTTCCCGCCCGCAGGTCGCGGACGAAGACGTCGGCGGCGTCGTTAGTGTCGTCGGCCACCATACTCGGATTGGAGGAATCGAAGGCGACGTACCGTCCGTTGCTGCTGATCGTCCCCGATGAAGAGCCGATGGCCGCCGCGCCGGTGCTGGTCACGGTGGCTCGGCTGGTGGTGCCGGTCTTGAGGTCGCGCACGAAGACGCCGGGTGCGTCCGAGCCGTCGTTCACGACGGCGGGGTCGGAGGATTCGAACGCGACGTACCGGCCGTCCGCACTGATGGACGGGCTTCCAGCGCCCGGGTTCTCCTCCGTTCCGGCGGGAGATGTGTTGACCAGTACGGTCGTGCCGAGCCGGCGATCGTGGACCAGCACGTCGGGGGCGGTGTTGAAGAACGTGGCGGGGGGCACGAGATTGGAGGCGCGCGTGACGAAGGCGATGTAGCGACCGTCGGCACTAATCACGGGTTCATCGCTGACGCTGTTCCCCTGCTCACCGCTGGAGGACACGCTCACCCGGGTGGTGAGGCCGAGCAGGCGATCGCGGACGAAGATGTCGCCGGTGTCGTTGGTGTCACCGGGCACCAGGTTCGAGGCGTACGATGCGAAAGTTACGAACCTGCCGTCCTGGCTGAGCCCGGGATGCTCCATTCCGAAGTATGCCCCGTTCGCCTCGGCGCCCGCGCTGGACATGCTGACCCGCTCCGTGACGTGGCGCCACCGATCCCGGACGAAGACGTCGAACGTGAGGTTCGTGTCGCCGGGCACGACGTTGTCGGCTTCGGACACGAAGGCCACGTACCTCCCGTTGTGGTTGATCGCCACCCCCTCGCTCGACATGTTCACCTGCCCGCCGTCGGTGGACAAGCTGACCCGCTCGGTCTGCCCGCCGTCGGCATCGGACGACCGCGTCACGGCGGGCGCCGGCAACAACGTCAGAGCTGCAGCACCGGCAAGAATTGGCAGAAGCACCTGCAACGATCTCATCACTCCTCCTTCGCCGCCCGGTCCCGCCGGCCAGAACACCGGAGTCGGGCGTACATGTTGAGATTTCGCAAGGTCCTCGGTCAGCCCCTGGCTTCCTGGTCCGGGAGGTCGGGGTGCCGGGGCAGGTCGGTGACGACCTGCATGAACCTAGGCCGAGCCGGTGGAGACGTAGCCGACAACCCGGCCTTGGTCATTGACGAACTGTGCCGCCCCGGCGCGAGCCTGACCAGGCGCCCCCGGCGCCACACCGTGGTCCTCTCCGTTCGCCTTCACCAAGCCGCCGACAACGTCCTCGTTGTCGTTGATGTCGTTGGCGTACGCGCGGTAGCCGCCTGCGGGCAGAGCGGTGAGCTTGCCGTCATGCCACCAGAAGACGTGCTGACCGTCGTCGTCGTGACCCGCGAGGGAGCTTTGTCCCACGACGTCGCCCCGGGCGTTGATGGTGGTTGCCCTCGCGGAGCTTCCGCCCAGCGTACCGAGGTCGATCAGTTTGCCACGGCGCCACAAAGCTGCGTGGGTGTGGAGACCGTCGATGTCGACCGAGCCGACGATGTCGCCGCGGTCGTTGATCGCGGTGGCGGCGCTGCCGGTCCCGGTGAAGGGAGCGATGTCGTTCATGACTCCGTCGCGCCACCGGAACCCGTGGGGGGACCCGTCGGCGCTCTGGCTGATGCCGACGATCACGCCATGGTTGTTCAGGCCCTTCGGGGGCGTCTGCGGGCCGCCGAGAGTGCCGAGGTCCTGCCAGGTCGGCTCCGGCTCCGGCGCCACCGCTGATGCCGGAGGAGACACGGCGAGCGCCCATCCGGCCAGCAGGCCGGCCGCCACTCCGGAGTGACGGATTGCGGCTCCACGACGTTGTCGGAACATAGTGGTCTCCTTCCATCTCCTTCAGACAACCCGATGGCGGTCGTGCCGACAGGAGCCGAAGGTCCCGGCCGGCGTCACCGCCGTTTCAGATGGCGGAACCAGCCGCCGTCGACAGCGCTGCTCCTGTTCCTGTGGGTCTTTCGACTTGCTCTCCGTGGTCACCCGACCCTTCCGCAGGCGTGCGGGCCCAAGCAGGATGAGGTCAAGGGGCGGGAATGCCCCGATCAGGGCCGGGCCCAGCCTTTAGCGTGGAGGAGTCAAGGAGGCAACAATGCGCCAATGGCTGGTTCAGGACGTCATGACCCGCGACGTGCTCACGGTGGCTCCGGACACGCCGTACCGGGAGATCGTTGATTCCCTGGTGCGTCGGCAGGTGACCGCAGCGCCCGTGGTGGACGGAGATCGACGGGTGATCGGTGTCGTGTCCGAGGCGGATCTGCTGCACAAGGTGGAGTTCATCGGCGAGGAGCACGAGCGTCGCACGTTCGAACGGTCATCGCGGCGTTCGGCGCGCGCCAAGGCACACGCGGCCGTGGCGGCCGATCTGATGACCACGCCGGCGATCACGGCCCTCCCGGAGACGTCGGTGGTGGCCGCCGCCCGGCGTATGGAGGGCGACCGTGTGAAGCGGTTGCCGGTGGTCGACGGAGACGGGCTCCTCGTCGGCATCGTCTCGCGGCGTGACCTGCTGCGCATGCACATGCGGCCGGACCCGGCGATCCGCGAGGACATCGTGGAGTATGTGCTCCGGCGGGCCCTGTGGATCGATCCCGTCTGCGTCGAGGTCGACGTCGTCGACGGGCGGGTAATGCTCGCTGGAAGGTTGGAGCGCAGGAGCACGGCGGGTCTGGCCGTGCGGCTCACCGCGGAAGTACCCGGTGTGGTGGCCGTGACCGACCGGCTGGCGTGGGACTACGACGACTCCAGACTGGTGCGCGCGAGTGGGTACGCGTTCGGGGACTCCGTGCAGCTGGTTCGACCCGGTACCGAGTAGCGCCGCGACCATTCGAGGTTGCGGACGAGGGCGTCCACGGTGGATACGGCACGATGCGGCGCCGTGGAGAGGAGTGGTCATGACAACCGCATCGGCACCCCGGATACAGATTCGTGCTGGGTGACTTTCCATGTGCAACCCGGCAGGATCGTCCCGGTCATCCCGATCGTGAGGGCGGGTGTCATCGTGCAGCAGTTTGCCGACTTTCTGGGGAGCCAGCCGCCGTTCGACGGGCTGGACGCGGACGACCTGGTCCGGCTGGCCGCCCGGGTGGAGGTGGAGTACTTCGCCGCCCGATCGATGGTCGTCGACGAGGACGTGCCGCGGCTGGACCACCTGTGGGTCGTCCGAACCGGAGCCCTGGAGGTGCTGGACCACGGCCAGATCGTCGATCTGCTCGGGCCCGGGGACATGTTCGGCCACGTACCGCTGCTGTCCGAGCTTCCGCCGCGACTCGGCCTGCGGGCCCACGAGGACAGCCTCTGTCTGCGCATCCCCGACCCGCGCGGCTTCCTGGTCCATCCGGAGCGGCTGCGGTTCACCGCCGTCGAGACCGTGTCGAGGCGAGACCGGCTCATCCGTGCCGGCGGCGGCCCGGACCGGCGGCTGGCGCAGCTGATGCGGCCGATCGTCTGGTGCCGGCCCACCGACCGGGTACGCGACGTCGCCGCCCGGATCGGCGAGGCGGCGCACTCGTGCGCTCTGCTGCGTACCGGAGCGGGGTTGGGCATCGTCACCGACAACGACTTCCGGCGCCGGGTCGCCACCGGCGACGTCTCCGTCGACGCGCCCGTCGCCGAGCTGGCGACCGTCCCGGCGCTGACCGTCGACGAGGACGCCACACAGGCGGCCGGGCTGCTGCAGATGGTCGAGCACGGCGTGCACCACCTGGTCGTGGTCAATCAGTCGGACCGGCCGGTCGGCGTGGTCCGGGTGGTGGACCTGGCCCAGGCCGAGGTGCGCGACCCGCTGCTGATCCGGGCGGCCATCGAGAACGCCGCGACGATCGACGAGCTGGCCGAGGCGTCGCGCCTGCTGCCCGCCACGATCGTCGAACTGCGCGACAACGGGGTCGCCGGACCGCACATCGGCGCGGTGCACGCGACCGTGGTCGACGCCATCGTCCGGCGCGCCATCGGCCTTCGTCCCGACGACGTGCTCTCCGAAGTGCCGCATTCCTGGGTGCTGCTCGGCTCCCAGGCGCGGCGTGAGCCGCTGCCACGGTCGGACCTCGACACCGCGCTGGTCTGGGCCGACCCGCCGGGCCCGGAGGCCACGCTGGACAAGGCCGAGGCGATCCGGGCGGCCGCCGGGGCAGTCCTGGCCGACCTGCGCCGCTGCGGACTGGAGCCGTGCCCGAACGGTGCGAACGCCGACAACCCCTTGTTCAGCCGCGCCCGCTCCGGCTGGGCCGCCGCCGCCCGCGCCTGGCAGGACGATCCCACCATGCACGGGGCCCTGCTGCTGTCCGCGATGGTCGCCGACAGCCGTCCGATCACCGAAGTTCCGCTCGGCCGCGCCATGACCGAGATGATCCGATCGCACACCCGGACCACCCAGTTCCTGCGGGCGATGCTGAGCGAGGCGCTGGGGTGGCGGCCACCCACCGGGTTCGTCCGGGACTTCGTGGTCCAGCACAGCGGGGAACACCGGGGACAGCTCGACCTCAAGAGCGGCGGACTGGCCCCGGTCGTCTCGCTGGCGCGGTGGGTCGCGATCGCCACCGGAGACGCCCACGGCACCACCCCGGAGCGGCTGAACCGGGGCGCCGAGCGCGGGCTGCTCGGCGCCGACGAGGCCCGCACACTTGTCGGCGCGTTCGAGGACGTGTATTCCCTGCTGCTGGACCACGAAGTGCGAGCCCTCCGGTCCGGCGAGACCCCGACGACGTTCATCGTCCCGAAGACCCTCGACACCCTGACCCGCCGGCACCTGCGGGAATCCTTCCGGGCGGTCGCCGCGATCCAGAACCGGCTCGACCAGGGCTGGCTGATCAGGCTGAACGAGATGACACCCGGCCCATGAGGCTCCGTCGCCTGGCACCGGTGCTCGCCGCGGATCTTCACGTGCCGTGGCGGGAGGCCGAGTTCTGTGTGCTCGACCTGGAGACCACCGGCCTGGACCTGCGCCGCGACCAGATCGTGTCGTACGGCGCCGCGATCATCGCGCAGGCGCGGATTCATTGCCGGCTTTCGGCGTACGGCGAGGTACGCCCGGGGCGCGCCAGCTCCGTCGGCGCGCTGAAGGTGCACGGGCTGCACTCCGCCGACCTGGCCGGCGCGCCCCCACTGGACGAGGCCCTGGACCACCTGATCGACCTGCTGTCGAACCGGGTGCTGGTGGCGCACTCGGCCTGGATCGAACGCGCCTTCCTCGACCGGGCGCTGCGCTCCCGCGGCCGGAGACTCGGGCCGGGCGTCCTGGACACCGCCGCCCTGCTGCGCGCCTGCGGGCTGACCGGCGGCGACGGGCGGTACGCCCCCGACCTCGAGGCGATCGCAGGCCGCCTCGGGTTGCCGGTGCACACCCCGCACCACGCGCTCGGGGACGCCATCACCACGGCGGAGGTGTTCCTGGTGCTCGCCACCCGGCTGGAGCAGGCGCGGCCGCTGACGGTGCACCACCTGCGCACGCTCTCGCGTTACCACCGCGCCTGAAACCTGCCACCGTCATGGCTTCCGCCTCTGGCGCCGACGGCCGCACGGCGAGAGCCGAAGGAAACGAGTGGAGGTACCACATGCGACCATCATGGATCAGAATTTTCGCGACAACGGCAATCGCGGCGTTGACGGTGGTCCTGACCTCGTACCGCCCGGAGTTCGGCACGTCACGGGGGCGGCCATCTACCGGCCCGTTCGTCCGTGGTAGAGCGGTGGAGCGCGACGCCCGAACGGCGGCGCCGGCATGCTGCCGGCGCCGCCGGTGTATGCGGTTCAGGCGTTGTGGGTGGCGGCGAGTGCGGCCTGTGCCACGGACTCCGCCCATTTCCCGGCCCGCTCCCGCTCCCCGTCGAGCAGCGGCCCCGAGGTACCGGCGACCCGGAAACTCTGCGGCGGCGCCACCGTCACGCAACCGAGCCGCCGCAGCCGGCGGTGCGCCTTGTGGGCGGCCGAGCCGAACAGCGGGCTGGACATCCGCGTGTCGAACGCGGCCGCCGGCGTTCCGGTGAGCGTCGGGCAGCCGTCCAGCCATTCCCGCAGCCCGAAGTCCGCCGAGGCGGCGGAACCCTGGCGGACGGCATCGGCCCGGGTCCCCGGCCGGGTCATGCCGAACGCGTGGGTGGGTCCGCCCACCACGACCAGATCCATACCGATCGCCCGGGGCACGGCGCGGGTCTCGGCCAGCGTCACCTCGAAGTGACTGCCCAGCGCGTCGGCGACCGCGCGGGCGATGGCGGCGGTGTTGCCGAACATGGACTCGTACACCACGAGTGCCTTCATGATTGCCTCCTCGACCCGGCGGTCACTGCGTCGGGTACTTGGTGAGAATGTCGCGCAGCCGTTCCACCACCCGCAGGGACTCCTCGTGGTCGCGCTGCCAGACGTTGCGGCCGAAGATGAGGCCGGTCGCACCGGCCGCCATGGACTCCGCCGCCTTCTCCCTCCACCGTTCTCGGCTCCGGCGGTCACAAACAGGGCCGGGCGGCCCGTCCCCGGCGGACTCACGTCCACCCGGGACTGAGCGGCGGGACCGATGGACCGCACCGCCAGGCCCGACGGCTCTGACCGGTAGGTGGGCGACGCCGGAGGCTGAAGGCATGACCGCAGTCGCGCCGCGCGCCGGCGCTGGCCGTCGCCGTGCTCGCCGTGGTCCTGCTCAACGCGGCGTTCGCGTTCGCCCAGGAGATGCGGGCCGAACGCGCGGTCGACGCGCTGACCGGCGCCGTTCCCGCTTGTCGTCTGGGGCGTCGACGAGCTGTGCCGCTGGTCGCAGCGGAGGAGCGGGACCCTCGCCGGGCCGGACGGGACCTTTGGCCCTGAAGCCGGGACCTGAAGATCGGTGAGCCTGGTGGCAGCCGTGGAAAGGAACGCCCGTGGACGCGCTCGACCTGGCCCGATGGCAGTTCGGCATCACCACCGTGTACCACTTCATCTTCGTGCCGATCACCATCGGCCTGTCCGCGCTCGTCGCCGGCCTGCAGACCGCGTGGGTGCGCACCGGCAAGGAGCACTATCTGCGGGCCACCAGGTTCTGGGGCAAGCTGTTTCTGATCAATTTCGCGATGGGCGTGGTCACCGGCATCGTGCAGGAGTTCCAGTTCGGGATGAACTGGAGCGACTACTCGCGCTTCGTCGGTGACGTGTTCGGTGCCCCGCTGGCCATCGAGGGCCTGCTCGCGTTCTTCCTGGAGTCGACGTTCCTCGGCTTGTGGATCTTCGGCTGGGACCGGCTGCCGAAGAAGCTGCACCTGGCCACCATCTGGCTCGCGTCGATCGGCACGTTGCTGTCGGCGTACTTCATTCTCGCGGCCAACTCGTGGATGCAGCACCCGGTCGGCTACACCGTCAACCCCGACTCCGGGCGCGCCGAGCTGACCAGCATCTGGGCGGTGCTCACCAACTCCACCACGCTGGTCACCTTCCCGCACACCATCACCGCGTGCTTCCTGACCGCCGGGGCGCTGCTGCTCGCGGTGAGCGCCTGGCACCTGCGCAAGGGCAACCAGGAGGAGGTGTTCCGGCCGGGTCTGCGGCTCGGTGCGTGGGTGGTGCTGATCGCGGGCGTCGGCGTGCTGATCACCGGCGACCTGCAGGCCCGGATCATGACCGAGCAGCAGCCGATGAAGATGGCCGCGGCCGAGGCGCTCTACCAGACGTCGGAACCGGCGAGCTTCTCGCTGTTCACCATCGGCTCGCTGGACGGCCGCGAGGAGGTGGCCAGCGTCCGGATTCCGTCGCTGCTGTCGTTCATGGCCACCGGCAGCCCCGGCGGCGAGGTGGAGGGCATCGACAATCTGCAGGCCGAGTACGCCCAGCGCTACGGCGAGGGCGACTACGTGCCGTACGTCCCGGTCACCTACTGGTCCTTCCGGCTCATGATCGGCTTCGGTGCGCTGGCCATGGCGATCGCCGCCCTGGCGCTGTGGAGCAGCCGCAAGGGTCGCCGGCCGGCCAACCGGTGGCTGTGGATCGCGGCGATCGCGACCGTGGGCATGCCGCTGCTGGCGAACTCCTTCGGCTGGATCTTCACCGAGATGGGCCGCCAGCCGTGGACGGTGTTCGGTGTGTTCAAAACCGCCGAGAGCGTGTCGCCGACGGTCAGCGCCGGCGAGGTCGCCACGTCCCTGATCGTCCTCACCCTGCTGTACGGCGTCCTCGCGGTCATCGAGATCGGCCTGTTCCTGCGCTACGCCCGGGCCGGTGCACCCGAGATCGAGACACCCTCCGACGACCCCGACCGGCCGCTGGCCTTCGCGTACTAGAAGGAACGCAACGATGGAACTCACCACCGTCTGGTTCGCCCTGATCGCCGTGCTCTGGGCCGGCTACTTCCTGCTCGAGGGATTCGACTTCGGCGTCGGCATCCTGCTGCCCGTGCTGGCCCGCGACGACCGCGAGCGCCGACTCATGATCAACACCATCGGCCCGGTGTGGGACGGCAACGAGGTGTGGCTGCTGGTGGCGGGCGGCGCCACGTTCGCCGCCTTCCCCGAGTGGTACGCCACCCTGTTCTCCGGCTTCTACCTGCCCCTGCTGCTCATCCTGGTCGCGCTGATCCTGCGCGGGGTCGCCTTCGAGTACCGCGGCAAGGTCGACGACGACCGCTGGCGGCGCCGGTGGGACGCCTGCATCATCGGCGGCAGCCTGGCACCCGCGCTGCTCTGGGGCGTCGCGTTCGGCAACATCCTGCGCGGGGTGCCGCTGGACACCCGGCACGAGTACGTCGGCGGCTTCGTCAACCTGCTCAATCCGTACGCGCTGCTCGGCGGTCTGACCACGCTGACCCTGTTCACCCTGCACGGCGCGGTGTTCCTGGCGCTGAAGACCGACGGCGAGGTACGGCACCGGGCCGGCCGGCTCGCCGCGCTGCTAGGCGGACCGGTCATCGCGATCGCCGGCGGGTTCCTGCTCTGGACCGGCGTACGCCACGGCGATCCGGCCGGCTGGGCACTCTCCGGCGCCGCGGCCCTGGCCCTGGCCGGTGGAGTGGCCGCCACCCAGTTCCGCCGGGAGGGCTGGGCATTCCTGGCCACCGGAGCGACCATCGTGCTGGCCACCTTCGCGCTGTTCGTCACGCTGTTCCCGAACGTGCTGCCGTCCAGCCTCGCCGACGCGAACAGCCTGACCGTCACCAACGCCTCCTCCACGCCTTACACGCTGACCGTGATGACCTGGGTGGCGGTCGCGTTCACCCCGATCGTCCTGGCCTACCAGGGCTGGACGTACTGGGTGTTCCGCAAGCGGCTCACCGCCGAGCAGATCCCGGCCGCGGTCAAGGAATCGGTGTGAAGCCGCTCGACCCGCGCCTGCTCCGCTACGCCCGCACCACGCGGGCGTACCTCGCGGTCACCGTCGCGCTCGGGACGCTGCTGGCCGCGCTGGTGGTGGCGCAGGCGACGCTGCTCGCGCACGGCATCACCGTCGTCTTCCTGGACGGCGCGGGCGTCACCGAGCTGACCCCGACGCTGCTGTGGCTGGCGGCTGTCGTCGCGGGCCGGGCCGCGGTGGCGTGGGCACAGGAGGTCGCGTCGGCCCGGGCCGCCGCCGGCGTCAAGAGTGAACTGCGCCGGCGCCTGCTGGCCCATCTGGCCGCGCTCGGCCCGTCCACCGGCACCGGCGCCTACGCCACCCTGGTCACCCGCGGGCTGGATGCGCTGGACGCCTACTTCGCCCGCTATCTGCCGCAGCTCGTGCTGGCCGCGCTCGTCCCGGCCGTCGTGCTGACCCGCCTGTTGCCCGCCGACCTGGTCGCCACCGCCACCATCGCCCTCACCCTGCCGCTCATCCCGGTCTTCATGGCGCTGGTGGGCCTGCACACCGAGGCGGCGAACCGGCGGCAGTTCCGGCTGCTGTCCCGGCTCTCGCACCATTTCCTCGACGTGGTGGCCGGCCTGCCCACGCTCAAGGTGTTCGGCCGGGCCCGCGCCCAGGCCGGCACGATCCGCCGGATCAGCGGCGAGCAGCGCCGGCTGACCATGCGGACCCTGCGCACCGCGTTCCTGTCGTCGCTGGTGCTGGAACTGCTCGCCACCCTGTCGGTGGCCCTGGTCGCCGTCGGTATCGGGCTGCGTCTGGTCTCCGGCAACCTGGATCTGGCCACCGCACTGCTGGTGCTGATCCTGGCGCCCGAGGCGTACCTGCCGCTGCGCCAGGTGGGCGCGAACTACCACGCCAGCGCGGAGGGCCTCGCCGCCGCCGAGCAGGTCTTCGCCGTCCTCGACACCCCGCTGCCGGCGCGCGGTGACCAGCCGGCCGAGACCGGGACAATCGCCTGCCACGACGTCGTCGTGACCTACCCGGACCGCGCCGGGCCGGCCCTGCACCTGTCCGCGACGATCGCTCCGGGGGAGGTCGTCGCGCTCACCGGACCCAGCGGCTGCGGCAAGTCCACCGCGCTCGCCGTGCTGCTCGGCTTCGTCACGCCGGACTCCGGCAGCGTGACGGTCGCCGGCTGGACACTGTCCACCATGGACCTGAACGCCTGGCGCCGGCAGATCGCCTGGGTGCCGCAACGACCTCAGCTGTTCGCCGACACCGTCCGCGGCAACGTCACCCTGGGCACGGACGCGACCGACGAAGCGGTGCACCGGGCCCTCACCGAGGCGGGCGCCGCGTCCTTCGTGGCGGCGCTGCCGCAGGGCCTCGACACCCCGCTCAGCGACGACGGCTCCGGGCTGTCCGCCGGTCAGCGGCAACAGGTGGCGCTGGCCCGGGCCTTCCTGCGGGACACGCCGATAGTGCTCCTCGACGAACCCACCGCGAACCTCGACGCCGGCACGGCCGCGGGTGTGATGATCGCGATCCGGCGGCTGGCCCGCGGGCGTACCGTCGTGATCGCCGCCCACCGGCCCGAACTGATCGCCCTCGCCGACCGGGTCATCGCGCTCGATGCCGTCCCTGCGGGTGTGCGATGAGCTGGCTGACGTTGCTGCGCACGGCGTCCCGTCCTGCCGTGGGTGGTCTGCTGGTCGCCGTGCTCGCCGGCATCGGCGCCGCCGGTGCCGGCGTCGGTCTGATGGCCACCGCGGCCTGGCTGATCTCACGGGCCGCGCTGCACCCGCCGGTGCTGCACCTGATGGTGGCGATCGTCGCGGTCCGCGCGTTCGGCATCGGCCGTGGAGTCCTGCGTTACCTGGAACGGCTGGTCGGCCACGACGCCGCCCTACGCGTGCTCGGCGAACTGCGGGTCCGGCTGTTCACCGAGTTGGACCGCCTGGCGCCGGCCGGGCTGACCGCGTTCCGCCGCGCGGATCTGGTGCAGCGGCTGGTCTCCGACGTCGAGGCGGTACTCGACATGTGCACCCGGGTGGTGCTGCCGTACGCGGTCACCGTCGTCGTGGGCGCCGGATCGGTCGCCCTGGTCGGCGCGCTGGTGCCGATCGCCGGACTGACCTTGGCCGTCGGCCTGCTCGTCGTCGGTGCCGCCGTGCCGCTGCTGCAGCGCGCCGCCACCGGCCGGGCCGACGCGCGGCTCGCCCCGTTGCGCGGTGAACTGGCCACCGGCACGGTGGACCTGTTGCACGGTCTGCCCGACCTGGTGGCGAACGGCGCCACGCGGCACTACCTGGACCGGCTCACCGAGGCGGACCGCCGATTGCGCCGCGCCGAGCAGCGGTCTGCCGCCGCGGCCGGTACCGCCGCCGCGGTCACCGCGCTGGCCACCGGCCTCTGTGTCGGGATCGGGCTGGTCGCCGGCGCGGTGGCGGTCCGCAACGGCGACCTGTCCGGGGAGTTGCTCGCCGTCGTCGTGCTGACGCCGTTGGCCATGTTCGAGGCGGCGGCCGGGCTACCCGCCGCGGCTCAGCGGTTCGCCGGCGCTCGCACCTCGCTGCGGCGCCTGGCCGAGGTGTTCACCGCGCCGTCGCCGGCGCCCGCGCCGGAACAACCGGCGCAGGTGCCGGACGGGCCGCACACGCTGCGCCTGGAGGCCTTGACCGCCCGCTGGACGGCGGACCGGACCGCCTTGCGGGACGTCAGCCTTACCCTGGAGCCGGGGCGGCGGATGGCCCTGGTCGGCCCGAGCGGATCGGGCAAGAGCACCGTCGCGGCTCTGCTGGTGCGCTGGCTCGACCCGGTCGCCGGCCGGGTCACCCTCGACGGAGTGGACCTGCGCCGGTTGCCGGGGGAGGAGGTCCGGCGGATCGTCGGGTACCTGCCCGAGGACGCGTACCTGTTCGACACCACGGTCGAGGAGAACCTGCGCATCGGCCGTCGCGACGCCACCCTCGCCGAGCTGCGCGACGCCCTGGCCAAGGTCCGGCTGCTCGACTGGGCCGACGCCCTACCGCACGGCCTCGCCACGCTCGTCGGCGAACACGGTGTCCGGCTCTCCGGCGGCCAGCGCCGCCGGCTCGCCCTGGCGCGGGCGCTGCTCGCCGACTTCCGGGTGCTGATTCTGGACGAGCCGACCGAACATCTCGACGACGCGACCGCTGTCGCGCTGACCCGCGACCTGCTGGCCGCGGCCGCCGGCCGGACCGTCCTGCTGATCACCCACCGCACCGACGGCCTGGACGACGTCGACCAGGTGGTGGCCTTGGACGCGGGGCGGCACGTTGACGTACTGACCGCCGTGGCGTGAACCGCAGACAGGTGGACCGGGCGCCCCTTCGGCAGGCCGGTCAGTTGCGCAGTACCGGCTCTGCCGTCTGCCGGGGCTGGTCGATGGGGACCGGGATGACGACGACCGGGCAGGTGGCTTTGCGGATGCAGTCCTCGCTCACCGAGCCCAACACGGTGTGGCGGACCCGGCTGTGTCCGTGGCTGCCCAGTACCAGCAGGTCCGCGGCGGCGCCGGCTGCTGCCAGCACGTCCGCCGGCCGGCCCTCGATGACCTCGGCGGCCACCGGGAACGCCGATCCGCGTCGTTCGGCCAGTGCCTGGATCTCCCGGGTCAGCAGCTTGGTGGCGCGTTCCGCCTCCTGGTCTGGTCGGGTGGCCGCGACCGGGCCGTACTCCAGGCCGTCCCCAGGACCAGGCGATGACGGCCTGCACGGCGCCGGCCCGGGCGGCCGCCTCCTGCGCGGCCCAGTCCAGCGCGCGGCGACCGCCCTCGGAGCCGTCCACGCCGACGACGATCAGATAGCTGGTCTTCATGACTCCTCCTGGGTTGAAATGCGCGGGGGGCGGCATCCGGAACCGGATGCCGCCCGGGGTGCGTGCCTCTGATCGGGTCTACTTGAGCCAGGGGAGGCGCTGCACGATCGGCAGGCTGGTCCAGTATTTTCCGAGCCCGAGTGTCTCGCCGGCAGCGGTGAGGGCGAGGACGGCCAGGAGACCCGCGTAGATCAGATGGTCGTCCATGAAGGGGTTGTTCTCCGGGGGCAGCACGGCGGTCCACATCGCCACCAGCAGGACCGCGCCGGCGGTGGTGGCGATGCGCATGGCCACGCCGGCGATGAGGGCGATGCCGATGCCGGCGAGGCCGATCATGAACAGCCAGTCGGCCCAGGCCGCGCCGGCGAAGCTGTGGTAGAAGCCCTCGAAGGGTCCCTTCACGGCGTTGCCGAGGAAGCCTTTGGTGGGGCTGCCGCCGTCGATCCAGGCGTTCTCGGCCTTGGTCGCGTAGCCGAGTCCGAACAGTTTGTCGATGAACGCCCACAGGAAGACCCAGCCGAGTGCGAGCCGGAGCCCGGCGAGCAGGTAGCGCGTGGTCCTGGCGGCGGTGGTCTCGGTCGGGATCGGGCCGGCCGGAACCCGGCTGGTCGAGCCTTGGTGGTGGGTGGCGGCGGTCATGATGCCCACGTCCCTTCTCGTCTTCGGTGTCACCTCTATTCAGCCCTGTCGACGGCCGTGCGGGTGAGGGCCGGCGTACCGCGGGGGGAAGGACTTTCGTCCTGTCCTGTCCGGGACCCGGGCGAAGGCGGCCCCTGCGGCCCGCTCCGGCGGCGGTCAGGCGATGAGTACGTCCCCGAGTGGCCGGCGCGGGGTCGGCCGGCCCGGCTGGCCGTAGCCGATCCGTACCGCCATCTGTGGCGTGCCGGTCCGGCCCAACGAGCGGCGCAGTTGCTCACGCGCCGCCGGGACTTCGATCGGCTGAGAGATCATCGAGCTGGCCAGCCCCGCGTCGGTGACCGCCAGCAGCAGGTGTTGTAGTGCCTGGCCGGCCGAGATCTGGTCGACCGGGTGATCGCCGGCCGAGCCGAGGATCGCCACCAGCGGCTCGGGCTCGAAGTCGCGGCCGCGCGCCCGGCGCCGCTCGCCGAAGGACCGCTGCGGTAGCAGATCCTGCGGCTCGGGCGCCGGCCCGCCCGCGGCGACCGGAACCCCGTCCGCAGCGGCGTCGGCGTGCACCCACGTGGACAGCTCCGCCTGGTAGCGGAAGTCACGCCGCAGCACCCGGTCGGCACTGTTGGCGATCTCGGCGAATCCGCTGAGCGCCGTCATGCCGACGAGCAGGTCCACCCAGGCCCCCTCGGCGCGGACGGCCTCGATCAGCCGGGCCCGGACCTCGGCGGGCACCGGATCCGGCCAGAATGGTTGCCGGTTGCTGTACCGGTGCGGGACCGCAGCGAACAGGTCCCGCTCGGCGTAGGTCGCCGGCCGCGGGACCGCCGGCGTCAGACGGGCCATCACATCCGGGCGCGCATCGGGCGGACGCACGACAACGTGGGCGGGCGTACCGTCGGCCGCCAGCGCGAGCCGGGCGTTGAAGGTGGCCGCTCCGCACGCGATCCGCACCGCCCAGCCCTCGCCGTCGGCGGCCAGCTGACGCGACGAGTCGGCGAGGACCTCGATAGCGCCGTCCTGCAGCCGGAACCGCCAGGGCTGACTGTTGTGCAGCGACGGCGCGCGGACCGCTGCCTCGGCCGCCCGACGCAGGTCGTGCTCGTGATAGCACGTCACAGCGGATCTCCTTCGCGCTGTGTCCGGGGCACCACGGCGACCGGGCAGTCGGCGGTGCGGGCCATGACCAGCGGTACGCCGTCGTGTCGCGGCCAGCCCGTCGGCCCGTGGCGCCGGCCCCCGACGACCAGGAGGTAGGCGCCGATCCCGGCCTGCATGAGTGCTTCCGGGACCGGACCGCGAAGGACGGCCCGCCGGACCCGGACCGCCGGATAGGTGATCGTGTAAGGCTCCACCTGGTGGCGCAGCAGCTGCAGCGCCTGAGCGTCGAGGGCGGCGCGGCTGCGCGGGTGCGTGACGTGCTCGTGAGTTTCGTCGGGACAGACGTGCACCGCGGCGAGCGGTACGTGGTGCTGGTCGGCCCAGGCGAACGCGAACCGCAGTGCCGCCCGCCCGGAGGTGCTGCCGTCGACGGCGACCACGACGTGCCCGGCGAAGGCCGCGCCGCGGCCACCGGGCAGGCCGCGGACCACCACGACCGGGCAGCGGGCGTGCCGCAGGATGCGGCGCACCGTGGTGCCGGCGCCGCCGGCACCGATGACGATCAGGTCGGCGGGGGACTCGGTGAGCACCGACTCCGGCGCGGCCGCCGAGGTCCGCAGCGCCACCCGCTGCCCGCCTAGGCGGGTCCGCAGAGCGCCGACCGCGTGGGCGAGCGACGGATCCGCCAGTTCCAGCACCGACGGCCGGTCCGGGAACCGTGCGAGCAGAGTATCCGGAGCGTGGGCGCGCAGGACGACCAGGCGCGAATCCGTGGCATCGGCCTCCTCCGCCGCCCACGTCAGCGCCGCCCATCCGCGCGCCCCACCGACTCCAGCCACGATCGTGCGGGCCATCGACCGCACCCGTCCGTCGGCGTACATCGATGAAACCGTCATGGTGGAACCTCCGGGATCGCGTGGTTACCCACCAGCGTGCCGTTCCCGGCCCGGCGTCGATCAGGGCCGAAATACCCGTCACGCCGGGCTACCGGTCAGGTGCCTCGTGCTTCGCGGACCACGGCCACCGTGCAGCGCGAGCGGTGCAGCAGGTGTTGGCTGACCGAGCCGAGCAGCATGCCGCGGAACGCACCCCGGCCGCGGCTGCCGACCACGACGAGCTGAGCAGCGGTGGAGGCCCTTGCCAGGGCGTTCGCCGGGTGGTCCGGCACCACCTGCACGGACATGTCGACCTGCGGGAACTTCTGCCGCCAGCCGGTCAGCATGTCGGACAGCGCGCGTTGTCCGCCCTCGGTGATGGCGTCCGTCACGAACTCCCGCTCTTCCCAGAGCCCGGTTGCGAACGCCATGGCCCGCACGACGGTCAGCGGGACGTTCCGCGCCGCCGCCTGTTCGACGGCGAACGCCAGTGCCAGCTGCGCGCAGTCGGACTCGTCCACGCCGACGACGACGGGAGCGTCCGGCGATGGATCACCCCGCACCACGACGACCGGGCAGTGCGCGTGCGCGCTGACCGCGACGCTGACTGAGCCGAGACTTCCCACCGCGTTGTGCCCCCGGCTGCCCAGCACCACGAGACTGGCCTGCGTGGAACGGTCGATCAGGGTGAGCGCGGTCGGAGCTTCGACGGTGGAAATCCCGGTCCGGACGTCCGGATGGCTCAGCTTCGCATCGGTCACCGCGGCGTCGAGCAGGTCGCGGATCGCGCGGACGGTCTCCCCGTCGGGCCAGACCGCCGGTGCGGGGACCATCGACGCCGCCGGGGCCCAGAGCGGCCACTCGAAGGCGTAGAAGAACTCGACCGCCGCGCCGGTGCGCAGGGCCTCGTCGAGGGCCCAGACCGCGGCCGCTTTGGCGCCGGCTGACCGGTCGTATCCGACGATGATCTTCTTGGCGGCCATGGTGGTGCTCCTCTCAGGTGCGGTCGGCCGCGCCGAGGCGGCGCAGGGTCGGGTCCGGCTCGGCGCCCACGGGCGCGAGCCGCAGCTTGGCGTCCACCGTCACCGCACCGTGCGGGCCGGCGACGACGGGGTTGAGGTCCAGTTCGGCGACCTCGGGCAGGTCCTCCGCGAGCCGTCCCACGCGCAGTAACAGGTCCTCCAGGGCTGCGGTGTCGACCGGAGGAGCGCCGCGGTAGCCGGTGAGCAGCGGGGCGGATCGCAGGCTTCGCCACATCCGTCCGGCGTCGAGGTCGGTCATCGGCACGAGGCGCAGGGCGCGGTCGGCGAGCAGGTCGGTCAGCACGCCACCTAGGCCGAGCAGCACCACCGAGCCGAACAACCGGTCGTGGACCACGCCGACCACCAGTTCGACGGACACCTGCAGCTGCCGCTGCACGAGCACCCCGGTGCCAGGCCGTCCGGTGGCCGCCACCGCGGCGAAGGCGTCCCGGACGGCGGCCCCGTCGCAGAGGCCGAGCCGGACGCCGCCGGCGTCACTCTTGTGCACCAGGTCGGCATCCGCCGACTTGAGGACGACCGGGTATCCGGTGTGGTCCGCAGCGGCCACCGCATCGCCGGGTGTCGTGACGGTCGCCGTGTCCAGGACGGGAATGCCGTACGCGGCCAGGATGGCGGCGGTCCGCTCGTAGGACTGCCACCCCGCACCGACGCCGAGAGCCTGGTGCACCAGGCCGCGGGCACCGTGCGGGTCGATGCCGGTGAGGTCGGGACGGCGGCCCAGCGGTTGCCGTCGCCACGCGGCGTATCGCACGGCGTGGCCGAACGCGGTGATCGCGCGTTCCGGCAGATCGAACACCGGAGCCCTCCGCCGGCCTAGCGACGGCGGATCGTCACTGCTGCCGACCACGACCGCTGCCATCGGCAGCTCCGGGCGCCGGTCCGCGACCGGGCCGAGAGCGGCCAGGATGCCGGTCGGTGTGTTCGCCCGGGTGCCGATCACCACCATCAGCAGGCAATCCGCCTCGCCGCTGCCGGCGACCGTATCCGCCGCCGTGGCGAAAATCGCCGGAGCGGCGCCGGCCCCGAGATCGAGGGGGTTGTCCCGGTTGGCGGCGCCCGGCACCGCCCGGGCCAGCCGCTGCTGCAACGCGGCGCTGAGCACCGGGACCCGGAGGCCGTGTCCCTCCGCGGCGTCGGCGGCGAGCACGTTGAGCCCGCCCGCGTTGCCGACCACGGCCAGCCGGTCGCCGGCCGGCAACGGCTGATCGGTCAGCAGCCGCGCCGCGTCGAGCAGCTCGCCGAGGCTTTCCGCGCGGACGACGCCGGCCTGGGCGAACAGCGCGTCCACGGTGGCCGCGGGGGCTGCCGCGGCCGCGGTGTGCGAGGCGCCGGCGCGCTGGCCCGCGGCGGAGCGTCCACTCTTGACCGCCAGCACGGGCTTGCGCCGCGACAGCGCCCGCACCGTCCGGGCGAACTTGCGCGGGTTGCCGAACGATTCCAGGTACAGCGCCACGGCCCGGGTGGCCGGGTCGTCGTACCAGTACGCGATCAGGTCGTTGCCGCTGACGTCAGCCTTGTTGCCGAGGGACACGAACGTGGAGACGCCGCAGCCGGTGCGGGTGGCGCTGTTGATGACGGCGATGCCGACCGCCCCCGACTGCGACGCCACGGCCAGCCCTCCGGCGGAGGGCACGCTGGGCGCGAAGCTGGCGTTGAGGCGTACCCGGGGGTCGGTGTTGATCACGCCGAGGCAGTTCGGCCCGACCAGCCGGATACTGTGGGCCCGGGCGGTGCGCACCAGTTCGGCCTGCCGGCGGTGGCCTTCCGGGCCGTCCTCGTCGAAGCCGGAACTCAGCACCACGGCACCGCGTACGCCGACCTTGCCGCCCTCGCTGAGCACACCGATGACCTGGTCCGCCGGCACCGCGACGACGAGGAGATCGACCGGTTCGGGCAGCTCGCGAACCGACCGGTAGCCCGGGATGCCGTCGATCGGCCGGCCGGTGAGATTCACCGCGTACAGGGCTCCGGCGAATCCGTACTCGCGCAGGGCGCGCAGCGTCTCGTGCCCTACTCCGCCGCGGGTGTGGCCCGCGCCGACGACCGCGACCGAGGAGGGCGACAACAGCGCCCGCAGCGACGCGTGTTCGGCGGCGCGTTCGCGGCTGTCCACGGCCAGCAGTGCTTCGTCGCACAGGTCGTCGGTGCCGAGGCCGACGTCGACGATGCCGTCGTCGAAGCGGGACCACACGTCCGCGCTCAGGTCGCGGGCCACCCGCAACATCTGGTTGTTGCCCGGCAGTACTTCGCCGATCAGCTGGGTGATGCCCTGGACGCGGGCGCGGGCGGCCAGATGTTCCAGCAGCAGCGTGCCGATGCCGCGGTCGTGATGGTGGTCGGCCACGAAGACGGAGAACTCGGCACGGTGGTCCGTCCGGCCCATCCGTTCACACGAGGCGATCCCGACCACGGTGTCCGCCGCGACGGCGGCCAGCGCCAGATGCTGATCGCTCTGCGGGCGGCAGAGCCGGTCCACCTCCGCCGCCAGCGTGGCCGGCGTCGGCTGGGTGAAGAACCGCAGCCGCAGGCTCTCGGGCGCGGCGTCGCGGTAGAGTGCGGTGACCGCGCACCGGTCGTCGCTGCGCACCGGTCGGATCGTGACGATTCCGCCGTCTGCGGTGAGCACGTCGGCCTCATCGGTTCGGACGGACCGGGCCGGGTCGACGCCGTTCATCACTCACCTGCCGGAGTCCGGACGATCAGGACCGGGCAGTCGGCGTGGTGCAGCAGTTGCATGCCGGTGGAGCCGAGCAGAGCACCGGCGATCGTGTGACGGCCGCGGCTGCCGACGACGACGAGCTGCGCACCGTGCGAGACCCCGACCAGGACGGCGGCCGCGCTGTTGTGCGACACGATGGTCTCGACCGGTACCTGCGTGTACTTCTGCTTCCACGGGGCGAGCAGGGCGTCCAGGCGGGCCTGCTCCTCGGCGTCGGCCTCCGGTGTCGCCACCAGGACCGGCGGGATGTCGCCGATCCACAGGGGGATCGGCGGGAGGAAGGTACGCACGACGGTCAGCGTGCAGCCGCGGGCGGCGGCCGCGTCGAAGGCGGTCCCCAGCACCTGCTCGGCGGCTTCCGAGTCGTCCACCCCGACGGCGATCGGGCCGTTGGTGACGTCACCGCGGCCGCGGACCACGACCGCGGGGCACCGCGCATGGGTCGCCACCCGCTGGCTGACCGAACCGAGCAACAGGCTGGCGAAGCCGCCGTGTCCTCGGCTGCCCAGCACGATGAGGGCGGCGTCCTCGGCGATCTGCAGCAGCTGCGGCGCCGGGTTGCCGATGACGGCGTTGGTCTCGATGGGCACCGTCGGGGCGGCTTGCCGACCCTGGTCGAGGGCTTCTTGGAGAACGGACTCGGCACGTTGCTCCGCCAGTTCGACGTATTCGCGGCCGGTGCCGTAGCGGGCCGAGGCCCATTCCCAGTCGAAGGCGTGCACGATCCGCAGCAGTGCCTTACGGCGTGCCGCCTCCCGGGCTGCCCACCGCACGGCGGCCGTGCCGTACTCCGTGCCGTCGGTGCCCACGACGATCTGGTTGATCCGCATGGCTGGCTCCCCTCAGGTCTCCTCTTCGATCCTCATCCGCATCGATGGCCGGCGACAGGGGAGCCGGGCCTGGCCGGGCGGGTCCTGTGGCCCTCGCCGCCCGATCGCGAAGGACCAGAACGGCGAGCGCGGCCACCGTCCAGGCGGCCACCACCGCGAGGTGCCTCCAGGCCACGCCGGTGCCGTCGACGCCGGGTCGGGTGGCGGTGAGCAGCGCCTCCATCAGGTGACGCAACGGGAAGACGTCGGCGACGGCGGACAACCACGGCGGCATCGCGTCCTCACCCACCACGAAGACCTCCGACGCGAAGGAGAGCGGCAGCAGCGTGCCGAGCGTGACGGCGAGGACCGATCGAGCGGACCGCAACAGTGCCACTACGGCCAGGCCGAGCGCGGCGAAGCAGCACACGCCGAGGACGACGGCAAGCAGGACGGCGGGCAGCCGGCCGGGATCCAGCCGGACGTCGAGGGCCGCGACGGCCACGGTGCACAGCAGCGCGGTCGACAGCAGGCCCGCGATCAGCGCCGAGATCGCCCGGCCGGTGATGAGTACGCCGGTCGGCAGGGGCGTCCCGCGCAGCCGCCGCAGCACACCTTGAACCCGGGCGCCCGCCACGCTTTCGGGCAGGTTGACGTACCCGGCCACCGCCACCGCGTAGGTGATCATGCCGGGTAGCAGGTACTGGGCCATGGCCAGGCCGTGCACCGTCGTGTTGCCGAAGACGGACGGGAACAGCAGCAACAGCAGCACCGGGAACAGCACGGCGAAGAAGACGGACAGCAGGTCCCGGCGGAGCCCCAGCAGCGCGTAGCGGACCTGACCGTACAGCAGGGCGGTCGTCGGTGGCCGGCCCGCATGGAGCGGCACCGACAACCGTGGTGCCGTCCGCACCTGCACCGCCGCGACCGGTCGCGACGCGACCGCGGAACCGCGTGGGCTCCAGCCGAACCGCCACACCGCGACCGCCGCTCCAGCCGCCGTCCAGGCGGCCAGCACCGCAAGGTGGCCGGGGGAGAAGCCGTACCCCGGACCCGGGTGGAACGTCGCGGCCATCGCCCGGGCGAAGTGTTTCAACGGCAGGGCCGACCCGGTGACGTCCAAGAGCCACGGTAGCCGCGCGCCGACGATGAACACGTCCGAGATGAACGCCAGGGGGATGAGTAGGCCCTGGGTCAGGGTCTGCGCGGCGAGGACGGTGCGGGTGAGCGAGGTGAGCGCGAGCCCGAGGGCGGCGAGGCAGGCGATCCCGAGGAGGAGGGTGAGGAGCAGCGCCGGCAGCTTGCGCGGGACGATCTCGACGCCGTACGCGACCACACCGACACCGGTCAGCAGAAGGACCGCGGCGAGTGACGCCGCGACGGAGGCGGTGATCCGGGCCGCCACCACCGCGGCGGCGGACACCGGCGATCCGCGGAGCCGGAGCAGCGTCCCGCTTTCGCGGAGCGTCGCGGTGTCGACGGCCAGAATGCTGAAGGCGGCTTCGGCCACTCCGAAGACGGCGAACGGCGCGATGAGGAACTGCGCGACCGGGACCCCGGCGGTGGTCTGCTCGTCGCCGACGATCGATGCGACGAGCACCAGGAAGGCGAGCGGAAATGCGATGGTGAAGAACGCCGACATCGGGTTGCGGAAGAAGGCGACCACGGCGTGCCGGGACAGGATCCACCACGGATGCACCTGCGCCACCCGTGTGTCAACCGTCATGGCCGGCCTCCTCGGTGAGCGCGAGGTACGCCTCCTCCAGCGTCGGCGGCGACACGGTGAACTCGCCGAGTTCCACACCCGCCTGGATCGCCCACCCGGTCAGCCGCCAGGTATCGGACACCGCCGTGTGCGTCAGAATCCGTGCCAGCCGACCGTCGACGTCCAGCCGGCCGCCGAGATCCGGCAGCTCCCCGGCGGCGACCCCGGGCGGGATCCGGAACGAGATGGTGGCGGCCAGCGGAACGTGCGCACGGAGGTCGTCCGGGGTGCCGAGCGCGACCAGGCGCCCGGAGCGCAGCACCGCGACGCGGTCGGCGAGTTCCTGGGCCTCCTCGAGGTAGTGCGTGGTGAGCAGCACCGTGGTGCCGAGTTCCTGCAGCCTCCGGATGAGATCCCAGGCGCGGTGCCGGGCCGCCGGATCGAATCCGGTCGTCGGTTCGTCGAGGAACAGCAGCTCGGGTGCGCCGGCGAGGCCGAGTGCGAGGTCGAGGCGTCGGCGCTGTCCGCCGGAGAGGACCTTGACCCGTACGTCCGCCTTGTCGGTGAGTTCGACGAGGTCGATGAGCTCGTCGACGTCGTGCCGGCGGGGATAGAGCGACGCCTGCATGCGGACGAGTTCCCGTACGGTGAAGTCCTCCTCGAAGCCGGCGGACTGCAGGACGATGCCGATCCGTTCCCGGTAGTCCCGGCCGCCGGTCGCCGGGTCGTAGCCCAGCACCCGGGCCTGTCCCGCGTCCCGCGACCGGTAGCCTTCGAGAATCTCGACGGTGGTGGTCTTGCCCGCGCCGTTCGGACCGAGCAGGGCGAAGATCTCGCCCGCCGCGACGGAGAAGCTGATGCCGCGCACCGCCTGCGTCGACCCGTACGCGCGGGCCAGGTCCCGCACCACGATGGCGTCCACGGTTCACCTCCGGTAGGTCTCGGCGAGGACAGCCGAGACGAGCAGGTCGTGGTAGCGCTGCGGCTCCTCGGCGTCGGCGTTGTGGCCGGAGTACTCGAACTCGTAGACCCGCTTGACGGGCGCCCGCAGCTGTGCGATCCACTCGTCGGCCAGGCGGCTGCGGGCGGTCAGTTCGTGGCGGCCTTGCAGGAAGTAGACCGGCACGTCGAGCCGCGGCACGTCCCGTCGGAAGTCGACACCCTGGATCTGCGGATACACCAGCCCGCCCATGTCAGCGAAACCCCGCAGCTCGTTCCAGGTGTCGAGGATGCTGTACTCGTCCGGGAAGAAGCCGCTCAGGCCACGGGCCGCGTCGAACTCGGGGACATGGCGGTACGGCTCCAGAACGTCGTAGTACTCCATCACCCAGGCGTATCCCAGTACGTCGCGGTACGGCGGTTCACCGAGAGCCGCCAGCTGCTGCCGAAGCTTCCGGTCGCCGGTGCGAACGGCGTACGAGGCCAGTTGCCGGTACAGCAGCCGGTCGGTCTCGCGCTGACTGACCATCTGCCCGGTGCCGACGTAGGCATGGAACAGGTCCGGACGGCGTTGCACCATGAGCACACCGAGCGTGCTGCCCCAGGAGTTGCCGGTGAGGTAGATCTTCGACTCGTGGAACCGCCGGGCCAGCCACGTGGTCAGTTCGATGCCGTCGGCGACCAGCCGATCCAGGGTCAGACCCGTGGTCGGATCCAGCGCCGGATAGGACTTGCCGGCGCCGCGCTGCTCCCAGACGACGACGGTGAAGTCGTCCTCCAGCGACCGGTTGAACGAGCGCACCCAGCCGACGTCGGAGCTTCCCGGTCCACCGGAAAGATGCAGGAGCACCGGATTGTCGGCCCGGTCACCACGCATCGATACCCACTGTTCGGCGTCGCCCAGCCGGACCGTCGTCACCGTGGCGACGCCACCCGGCACCGGATCGGTGTGCCCGGGGCGGACCAGGAACGCGCCGATGGCGCCCACGACGAGCAGAACGACGACCGACCCGACCGCGGCCGGTCCTGCCGTACGGCGCTGCCAGGCGCGGCCGCCGAGTACGCCGAGCAGCATCGGCAGGCCGGCGACCACGACATACATCACATGTACGGCCACGAAGAGGATGACACCCATCGTCACGTCGAAGCGGGGCCGGTCGAACGTGGGGCCGTCCAGCCGGAACACCGTCGCGCGGGCGAGTTCCCACCCGGCCACATGCAGTGCCGGTGCCGCGACGATCGCCCAGCGGGACCGGACGCACCAGCCGAGCAGCCCACCGACGAGCGTGGTGGCGGTGATCAGGACGACGACCTGGGTGCCGGTCACCGGTCCGCGCGGTGTCACGGCGGCCGAGAACACTCCGGACAGCGCCACGACCAGCCAGGCCGCGATGACCTGTGCTGTTGCGTCTCGGGCGGCTGCGGGCAACCTGGGCACGTACGGGGACGTGGCAGGCTGAACCGGTGTGGTGGCCATGAGCGATCACCCTTTCCGGTGTCTCGCCTCGGCGTCCGCCCGCGGTACCCGGACGGCCGTGCCCATCTCCGCGCCCACGGCACGCACCATCGACACCAGTCCGGCCACGATCCCGAAGGCGCTACCGACCAGCGCGAAGGCCAGTACCACGCGAACGATGAGCGGCCAGTCGACCGCGCCGGCATCGAACTGGAAGGGGAACACCTGCCAGATCCGCAGCAGCGCCACCGCTCCGATCATGGTGGCGACCACGTCGCCGAGCGCGACGGACCACCGGGGGTCGTAAGCGATCCGGACCAGGTTGACCGTGACACCGGCCACGATCGACACGTTGATGATCGTGAGAACGCGGGCCATGTCGCTGGTCAGGAACGGCACCGCCGTCCAGCCCGGCCTGCCGTTGACGAGATAGAGCAGCGTCGCGTTGACGAGGGCGCCGCCGGCGTAGCCGATCCGACGCGAGCCAACCGGGTGGCGTACCTCCGTCATGGTAGGCATGGCGACCTCCTGTCGTCTCGTCTTCGACGCTAGGCCGTTGGTGCGCCGCTCGATGCGGGCAGATTGCCCGCGTGGCCGGGCCGTTGGTCACCGGTGCGCCGGCGAGGTCGTTCGGCCCTGGCGAGTCCACCGGCGGCGTCCTAACCTTCCACCGAAGGGCTGCGGGGGCGGACCCAGGGAGCCGAGATGAGCGCGTTGCGAAGAGCACTGTGCACGATGGGACGACACTCCGGGCAGTGGTCCCTCCCGGGAAGCCGATGCGAGATCGTCAGAACCTGTGCCTGGTGTGGGAAGGTCCAGGAGGAAACGCCCCACGTCTATGGTCAGTTCAGCTACGTCGGCGACGACCAGTGCGACCAGATCCGCCGATGCGAACGCTGTGGTGCGCCAGAGTCACGGTCCTGGCACGAGTGGGGTCCGTGGCTCTACTGGGATGACGAGCTGGTCACGGCTCAGGCCCACACCTGCCGACGATGCCACCAGACCGAACGGACCAGGCGCTTCTCCAGGATGTGACGTACCTGGCTTGGTCTTCTCATCCGCTCGGTTGCCGGTCGTGCTGTTGGTGCCCGCCGGCACCGAGCGGAAGCCGGTACACCCACACACCGGCGAGCACTCTCTCTGGCATTACGGCCGCGCCGGCCGGGCGATCAGCACCGGGCAGTCGGCGTGGTGCAACAGGTGGATACCGGTCGAGCCCAGCAGAGCACCCACCACGCTGCCGTGACCGTGACTGCCCACGACGACGAGTTGAGCCCCGCGGGACACGCCGGTCAGGACCGCGGCGGGGCTGTCGTGCGACACCAGGACGTCGACCTTCACCTCGGGGTGCTTATGACGCCACGGCGCCAGCAGCTCCTCCACCCGTTGACGTTCGGCAGCGTCCTCCTTGGGCGTGCCGAACTCCACCACCGGCACCCCGGCCGTCCACAGCGGGGGCGGCCACGGATAGGTGCGGATCACGGCGACTCCGGTGGCCCGGCAGGCGGCCGCCTCGAAGGCCGTGCCGAGGACGGTATCGGCGGCGGGGGAGTCGTCGACACCGACGGCGACGGGGCCCTCATCGGCGTTGCCCCGGCCCCGGACGACCGCCACCGGGCAGGGCGCGTGGGCGGCCACCCGCTCGCTCACCGACCCGAGCAGCAGGGTGGCGAACCCGCCCCGTCCCCGACTGCCCACCACGACGAGTTCGGCGTCGTGAGCGGCGTCCAGCAGCCGCGCGGCCGGCTTGCCAAGGAGGGTGTCGAGCTCAAGCTGGACAGCCGGTGCGACTGCCCGGGCCTGGGCCGAGGCACGGGCGACGACGGCGTCGGCGAGTTGGTGGGACGCGTCGAGACACTCCGCACCGCGGTCGTATTCGTCCGGCCGTCCGTCCCAGTCGCACACGTGCACGACGCGCAGGCAGCGATGCCGGCGTTGCGCCTCGAGAGCGGCCCACCGCACTGCCGTATGGCTTCCCGCCGTGCCGTCCGTACCCACCAGGATCTGCTTGGGTCTCATGGTCGGTTTCCTTTCGGCGGCTTACCGAGAGGGTCGTACCTCGCCGTCCCCCTGCGGAAGTGCGTCTGGCCCCGAGGCCGGGGGCCGGATGGCCCGGTGTCCGGCCCTCCGGGTCGAACGGCCCGCGCCGCGGGTGCTGTTGCCTCTGCCGCGACCTGGCCCGCGGAGCGACGATCGGTTCAGATCCGAATGTCTGGAGGTGCGGGTCGTGTCATGGCTCATCCTCGTGATCCTCGCCGTGCTGGCGATGCTGATCCTCGCTGGACCTCTGCTCGAGGAGCTGATCGACCGGGTCTGGCCGCCTGGACGGAATCTGGCGACACGTGGTTCGCGCCGGCGATGACCGGACCGGCCCCGGCGGATCGGCCGGAAGCCGCTCACGGAGACGAATGCCGGTGGCTTCTACTGGCCGGCATTCCCGCTCTTCCTCTGGGGAATCGGCGTTGTCTTTCACGTCTGGGACTACTACGCGCCGGCGGGACCGGCGGAGAGCCGCATCCAGCGGGAGATGAGGCGTCTCGAACGCCGATGACCGCCGAGGGCCGGCCAGACAGGAGGTGCGTCATGGTACGAGGCCAGGAGCACACCAGCGAGGTTCGCGACACCGACATCGTGGTGGGCGTGGACGGTTCGCCGTCGTCCAAGGCGGCTCTGCGCTGGGCCATCGCGTACGCCGGGCGCACCGGTGTCCGGGTACAGGCACTGATCTCGTGGGAGGTCCCGGCCTACTACGGCATGGGTACGGTGTTCCCGTACGAGGATCTCGCAACCGCCGCCGGGAAGATCCTGAGCGCGTCGATCCAGGACGCGCTGGGTAACGGCGAGCCGGACGTCCCGGTGCTGGAATCCGTGGTGGCCGGTCATCCGGCGCAGGAACTGATCGACATGTCGGCCCACGCGGCACTGCTCGTGGTCGGGTCGCGCGGGCACGGGGCTTTCACCGGTACCCTGCTCGGCTCGGTCAGCCAGAACTGTGTGCTGCACGCCCACTGCCCGGTGGTCGTGGTGCGAGGCAAGGGCTGAGCGTGCGTGTCCCGCCGGTTCATGAAGGGAGCAGCAGATGTTGACGGTCATGCCGGCGCCGTGCCGGACGGTGGAACACAACCTGGACGTGGTCCGCGGCTCCTCGCACCGCGGGGATGGCCTCGCCGGTCCCCGGATCGAAGAAATGCGCCTCGCGGAGATCGAGGGACAACACCGCGGGACGGCCGATGGACACATCAGCGCGCTACCCGACCTTCGCGGTCCACAGCATGCTCGGCGAGCCCATGAACCCGGCGACGAATCGGTTGGCCGGCGTCAGGTACAGCTGCTCCGGCGTGCCGACCTGCTGCAGCCGCCCGCGGTCGATGACCGCGATCCGGTCGCCGAGGGTCATCGCCTCCACCTGATCGTGGGTGACGTAGACCGTGGTGATCCGGTAGCGCTGGTGCAGCCGGGACAACTCGGCCCGCATCGACACCCGCAGTTTCGCATCGAGATTCGACAACGGCTCATCCATGAGGAACACCCGCGGTCGCCGTACCATCGCCCGGCCCATGGCCACCCGCTGCCGCTGGCCGCCGGAGAGCGCCGCCGGTTTGCGGTCGAGCAGTTCCGACAGGCCCAGCAGGTGCGCGACCTCGCGCGCCTGACGGTCCGTCTCGGCAACCGGCACACGACGCAGCCGCAGGACGAACCCCATGTTCTTTCGTGCCGTCATGTGCGGGTAGAGCGCGTAGTTCTGGAACACCATCGCGATGTCACGCTGCTTGGGAGCCCATCCGGTGACCGGCTGACCGTCGATGAAGATGTCACCGCCGCTCGTGTCCTCGAGTCCGGCGATCATCCGCAGCGCCGTCGACTTGCCGCAGCCGGACGCCCTGACCCACGCCGTCGAGTCCTACGTGTCGGTGTACGCCAACGACTTCACCGACGGCCTCGCCCTGCAGGCCATCCGGATGATCTTCGGCTACCTCGGGCGGGCGGTCGCGGACGGGCCGAACGACCCGGAGGCCCGGGAGAAGATGCACAACGCCGGCACGATCGCCGGAATGG
>NZ_JAIWNC010000063.1 GCF_020216025.1 Jidongwangia harbinensis | reverse complement strand
CCCCCGTCGAGGTGATCCGCGTGCCGTTCATCCGCAGGAACGGATCCGGCAACCGCGCATTCGACACCGCACCACCGGGCTCCGGCACCACACAGCCCGCACCCTCGTCCTCCACCCCCGCGGCCGCCACCACCGCAGCCCGCGCGGACGCCGAACGCGGCCCGAACGTCGCCACCGCCCCGACCGCCAACACCGACACCGACACCGCCGCCACGACCGCAACCCGCAACTTCGAGCGACCCACGTAGGTGGACACCAGGGCCCTCCCCTCCGACACCCAAGGAAACAAAAACGCCACCCGAACCAGCACCGAAAGTTCCAGCAGGTCCCGAGCGTGGAAACGTTTCCATTCTGACCGCACCAGTGTTAGGCAAGCTATTGAAGAGTGTCAATGCCTGGGCCCGCCCGATCGCTCAGCGCGGCACCCACACGGACGGTCGGTGCCTCCGGCCGGGCGGACCGCCGGCGCCGCGGCACCGGCACGTCCGGCCACCGGACGTGAACGGCCCGTGACCGTCGTCGGCGCTAGCACAGGCGCGCATCGGCCGATGGACGGACGTCAGCGGAGTTGATCTCCAGCCTGCGCCGGATACCCGCCGGCGCCGCCGCACCGGAAGCTCACAGCGGCACCCGCGATCGCGGCGTGCCGGGAGCTTCCACGGGGGATCAGCCATGGCACAGCAGTTCCGGATCGCGCGGCCGAGCCGGCGCGCGGTACTGCGCAGCGCCCTGCTGCTCGGCGCCGGCGCGGGCGCCGGAGCGGTGGGGGCGAACGCGGTGCCGGCGTGGTGCGGATGGGACCGCCCGCCGCTCGGTGGCGGCTACGCCGCGGCCGTGGACAGCCCGGCCGCGGTCCGGCACGCCGAGGTGTCGGTCCGCTACTACGTCGAGACCACCGAACCGGTGGTCGCGTTCACGTTCGACGACGGGCCCGGCCCGCACTGGACGCCGATGGTGCTCGACACGCTGGACGCGGCGCAGGTGCCGGCCACGTTCTTCATGGTCGGGCGCAACCTCGCCGCCCACGCCGGGCTGGTCCGGGGACGGCTGGACCGGCACGAGGTCGGCAACCACTCCTGGTCCCACGACGACCTGGCCACCCTCGACCTGCGCCGGGTACGCACCGAGCTGTCCCGGACCCACGAGGCGATCCAGGAGGTCACCGGGCGGGCGCCGAGGTTGCTGCGGCCGCCGTACGGGCATCTCGGCGGGTCGACCCTGCTGGCCGCCGACTCCATGGGTTACCACATCGCGCTCTGGTCGCAGCAGATGCGCGAGCGCGCCTTCGCCGCCGATCCGCACGGACAGGTCCGGGCGATCGTCGACGCCGTCCGGCCGGGCGACATCATCCTGGCGCACGACGTGGGCGCGGACCGGAGACTGCTGGCGCTCCGGCAGCTCGGCGCGATGATCGAGGGCATCCGGGCCCGCGGCTTCCGGTTCGCCACCGTCTCCGGACTGGTCGCCGCGGGCACTCGGAACGGCGCCGCTCAGCGCACCTCGTACCAGGCTTCGTAGAGCGTCGGGCCGCCGGGACAGTTCACCGAGGACGTCGACCCGACACCGACCCACGCGCCGTTGCGGTCGTTGATGATCGGGTCGCCGCCGGGCTTGGTGAGGATGCACTGGATCCGTACCCGTACCTCGCCGGTGCCGGACGAGCAGCGCACCTGGGCGCCGTCGGCCGGCACACCGACCTGAAGGTTGCAGCCGGACGGTACGGCCTGGGCCGCATTGGCACTGCCCAGCAGGCCGGCCACGACGATGCCGGTACCGACGAGCACCGCGCGAACGAGACTCTTCATCATGCCTCCAGGTGACGGGACCACATGTCCCGCACAGGATGGCGGTCGCCGCTCATCGGAACGGCACAGCTTCGTTCACGGGTCACCCGGAGCGCAGCGGCGACGGGACAGCGGCAGTCGGTGGTGATCGGCTACAGTGCGGCACCCACCACCTCGCCATCGGAGAGTCATGAGCCGTTTCGCTGCTCGCCTCGGGACGGGAGTCGCCCTCGCGGCGGCCCTGGCGCTGTCCGGCGCGCCGACCGTCGCCCTGGCCGCAGAGCCGTTGCCCGACCTGTCCACGTCGTTCGACCGCGACCCCGTCGCCGAGGTCGACAACAGCGGCACCACGGTCGGCCTGTACGTGTACAACAACGGCGGAGCCGCCTCCGGCGTGACCGTCACCTTCGACCTCCGCGACCTCGGCGACGCGGTCACCGCGTCCATTCCGGAGTGGACCGAGGGCTGCAAGCTCGGCAAGGCGGCGCTGACCTGCACCGTCGGTCACCTCGACGCGGGGCAGACCGTGCACGTGCAGCCGCTGGGCCTGACCAGCCGGCAGGGTGCCCGGCCCGGTGACGCCGGCTCGGTCACGTTCAGCGTGGCGAGCGCGGAGGAGGACGCCAATCCGGAGGACAACACCACCTCGTTCCCGGTGACCGTGATCGCCTCCGGCCCCGACCTGGTCGCCTCCGCCGCGGATCTGAACACCAAGGCCGACCGGGTCGGCCCGGGTGACACCCGTCCGCTGTACACCGCGGTCACGAACGAGGGCGACACCGCGGCCACCGACTTCGCGATCCGGGCGATCGTGCCGACCGGCGCCACGTTCGTCGAGCGCTACCGGGACTGCACCTACCGCGACTACTACCCGGACGACAGCGGCGGCGATTACGTCTACGGTCCCGGCGAGGTCACCTGTGTGGTGCCGCTCGCGCTGGAGCCGGGCACCTCGCTGCTGCTGTTCGACGAGCAGTCCGGCGAGTCGCTGTTCAACGTCCGGTTCGGCCGTAACCTGCCCGGCCCGGAACAGCACGTCGGCTCGTTCGACGTCGCGCTGGCCGAGGAGGTGCGTGCCGCCCGGACCGGCAAGCGCGGCGCGGGCGGCGGACCGTCGTTCGCCGACACGATCCGCAAGCAGCAGAAGAAGGCCACACCGGCCGGCGCCGACCGCCGCAAGGCGGCGCTGGGCGAGCTGGACGAGGGTGACAACTACGCCGACTACTCGGTCTGGAGCAAGAAGAACACGCTGGACGTCGCGGTCACCGCGTCCGCCGTCCGGGGCGCCGTGGGCGAGACCGTCGACCTCACCTACGAGGTGGTCAACAAGGGCCCGTCCGACGGTGGCGGTCCCTCGGTGGTGATCACCGCGCCGAGCGGGACCGTGCTGCTGCCGGCCGAGTGGTGCTACACCGACGGCACCGAGCACGCCTCGCTGCCGGAGTCGGCGAAGCTGCGCTGCAACTTCGAGAGCGAGTTCCCGGCGCTCGCGTCCGGATACGGCCGGATCAAGGCGACCGTGCGCCTGAGGATCAAGTCGCCGCCGGGTACGGACGGCACCATCGTCGCCCGCAGCGTCGCGGTGGCCTCGGCCGAGACCACGCCGGCCAACAACACCGCCCGCATCGTCGTCACCACCGGCGGCAGCGGCGGCACCGGCGGCGGCCTGCCGGTCACCGGCGCTCCGACCGGTGCCCTCGCGGTAGCGGGCGCGGCCGTCCTGGCGCTCGGCGCGGTCCTGCTCGTGCTGGCCCGTCGCCGTCGCGTGGTGCTGCAGGCGCCGCGGGACTGATCCACCGCAGCCCCTCCCCGGCCGGCGACCGGCCGGGGAGGGGTGCGGGTCAGCCGGGCAGGAGCACGTCCAGGAACGCGTTGCTGAAGATCCGGTGCGGGTCGTACCGGTTGAGTGTGGACAGTGCCGCGTCCCAGCTGGGGTCCGGTCCCTGCCGGTACGAGGCGGGGACCGTTCCGGTCACGACGGCCGGCTCGGCCCACGCCGCGGTCCCGGAGTAGCCCCAGCCCTTGGACCACTCGACCCGGGTGCCCGCGTACGAACCGTCGTACTGGCGCAGGAAGAACGCCTCCAGGTCGCGGTAGAACGGCTGGGCGCCGGGTGCGGTCGGGAAGGTGAGCACGTCGAACCAGACCGCCACGTCCCAGTCGGGGCGGTCGCCGCGGGGCCGGACCGCGGACAGCGCGGGCAGCTGAGCCCCGGGCACCCCGACGTCCTCCGGCCGGTCCAGGCCACCGACCCGGATCTCCACCTGACCGGTCACCGGGTACAACCCGCGCGCCCGGTACGCCGCGACCAGGTCGAGGTAGAACCGGGCGAACTCGCTGACCACGCGCTGCACCGAACCCCGGCCGGTGAGCACCGCGTAGCCGTTCGCGGTCTCCCGCAACGTGGTCGGCTTGACGTACAGCAACAGGTTCTTCGACGCCCCCCACAGGTCCCGGGTCGCGGTGGCGGTCAGCCCGGCCGCGGCCGCGGCGTACTGCACCTGCCCGAACGTCGGGGTCAGATACCAGGCCCCGTCGAGCAGCCGGTCGGCCAGATCGGACACCGGCTCCGGGACGTTGTCGGAGAAGACGTAGTTGTAGGGACCGGTGACCGGGCGGGAGGTGAGCGGCCGTCGCGGCGCCACGCTCCACACCTTCAGCCACGGACGGCTGGTGAAGGTGAACCAGATGGCCTCGATCCGGCCCGCGGCCTCCAGGAAACTTGCGAACGTCCGGGTGGCACCGCTGCCCGGCGCGGCGAACAGCTCCGACGCCGGGATGTCGACCGTGCTCACGCACCGCAACTGCTGGTTGGCGCCGGCCCGCAGCGTCACCTCGGTCACGAACGCCCGGCCGACGTGGGTCAGGAAGGCCGCACAGTCCGGTTCGGCGCGGTCGAACGTGCGCAGCCGGTATTCCGCGGCGCCCTCGTCCCAGACCACCGCCGTCAGGCTCAGCACCAGGTTGCTGAGCGAGCCGAACGTGTGGCCCGGAGTCCGGGTCTCGCCCCGGGCCGGCACCGACGTGCCGTGGCCGTTGATCGCCAGCACTCCCCCGACGCTCAGGTCCCCGGGCGCCGGCGTGTTCGTCACGCCCAGGCCGGCGTCCTCCAGGAACCCGAGCAACTGGTCCATCGACGCGCCGGTCTGTACCCGGACCGCGGCCGGGGACGCGGCCACGACCTGCATGGCGGTCAGGTGCCGGGTGGTGTCGACCAGCAGCATCCGGTCGGCGGACCCGGCCGCCGCGGTGACCGTGAGCGGGGACCAGGTGTGCCGGTAACCGCGGGCGCGCAGCGCGTACTCCTGGGCGTGCGCCCAGTTGGCGAGCGTCACCACGTCGGCGGGCGTGCGGGGGGCACAGGTCCAGACGTCGTCGACCCGGATCTCACCGGCCCAGTTGACGTACGTCTCCTGGTAGACCTCGATGCCGGGCGGGAAGTCCGGCGGCGGCGGACCGGCGGCCTGAGCGGGAGTGGCCGGTCCGGCCGGCACCCAGCCGGCGCCGAGCGCGGCGGCGGACGTGCCGAGGAACAGTCGCCGGGTGATGCGGTTTTCCGTCTCTTCGGACATGCGGAACATCCCGTCCTGAGGGCCGGTCGGCGCGGGTCGAGCGGCGGGCGCAACAAAGTAGACACACCGTAGAAGCGGCCCGGCGGCGCCGTCTACCGTCCGGGCGCCGACAGCCGCGCCGGTGGCGCACCGATCGACATCAGCGGCGCCTCCGGTACGGACCCGGTCTGTGCGCTGTGCAGCAACTGGGCCAGCACCGGGCCCGGATCGGCGTCGGCGATCCGGTGACCGGTCTCCCGCTGCACGCTCAGGGCCCGCTCCGCGGCCAACCGCGCCCCGGCCAGCCGGCCCCTGCTCAGCTGCAGCCGGGCGAGCACCGTCCAGGCGTGCCCGGTCACCAGGCGGTACCCGTACCCTCGGCTTCCCGTCAGCGCCCGGCGGACCAGTCTCAGCGCCATCGCCCGGTGACCCAGCCGGTGCTCGGCGGTGGCCAGGCCCACCAGCGCGGCCATCGCCGGCAACGGGCTGGCGGCCTGCCGGGCGCACACCGCGGCCCGGCGGTAGCAGTCCAGCGCCGCCCGGTCGTCGTGCCGGGCCAGGTGCAGGGAGCCGACCACGTTGAGGATCTCCGCCTCGTTGCGCTCGTCGCCGGCGGCCCGGATCAGGACCAGACCGGCGCGGGCGTGCCGCAACGCCGCGTCCGGGTCACCGAGGTCGCGGGTGACCGTGGCGAGCAGACCCAGGCCGTACGCCTCACCGGCCCGGGCCGCCACCTCCCGGTGCAGCGCGATCGACTCCCGCACCAGAGGCAGCGCCAGATCCGCACGGCCCATCGCCCAGTGCGCCATGGCGAGGTTGTTCAGAGCGGTGCCACAGGCCGCGTCCGCGCCCTGCGCACGGAACATCGCCAGGGCGCGGGCGTGCAGGTCGGCGGCACGCCGCAGCTGTCCCGTCTCGGCCAGGACGATGCCGAGGTTCCCGGTGTCCGCGGCCAGGCGGGTGTCGGCACCGACCTCGGCGCCGATCGTCAACGCCTGCTCGAGGCATTGCACCGCGAGGTCCAGCCGGCCGAGGTCGTTGTAGGTGCGCCCGAGGTTGCCCAGGGCCATCGCCTCACCCCGGCGCCAGCCGGAGCGCCGGGACAGGTCGAGGGCGACGGCGTACCGGTCGACCGCGTCCGGGGCGTGGCAGGTGGTGGCCAGGAAGGCCAGGCTCTGGCTCATCCCGGCCCGGGCGTACCCGTCGTCGAGCCGCTCGGCCGCCGCCCACCCCGCCTCGGCGAGCGCGCGCCACTCCACGATGTGCCCGCCGTGCCACAGGTGGCCGCGGGCCGCGTCGGCGATCTGCCAGGCGTACCGCCCGGGGCCGTGCGCGGCGGCGTGCCGGGCGCAGGCGACCAGGTTGGACCGTTCGCCGTCCAGCCACCGCAGCGCCGTCGCCCGGTCGACCGGCACGCCGGCGCCGGAGGCGGGCTCCATCCGCCACACGTGCGGATACAGCAGCCGGGTGGCCGCGTCGGTGTGGGTCAGATACCAGTCGAGCAGCCGGGCCGTCGCCGCCTCGCGTTCCGCGAGGTCGTCCACGGCCTGGGCGGTGCGGGCGGCGTACACCCGCAGCAGGTCGTGGAACGAGTACCGGCCCGGCTGCGGCACCTCGACCAGGTAGGCGTCGGCGAGGCGGTCCAGGAGCTGTTGCGCGGTGCCCGGGTCGACGCCGGCCAGGGCCGCCGCCGCGGGGACGGTGAGGTCGCGTCCCGGGGCGATGCCGAGGAGCCGGAACAGGCGCTGCGCGGCCGGCGGCAACGCCTCGTACGAATGCCGCAGCGCCGCGGCCACCCCCGGCTGATCGTCGTCCGGAACCGCCAGGGCGGCCAACCGGTCGCCGTCACGCAGGGCCGTGACCATCCCGGCGAGGTCCTCGTCCGGGCGCGAACCGAGTTCGGCGCACACGATCCGCAGTGCCAGCGGCAGGTGGGCGCAGGTCTCGGCGAGTTCCTTCGCGGCCGGACCGGCGGCCCGGACCCGGCCCTCGCCCAGCAGCCCGGTCAGCAGCCGGCGGGCCTGCCCGGCGCTGAGCGGTTCCAGCACCACCCGCCGGGCGCCGTCCACGGCCACCAGCCCGGGAAGGCGGTCGCGGCTGGTCACCACCACATGGCAGTGCGGACCGCCGGGCAGCAGCGGACGGACCTGCCCCGCCGAGCGGGCGTTGTCCAGCAGGATCAGCAGACGCCGGTCGGCCACCAGGGTGCGGTACGCCGCGGCGGCCTCGTCCAGCCCGGCCGGCACCTGTTCCGCGGCGACGCCCAGCGCCCGCAGGAAACCGCCGAGGACGTCGAGCGGCCGCATCGGTGCCTCATCGGCGTACCCGCGCAGGTCCACGAAGAGCTGCCCGTCGGGATACCGGTTCCGTACCCGGTGCGCCCAGTGCCGGGCGAGGGCCGTCTTGCCGACCCCGGCGGTGCCCACCACCACGGAGATCCCCACCGGTGCCCCGCCGTGCCGTCCGGCCTGCAGATCCAGGCCGCGCAGCGCGTCCTCGCGCCCGGTGAAGTCGGCGACGTCCGCGGGAAGCTGGGCGGGCACCGGCAGGCCGGCCGCCGCGGGCGGCACGACCGGCGCCGGCGGGTCCGGCCGGTCCGGCGGCGCGGGTGCCTCCTGGCGCAACACCTTCAGGTACGACCGGCGCAGTGCCGGGCCCGGCTCCACGCCCAGGTCGTCGACGAGCCGGTCCCGCAGCAGCCGGTACGCCTCGAGGGCAGCCGCTTGCCGGCCGGCCGCGCCGAGGGCCTCGATGAGCGTGCCCTGGACCAGTTCGTCGAGCGGATGCCGGCGGGCCGTCTCGTCCAGCAGATCCACCGCCCGGACCGGCTCTCCCAGCCGGATCAGCGTGCGCCCGAGCTCCACCGCGCAGGCGAGGCGCTCGCCCTCCAGCTGCGACACCACCGCGTCCTGGGCGTACCGGGACGGCACGTCGTGCAGTGCGGGTCCCCGCCAGACGGCCAGCGCGCCGGACAGCGCCGCGGCCCGGGCCGCCTCGTCGTCATCCGGGCCGGGCGCCCGCCCGGCGAGCCGGCGGAACCGACGTACGTCGGTGTCCCCGCCCGGCACCTCCAGCAGATAGCCGCTGGTCGGGCGGCTCACCCGGACCGCGTCCGGCACCGTGTCGGCCAGCCAGCGCCGCAGCCGGTGGATCGCCACCGCCACGGTCGCCTCGCGCGTGGCGTTCCGGCCGCGCCACACCGCCTCGATCAGGGCCGGTGCGGTGGTCTCCCCGCCGGCCAGGGCCAGGGCCGCGAGCAGGGCCCGGAGCAAGCCGGTGGGCGGGGCACACCATTCGTCGCCGCGGCGGATTCCGACCGTGCCGAGCACCCTGACCTCGACATCGGGAGCGCCGGCGCCGGTTCCGGTCGCTTCGAGCATGATCGCGAGCATGGCACAACCGGCGGACAGAGCCGCTCCGGCGCGTCCTGCCATGTCTGATCGCACCCTCTTACCGGGGAGACTCACACACCGGCGTCACCGGGTGACGCCCGCCGCCGGACGGCGACGGGCGTCAGTCCCTGCCGGTCGGCGTCCTCAGCGGGGCGCGTACTCGGACACGAAGATGTCGCTGCAGGTGTCCGGGCCGCCGTCCTCACGACAGACCTTCACCGTGCCCCTGATCCGGCTGGCGCCGGTGAAGAGGTCGATGTTCTTCGAGACGACCTGGTGGATCGACGACCCCCGCCCGCAGATCCGCGACTGGAACGTCTCACCGGTGATCCACACGGCTCCGATGAAACCCTGGAGCTGGGTCCGTGCGTACACGCAGTGGCCGTCGGCGGCGGTATCCTCGACGGCGATCCGGTTGCGGATGTAGCCGTTCTCCGTCACGAATTTTCCGCTGCCCTTGGCGCCGGTGGTGGACCGAGTCCACGAACCGAGGTCGGCCGCCGAGGCGGGCACGGCGGCGAGGGTGGTGCCGGCCGCGGCCACTACGGCGACGACTCCTAATCTGCGAAACCAGCCGTTACGGCGAAAGCTCACGACAATTCCTCTCGATCTCGTCCACCTGTTGTGGACCTCGGGTGTGTCGGTCGGACGGCCTGACCGCGGGATGCGCCGGCCCGGCCGCCGTCCTGATCAACACGCTAGGAGCCGGCGTTTACCGATCGCTTACTTCGGCGCTCCCGCCCGCCGCGGCGGTGCGCGGCGCGAGCCCGTTCGGGAGGCGGTCGCGTACCGCCGGACGAGCCCACCGACACGCGGCCGCGGTCCCCGGGTGACAGGTACTTCCCGGCCGCACCGGGACACTGCCAGAATGCCGGGATGGACGACGACAGACGCAACGTGCGGAACGATCCCGGCAAGGCCATCGGCCGGCGTGCCTTCTTCGGGCGGGCGCTGCTGGCGGCCGGCGCGGTGGCCACGCTGACCACCCTCACCGGCTGCCCCGGCGGCGAACAGGACGACGACGGCGACGACGATGGCGGCGACGACGACTAGCCGGTCGATCCGGGAATTTCTAGCGGTCCGGCTTCCGGGGCTGCCCGCCGGACCGACCTGGCGGCCAGCCCACTGAGGTGCTGGGGTTCCCGCCTCGCGCGGGTGCCGTCCCCGGCGCCTTCGCGCTGACGCTGGTGTTCCACTGGAGCGCTCCAGTGGTACACCACCGTCGGTAGGTGCACCAGCCCACGGTGACCTGATCTGTCCATCTTGAGCGCGCCGAGTCGCGGACGACACCGTGGATCCCGGAGCGGCCCGGCCCTCCCAGCGTCTGCCGCCGGACAGCCGCATGCCGGGCAGCCGGAACCGCAGGCAGCGTCCAAGCCGCGGCCGCGGCCACGCCGTTCCGGTGAATTCGGTGGCGTGGCGCGGCTGCCCGCCAATACCGTGCTGACGAACCGAGTCGTCGAGTCGACGGGCGTGCCGTTGTACACCATGTGAGACCTCCCGAGCGCTGATCTGTCGCGCGTCGCGCCTCTGCGCCGCGCAACCTCTTGCTGCGGACTTCTCACTGGAAACGGTGTACCTCTGTGCTCAACAACTGGATGGTCGTGCCCACTCGCCTGCCGCTGGTTCGCCGCCGCTGTCACGTCTGCCGTGCCGAGCGCTTCCGGCCGAGCGGCAAGTTCCGCGTCAACGCCAACCACAAGCTCGTCGACGCCTGGCTTCTGGTGCTCTGCACCGGCTGCGGGGACACCGTCAAGCTCACGATCCTGGAGCGGAAGACGGTGCGCTCCATCCGGCCCGACCTGCTGGACCGGCTGCACGACAACGACGCCGGCCTGACCGCGGAGCTGCTGCAGGCTCCGGCCGTGCAGCACCGCAACCGTGTCGCCCTCGACTGGGACGGCGCCTGGCGCCTGGACACCGCCGGGACGGACCACCGGGGCCGCGAGGTGATCGACGTTTCGGTCCGCTTCGGGGCACGGATCCCGGTCCGGCCGGTACGCCTGATCGCCGAGGGGTGCGGGCTGTCCCACGGCGAGGTCGGACGGCTGGCCGTCGCCGGGAAACTCGTCTCGGCGGTCCGGCTGAGCGCCCGGCTGACCGACGACTTCACCTTCACGCTCAAACGCTGAACCGCCCAAACGCTGAACCGCCCAGACGCTGGGCGGCCGGATGCCGGGCGCCTCACCCACCGAAGGCGGCGTCCGCCTCGGCGGCGGTGAGTGCCCGGTCTTGGAACGTCGTGGTGCCGGCGTCGCGCAGTTCGCGGGCGGCGTCCCGGAGCGCGCCGTACGCGGCCCAGGCCAGCGCACCCCCGGTGGAGACCCGCCGGACGCCCAGCCGCGCGAGTTCCGGCACGCTCGGCGCGCCCGGCACGGCCAGCACGTTGAGCGGTGCCGGCACCGACTCCACCAGCCGGGCGATGTCCTCCGGCGTGCGCAGGCCGGGCGCGTACACCACGTCCGCGCCCGCCTCCCGGTAGGCCCGCAGCCGGGCGATCGTGTCGTCCAGATCGTCGTGGCCGTACAGGTGGTTCTCCGCGCGGGCGGTCAGCACGACGCCGTGCCGGGCGCACGCCTGGGCCGCGGCGGCGATCCGCTCGGCGCCGTGCCGGAGCGTCTCCAGCCGTTCGGCGGCCGGGTCGTAGTCCTCGACGGAGAGGCCGGCGGCGCCCGCCGCGGCCAGCGCCGCCACGGTCCGGGCCAGCCCGGCGGGGGTGTCCGCGAAGCCGTGCTCGGCGTCCACGTGCACCGGGATCCGCACCGCGGCGGTCAGCGCGGTCACGTGCGCGACCAGTTCGTCCAGGCCGACCTGCTGATCGCGCCTGCCGAGGCTGGCCGCCAGCCCGGACGACGTGGTGGCCAGTGCCGGGAAGCCCAGGCTCTCCAGCAGGCGGGCCGAGCCGACGTCCCACGGGTTCGGCAGCAGGAACGTGCCGGCGGCGTGCAGGGCGCGGAAGCGGTCCGCGATGGCGCTCATGACCGGCAGCCTCGCACACCGCGGTCCGCGGGGCCGGGCCGGGCCGGCGGCCGGTGGGGGCGGGTGTGGGGTGGGCCCGAGGGCGCGGGCGGTCTGCCGGCTCCCGGACGCGCTGCTTCCGGCGCCGCCCGCCGCTGTCCGGACGGCCCGCTCGACTGCGACGGGAATCTCACCGACTATTCACCCCCGCTTCTCCGGAGTAGTCTCCTGGTCGCATATAGTCAATGACGGTCATCAATGTGGTGATCAATTTTCCGAATCCGGAGACCCGTGTCCCCGTCCACCCTTCCAGGTCCGGCAGCAACCTCGTCGGCCGGCACATCCACCCTGCTCAGCGATCTGATCGAGGCGCTCTGGCTCGTCGCCGGGGCCGCCATGCTTGCCTTCACCGCGTTCCTCGCGGTGCTGGTGGTCGCGGGAGTCGGCTTCCGCCTCGGCCGGCCGAAAAGGCGACGCAATCCGGTAACAGTGTTCTCATTGTCGTCCCTGCTCGTGGTCACCGGCACGACAGTAATATTTGCCTACGATTATGTTCGCGGCTCCGGCGACCCGACGTCGCCCACGCCCGGCGACCCTGCTCCGGTGCCGGCCGCGGCGCCCCGGTCGCCCACGATCTATCCGGCCGTGGCCGACCTGCCGTTGCGGTACGCCCTGGGCGGTTCCAGCGGCACCGGCGTGACCGCGTCGAAGACCCGGGCCCTGGTCCTCTACGGCACCGGCGGTCCCGAGGCCACGACCGCGGAACTGAGCGCGACGAAGCTGGTGAACCTGATCTCGCACTTCGGCGGCTGGACCGCTCATCCGGTGGGTGCCTACCGGCGCGGGGAACTGTCCCGCTACGACGCGGTGTTCTATCTGGGCACGCCGGGCGGCGCCACGCTGCCCGCGGCGTTCCTCGACGACGTGCTGGACACCCGGCGCCCGGTGATGTGGCTCCGGGACGGCATCGGGCAGCTCGAGGCCCACGACCCGGCGCGGTGGGCGCGCCGGTACGGCTTCACGCCACAGGGCGCGGACGCCGGCCCCTTCCCGCGGATGGAGTACCGGGGCACGACCCTGCCGATGAACCAGGTCGACCAGGCCGGGCTGATGCCGGTCACGATCACCGCCCCGGGCCGGGCGACGGTCCTCGGCCACGCGGTACGCCCGGACGGCACCTCCGTACCGTGGGCGGTCCGGTCGGGCAACCTGATCCATGTCAGTGAGAACCCGCTGCCCTACATCGCCGAGGACAGCGACCGCTACCTCGCCCTGGCGGACCTGCTGTTCGACGCGCTCGCCCCGCGCACCGCGCGCCGGCACCGGGCCCTGGTCCGGCTGGAGGACGTCGGCCCGGCCGCCGACCCGGTCCGGCTCCGCGCCGTCGTGGACCACCTCTCCGGCCAGGGCGTGCCGTTCAGCATCGCGGTCTACCCGGTCTACCGCGACCCGGTGGACCCGGCCGGGAAGGACGTCACGATCCGGCTGTCCGAACGGCCGGCCGTGGTCGCGGTCCTCCGGCACGCCCTGGCGCACGGCGGGACGGTGCTGATGCACGGCTACACCCACCAGTACGCCCGGTCCGCCAACCCGGCCACCGGGCGCAGCGGGGAGGACGCCGAGTTCTACCGGTGCCACCTCGACGGACAACAGCGGTGCCGGCCGGACGGACCGGTGGCCGAGGACTCGCCGGAATGGGCGCTGGGACGGATCGACGAGGGCCTGCGGGAGTTCCGGAAGGCCGGGTTGCCGGCCCCGTCGATGTTCGAGTTCCCGCACTACATCGCGTCCCCGGTGGACTACGTGGCGGCCGGACGGCGGTTCGCCCAGCGCTACGAGCGGGCGCTGTACTTCCCGGGGCTGCTCTCCGGCCGGGCGGTCGCCGACGCCGGGCGGGGATGGCAGTTCTTTCCGTACGCCGTGCGCGACGTCTACGGCGCGGTCGTCGTGCCGGAGAACCTCGGCTACGTCACCGGCGCCGCGGACTCGGCCGCCACGCTGCTCTCCCGGGCCCGCGCGAACCTGGTGGTCCGCGACGGCGTGGCCAGCTTCTTCTACCACCCGTTTCTGGGCGTCGGCGAGCTGCCCCGCCTGGTGAGCGGCCTCCGCGAGATGGGCTACACGTTCGTCAGCGCCGGTGACCTGGTGGCGGCGCCGTGAGCCGGCGCACCGCCGGCCGTGGCGCCGCGGCGTCCCTGGTGGCCGGCGGCGTGCTGACGGCGCTGCTGCTGATCCCGGGCGAGGACCGGAACGGCACGCCGTCGCACCCGGACCGCGCCGCGGCGCCCCGCACCGACCACCGGCAACGCGGTTTCGCCATGCCCACCTACACCGCGGAGGGCTACCGCAGTCCGCACGCGGAACGGTATCTGGACCAGATCGCGGCGACCGGCGCGACCTGGGTGCAGTTCAACCCGACCTGGTACCAGGAGCGGACGGACGGTCACACCATCGCGGCGGCACCGCACACCCCGACCGACGCGGCCCTGGAACACGTCATCTCCGCCGCGCACCGGGCCGGGCTCCGGGTGCTGCTGAAGCCGCTGCTGGATCTGGCCGCCGACAATCCGGGCTACCGGGGCACCATCCGGCCGGCCGACCGGGCGGCCTGGTTCGCCTCCTACACGGCCTTTATCGGCCACTACGCCGACCTGGGGGCCCGGCTGGGGGTGGCGCAGTTCGCCGTCGGCACGGAACTGGCCGGGGTCTCCGCCGACCGCGCCGGCTGGCTCCGCGTGATCGAGACGGTACGGGGCCGCTACCCGGGCCGGTTGCTGTACGCGGCGAACTTCGACGAGTACCGCCACGTCGCCTTCTGGGACGCCGTCGACCTGATCGGCATCGACGCCTACTGGGAGCTGAGCGAGCGCCCGACCACGGACGTGGCGGCACTGCGACGGGCCTGGCAGCCGGTCGTGCGCGAGCTCACCGCCCTGGCCGTCCGGACCGGACGGTCGGTGCTGTTCACCGAGGCCGGCTACACCAGCCGGCGGGGTACCACCACCGCGCCGTGGGACTGGACGGTCGGCGGCGGACCGGACCAGGCCGAGCAGGCCGCCGCCTATCAGGCGCTGCTCGCCAGCCTGGACGGCCAGCGCTGGTGGGCGGGCGTGTTCTGGTGGTGCTGGGACGTGCCGCCGGGCTCGGCCGGCACCGATCCGCTCGGGTACTCACCGCACGGCAAGGCCGCCGAGGCCGTGGTCCGGCGGTGGTGGACATGACCTGGATGCTGCGCTTCGCCGCCGTGATCCCGTTCCTGCCGATCCTGTCCTTCCTGGTCTACGGCGTGACGGCGATGGCCGCCGAACGCCACCGCCGCACCGCCGCCGGGGCCCCGGCGGCCACGGTCGACGACTTCCGGTTCGTCTTCGTCGTCCCCTGCCTCAACGAGGAGCTGGTGGTCGCGGCGAGTCTGGACCGGCTGCTCGCCCTGCCCGCCCGGAACGTCACGGTGCTCGTGGTGGACGACGGCTCCGACGACGCCACCGCGGACATCGTGGCCGGTTACGTCGCCCGGGACCGGCGGGTGCGGCTGTTGCGACGGCGGGCACCGGACGCCCGCGGGGGAAAGGGCGCGGCGCTGAACGCGGCCTACCGTCACCTGCGGTCCACCTCGCCGGGCACCGGCTCCGGGTACGACGACGACCACGTGGTGGTCGTCGTGGTGGACGCGGACGGCCGGCTCCAGCCGGACGCGCCGGCCACGGTGGCACCGCTGTTCGGCGATCCGCGGATCGGCGCGGTCCAGGTGGGCGTGCGGATGTACAACCGCGCCGCCGGCTGGCTGGCCCGGATGCAGGACATGGAGTTCCTGGTCTTCACCGAGGTGTTCCAGCGGGCCCGGCAGCGGTACGGCAACGCCGGGCTGGGCGGCAACGGGCAGTTCGTCCGGCTCTCCGCGCTGCAGAGCCTCGGCGGGGAACCGTGGACCGACTTCCTGACCGAGGACCTCGACATGGGACTGCGGTTGCAGGCCCGGGGCTGGCGCACGGGTTTCACGCCGGCCACGTTCGTCAGCCAGGAGGGGCTGACCCGGCTGCGCCCACTGGCCCGCCAGCGCACCCGCTGGTACCAGGGGCACCTGCAGTGCTGGTACCGGATCCCCGAGTTGCTCAGCTGCGGCCGGCTCTCGGTGGGCCGAACGGTCGACCTGATGGTGTACCTGGTCTCCCCGATCACCGTCCTGCTGATCACGCTGTCCCTGATCGCCTATCTGCCGCGGCAGGCGTACCTGCTGGTGACCCGGCGGGCGGAGACGGTCGACGCGTTCCTGGCCCACCACGGCCTGCTGCTGTGGTGGTACCTGCTGGTGTTCAGCGTGGTTCCGCTGATCGCCTACATCTACTGGCGGGCCTGCCGGCGGACCACCGGCGACGTGACCCTGCCCCGGGCGATGGGCTGTGCGGTGCTGTTCTCCGCGTACGCCTACATCTGGCTGCCGGTGGGCTGGCGGGCCACCGCCCGGCTCCTGCGCCGCGACCGCAGCTGGGCGAAGACCCAGCGGATCCCCGGGCAGAGCGGCCCGGCCGGCACGCCCACCGCGGCGGAGGGACCGGTCGCCGTCCGGAACTGATGCCGAACAACCTCCACCCCGGCGCCCCCAGCCGAAAGGACCCCGCGTGCACACAGTCATGGTCGTCTACGGCACCCGGCCGGAAGCCATCAAGGTGGCTCCGGTCATCCGGGCGCTCCGTGAGGACCCCCGGTTCGGCCTGGTCACGGTCGCCACCGCGCAGCACCGGCACATGCTCGATCAGGTGGTCAAGCTCTTCGACATCGTCCCGGACGTGGATCTCGACATGCTGAGGCCGCGGCAGACCCTCGGCGGCATGACCCAGCGCCTCCTGGCCGAGCTGGGACCGCTGATGTGCGGCTACCGCCCGGACCTGGTGCTGGTGCAGGGCGACACCACCACGGCGTTCGCCGCCTCGCTCGCCGCCTACTACGAGCGGGTGCCGGTCGCCCATCTCGAGGCGGGCCTGCGTACCGGCGACATCTGGGCGCCGTACCCCGAGGAGGCCAACCGCCGGCTGATCGCGTCGCTGGCCGCGCTGCATCTGGCACCGACGCCGTCCTCGGCCGCGAACCTGCTCGCCGAGCGCGTGCCGGCCGGGTCCGTGGTGGTCACCGGGAACACCGTGATCGACGCGCTGCTGTGGTCGGTGGCCCACGCTCCGGGGTACGGCGACGCGGCGCTGGACGATCTGGACCGCGCCAACGCTCCGGTCCTGCTGGTCACGGCGCACCGGCGGGAGTCCTGGGGACGGCCGCTGGAGCGGGTGGGCGAGGCCCTGGCACAGCTGGCGGTCACCGAGCCGGGGCTGCGGATCGTGATCCCGGTGCACCGCAACCCGGCGGTACGGGAGTCGCTGCTGCCACCGCTGGACGGCCGTACCAACGTCACCGTGGTCGAGCCGCTGGACTACGCGGGGTTCTGCCGGCTGATGCATCGCAGCCATCTCATCCTCACCGATTCCGGCGGAGTGCAGGAGGAGGGACCGAGCCTCGGCAAACCGGTGCTGGTCGTGCGGGACACCACGGAGCGACCGGAGGGGGTCGCCGCCGGGACCGCCCGGCTGGTCGGCACCGACCCGGCGGTCATCGTCGGGACGGTGCGGACGTTGCTGCACGATGCCGTCGCCTACCGCCGCATGGCGAACGCGGTGAACCCGTACGGCGACGGCCGCGCCGCGGAACGGGTCGTCGCGGCCATCGCCCACCACCTCGGGTCCGGTGGGCCCGCCGAGCCGTTCGGTCCGGTGCCGGACCCGGGGATCTTGACAACGGCGTAGCGGACCGAGAAACTCAGTCCACTAATGAATTAGTGGACTTGGTGGCATGATCACTTTCCGGGTCGACCGGCGCTCCGGCACCGCGGTGTACGCGCAGCTGGTGCAGCAGGTCCGGCAGGCGGTCCGGGTGGGCCGGCTGGCACCGGGCGACCGGCTGCCCACCGCCCGGGAGGTCGCCGAGCGAACCGGGATCAACCCCAACACCGTGCTGCGGGCGTACCGGGACCTGGAGACGGCCGGGCTGGTGGAGCCGCGGCAGGGCTCCGGCACGTTCGTCCGCCCGTCCCTGCCGCAACCGCAGGTCGACGTCACGGCGTTGCGGCAGGAACTGGCCGGGTGGATCGGGCGCGCCCGGGCCGCCGGTCTGGACCTGCCCGACATCCAGGCGCTCGTCACCGACGTGGCCGCCGATCAGGAGGAGTCGCACACCCATGCCCGCTGAGATCCCGTCCGCCGCGGTCGCCGCCGAGGGCGTCGGCCACCGGTTCGGCGACGTGCCCGCGTTGCGCGACTGCACCTTCGCGGTGCCGCCCGGCGCGGTCGTGGCGCTGCTGGGCCGCAACGGCGCCGGCAAGACCACGCTGCTGCGGGCGGTGGTGGGCCTGCTGCGCCCGTACCGCGGGCGGATCCGGGTCTTCGGAGAGCCGGCCGGCGCCGGGGTGCTGCCCCGGATCGGTTACGTCGCCCAGCAGGCGCCGCTGTACCGGATGCTGACCGTGGAGCAGACGCTGCGACTGGGCGCCCGGCTGAATCCGCACTTCGACGCCGGGTACGCCCGGCGGCTGGTCGACGCCGGGCCGCTTCCGGTCACCGCCCGGGTGGGTGCGCTGGCGGCCGGGCAGCGCGCCCGGCTGGCGCTGGCCGTGGCCCTCGGGAAGCGACCGGACCTGCTGGTCCTGGACGAGCCGCTGGCCAGCCTCGACCCGGTGGCCCGCACCGAGTTCGTCGGTGCCCTGATGGCCGAGGTCGCCGACCGCGGCACCACCGTGCTGATGTCCACCCACGTGGTGGCCGACGTCCAGGACGTCTGCGACCACGTCGTGGTGCTCGGCGGCGGGCAGGTGCGCCTGGCGGCCGAGGTGGAGCCGGCATTGGCCGCGCACCGGCTCGCGGTCGGCGCGGAGCGCGACCTCGGCGCGCTCGACGGCCTGGAGACGATCGAGGTACGCCGGGACGGCGGCGAGTTCACCGCCCTGGTCGCCACCGCCGCGCCCCCGGACGCCGGCACCGTCACCTGGCACCGGCCCACGCTCGAGGAACTGCTCCTCGGTTACCTGCGGACCGGGGCGCCGCATCCGTCCGTGGAGGTGTCGCTCGCATGACCTGGCTCGCGCTCCGCCTGCTCCGGCCGTACCTGATCGTGGCCGGTTCGGTGGCCGCCGCGGCCACCGCCTACGTGCTGCACGCGGCCGGGGTGGTGCAACGGCAGCTGGACCGCGCCGGCGTACCGGACTGCCGCGACCCGAACGAGTGCTATCCGAGCGGGGGCGCGCTGAACGCGGTCCTCGGCATGGAACTCGTCGCGGCGTTCGTACCCCCGCTGCTGGGGTTGATCCTCGGGGTGGCGTTGTTCGCCCGCGAGCGCGAGGAGGACACCATCGCGTTCGTGCTGACCCAGTCCGTCCCGCGGGAGCGCTGGGTGCTCACCAAGCTGGGCTGGGCGCTCGCCGCCGGCGCCGCCTGCGCCGCCTGCGTGGCCACCGCGCACCGGCTGGCCGGGATCCGGTACACGGTGCTGGCCAATGACACCTACGAACTGCTGCAGCTGTTGCACTTCAACAACGCCGGCTACATGGTGGGGCAGACCGTGGTGCTGATCGCCCTGGCCGCCGTGCTGGGTCTGGTCACCGGCCGGACCCTGCCGACGCTGGTGTTGACGGTGATCGGCGGGCCGTTCGTGGTGATGGCCGGGGGCGGCGTCGCGGTGCTGCTGTTCTATCCGCTCGGGGTGCTGACCGGCGGCACCGATCCGGCGGCCGACGGCACCGCGGGCACGTTCGCCGACGACATGACGGCGATGGATCCGTTCGCCTACCTCGCGGGCGCGGTGCTCGGCGCCGGCGCCGTCGCCCTGGCCCTGCTCGCCCGCCGGGCCGGGAGCCGCGCCTCCCGGTGACCGCGCCGAGCGCGGTGGCGGCGGGCCGATCGGCCCGCCGCCCGCGCCGCCGCCTACCTCACGGTCGCCGGACGATGCTCTGTCCCGGATCGACGACCACGACCGCCACGACGGCACCGTTCTTCCGGAACGTCACGGTCCGGGACTCCGTCGTCGGATTGACCGCCATCAGGTGCGGGCGCTCGGTGCCGCCGAACGCGAGACCGTACGGGCCGTCCGCGACCACGGCCGGTTGCGGTGGCCCGTACGCGGCCAGCATCTCCACCCAGTAGCGCACCATCGCGCGACTGGTGCTCTCCTCCCGGGGCAGCTTCGGGACGAGCCGCTGCCGGGCCGACGCGGGATCCGCCACGGCGAGGTCCGCGGCGAACAGGTCGGCCCACACCCGTGGCTTCCCGCCCACGTCCCGGGTCAGCTCGGCGGACCGGGCCGCCGCCTTGGCCGGGTCGCCGCGGTACAGCGAACCGAACGTCAACGGCAGCAACTGGATGCCCAGGATGGACTCCGGCTTCGGGTCGAACCAGGTGGCGTAGTCGATCTTCGCGTCCCAGACGATCCCGGCGCCGGTGTGCCGGTAGCCGGCCGGGCGCTCGCCCTGCTCCCCCAGCCAGTACCGGCGGGCGGTCGCCGCCTCCAGCGCGTAGTGGGTGATGCCGTACGAGGTCAGCTGCGCGTTCCCGGAGACGATGCCCCACCGGGTCACCGCCTCCCAGGCGGCCACCGCCTCGCTCGACGACTCCTGGTTGTTGCCGTCGGCGAACCGGCCGAACCCGGAGGCCGCGGAGTGCCCGAGGTAGGCGTTGAACGCGCGGAACGCCGGGAAACCCTCCGGACCGTCACCGGACAGCGTGCCGCTGAAGTCGCGCACCACCAGGTCCACGGCACCGCCGTAGTCGCGGCGGAAGGCCGGGTCCGCCGCGGCGAGCACGGCGGCCGCGCGGACCAGGTACCCGTACTGGAAGTGGTGGTCGTTGTAGTCGCCGCTGCCGAACTCGGCGGGCACGGCGGTCAGCCCGCCCCACACCTTGTCGTACGCGAAGTACCGGACGTCCCCCGGCCCGCCGTAGGTCAGCCAGTCGACCAGCCCGGATCGCAGGCGGCTCAGGGCGGCCTCCCGTTGCGGCAGCGCGCCGATCCCCTTCGCCACCTCGGCGACGGTGGCCAGCCGGCCGAGTTCCTTCAGGCCGAAGTAGCTGCCGCCGCCCGCGCCGGCGGGCCGGTCCGCGAGGTCCCGGTCGAGGTCGGCCCGCACCGCGGCGCGAGCGGGGTCGGAGAGCGGGATCACCGGTGTCTCGGTGATCAGCCCGGGCATCGGCACCCGGACCCGGACCCCGGTGGCCCGCGCCACGGTCAGCGCCCCGCGCGTGTCGGGGTACCCGCCGGCCATCGGCTCGACGCCGCCGCCGGGCACCAGGCCCGCCTGCTGGTGCGGCAGCAGCGCCCAGACGGCGGGCCGGCCGGACTGCCGTTCGACGCCGAGGTTCTGCGTCACCGTGCCGGCGGCGCCGTCGTGCGTCATGTGTGCGGTGGTGCGGATCACCGGGTCACCGGCGGCGCCGGCCAGGGCCTGCGTCCACTGGGCCGGTTCGGCCCGGTCCGGTACCCGGGCCACCACGATCGCGCCCTTGTCCGGCCGGTCCACGGTGAGCGTGTTGCCCGTCTGGCGCCAGCCGGCGCCGTCCTGGGCCAGCACGTCCCAGCGCTGACCGGCGATGGTGAGCTGGGCGAGCGGGCCGGCGCCGCCGACCCGGCCGATCGGCCCGCTCGCGTTCAGCACCGGGGTGGCGCCGGCGAAGTCCAGGTACAGCAACGGACTCCCCTGCACCGCGGTGATCTCCATGGTGCCGCCGCCGCGGAGTTCGGCCCGCAGCACGACGTGGAAGGCGCCGTACCCGACGACCCGCACCGCGGAGATCGCCCCGCCGGCGCTGAGCGCCGGCTGGAACGGTGTCACCACGGCCTTGGCCGACGCGGCCGGCGCGGCCGAGCTGATCCCGAGGCCGGCGCCGGTGTTCCCGATCGCCAGGGGACGCGCCCAGATCGGCTGGTCCAGCGGACCGGTGAGGGCGGAGGTCCACCACTGGTTGGTGGGCAGCGCCTGCCCGGCCAGCGGCCGGCCGGCCTGGACCGGGCCGGTCCTCGGGCTCATGTCGGCCGGGGCGGCGTCGGCCAGGCTGGCCCGGCCGCCCACCTCCGGGCGGCCCAGCAGGGTGGTGGCGGCGCCCTCGCTGAGCGCGCCGGACGCCGGCGGCGCCGGGTCGCGGGTGGCCATGTCCGATCCGCCTCCGGTCCAGCAGGCCGCGGTGAACAACACCGTCGGCACGACACATGCGGCGGTCACGATCCGCCGGAAGTGGTTGGTCATCCCGCTCCGTTCACCGCGGGGGTACGACCCGCCGCGGTCTTGGTGTCGATGTCGGCGGTGAAGCGCAGCCCCGGTACGAGCGCGCTCACCGTGTCGACGGCATCGGTGCGCGGAACCAGCACGACGGTGAGCTGTTCGTGTTCCGCCTTCTGCTCCTCGGTGAGCGGGGCCTCGGAGAGCGGGTCGGGCCCGATCCGTGCCTGCACGTGGTCGACGACGACCGGGACCGGGCGGTCCAGGCCGGGGCCGGTGATCTGCGCCGCCATGCCGAGGCGCAGCTCGCGGAGCTCCTCCTCGGTGGCCTTGGCCGCGAAGCTCAGCTTGGAGTGGTCGTACAGCGTGATGACCGGTTCACCGACCGCCAGCACACCACCGACCGCGATGTCCACCTTGGACACCGTGCCGGATACCGGGGCGCGCAGCGTCTCCACCGTCGGCTGCCGGCGGGCGACGGACGGGTCCGGCGCCAGCCGTACCCGGGCGAGTTCCTGGCCCACGGCGACCCGGGTCTGCTCGGTGACCAGGACCTCGGTCACCACGCCGGCGCCGGTGGAGCCGACCGGGAGCGCGTCCGCGGTGAGCACCGCGTCGTGCAGCGTCACGAAGGCGCTCTCGGCGAGCCGGTGGTTCAGGACGTAGGCCCCGCCGGTGCCGGCGCCGGCGAGCAGCGCGACGGTGACGAGGAACGTGCGGACCGCGGGGATCCGCGACCTGAGGGTGCGCTTCCCGGGCGCCGGGGCGGGGTCCCCGGCGACCTGGTGCGCCTGGTCGAAGGACTGCGGTGACTGTTCGAGACGGTCGTGCTCGACCACACTGGTCATGGCGGTAATCCCTTAGAACGACGGAACAGATCCGTGGGGGTGCGTACTCAGCGAGCCGGTGCCACCGCGGGCAGGCCCGCGGGTCCGGCGGCCCGGCCGGCGCTGGCCGGGCCGGTCTCGTCGTGGTCGCGACCGGTGACCGATTCCACGATCATCCGGCCCAGGATCATTACGATCATGGTGGCCCAGGCCACGGAGAGCCAGGTCGGCGCCGGGTCGGCCATCACGGCCAGGCCGACCACGATCCCGGTCACGTTGAGCAGCAGCAGGGCCAGCTGCGGCATGACGACCCAGAGCGACCGGGTGCTCCCGCCGGCCTGGTTGGTGACGCTCCACTTCGCCGGCCGGCGGCGCAGCGTCGCCCAGAACGCCTTGGCGTGCACCGGCGCGGCGCCGATGCTGGCGACGATGGCCGAGCCCTTGAAGCCACCGGACTGCAGCCACGTGACGACCAGGACCATCACCTGGAACGGCACGTAGTGCGTCGCCCAGGTGACCCCGTCGGCGCGGATCGGGCTCAGCGCGAACAGCAGGTAGAACGCCGGCAGCAGCATGAACGTGAGCATCGCCAGCGAGAGCAGGTAGTGCGTGCCGACGAACAGGTACTGCAGCCGCTGGTCGACGGTGAGCCCGTTGCCACGCCGGAACAGCCGGCCGCGCAGGATCACCTCGAAGCCGCCGCTGGCCCAGCGGAGCTGCTGCTTGAAGTACGACGCCACGTCCACCGGCGCCAGGCCGCGGGCCAGCACCTGCGGTACGTAGATGGACTTCCAGCCGCGCCGGTGCAGTTCCAGCGAGGTCCAGATGTCCTCGGAGTTGCTGCCGGTGGCGATGCCGCCGATCTCGTCCAGCGCACTACGGCGGAACATCACGTTCGTGCCCACGCAGAACGCCGCGTTGAAGTGGTTCTTGCCGGGGCACACCAGCTCGTAGAAGATGCGCTGGGCTTCCGACGTGCCGGTGGAGACGAGGTTCGTCTGGTTGGTGTACGACTGCGGCGACTGGACGAACGCCACGTCCGGGTCCTCGAAGTGCGGCAGGACCTGGAGCAGGAAGTTCGGCTCCGGAACGTGGTCGGCGTCGAGGATCACCACGTACTCGCCGGAGGTGCGGGCGAGCGCGGCGTTGACGTTGCCGGCCTTGGCGTGCAGTCCGCCGTCGCGGCGCAGGTAGCCGACCCCCTCGTCGGTACAGATGCTCCGCAGGACGTCGCTGTCGCCGTCGTCGAGAACCCAGGTCCGGTGCTCCAGGTCCATGTCGCGGGCGGCCCGCAGCGTGGTGCGGACCAGCGCGGGGTCCTCCCCGTACGCGGTGATGAAGACGTCGATGCCCGGGACCTCGGCGCCGGCGCGCAGCCGGTTGCGCCGCACCGTCACCTCCACCGGCTCGGCCCGGTTGTCGTGGGCCAGGATGGTCCACCAGGTGCCGATGGCGTGGATGGCGGTCAGGCCCTCGGCGAGCAGCATCGCGGTCCACAGCCAGACCGGCCCGCGGTACTGCGGGTCGAGCAGGAAGGTCTGGTAGAAGATCGTCGCGAGCAGTGCCCCGAAGATGGCGAGGCGAGTGGACCGCTGCAGCGGCCGCCAGGCCCGCCGCGTGGACGCGGCGGCCGGGCGGGTCGGGGGATCAGTGGTCGACATGGTTGCTCCAAGATGTTTCCGCAGGCCGAACTTCGGCACGAGCCGCAGACCGGCGGCGTGTCCCCGCCGAATGGGCCCGAGTGACCCCCGCAACATTGCGTGGGTATACGTCTGGCATTTCTCCGTGGTAAACGACGATCACATTGGCCAACGTCGTCGAGCGGCACCGGAAAAAACGGTAGGGGCAGACCGCCGTCATTGGCAAATGCGGTTACTGCCGCCACATACCGGGCCGCGCGGCGACGCGGAAACGGCACTGTCTTCGTTCGTAAACGCGATGTTCATCAAATGCCGCCGCCGGATCGATCACCACGCCGGCCGGGTCGCAGGTCAGTGCGCCGGGGAAAGGTGGGCGGTGAGATGCATCGCTTCTGCCGGACGGATCAGTGGCGGCCGCGCGCACGATGATTGTTTCGGGCATTCATTGCGCTATCCGAAATCGCGCGGCCGTTCGCTCCGGCCGGCAGATGCCAAGGTCAAGACGCCGCTCATACCTCCGCTAGCGGCGTGCACCGTCGGCTCGCGCCGCCCGATCCGGCCCACTGCCAGGCAGTTCGGCACCACCCTGAAAGGGCCGGTTACCGGCGTCCGGCATTACCCGGCGAAGATCGTCGAGTCGGCGGCTCGGACATCCGCCGACATGGATTGCGCACCGCGTGCGGGATGAGTACGGTCACATCCGGGTTCACCGGCGGCCGAGGTTTCCGGGGAGGTATCTTTCTTGTCATTGTGGTGATCATCGCGGCGGAGACGCGCCTCACCGTAATCACAACGGACCGACTTTATCGGCGGCCCGCGGGTAAACATTTCGATCCGGTGCCGGGCGGGTCCGGCAGCGGTGTTACGGGAGGCACAATGGACGGCGGGACGCGGGACTCGCGACGGCCGACGCTGGAGGCGGTCGCCACCCGGGCCGGCGTGTCCCGGGCCACCGTGTCCCGGGTGGTCAACGGGTCGATGACGGTCGCCACCGACATGCGCGCGAAGGTGCTGCGCGCGGTCGACGAGATGGGGTACGTGCCGAATCAGGCGGCACGCAGCCTGGTCACCCACCGGATGGACTCGTACGCGCTGGTGCTCACCGAGTCGGCCGGCCGGTCCTTCTCCGACGACACCTTCTTCCCGTCCCTGGTGCACGGGGTGAGCCAGCATCTGGACGCGGCCGGCAAGGAACTCGTCCTGCAGATGGTCAACTCGCAGCGCAGCCAGGACCACATCCAGCAGTCCGCGGCCGGCCGGTACGTCGACGGCGTGATGGTGGCCTCCGCGCTCGGCGCCGACCCGCTCACCCACCGGCTGGTCCGGATGGGCGTACCGGTGGTGGTCAACGGGCGCCCCCGGGGCCGCCTCTCGGTGCCCTACGTCGACGTCGCCAACGCCGAGGGCGCCCGGCTCGCGGTGCGCCGGCTGATCGGCTCCGGCCGGCGGTGCATCGCCACCATCGCCGGCGCGCAGGACGTCACCGGCGGCATCGACCGGCTGGCCGGCTACCGGGCCGAGATGGCGGCCGCGGGCCGGCCGCCGCGGGTGGCGTTCGGTGACTTCGGCCGGGAGTCCGGCAGCGCCGCGATGGAGCAGCTGCTCGCGGACGAACCGCACCTCGACGCGGTCTTCGTGGCCTCCGACCTGATGGCGTCCGGCGCGCTGCGGGCCCTGCGCCGGTCCGGCCGGCGGGTGCCCGACGACGTGGCGGTGATCGGCTTCGACGACACCGCGGTGGCCTGGTACGCGGAACCCCCGCTGACCACGGTCCACCAGCCCATTCACGACATCGGGCGGACCATGGCCCGGCAGGTGCTGCGGATGGCCGGCGGCGAGACGGTCGAGCCGGCCGTCGTCCTCCCGGCCCGGCTGGTGATCCGCGAGTCGGGCTGACCGCCGGAGCGACCGGATAGACTGTCGCACGTGCAGATCGCGCATCTCTCCGACCTGCACCTCGGTGCGGACAGCCCGGCCGTCCAGGCCGCGTTCACCGCCGATGTCGCGGCCCAGCGCGTCGACCTCGCCGTGGTCAGCGGCGACCTCACGATGCGCGCCCAGCGGCCGCAGTTCGCCGCGGCCCGCGCCCTGCTGGACTCGCTCGGTACCCCCTGGATCAGCGTGCCGGGCAACCACGACCTGCCGCTGTTCCGGGTGTTCGAGCGGCTGGTCGCGCCGCTGGCGAACTACCGCCGGGCGATCGGCCGGGACACCGAACCGGTGCGCCGGCACGGCGACGTCGAGGTGCTCGGCCTGAACACCGCCCGGCCGTACTTCTGGGTCGAGGGACGCGTCGACCGGCGCCAGCGGGCCCGGATCCGGTCCGCGTACACCGGTCCGGGGTTGCGGGTGCTGGTGCTGCACCACCCGGTCTTCCGGTCACCGGAGCGGCCCGCCGCACACCTGGTCCGCGGCCTGCGCCCGGCCCTGCGGGCGGCGGCCGACGCGCAGGTGGACGTGATCCTCTGTGGCCACCACCATGTGGCGGCGCACACCGACCTGGCCGAGACGTACCCGGGACTGGGCCGGCACATCCTGGCGGTGATGGCCGGCACCACCTCCACCCGGGTACGCGCCGGCCGCCCCCAGTCCTATCAGCTGCTGACGCTGACCGGCCGCGATCGGCTGCGGCTGCAGACCCGTCAGTTCGACGGCGAGCGGTTCGCCGGCCACCCGGCCGGCGAGTGGACCCGGGGGCCGTCCGGCTGGCTGACGTCGCGGTCACCGGACGACTCCGCCCGCTCCCGGTAGCACCAGGCCGGCCCGGGGCGGCGCACCCCGGGCGGACGCCGCCGGGCCAGCACCGCCAGCACGGCCAGCACGATCACGTTCACCAGCAGCACCGCCGACGTCACCGGGTCCACACCCGAGCTGTGGTCGTGACCCGAACCGGCCGGGACCGGCGCCGGGCCGGCCCGGCCGGCCGCGCCGGCCACCACCGCGGTCAGCAGCAGGACACCGGCGGCGCACCCCCGGCGGGTCCACCGGCCCATCACGACGCCCGGGGTCCGGCCCCGGTCCGCGGCACGCACGAGCACGACATCCGGGACAGCTCCTCCGGCCCGGGCCGCCGGTGCAGGTACATGGCCACCACCATGGGCAGGAACACGATCGCGTTGTAGAACAGGTGCAGCTCCACCCGGGGCACCACGAGCTGGGCCAGGCTGACCGGCACCGCGCTGCCGAAGAACGGGTTGCCGGTCTGCGCCTGGATCAGCAGCAGCAGATGCTCGAGGTGGTGCCACGTCTGGATCACCAGCGCCGCGGTCCACCAGGTGCGGGCCGCGCCGGTGAAACCCGGCCGCAGCAGCACCAGACCGGCCAGCATGACGATCGCGTACGCGTAGTGCAGCCACTCCTGGCTGACCAGCCAGGGAAACGGCATGCCGAGCACACCGCGGGCTTCGGGCGGGCGCCAGCCCAGCCCCCAGATCTGCACCGCCTGGGTCAGATGCTCGGCCCAGTGCGCGACCACGACGGCCAGGAAGAACAACAGGGCGGGACGGTGGTACCGGGTGTTCAGGCCGGTGCCGGCGGTCGGCTGCGCCAGGGTCATGGTGGTTCCTTTCCGGTGCGTCGATCGGTCAGGGAGAAGCGGGCAGGCGCGTCCGGGTGCCGGCCCGCCAGGCCAGGTAGAAGCTGTCGCGTACGCCACGGTCCGCCAGGTCGTCCCGGGCCCGGGCCACCGCGCGCAGCGATCCGGCGATGTAGACCCGCTGCGCCTCGCCGAGCCGGCCGGTCAGCGCGTCGAACAGCGGACGGTCGGCGCGCTGCCGCGCCTCCCAGCCGAACGCGGTGCCCTGGAAGAAGTCGGCGCGGAACTCGTCCGGCACCCAGGAGACCACCTGGGCGAGGTACTCGGCCCGGTCCAGCCAGCTGTAGGCGAAACCGAGGCCCAGGCCGCTCCAGCAGTCGCCGTGCACCTCGGCCGGCAGCGCGCCGATCAGCGCCGCCGCCCGGCCCAGATCGCCCATGCAGGCGAACCAGAGGCTGCGGCCGTACCCCTGGAAGCAGACGTGCGCCGGACCGGCGCCGTAGCGGGCGAAGGACCGGGTCACCGAGGTACGCCCGGCGCCGAGGAAGCCGGCCCGGAAACCGATGCCCTCGTACGGCAGCAGCCGGAAGTGCGGGTGCAGCATCCCGGTGACCGCGGCGGTGCCGGGGCGGGACAGCGCCGGACGGGTGGCCAGCCACCAGCCCAGCCCGACGTAGTTCTGATACACCGTCTGCGGGTGGAACTCCCCCAGCACGGCGTCGAAGTCGCGGTAGCCGCGCCGGTTGAGGAACGCCCACGGCCCGAACCCCATGGCCGCGCCCTCGTAGGCGAACGGCCGGTAGTACCGGTCCACCCCGGCCAGGTCGGCGTGCACCTCGTCCAGGTCCACCGCCCGGGCGAAGGCGTGATAACCACGCAGGAACGAACCCAGCACGGTACGGGTGCGGGCCCGCTGCCAGTCGTCGCGCAACACGAACGAGTCGAGCAGCGGCTCGAACCGCTCCGGGTCGCGCGCCGACGCGGTCAGCACCACCCGCCGGGTCAGCGTTCCCCGGCGGTGCCGGGGACGGTTGGTCAACGCGGTCACGGTGTCTCCTCCGCTCGGGTCGGGGTGCCGGCCGCACCGATCAGCGCGGCCATCCGGGCCACCGCGTCGTCGCCGGCGATGGTGCGCAGCACGTCCACCGCCCGGCTGCCCAGGTCGTGCGCGGAACCGGGCATGCCGAGCAGCACCTGCAGCCAGCGCGCGTCCGCGCCGGTCAGGGCGCCGCGACCGGCCAGCCGTACCGCGGACTCGCAGGCCGGGCGGATCCGGGCGTCCCGGGCGTCGCGGTAGTCCGCGGTCACCGCGGTCCAGCTCTCCCCGCCGGTCAGGTGCCGGTGCACGGTGTCGGCGAGCAACCCGGCGGAGAAGACCGCGTGGTCGATGCCGGCGCCGATGCACGGGTGCACCGCGGCCCCGGCGTCGCCGACCAGTGCCCAGCCGGGCCCGGCCGGCTCGCGCAGGTGGCTGCGCAGGTTGCCGCTGCCGTGCACCGGGCCCACCCGGGTCGCCCCGGCCAGCCGCGCGGCGAGCGTGCGGATCGACGCGAGCACCCGCGCGAACCGGTCCTCGTGCCCGGCCCGCCAGGCGGTCAGGTCGTCGTCCCGCGGCATCACGCAGATGCAGTGCAGGTCACCGTCGCAGGGTGCGACGATGACCACGTCCGAGCCGTGCCAGTAGTACTCCAGCGCGGGCAGGGCGGCGCCGGCCACCCCGGTGTAGTAGGCGTAGTAGGCGAGCCGCAGGCGGGGGCGGGTGAGGTAGGCGCGGGCGCCCACGGCCCGGGCGACCGTCGAGTTCCGGCCGTCCGCGCCCACCACGATCCGGGCCGGGAGCTCCACCGGGCGGCCGTCGACCAGCACCCGGGCGCCGGTGACCAGGTCGCCGTCCCGCAGCAGGGCGGCCACCCGGGCGCCCTCGTACCAGGTGACGTCCCCGGCCTTGCCGGCGTACTCGATCAGCATCGGGTCCAGGACCTCCCGGCGCAGCGCCCGCGCGTACGGCGTGGCCAGCAGATCGGCCTCGGTCGCGCAGCCCTCCACCTCGGTCCGGAAACGGGTCAGGGCCGGCGCGGACGCCAGCCTGGGATCATCGAGCACGCCGAGGCGGCCGAACGCCGCCCAGTCGCCGAACACGTGGGTGGACACGGCCGGGCTCGGGTGGTGGTCACGGTCGACCAGCGCGACCCGGTAGCCGAGCCGGGCCAGCAGGATCGCCGTGGCCGAACCCGCCACCCGGCCACCCACGACAAGGACGTCGAACAAGGGCACTCCTCCCCCGGTACGCACCGCGGTGGAGACGGGCCGGCCCGTCCCCACCGCCGCTGCTCAGGCCTCGTTCGCGCAGGCCCACAGCTCGAGGTGCTTCTCACCGCGGACGTCGTACAGCGGGACGTCGCACTGCGACTCGAAGCGGGACCCGATCGGCGGGATCCGGAACAGCTTGCCGGACATCCGCACCGGGGTGTTGTTGTGCAGGGTGCCGTCCGGCGTCTCCACCGTCAGGAACAGGACCTGCTCGCTGTCCACACCTTCGGCCAGCTTGCGGCCGGCCGGGACGTGCACGGTGCCGAGAATGGGCCGGGCGTCCGGGGCGCTCAGCGCGCCGCCCAGCACCTTGATCTCCGCGCCGGGCCACAGTTCGGTGCTGACCCCGACCAGCTCGAAGCGGATGATCTCGAGGTGCATGGTGAGGTCGCCGCTCTCGGCCACGGTGGGCTCGTGCACGATGAACTCGGTCGGGCACGCGGTGTGCATGCTGATCCGCTCGGTGCGGCCGTCCAGCGTGCGCAGTCCGACCTCGGACTCCGCGTAGCTCAGCTCGAGTACGGTGTCGTACTCGGTGAGCCTCTCGACGGCGATCTTGCTGTCGGTCATGGCTTCTTCCCTTTCACTCGTCCCAGACGGGATCTGGTGACTCCAATCTGACCGACCGGCGGCGTGCCCGACTTGGCCAATGTTGCGACATGGCCGGCGACCGACCGGTCATATTTGCGTCGCGGCCGACCACCGGGAATTGCGCACCTGCCACGCGGCGCAACAAATCCATAGCGTTCGGCGGCGGATAACGGCGAAAGTGGGTGCGCCGACGATTTCCGCATTCCGGTGCCGAGGAGGAATTGATGATGCGTCGCCTCGGAGCGGCACTGGCCGCCACCCTGCTCGGCGCCGCCCTGCCGGTCGCGCCCGCCGCCGCGGCCGACCCGGGCGCACCGGCCCGCCAGTGGGCGCGTGCCGTCACCGGCGAGACGGTGCTCGCCCACGTCCACCGGTTCGGCCGGTTCGCCGCCGAGGCCGGTGGCACCCGCGCCGCCGGCACCCCCGGGCACGACGCCTCGGCCACCTACGTCGCCGACGCCCTCACCGCGGCCGGCTACCAGGTCACCGTGCAGCCGTACGACTTCCCGGTCTACCCGGTCCCGCCGGTGCTGCACCCGCTCGGCTTCCACCGCGACCGGCCCGAGCTGGGCCGGGACTTCTCCGCGATGCTGCACACCCCGGCCGGCGAGGTGTCCGCCCGGGTGCACCCGGTGGACGTGACGATCCCGCCGTCCGCCACCCCGAACACGTCCACCAGCGGCTGCGAGGCCGCCGACTTCGCCGGCTTCCCGCCCGGCCGGATCGCGCTGGTCCAGCGCGGCACCTGCAACTACCGGGTCAAGGCCGACCACGCCGCGGCGGCCGGGGCGGTCGCGCTGATCGCGTTCAACGAGGGCCAGCCGGACCGGCTCGGGCCGCTGCTGGGCAGCCTGAGCACCCCCGGCGCGGCGATCCCGGCGTTCAGCGTCAGCTACCGGCTCGGCGCCCGGCTGGCCGGCGAACGGCCGGTGGTCCGGCTGCGCACCCCCGCCGTCACGGAGACCCGGCGCACCAGCAACGTCACCGCCCAGACGCCCGCCGGGGACCCGGCGCGGGTGCTGCTGATCGGCGCACACCTGGACAGCGCGCCGGGCAGTCCCGGACTGAACGACAGCGCAACCGGCAGCGCGGCCCTGCTGGAGATGGCGTTGCGCCTGCGCGACCCGGCGCTGTCCGGATGGCAGCCCGCGCGAGCGGTGCGGTTCGCCTGGTGGAGCAGCGCGGCGGTGTGGGCGCCGGGCGCGACGCACTACGTGTACACGCTGCCGCCCGCCGAGGTCGGCCGGATCGCCGCCTACCTGGACGCCGACGCGCTGGGCTCCACCAACCACATCTCCGGGGTGCTGGACGGCGACCCGGGCATCGCCCGCCTGCTGCGCCGCCACCTGTCCGAACACGGCAACGGCTCGGTGCCGGTACCCCTCACCGGTGCTTCCGACACCGACGCGTTCGCCACCTTCGGCATCCCGGTCGGCGGCGTGTTCGGCGGCGCGGACGGTCGCAAGACCCCGGCCGAGCGGCGCATGTTCGGCGGGCGGGCCGGGGAGCCGTACGACCCCTGCCACCGGCTGACGTGCGACGGCGCGGCCAACGTGGACCCGGTCGTGCTGGCCCGGCACACCGCGGCACTGACCTGGACCGCGGGCCGGCTGGCCGCGACGGCCCCGTGATTCTCCCAGCGAGCGATCCGCCTGATGAGCCCACCTGAGTCGGCCCATCTGCGCCGGCCCGTCCACAGCAACTCGTCGCCGTCGGCCGATCTCGGACGGCTGGTTGCCATTCGCCATCGCCCGGCCGAGACATCCCGCCCACTGCGTCGGGATTCATAGGCTTTGCGCTGTTCGGTGTCCGTGCAGATCTTGGAGGCTCGGCCGAACCTTGGAGCGAAATGGCCCCCTGGGGGGCGATACCGCTCCAAGATCTGCCCCAGCCTCCAAGATCTGCCGCTCGGAAGCCGCATTCGGGACATCGTGCCGCCCCCGTTGCGAAGCACAACCCTCGTCAACCTCCGGTGCGGAGCACGCCGTATTTCCACACGCGCCGGCCGGGCGGCAGACAGCGGGTCGGAAGTTGCGGTTCGCAGCGCACCACACCGCCACACGCGGCTAGGCGGCAGACAGCGAGTGGGAAGTTACGGCTCGCAGCGCACCACACCGCCACACGCGGCTAGGCGGCAGACAGCGAGTGGGAAGTTACGGCTCGCAGCGCACCACACCGCCACACGCACCCGGACGGCAGACAGCGAGTGGGAAGTTACGGCTCGCAGCGCACCACACCGCCACACGCGGCTAGGCGGCAGACAGCGAGTGGGAAGTTACGGCTCGCAGCGCACCACACCGCCACACGCCGCTGTGGGCTTGACCCGATTCGGCGGACAGGGTCTATGTGTTGATCGTCAAGCTACCTTGAGCGCGGTCAGCGGTCGGAGGTTGGTGTTGTCCTCGTAGGTGGCGGGGCTTTGGTAGCCGAGGCTGGAGT
>NZ_JAIWNC010000062.1 GCF_020216025.1 Jidongwangia harbinensis | reverse complement strand
CAGCACCTCGGCGAACGACGGCTGCATCACCTCGATGAACGGCGAATGCGCGGCATGACTGATCCGCAACCGCCGCACCTTACGACCCAAACCACCGAAATGCTCCGCGATCGGTGCACACGCCTGCGCATCACCGGAGATCACCACCGACGACGGGCCGTTGACCGCCGCAATACCCACGACATCGGAAAGCCACGGCGTGACTTCGGCCTCCGTGGCCTGCACCGCCACCATCGCACCCGAGTCCGGCAACAGATGCATCAACGCACCCCGCGCCGTGATCAACGCACACGCATCCGGCAGATCCCACACCCCGGCCAGATACGCCGCCGTCACCTCACCCGTGGAATGACCGGCGAACACCTCCGCCGACACCCCCCACGACTGCACCAGCCGGAACAACGCCACCTGCAACGCGAACAACACCGGCTGCGTGAACCGCAACCCATGCAACAACTCCGCCTCCGCCGACCCCGGCGCCGCGAAAATGACCTCGTGCACCGGACGCGGCAGATGCCCGTCCAGATGCGCACACACCTCATCGAAGGCATCCGCGAACACCGGGAACGTGTCATACAACTCCCGGCCCATCCCCGCCCACTGCGCCCCCGAACCCGTGAACAGGAACGCGGTGCGGCCCGGCACGACCTGGGTCGGCTGGATCGTCTCCAGCACGCGGACCAGTCCGTCGGTGTCGCCGGCCACGGCCACCGCGCGGGTGTCGAACGCCGGCCGTCCGGTGGCCAGCGAGTACGCGAGGTCGCCCAGCCGCTCGCCGGACGTCACGGCGTGCCCGGCGAGCGCGTCGGCCTGGGCCCGCAGCGCCGCCTCACCGCGGCCGGAGAGCGGGACCGGCCAGACCGGCGGACGGATCACCGTGGCCGGCGGTTCCACCGGTTCCTCGGCCGGCGCCTCCTCCACCAGCACGTGCGCGTTGGTGCCGCTCATCCCGAACGACGACACGCCGGCGCGGCGGGCCCGCTCGGTCCGCGGCCACGGCTGTGGCTCGGTGAGCAGCCGCACGCCGCCGGCCGACCAGTCGACGTGTGAGGTGGGCACGTCCACGTGCAGGGTCCGCGGCAGCTGGCCGTGCCGCAGCGCCATCACCATCTTGATGACGCCGCCGACCCCGGCCGCCGCCTGGGTGTGGCCGAGGTTCGACTTGAGCGAGCCGAGCCAGAGCGGGCGTTCCGGGACGCGGTCGCGGCCGTACGTGGCCAGCAGCGCCTGCGCCTCGATCGGGTCGCCGAGCATGGTGCCGGTGCCGTGTGCCTCGACCGCGTCCACCTCGTGGCCGAACAGGCCCGCGGTGGCGAGTGCCGCCTGGATCACCCGCTGCTGGGCGGGGCCGCTCGGCGCGGTCAGCCCGTTGGACGCGCCGTCCTGGTTGACCGCGGAGCCGCGGATGACGGCGAGCACCGGGTGGCCGCGGCGGCGCGCATCGGAGAGCCGTTCCAGCAGGATCATGCCGACGCCCTCGCCCCAGCCGGTGCCGTCGGCCGACTCGGCGAACGACTTGCACCGCCCGTCCGGCGACAGCGCCCGCTGGCGGGAGAACTCGACGAACGTCTCCGGCGTGGTGAGCACGGTCACGCCGCCCGCCAGCGCCATCGAACACTCGCCCTGCCGCAGCGACTGTGCCGCCAGGTGCATGGCGACCAGCGAGGACGAGCACGCGGTGTCCACCGTCACCGCCGGGCCGTCCAGTCCGAAGGTGTACGCGATCCGCCCGGACGCGAGGCTGCCCGCGTTGCCGGTGGCCGCGTACCCCTCGATGGTGTCCGGATCGGCGGCGGCGAGCAGCATCCGGTAGTCCTGGGCGCTGATTCCGACGAAGACGCCGGTGTCGCTGCCCCGCGCGGCGGCCGGGTCGATGCCGGCCCGCTCGAACGCCTCCCAGGTGGTCTCCAGCAGCAGCCGCTGCTGCGGGTCGAGGGCGAGCGCCTCGCGCGGGTTGATGCCGAAGAACTCCGGGTCGAAGTCGGCGATGCCGCGCAGGAAGCCGCCCTCCCGCACGTACGTCTTGCCGGTGGCGTCCGGGTCCGGGTCGTAGAGCGCGTCCGCGTCCCAGTCGCGGTCGTCGGGGAACCCGGTGACCAGGTCCGCGCCCGCGGTGACGACCTCCCACAGGTCCTCCGGGGACCGCACGTCGCCGGGGAACCGGCAGGCCATGCCGACCACCGCGATCGGGTCCCGCGTCTTCGCCTCGCTCTCCCGCAGGCTGCGACGGGTCTCGTGCAGTTCCGCGGTGACGGCCCGCAGATACTTGCGAAGAGTTTCCTCATTGGACATGCGTCGCTCCCAAACAGGTGGTCGGCGCCGGGACGGCGCTCAAGAGGAGGTGCCGAGCTCGCGCTCGATGAAGGCGAACATCTCCGCGTCGGAGGCCGACTCGAGCCGGTCCGCGACGCTGAGGTGTTCCGCGGCCGGTCCCTCGTCCGCGGTGGTCTCGCCGGTCAGGCGGGACAGCAGGACGCGCAGCCGGGAGGCGGCTTGGGCGCGCGCCGGGTCGTCCTCGCCGAGCGCCGTGACGCTCTCCTCGAGGCGGCCGAGGTCCGCCAGCGCGGTCTCGTCCGGACCGGGGCCGGCCAGCTCGGCCCGGAGCAGGCCGTGCAGGTGCCGGGCGAGGGCCTCCGGGGTCGGGTGGTCGAAGACCAGCGTGGCGCTGAGCGTCAGGCCGGTGCGCGCGGTCATCCGGTTGCGCAGCTCGACCCCGGCGAGCGAGTCGAACCCGGCGTCGCGGAACGCCCGCCCGGCCGGCATGGCCACCCCGTCGTGATGGCCCAGCACCCGGGCGGCCTGCTCGGCGACCAGCTCGCCGAGCAACGCGCGCTGCTCGTCGTCGGCCAGCCCGGCCAGCCGGCCGAGCAGCTCGCTGCTGGTGTCCGGCTCCGCGGCGGGACCGGACACGGCGGCGCCGGCCACCTCGTCGAAGAACCGGGACGGGCGCTCCGCGGTGAAGGCGGGCAGGAATCGTGTCCAGTCCGTGTCGGCGACCACGACGCCCGCCGCGGGCGAGGCGACCGCGGCGGCGAGCGCGGCCAGTGCCGTCGCCGGGTCCAGGGCGGACATGCCGTGGCGGGCCGGGTGGTCCTCCTCCTCCGCCGGTCCGGCCCAGGGACCCCAGGCGATCAGGGTGGCGGCGAGGCCGTCGGCCCGGCGGTTGCCGACGACGGCGTCCATGTCGGCGGCGGTCGCCGCGGCGGCGCCGGCGCCGGCGCCGCCCCAGACGCCGAGCACCGAGGAGAACAGCACGAACGCGTCGAGCGTACGGCCGGCGGTGAGCTCGGCGAGCAGCGTGGCGGCCGTCCCGCCGGACAGCTCCGCGGCACCGACCCGGATGAACTCCCCGGCCGGCGTCTCCTCGGCGGTGTGCACCACCGCGGCCAGGTCGTCGCCGGCCACATCGAGCAGCCCGGCGACCGCGTCCCGGTCGGTGAGGTCGGCGTCGGCGACGGTGACCCGGACGTGCTCCGGCAGGCCGTCCGGCGCGGCGCCGGGCCCGGTGAGCACCAGGTGGGCCGCGCCGTTCGCGGCCGCCCAGCGGGCGACCTCCGCGCCCGGGCCGCCGGTGCCGCCGGTGACCAGGACGGCGCCGCGGGGCGTCCACCGGCCGCTGACCGGCGCCGCGGCCCGCAGCCGGCGGCCGAGCAGCCCGCCGTCCCGGATCGCCAGCTGGTCGCCGGCCGTGCCGGACAGGGCACCGGCCACCAGCGCGGCGGACCGGTCGTCCAGGACGGCCGGGAGGTCGAGCAGCCCGCCCCAGCGCTGCGGGTGCTCCAGCGCGGCGACCCGGCCGAGACCCCACAGCGCGGCCTGCCGCGGGTCGACCCGCTCGGCGCCGGTACGCACACCGTGCCGGGTCAGCCACCAGATTCGGGTCGGCACGTCCATGTCGAGCAGGCTCACCGTGACGGCGTGCGTCTCGGAGGTGTCGCCGAGCAGCACCACGCCGTCGACGTCGCCGTCCTCCGGCAGCTCGGTGACCACCTGGGCGCCGTGTGCGGTGAGGGCGTCGTGGACGTCGGGGGCGTCGCCGACCAGCAGCCACCGCCCGCCGAGCACCGGTTCCGGCGCCGGCACCGGCAGGAAGCCGATCTCGTAGCGGTGACCGGCGTCGCGGACCGCCGCGGTGGGCCAGAACCGCTGCCGCTGGAACGGGTAGGTCGGCAGCGTCACCGCACCGGCGCCGGTGCCCGCGAAGACGGCGGGCCAGTCGGTCTCCGTGCCGGTGGACCAGGCGTCGCCGAGTGCCGCCAGCAGCGTGGCGACCTGCGGCCGCTGCCGCCGTCCGGCGGCGACGGCCAGGACACCGGTCAGGGTATGCGCCACGGCCGGGGTGAGCGCGGCGTCCGGTCCGATCTCCAGGTACGTACGGACGTCGCGCTCGTGCAGGGCGGCCACGTCGTCGGCGAAGCGGACCGTGTCGCGCACGTGCCGCACCCAGTACTCCGGGTCCGACACGTCCTTGACCAGCGGGATGGACGGCTCGTGGAAGGTCAGCGTGGACACCACCGCGCGGAACTCGTCGAGCATCGGGTCCATCAGCGACGAGTGGAACGCGTGCGACACGGCGAGACGGCGGGTCTTGCGGTCGGCGTACCGGGCGGCGACGGCCTCGACCCGGTCGGCCGGGCCGGAGATGACCACGGAGTCCGGGCCGTTGACCGCCGCGAGGTCCACGTCCTCGCCGGCAAGTTCGGCCTCGGTGGCCTGGATCGCGATCATCGCGCCGCCGGCCGGCAGGGCCTGCATCAGGCTCCCCCGGGCGGCGACCAGGCGGCACGCGTCGTCCAGGTCCCAGACGCCGGCACAGTAGGCGGCGGCCACCTCCCCGATCGAGTGCCCGGCCAGCGCGTCCGGGCGGACCCCCCAGCTACGGAGCAGCCGGAACGTCGCCACCTCGTAGGCGAACAGGGCGGCCTGCGCCACGGCGGTGGGGGCCAGCGCGGCGTCGTCGGTACCGAAGACCAGGTCGTGCAGCGGCAGGTCGAAACGGGCGCAGACCTCGTCGAACGCGTCGGCGAAGACGCCGAAGGTGGCGTACAGCTCGCGGCCCATCCCGGCGTGCTGGGCGCCCTGGCCGGTGAAGAGCAGCGCGGTGCCGCCCTCGGTGACCGGGACCGGCCGTACCTCGCTCAACCCGGCGCGCAGCCGGTCGGAGTCCGCGGCGACCACCACCGCGCGGACGGGCAGCGCCGCCCGGCCGTGCGCCAGCGTGTATCCGAGGTCGGTCAGGTCGACGCCGTCGACCGTGGCGAGTTGCCCGGCCTGCGCCCGTAGGGCGGCGTCGTCCGCGGCCGAGAGCGGCACCGGGACGGCCGGCAGTGCCCGGACCGGGTGCCGTTCGGCGGCCGGTGGTTCCGGGGCGGCCGGTGGCTCCTCGAGGATCAGGTGCGCGTTGGTGCCGCTGAGCCCGAACGACGACACGCCGGCCCGGCGGGGCCGTTCCCCGGCCGGCCACGGCGCCGCCTCGGCCAGCAGTCTGACCGACCCGGCCGACCAGTCCACCTTGCTGGACGGCCGTTCCGCGTGCAGCGTGCGGGGCAGCATCTCGTGCCGCAGCGCCATCACCATCTTGATGACACCGCCGATGCCGGCCGCCGCCTGGGCGTGCCCGATGTTCGACTTCAGCGACCCCAGCAGCAGCGGCGTCGCGCGGTCCTGCCCGTACGTGGCCAGCAGAGCCTGTGCCTCGATCGGGTCGCCCAGCGTGGTGCCGGTGCCGTGTGCCTCCACCACGTCCACGTCCGCGGGGTGCAGCCGGGCGGCGGCGAGCGCGGCCCGGATGACCCGCTGCTGCGACGGCCCGTTCGGTGCGGTCAGCCCGTTGGACGCGCCGTCGGAGTTGACCGCCGAACCGCGGACCACGGCCAGGACCGGGTGACCGTTGCGGCGGGCGTCCGACAGGCGCTCGACCAGCACCAGACCGGCGCCTTCGGCCCAGCCGGTGCCGTCGGCGTCGTCGGAGAACGACTTGCACCGGCCGTCCGGTGCGTTGCCGCGCTGCCGGGAGAACTCGACGATGAAGTTCGGCGTGGCCATCACCAGTACGCCGCCGGCCAGGGCCAGGTCGCATTCGCCGGTGCGCAGCGCCTGCGCGGCCAGGTGCAGCGCGACCAGCGAGGACGAGCACGCGGTGTCCACCGTGACGGCCGGGCCTTCCAGCCCGAACGTGTACGCGAGGCGGCCGGTCATCACACTGGCGGTGACGCCCGTGGCGCCGTACCCCTCGATGCCCTCGGCCGGGTGACCGGCCAGCAGCATGCCGTAGTCCTGGCCGTTGGAGCCGACGAACACGCCGGTCCGGCTGCCGCGCAGGCTGTGGGCGTCGATGCCGGCCTGCTCGAAGGCCTCCCAGCCGGTCTCCAGCAGCAGCCGCTGCTGCGGGTCCATGGCCAGCGCCTCGCGCGGCCCGATGCCGAAGAAGCCGGCGTCGAAGTCGGCGGCGCCGTCCAGGAACGCGCCGTTGCGCGTCGTGGAGGTGCCGGGGTGGTCCGGGTCGGGGTGGTAGAGCGTGTCCAGCCGCCAGCCGCGGTCCTCGGGGAAGGTGCCGACCACGTCGGTCTCCGCCGCGACCAGGTCCCACAGCGCTTCGGGGCCGGTCACGCCGCCCGGGTAGCGGCAGGCCATGCCGACGATGACGATCGGGTCGTCGGTCACCGGCGGGAGCGCGGCCGGAGCGGCGGGCGCGGCCGGGGCCGCGCCGCCGGGCAGCGACCGGTCCAGATACCCGGCGAGCGCGGCCGGCGACGGGTGGTCGAACACCAGCGTGGCGGGCAGGCCCAGGCCGGTCGCGGTCTGGAGCCGGTTGCGCAGCTCGACCGCGGTGAGCGAGTCGAAACCCGCCTCCCGGAACGCGCGGTCGGCCGGCACCCGCCCGGCGCCGGTGTGGCCGAGGACGGCCGCGGCCTCGGCGCGGACCAGGTCGGTGAGGTGGGTGAGCCGGTCGTCGCCGCGCAGGGCGGCCAGTGCGGCGCGGACGCCGTCGTCCGGGCCGGACGGGTCCGGGCCGGACGGGCCGGCGGTCGCCGCCGGCAGGTCGTCGAACAGCGGCCAGGAGCGGCTGGAGCCGTAGAGCGCGGCGAACCGCGGCCAGTCCACGTGGGCGACCACGACGGTCGGGTCGTCGCCGCGCAGCAGCGCGCCGACGGCGACGTCCGGCGCCATGTGCACCAGGCCGCGCCGGCTCAGCTCCTCGTCGGTGCCGTCCACGCCGGCCATGCCGGCACCGGCCCACGGCCCCCAGGCGATCGCCGTGGCGGCCAGGCCGCGACCCCGGCGGGCCAGCGCCAGTCCGTCCAGGGCGGCGTTGGCCGCGGCGTACGCGCCGTTGCCGTGGCTGCCCCAGATGCCGGCGATGGAGGAGAACATCACGAACGCGTCGAGCGCGCGGTCGCCGAGCAGTTCGTCGAGGTGCCGGGCGCCGGCGACCTTGCCGGCGTCGGCGCGGGCCAGCGCGGCGGGATCGAGGTCCGCCAGGGTGCCGAAGACGTTGGCGCCGGCCGCGTGCACGACGGCGGTCAGCTCGTCGCCGGCCAGCGCCAGCAGGCCGGCCACTGCGTCCCGGTCGGCCACGTCCGCGGCGACCAGGTCGACCCGGGTACCGGCCGCGGTCAGCTCCGCGGCCAGTTCGGCCGCGCCGGGTGCCGCGGCGCCGCGGCGGCCGGCGAGGATCAGCCGGGACGTGCCGTGTGCCGCGAGGTGCCGGGCGACCGCTACGCCGAGCGCGCCGGTGCCGCCGGTGATCAGGACGGTGCCGCGCGGCGTCCAGCCGTCCCGGCCGGGCGCCGGGGCCTGGACCAGGCGGCGGCCGAAGACGCCGGACGCCCGTACGGCGACCTGGTCCTCCGCACCGTCCGCGGCGAGCACCGCGACGATCCGGCTGGTGGCCCGCTCGTCGAGGCGGCCGGGCAGGTCGATCAGGCCGCCCCAGCGCTGCGGGTCCTCCAGTCCGGCGACCCGGCCCAGGCCCCAGGCGGCGGCGAGCGCGGGGTCGACGTGGGTGTCGCCGCCGACGGCCACCGCGCCGCGGGTCAGGCACCAGAGCCGCCCGCCGAAGTCGTCCGGCAGCTCCCGCACGGTCCGCACCAGGTCGGCGGCGTCGGTGACGACGGCGAGCAGGCCGTCGAGCGGGCCGTCGCCGTCGAGCCGCGCACCGGCCGCGCGGAGGGCCTCGGCCAGTTCCGGACCGGGGTCGCCGGCGATCTGCCAACGGCCGGCGAGGGTGCCGGTCGGCAGGGTCAGCGGTTTCCAGGTGATCCGGTAGCGCCAGGCGTCGGCCGTCTCGCGGTCGCGGTGCGAGCGCCGCCACGCGGACAGCACCGGCAGCGCGGCGGCGAGCGAGTCGCGCTCGCTGTCGCCCAGCCCGAGCGTGCCGGCCAGGGCGGGCAGGTCGTGCCGTTCGACGGCCCGCCAGAACGCCTCGTCGGCCGGTGCGTCCGGGGTGACGGCGGCCGTCTCGTCCGGCCAGAACCGGGTGCGCTGGAAGGCGTACGTCGGCACCTCGACCCGCCGCGCGCCGGTGCCGGCGAAGAACGCGGCCCAGTCGACGGTGCCACCCGCTGCCCAGTAGCGGGCCAGTGCCGTGACCACATCCGTGTTGTCCTTGCGCGACACCGGGATCAGCACCGCGTCGTCGCGGAGCTGCGCGACCGCCGGAATCAGCGCGGCGTCGGGACCGATCTCGAGGAACGCGGTCGCGTCAGCCGCGGCCACGTCGTCGGCGAACCGGACCGTGTCCCGGACGTGCCGCACCCAGTACTCCGGGTCCGACACATCCTTCACCAACGGAATCGACGGCTCGTGGAACGTCAACGTCGCGACCACCGACCGGAACTCGTCGAGCATCGGATCCATCAACGAGGAATGGAACGCGTGCGAGACATCCAGACGGCGGGACTTGGCGAACTTCGCCGCCACCGCCTCCACCTTCTCCACCAGACCAGCGATCACCACCGACCGCGGACCGTTCACCGCCGCGATGTCCACGTCCTCACCGGCCAACTCGGCCTCGGACGCCTGGATCGCGACCATCGCCCCACCCGCCGGCAGGGCCTGCATCAGACTGCCCCGCGCCGCCACCAGACGGCAGGCGTCCTCAAGACTCCACACCCCGGCGCAATACGCGGCGGCGATCTCACCGATCGAGTGACCGATCAGCACGTCCGGGTGGACGCCCCAGGACTGCAGGAGGCGGAACATGGAGACCTCGAACGCGAACAACGCCGCCTGGGTGAACCGGGTCTGATCCAGCTGCTCGTCGACGTCCAGCAACGGCAACTCGAACTGCGCGCAGATCTCATTGAACGTGTCCGCGAACATCGGATAGTTGTCGTACAGGTCGCGGCCCATGCCCGGCCACTGCGCACCCTGACCGGTGAACAACAACGCCGTCGTCTGCTCGGCCGCCACCGTCGGCGGCGCGTACGCACCCGCGCCCACCGAGAACGTCCGCACCGGCAGGGCCGCCCGGCCGGTGGCGAGCGAGTACGCCACATCGAGGTTCACCACCTCCGGCAGCGTCAGCGCCGCACCGGTCAGGGCCGACACCACGACCGGGTACGCCGGCAGGGATCGCTCGGCGGCCGGTGCCGGAAGCGGGGCGGGCGCCTCCTCGATGACGACGTGCGCGTTGGTGCCGCTGATGCCGAACGACGAGATGCCGGCGCGGCGCGGGCGCTCGCCCGGCTCCCACGGGACCGGCTCGGCGAGCAGCGACACCGCGCCCGCGGACCAGTCGACCGCGCTACTCGGCTCGTCGGCGTACAGCGTCGGCGGCAGCGTGCGGTTACGCAGCGCCAGGATCATCTTGATCACGCCGGCCACACCGGCGGCGGCCTGGGTGTGGGCGATGTTCGACTTCACCGAGCCCAGCCGCACCGGCCGGTCCCGGTCCTGCCCGTACGTGGCGAGGATGGCCTGCGCCTCGATCGGGTCACCGAGGGCGGTGCCGGTGCCGTGTGCCTCGACCGCGTCCACGTCCGCCGGGGTCAGCCCGGCGACCGCGAGCGCCTGCCGGATGACGCGCTGCTGCGACGGGCCGTTCGGTGCGGTCAGCCCGTTGGACGCGCCGTCCTGGTTGACCGCGCTGCCGCGGACGACGGCGAGGATCTCGCGGCCGTTGCGCTGCGCGTCGGAGAGGCGTTCCAGGGCGATGAGGCCGACGCCCTCACCCCAGCCGGTGCCGTCGGCGGCCTCCGCGAACGGCTTGCACCGCCCGTCCGGGGCCAGTCCCCGCTGGCGGGAGAACTCGACGAACAGGTACGGCGTGGCCAGCACGGTGGCACCGCCGGCGAGCGCCAGGTCGCACTCCCCGGCGCGCAGCGACTGAGCGGCCAGGTGCAGCGCGACCAGCGAGGACGAGCACGCGGTGTCCACCGTGACGGCCGGACCCTCGAAGCCCAGCACGTACGACAGCCGGCCGGACATGACGCTGCCCGCGTTGCCGGTCATCAGGTGACCCTCGACCGCCTCGGGGAACGCGACACCGGTGACGTAGTCGTGGTTCATCTGCCCGGCGAAGACGCCGGTACGGCTGCCCCGCAGCGACGACGGGTCGATGCCGGCGCGTTCCAGAACCTCCCAACCGGCCTCCAGCAGGAGCCGCTGCTGCGGGTCCATGGCGAGGGCCTCGCGCGGGCTGATGCCGAAGAAGTCCGCGTCGAAGTCCGCGGCGTCGTACAGGAAGGCGCCGGAACGGCTGTACGTGGTCCCGCGGCCGGCCGGGTCCGGGTCGTAGACCCGGTCGATGTCCCAGCCGCGGTCGGCCGGGAAGTCGCCGACCGTGTCGACGCCGTCGAGGATGAGTTCCCAGAACCGTTCCGGCGTGGTCGCGCCACCGGGGAAACGGCAGGCGATGCCGACCACCGCGATCGGCTCGTCGGCCGGGCGCGCCGCCACCGCCGGACCCGTCACGGCCGGCGCGGCGGACGGGGTGTCGGCGAGCATCCCGTCCAGCAGACCGGCCACAGCCCGCGCGTTGGGGTGGTCGAACACCAGGGTGGCGGGCAGCCGCAGACCCACGTCCTCGGCGAGCCCGTTGCGCAGTTCGACCGCGGCCAGGGAGTCGAAGCCCAGGTCCTTGAACGCACGCCCGGGCTCCACGGCGGCGGCGTCGGGCAGGCCGAGGACCCCGGCGACCCGGGTGCGGACGACGTCGAGCAGGCGGCGGCGGCGTTCGGCCGGGTCGAGGCCGGCGAACGCGGAACCGGTCGCGCGTACGGCCGCGGTGGCCGCCATACGCCGGGACGGTCCGCCGGTGAAGCCGCGGAGCAGCGCGGGCAGGACGTCCGTGCGCGCCCGGACGGCCCGGCGGTCGACGGCGAGCGGAACGGCGACCGCCTCGCCGGTCCGTACGGCCGCGTCCAGCAGGGCCAGTCCGTCCGCCTCGGCGCACGGCGGCACCCCGAGCCGGTCGAGCCGCCGGCGCTGGGCGTCGTCGAGGTGGCTGCCCAGCCCGTCGGCGACGGCCCACATGCCGAACGCCAGCGACTGCCCGGGCAGCCCGGCCGCGCGCCGGTGCTGGGCGAGGCCGTCCAGGACCACGTTGGCCGCCGCGTACGCCGCCTGGCCGGACGGCAGGACCAGCCCGCCGGCGGAGGAGATCAGCACGAACGAGCGGAGCCCGGCGTCGCGGGTGAGCTCGTGCAGGTCCCAGGCGGCCACGGCCTTGGGGGCGAGCGTCGCGTCCAGGCGGTCCGGTTCGAGGTCGGCGATCAGGCCGTTGTCGGCGACCGCGGCGCAGTGCAGAACCCCGGTGACCGGGTGCGTGGCGAGCAGGGCGGCGAGCGCCGCCCGGTCGGTGACGTCGCAGGCCGCGACGGCGACCCGGGTGCCCGCCGCGGCCAGCTCGGCCGCCAGGTTCGCGGTCTCCGGGGTGCCGGCGCCGCGGCGTCCGGCGAGCACCAGGCCGGTCACGCCGTAGCGGGCGGCGAGGTGGCGGGCGAGGATGCGGCCGAGGCCGGTCAGCCCGCCGGTGATGAGGACGGTGTCGCCGCGGTCCCAGGGCGCGGCGGCGTCGCCCGCCGCCGGGGCGAGGCGGGGCACCAGGATCTGCCCGTCGCGCAACGCCAACTCCGGCTCGCCGGTCGCGAGGGCCCGGTCCAGGACCGCGGTGGAAGCGGCGGCGCCGTCCGTGTCGACCAGCACGATCCGGCCCGGGTGCTCGGCCTGGGCGGCGCGGGCGAGGCCCCACACCGGCGTCTGGGCGACGTCCGGGCTCTCGTCCGGCCGGACCGCCGCCGCGCCGGTCGTGACGACGGCGAGCGGCGCGTCCCCGTCCGCGAGATGGGCGCGGAGCACGGCGAGGGTCTCCTGGGCGATCCCGCGCAGGGCGGCGGTGACGGACCCGGCCGGCCGCGCGGTGGTCACGTGGTGCCGGGCCATGTCGGCGGACTCGTCCGGCGTGGGCAGCGGACGCCAGTCGATGCGGTGCACCGGCTGGGCGGCGGCCGGCCCGCCCACGGCGATCTGCCGGGCGACGATCGACCCGACCGTGGCGACCGGACGGCCCTCGGCGTCCGCCAGGTCCAGGCTCGACTCCAGTCCGTCGGCGGACGTGCGCACCCGCACCCGCAGGCGGGTCGCTCCGGTGGCGTGCAGGCTGACGCCGCGCCACGCGAACGGCAGCAGCGCCTGGCCGGCGGCCACGTCGGAGTTGTCCACCAGCCGCGCGTGCATGGCCGCGTCGAACAGCGCCGGGTGCAGCCCGAAGCGGGCGGCGTCGGCCCGCGCCGGTTCGGGCAGGACGACCTCGGCGTACGTGTCGCCGGCCGGGTCCCGCCAGGCGGCGGTGAGGGCGCGGAACACCGGACCGTAGTCGTAGCCGCGGGCGGCCAGCCGGTCGTACGCGTCGGCCAGCGGCAGCGCCACGGCACCGGCCGGCGGCCACTCGGTCAACTCGCCGCCGGTCCCGGCGCCGGTCGCGGTGAGCGTGCCGGTGGCGTGCCGGGTCCACGGCTCGTCCGGGTCGCCGTCCGGTCGTGAGTGGATGGTCACGGTGCCGTCGGCGTCCACCGCGACGCGGACGGCGACCGCACCCGGTTCCGGCAGCACCAGGGGCGCGTGCAGGGTGAGTTCGTCGAGGTGTCCCCGACCGGTCAGGTCGCCGGCCCGGATCGCCAGCTCGACCAGTCCGGTGCCGGGCAGCAGTGCCCGGCCGTGCACCCGGTGGTCGCCCAGCCACGGCTGCGCGCCCAGCGAGAGGCGGCCGGTGAGCAGCACGCCGTCCGAGCCGGGCGTGACCACGGCCGCGCTGAGCAGCGGGTGGTCGACGGCGTCGAGGCCGGCGGCGGACACGTCGGCGACCGCGGCCGCGTCGGGCCAGAACCGGGTGCGCTGGAACGGATAGGTGGGCAGGTCGACCGGGCGCGGGTCCGGGTGCAGCCGCTCCCAGCGCACGTCCACGCCGGCCGCGTACACCCGGCCGAGCCCGGCGATCAGCTCCCGCTCCTCGTGGCGGCCGCGGCGCTGCAACGGCACGGACACCGGGGCGCCGGACCCGGCGGCGGATGCCGGACCGGCGGCGTCGAGGCAGCGCGGGACGAGCGCGGTCAGCACGGCGTCCGGGCCGGCCTCCAGGTACGCGTCGGCGCCGTGGGCGGCGAGCGCGGCCACCGCGTCGGCGAAGCGGACCGTCCCCCGCACGTGCCGCACCCAGTACGCCGGCGACATCAGTTCGTCGGCGGTGGCGAGCCGGCCGGTCAGCGTGGACACGATCGGCAGCGTCGGCGGGGCGTACGACAACGTGGCGGCGACCGCCCCGAACTCGGCCAGCATCGGTTCCATCCCGGCGGAGTGGAACGCGTGCGAGACGGCCAGCCGGCGGGTGCGCCGGCCGAGGGCGGTGAGCGCAGCCTCGACCTCGGCGACCGCCTCCTCCGTGCCGGAGACGACGATCGAGCCGGGCGCGTTGACCGCGGCCAGGTCCGCGCCACCGCCGAGCAGCGGGAGCACCTCGTCCTCGGTGGCCTCGGCGGCGGCCATCACGCCGCCGGGCAGCCGCTGCATGAGCCGGCCCCGGGCGGTCACCAGCGCGGCGGCGTCGGCCAGCGACCACACGCCGGCCACGTGGGCGGCGGCCAGTTCGCCGATCGAGTGGCCGGCCAGCACCGCGGGACGCACGCCGAGTTCGGCGAGCAGGTGGTACAGCGCCACCTCCACGGCGAACAGGGCCGGCTGCGCGTACTCCGTACGGTCGAGCAGGTTCTGATCCTCGCCCCAGACCACCTCGCGCAGCGGACGGTCGAGGTGGGTGTCGAGCGCGGCCACCGCGTCGTCGAACGCCGCGGCGAACGCGGGGTACGCCGCGTGCAACTGCCGGCCCATGCCGACCCGCTGCGCGCCCTGACCGGTGAACAGCAGGGCCGGGCGGCGCGGCTCGGCCGGGCCGTCCGTGGTCGCGGCGCCGGAGGCGAGGGCGTCCAGCGCGGCGTGCAGTGCGGCGCGGTCGCCGTGCACGACGGCCCGGTGCTCGTGCCGGGCCCGGCCCGCCGCGAGCAGATGCGCGGCCGGGGCGAGTTCGTCGTCGGTCAGCGAGGCGAGGCGGTCGCGCAGGGCGGCGGCCTGGGCCCGCAGACCCGCGGGGGTACGCGCGGACAGCACCCACGGCGCGTCGGACCGGGCGCCGGTGGGGGCCGCGACGGGCGCCGCCTCGCCGGCCTCCTCGAGGATCACGTGGGCGTTGGTGCCGCTGATCCCGAACGACGAGACGCCGGCCCGCCGGATCCGTTCCCCGGCCCGCCATTCCACCGGTTCGGTGAGCACCGCGACGGCCGAGCCGGCCCAATCGACGTGCGCGCTCGGCCGGTCGGCGTGCAGGGTCCGGGGCAGCCGCTGGTGCCGCAGCGCCATGACCATCTTGATGATGCCGGCGACGCCGGCCGCCGCCTGGGAGTGCCCGATGTTCGACTTGACGGAACCGAGCCGCAACGGCCGGTCGGCCGCCCGGTCCGCACCGTACGTGGCGATCAGAGCCTGGGCCTCGATCGGGTCGCCCAGGGCGGTGCCGGTGCCGTGTGCCTCCACCGCGTCCACGTCGGCCGGGCCCAGTCGCGCGTCGGCCAGCGCCTGCCGGATGACGCGCTGCTGCGACGGGCCGTTCGGGGCGGTCAGCCCGTTGGAGGCGCCGTCCTGGTTGACCGCGGTGCCGCGGACCACGGCGAGCACCCGGTGGCCGTGCCGCCGGGCGTCGGAGAGCCGCTCGACGAGCAGCATGCCCGCGCCCTCGCCCCAGCCGGTGCCGCCGGCGTCGTCGGCGAACGCCCGGCAGCGGCCGTCCGGCGACAGCGCGCGCTGTCGGCTGAACTCGACGAACGAGCGCGGGGTGGCCATCACCATCGCGCCGCCGACCAGGGCCATCGTGCACTCCCCGGCGCGCAGCGCACGGACCGCGAGGTGCAGCGCCACCAGCGACGACGAGCACGCGGTGTCGATGGTCAGCGCCGGGCCCTCCAGCCCGAACGTGTAGGCGAGCCGGCCGGAGAACACGCTGGGCGCGTTGCCGGTGGCCACGTACCCCTCGTGCGCGCCGCCGGCCAGCAACGTCGAGTAGTCCTGCCCGTTCATCCCGACGTAGACGCCGGTGCTGCTGCCCCGGACGGTGGTGGGGTCGATGCCGGCCCGTTCGAAGGTCTCCCACGCGGTCTCCAGCAGCAGCCGCTGCTGCGGGTCCATGGCGAGGGCCTCGCGCGGGCCGATGCCGAAGAACTGCGGGTCGAATCCGGCTACGTCAGACAGGAAGCCGCCGTGCCGGGTGTAGCTGGTGCCCGGGTGGTCCGGGTCGGCGTCGTACAGCGCGCCGAGGTCCCAGCCACGGTCGGCGGGGAACTCGGTGATCGCCTCCACGCCCGCGTCGACGAGCCGCCACAGCTCCTCGGGCGAACCGACGCCGCCCGGAAAGCGGCACGCCATGCCGACGATGGCGATCGGCTCGTCGAGGCCGGCCGTCACCGGGGCCGCGGCCACGGGGGCCGGCGCGGCGCCGCCGGACAACTGCTCGGCGAGGTGCGCGGCGAGCGCCGTCACGTGTGGATGGTCGAACGTGACGGTCGCGCTGAGCCGCAGGCCGGTCGCCCCGGTGAGCCGGTTGCGCAGCTCGATCGCGGTCATCGAGTCGAAGCCGAGTTCGGTGAACGGTTCGGTGGCGCCGATCCGGGCCGGGCTGCTCTGCCCGAGCACGGCGGCGACGTGGTCGCGGACCAGGTCGGCCAGGGCCTGTTCCCGCCGGGCCACGTCGAGGGCGGCCAGCCCGGGCAGCAGACGGGCACCGCCCTGCGGGACGCGCCGGGCCCGGACCAGGCCGCTGAGCAGCGCCGGCACCGGCCCGGCGGAGACCGCGGCCAGGTCCAGCCGCAGGCCGACCGGATCCGGGGCGCCACTCGCACAGGCCAGGTCGAACAGGGCCAGCCCTTCGTCGGCGCTGATCGGCAGCGCACCGGAGCGTCGCATCCGGTCCAGGTCGCGGTCGGCGAGGCCACCGGCCATGCCGCCGGTCTGCCAGGCGCCCCAGGCGATCGAGACGGCGGGCAGTCCGTCCGCGTGGCGCCGCCGGGCCAGCGCGTCGAGGTAGGCGTTGGCCGCCGCGTAGTTCGCCTGCCCGGCCGCGCCGAAGACGTGCGCCGCGGAGGAGAACATGACGAACGCGGTGAGGCCGAGACCGCGGGTCAGCTCGTGCAGGTGCCACGCCGCGTCGGCCTTGGGCCGCAGCACGGCGGTGATCTGCTCGGGGGTGAGCGACAGCAGCAGGGCGTCGTCGAGCACCCCGGCCGCGTGCACCACGCCGGTCAACGGGTGTTCCGGGTCGATGCCGGCCAGCAGGCGCGCCAGGTCGTCCCGGTCGGCCACGTCGCAGGCCACGTCGTGGACGGTGACGCCGTGTGCGGCCAGGCGGGCGGCGGTGGCCGGGGCGCCGTGGCGAGCGGCGAGCACCAGGCGCCGGACGCCGTGCGCGGTGACCAGGTGCTCGGCGACGACCGCGCCGAGCGCGCCGGAGGCGCCGGTGACCAGCACCGTGCCGTCCGGGCCGAACGTGGCGCCGGGCCGCTCACCGGTGGCCGGGGTGAGCCGGGCCAGCCGGGGCACGGTGAGCACGTCCGCGCGGACCCGGACCAGCGGTTCGCCGGTGGCGTGGACGGCGGCGGCGAGGTCGTCGTCGAGCGGCCGGTCGGTGTCGACGACGACGATCAGGCCGGGATGCTCGGTCTGCGCCGAGCGGGCCAGGCCGCGGACGGCGTCGCCGCCCGGGCCGGGCGGCGTCGCCAGGATGACTCCGGGCGGGCCGGCCGCGACGGCGTCGCGCAGGACGTCGAATCCGGCCAGCACGGCGGCGCGGACGGTCTCCGGGTCGGTGAGATCCGTGCCGGGCAGCGTCACGACCGGCGGCACCGGGGTCGCCACCGGGTCGGCGGCCGGCCGGGCGGGCACCCAGGTGACGTGGAACAGCGCGTCCGCGGCCGGGTCGTACGGCCGCACCGTCAGCGCGCCGATCCGGCCGACCGGGCCGCCCGCGCCGTCGGCGAGGTCGAGGCGGAGGACGTCGTCGCCGACGCGACCGAGCCGGACCCGTAGCGCCGCGGCCCCGGGCCGGACGATCGACACCCCGGTGAACGCGAACGGCAGCCGCACCCGGTTGCCGGGCAGCAGGCCGGTGACGCCGAGCGCGTGCATGGTGGCGTCCAGGAGAGCCGGATGCGCCTCGAAGCCGGTCGCCGTCCCGCCCTCGGGCAGCCCCAGGTCGAGGAAGATGTCGTCGCCGCGGCGCCACACGCCGTGGAGCCGCTGGAAGGCGGGACCGTAGCGGAGGCCGAGCGTGGCGAGCTGCTGGTAGAGACCGTCGATGTCGACCGTCTCGGCGCCGGCCGGTGGCCACTCCCGCAGGTCCTCCAGCGGTACGGCGTCCGCGTCCCCGATGCCGACCGTGCCGCTCGCGTGCAGCGTCCAGCCGGACCGGTCCCCCGCCGGCCGGGAATGGACGGTCAGCGGGCGGCGCCCGGCATCGTCCGGTTCCCCGGCCCGGACCTGGATCCGCACGGCACCACCGGCGGGCAGGGTGAGCGGCGCCAGCAGGGTCAGTTCCGCCACGGTGTCGCAGCCGACCGCGTCCGCGGCGTGCAGGGCCAGGTCGAGCAGGGCGGTGCCGGGCAGCAGGACGGTGCCGCCGATCTCGTGGTCGGCAAGCCACGGGTGGGTGGCGAGCGACAGCCGGCCGGTGAGGAGCAGCCCGTCTCCGTCGGCGAGCGCAACGGCCGCGCCCAGCAGCGGGTGCGCCGAGCTGCTCAGCCCGGCCGTGGTCACGTCGGCGATCTGCCGGGTGTGCTCGGGCCAGTACCGCTGCCGCTGGAACCGGTACGTCGGCGCCTCCACCAGCCGCGCGCCGGTGCCGGCGAAGAACCCGGCCCAGTCGACGGTGCCACCCGCCGCCCAGTACCGGCAAAGCGCGCTGACCACATCGGTGTTGTCCCGCCGCGACACCGGGATCAGTACCGCGTCGTCGCGGATCTGCGCGACCGCCGGAATCAGCGCGGCATCGGGACCGATCTCAAGGAACGCAGTGACGTCAGCAGCGGCCACGTCGTCGGCGAACCGGACCGTGTCCCGCACGTGCCGCACCCAGTACTCCGGGTCCGACACATCCTTCACCAACGGAATCGACGGCTCATGGAACGTCAACGTCGCGACCACCGACCGGAACTCGTCGAGCATCGGATCCATCAACGAGGAATGGAACGCGTGCGAGACATCGAGACGGCGGGACTTGGCGAACTTCGCCGCCACCGCCTCCACCTTCTCCACCGGACCGGCAATAACTACCGACCGCGGCCCGTTCACCGCCGCGATGTCCACGTCCTCACCGGCCAACTCGGCCTCGGACGCCTGGACCGCGACCATCGCCCCACCGGCCGGCAGGGCCTGCATCAGACTGCCGCGGGCGGCGACCAGGCGGCAGGCGTCCTCCAGGCTCCAGACTCCGGCGCAGTGGGCGGCGGCGATCTCACCGATCGAGTGGCCGATCAGCACGTCGGCCTTGACCCCCCAGGATTCGAGGAGGCGGAACATGGCCACCTCGAACGCGAACAACGCCGCCTGCGTGTACCGGGTCTGGTCCAGCTGTTCGTCGACGTCCAGCAACGGCAGCTCGAACTGGGCGCAGATCTCGTTGAACGTGTCCGCAAACACCGGGTAGCTGTCGTACAGGTCGCGGCCCATGCCCGGCCACTGCGCGCCCTGACCGGTGAACAGCAGCGCCGTCTTCTGCTCAACCGCCCGCACCGGTGGCGCGAGATCACCATTGCCGATCGCGAAGCTCCGCACCGGTAGCGCGGTCCGACCGGTCGCCAGGGTGAATGCCACGTTCAGGTCGACGTGATCCGGCATCGCCAGGGCGGCTTCATCCCGCGCTGACAGCAGCACCGGAACGGCCGGCAGCTCCCGGACCGGCTCGGTGACCGGTTCCACCACCGGCGGTTCCTCGATGATGGTGTGCGCGTTGGTGCCACTGATCCCGAACGACGACACACCCGCCCGGCGCGGACGGTCGTGACGGTCCCACGACACCGCGGTGGTCAGCAGTTCCACCGCGCCGGACGCCCAGTCCACGTGCGACGACGGCGCATCCACATGCAGGGTGGCGGGCACCGTGTCGTGACGCAGCGCCATCACCATTTTGATGATGCCGGCGACGCCGGCTGCGGCCTGGGTGTGGCCGATGTTCGACTTCACCGACCCCAGCAGCAGCGGTGTCTCCCGCTCCTGACCGTAAGTGGCCAGCAGGGCCTGCGCCTCGATCGGGTCGCCCAACGACGTGCCGGTGCCGTGGCCTTCGACCACGTCCACGTCGGCCGGGTTGAGGCCGGCGTTGGCCAGTGCCTGGCGGATCACTCGTTGTTGTGAGGGGCCGTTCGGCGCGGTCAGACCGTTCGACGCGCCGTCCTGGTTGACGGCGCTGCCCCGCACCACGGCGAGAATGGGGTGCCCGTGACGCTGCGCATCCGACAATCGCTCGACCAGCAGCAGGCCCGCGCCCTCACCCCAGCCGACACCATCAGCGCTGTCGGAGAACGCCTTGCACCGGCCGTCGACCGACAGACCACGCTGGCGGGAGAACCCGACAAACGTCGCCGGGGTCGCCATGACGGTGACTCCACCGGCCAAGGCCAGGTCACACTCACCGGAACGCAGGGCCTGTACTGCCAGGTGCAGTGCCACCAGCGACGACGAACACGCCGTGTCGACCGTGACCGCAGGCCCTTCCAAACCGAAGGTGTAGGACAGTCGGCCCGACGCCACACTGCCCGTCGCACCCGAACCGACCGCGCCTTCCGCCTCCGTCGTCCCGGCGAGCAGGTCCGTGTAGTCGTGATACATCACGCCGGTGAAGACGCCGGTCGCGGAGCCACGCAACGCCGTGGTGTCGATGCCCGCGCGTTCGAACGTCTCCCACGCCGTCTCCAGCAACAACCGCTGCTGCGGATCGGTGCCGACCGCCTCGCGCTCGGACATGCCGAACAGTCGGGCGTCGAACGCGTCCGCGTCGTAGAGGAAACCACCGTGCCGGGTGTAGCTGGTGCCTGCCCGGTCCGGGTCGGGGTCGTAGACATCGGTCCAGCCCCGGTCGGCCGGGAACTCACCGACCGCGTCCACGCCGTCCCGGACCAGGTCCCACAGCTGTTCCGGCGACGAGACTCCACCCGGGAACCGGCAGGCCATCGACACGATGACCACCGGCTCGTCCTCGGTACGCACGGCGCGGGTGGCGTCCGGCTTCGGCTGCGGGCCATCGTCGAGGAGTCCGGCGAGCAGATCCGCGGCACGTTCCACGGTCGGGTGGTCGAAGACGAGGGTGGCGGGCAGGCGGAGCCCGGTCGCGGTCTGCAGGCGGTTGCGCAGGTCGATCGCGGTGAGCGAGTCGAAGCCCATCTCGGTGAAGGGTTGCACCGTGGCGACGGCGGCCGGCCCGGCGTGGCCGAGGACGGCGGCGACGTGCTCGCGAACCAGGTCGAGGAGCACGCGCCGGCGCTCCGGGGCGGCGAGCGCGGCCAGCCGGCGGCCCGGGCCCGAGGCCGCCGACGAGCGCCGGGTCCGCCCGCGTACCAGGTCACCCAGGAGCGGCGGCACCACGGCGGACGCGGCGAGGGCGACACGGTCCACCCGTACCGGGACGGCCAACGGTTCCCCGGCGGCGAGTGCGGCGTCGAACAGGGTGAGCCCTTCGGCGGTGGTGTGCCCGAGCAGCCCGGTGTGCCGCAGGTGGGTGGTGTCCAGGCCGGCGGCCATGCCGGCGTCCGACCAGACTCCCCAGGCGAGGGAGATGCCCGGCCGTCCGGCGGCCCGGCGACGGGCGACGACGGCGTCCGCGTACGCGTTGGCGGCGCCGTAGGCGGCCTGGCCCTCGTTGCCGAACACCCCGGCGGCCGAGGAGAACACGACGAACGCCGACACGTCCCCCAGCACCTGGTCCAGGACGTCGGCACCGCCGGCCTTGGGGGCCAGCACGGCGGCGAGCCGTTCCCCGGTCAGCGAGCCGACGAGCCCGTCGTCGAGGACGCCCGCGAGGTGCACGACCGCGGTGACGTCCCCGGCGAGGGCGGCCATCGCGGCACGGTCGTTGACGTCGGCCGCCACCGAGCGGGCCTCCGCCCCGAGTTCGGTGAGCCGACGGGCCAGTTCCGGGGCGCCCCGGCGGGACACCAGCAGAAGCCTGCTCGCCTGGTACGCGGTGACGAGGTGCTCCGCCACGACGCCGGCCAGCGCGCCGGACGCGCCGGTCACCAGCACCCAGCCGGCGCCGAGGTCGAGCGGGGTGGGTTCCGGCGCGGTCAGGCGGGCGAGGCGCGGGGCGAGCAGGCGCCCGTCGCGGAGAGCCAGTTGCGGCTCCCCGGTCGCCACGGCGGCGGCGATCTCGGCGTCCGACGCCGCGCTGCCGGTGTCCAGCAGCACGAAGCGGCCGGGCTGCTCCACCTGTGCCGAGCGCACCAGGCCCCAGACGGCGGCCGCCTCGGGATCGGGCGCGGTGCCGGTCGCGTCCACGGTGACGACCACCAGGGTGCCGGCGGCGGGCTGCTGGAGTGCGGTGAGCGCCTCGGCGGCGGTGCCGGGACGGACGACCGTGAAGGCCGCGCCCGCGTGGTCCGGGCCGGGCGCGGGGACGGGCCGCCAGTTGACCCGGAACAGGCCGTCGCGGACCACCGGCGCCGTACCCGCCGTCGGGCGCAGGGCCAGCTCGTCGACCGACAGCAACGGAGTGCCGTCGAGGTCGGTGACGGCGAGGGAGACGGCTCCGGCCCGGGCGGGGCTCAGCCGTACCCGTACGGTGTCGGCGCCGGTGGCGTACAGGCGCACGCCGGACCAGGAGAAGGGCAGTTGCGGGCCGGCCGTGCCCGGGTCGAGCGCCAGCGGGTGCAGGGCGGCGTCGAGCAGCGCCGGGTGCAGGCCGTACAGCTCGGGCCGGTGCCGCCCGGCGTCCGGGAGTTCGACCTCGGCGAGGTAGGTGCCGTCGGGTTCGCGCCACGCGCGCCGCAGGCCCTGGAAGGCGCCGCGGTAGGCCGGCCCCGCCGGGTCGAGGGTGTCGTAGAAGCCGGTGAGGTCGATCTCGGTGGCCTCGGCGGAGTGCCGGACGTCGAGCCGCGCGGTCGGCGCGGTGGCCGTGCCGAGGGCGCCTTCGGCGTGCAGCAGCCAGTCGTCGCCCACCGCGGAGTGGATCTGGACGCCGGACGGTCCGGCGGTGATCTGGAGGACGAGGGGTTCGGTGCCGGTGAGCACGACGGGTTCGCGGAGGATCAGTTCGTCGACGGAGTCGTGGCCGGTTCGGGCGGCGGCGTGCAGAGCGAGTTCGAGCAGCAACGTGCCGGGCAGGGTGACCGTGCCGCCGACCGCATGGCCGGCGAGCCACGGGTGGGTGGCGAGCGACAGCCTGCCGGTGAGCAGCAGCCCGTCCCGCCCGGCGAGGGTGATGGCGGCGCCGAGCAGCGGGTGGCCGGGGTCGGCCAACCCGGCGGCGGCCAGATCACCGACCTCGGCGACCGGCTCGGGCCAGTAGCGCTGGCGCTGGAACCGGTAGGTCGGCGCCTCGACCAGCTTGGCTCCGGTCCCGGCGAAGAACGCGGTCCAGTCGACGGTGCCGCCCGCCGCCCAGTACCGGCTCACCGCGGAGACCACATCGGTGTGGCCCCGGCGCGAGACGGGAATCACCAGGGCGTCGTCGCGGATCTGCATCACGGCGGGGGTGAGCGCCGCGTCCGGCCCGATCTCGAGGAACGCGGTAGCCTCCGCCGCCGCCACGTCGTCGGCGAACCGGACCGTGTCCCGGACGTGCCGCACCCAGTACTCCGGGTCCGACACATCCTTCACCAACGGGATCGACGGCTCGTGGAACGTCAACGTCGCGACCACCGCGCGGAACTCGTCGAGCATCGGGTCCATCAACGACGAGTGGAACGCGTGCGAGACATCCAGGCGGCGGGTCTTGGCGAACTTCGCCGCCACCGCCTCCACCTTCTCCACCGGTCCGGCGATCACCACCGACCGGGGACCGTTGATCGCGGCGATGTCGACGTCTTCGTCGGCGAGTTCGGCCTCGGACGCCTGGACCGCGATCATCGCGCCACCGGCCGGCAGGGCCTGCATCAGACTGCCCCGCGCCGCGACGAGACGGCAGGCGTCCTCAAGACTCCAGACTCCGGCACAGTAGGCCGCCGCGACCTCACCGATCGAGTGACCGATCAGCACATCCGGGTGGACGCCCCACGATTCGAGGAGGCGGAACATCGCCACCTCGAACGCGAACAACGCCGCCTGCGTGAACCGGGTCTGGTCCAGCTGCTCGTCGACGTCCAGCAGCGGCAACTCGAACTGCGCGCAGATCTCGTTGAACGCATCCGCGAACACCGGGAACGTGTCATAGAGGTCGCGGCCCATGCCCGGCCACTGCGCACCCTGACCGGTGAACAACAACGCCGTCGTCTGCTCGACCGCCCGGACCGGCGGCGCGAACCCGCCGCCACCGATCGCGAAGCTCCGCACCGGCAGCGCGGTCCGGCCGACGGCCAGCGTGAACGCCACATTCAGATCGACCTGATCCGGCAGTGCCAGGGCGGCTTCGTCCCGCGCCGACAGCAACACCGGAACGGCCGGCAGTTCCCGGACCGGCTCGGCGACCGGTTCCACCGCGGGCGGTTCCTCGATGACGACGTGGGCGTTGGTGCCGCTGATCCCGAAGCTGGAGACACCCGCCCGGCGCGGCCGATCTGCCCGGTCCCACGGCTCGGCGTCCCGGACCAGCCGGACCGCACCGGACTCCCAATCCACGTGCGACGACGGCGCATCCACGTGCAGCGTGGCGGGCACCGTGCCGTGACGCAACGCCATCACCATCTTGATGATGCCGGCGACGCCGGCCGCCGCCTGGGTGTGGCCGATGTTCGACTTCACCGACCCCAACCGCAGCGGCGTCTCCCGCTGCTGGCCATAGGTGGCGAGCAGGGCCTGCGCCTCGATCGGGTCACCCAGCGACGTACCCGTGCCGTGGCCCTCCACCACGTCCACGTCGGCCGGGCGCAGACCCGCGTTCGCCAGCGCCTGCCGGATCACCCGCTGCTGCGACGGGCCGTTCGGCGCCGTCAACCCGTTCGACGCACCGTCCTGGTTGACCGCGGTGCCCCGCACCACCGCCAGGATCGGGTGGCCGTGACGCCGGGCGTCGGAGAGCCGCTCGACGAGCACCAGGCCGGCGCCCTCGGCCCAGCCGGTGCCGTCGGCGCCGTCCGCGTACGAGCGGCACCGCCCGGCCGGCGACAGGCCGTGCTGGCGGGAGAAGCCGACGAACACGTCCGGCCGCGCCATGACGGTGACCCCGCCGGCCAGCGCCAGGTCACACTCCCCCGACCGCAGCGCCTGCGCGGCCAGGTGCAACGCCACCAGCGACGACGAACACGCCGTGTCCACCGTGACCGCCGGGCCCTCCAGCCCGAACGTGTACGACAGCCGGCCCGACGCGATGCTGGCGTGCTCGCCGGTGCCGACCGCACCGGCCGACTCCGGCGTGGAGCGCAGCAGGTCGGCGTAGTCGTGGTACATGATGCCGGTGAAGACGCCGGTCGCCGAGCCCTTCAGCGACGCGCTGTCGATGCCGGCCCGCTCGAACGCCTCCCACGCGGTCTCCAGCAGGAGCCGCTGCTGCGGATCGGTGTGCAGGGCCTCGCGCGGGGACATGCCGAACAGGGCGGGGTCGAAATTGGCCGCACCGTCGAGGAAGCCGCCGTGCCGGGTGTAGCTCTTGCCGGGCCGGTCCGGGTCCGGGTGGTAGATGCCGTCGACGTCCCAGCCGCGGTCCGGCGGGAACTCGCTGATCGCGTCGACCCGGTCGCGGACCAGGGCCCACAACTCGTCGGGGGTGGTGACCCCGCCCGGGTAGCGGCAGGCCATGGCCACGATCACGATCGGGTCGTCGCCGATGTCCGCCGCGCGGACCACCGGGGCGTCCGGGGCTGTCCCGCCGCCGAGCCGGTCGTCGAGGTGGCCGGCCAGGGCGGTGGCGGTCGGATAGTCGAAGACGAGCGTGGCGGGCAGCCGGAGCCCGACCGCGGCGCCGAGCCGGTCACGCAACTCGATCGCGGTCAACGAGTCGAGGCCGAGTTCGGTGAAGGTCTGCGCGGCGGCGACCACGGCCGGGTCCGGATAGCCCAGAACCACGGCGACCTTGTCGCGGACCAGGTCGGTGAGCAGCCGCAGCCGGTCCCCGCCGGCCAGCGCGGCGAGCCGGGCGGCCAGGCCGGGTTCGGCGCCACCGTCGGCCTCGGTGCGAGCCGGCCGGGGGCGGACCAGCGTGCGCAGCAACGGCGGCACGGCGTCCCGGGGCACCGCGGCGAGGTCGAGCAGGATGGGGACGAGCGCGGGAGCACCGGTGCCCAGCGCGTGGTCCAGCAGGGCGAGCCCGCGGGCGGCGTCGAAGCCACGGACGCCCGAGCGGCGCAGCCGCTTCACGCCGGCGCCGTCGAGGCCGGCGACCATGCCGGCGCCGATGTCCCACATTCCCCAGGCGAGGGAGACTCCGGGCAGTCCGGCGGCGTGGCGGCGGGCGACGACCGCGTCGGCGTACGCGTTGGCGGCCGCGTACCCGGCCTGACCGGCGTTGCCGAGGACTCCGGCGGCGGACGAGAACACGACGAACGCGGCGAGGTCGCGGTCGCGGGTGAGGTCGTCGAGGACCTGCGCGCCGCCGGCCTTGGGCGCGTGGACGGCGCGGATCCGGGCCGGGGTCTGCGCGGTGACCACGCCGTCGTCCACGACGCCGGCCAGGTGCACCACCGCGGACAGGTCGGGCACGCCGGCGAGGAGGGCGGTCATGGCGTCGCGGTCGGAGACGTCGGCCGTGGCGTCGCGTACGGTCACGCCGGCCGCGGTGAGCCGGTCCGCGAGGCCGGCGGCGCCGCGACGCGAGACGAGCAGCAGGGACCGGATTCCGTACGCGGAGACGAGGTGGTCGGCCACCACCGCCCCGAGCGCGCCGGACGCCCCGGTGAGCAGCACGGTGCCCGCGCCGAAGCTCGGGGTCACCGATGCGCCGGCCGGCATCCGGGTCAGGCGCGGGGCGTACAGGCCGCCGTCGCGCACGGCGAGCTGGGGTTCGCCGGTGGCCACCGCCGCCGGGACGTCGGCGTCGGCGGCGTCGTCGAGCAGCACGAAGCGGCCGGGGTGCTCGGCCTGAGCGGCGCGGACCAGGCCCCACACGGCGGCGGCGCCGGGGTCCGGGTCGGCGCCGGTCGCCGCGCGGGTGAGCACGACGAGCAGCGGCTGGTCCTCGTCGGCGAGCGCGCGCTGCACGGCACCGAGCGCGTCCTCGGCGCCGGCGGGCCGAGCGATGTCATGGGCGGGTACGCCGGCCGCCGCCGGGGCGGGCACCGGCACCCAGTCGACGCGGTACAGCGCCTCGGACACCCCGGCGGCGCGGATCAACCCGGTGTCGACGGTACGCAGGCTCAGCGCGCCGATGCGCCCGACCGGAACGCCGCGCCCGTCGGCGAGGTCGAGCCTGATCGTGTCCGGGGCGTCGGCGCGCAGCCGCAGCCGCAGCGGGCCGGCGCCGGCCACGTGCAGGTCGACGTCGGTGAAGACGAACGGGAGCCGGGGCCGGTCGTCGGCGAGCAGGCCGCCGGCGCGGATCGCGTGCAGCCCGGCGTCGAGCAGCGCGGGGTGCAGGCCGTAGTGACCGGCGTCGTCGCCGGGCAGGTCGGCCTCGGCACAGACCTCACCGCCGGGCCGGCGCCAGGCCCGGCGCAGGCCCTGGAAGGCGGGACCGAAGGTGGGGCCGTCGGGGTCCTGGCCGGTGTAGAGGCCGGTGAGGTCGATCGGGACGGCGTCGGCCGGCGGCCACGGCTCGCCGCTCCCGGCCGCCGGTTCGCCGGCGGCGCCGAGGACGCCTTCGGCGTGCAGGGTCCAGTCGTCGCCGGCCGCGGAGTGGATCTGGAGGCCGCGCCGGCCGTCGGTGCGGGCACCGACGGTCAGCTGCAGCACGAGGGCGTCGCCGTCCGGCACGACCACCGGCGCGGACAGGGTGAGTTCCTCGACGGCGTCGCAGCCGGCCTGCCGACCGGCGCTGAGCGCCAGCTCCAGCAGGGCGGTGCCGGGCAGCAGTACGGTGCCGGCCACGACGTGGTCGGCCAGCCAGGGATGGGTACGCGTGGAGACCCGGCCGGTGAGGACGAGGCCGTCCCCGCTGGCCAGGGTGACGGCGGCGCCGAGCATCGGGTGGCCGGGACTGAGCAGACCGGCGGCGGCCACGTCACCGGCCCCGACGGCCGGGCGGGGCCAGAAGCGCTGCCGCTGGAACGGGTACGTGGGCAGGTCGACCCGGACCGCGCCGCTGTCCCGGTGGTAGGCGGCCCAGTTCACCGGCCGTCCCGCGGCCCAGATCCGTCCGGCCGCCTCGGCGACCGTGCCGAGTCCCGGCTTACCCCGCTTCGCCGTGGGTACCAGCAGCGCGTCGCCGCGCATCTGCGCCACCGCGGGGATCAGTGCGGCGTCCGGTCCGAGTTCGACGAAGAGCCCGGCATCGGCCACCTCGGCGACGTCGTCGGCGAACCGGACGGTGTCGCGCACGTGCCGCACCCAGTACTCCGGGTCCGACACGTCCTTCACCAGCGGGATCGACGGCTCGTGGAACGTCAGCGCGGAAACGACCGTGCGGAACTCGTCCAGCATCGGGTCCATCAGCGACGAGTGGAACGCGTGCGACACCTCCAGCCGGCGGGTCCTGGCGAACGTCGCCGCCACCGCCTCGACCTTCTCCGCCGGCCCGGCGATGACCACCGACCGCGGACCGTTCACGGCGGCGATGTCCACGTCCGCGCCGGCCAGCTCCGCCTCGGACGCCTGGATCGCGACCATCGCGCCGCCGGCCGGTAGCGCCTGCATCAGACTGCCCCGCGCCGCGACGAGACGGCAGGCGTCCGCCAGACTCCAGACGCCGGCGCAGTAGGCCGCGGCGATCTCGCCGATCGAGTGCCCGATCAGCACGTCCGGACGCACGTCCCAGGAGTCGAGGAGCCGGAACATCGCCACCTCGAACGCGAACAGCGCCGCCTGGGTGAACTGCGTCCGGTCCAGCCGCTCGTCCCCGGCCTCGCCGAACATGACGTCCTTGAGCGGCAGGTCGAATCCGGCGCACACCTCGTCGAACGCCGCGGCGAAGACCGGCTGTCCCGCGTACAGCTCACGGCCCATGCCGGACCACTGCGCACCCTGACCGGTGAACAGGAAGACGGTCCGGCCGGTCGCCCGGGCCGCCGGGGTCACCGATTCCAGCGCACGCGCCAGCCCGGCCCGGTCGGCGGCGACGACGGCGGCCCGCGCGGGCAGCGCGGCGCGCGTGGTGGCGAGCGAGTACGCCAGGTCGGCCGGCTCGCCGTCCGGGTGCTCGGCCAGCCAGCCGCGGAGCCGCTCCGCCTGCGCGGCGAGTGCCGGCTCGTCGCGCCCGGCGAGCACGACCGGGACCGGTCCGGGCCGCCGCGCCGCCGGGGCCGGGACGTCCGCGGGCGGCGCCTCCTCCAGGATCACGTGGGCGTTGGTGCCGCTGATCCCGAACGACGACACGCCACCGCGGCGCGGTGCCGCACCGGGCGTCCACGGCAGGCTCTCGGTGAGCAGCTCCACGTGGCCCGCCGACCAGTCCACCCGCGAGGACGGCGCGTCCACGTGCAGCGTGCGCGGCAGGACGCCGTGCTGCATGGACAGCACGGTCTTGATGACGCCGGCCACGCCGGCGGCGGCCTGGGTGTGCCCGAGGTTCGACTTGACCGAGCCGAGGCGCAGCGGCCGGGCCGGGTCACGGTCGCGGCCGTACGCGGCGAGCAGCGCGTACGCCTCGATCGGGTCGCCGAGCGTGGTGCCGGTGCCGTGGGCCTCCACCGCGTCCACGTCGGCGGCGGCCAGCCCGGCGGAGTCCAGCGCCTGCCGGATGACGCGCTGCTGGGCGGGACCGTTCGGGGCGGTGAGCCCGTTGGAGGCGCCGTCCTGGTTGACCGCGGAGCCGCGGAGCACGGCCAGCACCGGGTGGCCGTTGCGGCGTGCGTCCGACAGCTTCTCCAGCAGCAGGACCCCGACGCCCTCGGAGAATCCGGTGCCGTCGGCGCCGTCGGCGAACGCCTTGCAGCGGCCGTCGCTCGCGAGCCCGCCCTGCTGCTGGAAGCCGAGGAAGATGTCCGGTCCGGACATGACCGTGACGCCGCCGGCCAGCGCGAGCGTGCACTCGCCCTGCCGCAGCGCCCGGGCGGCCAGGTGCATGGCGACGAGCGCCGAGGAACACGCGGTGTCGACCGTGACCGCGGGCCCCTCCAGGCCCAGCGCGTACGCGACCCGGCCCGAGATGACGCTGTTGGCGTTGCCGGTCATCAGGTGCCCGCCGTCGGACTCCGGGTCGGCGCGCAGCATGATCGGGTACGCGTCGTTGTGCGAGCCGGTGGAGGCGCCCAGGAACACCGCCGTGGAACTGCCCCGCAGCGCGAACGGGTCGATCCCGGCCCGCTCCACCGCCTCCCAGGAGACCTCGAGGGTGTGCCGCTGCTGCGGGTCCATGGCCGACGCCTCGCGCGGGCTGATGCCGAAGAGCCGGGCGTCGAAGCGGTCCACGTCGTCGAGGAAGCCGCCGCTCCACATCGGGCCGGTCTCGATCTCCCAGCCGCGGTCGCCGGGGATCGCGGTGATCGCGTCACCGCCGTCGTGCAGGAGCCGCCACAGGTCTTCCGGGGACGTGACCCCGCCGGGGAACCGGCACGCCATCGACACGATCGCGATGGGCTCGCGTGCCGCCGCCACCAGAGCACGGTTCTGCTCCCGTAGCCGTCCGCTGTCCTTCAGCGCCGTCCGCAGCGCCTCGGCAACGCGGTCGTCCGAGATACCCATGTACGTCTCTCCCAGCGCTTCAGTGCTCGGTCGGGTCGAGGGCCAGTTGCACCAGCCGCTCCAGGTCGAGGTCGTCCAGGTCGTCCGCGGCATCCGCGCCGCCGCTCTCGGCGGGCGGGGCGTCCGGCTCGGCGCCCAGGCGCAGCAGGGCGTCGAGCAGCCCCGCCTCGCGCAGGCGGCCGAGGTCGACGGCGGCCAGAATCCGGCGGACCTGGTCGTCGTCCGGCGCCGCCTCGTCCCGGGTCGCGGACCCGGTGGGTACGAGGTCGCCGGCCACCCGCTCGGCGATCGCGGTGACCGTCGGCGAGTCGAAGACGACCGTCGTCGGCAGGCGCAGTCCGGTGGCGGCGTTGAGGCGGTTGCGCAGGTGCAGCGCGCTGACCGAGTCGAAGCCGAGTTCGCGGAACGCCCGGTCGGGGTCGACGTCGGCGGGCCGGCCGTAGCCGAGCACCGCGGCCACCTGGGTGCGGACCAGCTCGGTGAGGATCCGTTGCCGTTCGCCGGGCCCGGCGGCGGCGAGCCGGCGGACCAGCGTCTCGGCGCCTCCCGCGTCGGCGGCCCCGGCCGTGCGGCGCGGGACGCGGACCAGCCGGTCGAGCGTCGCGGGCAGCTCGCCGCGGGCGGCCGCGGCCCGCATCAGAGCGCGTTCCAGCCGCAGCGGCAGCAACAGCGCGTCGGCGGTCGGGTCGGTGGCGGCCGTGGCGGCGGCATCCAGGAGGCGGAGCGCCTCGGCGGCGTCCATCGGGGTGAGCCCGGCGGAGGCGATCCCGGCCAGGCCGGTGCGGTTGAGCCGTCCGGCCATGCCGCCGCTCTCCGCCCACAGTCCCCAGGCGAGGGAGACGACCGGGCGGCCGTCGGCGTGGCGGCGGGCGGCGAACGCGTCGACGAACGCGTTGGCCGCCGAGTAGGAGCCGGAGCCGTGGCCGGCGAGCCGGCTCGCGATCGAGGAGAACAGCACGAACGAGCCGACCGGCAGGTCCCGGGTGAGCGCGTCGAGGTGCAGCAGCGCGTCCACCTTGGGCCGGAAGACCCGGTCGATCTGGTCCGCGGTGAGGCCGGTGAGCACGCCGTCGTCGAGGACGGCGGCGACGTGCACGACGGCGCTGAGCGGACGGTCCGGCGCGAGGTTCGCCAGGACCCGGGCGAGATCGTCGCGGTCGGCGACGTCGACGGCCGCGACCGTGACCGCGACGCCGAGGGCGGCCAGGTCGGCGACGAGTTCGGTGGCGCCGTCGGCGGCGCTGCCGCTGCGGCTGACCAGCAGCAGGTTGCGTGCCTCGTGCCGCTCGGCGAGGTGCCGGGCGACGAGCGCGCCGAGGCCACCGGTCGCGCCGGTGACCAGCACGGTGCCGGACGTGTCGATCGGTTCGCCGGCGGCCGGCGGGGCGGGCACGATGCGCGGCACGTGCGGGCTGCCGGCACGCATCGCCAGCTGCGGTTCGCCGGTGGCCAGGGCCGCCGCGAGCGTCGCCGGGTCCGGTGCCGGGCCGTCGAGGTCGAGCAGCCCGAACTGGCCGGGATGCTCCTGGCCGGCGACCCGGATCAGGCCCCAGACCGGGGCGTGGACCAGGTCGGCGACCGGCTCGCCGGGTCGTACCGGCACCGCGCCGCGAGTGACCGCGACGAGCCGGGCGGCGGCGAGCCGGGGCTCGGCCAGCCACGCCCGGATCAGCTCCAGCGTTGCCGCGGTGGCCGCGCGGGTGGCGGCCGGCAGGTCGTCGTCCGGTGTGGCGGAGGCGTCCGCGAGCAGGTGGAACACGACCTCCGGGACGGCCGCCCCGGCGTCCAGGGCGGCGCCGAGCGCGGCCAGGTCGGCATGGGCCGACGCACCGGGCAGGTCGCCGCCGAGTACCGCCCAGTCGCCGGGCGGGGCGGGCGGCGCGTCGAGCACCGGCCAGTCGAGCCGGAAGACCGCGGCGTCGGGGTCGTCGAATCCGCCGGGCGCCACCGGGCGCAGCACCACCCCGGCGACGTGGGCGATCGGTGCGCCGGTCGCGTCGTGGACGGTGCGGGTGGCGCCGTCGGTACGGACCCGGACGGTCGGGGTGGCCGGGCCGCCGCGGACCCGGACACCGGTCCAGGAGAACGGCATCCGCATCTCGTCGCCGGCCTGGCAGAGCAGGTCGGCCTGCATCGCGGTGGCCAGCAGGACCGGGTGCAGGTGGAAGGCGTCCGCGTCGTCCGGGACGGCCACGTCCGCCTCGATCACATCGCCGAGTCGCCGGACGGCGCGCAGCCCGCGGTACGCGTCGCCGAACGTGACGCCGAGCGCGGCCATCCGTTCGTACGCGTCGCCGAGGTCGATGGCGGGTGCGGCCAGCGCCGCCGCCGGGGCGCCGGGCGCGGCACCGGAGACGGCCAGCACGCCCTCGGCGTGGCGGCGCCAGGCGCCGTCCGCCTCGCGGGCATGCACCGCGACGGTCCGTTCGCCCTGACCGCCGGGCGACCCGACGGTGATCTGCAGGTCGAGCCGGCCGTCGGTGAGCACCATGGGCGCGGTGACGGTCAGCTCCGCGACGGTGTCGCACCCGGCCTGCTCGGCGGCGGCCAGCGCGACCTCGAGGGCGACCGTGCCGGGCACCACGACGGTGTCGCCGACGATGTGCTCGGCGAGCCACGACTGGGCCTGCGCGTCGAGCCGGCCGGTGAGCAGCAGCTGCCCGGTGTCGCCCACCTCGGCGACACCGCTGAGCAGGGGGTGGCCGACGGCTGCGAAGCCGCTGACGCCGGTGTCCCGCCGCTGTGGCGCGACCCAGTAGCGCTGTCGTTGGAAGGGGTACGTCGGCAGTGCCGGGGGTGGCGTGCCGGGTTCCGCGAGCCGTACCGGCGCGCCCAGCTCGAACGCGTCCGCCAGGCTGCGCAGCATCCGCCGCGGCCCGCCGTCGTCACGCCGCAACGAACCCACCGCCGCGGCCTCGATCACCGGCACCAGCACCGGATGCGGCGAACACTCCACGAACAACGACGCACCCTGCGCCGCCAACCCCTCCACCACACCGGCGAACC
>NZ_JAIWNC010000061.1 GCF_020216025.1 Jidongwangia harbinensis | reverse complement strand
GCGTGACCATCATGTCGAACGGCAACACCACCTGGCCCACGATCACCTGCCGCACGGGCTGACGTAGGCGTACCACCGCAAGACCGCACCGTGATGGCGCGGCGGCCCCGGCCGCCGCGCCATCCGCCGTCATGGCGGCCGGTCACCCAGCGGTCGGGCACGTTGCTGAGGGTGGCGGCCTCCTGAGTGGGCCCGGTCCGCACACCGGCCCCTGCCGCAGCGCGGGCAGCGACGCCATGCGCCCCGCCACGACTCGACAAGCCCTGCCCTCGTGCACACATGGGCGCGCCGCGAGACGCCCGTGTCATGGCGTGTGGAGGACGGGCTCACTCCGCACCGCAAACCGACACGCCCCCGTCACCCACGCCCACCGTGTGACGGCAAGGCGCACACCGCACCGCAAACCAACACGCGCGCCACCACCCCAAGCCCACCGTGTGACGGCAAGGCGCACACCGCACCGCAAGTCGACACGCGCGCCACCACCCGAAGCCCACCGCGCGTAGACGGCGTTCGGCTTGGCGAGGTGACCCGTCAGCCGACACGGATTGTGGCGAGAACCACCGATTGATTACTGCTGAAATGCCCCGTTATGTCCCCGGCCACGGTGGCGGCGGTTGGTTAACGTCGGGCGGCGTGCGAAAAGTTGATCACGTTTCGACGCCGCCGGAGTCCACGTGCGAGCCTGGCGCCTCGCGACGCCAAGTGGTGCGGGCGATCCCCGCCGCGGTGGCCGCGATGCTGCTCAGCGGGTCACAGGCGTCCGGGGCCGGCAAGCATCAGCCGCGCGTCATCGCCACACCGCGGACCGGCGGCACGCCCACACCCCGACCGGGACGGCCACGTGCCCCGGAGCCGGCTCCGCGACCGAAGCTCAGTCGTCCCGTGTTCACGCTGCGTCAGTACCGGGAGGCGGTGCCGGGTCCGGCGTTCCCGGCCGACGCGGTCGCCCTGACCATCGACGACGGGCCGCATCCGGTGTGGACGCCGAAGATCCTCCGGCTGCTGGAGCGCCATCACGTCCCGGCCACGTTCTTCATGATCGGCAATCAGGTGCTCGGGCACGAGGCGACGGCCCGGGACGTGGTGCGGGACGGGCACCAGGTCGCCAACCACACGTGGAGTCATCCGACGGCGTTCGCGCGCAAGTCGCGCACGCGGGTCCACCGGGAGATCGAACGCGCCCACGACAAGATCTACAGCACCACCACGCACACTCCGGCGCTGTTCCGTTCGCCCGGCGGCGACTGGTCGCCCGCGGTCCTGGGCGCGGCGGCCGAGGCGGGTATGGTGCCGCTGGACTGGACCAACGATCCGCGGGACTGGGCCCGCCCCGGGACCGCGGCCATCCGCCGGCGCCTCCTGGCCGCCCGGCCCGGGCACATCCTGTTGTGCCACGACGGCGGCGGGGACCGGTCGCAGACCTACGCGGCACTCAAGACCGTGGTGCCGGCGCTGGCCGCCCGCGGATACCGCTTCGTCGCCCTCAACGGCCGCAACTGACCCCGGCCGAGACCGCGGGTCCGGCGTGGACGGACCGGTCAGAACGACGGCGCCGCGTAGAGCAGACGGTTCGGTGAACCGGCACCGATGTTCGTCAGCGCGCCGGTGGTGGCGGCCGACAGCAGCGCGGCCTTCGCCTGGGCGAGCGTGGCGCCCGGGTTGGTCTGCAGGTAGCGGGCCACCCAGCCGGTGACGTGCGGCGCGGCCATCGACGTGCCCTGCCATCCGGCCGCCACCGCGGTGTCGCTGGCGATGCCGGCCGAGGTGATGTCGTGGCCGGGTGCGAACAGATCGATGCAGGTGCCGTAGTTCGACGACGACCAGCGGGCGTCCGTGCGGATGGTGGCGCCGACGGTGATGCCGCGGGTGGAGCGGGGCGCGTTGGAGCAGGCGTCGGAGTTGAAGTTGCCGCCGATGAAGACGGCCAGCACGCCGGTGCCGATGAGACGCTCGGCGGCCGTGTTCACCTCGGTGCCGTACCCCTGCAGGCTGAAGTTGGCGACCGAGTTGGCCGGGGCGTTGGCGGCGATCCAGTCCATGCCCTCGATCAGGTCGGCGTTGGTGCCGCCGTTGTCGCAGTTCAGCACCCGGACGGCGCGGATCCGGGCGGACTTCGCCACCCCGTAGCTGCTGCCCGCGATGGTGCCGGCGACGTGCGTACCGTGGCCGTGGCAGTCCTCGGCGCCGCGACCGTCGTCGACCGCGTTGTAGACGCCCTGGGCCCGGCCGCCGAAGTCGGTGTGGGTGGCTCGGATGCCCGAGTCGGCGACGAACACGGTCACGCCGGCGCCGGTGGTGTTGTACTCGAAGGCGTTGTTCAGCGGGAGCGCGCGCTGGTCGATCCGGTCCAGTCCCCAGGACGGCGGGTTGGGCTGAACGGTGCGGGCGTCCGGCTGGTCCTCGATCGCCTGGACGACGGCGTCGGCACGGACGTACGCCACGTTCGGGTTCGCCCGGACCCGGGTGAGGGCCTGCTCGGAGAGGGCGGCGGAGAAGCCGGTCAGCACCTTGCGGTAGCGGTACACCGAGTGGCCGCCCGCGTTCCGGGCCGTGACGACCGGGTCCTCACCGGCGCTGCTTCCGGGTTTCAGCACGACCAGGTAACTGCCGTTCGGTTTGCCGCCCTCGGCCGGCAACAGTGGCGCGAGCGTGACGGCCGGCGCCGCCACGACCGGACCGGCCGCGAGGGTGGTCGCGGTCAGCGCGGCGGCGACCACGGCGGCGGCACGGATGATTCGCACACTGCGTCCTGACATGACGTGTCCCTCCCCGGGGGAAAGCCGTTCGGCACGGCCTGATGCCGGGATCAATCAAAACACATCGATGACTGCGGGAGGGGGCGGTCAGGGCAGGAACTCGACGTACCCGCCGGTGCCGTGCACCCGGATCCGCTGCCCGTCGCGGATCAGGCGGGTGGCCGAAGGTACGCCCACCACGGCCGGCAGGCCGTCCTCCCGGGCGATCACCGCGCCGTGCGTCATCAGGCCGCCCACCTCGGTCACCAGCCCCGCGATTCCCACGAACAGGGGCGACCAGCTGGGGTCCGTGTACGCCGTGACCAGGATGTCGCCCGCCGCCAGGTCGGCGTCCGCCATGTCGAGCACGACCCGGGCCCGCCCCTCGACCGTTCCGGCGGAGACCGCCAGCCCGGTCAGGGCACCGGCCGGCACGTCGTCGCGGCGGTACGCCCCGGCCACCGCCTCGCCGTCCGAGGTCAGCACCCGCGGCGGGGTGAGCGCCTGGTACCACCGGAACTCCGCCCTGCGCCGCCGGATCAGCCGGTCGTCCACCCGATTCTCCCGGACGGCATCGTGGAGTTCGCCGAACATGAGGTAGAAGATGTCCTCCCGCTCGGACAGCACGCCGGCCCGCACGAGGCGGTCGGCCTCCGCCAGCAGAGCCTGCTTGTAGAGGAAGTAGCGGCTGACGATGTCGTACTTCGGGTACTCCCGGTAGCCGATGAAGGTCCGTACCCGGTCGATCATCCGCTTGGTCTCGGCGGCCTTGCGGTCCCCGTCCGGCAGCGCCCGCAGGGCGGACAGCACCTCCCGTTCCTTCTGCTCCGCCCGCTGCCGTCCCTGGGCGAAGCGCCGCCCGGCGGCGCCCGGCCCGAAGTTCCGGACGTTGTCGAGGATCGCGGGTACGAGCGTGCCGGGCCGCTCGCGCCATCGCGGCCGGGTGACGTCGATCTCGCCGGCGCAGCGCATGCCGTACCGGTCGAGGTAGGACTCGATGGCGTCACGCGCCTCGGCGCCGCCGGCCAGCTTCGGCAGTTCGTCCAGGAAGCCGTCGTCCCGGACGTCCCGCAGGAAGGCCACCACCTCCGGATGCGGGCGGATCGCGTCCGCGACGTCGAGCAACGCCAGTCCCATCTCCGAGGTGATGTTGCCGGGCGCGGACAGGGTGAGCGTGTCGGCCGCGTTTGTCTCCCCCAGCCACTCCCGCAGGTGGTCGTTGAGCCACCAGGTGGCCTCCATCCCGGCCATGATCGCCTGCATGCTCCGTGGATCGGCGAGGACCCGCTTGTGCTCCGCGAACGCGGCCAGCAGGAAGTCGAACAGCTCCGGGCCGGTCCTCGTCCGGAGGTCGCGCCGGAGCGTGGCGACGGACGCCTCGCTACGCTCGATCAGCTCGGTGACGACGGCCGGGTCGGTCGCGATCGGGGCGGGCGGTCCGCCGGCCGGCGGACCGCCGGGGCCCGCGTCCGGGAGCGTCGGCAGGAACCCGTCGCGGTCGAGCACGGTCTCCAGCGCGTCCCGGACCAGCGGGTCGCCCCGGCCCATGACGTCCAGGAGTGCGGCGCGGGCGGCCGGCGCGGCCAGGCGCGGGGCCACGTCGACGAACAGCCTTCCGCCGGCCGCGTGCATCGGCGCCAGCGCGGTGAGCTGCCACATGGAGAGCCCGAGGGGCTTCATCGGGTCGGTCATCATCTGCTGATGGCCGACCGAGACGTACACGTGGTTCGCCCGGTCGCCGGCCTCGGGCACCGGGAACAGCGTGGTGATCGGCCGGCTCTGCACGATGTGGAAGACGTTCCCGGCCAGGCACCACTCGATGTCCTGTGGGTGGCCGAAGTGGGCCTCGATCCGCCGCCCGAGCCGCACGAGCTCGACCACCTGCGCATCGATCAGCGCGGGCTGCTCCTGCCGGTCCGGGTCGAGCGCCACCCGGTGGGTACCGCCGGCCGGCCGGGCCCGCACCGCATGCGGCTTGGCGGCGACGGTGCGGGCGACGACCTCGCCGTCGCGCACCCGGAAGACGTCCGGATTCACCAGGCCGGAGACCAGCGCCTCACCGAGGCCGAAGCCGGCGTCCACGGTGGCGACCGTGCGGTTGCCGGTGACCGGGTCGGCGGTGAACAGGACGCCGGCCGCGTCCGCGGCGACCATCCGCTGGACCACCACGGCCATCTGGACCGTGCGGTGGTCGATGCCGTTCCGCCGGCGGTAGGTCACCGCCCGCTCGGTGAACAGCGACGCCCAGCACCGCCTGATGTGCGTTCCGATCGCGGCCGGCCCGATGACGTTCAGGTAGGTGTCCTGCTGGCCGGCGAAGGACGCGGTCGGCAGGTCCTCGGCGGTCGCGCTGGACCGGACCGCGTAGGCGGCGTCGCCGCCGAGTGCGGCGAGGGCGGCGGTGATCGACGCGGTGAGGTCGCCCGGCACGGTTAACCCTTCGAGGGTACGGCGGAGCTCCACGCTGAGCGTGCGGATCGCCGCCCGGTCGTCCGGGTCCACGCGGGACAGCTCGTCGAGCCGGTCGTCGATGGACGGCGCTTCCGCCAGCATCCGCCGGAACGCGCCCGTCGTGACGCAGAAGCCGGCCGGCACCCGGATGCCGTCGATCCGGGACAGCCCGCCCAGCTGCGCGCCCTTGCCGCCGACGACCGCGACCTGTGTCTCGTCGACGTCGCGGAGACCCACCACGTACTGCTCGATCATTTGCGTCTCCCCCGCGGATCGTGGCCTCGGCGGACGATTCTGCGCCGTGATCGGGGTCTTGCCGCAAGCCCCCCGGTGCGCTATACGTTAGGAGTGGCAGGGAGACGTCTCCCTGCCTTTGCTCTTTCTCCGCCTTCCTCAGCCCGCGACGACCTCGTAGGTCAGGTGCGTCGCGTTCGAGGTCACGGTCACGTTCCGCTGCGCCAGCGTGCGCGGCGCCCCACCGGTGAACAGCGGCGTCCCGCCGCCCAGCACGACCGGGGCCAGGTGCAGCGTCAGCGTGTCGACCAGCCCGGCCGCGAGCGCCGACCGGACCGTGGCGCCGCCGCCCATGAGCACGACGTCGAGGTCCGCACCGCGGTCCGCGGACGCCGCCTCGGCGCGCTTCCGCGCGGCGGCGACCGCGTCGGGCAGACCGGTGGTGACGAACGTCCAGTCCAGGTCGGCGCGACGGACCGACCGCGGCGGCGAGCTCGTCACGACGACGAACGCGGGCGTGCCGGCCTCCCCGGCGCCGTAGCCGGTCTCGTCGCTCCAGCCGTCCGGGCCGTCGACCACGTCGAAGAGCCGCCGGCCGAGGACGACGGCGCCGGACCGGGCGGTCGCCTCGCGCAGGATCCGGCGCTCGTCGGGGTCGTCCGAGAACGCCCAGGTGTGCAGGGCCTCGCCGCCGGTGCCCAGACCGTCCTGCGGGCCGGGACCGGGTCCGGTGACGAAGCCGTCGAGGGAGACCGAGATGTCAGCGATGATTCGGGTCATGCCGGAGTAGACCCGGTCCGGCGGCCGAACTCATCGGTTCCGCCGGTTCGCTGTCCGAGCTGGTCGCGGCGGCGGGTCAGGTACGCGGTCTCGGCGGTGTTGCCGGCCAGCGCGATGGCGCTGTCGTACGCCGACCGGGCCTCCTCGCCACGGCCCACGCGGCGCAGCAGGTCGGCGCGGGTGGCGTGGTAGGCGTGATAGCCGGCCAACGCGCCCCCGAGCCGGTCCACGGCGGCCAGGGCCACGTCCGGGCCGTCGAGTTCGCCGACCGCGATGGCCCGGTTGAGCGCCACGATCGGCGACGGGTCGAGCCGGACGAGCCGGTCGTAGAGCGCGACGACCTGCGACCAGTCGGTCTCCCGGACGTCGCGGGCGGAGGTGTGCACCGCGTTGATCGCGGCCAGGATCTGGTAACGGCCCGGCGCCTCCCCGGTCGCCAGCCGCTCGCGGACCAGCCGGTGTCCCTCGGCGATCAGGTCCGTGTCCCAGGCGCCACGGTCCTGCTCGGCGAGCGTGACCAGTTCGCCGCCCGCCGACACCCGGGCGCTCCGGCGCGCCTCGGTGAGGAGCATCAGCGCCAGCAGTCCGGCCACCTCGCCGTCCGCCGGCAGCAGGCCACGGATCAGCCGGGTGAGCCGGATCGCCTCGGCGGTCAGGTCGTGCCGTACCGGATCGGTGTCGGCGCCGGTCGCCAGATAGCCCTCGTTGAAAACCAGGAAGAGCACCGCGAGTACGCCGGACACGCGCGCCGGCAGGTCCTCCGCGGACGGCGCCCGGTACGGGATCCGGGCCGCCTTGATCTTGGCCTTCGCCCGGGTGATCCGCTGCCCCAGGGTGTTCTCCGGCACCAGGAAGGCCCGCGCGATCTCGGCCACGGTCAGGCCGGCGACCAGGCGCAGCGTCAGCGCCACCCGGGTCTGCGGCGCCAGCGCCGGATGACAGCAGGTGAAGATCAGCCGGAGCCGGTCGTCGTCGATGGCGCCGAGCGGCTCGGGCGGGTCGGCGTCGTACACCAGCAGAGCCTGCCGGTGCTTGTCCTGGCGCTTGCTCTCCCGCCGGATCCGGTCGATGGCCTTGCGGTTGGCGGTCGTGGTCAGCCAGGCAGCGGGGTTGGCGGGCACCCCGTCGGCGGGCCACCGCTCGACGGCCGTCGCGAACGCCTCGGCGGCCGCCTCCTCGGCGATGTCGAGGTCACCGAAGCGCCGGGTCAGGGCGGCGACCACCCGGGCCCATTCGGCGTGGTGGACCCGGGTGACCGCCTCCTCGACGTCGCTCACCGGAACGGCCGTACCTCGATCTTCCGGTCGCAGGCCTTGGACGCCTCGGTGGCGAGCTTGAGCGCCACGTCAAGGTCGGGGGCCTCCCACACCCAGAGGCCGGCGAGGTACTCCTTCGACTCCACGAACGGCCCGTCGCTGAACACCGCCTGCTCGCCCCGGTTGTCCACCACGGTGGCCGCGTCGGTGTCCGCGAGTCCGCCCGCGAAGACCCAGTGGCCCCCGGCGATCAGCCGTTCGTTGAACGCCCGGATCGCCGGTTCGCGGTCCGTGCTGCCGGGGTTGCTCTTGTCGTCGATCACCGAGACCAGGTACTGCATCTGACACCATCTCCTGCGGTTCGGGGCGCCCCGCGCGGGCGGCCGCTCACTGCTGCCACGAACGGCTCGGCCCGGATCCGACACGGCCTCCCGGATTCTTCCGGCAATGATTCTGACACCGCCGAATCCACCGCCGGACGGGATCGGTGGGGCTCCGGTGCTAACGTGCGCAGAGGCTCACCGTCAGTAACGGAGGCGTCATGATGCGTACGTCCGCGAACTGGTCCCGGAGCCTGCTGTCGGCCGCCGTCATCGCCGTCGTGGCACTGCCCGGTGCGCCCGCGGCGGCCGCCGCGAACCTGCCCGACCTGAGGGTGGCGTGGGACCCGGGCGCGGGCACGATCGGCCCTCCGGGCGCGGTGCCCGGCATGGTGGTGAACAACCGCGGGACGGCCGCGGCCACCGGCGTCACCGTGACCGTCGACCTGACCTCGGTCGACGACCGGGTGCGGATCGCGATAGCCGGCGAGAACCCGATCTGCGCCCTGGCCGGACGGGTCGTGACCTGCGACGTGGGTACGCTCGAGACGGACTCGGGCCGTCCGCTCATCCCGATGACGCTGACCCTCGCCGAAGGCGCCGCACCGGGTGACAACGGCGCCATGGTGGCGACCGTCGCCGGCGACCAGGCGGACCAGGATCCGGCGAGCGACACCGCCACGGCCCCGGTGCGGATCGTGACCGGGACCGAGCCCGAGCCGAGCCCGATCGCCCTGGTCGCCGACCTGAACACGGCCGCCCGCCGGGTCGGTCCGGGCCAGCGGCGACCGGTGTACGCCGCGGTGCGCAACGACGGCGACGCTCCGCTGACCGGGTTCCGCGTCTCGGTGCTGCTGCCGATCGGCGCGGCGCTGGTCGAGCGGTACCGCGACTGCGCGTACAGCAGCCAGTTCCCGGACGGCGGAGGGCGGGGCTACCGGTACTTCCCGACGCAGGTCGAGTGCCACCTGTCGCAGGCCCTCGCGCCCGGCGAGACCCTGCCGCTGTTCGACCCGGCCACCGGGACGGCACTGTTCCACGCGCGGTTCGGGCGCAACCTGTCCGGCCCGGACGAGTTGCCGGGCCTGTTCGTCGCCGTTCCGGAGCAGGATCCGCACCGGCCGGACAGCGGCGACGGGCCGTCGTTCGCCGAGGCCGTACGCCGGCTGCCGGTCCTCGCCGCCGGCGTCACGCCGGACGGCCGGCCGGACCTGCACGGCGACCAGGCCATGACGCCGTTCTCGGTCTTCACCCGGCCGAACCGGTTCGACATCACCCTGACCCGGCCCGAGTTCCACCCGGCGGGCCCGGGCTCGGTCGGGTTCCAGTTCCAGCTGGTCAACAACGGGCCGTCGGACAGCGGCCCGGTCGAGTACGTGGTCACCGCGCCGAGCGGGACCGTGCTGACGCAGGCCGGTGCGGAGGAGTGCCACACCCTGGGCCGGCCGGGCACGCTGCTGCCGGAGTCGGCCGCGCTGGTGTGCACCACGCCGGCCCCGTTCCCGACGGCGCGCGCCGGGACGGTACCGCACCTGCGGAACTTCGTGCTCGACATCAAGGCGACCCCGGGTGCCGGCGGCCGGATCGCGGTACGCGGCACCGGCGTGGGCTCCACGGAGTCGAGGTGGTCGAACAACGTCAGGCGACTCGTCCTGCCGTCCGCCGGGCGCCGTTGACACCTAGACTGCCAATGCCTAGGTTCTCTAGGTATGGATGTCAAAGGTCATCTCGATCTGTTGCTGCTGGCCGTGCTGGCCGATGCCGGGCCGGTGCACGGCTATGCCGTGATCACCGCGCTGCGCGAGCGCTCCGAGGGCGTCTTCGACGTGCCGGAGGGCACGGTCTACCCGGCACTGCACCGGTTGGAGCGGGCCGGGCTGGTGATCAGCCGGTGGGAGCAGGCGACGCCGCGACGGCGCCGCGTCTACGAACTGACCACTGACGGCCGGCATGCCCGGACGGCCAAACAGAGCGAGTGGCGCCGGTTCGTGACCGGCGTACAGGCCGTGATCGGGCCGGCCGCGACCCGGGCGACGGCATGACCGCCCCGACCGGCGACGGGCCGGTGGAGCAGTATCTCGACGAGATGTTCGACCGCCTGGCCGGCACCGGATCCGCCGGACGCCGGCTGCTGGCCGAGGCGGAGGGTCATCTGCTGACCGCCGCGGCGGACGGCCGCGCCCGGGGCCTGGACGCGGCGACCGCCGAGCGGGAGGCGATCGCCCGGTTCGGCACGGTGACCAGCGTCGTCCGGCACGTTCCGGCGCCCGCACGCGCCATCCGGGCGGCACTGCGCCCGCTGCTCACCGGCACCTGGCTCGCGGTCGGGCTGGTCCTGCTCTGGTGGGGCGGCAGCGGCGTGCTGACCTGGCTGCTCGGGTGGCCGTGGACCCGGCTCCTGATCGCCACCGACGGGTTCGGCGGCCGGCCCGACATGTGCGGCCGGCCCTGGGTGCCGCCGGATCCGGCGGCCGACTGCTTCACCCGGTACCGCGAGTATCTCCACCTCGTACCGCAGGGCGGCGACCGCGACACCTATCCGTGGGTGGCCGTCGGCGGCGCGCTCATCCTGGTGGCGTGGCTGCTCGTCCGGCGCACCACCGTGCTGGGGTCGGCGGCGTGGACACCGGCGCCGGTCGTGTTCGGGCTCGGCCTCGCGGTGCCGTTCGGTCTCGCCGCACCGGTACTGGCGTTCTACGGCATCTCCGGAGCCTTCCCGCAGGCGCAGAACTGGGCGCTCAGTCATCTCACGGCGGGCTTGCTCGCGGCCGTGATCGGCGTCGCCGCGGCCCGCCACGTCCGGGCGCGCCCGCGCAGGACATGACGACGGCCTGACGTCCTTCGGGCACCGCCCCGGTCTGGCATGCCGACGTGAGGAAACCGTGACGGCACGCGGACGCGGCCGCCGACAGTTGGTTCCGGCCGATCCGCTCGGCCGGGTTCCCGGCAGCGGGCACCACAACGGTCTCCCACGGCCGGCCGTAGCCGCGTGGGGGCGGAAGAGAGGAGAGATCCTTGATCGCAACAGGACGGAGTTCGCGCGGAACCGTCGCCCGGTTCACCGGTGCACTCCTGGCCGTGGCGGTGATCCTGGGGATGGCCGGATCACCCGCTTCGGCGACCAACTTCGGCTCGACGGGCACCCCCGGAACCGATGGCATCACCAACGGGGTGTGGTTCACCCCGGACCGCTTCTGGAACGTCGGGCTGATGAGCCTGGAACCCGACAGGAACCTGCCCGCGCTCCGGGCCTCGGTGGAGGACGACTACAACGTGACCGACCTGGACGCCTTCGCCATCACGGGTTCCTGCGCGGCCGCGTCGCACGACGCCTGTGTGTTCGATACGCCGTACGGGAGGAACGGGGTCAACGGCTGGAACGCCTGCGCGGGCACCGTCTCCGGGTCGCATCCGAACCAGACCTGTTCGCTGTCCTACGTCCGCCTGAACCAGACCTACACCTGGGACGTCAACAACCTGGCCTGTCACGAGCTGGGTCACGCGGTCGGACTGCGGCACTCCACCGAGACCAGCTCGTGCATGTTCGCCGCGGCCAGCCCGGCCACCATCACCACCACGCACGACCGTGGCCATCTCAACACCCGGTACTGACGACCGAGAGAACAGGAGGTTCTCCGCCATGATTTCCCGATCAGTCACCGCGAACCGCATTCTGGTAGCGGCTGTCACCCTGATGGCCGCCCTGACCCTGGTGGTGTCGTACGTCGTCAGCGAGCGCGCCGTCGCGACCGGGTCGGCGGCCCGCTCGGCCGACTCCTTCGCCATGCTGCGGCTGGAGGCTTCCGAGGCGGAGCACTACGACTCCCTTGCCGCGATGAAGCGTTCCGCCGACGCGATCGTCATGGGCCGCGTCGTCTCCTTCGGGGTGAGCCGCACGGTCCGGGGCGACCATCCCCTCGACGTCGTCGTGTACGGCAGTGCCGTCGTCGACGTGCGGCGCCAGGTCAGTGGGCGCGACCTTGGTGGATCCGTCGCGGTCGAGTTCCTGCTGCCGTACCAGCCGGCGGACGCCGCGAAGCAGGCGGCCGCGTTCAACGCCGAACTGCCGCGCGGCGAGGCGCTGATGTTCCTGCGGCACAAGGGCGGAGCGGAAGCCGGGCGGTACCGCCTGGTGAACTCCGCCGGCCTGTGGGCGGGCACCACCCGCGCCGCGGTGGACACCCCGCTCACCGACGAGGCCCCGGCCAGTTCCCTGACGGCCGGACTCGGCCCGGTGCGATCGGTCGACCAGCTCGCCGACCGGCTCGCCCGGGTCTGAATCCGCCGTTCCGCGATCGCACCCGGCCCGGGTGCGATCGCCGGCCGTGAAGGACCTGTGCCGTTCGCGTGAACCGCACCCGGCACCGTGTAGTCATGGTCACCGTCAAGGTTCTGGGGCACTTCGAGGTGCTGATCGGTGGCACCCCGGTCCCGAGCGCGGCCTGGCAGTCCCGCAAGGCCCGGGAACTGCTGCTGATACTCGTCGCCCGGCGCGGACGGGCGGTACCGCGGGAAGAACTGACTCACCTGTTGTGGCCCGACGACCCGTCCGCCCGCGCCGGCCATCGGCTGTCGAACCTGCTGTCGCTGGTGCGGGCGGTGCTCGGCGGCCCGGCGCCCGGCCGGCACCCCGGCGTCCTGCGGGCCGACCGCGACGCGGTGCGTCTCGACCCGGCCGAGACCGAGGTGGACGCGGACGTCTTCCTCACCGGTGTGGCCGCCGCCCGGGCACAGGCCGACCGGGGAGACCGAACCCGGGCGGTGCGCCTGCTGATGACGGTCGAGGACATGTACCGCGGCGATCCGTTCGACGACATGCCCTACGCCGGCTGGGCGCAACCGCTGCGGGAGGAGGCCCGGGCCGGCTACCTCGGCGGGGTACGCATGCTGGCCCGGCTCCTGCGCGCGGCCGGCGACGTCGATCACAGCGCTCACTACCTGTTGCGCCTGCTGGCGAAGGATCCCTACGACGAGGACGCGCACCGGTCGCTGGTGCGGGCGCTGGTGTGCGACGGCCGCCACGGCGAGGCACGCCGGGCGTTCACCCGGTACGCCGCCGCCATGCGGGAGATCGACGTGACGCCACCGGACGCCACGATGCTGATCCGCCCGGAATCCGATCCCGTGCCGTTCCGGCGGAACGCCACGGGATCGGATGGGACGGCTCAGGACAGGCCGGAGAGGTACCAGTAGCCGGTGGTCTGCGCCGCCGGGATGTCCGGGCCGACCGCACCCTTGTTCCAGAAGTAGTCGTTCAGGTTGACCGCGCCACCCGGGCCGATCGCGCCCATGCTGGCCCATACGACGTCGTCGGGCTGGTCGTCGATGGACGCCTGGGCCCAGGCCGAGCGGACCGGCATCGGCTTGTTCCACCACAGGAACGGCGAGCGCAGCAGGTAGTTCGCGTAGATGCCGCCGTGCACCGCGCTGTGGTACGAGACGGTGTGGAAGCTGTTGATCTGGTGCAGGCCGTCGAACGCCGGGCCCCAGCGCTGCCACCAGCTCTTGCCGCCGGAGGTCTGCTCCAGGATCAGGCAGGTGAACAGGCTCATCCATTCCACGTCACCGTTGCCCCAGCGGGCGTCGGTGTGCGCCAGGAAGGTGTCGTCGTTGCTGCTGCAGCCGGAGAAGCTGAAGCCGGTCGGCGCGCCGTGCCCCTGCCAGTACGTCATGTCGACGTGGTCGGTCCAGTCGCTGTCGTCGCCGCCCTTCGACGGGTCCTTGAAGTCCTGCTCCCAGGCGTTCTGGTTGAGCCAGCTGAATTCCACCGGGATGCCCCGGCCGGAGAACTCGTTGTTGAACGTCGCCAGGTTGGCGCCGGTGTGCGGCAGGCCGGAACACGGTCCGGTGCCCTCGCTGCCGACGTCGGCGCGGCCGTACGCCCGGGCCAGCGCGCCGGGGGTCTCCTGCGGGCGGTTCTGCGGTGCCGGTGGCGCCTCCGGCAGCGTCGCGTTCACCGCTGCCGGGACGAACACCACCTGGGCCGCGCTGCCGTCGGCCAGCACGCCGGTGCAGCGGAAGCTCGGCGCCAGGGTGGCCACCTTGGCGGCCAGCGCCGGCGCCCAGTAGGCCGGCTGTGCGGTGCGGACCTGGACGGCCGCGCCGAACGCGACGGCGCACCGGCGCAGCGCGGCCGCCGGGTCCAGCACCTCGACGGCGCCGGTCGGCACGAGGGTACGGGTGCTCAGCGACAGACCGGTGACGGCGCCCTTCGCGTTGTACGCCACCCGGACCTTGGCGCCCGGTCCCTGCAGCGGCAACCCGTTGAGCGTGAACGAGTACGAGACCGTGGTGTCGAGCTTCGCGCCGGTGGTCGTCCGGCCGCGCTTGTCCACCGTGGTCAGCGTGGTGTGCCCGGTGGTGGCGCGGCCGGCCACCGCGATCTTCGCGGTCCGCAGCGCGCGGGCGGTCCGGTCCAGTGCGGACTTGGCGGCGAGCGGGCGCAGCCGCTTCAGCGCGGCGGTGTTCAGCACGGCGGCGGTGGTGGCGTTGCCGTCCTCGTCCCGGCCGCGCTTGCCGGCCTTGGTCGGCACGGCGAGGAACTGCTTCTCGTCGGCGAACCGCACGCTCCCGTCGGCGGCGAGGATCCGCTGCTGCTTGATCCCGAGTGCCTTGGCGAGCGTGGTCGCCTGCTCGGCGGTGAGCCCCGCGGAGCGCACCGCGTACACCGGCAGCGTGGGCGACTCGACGGCGGCCGCCGCGGGCGGCGCGGCCAGCGCGAGCGGGCCGGTCACGGCGGCCACCCCCAGCGCGGCGAGGCCCACCCGGAGCGGTCGTCTGTCTTGTGTGGCCGATGGCATGCTTCCCCCGTTCAGATGCGGACGGCACCGGTCGGCGCCACGGCAAATTATGGGGAAAAGTGCTGCCGAAAGGCGCGAATCGCCCAACGGACCGGCGCCACTGACCGATAGCGGACAGTTACGCCGGTCCGACCTTTCGGCCATCCGGCCGCGGCGGGTCCCGCGCCCGCGTCATCCGATCGTCGCGGCGGCGCCGACACAGACGAAGCCGGCCGCGGCCGCCGCACCCGCGGTGTCCTCACCGGTGAACCGTTTCTGCACCTCGGCCAGGGCCTGCGGGGCCTGGCGCCCGGCCAGCAGCAGCTCGTGGAAGGCGACCATCATCGGCGCCGTCTCCACGTCGGGCACCGGCACCACCGAGGCGATCACCTGCCGGGCGCCCCGGGACAGCAGGGTGGCGCTGATGCCCAGCAGCTCGTCGCCCGCCCGGACCACCGTGCGCCCGCTGTCACAGGCGGCCAGGATGACCATCCGGGGCATCCGGTCGAGGCGCTCGATGTCGTACACGGTGAGCGGCCCGTCGGCGAGCATCAACGAGGAGAACAGCGGATTCTGCGGCTGCACCCGGCCGTGCGCGGCGATGTGCGCCAGCCCGGCGCCGTTCATCGCCCGGGTCACCGCGCCGACCGTGGCGGCCTCGTCGACCAGGGCGGCGGTCCGGTGCAGGGCGCCCACGGTCTCGGCCTCGATCACGGCGCCGGGCAGCCCGAAACCGACCGCCACCCGGCGCGGCATCGGTTCCGCCGACGCCGCGGCGGCCTGGTGCCACAGGGTCGCCGAGGGCGCCACCGTCACTGGCCGGCCCACGCAGGACGGCAGCACCGACCACGGCAACGACTGCAGCGCCCCGGTCGGAATGACCACCAGAGGCCGGTCGCCCGCCTCGGCCGCCGTGGCGCCGAGGACCAGCTCGTCGAGGGCCGTCGCCGACCGGCGCAGCAGGGCCGAGGCGGCGGAGCGGCTGGCGTGGCTCGCCGCCGGGTGACCGAGCCGGCGCAGGGTGAACGTGACCCGGTCGACCAGCTCCCGGACGGCGTCGACCGGGCCGATCCGGTGCAGCCGGACCCGGCCGCCGACGACGCTGAGCACGTGCAGCGTGCCGTCGTGGATGACGAACTCCAGCAGGGCGGCGTCGCCCAGGTCGCGGGCCAGTTCGCTCAGCCGGACCGGGTCGACCGGGTTGCCGTCGATCCCCTTGCGCTGCAACCGGCTGTGATCGCGGATCCGTCTTTCCAGGCTCACCTGCCGCTGGACCAGGCGGGTGACGCTGCTCCCGGCCTTGCCGCCGGCGATGATCTGGGCCACGGTGACGCGCAGTTCGGCCAGCAGGTCGGCAAGCACCGGGTCGTCGGTGGGCCGGGCGGGACGCAGCAGCAGGTGGCTCGCCCGGCCCCGCTCGGCCCAGGCGAAGATCTGGCCCGGCCGGCCATCGGTGAGGGCGATGCGCAGACCGAGATCGACCAGCTCGACGCGGTGCCCGGAGGCGTGGGCGCGCAGGTCGGTGGCGCCCAGGGTGGCCCGGTGCTCGTCCAGGATGCGCAACCCGGCCCGGACCGCCGTGGTCGCGCCGCGCTTGTTGCCGGTGGCGAGGCGCAACTGGGCCTGGGCGTACCAGCCGCGGGCGCGCAGGGTGGCCGGGCCGCGGCGCCGCGCCCGTCCGGCCAGTTCCAGGTGATCCAGCGCGCGCCTGATCTGGCCCCGGTCGAAGGCGAGACGCGCGGCGAGCAGCCGGGCCTCGAGAGCGGCGGCCGGCCAACCGGCCTCGACCAGCGGCCCGATGCACCGTTCCACCTGGCCGACCCGCACCCGGTGCCGGTCCGGCGTGGCCGCCCGGGCGGTCAGCACCATCAGCCGGGCCAGGATGGACCACTGTGGCCGCTGCTGGCGGGCGAACTCCCGCTCGGCCCGCTCGGCCTGCAGCAGCGTGGTGGCCACGTCGCCCTCCACGGTGGCCGCCCGGGCCAGCAGCAGCCGCACCTCCGGTACGGCGATGCTGCGGCGCTCCGCCTCGAACGCCGCGACCGCCTGTTCCGCGGCCTCCCGGGCCTCGGCCGCCAGCCGCACCGAGAGCAGCAACTCGCTGCGGTCGACCAGCAGCGGTCCAGCCTTGGACCGCAGCGAACCGAGGCGCTGCTCGGCCAGGTGCAGGTAGTTCAACGCGGCCGGCACATCGCCGCGCAGGGCGCTGACCTGGCCGAGGTTCTGCTGGACGAAGGCGGACCACAGGCCGAGGTCCAGGCTCCGGCTCAGCTGCTCGGCCTCGCGCAGGTCGGTCTCGGCCACCGCGAACTCCTGCCGATGCGCGTGCAGCAGGCCCCGGTTGGACAGCACTCGCAGCATCCACAGCTCGTCGCCGGCCTTGCGCAGGACCGGCAGTGCCCGCTGATAGCTGGACAGCGCCTCGTCGAACCGTCCCAGCTGGTGCATGATCGCGCCGCGCTGGGCCTCGGCGCGGGCCCGGGGCACGCCGTCCAGGTCCCGGATGGCGGTGTCGATCTCGGCCGAGGCGGTCCGGGAGCGGCCCCGCCGGTTGAGCACGAAGGCCAGCGTCATCCGGGCCTCGGCGGCCAGCAGCGGCGAGTTGGCGCGCCGGCCGTGCCGGATGGCGCCGCGCAGGTGGCTCAGCGCGACGTCGAGGTCCTCGACGTGCATCGCGGCCAGCCCCAGCGCGCGTTGCGCGACGGCCGCGGCGGCGTGGTCGTGCGCGGCGCGGGCCCGGGCCAGGACGGCCGCAGCCTGAGCGGCGGCGCGGCGCGGATCCGAGTCCGCGAGCCGAAGCGCCTCCCGAGCGTCCAGAATGGTCGTTTCATCCATTAATGCGAGGTCGATCGCAGTGCGTCAATTCGGAACGACATCAGGTGTATCTCTGGCGGTGCGGGCGTCTCCGTACATAGCGAGCGTACCGGCATGGGGTGACCCGGAGAGGGTTGATTAGATGGCAGGGAACAAGCGGCAGGATACCGCCCACCGCGACGACGAGATCATCGTCGCCGCGGGCGATCTCCCCGTGGTGGTGTCCGCCCTGCGCGGCCTGGGCATCACCATCGGCGGCACCGACAAGATCCGCCGCCTCGGGCTGGTCAAACTGGAGCTGCCGAAGCTGCCGATCGAGATCCTGCCGACCCGCCGCAACGTCTATCTGACCAGGCACGCCGAGTCGGTGGCCGGCACCGCACGGCCGGCTGGCACGCAGCCGGAGCCGATCTCCGATCTGGAACTGCTGATGTTCCGCCTGCGCTTCGACTTCGCCTACCGGTATGCCGGATACATCCCGACGATGGGCAAGAACCGCATCATCAACAACACCGAGGCGGTCGGTGAGATCGGCGGCAGTGGCGGAGAAATCGGCGGCGGCGGCGAGATCGGTGGCGGGGGCGGCGAGATCGGCGGCGGCGGTGGCGAGATCGGGGGTGGCGGTGGCGAGATCGGCGGCGGCGGCCTGACCGTGCTCGCGGCCGGCGACGGTTCCCCGCTGATCGGGTCCGGCGACGCGGGAGCCGGGGTGCGGATCTGCGTCATGGACACGGTGATCTACCACCATCGCGAGTTCGCCAAGCTCCGGCACAAGGGCTTCGCGGTCAAGACCGACCGGTACCCACGGGGGCTGATGACCGGGCACGGCACGTTCGGCGCCGGGCTCATCCTGCGGCGGGCCCCGGGCGCCGAGATCGTCAGCGTGCCGGTGCTGGACGCGGACGGCCAGGCCGATGTCTGGGCGGCCGCGCAGAAGATCGCCGCGTTCCTGGCCGACGACGACCGCAGCGACCGGCCGGTCGGCATCGTGCACATGCCGTGGGCCGCCTACACCACCGACGGCCGGGCGCCCCTGGTGCTCGCGGCCGCGATGCAGCAGCTGGCCCGCCCGGGCCGCGCACTCGTCGCGTCGGCCGGCAACCACGGCAACTCCAGCAGGCCGGAACTGCTGCGCAACGCCGCCGCCTACCCGGCCGCCCGGCACGAGGTGACCGCGGTCGGTGCGGAAGGGCCGCTGGGCGAACTCGCCGGGTTCAGTCCCAAGCCGGGCAGCTCACCATGGCTGGACATCGCCCGGCCCGGGGTGCGGGTGCGCAGCACCTATCTCGACAACCGCTACGCCAGGTGGAGCGGCACCTCGTTCGCGGCCGCCCGCTTCGTGGGCGAACTGGCCGCCCGGGCCGGCGGCGGCGACCCGGGTGCCCTCGCCCGCCGGCTGGCCGCCAAGTGGCGCCGCCGGTACGGCCGGATCTACTCCTAGGACTCATCGGTGCGCGGAGGTGTGTGGTGCGCGACGATCCCGAGGTCATCGCCATGGTCACGGCGGCGCGGGACGGTGACGTCCAGGCCTGGAACAGGCTGGTCGACCGGTACGCGCCCCTGGTGTGGTCGATCTGCAAGGGCTACCGCCTCTCCCCCTCGGACGCCGAGGACGTCGGCCAGAACGTCTGGTTGCGCCTGGTCGAGCAGCTGCCCCGAATCCGCGTACCGGCGGCGCTGGCGGGGTGGCTCATGACCACCACGCGCCGCGAGTGTCTCCGGGTGCTGCGGGTCACGCAGCGGGTCACGCCGGCCGACACGGTCGCCGAGCGGGCCGACGAGGTCACCGTGCAGCACGACATCGACGAGGCGATCCTCGCGTACGAGCGCAAAGTCGCGCTGCGCGAGGCGTTCGCCCAGTTGTCGCCGCGGTGCCAGCACATGCTGTCGTTACTGATGCAGGATCCACCGGTGCCGTACGGCGTGATCAGCGTCAGACTGGGGATGCCCCAGGGCAGCGTCGGGCCGATCCGGGCCCGGTGCCTGGAACGGCTGCGGAACTGTCCCGCACTGGTGGCCCTGATCGAGGCCGGAGCTGACAACACGGGAGGCGGTGGCACCGGTGACCGGTGACTGGGCTGACGACGAGCGACTGTTCGCGGCGCTGAAAGAGGCGTTGCGCAGCGCCGAGGAGGTGCCGCCCCGATTCGTCGAGGCCGGCAAGGCGGCATACGCCTGGTACAACATCGACGCGGAACTGGCGGACCTGACCTACGACTCGTCGTTGGCCGGGCCCGAGCCGGTCGGCGCGATGCGGGCCGCCCAGGACGCGTCCCTGCGGGCACTCACCTACGCGACGACCGAACTCACCATCGAGATCGAGATCACCGACGACGCCGTGCTGGGCCAGGTCCTGCCGCCCCAGCCGGGCACCGCGTCGGCCCAGGTGTCGGGCGAGTCGGCGGTGGCCACCACCCAGGTGGACGAGATGGGCTTCTTCGCCATCCGCCCGGTGCCGGCCACCGCCTTCCGCTTGCGGTGCGTGACGACGTCCGGGTTGGACATCATGACCGGGCTCATCGCCCCGTAACGCGTCAGACCGTGGCCGGCCGGGTGGCGGCCCACCAGCCCACGGTGAACACGCCGGCACCGCGGGCGGCGTCCAGTGCCCGCTTGCCGCGCTGGAAGACGTCGCCCGACGGGCCGCTGTAGGTCAGCCACGCCTCCCGGTCCTCCGGCGGCGTGCTGCCCCAGCACGGCTCGCCGGGGAACGCGTCCACGGCGTGGGTGACCCGCAGGCCGGCCGCGCGCATCAGCTCGGCGTACCCCTCCAGGGTGCCCAGCCCACCGGGGGCCAGCCGGATGTGCTCGCAGACCGGGTCGATGAAGGCCCGGATCTGCTCCTCGCTCTGATGCTCGCCGAACGGCCGCTGCAGCCAGTCCAGCCCGACCAGCCGGCCGCCCGGCTTCAGTGTCCGGGCCGCGGCCCGGAAGAAGGCCGCCTTGTCCGGCAGGTGGCAGACCGACTCGAAGAACGTGACCGCGTCGAAGCTGGCGTCGGGCCACAGCGCCAGGTCCCGGTAGTCCAGGTCGCCGATGGTCGCGAACCGGGCCAGGTTCCGCAGTCCCCGGTCCGCGGCGTGCCGGCGGGCGCGCTGACTGAGCGACTCGCTGTTGGAGACACCGACGAACGTCGCTCCGGTCATCTCCGCCATGTTCACGGTGGCGCCGCCGGGACCGGAGCCGAAGTCCAGGACGTGGTCGCCGGGCCCCACCCCGGCGATCGTCATCAGCTGCCGTTCCATCCGGACCGCCGCCTCGAGCGGGGACACGCCGTCCCGGTCGGCGGCCAGGTCGCCGTGGTGCCAGACCTCCTCCATCAGCGCGGTGTAGGCCTCGCCGGCCCCCTCACCGCCGACCGCGGCGTCGTCGTAGAACCGGCGGACTAGCGTCTCGTGGGGAGTCTCGGTGCTGGTCATACTGCCTTCCCTGACGTGGCGGTGGCCGGTGCGGCCCGGGGGCGGCACGCCCCGCGCCGACCATCATGCCGGGATATCGCCCGGCGTCGAGGTGATCGCGGTAACTGTCCGCCGAGGACGGTCGGATGAGATGATCCACCCGATGCGTGGACCGGAACGCGCGTCAAGCCCCGGTGCCGAGGAGTGATGAGCGTGGCCAAAGACCTGGCGGAGGCTCTGCCACCGTACCGAACCAAGGTCGTCGAGCCGATCCCCTTCCTCAGCGCCCAGGAGCGCCGCCGGGCGATGGACGACGCCGGCTTCAACCCGTTCGGCCTGCGCGCCGACCAGGTGACGATCGACCTGCTGTCCGACTCGGGCACCGGGGCCACCTCGGCCGAGCAGGAGGCCGCCGCCGCGCGCAGCGACGAGTCGTACGCCGGCGCCCGGTCCTGGTTCCGCTTCCGCGACGAGGTGGCCGACCTGACCGGCTACCCGCACATCCTCCCGGTGCACCAGGGCCGCGCCGGTGAGCGGATCGTGTTCGGCACCCTGCTCAAGCCCGGTCAGATCTGCGTCTCGAACACCCACTTCGACACCACCCACGCCAACGTCGAACTCGCCGGCGCACAGGCGGTGGACCTGCCCTGTCCGGAGGCGCTGGATCTGGACGAGCCGGCACCGTTCAAGGGCAACATCGACCTGGAGCGGCTGGCGGAGGTCCTCGCCGGCCCGGACGGGCACCGCGTCGGCCTGGTGCTGATGACCATCACCAACAACGGTCTCGGCGCCCAGCCGGTGTCCATGGCCAACCTGCGCGCCGCCGCCGAGCTGGCCCGGCGGCACGGCGTGCCGTTCTTCCTCGACGCCGCCCGCTTCGCCGAGAACGCCTGGCTGATCACCCAGCGCGAGCCCGACCATCACGGCCGGAGTCCCCGCGACGTCGCGACCGAGGCGTTCGGGCTCGCGGACGGGTGCATCGCCAGCCTGAAGAAGGACGGCCTGGCGTCGATCGGCGCCTTCATCGGCCTGCGCGACGCCGAACTGCACGCCAGGTGCGAGGCCAACCTCATCGCCACCGAGGGCTTCTCCACCTACGGCGGGCTGGCCGGCCACGACCTGGAACGCCTCGCGCAGGGCCTGCGTGAGGTGGTCGAGCCGGCGTACCTGCGGTCGCGTGCCGCGTCCACCGCCCGGCTCGCCGCGATGATCAACGACGCCGGTGTGGACACCGTCCAGCCGGCCGGCATCCACGCGCTCTACCTCAACGCCGGGCGGCTCCTGCCGCACCTGCAACCGCACCAGTTCCCCGGCCACGCGCTCGGCTGCCAGCTCTACCTGGACGGCGGCATCCGCTGCGCCGAGGTCGGCTCGCTGTACCTGGGCACCCTGGACGACCAGTTCCGGGTCGTCCGGCCCGCGCCGTTCGAGCTGGTCCGGCTCGCGATTCCCCGGCGGGTCTACACCGACGACCACTTCCGGTACGTGGCCGCGGTGATCAGCGACATCGCGAAGCGCGCCGCGGAGGTGCCGGGCTACCGCATCGTCTCGGCGCCGGCGATCCTGCGCCCGTTCAAGGTCCGGATGGCACCGGTCGAGTAGCCGCTCAGCCGTAGTACAGCCAGGCGCTGACCGTGATGGCGTACCCCACGTCGCCGTTGTCGCCGAGGTGGCGGTAGTCGTCGTTGGCCTTGAGCCAGAGGCCGTACGGCGCGCTGGCGATGGTGCGCCGCGGTACGTACAGGCAGCCGCTGTTCGACCCGATCCGGGTGCGCGCGCCGGTGTGGTTCCACTGGCCGACGAGCGCCGCGTCCGGACCGCCGGGGTACGGCCACCAGCTGTCGAACGGCGCGGACTGCCCGTTCCCGTCCGGTCCCCAGGTGCCGCGCCAGTTGAAGATGCCGCCGTAGCTGATCCGCCCGGTGGCGGTCACCCGGACGACGGCCCCGTCGGCGATCTGAGTCTGCAGCGGTGCGCCGGGGGAACCCACGTACACGCCGAGACTCTGCGGAGCCAGGTGCAGCCGGGCGGTGGACCCGCCGACGCCCAGGCGGCAGGCCGTCATGGCGGCCTGCGGGTCGACCGCGGCGTGGGCGGCGGTCGGGGCCGCGACGGTGAGGGCGGCGGAACCCGTGAGCGCCGCGGCGCCGAGCGCAAGCGTCCTCATAAGCTTCACATGTCCGATTAAACACTATTAGTCCGATGGGACCGAACAGCATGGGGGGATCAGCGATCCGTGGCTGGCGTCCGGCCATTCGCGGTACAACGGCGATAGCGCCGATCAGGTGCCCGGTCAGTACCGTCGCTGGAGGAAGCAGTCATGATCGATCGAGCCGGCCTCGCCGAGTTCCTGCGCCGCCGTCGAGAAGCACTGCAACCCGAGGACGTCGGCCTGCCGCGCGGCCAGCGCCGCCGCACCAGCGGGCTGCGCCGCGAGGAGGTCGCCGCCCTCTGCCACCTCTCCACCGACTACTACAGCCGCCTCGAGCGGGAACGCGGGCCGCACCCCTCCGAGGGCCTGATCGCCTCCATCGCCCAGGGCCTGCACCTCTCCCTCGACGAACGCGACCACCTCTTCCGCCTCGCCGGTCACAATCCACCCACCCGGGGTACGACCAGCGAACACATCAGCCCCGGTCTGCTGCGCATCTTCGACCGGCTGACCGACAGCCCCGCCGAGATCGTCACCGAACTCGGCGAGACCCTCCGCCAGACGCCGCTCGGGATCGCCCTCACCGGCGACCTCACCGGGTTCACCGGACCGGCCCGCAGCATCGGGTACCGCTGGTTCACCGATCCCGCCACCCGCGCCCTCTACCACCCCGATGACCACCAGCAGATGTCCCGTGTCTTCGCCGCCGGGGCGCGCCGGGTGGCCACGCTGCGCGGTCCCGGCTCCCGAGCCGCCCACCTCGCGGATCTGCTGCTCTCCCGGAGCCCGGAATTCGCCGCGCTGTGGGCGGACCACCAGGTGGGCCTGGCCTTCGACGAGGGCAAACGCTTCATCCACCCGGAACTGGGGCTGCTCGAACTCGCCTGTCAGCACCTGGTGGACCCGGCCCAGTCACACATCCTCCTCGTCTTCACGGCGGTCCCGGGCACCGAGAGCTACGAGAAACTCCAGCTCCTCTCGGTCATCGGGCCGCAGACCGTCAGCTCGTAGCCGCCTCCCCGGCCGGGTCCGACCCCGGCAGCAGCTTGTCGAGCGTGATGGGCAGGTCGTGGCGCCGGATGCCGGTGGCGTTGAAGATGGCGTTGCCGACGGCCGCGGCCGAGCCGACCGTGCCGAGCTCCCCGAGACCACGGGTGCCGAGGCCGCCGACCTGGGGGTCGGGCCGGTCGAGCCAGTGCACGTCGATGTCGGGGATGTCGGCGTTGACCGGCACCATGTAGTCGGCCAGGTTCGAAGCGGCGAGGCGACCGGTGTCGAGCTCGAGCGGGTTGTCCTCCAGCAGCGCCTGGCCGATGCCGAAGATGACGCCGCCGACGAGCTGGCTGCGGGCGGCCTGGGCGTTGACCACCCGGCCGGCGTCCACCACCGTGGTGAAGCGGGTGACCCGGGGTTCTCCGGTGAACCGGTTGACCCGGACCTCGCAGAAATGGGCGCCGAAGCTGTGGAACTCGTACCGCGCGGCCGTCTCCGCGGGCAGCTCCGTCCGGGTCTCCGCGAGCAGACCCTCCCTGCCGACCGCGGCCAGGAGGCGCCCGAACGTCATCGACCGTCCGCCGCCGTGCAGGCTGCCGTTGCGGTAGGTCAGGTCCCGGGGATCGGCGCCGTGCCAGGGTGAGCGGGCATCGGTCACCGCGAGGTCGGTGAGTGCGGCGATGACGTCGTCGGCGGCGGCCACCACCGACGGCACGGTGCTGGCGGTCGCCTGGGAGGCGGCGGCGACCGCGCCCGGCGGCAGGGTCGAGTCGCCGAGGCGGGGAGTCACCTTCCGCACCGGGATGCCGAGGCGGTGGGCGCCGGTGATCGCCAGCACGGTGAGCAGGCCGGTGCCCATGTCGCTGGTCGCGCTGGACACCACGGCGGTGTCGTCGTGGCGCAGTTCGACCCCGGCGGTGACCGGCGAGCGGTTGCCCGGGTAGATGGCGGTGGCCATCCCCATGCCGATCAGCCACTGCCCGTCGGTACGGCTCCGCGGCTTCGCCCGGCGGGCCGACCAGCCGAAACGCCGGGCACCGACGCGGTAGCACTCGTCGAGGTGCTTGCTCGAGAACGCCTTGCCGGTGCCGGGCATGACCGTCGCGTAGTTGCGCAGGCGGAGCTCGACCGGGTCGACGCCGGTGGCCACGGCCAGCTCGTCCATGGCGGTCTCCAGCGCGAACGACCCGGGTGCCTCGTTGGGTCCGCGCATGGCCCAGGTGGGCGGCAGATCGAGCGGGACGAACCGCTGGCGGATGTGCAGGTTCGGGGTCTGGTACAGCGCGTCCGTGGTGTCCGCCGCGGGCAGCAGGGGCCATCCACCGACCGCCGGCAGCTCGGCGTCGGAGTCGTGGCTGACCGCGTTGAGGACCCCGGAGCGGGACGCGCCGAGCCGGACCGTGTGGTTCACCTGACCCCGGCGTCCCACCATGGTGAACACCTGCTCCCGGGTCATCACCAGCTTGACCGGTCGGCCCAGTCTGCGGGCGGCGCCGGCGGCCAGCACCGAGTCGTTCCACGACCGCACCCGGCTGCCGAAGCCGCCGCCGGTGTTCGTGCACACCACCCGCACCGACTGGGGCGGGATGCCGAGCCGGGCCGCGAGCAGCTGGGTGGCCATCACCGGCGCCTGCGACCCGGTGTAGACGGTCACCGTGGCGCCGCTCCACACCGCGATCGCGGCATGCGGCTCCATCGCGACGTGGTGCTGCACCGGCTGGTGGAAGGTGGCCTCGACGACGACCGCGCTCGCCGCCAGCGCGGCCTCGATCGAGCCGACGCCGGGGGCGAGAATCGTGAGATCGGGCGGTGCGAGAGGGGGCGGCAGCTGGGGGGTGACGCCGGGACTGCCGGCCTTGATCGAGAGGTTCGCCGACTCCGCCTGGTAGGTCGTGGTGACCAGCGCCGCGGCGTCACGCGCCTGCTCGAACGTCTCGGCGACGACCACGGCGATGGCCTGCCCGCGGTAGCGGACCCGGCGGTCCTGCAGGGGCGCGTAGTTCTCGACGAGCGCCGCCTGCGTCCCGGGCGCCGGCGTGACCAGGCCCAGGTTGCGGTCCGGGCCGTACACCTCCAGGACACCGGGGGCGTCCAGCGCGGCGGCGGTGTCCATCGCCAGGATCTGCCCCTTCGCGACGGTGCTGGTGACCACGTACGCGTAGGCCACGTCCGGGATCGGATGGTCGGCCGCGTACGCGGCGGCGCCGGTGACTTTCGACCGGCCTTCGACGCGATCGATCTCGCGTCCGAGTGGTGAAACGGTCATCGTGACTCCTGACTGAACGCCAGCGGTGACGGGACGGGATGATGCGGGGGTACGCCGGTGCGCAGCGGCACTCCGGTGCCGCCGTACCGGTGCGCGACGATCTCCGCGGCGATCGACAGCGCGGTCTCCTGCGGGGTACGCGCGCCGAGGTCGAGCCCGATCGGCGAGTGCAGCCGGTCGAGTTCCCGGTCGGTCAGGCCCGCCTCGCGCAGCCGCGCCAGGCGCTGCTCGTGGGTGCGCCGCGACCCCATGGCGCCGACGTAGGCCACCGGCAGCCTCAGCGCGGCGGTGAGCAGCGGCACGTCGAACTTCGCCTCGTGGGTGAGCACGCAGATGACCGCGCTGCCGGGCAGCAGCTGCGCCTGCAGATAGCGGTGCGGCCAGTCGACGACCACCTCGTCGGCGTCCGGGAATCGATCCGGGGTGGCGAAGGTGGCCCGCGCGTCGCAGACGGTCACCCGGTAGCCGAGGAACGCACCGATGCGGGCCAGCGCCGCGGCGTGGTCGATCGCCCCGAAGACGAGCATCCGCGGGGCCGGGGTGTTGCTCTCCACCAGCATCGACATCGGCTCGCCGCAGTAGCCGTCGCCCACCCCGATCTGCACCGCGGCGGTACGCCCGGCGTGCAGCAGACCGGTCGCGTGGACGACGGCGGCCCGATCGAGCTGTCCGTCGCCGAGGGAGCCCTCGGCCCGCTGCCCGGGCCGCACCACGATCAACCGGCCGAGGCGCTCCTCCGGGCCGGCCACGACCGCGCCCACGGCGACCGGCCTGTTCCGCGCGGCATCGGCGAGGGCCGACTCGAGCTCCGGCTCGGCACCCGGATCGTGGCGGCGCAACAGCAGCTCGATGGTGCCGCCACAGGTGAGCCCGACGGCGAAGGCGTCGTCGTCGTGGTAGCCGAACCGTACGACCCTCGGCCGGGCGTCGACGGTCAGCATGTCGTGACAGGCCGCGTAGACCGCGGCGTCGACGCAGCCACCGGAGACGTTGCCCAGCACGGCGCCGTCCGCGTCCACCACCAGCGACGCGCCCGGCCGGCGGGGGGCGCTGCCGTCCACCCGGGTGACGGTTGCCGCCACGAACGGCGTCCGGCGGCGGACGCGCTCGAGAAGCTCCGCGGCGAGCTCAAGCACGGCCGCGTTCCTGCAGCGTGGTGAGGGCCCGGATCAGGGTGCGCCGCAGCAGCGCGGGCTTGAACCGGTTGTGCGGCAGCTCCCGTGCGCCGTCCGCGGCGTGGGCGACCGCCGCCTCGAACGTTTCGGCGGTGGCCGGCCGGCCGGTCAGGGCCCGTTCCACCGCAGGCAGCCGCCACGGCCGGGTGCCCACCCCGCCGGCCGCGATCCTGGCCTGGGTGATGGTCCGGCCGCTCAGTTCGAGACCGACGGCGGCCGACGCCAGGGCGAACTCGTACGACTGCCGGTCCCGGATCTTCAGGTAGAGCGAGTGCGCCGCGGCCCGGGACCGGGGAACCGTGACACCGGTGAGGAGTTCGCCGGGTTGCCGCACGTTCTCCACGTGCGGCGTGCCGCCGGGCAGGGCGTAGAAGCTGTCGAGCGGCACGGTGCGGACGCCGCGTGCCGAGGTCAGCCGCACCTGGGTGCCGAGCGCCACCAGGGCGACGGCCAGGTCGCTGGGATGCGTCGCCACGCAGGCGTCGCTCGTGCCGAGGATCGCGTGGGTCCGGTGGAACCCGGTCAGCGCCGAGCATCCGCTGCCCGGCTCCCGCTTGTTGCAGGCCGTCGTGACGTCCCGGAAGTAGCCGCAGCGCGTGCGCTGCAACAGGTTTCCGCCGATGCTCGCCATGTTGCGCAACTGGCCGGAAGCGCTCAGCTCCAGCGCCTGAGCGATCACCGGATAGTCCCGGCGGACCTGCCGGTCGGCGGCGACGTCGCTCATCCGCTCCAGCGCGCCGAGGTGCAGCCCGTCGCGGTCCAGCGTGATGCCGCGCAACGGAAGCCGGTTGATGTCGACCACCCGGTCCGGTGCCATCACGTCGAGCTTCATCAGGTCGACCAGGGTGGTGCCGCCGGCCAGGAACGCGGTGCCCGGCCCGGCGCCGGCCAGCGCCTCGCGCACCGAACGCGGCTGGCTGTAGGCGTACCCGCGCATCAGCGCATCACCTTCTGCGCGTCCCGGACGGCGTCCACGATGCGCGGATAGCAGCTGCACCGGCAGAGGTTGCCCGACATGCGTTCCCGGATCTCGGCGTCGGAGTCCGCGTGTCCCTCCTGGACCATGCCGACCGCCGACATGATCTGCCCGGGGGTGCAGAAACCACACTGCAGACCGTCGCGCTCGATGAACGCCTGCTGCATCGGATGCAGCCGGTCGCCGCGGGCGAGACCTTCGATCGTGGTGACCTCGCGCCCGTTCGTGGTGGCCGCCAGCGTCAGGCAGGACAGCACCCGCCGGCCGTCCACGTGGACGGTGCACGCGCCGCACTGGCCGCGGTCGCAGCCCTTCTTCGTACCCGTCAGGCCCATCCTCTCCCGCAGGGCGTCCAGCAGGGTGACCCGCGGATCCACCTCGAGCGTGTGCGCACGGCCGTTGACCTCGACCCGCACCGTGACCGGCGCGGCCGGCTCCACGTCGACGGCACCGGAGGCGTCCGCGACCGTCGTCAGCAGCGGCGCGGCCACGGCGACGGCGACGCCGCCACCCAGTACGCCTCGCCGGGACACACCCGGCCGGCTCTGGCCTTCGTCTTCTCGTGGGCTCATCGGAATCCTTCGGGTTCGGGCGTCCGGACGGGTGCACCGGCACGACGGGCTCGCCGGTGCGGTGCCAGCGTCGCCGCACGGATCGACGGTTGCCAGGGTCTGTCGATCCCCCCATCCGGGGGCGGTGACCTGGCCAGCCTGTGATCGGCAGGCCCTGGATAGGTCCGCACCGCGCCTCGATGATCGACACCATGACCCCGGCCGGCTCCCGGCAACGACAACGGCAAGGAGCACGACGATGCCCCGCACCCCGATCGACATCACCGTCCCCGACCTGTCCGGACAGCGCGCCGTGATCACCGGCGCGAGCGACGGCATGGGCCTGGGCATGGCCACCCGGCTGGCCGCGGCCGGCGCGGAGGTGATCATTCCGGTACGCAACCTGCGCAAGGGCGCCGCCGCGGTCTCCCGGATCCGGCAGAGTCACCCGGACGCGAAGGTCTCGGTGCGCGACCTGGACCTGTCGTCGCTGGCATCGGTCGCGGCCCTCGGCAGCACGCTCCGCGCGGAGGGCCACCCGATCCATCTCCTGATCAACAACGCCGGGGTGATGCGGCCACCGAACCGGCAGACCACGGCCGACGGGTTCGAGGTGCAGCTCGGCACCAACCACCTCGGCCATTTCGCCCTGGTCGGCCATCTCCTCCCGCTGCTGCGGGCCGGCCGCGCCCGGGTGACCTCGCAGGTCAGCGTGGCCGCCAGCCGCGGAGGGATCAACTGGGACGACCTGAACTGGGAGCGCTCGTACCACGTCATGCGCGCCTACCGTCAATCCAAGATCGCGTTCGGACTGTTCGGCCTGGAGCTGCAGCGGCGCAGCGCGGCACACGGCTGGGGCATCACCAGCAACCTCTCGCACCCCGGGGTGGCTCCCACCAGCCTCCTGGCCGCCCGGCCGGAACTCGGCCGCGACCAGGCCGTTCCCCAGTACCGGCTGATCCGGGCGATGTCGGCCCACGGCATCCTGCTGGGCACCGTCGAGACCGCCGCACTGCCCGCCCTGATGGCCGCGACCGATCCGGGCGCCAAGCCCGGCGCCCTCTACGGCCCCAGCGGCCCCGGCAACCTCGGCGGGCGGCCGGCCGAACAGCGGATGTACGCGCCGCTGCGCAGCGTCGAGGAGGCCACCCGGCTCTGGGAGGCCTCCGAGCGGCTCACCAGAACCGCGTTCGTCACGGCCTGACCGACCACCACCCGAGGAGCCCGCACGTGAGTACCCTCGCCCACCGCCCAGCTCAGCCCCGGAGCCCCTGGTGGGTGGTCGTCGGTGGCGGCACCGCCGGTGCCGTCGGTCCCCAGATGTACCTGGCCACCATCGGCCTGTTCGTGGCGCCGATCGTCGAGGAGACCGGCTTCAGCCGCACCACCGTCACCGGCGCCTACTCGGTCGCCGCGGTCGGGATGGCGATCGGCCTGCTCATCGTGGCCCGGCTGGTGGACCGCTTCGCCGCGCGGTACCTCCTGGTACCCGGATTCGTGCTGTTCGCGGTCTCGATGGCAATGATCGCGCTGGTACCACCGGTCGCACCGGTCTACCTCATCCCCTGCTTCTTCGTGGGGTTCTTCGGGGCCGGCACCACGGTCCCCGCCGCCCGGGCCGTGGTGAGCTGGTTCGACAACAACCGCGCCCTCGCCATCGGCGTCGTGACCGGCATCATCAGCCTGGGCGCCGCGCTCGCCCCGGTGCTGGCCGGCGCGCTCATCGACAGCGTCGGGTGGCGGCCGGCGTACGGCATCATGGCGCTGATCGCCGCGGTCGTGTCGGTCACCATGGTCACCGTGTTCGTTCGCGCCCGGGCGGAACGGCACGTCCGCGGGCGACTCGTGCTCCAGACCCACGAGGAGGGCCGGGACGTCGGTCTCCGGCTCCCCGGACTGACGTTCCGCGAGTCGGTCCGTACCCGGCAGTTCTGGGGTATCGCCGTGGGGCTGGGCCTGGTCGGCGTGGTCGTCATCGGGCTGCAGGTGCACCTCGTGCCGATGCTGACCGACCGCGGGCTGAGCAGTGCCGACGCGGGTTCCCTCCTGGTCGTGTTCGGGCTGGCGTCGTTGGTCGGCCGGGTGGTCGGCGGCTTCGTCATCGACCGCGTGCACGGCTCCGTGGTGGGCCCGATCGTGATCCTTGCACCCGTGGCGGGCCTGTTCTTCCTGCATCCGCCGTTCGCCGGCGCGGCCGTCGCGGTCGCCTTCATCGGCCTCGCCTTCGGCGTCGAGGGCGACCTGCTCGCCGTGCTCATCACCCGGTATCTCGGCACCCGCGACTTCGGCCGCATCCTCGGCCCGGTCCAGGCCGCGTTCCTGCTCGGCTCCGCGCTCGGGCCGCTGCTGCTCGGACTGGGGTACGACGTGCTGGGCTCCTACGACCCGGTCATCCCGGTGCTCGTCGGCATCCTGGTCATCGGCGCGATCCTCATCGCCACGCTGGGCCCCTACGCCTACCCCGCGGTCACCGGGTTCGACCAGCTGGCCGCACGGGACGAACTCGCCGCCTCCGAGGTACTGAACGACCTGGCCGGACACCGCGACGCCGCCGGACCGGCGGACCGGGGCCACGCCCGGCTGCCGCACTGAGCGCGGTGGTCACATCTGCGCGACGGCGCCCTCGTACATCCGGTCGATCTCGCCGGCGAAGTGCGCTTCCGTGTCCCGCCGCTTGATCTTGAGCGACGGTGTCAGCTCGCCGTTCTCGATGCTGAGGTCGCGGGGCAGGATGGTGAAGTTCTTGATCGTCTCCCAGCGGTTGAGCCCCGCGTTGAGCTGGTCGACGTAGCCACCGATCAGCGCGCGCACCGGCGCCGACGCCACCACCTCCCGGTACGGGCGGCCGGCCAGCGGTCCGCCGGCCGCCCACCCGGCGACGGCGTCCGGGTCGAGCGAGATCAGCATCGTGCAGTAGTTGCGGCCCTGACCGACGACGACCGCCTGCGAGGTGTACGGGCACAGCGACTTGAACACGCCCTCGATGTACGACGGCGCGATGTACTTGCCGCCGGACGTCTTCACCAGGTCCTTCTTCCGGTCGGTGATGGTGAGGTACCCGTCGGCGGAGAGTTCACCGATGTCGCCGGTGCGGAAGAACCCGTCGTCGGTGAACACCGCCGCCGTCTCCGCCGGCAGGTGGTGGTAGCCCCGCATCACGGGTGCGCCGCGCAGCAGGACCTCACCGTCGGCGGCGATCCGGCATTCCACATCGCCCAGCGCCGTGCCGCAGGTGCCGATCCGGACCGCCCCGGGGCGGTTGACGAAGACGCCGGCGCTCGACTCGGTGAGCCCGTACCCCTCGCTGATCGGCAGGCCGGCCGCGGCGAAGAACTCGCCGAGCGGTACGGAGACCGCGGCCGCACCGGCGACCAGCACCCGCATCCGCCCGCCGAGACGGGCGTGCAGTTTGGCGAAGACCAGCGTGTGGGCGGCCGCGTGACGCACCCGCAGGCCGCGCGGAACCGGCTCGCCGAGCGTCTCCAGCGCGACCTTCTTCCGGCCGGTGCGCACCGCCCAGGCGAAGATCCGTGCCCGGGCGCCGCCGGCCTGCTGCGCGGCGATGACGATCCGGTTGTAGACCTTCTCGTACACCCGGGGCGGTGCGCACATGATGGTCGGCCGGACGACCGCGAGGTTGTCGATCAGCCGGTCCACCCGTCCGTCCACATAGGTGGGTAGTCCCACGTGGGTGACGCCGCAGAGCAGCGACTTGCCGAACGAGTGGGACAGGGGCAGCCACAGGTAGTGCAGGTCGCCCGGTTCCATCAGGCCGAGCCCGCTCTGCGCGACCGCCGCCCAGCACCAGCCGCGGTGCAGCAGCTCCACGCCCTTGGGGCGCCCGGTGGTGCCGGACGTGTAGATCAACGTGGCGAGGTGGCCCGGTTCGATGCCCGCGACGATCCGCTCGATCAGGTCCGGCTCGGTGGCGAGGGCCGCGGTGCCGCGCGCCGCCAGCTCGGTGAGCGTCAGCTGTGGCGGCGTGGCCGCCGGGTCCGGTGTGCCGTCGATCAGCACGACGTGGGTGAGCGCGGGCAGGGCGGCACCCGCGATCTTCCCGGCCTGGGCCGGGTTCTCGGCGATGACCACCCGGGAACCGGAGTCACCGACGATGAACGCCGCGTCCTCCGGCTCGGTGGTCGGGTACACCGTGGTGGTGGCCGCGCCGGCACACATCACCCCGAGGTCGGCGACGACCCAGTCGATCCGGGTGCCGGCCAGGATCGCCACCCGGTCCTCCGCCCCGACGCCCAGGCCGCGCAGCCCGGCGGCGATCGCGACCGCCCGCTCGCGCATCTGTGCCCAGGTCAACCAGACCGGTCCCGAGTCGTCGGCGGCCGAGTGCGCGAACGCCGGCCGGTCCGGGGTGGCCGCGACCCGCTGGAAGAACATGTCGGGAATCGAGCGGTACGGGATATCCAGTGCCATCCGGTCGCCACCTCCGCCGCCCAGCGTGCCGCATCGCGCGGACCCGCTGCGAGGCTCGACGGGTCTTTGGATGATCCTGCGAAAACCTCCGCCGCGGCTGGTTAGAGTCCGGGTACGGGGTGCGTCCGGTCCCACCCGTGCCGGGTCCCTGGTTCGAGTTCGGCGACGACGCAGGAGGGCGACAGGTGCGTACCGGACCGTGGCGGCATCGCCCGCCGGGCCCATGGCGACGATGACCGGCGAGGTGCTGCCCGCGACGGTCCTCGACCTCGACGTCGCCGACCCGCTGCCGGCGGTGGCCGCGGTCGGGCCGGACGGCCGGCGGGTGCGGCAGGCGTGGGCGCTGGTCCGGCTGTTCACCGAACCCCTGGGTACGGTGCTGACCGACGTACCGGAGCAGGGTCTGGGGCCGGCCGACCTGGCCGCCGTGATCGACGCCGAGCTGGGTGCCGCGCTGGCGCCGAAGCTGGCCGGGTACGGCCTGACCGCCCTGCCGGTCGACGGCATCACCCCGGACACCGAGCCGGCGTTCCTGGCCCGCCGCCGCGAGGTCCTCGCCGACGCCCCACCGATCACCGTGGTGGTCTGCACCCGGGAACGACCCGACGCCCTGGCCCGATGCCTGGACAGCCTGCTCACCCAGGACTACCCCGGCTACCGCATCCTGGTCGTCGACAACGCACCCGTCACCGACACCA
>NZ_JAIWNC010000060.1 GCF_020216025.1 Jidongwangia harbinensis | reverse complement strand
TGCTCGGCTACGGCACCGGCCTCACCGCCGCCTACACCAGCCTCCTCCTGCACCGCCCCACCCTGCTCTGGCCCCTGCTCAAACTCGCACCCGGCGCCCTCCGCGACCTCACCAGCCCCGACAGCCCGCGCGTCTCCACCCTGCAACACGACTTCCCCCGCGACCTGCTCAAAGCCAACCGCCGCGGCATGCTGGCCGGACCGGGCGCCTACCTCAGGGGCCGGCGCGCGGCCGCCGCGAAGAGCCGCGCCGGTAGGTGAGCGCGCCGTCCCGGCTCGGCCCGGGACCGGGCGCCGATCGTCTCCGCGGCGCCGCCGACGGCCGCCGCGGCAACCGCCACCACGATCGTCGCGGCGCGGGCGGCGTGCACCCCGCGGGCCGGTGGCCCGGCGTCGCGCGGCGCGATGGCTCCGCGTACGTCCCGCAGCAGGGCCCGGGGCAGCGTGCGGGTCAGGTAGGAACGCTCCGCGCCGAGGCTGCTCGAGCCCTGGTTCAGCCCGGCCATCTGCACCTTGCCGCGCCCCTCGGCGTAGCAGCGGCGCAGCACGAACCGGAACGTGGACCGCTCGGCCGGAACGTGGTGGTCCACCACGGCCTTCGGCACGTACATCCATCGGCCGCCGGTGGCGTTCATCCGCAGGCAGAGGTCGGTGTCCTCGGGGCGGTTCCGGCCGCCGAGCTTGCCGAACCCCTCGCGGAAACCACGGACCTCGGTGAAGACGTCACGCCGTACGGCCATGCTGGCCGACCACACGTTGCGCACCGGCGCGGTGTCGACCGGCATCCCGGCGTACGACGCGCCCACCGCCCACAGCAGTTCGTCGGGCATCCACCGCGGCTGGGACCGGTGCCAGGCGGCCGCGATGGCCCCGCCGGTGCCGACCACCGACGGGTCCTCGAACGGCGCCACCAGTTGCGCCAGCCATTGCGGGCCGGCCTTGATGTCTCCGTCCAGGAAGGCCACCAACGGCGTGGTGGTGTGCCAGGCCCCGGTGTTACGGGTGCCCGAGGCGCCCTGGGGGAAACGGTTCTCCAGCACGGTCACCCCGGACAACTCGCGCCGCGCCCGCTCGTACAGCCGGGGGTTGTGGTCGACCACCACGACCACCTCGGCCGGGGCGGGCCGCTGCGCGAGCGCCGACGCGACCGCACCGACCAGCGCGTCCCACCCGCGCTCGCTGTGGCAGGGAATGACGATGCTGGCCTGAGCCGGGCCCGCGGCGGTCATCCGCGAATCTCGGACTCGTCCGCGGCGTTCCGGCTCTCCGACTCGGAGGTCAGCAACGCGTCCACGGTGCCGTGCCAGCTGCCGCCGGGAACGGTGAGCACCGGGACGGTCCTGACCCGCTCGGCGGACCCGGCGGGCCGGGTGGCGGCCTTGGCCGCGGCACGCCGCTGCGCGGTGCGGCGCCGGAATTCACTGACGATGGTACGGAGCACCCGGGCGCCGTCGCGGAAGGTGTCCAGGTTGCTGGTGCCGTGGATGCGGAGGTGCTCGATGCTGGAGACCTCCTTGACCCGCATGCCGCTGGCCGCGACCCGGATGTTGATCAGGGTCTCGATCTCGAAGCCGTCGCCCCACAGCTTGCTTCCGTCGGCCGGACGCGGCAGGTCGGTGGGCGGCAGGTCCATCACCGGCACCGCGCGGCGCCAGAACGCGTTGTAGCCGTAGCACAGGTCGGTGAACCTGGTGCCGAAGAGACGGTTGACCACGAAGTTGAGGCCCTCGTTGCCGACCCGGCGCAGCGGCGTGATGTCGTGGCTGTGCCCGCCCTTGGCGAAGCGGGAGCCCTTGGCGAACTCGGCGCCGTCGGTGAGCGCCTCGATGAAGCGGTGGATCTCGGCGGGGTCGGTGGATCCGTCCGCGTCGATCATCGCGATGGCGTCACCGGTGCAGGCGGCGAAGCCGGTGGCCAGCGCGTTGCCCTTGCCGGTCCGGGTCTGCTGCACCACGACGACGTCGGGGCGCAGCTGCCGGGCCACCTCGACGGTCCCGTCGGTGGAGCCGCCGTCGACCAGGACCACCTGGTGCAGGCCGGCGGGTAGCGCCTCGAAGACGTGCGGCAGGTTCAGCGCCTCGTTGAGCGTGGGGATGACGACGCTCACGTCCGGGGCCCGTCGCGGTGCACCCGGTGGGGTCCTCCGCCGGCCGTGCGTCAGGCGCGGAGTCTTGCGGCGTTCGTGCGTCATGTCGGAGTCCTTTGCCTTGCTGCGCCGGGGGGTGTGCGAAGACAGCTGTCCCTAGCCATCGGCCGCGCCGCCGCCGGCTGAACGACGATCCGGGATCAGGGCCGAACGGAGGAGCCCACCCGCACCGTCCGGCCAGTGCCGGCCGGCTCGCGGCGCCCGGTGCACGGGCGGCTTGCGGCCGGCGGATACGGTCCCGGGGTGTTCCCCTTCGCGACCACCGGTCCCCCGCTGACCACGCTCGAACCGGACGACCTCGGCGGCTGGTGGATCTGGTACGCCCTCTCCCAGGTCTGGCGGCTCCTGGCGTTCCTGGAGGGGGTCGCACCGTGGCTGGCCGTCGCGGTGGTGGCGGCGCTGGTCGGCCTAGGCACGCTGATCCGGACCGGAACCCGGCGGCGGGCCGCCGCCCGTGCCGTCGCCGACGGACCGACCGGCACGGACCGCGAGGGCCTGGCCGACGTCGGCCTCGGCCGCTCCGACGACGATTGAGGAGAATGTCGGCATGCTGCAGGTGTTCTCCGTCGGGTACTGGGCCTTCATCGGCATCACCTCCCCGGTCTTCTTCGCCGGTGCGGTGCTGGTGTGGCTGGTGACGCTGCCGTTCGACCGGCGCCGGGTCGCACTGCACCTCTACTCGTCGGCCTGGGCCGCGTTCTACGTCTACGTCAACCCGCTGTGGCGGCTGCGGATCCACCGCCGCGACCGGCTGCCCTGGCGCGGAGCGGCGGTGCTGGTCGCGAACCATGCCTCGCTGATCGACATCCTGGTGCTGTTCGCGCTGTTCCGGCCGTTCAAGTGGGTTTCCAAGGACGAGATCTTCCGGGTGCCGGTGATCGGCTGGAACATGCGCCTCAACGGATACGTGCCGGTGGTCCGCGGCAGCGGGTCGTCGGTGCGGCGGATGATGGAGCGCTGCAGCACGCTGCTGGCGTCCGGTGCGCCCCTGATGATGTTCCCCGAGGGACGGCGTACCTCGGACGGCACCCTGCTGCCGTTCAAGGCCGGCGCGTTCGAGCTGGCGGTGCGGCACGGCGTGCCGGTCTTCCCGATCGCCGTGCACGGCACCCGGCGAGCCCTGCCCCGGGAGGGGCTGATCCTGCGCGACCACATCCGGGCGCGGGTCGAGGTGCTGGCGCCGCTCGCGCCGGCCGACTTCGCCGACGCGGCCGCCCTGCGCGACGCGGCGCGCGACGCGATCGCCAAGGCACTCGCCGACTGAGCCGCCCGCGGCGGCCTGGTTTATCACGCTCCGCGGTCCGGTGTATCACGCTCCGCGGTCCGGCGGACGTTAATCCCTCGCCCCGGAACCACGATTTCCTATAATCCGATCTGGCCGTCCTTGCCGACGGGCAACACCGCTCTGCGCACCCGGACGGAGGCGCACCCATGACCACACCGCCGCCCACGGGTCCCGGCCCGGCCGCACCGGCCTTCGAAGCGCTGATGGCTCAGGTGATGGCGACCGGGCGCACCGCAGAAGTACCGACCACGGTGAGCCGGGCATGGGTGGAACTGGTCGGGTACCACGCGGCCGAGAATCACGAGGAGGACTTCGCCGCGTTCGCCGGCCGGACCCCCGCCCTGTTCGACAAGCGCCTGCTCACCCGCTTCTACCGGTCCGCGACACTGGCCGGCGCCGAGGCGCGCGGCACCTGGGTCGCGCCCGACCTCACCCCGTTCCCCTGGAACGATCCCGCCGGACCGACCGCCTCGTCACCGGCCGGCGTGCCGCTCAGCTGACGGCACCCGGTACGCCTCGGCGAGCCGAGCCGTGTACCGCATGAAGGCGATGGTCCGCCGGAAGGCTTCCGGATCCGCCGGCTGCCTGACGTTGATGCCCGTATCCTGGCGTTCCTGCCAGCAGTGCTCGATGAACGTGTGCCACTCCGGGTCGAGATGCCGTTTCGCCCAGTGCACGCCCTCCTTCTTGGAGGTGATCCGGCCGTGGTGCAGGCCCTGCAGGGTGCGGCAGTTGTTCAGCACCAGGAACACCTGGTGGAACCGGTTGTCGAACGGCGAGGCATCGTCGATGACGAGCCTCTCCCATCCGAGCATCGAGCTTCTGATCTCACGTCGCAGCTCATTCGCCGTCACCTCCGGCGCGAAGGTCGCCGGTTCCGGCCCGAGCACCGGGCGGCTCCGGTGCCGCAGCGTCCAGCGCGACACCAGGGAGTTGTCGTGATCGGAGAAGACGGGCGTCCGCGCGCCGTTGTCGAAGTACCAGAGCAGCCGGTCGGCAGACTCGTTGCGGCTTCCGTCGTCCCGGTAGGGCGACGACTTCGCGCCGAGTTTCCGCAGGGAGAACAACGAGTACTCGAAGTGCTTCACCCAGCGGGTGTCCCGGCCGGTGAACTCCCGATGCGCGGGCCGCAGGCGGTGCAGTTCGTCGTCGCTCAACTCGTTCCCGGTCACCACCATGAAGTCGACGTCGCTGGTCAGATCGAAGTCACCGATCGCCAGTGAGCCCAGCAGGTACAGACCCACGAAGTTGTCGGCCAGCACCTCGCGCACGGTTCCCGCGTAGCCGACCAGCACGTCGTCGAGTCTCTGGTAGGGCGTCAGAACTCCCGGCGTCGGCCCGATGTCGTCGCTGTCGTTCATGCACCCCAGTATCCGATGCGCGTGGCGGACACGCCTGCGCGCCGCTCACGCCGCGCGCAGCGGAATGGACCGGATCACGATGGAGTCGTCCTTCCCGAACCGGCCGAAGACGAAGACCCGGTTGATGCTCAGCTGCGCGGTGGCCGCGCCCGGCGGCAGATGGCCGGCGAATGTCACCACGCCCTTCTGGGTGCTGCCCGGCGGCACCGTGTCCGCCCAGTCGCTGCGGAACGTGTCGGCCTCCAGCGTGACGTCGCCGGCGGACAGGACGCAGTTGGCGTAGAGGGTCAGAGTCGCGGGCTCGTCCTCCCCGTTGGTCACGGCCATCGTGACCTTGGTGAAATGCCTGGTGTTCGCGATGCTGGTGACCTTGACGGTGACCTGCCCACTGCGGTCGGAGCGCGGTGCGGCCGCGAGGCGCTCGCCGCCGGTCCGCGGCTCGTCGCCGGTCACCCACCCGATCGCGTACCGGGCACCGGCCGCGACGCCGTAGCCGCCCACGCCGATCACCAGGAGGACGGCCAGGACCGCGGCCCATACCGGGACGCCGGTGCGCACGTTCGTCCTTGTGCCGCCGGCCGGAGCATGGGCCGGACCGGCGGCCGCCTCGGTGGCCGCCTTGACCATGCCCGCGACGACCGCGGCGACCGGGGTCAGCAGCCACAGCGGCGTACTCAGCGCGGTCTTCCCGACCAGCGTCACGACGCCGGCCGCCAGGAGCCCCACCGCCTCCACCAGGCCACCGACCAGCATCACCCGGCCGAACCGGACCCGGGGGACGCCGGTAGCGGCGGGCGGCGACCGTCGCGCGTCCCCCGGGTGCGCGCCGGACGTTCCCGCTTCCGGCTCCGGCACGTAGGCGAGCCGGCTCCGGCCGCACCCGATCACATCTCCGGGTCGCAGCCGGACCGGCGCAACGATGCGATCGCCGTTGCGGAACGTGCCGTTCGTCGACCCGATGTCGGCGAGGGTGACCGTCTCGCCGTCGCAGCTCAGCTGGGCATGCCGGCGGCTCACATCGGGGTCGGGTAGCACCAGGTCCGCCTGCTCGTCGCGCCCGATGGTCTGCGGTCCGGGCACGATCCGGTACGCCATACCGAGGGCAGGCCCGGCGACGACCTGAAGACGCATCGCTTCCACCGTGCCTCCGGGGTGCGAGCCGGCATACAAAAGGTGCGATTGCGGGAAGATTCGATTGTGCGCCGCCGCCCTGCCCGGCGCGTGTCTGTGTCGGCGACAAGACATCCGCGTTCCGGCCGGCACACCCACCGGGCCCCGGTCAGCCGTCGGCGGGCGGACGGGCACCGGCGGGCGCCGGCGATGTCACTGCGCCGGGCGCAGCTCGACGATGCCGATGTCCGGTGGTGAGCCGACCCGCACCGGCGGTCCCCAGAAACCCGCACCGCGGGTGACGAAGAGCTGGGTGTCGCCGTACCGTTCCAGCCCGGCGAGCGTGGGCTGCTCCATGGCCGTGAAGATGTTGATCGGAATGAACTGACCGCCGTGGGTGTGTCCGGACAGTTGCAGATCAACGCCGCGGCGGGCGGCCTCGTGCACGTGCACCGGCTGATGTGCCAGCAGGACCACCGGACGGCCCGGGTCACGGCCGCCGAGCGCCCGGTCGAAGTCCGGGGCGTCCCGCTCCTCCGCACCGGTGACGTCGGTGACCCCGGCCAGATCGAACCCGGGCAGCGCCACCCGCTCGTTGCGCAGCGTCCGGATGCCGAGGCGCCCGAGTTCCCGCACCCATGCGTCGGCACCGGAGATGTACTCGTGGTTGCCGGTGACGAAGTAGGTCCCGTACCTGCCGCGCAGCCCCTGCAACGGTGCGGCGTCCGGCCCGAGGTGCTGGACGGTTCCGTCCACCAGGTCGCCGACGATCGCGATCAGGTCGGGATTCTCGGCGTTGACGATGTCGACGATCCGTTGGGCGTACGACTTCCCGATCATCACACCGAGGTGGAGGTCGGACAGGACCGCGATCCTGAATCCGGCCGCCGTGGGCGAGAGCCGGCGGATCCGGACCGTGACGCGCTCCAGGTCCGGCGCGCCGAACGCGGTGGCCATGCCGTACCCGGTGATCCCGCCGGCCGCGACGCCGGCGGCCACCGTGATGCCGCGGGCCAGCACCCGCCGCCGGTCCGCGTCGACCGGCCGGGCCCGGCGCCGGCGGACCAGCGCGGCCACCGCTCGGACCGGCTCCACCAGCAGCAGCACCAGCGTCATCTGGACCATCAGCGCGTACCAGAGGAAGCCGGGCCAGACGATCCAGGCCGCCACGTCCGGATCCCACACGTGCATGGCGACCAGAGCCGCGGGGATCGACGCCCACAGCACCGCCAGCACCAGCGTGCCGATCCGCCGCGTCCGCCCGGCTCGGACCGTGGTGCCGTGGACCGTGCGCCACCACAGGTAGAGGTGTACGACCGCGAGCGCGAGCGACTGCGGCAGCACCCACCATGGGATGGTCATTCAGGCTGGTTCCCAAGCTCTCTCGCCGGCGGGCAGGTGACGTCCGCACGCTACCGGCCCGCGGACCTTCCGGACATCCGCCCGCCACCGGCGCCCGGGTACGGCGATCCGCGTAGCTCGCTCCGCCCGGTACGGCGCTGGGCGTACCCGGCCGTCGCGCCTACGGCACCCGGCCCGGGTACGGATAGGTTGGGCGATGTGGTCGAACAGTGGTGGCGCAGACCGCCGGTTCCGATACTCGCGGATGCGGTGCTGGCGACGGCCGTCGCGGGTGCGGTGGTGATCGCGATCCAGGTGGCCGACGAGCCGAACTCACGCCCCCCGGACGCGGTGGCCTACCTGCTCGGCGTGATCACGGGCGGGCTGCTGCTGGCGCGCCGCCGGTGGCCGCTGGCCGTGCTGTTCGCGACGATCGCCACCCTGATGACGTACTACATTCTGGAGTACCCGGGCATCGCCGCCGCGATACCGCTGGCCGCCGCGCTCTTCTCCGCCGCGGTCGCGGGCCGGTTCCAGTGGGCGCTGCTGGTGGCGGCCGTCTTCGTGATCGGCGGACTGTTCGCGCGCCAGTCCCAGTTCAACATGTCGGCGCTCCCCGTGATCAACGCGGTGATCAACGACGTGGCGCTGCTCGTGTCGATCGTGCTGCTCGGCGAGACCCTGCGCAGCCGGCGGGAACGGATCGAACTCGCCGCCGCCGAACGCGAACGCGAGGCGGCCCGGCAGGTCACCCAGGAACGGCTCCGCATCGCCCGGGAGATGCACGACGTACTCGGCCAGACGATGGCCGCGATCACCATCCAGGCCGGGCTCGCCGACGACGTCCTCGAGGAACGGCCGGCGCAGGCGCGGGCGGCGCTGCGGTCGATCCGCGAATCGGCCCGGCAGGGCCTGGGCGAACTCAAGGGCGTGCTGACGATCCTGCGCGGCGAGCGGGACCAGCCGAACAGCCTCGCGCAGCTCGACGACCTGCTGGACGTCGCGCGCACCGCCGGACTGCACGTCGACAAGGCGGTGTCGGGCCGGCCACGACCGTTGTCGTCGACGCTCGACCTCACCGCGTACCGGGTGATCCAGGAGTCGCTGACGAACGTGATCCGGCACGCGGAGGCCACCACGGTCACCGTCGAGGTCCGCTACGAACCGGACGCGCTCACCATCGAGATAACCGACGACGGCTCGGCCCGCCGGCAACCGGTGGCGCAGGGGTTCGGCCTGGCCGGGATGGCCGAGCGGGTCTCCGCGGTGCACGGGTCGCTGGACGCCGGATTCCGGCCCGGCGGCGGATTCCGGGTGCACGCCCGGCTACCGGTGCGGGCGGCCGCATGACGATCCGGGTGGTGATCGCCGACGACCAGGCCCTGATCCGCGCGGGCCTGCGCGGCGTGCTGGACAACAGCGACGACCTCGAGGTGGTCGGCGAGGCGGGCAACGGCACCGAGGCGCTGCAGGTGGTCCGCTCGACCCGGCCGGACATCGTGCTGATGGACGTGCAGATGCCGGTCATGGACGGCCTGGAGGCCACCAGGCTGCTGCTCGCCGACCCCGCCCTGGCGGCCACCCGGGTCGTGGTGCTCACCACCTTCGAGCTCGACGACTACGTCGCGGACGCCCTGCGCGCCGGCGCCAGCGGGTTCCTCACCAAGGACATCGAGCCCGCCGACCTGCGTACCGCGTTGCGGGTGGTGGCGGCCGGGGACGCGCTGCTCTCCCCGGGTGCCACCAAACGGCTCATCGCCCAGTTCGTGGCGCAGTCCCCGGTGGACACGCCGCGACAGGTGGACCGCTCCAGGCTGGCCGGGCTCACCGACCGCGAGCGCGAGGTGATGACGCTCGTGGCCGGTGGCCTGAGCAACGAGGAGATCGGCCGGCGCCTGTTCATGAGCCCGTCCACCGCCCGCACCCACGTACACCGGGCGATGGCCAAACTCGGCGCCCGCGACCGCGCCCAACTGGTCTTCTTCGCCTATGAGACCGGCCTGGCCCGGCTGCCCGGCAGCCCGCCCCCGGTGTCATGAGAGGAACGTCTCGGTGAACGAGGTGTCGTGCTTGGCGCCCCGGAACAGCGGGTGCTCGATCGCGGTACGCAGGAAGCCGATGCTCGTGCACACGCCGGGACCGGCGACCCGGAACTCGGCCAGCACCCGCGCCATGCGGGCCAGGGCCTCGTCCCGGTCGGGCGCCCACACCACGGCCTTCGCCAGCAGCGAGTCGTACTCCAGCGGCACCCGGTAGCCCCGGTAGGCGTGCGTGTCCACCCGGACGAACGGCCCGCCGGACGGCTCGAACTCGGTGAGCGTGCCCGCGGTGGGCAGGAAGTCCCGGTCCGGGTCCTCGGCGTTGACCCGGCACTCCACGGCCACGCCCCGGACCACCACGTCGGACTGCTGCAGATCGAGCGGTTCACCGGACGCCACCAGCAGCTGCTGTCGGACCAGGTCGATGCCGGTGACCATCTCGGTCACCGGGTGCTCAACCTGGATCCGGCAGTTGACCTCCATCAGGTAGAAGTCGTCGTCGCCGCCGACCAGGAACTCGAAGGTGCCGACGCCCTCGTACCCGACGGCGAGCGCACCGCGCACCGCGGCCGCGCGCATCCGGTCGATCAGATCCGCGGACAGCCCGGGCGCGGGTGACTCCTCGATCAGCTTCTGGTGCCGGCGCTGCACCGAGCAGTCCCGTTCGCCCAGGTGCACCGCGTTGCCGTACCGGTCGCAGAGGACCTGGACCTCGACGTGCCGTGCGGACTGCAGGTACCGCTCCAGATAGACCCGGCTGTCGGCGAAGAGCGCCTGCGCGGACGCCCGTGACTCGTGGTAGGCCTGCGGCAGGTCGCCCGGTTCGGACACCACCCGGACACCGCGGCCGCCACCACCCGCGACGGCCTTGATGATGACCGGGTAGCCGATCCCGTCGGCGAGGTCGCGCGCCGTACTCACGTCGTCCACGGACGCCTCGCTGCCGGGCAGCACCGGCAGGCCGGCCCGGGAGAGCACGGCGCGCGCCAGCGCCTTGTCCCCCATCGTCGCCATCACCCCCGGCGGCGGTCCGATGAACACGATGCCGTGCGCCTCGCAGACCTCGGCGAAGTCCGGATCCTCGGAGAGGAAGCCGTAGCCGGGATGGATGGCGTCCGCGCCGGACTGCCGGGCCGCCTCGATGACCGCCGGCACGTTCAGGTAGCTGCGCCTGGCCGGCGCCGGTCCGATGTGGACGGCCGAGTCGGCGATCCGCGTCACCGCGGAGTCCCGGTCGGCGGTGGAGTAGACGGCCACGGTACGGACGCCCATCTCGCGGCAGGTCCGCGCCACGCGTACCGCGATCTCGCCACGGTTGGCGATGAGCACTGTGTCGAACACGGTTCCCCTCGTCGGTCTCAGTCCGCCGTAGGCGGCGCGATGGCGAACAGACGCTGGCCGTACTCGACCGGGGCGCCGTCCTCGACCAGCACCCGCGTCACCTCCCCGGCGACGTCCGCCGTCACCGGCATCATCATCTTCATCGCCTCCAGGATGGCGATCTGCTGGCCGGCCACGACGGTGTCGCCGGTCCGGACGAACGGGTCCGCGCCCGGTTTCGGCGCCCGGTAGAACGTGGCCACCAGGGCCGCGCACACGTAGTGCGCCTCGGTCTCGGCCGGGTCGGCGGCCGCCACCGGCGGCGGGGCCGCGGCGGCGGAGGCCACCGTGGTGACCTCGCCGGGCCACTCCACGTCGACCACGACGTCGCCTTGCTGGAGCCGGATCCGGCGCACCGGTCCGGGCAGTGCGGACACCAGCCGGGACAATCTCCGGCCGACGTCGTCGAGCGGGTCATCAGACACTGGTCACTCCTGTCGGGGTGCCGAGCCGGCGGAACCGGGCCCGGCGGTCGGCCACCACATCACCCGGGGTCATCTCGCGCAGCTCGTCGAGGGCCGCGAGCAGCCCGGCCCGCAACGCGGCGGCGGCCCGCACCGGATCCGCCTGGGCTCCGCCGTCCGGCTCCGGCACGACCGCGTCGACCACCTGGGTACGCAGCAGTTCACGGGCCTGCGGGCGCAGTGCGGCCGCCGCCCGGGGTGCCGCGGCCGGGTCCTTCCACAGGATGGCCGCGCAGCCCTCCGGACTGATCACCGAGTAGACCGCGTTGGCCAGCATGAGCACCCGGTTGGCGACGCCGAGCGCCAGCGCGCCGCCGCTGCCGCCCTCGCCGGTCACGACCGCGACCACGGGCACCGGCAGTCCGGCCATCAGGCGCAGGTTCTCCGCGATGGCACCGGCCTGCCCGCCGGTCTCCGCGCTCACCCCCGGGTACGCACCCGGGGTGTCGATCAGCGTGACCACCGGCACCCCGAGCTTGGCGGCCAGGCGCATCAGCCGGGCGGCCTTGCGGTACCCGGACGGCGTCGCCATCCCGAAGTTCCGCGCCATCAGTTCCCCGGGCTCGTGCCCCTTCTGGTGCCCGACGACCACCACCGCGCGCCCGTCCAGCCGCCCGACGCCGGCGACGATGGCCGGGCAGTCGCCGGAGACCCGGTCGCCGTGCAGCTCCTGGAAGCCCTCGACCAGGTAGCCGAGGTAGTCCACCGTGGTCGGCCGGCCGAGGTCGCGGGCCATGCGTACGGTCTCCCAGGCGTCCCGGGAGGGCAGCGCCTCCGGGTCGCGTACCAGGGCACCGTCCCCGGCGGCCGGCCAGCGGTGGCCGCGGGCGGCCGCGAAGGTCAGCAGCCGGGACAGCGTCTGCCGCAGCGCCGACCGCGGCCGGATGTCGTCGATCAGCCCGTTCTCCAGCAGCGACTCGGCTTCCTGGAAGCCGGCCGGCAGCACCTGCCGGATGGTCTGCTGGATCACCCGCGGGCCGGCGAAGCCCAGCCGCGCCCGGGGCTCGGCGATGATCACGTCGCACAGGGTCGCGAAGGAGGCCGCCACGCCGCCGTAGGTCGGATCGGTGACCAGGGAGATGGTCAGGATGCCGGCCTCGTCGAGTTCGCCCAGCGCGGCACTGGTCCGGGCCATCTGCATCAGGGACAGGGCGCCCTCCTGCATCCGGGCGCCGCCGGACGCGCTGACCAGCAGCAGCGGTGTCCGGTCGGCGAGCGCCGCCTCGGCCGTCCGCGTGATCATCTCGCCGACCGCGGCGCCGAGGCTGCCGCCGAGGAACCGGAAGTCCATCACGGCGGCGTACACCGGGTGGCCGTCGATGCGCCCGTGGACGCAGACGACGGCCTCCTCCAGTCCGCTGCCGGCCCGCGCGGCGCGCAACCGGTCCGGGTACGGCCGGGTGTCCACGAATTCCAGGTGGTCGCGCGGAGGCACGACCGGGCCGAGCGGGACGGCGCTGCCCGGATCGAGGAGCTGGTCGAGCCGCTCGGCCGCGGTGAGCCGCCCGTGGTGGCCGCACTCCGGGCACACCGCGAGGTCGCGGCGCAACCGCTTGCGGTAGACCAGCACCGCACAGCCGGGACAGACCACCCAGTCGTCCGCGGTGGCGGTCTCGCCGGGCCGCAGCGTGGCCGGATGCGTGATGGCCATCAGGGCCGCCCGGTCACGCGCTGAGGCCGCGGTCGGCGGCGGCCTTCTCGACCGCCTCCTTGATCCGGGCCTGCTGGTGTCGGGTGGTGCGGTTGAGGTGTTCGGTCATGCCCGCGTCGTCGGTGTGCGCGCCCGCGCGCAGCTCGAAGTCCTGCACCCAGCGCAGCCGCACACCGCCGTCCACCTCGGTGTACTCCCAGAACAGGTGCATGTACTTGAACGCGCCGGTCTCGACCCGGCGGGCCCGGACCATCTTCTCGTCCCGGCTGGGCACCCGTTCGGAGACCCAGCTCCACACCCGGCCCTCCGGGTCCGGGTGCATGGTGAGCCGGAACATGACGGCGTCGCCGTTCCGCCCGGTCACCTCCGCCTCGGCGTACTCGCTGAACAGCACGGGCCAGGACTCGATGTCGTTGGTCATGTCCCAGACCAGGTCGAACGGGGCCTTGATGACGATCGAGTTGTCGGTGTGTCCGGCCATCGGTCCCTCACTCTCCACTCATTGCACGCCGCCGACCTGCGGCAGCGGGGCGTCCGGATGGGGTAGTTCCTCGGTGTCGACGTGGCCCAGGTCGGGCCGGGGCGCGAGCGGGGCGATCCCGAAGACCAGGAACGCCTGCCCGGTGCCGTGGTTGGCGAAGCGGTGCCGCTGGCCGCGGCGGACCATCAGGGCCTCGTCCGGGGCGAGCGTGATCTCCTCGCCGTCCACCCGCATGGTCACTTCGCCGCGCACCAGGTAGCAGAACTTGTCCGAGTACGGGTGGTACTGCTCGGCGACGAACTCGCCCGGCTCGATCGTGATCGTGCCGAGGAACCCGTCGGTCGCGTCCACCGTCTTCGGGCTGAGCAGGACGCGCACGTCGCCGCCCAGGCGCCGGGTGCCGGCGATGTCGGCGTGTGCGATCTTGACGAGGGGTTGCTGGAACATGGCGACCCCCTCAGCGCCGGTCCGCGACCAGGACGCGGAACGGCAGGTCGGTGTGATGGACGGTGGCCTCGCTGAAGCCGGCCTTGCGCAGCGCCCGGTTGTACGCGTCGACCGTGTGCGACTCCCCCTCGAACGTCCACACCAGCATCAGCACGGAGAACAGGTACGGCGCCGGGTCCTCCGCGGGCGGGCCGTCACCGGCCGTGAAGCCGACGATGACCAGCCGGCCGTCCGGCTTCAGCGCGCCGCGCAGCCGGCCCAGCAACTCGGTGACCCGTTCCTCGGAGAAGTGGTGCGTCACGTTGGTCAGCAGCACCACGTCGTAGGGTCCGCCGAGCGGCACCTCGAACATGTCGCCGGGCAGCTGCTCCATCCGGTCGCGCACGCCCAGGCGCTCGGCATGCTTCTCCGCGATGGCCAGCACGTTGGGCCAGTCCAGCGACCAGACCTTGGCCTTCGGCTGGTGGGCGGCGAGCACGTAGCCGTACACGCCGTGCCCGCAGGCGACGTCGAGCACGTCGAGCGCCGGGCGCTCGTCGGCCCACGGGCCGAGCACCCGGGCCACCACCTCGGCGGTGGGCTCGGCCACGGCGGTCGCGTAGGAGGCGAAGTCCTCCCAGTAGTCGTAGCCGGGGGTCTCGGCGTGCACGTCCAGGACGGTGCCACCGGCGCGCACCGCGGCGCTCAGGTCGCGCAGCGCGTCCCACTCCCGATCGCCGGCCATCACCCGGACCATCCCGCCGACATAGCCGCGGCCGGTGCTCACCAGGTGCTCGGCCGCCACCGGAGTGAGCCGGAACAGCCCCTCGTCGGCGTCCAGCAGCCGGATCGCGGCGAGCGCCTCGAGCAGCACCCGCACGCCCCGGGGATCGCTGCCGATCCGCTCGGCGACCACCGTCGCCGATGCCGGCGCGGCGGCCAGCACGTCGAACACACCCAGCTCGACGCCGGTACGCAGCAGACTGGTCTTCTTGTACGCCTGCATCAGCTCGGTCAGGTCCTGCCGGTTCAGATCCTTGTGCATGGTGGCGTCACTCCTTGTCCGGGGACCACGTGTAGAACGGTGTCGCCATCGAGTCCTTCAGCTCCCGCCAGCTCTCCGGGTCGTACCGCTCCAGGTAGTCGCCGAGCTTGGCGTTGATGTGCTGGAAGTCGGGACGGTCCCGGGCGGCCAGCAGCCGGCCGAGGACGTCGGTGTCCGCCTCCAGCAGATGCATGTACAGGTCGTGGTAGCGGAACAGGGTCCGCCGGGAGATGCCGACGGTGGTGGGCATGTCGTCCTTGTCGTGCTCGGCGAACAGTTCGGCCACCGGGTCGGCGTGTTCCGGCTTCATCCGCATCACCATGAGCGCGCGCCAAGCCATCAGAGTTCCTTGCCGAGGACGGCCCCGAGCGCGTCGCCGAGCGCCCGCTCCGGGTCGGCGGCCGCGCCGGGTGACCGCCAGGCCACCATGCCGTCCGGCCGGACCAGCACGGCACCCTCGCTGGACACGCCGTACGCGCCGGCCCAGGTGCCGTCCGGGTCGGACAGGTCGCCGGACGGCCCGATCAGGTGCGCGGTCACCGCACCGTTCGCGACGCTCTTGGCCGCGGACAGCCAGGCCGCGCCGTCCTCGCCGGTCAGCAGCACGAAGCCGCCCTGGAACAGGTCGATCGTGGAGAGCCGCCGGCCGGCCCGGGTCAGCCACACGTGCGGTGCCCGGCTGCCGGGTGCTCCGGTGAACGTCAGCTCCCGGGGCAGCACCTCCTGGCCCGGCTCGGCACCCACGACGGCGGAGGAGTCGTACCGGTACCCCATCGTCACGATCACGAAGTCCCGGAACGCCGCCTTCTCCTCGTCGGCGAGTTTGCCCCGGGTGCGGAACAGCATCCAGGCCTGGTCGGCGGTGGCGGCGCCGACCGGGCGGCGCTCCACGTCGTACGTGTCCAGCAGGCTCGGTGCGGCCTCGCCGCGGACCACGGCGGCTAGCTTCCACGCCAGGTTGTGCGCGTCCTGGATGCCGGCGTTCACCCCGAACCCACCGGCCGGCGGGTGTGCGTGGCAGGCGTCGCCGGCCAGGAAGATCCGCCCGGACCGGAACGTGTCGGCCACCATGTGCTTGGCCTCCCACGGGGTGGCCGACTCGACGTCGACGGCCAGGTCCGGCACGCCGGCGGCGATCCGGGCCAGTTCCACGCAGCGCTCCGGGGTGAAGTCCGCCGGCGACTCGCCGCGCTCCGGGTAGTAGTTGACCCCGAACATCCACCGGCCCGGTTCGATGAAGAGCAGCAGGCCCTGGGCCTTCGGGTTGAGCAGGTAGACGAGCGTGAAGTCGCGCGGCTCGGCGACCACGTCGATGGTCGCCCGGAAGATGATGCTGACGAACTGGCCGGCCACGCCCTGGCTGCGCTGGCCGATACCGAGGGCCGCGCGGATCGGGCTGCGCACCCCGTCGGCGGCGACCGCGTAGTCGGCCCGGACGGTGCGGGTGGTGCCGGTGGCCAGGTCCTCGACCACCGCCTCGACGCCGTCGGCGTCCTGCGTCAGCGACCGCACCTCGTGATCGAACCGGACGTCGGCGCCGTGCTTGCGCGCCGCGTCCAGCAGGATCGGCTCGTAGTGGTCCTGCCCGCACCAGATCGGCCAGCTGGGGGTGAAGTCGGCGTACGGCGGGTCGTGCGCCTCCATCACGAACGACTGGCCGAGCGCCGCGAGCGACTGCGCGCCGCGCATGACCAGCGGGGTGGCACGGCCGGCGCGGACCTTCTCCAGCTCCTTGCCCGGCCCGACGATCTCCATGCCGGCGGCGCGTACCGCCTCCTCCAGCCCCACCGAGCGGAACAGCTCCATGGTGCGGGCGTGGATGCCGGTGGCCCGGGGGATCACCGAGGAGCCGGACCGCCGCTCGACCAGGATCGGCCGGACGCCCTGATGGGCCAGGAACACGGCGGTGGCCAGGCCGACCGGGCCGCCGCCCACGATCAGCACGCTGGTGGTCTCGTCGGCCATCACGCCTCCTCGCTGTAGATGACGCGGTAGTGCTTACGGTCGGGACGGGCGATCTCGCGGACCTGGGTGAAGTGCGGGTGCACGTCCGGGTCGTTGAGCATCGCGGTGATGTGCTCCTCGCTCTCCCACTGGGCGTAATTGACCACCCGGGTGCCGTCGAGGCTGGCGTGGATGTTGGCCGAGACGAACCCGGGCACCTTGCACATGACCGACACCGTGGTCTCGACCAGGATGTTGATCAGCTGCTGCTGGTTCTCGGGTTCCACCTCGAACGTGTTGATCATCGTGACCACCGGGTGGTCGACGTCGATGCGGGACATCACGACTCCTGTTGGGACGGTGGGGTTACCGGACCGGACGGGCTTCCAGAAGCGCCCAGCCGCGTGCGGCCGGCTCGTTGGCCAGTTCGAAGCCGCCGGCGGTCAACAACTGCTGCCACTCGCGCAGATTGCGCTCCTTGCCACCGAAGAGCACCAGCATGTCGAGGTCGATGATCTTCGAGTGGTCCCACTGGTTCAGCGGTGGCACGATCTGGTCGATCATGATCAGCCGGGCGTCCGTGTCGCCGATCGTCTCCCGGACCCGGCGCAGGATCGCCAGGCAGCGCTCGTCCGGCCAGTTGTGGATGATCGACTTCAGGATGTACGCGTCGCAGCCGGCCGGCAGCGGGTCGGTGAAGAAGTCGCCGGCCACGACGGTCACCCGTTCGGTGACGCCGTGCTCCTTGAGTACCGGCTCGGCGTCGGCCACCACCGTGGGCAGGTCCAGCAGCACCCCGGTACCGGTGGAGTGGCGCTGCAGCATCTTCGACAGGAAGTAGCCGTTGCCGCCGCCGACGTCGGCGATCCGGCCGAAGCGCTCCGGGGCCAGCTCGCCGGCGAACCGGTCGGCCAGCCGCCGGCTCCAGTGCGCCATGAACCCCTCGAAGAACCGGTTCACCTCCGGGTTCGCTTCCAGGTACTGGTAGAACGACATGCCGAAGACCTGGTCGAAGGCCGGTTCACCGGTGCGGACGCTGTGCATGATCTCCGCGTACGGCAACCGGGTGAACGCGGCCGCGCTGAACAGGACCATCGGGCGCAGTCCCCCGATCCGGTCCGCGCGCAGCCCCTCGGCCAGCGGGGTCAGCTCGAAGCGGCCGTCCGTCCGCTCGGCGAACACGCCGACCGTGGCCACGCAGCGCAGCACCCGGCGCAGCGCGTCGGCGTCCGCCTCGGTCGCCTCGGCCAGTTCCTCGGCGGTCCGCGGGCCCGCCACCAGGTGGTCGGCGACGCCGAGCTCGCTCACCACCAGGATGGCGTGGCCGATCTGCCGCCAGCTCCCCAGCACGGCGATCTGCCGCTCCCGGATGTCCAGCGCCTGTTCCTCGTCGAACGTGGCAACGGCCGCGACGCTCGCGTCAGTCATCTCGATGTCCTTCGGTCAGGGGCGCGCGGACGCGGCGCCGAGCAGGTGGTTGACGTGGTCGACGAAGGAGCGCGGGGTCCTGAGTTCGGTCGCCACGTCGTCGGCGATCCGGGCGCCGAACTCCCGTTCCACCCGGCTGGCCGTCTCCAGCAGCGCGAGCGAGTCGTAGCCGAGATCGCTGAACGGCTGATCCAGCACGTCGCTGTCCCAGTCGGCGTTCCCGTCCCGGCCGGCGCCCTCCTGGATCACCCGATTGAGGTCGGCCAAGGTGAAGGTCGGCATGTCATGGTCCTTTCTCTGCAGACGTCAGTACGGTGGCGGAGTTGAAGCCGCCGTAGCCGCGGGCCAGCACCAGTGCGGTGCGGACCGGTGTTTCCCGTGCGGCACCGCGGACGAGGTCGATGTCGATGCCCGGGCCCAGCCGGGAGACGTGCACCGTCGGCGGAATCACGCCGTCCCGGATGGCCAACAGGGCCGCCACCAGATCCAGTGGTGCGCCACCGGAGTAGAGCCGGCCGGTCATCGTCTTCGGGGCGGTCACCGGGACCGGCCGGCGCCGGGTCCGGAACACCGCACCGATCGCCTCGGCCTCGGCCCGGTCCAGCGCCGGCAGGCCGGCGGCGTCGGCGAACACGACGTCGACGTCGTCCGCGGCCACCCCCGCGTCGGCCAGCGCCAGCTCGGCCGCCCGGCGCAGCCCCGGTTCCCGGCCGCTGCCCGGCCGTGGATCGAACGTCGCCGCGTAGCCGGCCACCGTGCCGTACACCGGGACGCCGCGTCTCGCCGCGGCTCCGGCCTCTTCCAGGATCAGGATCGCGCCGCCCTCGCCCGGCACGTATCCGGTGGCGTCCGCGTCGAACGGCAGGTACGCCCGGGCCGGATCGGTCCGGGTGCTGAGGCGGCCACCGGCCACCTGCCCGACCCAGCCCCACGGGCACAGGCACGAGTCGACGCCGCCGGTGACCACCAGTCCGACGCCCTTGCGCACCTGCCGGCGGGCCTGTGCCACCGCGTCCAGTCCGCCGGCCTGATCGCCGACCAGCACGCCGGTGGGCCCGCGCATGCCGTGCCGGATGGAGATCTGACCGGTGTTGACCGCGTAGAACCAGGCGAACGACTGGTACACGCTGACGTGCTCCGGGCCCTTCGACCAGAGCTTCTCCAGCTCACGGTGGCCGAAGTCGAATCCGCCGGAGGCGCTCGCCGTCACCACGCCCATGCCGAACTCGGGCTGCGCCGCCGGATCGACACCGGCGTCCGCCAGCGCCCATTCGGCGGCGGCCAGCGCCAGCCGGGTCATCGGGTCGGTCTGGGCCATCAGCCGGCCGGGGATGTGCGCCCCGGCGTCGAAGCCGGACACCTCGCCGGCCAGCTGGGCCGGGTACTGGCTGGGGTCGAACCGGGTGAGGCGGCCCAGGCCGCTGCGTCCCGCCAGCGTGGCCGACCAGTAGTCGGCCACGCCCAGCCCGTTCGGCGCCAGCACACCGAGGCCGGTGACCACCGCGGTACCGGACCCGGGGCCCGCCGCCGCACGTCCCGTCGTGACCGTGGGCGCACTCATGCGACCACCCGCTCCGGCCTGGCCAGCAGCATCGCGCTCTGGAAACCGCCGAACCCGCTGCCCACGCTCAGCACCACGTCGATCCGCCGTTCCCGGGCCACCAGCGGCACGTAGTCGAGGTCGCACTCGGGATCGGGCTCGTGCAGGTTGGCCGTCGGCGGCACCACGCCGTGCCGGATGGCGAGCACCGACGCGGCGATCTCGATGGAGCCGATCGCGCCCAGCGAGTGGCCGATCATCGACTTGATCGAGCTGACCGGCGTGCGGTACGCGTGGTCGCCGAGGCTCCGCTTGAACGCCGCCGTCTCGTGCCGGTCGTTCTGCTTGGTGCCGGAACCGTGCGCGTTGATGTAGTCCACGTCCGCCGGGTTGAGCCGCGCCTCGGTCAGCGCGACCCGGATCGCCTCGGCCATCTCCCGCCCGTCCGGCCGCAGCCCGGTCATGTGGTAGGCGTTCGAGCGGGACGCGAAGCCGGCGACCTCGGCGTACGGCTGGGCGCCGCGCCGCCGCGCGTGCCCGGCCTCCTCCAGGACGAACATGGCCGCGCCCTCACCGAGCACGAACCCGTTGCGGGTACGGTCGAACGGCCGGGAGGCGTGCTCCGGGTCGTCGTTGCGCGGTGTGGTCGCCTTGATGGCGTCGAAGCAGGCCAACGTGATCGGCGAGATCGGCGCGTCGGTGGCGCCGGCCACCATCACGTCGGCCGTGCCCTCGCGGATCAGTTCCGCGGCGTGGCCGACGGCGTCCAGCCCCGAGGTGCACCCGGTGGAGACCACGGTCGCCGGGCCTTCCGCGCCGACCAGCCAGGCCACCTCCCGGGCGAAGGACCCGGGCACGAGGTAGTCGTAGAGGTGTGGCACCGCGTAGGTGTGGTCGGTCAGCCGCTGCCGGCCGCCGTCGCTCACCACGGCGTACTCCCGCTCCAGGCTCATCGTCGCGCCGACCGCGGTGCCGATGCTGACCCCGGTGCGGTACGGGTCGAGGTCGCCCAGTTGCAGGCCACTGTCGGCCAGGCAGTCGCGGGCACTCACCACGGCGAGTTGCGCCGCGCGGTCCATCCGCCGGATCTCCTGCGGGCTGAGCCCTTCGGCCGCCGGGTCGAAGTCGCATTCGGCGGCGATCCGCGAGCGGAACGGCGCCGGGTCGAAGAACGAGATGGTACGGGTGGCCGTCCGGCCCGCGGTGATCAGTTCCCAGAACGACTTCACCCCGAGCCCGCCCGGCGCCATCACCCCGATCCCGGTGATCACGACCCGCCGACCAGTCATCTGTGCGTCTCCCTCTCGTCCGGTGGGATGGGCGGTCATCGGACCGAGGCCAGATCCGCGGCCCGGCGGGACGGCCAGGACGGCGCGGTGCCGGCGAGCACCTGCCGGTGCAGCCGCTGCAGTTCCGCGGACGGGTCGATGCCGAGTTCGTCATTGAGCAACCGGCGCACCTGCTGGTACGCCCGCAGCGCGTCGGCCCGCCGCCCGCACCGGTCCAGGACGACGATCAGCTGCCGGTGGAACCACTCGTTGAGCGGGTGCGTGCCGACCAGCAGCCGCAGCTCCCCGGTCAGTTCGCGGTGCCGGCCGAGTTCCAGGTCGGACTGGATCCGCAGCTCCAGTGCCCGGATGCGCTGTTCCTCCAGTTGCAGCAGGTGCATCTGGACCAGCGGCCCGGTGGTGACGTTGGTCAGCGCCGGCCCGGTCCACAGGCCGAGCGCCCGGTGCAGCGGTCCGGCCGCCCGGTCCGGCCGCCCGGCGTTCAGCTCACGCCGTCCCTCGTCGACCAGGCGACCGAACACGTCGAGGTCGAGGGCGTCCGGCGGCAGCCGCAGCTCGTACCCGTTGGGATGGCTGATCAGCAGCCGCCGCTCGGGCGTCTCCAGCCGCTCCCGGGCGAACAGCTTGCGCAGGTGGTAGATGTACGTCTGCACGGTGGTGAGGGCGCTCTTCGCCGGCTGGTCGCCCCACAACTCGCCGATCATCGTGCTGACCGGCACGACCCGTCCGGACTGAAGCAGAAGAAGGGCCAGCACGGTGCGTACCCGCGGCGCGGTCGGGGTGCAGACGCGGCCGCCACTCGTCACGGCCAGCGGCCCCAGGATCTTGAACTGTGCCATGCGATTCGCCTGCCTCGACAGTTCTGATGGGAAGTCGTGCATCGGGAAAGTCGTGCGTCGGGAAATCTGCTGCCCAAGCCTCGCCGTCGCGCGCTTTCCCCACAAGGCGGCCCAACGGCAGGTCGAATGGGATACCCACGGGGTGCATCAGGGGTATCGAAAGGAGCATGGCTGCGTCGGCACAGACGTGCTATCGACGGCCGTAAAATCGCCTAAAGAAGCTTCAATGACCCAAAGGATAATATGTCCAGTCGGTGTCCGTAAACAAGATCAGGGCGCCCTTCCCGCAAGAAATACGGGAAAGGCGCCCTGATCGTGGTGACCGCTTCCGGCGGCGCTCCGGACTCAGCCGATCATCGGCGGTCGCCGGCGCGGGACGGAGGTGTTCCCCTTCGAGTTCGGCGGGCCGATCAACGATGCGGCCACCGCTTTGTTGACCGCGTCGATGCGGGATACCGCATTCAGTTTCGCAAATATGCTTCGCAGATGGCGCTTGACGGTCGCCTCGGACAGATGCAGGCTCCGGGCGATCTGCAGATTCGTCCTCGCCTCGGCGGCCAGCCGGAGGACGTCCAGCTCACGCGGCGAGAGCACCCGGGGCGGCGGCGCGTTCATCCGGGAGAGGCTGTCCATGGACACGGCGAGCAGCACCGCGCTGCTCTTGTGCCCCGCCCCGCGCACCGCCGCCACCAGCTGGTGCCAGGTGGCGCTCTTCAGCAGGTACCCCCGGATGCCCAGGTCGAGCAGCCGGCCCACGAGTTCGGGGCTGTCGTACACGCTCAGCACGACCACCTCGGTATCCGGCGTGGCCTCCCGGATCCGCCGCACCGTGGTGGTCACGTGGTCGCCCGGGATCTCCACGTCCAACAGCACCACGTCCGGGCGGTGCCGCGTGGCCAGCGACACCGCCGCGTGACTGTCGCCGGCCTCCGCGACGACCTCGAAGTCGGACTGCGTCTCGAAGATCCGGCGCAGCCCGTCACGGACCAGCGCGTGGTCGTCGACCAGCATGATCGTGATGCGGTCCCCGGAGGCCGTGGTCATGTCCGGAGGCCGGCACTGCAGGTCTCCGGAGCGGCCAACGGGATCGTCAGGTCGACCCGGGTGCCGAGCCCGGGCACACTGTCGATCACGACCGCGCCGCCGGCCGCCGCCGCCCGGTCGGTCATCGACCGCAGTCCCACCCCGCCGGTCCGCCGCCGGGCCGGGTCGAACCCCACCCCGTCATCCAGTACGCAGGCGCGCACCTCGGTCGGCTCGATGTCGATCCGCGCCTCGGCACGGGTCGCCGCGGCGTGCCGGACGGCGTTGTGCAGCGCCTCGCGCACCATCACGAAGACCTCGTCGAGCAGGGACGACGGCACGTGATCCTCCTCGCCGCGCACCGCGACCCGCACGTCGACGTCGTAGTGCGACACCGACGACACGTAGCGGCCGAGCGCGGCCGCCAGGTTCTCGCCGGGCACCGGCTCGCGCATGTCCGAGATGATCGCGCGGACGCCGTGCAGCGCGTCCCGCAGCGCGTGCTGCGCCGCCGAGATCCGGTGGTCCGGCGTCCCGGCCGAACTCGACGTGATCTCGTGGATCTCCAGGTTGCGGTACGCGATCTCGATGCTCTGCCCGATCCGGTCGTGCAGTTCGCGGGCGACCTGCGACCGCTCGGCCACCGGCATCTGGTCGCCGTCGCCGCCGGGCGGTCGCCGGCCCGGTATCCGCGGTGGGGCGGACACCCCGGACTGGACGAGCGCCCGGGTGGTCGCCCGGTTCAGCATCTGGCACAGCGCGGACAGCACGGCCGGGTCGTGCCGGCCGCCCATCGTCGCCAGCGCGCGCGCCACCGCCGCGTCGACCAGCGCCGATGCCGCGGCCAGCAGTTCACCCAACGGCGGCGCCCAGCCGGTCGCGAGCTGAGCCCGCCCGGCCGGCTCGGGATCGTCCGCCACGCCGCGCACGGAAAGATCGAGCAACTGCCGGACCGTCGCGAGCAACCATGGTCGCGTCGGTGTCGCCGCGTTGCCGACCGTCTTCGCTATGGCTTCCCCATGCTCGTCAAGAAAACGAGCCGCCCGGACATGGGCAGCAATGTCTACCGTCTGATTCACCGAGTCTCCCCCGACTAACGGTTCCCCCAGCCGTTGTACGCAGGACCGGCCACCCGATCATCCGGTGGCGGCCGGCTCGATCCTGCGATTTACACAGGGTGGTCAAGAGGAAACGGCGGTGGAGTGCGCTCAGACGTAGTCGCTCCCGAAACAACGCACACAGCACATTCATGATCCCCATTGCCGATCATCGAAACACCGCCGAAACACCACCGAAAGAAACCGAGCAATGGTGGCCTGGTGCCACCTCCGGCGATTCCCACCCCGTCACAACAGCTTGACGGGAAGAGTCTACGTCGAGGCGGCCCCCCGGGGAAGGCGCTCTTTGATCACCGTCTCAGTTTATCTGGGACGGCTTTTTGACTCAGCGACACGATTATGCGAGTAGCGGGCAATCGGGAATGGCCTGCGCACCTGATAAATACGATGAGCAAGGCTTGACGTTGCTGCGATATGTCGCCGGAGGGGGTGCCGGCCGGCCCGGAGGACGGGCCGGCCCGCACCGCGGCTCATGGCCGTGGCCGGAGGCGTACCACCTCCCCGCCGGTCTCACTCAGGCCCTGGTTGGCGACGTAGAACTCGCCACCCGGTCCGACCGCGACCGAGGTCGGTGCGACCAGGCCGGCGCCGGCCAGCTCGGTGTGCCGGCCGTCCGGCTCCACCCTGGTCAGCGCACCGGTCAGGTCGCCACTGTCCAACCCGCGCTTCGTCATCTCCAGCACCACCAGACGGCCTCGCCGGTCGAACGTCACATCGATGATGGTGGTGAAGCCGGTCGCGTGGACGGTCGCCGGTTGCCCCGGCACCACCCGCCACACCCGGGCCGCGCCCTCCGGGAAGAACGACCCGGTCAGCTCACCGACGTAGAACGCGCCGTCCGGTCCGCGGGTGATCGCCACCGGCACCGCCTGCACCGGCACCGTCGTGCCGGGCGGCAGCCCCCACTCCGGCGGGGCCTCGTAGGGCCTGCTCGGCAGCGCCGCGAGCGTACTGAGGTGGCCCCGCTCGTCGACCCGGACCGCGTCGTTGGCGGCGGCGTCGGCGACCGCGAAGCCGCACCCGTCCGCGGCGAGCCCGTACGGCTGGCTCTCCAGCTGCTGCCCGTCCGGGTTCTGCGCCTGCTCATGGGCGGCGAGATCGGCCACCACCGACCAGCGCCGGTGCGGACCGGCCTTGATCACGGTGCCGAGGGCGGCGCCCGCCGCGCCCAGCTGCGGCCGGTACACCGGGTCGGTCCCGTACCCCAGCGCCACCAGCAGTTCGCCGTTCGCGTTCAGGGCGACGTCGTGCGGCCCGTAGCTGGACGCCGGCTCGCCCTCCGCAGCCTGCCCGCGCAACGACGGAAGCCCGCTCAGGACGCGGCGCTGCACCCCGCGCCGCACCTCGGTCACCGCACCGGTGGTACCGAAGCACAGCACCGGCCCGAAGCTGGTCGGGATGCACGGCCCGGCACCACCTCGGCCGGCCTCGGCCACGTACAGCGTGCCGTGCCGGTCGACGATCACACCGCGCACGTTCGTCAGGCCGCGGGCCACCACCGACAGCTCGGCCGGCGGCGGAGCCGCATACGCCGGCGCGGCGACCAACAGCACCGCCGGCAGAATCGCCGCGGCGGTCCACCGACGGGCCGCGGTCACCATCCAGCCCTCCGTACCGACCATCCACTCTGGATCTCTGTGTGCACCAGGATGTGCCCTTCTCGCGAGTGCGTCTGCCGGCGGACCGGCACGGCGGGCCGATTCGCGGCCGCGCCACCTCCAGATTGGCGGCCCGCACTCAACGTCGGGTGGAAGGTCAGTCCACGCATCGCCGGCTCCTCACTCCGGCTGGTTCACGGTGGCTCGGCCGACCTTGTACGGTGTGGACACTCCCTCGTAGGCCAGGTGCATCGTCATGCCGTTGGCGGCGTGGTCGAGGTTGTGGCAGTGGTCCATCCAGATGCCAGGATTGTCCGCGCGGAACGCGATCTCGAACGTTTCGCCGGGCCGGAGGTCGAGGCTGTCCACCCACCACGGGCTGCCGGTGACCGGACGGCCGTCGTGCGACAGCACCAGGGCATGGTGGCCGTGCAGATGCATCGGGTGGTTCTGGTGGCTGCGGTTCACGATGAGCACCTTGACCAGGTCGCCCTCGCGTACCATCAGGCTCGGCACGTGCGGAAAGCTCTTGCCGTTGATGGTGGGCAGGAAATGCATGCCGCCGTCGAAGAACCAGATCCGGTCGTCGAGGAGCTGGGTGAACTCCCGGTCGTAGTCGGAGTCCAGGCCGAACGGCGCCCCACCGGGCCGGCCGTAGCTACCCGCGTCGAAGAGTTCCAGGTCTTCCGGTACCGCGGGCGGCTCGGCCCGGCCGTCCGGGCTCAACACCAGCGACACGTCCGGCTTCCCCACGTCCGCCAGCCGCACCGGCCGGTCGGGCATGGTGAACGTCAGGTCGTACCGCCCGCCGGCCGCCAGCCCCAGCCGCACGCCCTCCAGATCGGTGGGCCCGGCGAGGTCGGTGCCGTCGATCGCGGCCACCTGGAAGGGCGTGCCCACCAGCGCGAACTCGCGCGGGCCGGCGTCCTCGTACGGGTTGTTGTCGGTGTTGATCAACCGCAGCCGCACCGTGGTGCCGGGCGCCATCCGCCGGTGTTCGAGGGTGTCGCGGACGCCGAAGGCCGGCCGCCGCTCGGCGCCGATCCGCCACTCGTGCGGCAGCACCGTGATGTCGGCACCCGCCGGCGCCGCCTCCCGCGGCTCGATCACCAGCGCGCCGAACAACCCGCGCCGGACGGCCCAGAGCGGATCCTGGTGGGTGTGGTACCAGAACGTCCCCACCTGGTCGGCGCGGAAGCGGTAGACGTAGCTCTGGCCCGGCTGGACGGCGTCCTGCGTGACACCGGCGACGCCGTCCTCCCGGTTGGGCAGGTCGACGCCGTGCCAGTGAATGGTCACCCCGTCCGCGGGCAGCCTGTTCACCAGGGTCACCTCGACCAGGTCACCCTGGCGCACCCGCAGTTCGGGACCGGGCGCCTGCCCGTTGTAGGTCCAGCCACCGGACACCACCGCGCCCGAACTCAGCCGGATCTGCGTCTCCTGCGCGGTCAGCGTGAACCGGCGGTCGGGCGTGCCGTCGCGCGGACCGGTCAGCTCCTCCACCGATCGCACGGCGTCGTCGTGGTGCGCACCAACCGGCCCGCCACCCCAGTCCAGGTTCTCGTGGCTCATCATGCTCAGCTCGTCCGGCAGCCGGCTGGCCTGAGCCACCCCGACCAGCGCACCGGCCAGCAGCGCCGCGGCGGCGGCCACACCGATGACCGCGCGGGTCACCCGCCGGCGCACGCCCGGCCGGGCCGGCGCCTCCGGCCGGCTCAGCGCCGCGTGCCGGCGCCGTTGCCGCAACCAGAACAGCGCGGTCACGCCGGCCAGAACGCCGAGATGGGCGGCCAGGTCATCGAGATAGGACGGCGTCGGACGGAAGATGTAGGCGACGTCGACGGCGAGCAGGGCACCGGTCGCCATCGCCTGCACCGGCACGATCAGCGCCGGCGCCGACGCGGCCGCGCGCAGCTCGACGCCGGGGGCGGCGTCGGTGCGCGCGGTCCGCGCCAGCCGGAGCAGTCGCGGCGCCGTCAGCACGCCCACCGCGACCAGCGGCAGGGCGAGCAGTGGCAGCGCCACCACCACCCGAGTCTCGGCGAACAGCCAGCCGACCGACCACATCACGCCGAAGAGCACGAGCCGGACCGCGATGATCACGATGCCGGCGACGGCGAGGCCGACCGCCCACCGTGCGCCCCGGCGCAGCCGGGCCTGGTCGCGGCGCCGGGCCAGCCCGGAGACGACCACGGCGGCCCCCGCCCACACCAGGAACAACACCATGGCCAGGAGGCCGTCCTGAACCTCCGCCGGTTCGTACATTCAGCTCGCTCCTGGGCCGGGATGGATCGTCCACACCGACGGTACGGACGCCGCGACCCTCCGCCATCCGCTCAGTGCCGACGCTGTGGCTAAACATCTGCCGTACACGCCCCCAGGGCGCGTGTCGTCGGGACTGCCGGACGGCGGTCTCGGTCAGGCGAGGCCGGGCCGGCCCGGGGTCACCAATCCGGTCTCGTACGCCATCACGACGAGCTGTGCCCGGTCCCGGGCACCCAGCTTGAACATGGTCCGGTGCACGTGGGTGCGCGCGGTCGCCGGGCTCATTCCCAGGCGCTGCGCGATCTCCTCGTTGCTCAGGCCGGACGACACGCAGACCATCACCTCGCGCTCCCGGTCGGTGAGGCGGGCCAGAACGCCGTCGTCGGCTGTCCGACCGGCCGGCCGGGAGACGTAGTCGGCGATCAGTCGCCGGGTGATCCGCGGCGACAGCAGCGCCTCGCCGCCGGCCACCACCCGCACGGCCTGCCGCAGGTCGGCCGGCTCGATGTCCTTGATCACGAAGCCGCTGGCGCCGGCCCGCAACGCGCCGAAGATGTTCTCGTCCAGGTCGAACGTGGTCAGCACGATCACCCGGACCCGCGCCAGGGCCGGATCGGTCGCGATCCGGCGGGTCGCCTCGATGCCGTCCAGCACCGGCATCCGCAGGTCCATCAGCACCACGTCCGGCCGGCCGGCCCGGGCCGCCTCGACCGCCGCGGCACCGTCCCCCACCTCGCCGACCACCTCGATGTCGGCACTGTTCTCCAGCAACCCGCGCAGTCCCGCCCGGACCAGCACCTGGTCGTCGGCAAGCAGCACCCGAACCGTCACTGGAGCACCATCCTCTCGACTGGGCGTGGAAAGTGCGGGCCGGTCGGACTCGGCGGGGGCGGAAGGGTCGCCGCCGACGTCCGCTCGGATGAACGCCGCGCCGGCCCCGGCCGGGTCACCGGCGATCCGGCCGGCACGGACCATTCGCCGGCTGAGGATGGAGCCGGAAAAGGCCAGGCCGCACTTGACGGCGTGCGCCGAGCAGACGCGTCGGTCGGCTCATGCCTCACCGTACCGGGACGCTCGCCGTCGGACGCGGCCCGGACGCCGCCGGGCAGCTCCGTACCCGAGGGTCTCCGCCGCCCGCGCGAGCCGGCGGGGGGCCACGCCGATCAGGCTCGGATCACGCGCATCCGCACGTCGCCCGGCGGACGGACCGGCGCCCGCCGCCGATGCCGGCGGCGGCCGGCGGCGATGCGGCACGCCGGCCGTGGCGCCGGATGTCCATGTTCCGACAGTCGCGGCATCCGGCCGGTCGGCCGGATGCCGCGGTGTCGATCCGATCCGCTCGGGATCAGCGGTTCGCCACCTCGCCGCCGGGTGCCGGCTGGACCCGCTCGAACCGCACCCGGTTCAGCCAACCCGGAAGGTCACTGAGGACGTACAGCTCGCCGTGCACGTCGGTGCCGAACGCGGTCGGCTGGGTGGGGAAACTGCCGATCGTGGCGGTCTCGTACCCACCGCCGCGCTTCGGGCGCACGGCGAACGCGAGGGTCGAGCAGTAGTCGCTCGCGATGTACGTCCCCCACGCCTCGGGGGTCCGGGAGCCTCGGTACACCACGCCGCCGGTCACCGAGCAGTTCTCGGTCAGGTAGTGCTCGTACTCGAAGACCGGGTCGATGTACCGCACGCCCTCCCGGCACTGCTCCGCGTCGAACACCGGGGTGCCCTCCTTGCAGGACCAGCCGAGGTTCCCGCCGCCCTGCCACGGGCGGACGTGGTTGACCTCCTCGACCAGGCCCTGGCCGACGTCACCGATCCACAGCGAGTTGTCCACCGGGTCGACGGAGAACCGCCACGGGTTGCGCAGGCCGTACAGCCAGATCTCCGGCCGTGCGCCCGGCGTGCGGACGAACGGGTTGCTGGAGGGTACGCAGTAGAGCTTCGTGCCGCAGGCGCGGTTGACGTCGATCCGCACGATCTTGCCGAGCAGGGTGCCGAGGTCCTGACCGGCCTTGAACGGGTCGTTCGCGTTGCCGCCGTCGCCGGTGGACCAGTAGAGGTAGCCGTCGCGGCCGAACGCCACCTGTCCGCCGTTGTGGTTGCCGAACTCGGCGTGCTCCTGGGTGAGCAGCACCTGCACCTGCTCGGGAGCGTTGAGGGGCACTCGCGCCAGGGTCAGCGCGCCGGCCGGCAGGCTCGTGTAGGCCACGTAGAGCATCTGGGTCCGCGCGAAGTTCGGCGCCGGGGTGATGCCGAGGAGGCCGCGCTCGTTGTCCGAGGTGTCGATCCGTTCGGTCAGGTCGAGCACCGGATCGGCCGCCAGGCCGGTGTCGGGATGGTAGGCGCGGACGGTCCCGTTCTTCTCCGCGATCAGCATCCGGCCGTCGGGCAGCCCGGTGATCGCGATCGGGCGCCGCAGGCCGGTGGCCACCCGTTCGGTCGCCACGGTCAGCTCGGTGAGCGGCACCGCGCGGGTGGCCGGCGCACCGGCCACGGCGGTCTCCGCCGCCGACACCGAGGTCGACAGCGAACCGGACAGGGCCAGGACGAGTAGGCCGGCCACCATGATGGCGGGGCGACAACGCCGTCGCGACATGTTTCAGCTCCTCAACGGAGGGAGAAGGCGATCTGGGAGCGCTCCCACCGTAACATCGATTTTTAACAATATTCAACCTACCGCTTCCGCCCCGCCCCGCGGGGTCGCCGCCGGGCGCCGGGCGCCTTCACCCGGTGGCCCGGTGCTGGGCCCGGTCGAGGAGACCGATGAGCGTGGGACGTTCGCCGTCGATGCCTTCCGACAGGCGTGCGGCGGTGTGCACGGTCAGCCAGGAGTCCACCCGCCGCAGCGTCCGGGGCGAGCCCGCGGTGTACGCCCGGGCGTAGGCGCGGGCGAACACCGACCGGCCCGCTGCGGTCAGCGCCCGGGACAGCACGGGTGTGCCGGGCAGCGGGTCGGCCCGCGTCAGCAACAGGAGTGCGCGGGCGTGGTCCGCCTCGGGCACGCCGCGGGCGGTGCCCACCCAGTCGATGACGCCGACCCGGTTGGCGGCGACCAGCACATTGCCCGGGTGGAAGTCACCGTGGCAGACCTGGTCGCCGTCCGGTAGCCCGTCCAGAACCCGCACCGCGAAGTCGCGGAGCCGCGGCGGCAGGCCGGCGTCCTCGATGCGGACGGCCAGGGTCTCGCGCAGGGTCGGGAGACCGTCCCCGGCGCGGATGGCGTGGACGGCGAGGTGGGCCGCGGCCAGTGCGCGGGCCAGGCCGAGCACCCGCCATGGCCGGCGTTGCAGCAGCGTCAGCATGTCCGGTCCGGCGAGGCGTTCCAGCACCAGTCCGGTGCGGCCGGCGCAGTCGACGACGTCGATCAGCCGCGGGGCCACGCCATGCCCGGCCAGCTCCGCCAGCGCCAGCGCCTCGGCGCGGTGCCCGCCGAAGCCCGGACGGTACAGCTTCACGACCGCGTCGTCGCCCCAGGCGTGCACGTCGGCCTCCCGGCCGGCTCCCAGCCTCGCTCCGATCATGTCGGGGTCCTCCGGCCTCGGGCAGGGGTCAGCCGACCGGCGGCTTGCGGGCGAAGACCCGTTCGACGGTGCCGGCCTTGAGCCGTTCCACCTCGACGATCTCGAACCCGGCCGCGCGGACCAGCGGGAGCTGGCGGCGGGTGAAGTGTTCCCCGGCGGTGCGCACGGTCAACCGCTCGACCAGCCGTTGCGCGGCGCGGATCGGCGGCCAGGTGCTGGCGATGTGGTCGACCAGCAGCAGCCGCCCGCCGGGCACGAGGACCCGCGCCATCTCGCCGATCGCCGTGGCCGGGTCGGGGATCGCGCACAGCGACAACGCACAGGCCACCGTGTCGAACGCCTGGTCGCCGAACGGCAGTGCCTGGGCGTCGCCGATGCGCAGGTCGACGGTGCGGCCGAGGTCGGCGGCCCGCCGCCGGGCGATGGCCAGCATCGCCGGGCTCAGCTCGATGCCGGTGATCGTGACCCCGGCCGGGTAGTGCGGCAGGTTGAGGCCGGTGCCGACGGCGACTTCCAGGACCCTGCCGCGGGCCCGGGCGCCGAGCCATTCCCGGGCCCCGCCGAACCAGATCTTCTCGAGCACGGCGATCTGTCTGTCGTAGGCCGGTGCGCCCTTCTCCCAGGCGCGCAGGACCTTCGCCGTCTCGTCGTCCGATGTCGCTGTCATGGGTGCTCCCACCGGGCCGGTTCCAGCTGACCAACCCGCACAGTGTGCGGTCGGGCTGAGGGAGGCGGCTACCACCATCAGCCCGACCGGCGTGCCGGCGGTGTCCGGCGTCAGTTGGTGATCAGATCGAACTTCTCCCACGAACCCCCGACGGTGTCCCGGTTCGCGATCAGCGGGTCGGCACCGGCGTTGGCGGCGGTCACGTACTTTCCGTTCACCTGCGCCTTGAGACTGACGGTGCCGTCGGCGTTGCGGACGAGCTGGAACTTCTCCCACGATCCACCGACCGAGTCCCGGTTGGCGATCAGCGCACCGTCACCCGCGTTCGCCGCAGTGACGAACTTGTTGTTGACGTTCGCCCGCAGCGCGATGATCCCCCGGCCCAGGTCGAACGCGTCGAAACGTTCCCAGGATCCGCCGACCGAGTCCCGGTTGGCGATCAGCGGGTCGGCACCCGCGTTCGCCGCAGTGACGAACTTGTTGTTGACGCGGGCACGCAGACTGACCACCGTTGCCGGCACCACGGACAGCACCCGGAACGCCGTTCCCTGGGCGCAGGCGCTGGCGCTCTCCATCACGTATCCCGTGATGGACAGCTTCGCACCCACCTTGACGACGGCCGGATCGCCGCCCACCGGGCGGTACGTCACGCCCCCGGACGCCAGCAGAGCACACCCCTCGGCCGCCCGCGTCACCGTGCCGACCAGGGTGGCGACCGGGTATGCCTGGGTGACCTGGATTCGGACGCCCGCAGTGCAGGCGCCGGCCGGATTGGGTGCCCGATAGCCGAAGATGTGGACGGTCTCTCCGGCCTTGACCACGCTGGCGGAGCCACCGGCCAGCTGGTAGGTGGTGGTGCCGTCCTTGACGACCAGGCAGCCGCTCCCGACGCCGACTTCCACGACACCGGTCAGCTCGAACTCCTTGAACTGGTCGATCCATTCGGCCAGGCCGTCGACCCGGGTCGCGGTGGCGTCCCGGCTGGTGCTGGTCTCGCCGAGACAGCCGCCCTGCCCGGAGGTGCTGAGCACGGCGACGAGGTTCGCCGTACCGTCGCTGTTCTCCCGGATCACCGGGCCACCGGCGTCGCCCTTGCACACCGCGCTGTCACCGACGGTGGTGACACCGATGCCCGTCGCCGACACGTCCCGCAGCGAGACCTGACCGGTGTGCGGCAGAGCCGGCACCCACTCGTCGGCGGTCCGGCCGAAGCCCAGAACACGCAGCGTCTCCCCGGCGACCGGGGCCGCGGCCGACACCGGCGCGTTGCCCCGCAGCGCCGTCAAGCCGCGGGCCAGGTGTGCCAGAACGAGGTTCCGGTCGTCCCGGACGTGCAGGTAGCTGATCGCCACGGTCTGCGCACCCGAAACCTGGTCCGACCGGGTCGTCACGGTGCCCGTGACCGGCGGCGGCCCGGTCACCGGCGCCGCGGACCCGACCTTGAAGCACTCCTTCGAGGTGGCCACCAGGTGCGGATCCACCAGCACCCCGGTGCAGCTTCGATCACTTCCCACGCCGACCTTGACCACGTACCCGTAGGCCGCGTCCGCCGGTTGCGACCCACCGGCCACCGCGAGAGCCTGATCGGCCGCCGTCAGGCCGGCCAGCCCGACGGCCAACGCCGCCAGTGCCGCCATCCCCGGACCACCGAACAGCCGCAGCTTCCGTACCCGAACTCGCGAACCAGTCCCCATCGCCATCCCCCGTTGTTCTTCGGACCCGTGTCGCCGCGCGCCGATGAGTCGTCCGCCCAGCGCCGAGCGGCTTGATCCACACAGGAGACTAAGCGTCGTCATCTATCCCCGAAAGGGGCCGGAAGGGTTTTTGACAACTGCGAACCGGCACCGCTCCGGGTCAGCTACCGGCCGGCACCGCTCGGTGCGGTCTCGGGGCAGGCGTAGGGCTCAGCGAGCCGCACCCGGGCCGCCTGCGGCCGCTCGGCCGTCACGGCCAGGAACCGGGTGGTCAACGACGCGACTGGCCCGCAACGCCGGTGGCCGCCGCGTCGGGTGGCCGCCGGCAACCGTGCTGTCCGGCGGTCTCGGCGCCGACGACGACCTGCTCAGGCCACGCCGAACGGCATACCGTCGCCGAGAACAGCGCTGTCGTCGACGTCGTACCCGAGCTTGTCGCGCACCTCGGCCACGCCGCCGATCTGCCGGATCAGCCGGTCCGCGACCACGGTGGTGGTCCGGCGCTCGACCCGCCCGGTGAGCGTGACCACGCCGTCGTCGACCTGGGCCCGCACGGACCCGGCCCGCTCCGGCAGGAGCGAGTCCAGCACCTCCCGCACGTCGGCGGCGATCTCGTCATCCGGGCGCAGGTGCACCTTGAGCAGGTCGCCACGCGACACGATGCCGATCAGGCGGCCGAGATCGTCGACAACCGGGAGCCGTTTGACGCCCTCGTCGTCCATCATCCGGGCCGCGGCCGCCAGGGGCGTACCGGACGGCACCACGACCGGTGGGGTGCTCATGATCTCCGCCGCGGTGCGCCCGCCCGCCTTCGCCCGGTCCGCGCGGCGCCGCCGGCCGTCGAACATCCGGGGTTCCTCGTCGCCGGCGTACTCGATCTTGCGGAGCAGGTCCGCCTCGGAGACCACACCGCTCACCCGGTGGAACACGTCGGCCACCGGAACCGCGCTGAACCGGTTGGCGACCAGCAGGTCGACCACGGCACGGTAGGGAGCCGTCTCCGGGACGCTCACCACCGCCGTGGTCATGACATCGTCCACGCACCACTTCTTCATCACGCGACCTCCTTGTCCCCTCACCGCAGACGCTAGGCCCGCGGCGGGCCGGAGGTCAGGGCCGAGCGGCCCGCGCCGGTGGGACCTGTGTCCGCCGCCTCCTCGAACGCGCAGGCCAGGATCGCGGTGGTGCCGCGCCGGGCCGAGACCGCCACTACGACCGGGCCATGGTCCGGCGCGGCACCGCGATGCGCCGGCAGAGGGCAGGTGCAGTGGTGGGCCAGGTAGGCGGCCGTGGAACCCCAGCCGTGCCGGGTGAGCGCGTCGTCCCGGTGCCCGACGACCAGCAGCTGCGCCTCGGCGGAGTGCCGGGCCAACGCGCCCGCGGCTGCACCGGCCGCCGTAGCGACCCGGCCAGGCGTGCACGACCAGCAACGGCGCGCGGAGGCGCGCCGCCTCGACGACCGCGAGGTCGAGGGTGTCGCCGTACGTCCGGGAGCCGTCGATGCCGACCACGACGGACGGGGTCTGCCGCCGGACTCGGCTTCGGTGTCCTGCTCTGGTGGTGGCCGGGCGGCGACGTGGCCGGCACGTACTACGCCGGCTACCTGATCGAGAAGGCGCTGTCGATCGACAACGTGTTCGTGTTCGCGCTCGTCCTCAGCTGGTTCGCGGTGCCTCCCGCGGTGCAGCACAAGGTGCTGTTCTGGGGCGTCGTCGGCGCGCTGCTGTTCCGGCTGGTGTTCATCTTCGTCGGTGCCGAACTGCTGGAGACGTTCTTCTGGACCGCGTACGTCTTCGGCGCCTTCCTGATCTGGACCGGCTACCCCGGTGGGCAAGCTGCCGATACCGCTGACCCTCGGGGTCATCGTGGTCACGATCGGCGTCTCCGTGGTCTGGAGTCTGCTGTCCACCCGCGGTGGCGCCGGCGGGTCGCATCCCGGCGAGCCCACCACCCCGGCTCCCGCGGTGCCACGGGACTGAACCCGGGCCCGGCACGACCGGGCCCGGGACCGCGCCGGTCACTTGCCGTAGTAGGCGTTTCGCATGATGTCCTGCATGTCGTCCAGCATCGGCATCCGGGGGTTGGCCGGCGCGCACTGGTCCTGGTAGGCGTTCAGGGACTGCTGCGGCATCGCGTCCAGG
>NZ_JAIWNC010000059.1 GCF_020216025.1 Jidongwangia harbinensis | reverse complement strand
CCAACCCGCCACCTCCCTCTCAACAGCCAATATCACCGCCGTTGAGAGTGAGCCTTCGGCAACGACTACCCGCGCACGTGCACCGGTGTGTCGCCGACCCGGTGAACGTTCGTGGTCAGCGCACTAGCGGGCCCGTCCCCCCGCGTCAGCCGCCCGCTCGGCGGAGGTTTCCGGCCAGGACCCGCATCAGGACGGTGGGCTCGAACAGCGCATCCGCTCGGCGGGCGGCCGGGGCAGGCCGAGTTGTGCGCGGTCGGCGGCCACGGCCATCCGCCAGGGCGGATCGATGTGCTTCGCGGCAGCGGCGAAGTAGCGGCGGGCCAGGTCGTCCCGGCCGCCGGCCAGGGTGTCTCGCAGCGCGACCGCCTCCAGCGCGGCCACCGTCATGCCCTGCCCGAACAGCGGGTTGAAGCTGCACATGGCGTCGCCGGCCACGAGCAGCCCCGCGGGAAACCGGCGGAGCCGTTCGTAGTAGCGGCGTCGGCTGCCAGATACCGATGCTGGCGGGGATCGTCCAGCCAATCGGCGTCGCGGAGCGCCACGGAGACGAACTCGGGGGCGACGCTGTCGAGGTAGGCCGCGAACCCCTCGTGGTCGACGGGCGGATGGTGGCCGGGGTAGCCGCCCACCGGGGCGTCGTCTCCGAGTTCGCGCAGCCACGCCGGAGTCCGCCCGCCGCGGCCCGTGGCGTCCACGACCAGGTCGGCCGGCAGGGTCTCCTCGTCGCCGTCGCGCGGCGCCACCCGGACTCCGGTGACCCGGTCGCGGGACGCCGAGGTGACCGGGCCCAGCGCGGCGCAGTCGTCGCGGAGAACCACATTGGGCATGCCGCGCACCTCGTCCCGGACCCGGCCCTCCAGGTACGGACGGCGGGGCTGGAAGCCGGGGCGCTCCCTGGGTGCGCCGGTGCGGCACAGCACGCGCCCGTTGAACTCGGTCCAGGCCTGAGCCGCGCCACGATTCCGCGGCACGCCGTCAGCGGCCATCCTCGCCAGCAGCCCGGCCATGCTGGCCCCCAACACGACCGCGTGGTCTTGAGCACCGTCCATCACGCGCGCGACCTCCTGTCGATAGTCCGGTGAAAAGGGAATGGCGTCCCGCGGTCGGAGGAAATGGCGCCCCTCCGCCTATCAGAGTCATCCGGCAGATGCCTTCGCCGAGGCGAACGAGGAACGGCGCCGCTGACCACTCTCCGGTCACCGGCTGGGCCGCTCCGTGCCAATTCCATTTCGGACGACGGGTCTCGCTGTCGTGCCAACAGTGATCAACCTGGATCGCGAAACGCCGGCGCAGCGCGGGATCAGCGTGTGGCACACCGATCCGATCCGACGACACCGTCGTTCAGGACGACGATATTCAGCCCCTGGGGTACGCCCGGATGCCGATGACCGCATGCACGGCGGTCACCGGCCTGGTCGCCTGCCGGCGCGGCACAGCTCTGGAGATGTTCCGGTATCGCACCTGAGCGCGGCGCGTCCCGGGTTGCCGCCATCCCTCGAAGGTCCGGGTGCACGACGGTCAAGTCTGCAGAGAGCGGACGTCGACGTCGTCGGCCCCGGGTGCCGTCGTTGCCTCCTTCTCCGATCGGAACGCGCCGTCCGGGTGGTGGAGAGCCGGACCCGATGCGGTTCCGTCGATGCGGCTGCCACCGCGTGGCCCGGTCGCCCGGTCCGGCCGTGCCGCCGGAGGGAGCCCGGATCTCCGACCGTGGTGCCGGGCCCGGTCCTCCCGCGGCGGGGTCGCGTCGCCGTCACCGTCCCCCGGGCCGGCCCGACAAGGCACCGCACGCCGAGGACAGGGAAGGCGGTACCCGTGAGACTTCGTCGGCAGGCGTCCGGACCGACCGGAGCCGTGAAGGAGGGTTTCGGTGTTCACTGCGCTCGGGAGGCTGGTCGTGCGACGAGCCCGGCTCACCCTGGTGGGCTCGCTGGTGGTGCTCGCACTCACCATCATCTTCGGCGGGGGGATCTTCGCCAGCCTGTCCACCGGCGGATTCGACGATCCCGACTCCGATTCCTCCGAGGTCAGCCGGCTGCTGGAAAGTGTCGGCGCCGGTGCGCCGGACATCCTGCTCGTCGTCACGGCCGACGCCGGCGACGTCGACGCGGCGGCCGTCACCGCTGCCGGACGGGATCTGTCCGCACGGCTCGCCGCGGTGCCGGGCATCGAGACCGTGACGTCGTACTGGACCTCCGGTTCGCCGCCGTCGCTGCGCGCCGAGGACGGTAGGTCGGCCCTGATCCTGGCCACGGCCGGCGGGGGCGAGGACGGCGCCGAGGAGACCGTCAAGCGGGTGCAGGACGGCCTCGACGGCGACCAGGGGCTGCTCGATGTCGAGATCGGCGGTGCCGCCGCGATCGGCGAGGCGATCGGCCACGGCCTGGAGAAGGACCTCCTGCGCGCCGAACTGATCGCGGTCCCACTGACGCTCCTGCTGCTTCTGCTGGTCTTCCGCGGCGTCGTCGCCGCGCTGCTGCCGCTGTTCGTCGGGGTGGCGGCGACGTTCGGTGCGTTCTTCGTGCTGTGGTCCATCGCCCAGTTCACCGACATCTCGGTCTTCTCCATCAACCTGATCACGGCACTGGGTCTGGGCCTGGCGATCGACTACTCGCTGCTGATGGTGTCCCGCTTCCGCGAGGAACTCGACGCCGGGCACAGCGTCGGCCTGGCGGTCACCCGCACCGTCGAGTCGGCCGGCCGGACGGTCGTGTTCTCCGGGGTGACCGTGGCGGTGGCCCTGCTGTCCCTGATCGCGTTCCCGCTGTACTTCCTGCGGTCGTTCGCCTATGCCGGAGTCGGCGTCGTCCTGGTCGCCGTCGCCGCCGCGGTGATCACCCTGCCCGCGCTGCTGGCGGTGCTGGGGCACCGGGTCAACGCGGGGCGGCTGCCGGGCATGCGGTCCGGCGGGCAGAGCACCTCGCCCCGATGGGCGGCCATCGCGCAAGGAGTCCTCCGCCGGCCCGGGCTGATCACCGGCGGCGTGATCGCGCTGCTGGTCGTGCTCAGTCTGCCCATGCTCGGCACCCGGTTCGGCAGCCCCGACGCCCGGGTGCTGCCGGCCGACGTGGCCGCGCGCCAGGCGACCGAGAAGGCCCAACGCGACTTCGGCTTCGCGGCCGAGGCGTTCCCGGTTCTCACCCGCGGCGCCGTGAATCAGGCGGACCTGCAGGAGTACGTCGCGGCCGTGTCCCGGATCGAGCACGTCGCCCAGGTCAGCACGGCCGGTGGCACCTGGTCCGGCGGCCGGCAGGTCAGCGGCCCCGCACCGGACTCGGCCCGCTACCTGACCGGCATCGGCCAGTGGTTCGAGGTCGTGCCGTCCGTGTTGCCGATGTCGTCACCAGCCGAGACCGTAGTGCAGGACCTGCGCGATCTCGACCCGCCGTTCGAAACCCTCGTCGGTGGCAGCACCGCGGTACTCATCGACACCAAGGCGGCGATCTTCTCGGTCGCGCCGTGGGCGGCGCTCTGGATCGCCGGCGCGACGTTCGTTCTGTTGTTCCTGATGTTCGGCAGCTTCCTCGTGCCCCTGAAAGCGATCGCGCTGAACACCCTGAACCTGACGGCCATGCTCGGCGTCATGGTCTGGATCTTCCAGGACGGCAACCTGTCCGGCGTGCTGAGCTTCACGCCCACCGGCCTGACCGACGTCTCCATGCCGCTGCTGATGTTCGCCGTCGCGTTCGGACTGTCGATGGACTACGAGGTCTTCCTGCTCGCCCGGATGAAGGAGGAGTACGACCGTACGGGCGACAACAACGCGTCCATCGTCGCGGGGATCGCCAAGACCGGCCGGATCGTCACGGCCGCCGCGCTGGTGCTCTCGATCACCTTCTTCGCGTTCGGCGCCAGCGGGATCGCGTTCATGAAGATGTTCGGCCTGGGCCTCGGCCTCGCCGTGCTGATCGACGCCTTCGTCGTGCGGGTCGCCCTGGTGCCGGCGCTGATGAAGCTCGCCGGGCCGGCCAACTGGTGGGCGCCCGGGTGGGCTCGCGCCCTGCACGCCCGCTTCGGACTGGACGAGAGCGGCGGGACGCTGTCCACCGATCCACCGGCGGCGGAGGTGCCCGGCGGCCAGGCCGCCACGGTTCCCGAGCGCATCGCCTGAGCGGACGGCCACCATCGCGACCTGCCGATTCCCGGCCGGCGCCGCGCCGGCCGGGACGGCTGATCCGCAGGCGGAACCGCGCTCCCGGCGCACTCACGTCGCAGACATTCCGAATCGGGCATGAACTCGACGGCACGGGCGCTCTCCTCCCCTGGGAGGAGTGCGCCCGGCACCGTAGACGGAGCCGCCGGCGGCCGAGCTGACCTAAGATCACTGGCATGCGGTCACTGCTGCACAGCCGTGCGGGATTCGCGCTCGGGGCAGCAGCTCTCGGTACCGGCCTGGGGGTGCTCAACCTCTACTACGCCACGAGCTGGGGCAAGGTCATCGCGCTCCTCATGCTCCCGGCCCTGGCCGTCCGGGCGCTCTGGCCGGCGATGCCCGGCTGGCTGCTGCTCGCCTGGGTCACCGTCCTCACCCTGATCGGCGACGCGGCCTCGGTGACCAGCGGCGCCTATCTGGTCGTCACCACCGCGGTGGCGGTGGCGGCCGCCGGTCACACGCGGCGGCTGGACAACGTCGCCCTCACGCTCTGCGTGCTGTCGCCGTTCACCATCTGGCTGCTCGAGACCAACAGCTGGCACCGGGGCCTGGGCGCTTGGCTCTGGTTCGGCGGCCTGCTCATCGGCTGGGGCTTCGGTCACGTCGTCGCCCGGCAGTTCGCGCTCATCGAGGAGCTCGAACGCACCCGCACCATGCTGGCCAGGACGGCCGTGGCCGAGGACCGGCAACACATCGCCCGCGACCTGCATGACCTGGTGGGGCACAGCTTCACCGTGGTCCTGCTGCACCTGTCCGGGGCGCGGATGCTGCTGACCGCCGCACCGGCGGCCCCCGCCGAGGCGATCGACGCCCTGCAGCAGGCGGAGACGCTCGGCCGTCACGGAATGGACGAACTGCGCGAGGCACTCATGCTCATGCACCACGGCTCGGCGTCGCTGACCCCCATGGAACCCGCCCACCTCGACAACCTGCTGCGCACCTACCGCGAGGCCGGCATGCACATCGACCTCCACGTCGACGGCGACATGGACGGCGTGTCCGCGGCGCCCCGGATCGTCCTGCACGACGTGTTGCGCGAGGCGCTCACCAACGTCGCCAAGCACGCCCGCCCGCCGGAGACGACGGTCCGGATCGGCGTCGACCACGAACACATCGACGTCCGCATCGAGAACGCGCTCGGTCCGGTGCCGGTGGCCACCGGCGCCGGGATGGGGCTGGCCGGGCTCGATCACCGGGTCGCCGCCATCGGCGGCACGTTCCACGCCCGCCCCGACCACGGATGCTGGGTGGTACGGGCCCAGTTGCCCCGCCGTCTCGGTGGAGCACCCACGTGATCCGGGTGTTGCTGGTCGACGATCAGCCGATGGTCCGCGCCGGGCTCGCGCTGATCCTGCGTACCCAGCCGGACATCGAGGTGGTGGGCGAATGCGGGGACGGCGGTGAGGTGGTGTCCGCCGTCTCCCGCTGTGCCCCGGACATCGTCTGCGTCGACGTGCGCATGCCCGGCGTGGACGGGATCGAGGCGACGCGGCGGCTGCGTGCCGTCGACGGGCCACCGGTCTGCGTCCTGACCACGTTCGACGACGAGAACGTCCTGTGGTCCGCGGTCGACGCGGGCGCCGCCGGGTTCGAGCTGAAATCGGCCACCCCGGAGAACCTCATCGAGGCGGTACGCACCGTGGCTTCGGGCGGGACCTGGATCGACGGCACGTTGCTGGGCCCGATTCTCGCCGCGTACCGGCAGATGGTCCGGCCCCGGCCGCACGGCGACCACCGGATCAACGCACTCTCCGCCCGCGAACTCGACGTGCTGCGCCTGATGGCCCGCGGCGCGTCCAACCGGGAGATCGCGCAGGACCTGCGGCTGGCCGAAACCACGATCAAGACACACATCGGTACGATCTTCACGAAGCTGGGCGCGCGGGATCGCGCCGCGGCCATCGTCATGGCGTACGACACCGGGCTCGTCCGGCCCAGCGGGTAGCACCCGGTCCGCCACACCGACGTGTACACCGCCGGCCACGCCTGCCGCGGTACGTCTCGCGGACGTCCTCGGTGCGCATGAGGTCGCCGAGTCCGTCCCGGGTGAAGAAGTGAAACGTCGAGGTACGCAGGATCCACGCATTGAACAGACCCACGACCAGAAGTGGCGCGAGGATCCGGAGAAGCGAGCCGAACCCGGACCCCTCGATGTGCTCCCGACGATGGGCCTCACCCCGGCAGGCGAAAACGGCTTGCCGCGCCGGAGGCGGTCCGCGATGGTGGAGCGCATGACGTTCTGACGGACCATCCCGCCGTACCCCGCCCATCGCAGCGAAGAGAGCGTCGTGTCCCCGCACCAGGCCCGGCCGGGTTCCGTCCCGGCCACCGTCACCGTGTTCGCCTCACCCACCAGCTGGATCGAGTCCGGCGCCGTCGACCAGTGCCACCAGGTGGCCGCGCTGGACGGCATGATCCACGTCGCCGGCATGCCGGACCTGCATCCCGGCAAGGGCGCACCGATCGGCGCCGCCATGTCGTCGACGGTGCTGTACCCGTTCCTGGTCGGCTCCGACATCGGCTGCGGCATCGCCGTGTTCCCGATCCGGCTCAAGCGGGCCGTACCCGAGAAACTCGCCACCCGGTTCCCCGACCTGGACCGCCCGCTGGACCCGGACCGGGACGCCGGCGACCCGGCGTGGGCGGTCCTGGACGGCGGCATTCCCGCCGGCCACCTCGACGGGCTGGGCACGGTCGGCCGGGGCAACCACTTCGTCGAGCTGGCCCGGGTCGGCGCCGTCCTCGAACCGGACCACGCGGCCCGGCTCGGGCTCACCGGCGGCGACCTCGTGCTGATCGTGCACAGCGGCTCCCGCGGGCTGGGCGAGCGCATCCTGCGGGCGCACACCGAGGAGCACGGGGCCGGTCCGGCACCCGATCCGGCCGCGTACCTGGCGATGCACGACGAGGCCGTGCGCTGGGGATCGCTCAACCGGCGGCTGATGGCGGCACGGGTCGCGCTCGCGCTGGGTGCCGAACCCACCGAGCCGGTGGTCGACGAGTGCCACAACCTGGTCGAGGTCCGGAATGGCGTCTACCTGCACCGCAAGGGCGCGGCGCCGGGCGACGGCCGGGACGTGCTGGTGGCCGGCACCCGCGGCACGCCGTCGTACCTGGTCGCCGCGCACGCCGGGGCGGACGCCAACCACTCCGTGGCGCACGGCGCGGGGCGCAAGATGTCGCGTGCCGACGCGCTGCGCCGGGGCCGGGCCAAGCACACCGTCGAGGAGTTGCGCCGTACCCCGGTGGGGTCGCTGGTGGTGTGCGGCGACCGGCAGCTGCTCTTCGAGGAGGCGCCCACCGCGTACAAGCGGATCGAGCAGGTGATCGCCGACCTGGCCGGCCATCGCCTGGCCACGCCGGTGGCCACCACCGTGCCGCTGGTCACCTACAAGACCGCCGATCTCGGTGCCACGCCGCGCCGGGACCGCCGGGAGCACCGTCGCGGGCACGCCCGGCGGTGAGCCGCGGGCCGGGTGTTGACCTCAAGTCAGGTTGATGGTTGATGCTCCCCGGGTCGGTCGGCGAGCGGAGGGCGGGTCAGCATGCGGGTGGTGGAGGTGGCGCGGTTCGGGGCGCCGGAGGTGCTCACCGTGGTGGAGGCGCCGGATCCGGTGCCCGGCCCCGGCGAGGTGGTCGTCGACGTGGTGGCCGCGGAGGTGCTCTGGGTGGAGACCATGATCCGGAGCGGGAACGGCGGGCCGTACTTCCCGGTGCAGCCGCCGTACCGGCCCGGGGCCGGCGTGGCCGGGACGGTGACCGCGGCCGGCGCGGGCGTGGCGGGCGACTGGATCGGCCGCCGGGTGGCCGCCGCCACCGGAGACCACGGCGGGTACGTCGAGCGGGCACTCCTGCCGGCCGGCGACCTGATCGAACTGCCGGACGGACTCGCCTGCACCGACGCCGCCGCGGTGCTGCACGACGGCACCACCGCGCTCGGCCTGATGGACGTGGTCGAGATCAAGCCCGGTGACCGGGTGCTGGTGACCGCCGCGGGCGGCGGCATGGGCGCGCTGCTCGTCCAACTGGCGCACGCCGCCGGTGGCCGGGTCGTGGCGGCGGCCCGCGGGCGGGACAAGCTGGAACGCCTCCGGCGGTGGGGCGCCGAGGTCGTCGACTACGCCACGCCGGACTGGACCGCATCGGTCGCCGCGGCCGTCGGCGGTCTGGACGTGGTGCTCGACGGCGCCGGCGGCAGATACGGCCGGGCGGCCTTCGACCTGGTGGTACCGGGCGGCCGATTCTCCGCGCACGGCACGCCCAGCGGCGCGTTCGCGCCGGTGGACCGCGATGCGGCGGCGGCACGGGGCATCACCGTGACGGGTATCGAGCGGGTGCAGTTCCCGCCCGGGCGGTTCCGCGAGTACGCCGCCCGGGCTCTCCACGAGGTGGCGGCCGGCCGGCTCACCCCGCTGATCGGGCAGACGTACCCGCTCGACCGCGCGGCCGAGGCGCACACCGCGATCGAGAACCGGTCGGCCGTCGGGAAGACCCTGCTGCTGACCTCGTGACGGCCGGCGGTCAGCCGCCGAGCGCGGCGATCGTCGCCTCCAGGGCCGGCTTCGCCGCGCGGTCCTCGTCGAACAGCAGTGCCGCGCCCTGGCCGGCGAACGTGCTGGGCACCCACGACTCCCGGTCGCTGACCTGCCACACCGTGATGCTGCTGCACGGCGCCACGGCCAGGCAGGCGCGTACCACGGTGGCGTAGTCCTCGGCCTGCTGGGCGAGCTTGGCCGCGTCGGCCGGCAGGTCCATCCGGATGTCCAGTTCGGTGATCTGGACCTCGACACCCAGGTCGGCGAAGCGCTGAAGGTTGGCCTGCAGGTCGGCGGGGATCTGGCCGAGGACGAAGTGCGATTGGAAGCCGACGCAGTCGATCGGTACGCCGCGGGCGGTGAAGTCGCGGACCATCTCGAACGTCGCGTCGCTCTTGGCGTTGACGCCCTCGATGCTGAAGTCGTTGTAGCAGAGCTTGGCGTCCGGGTCGACGGACCGGGCGGTACGGAACGCGTCCTCGATGTACCCGTCGCCGAGCACGGTCTGGAACACCGACGGGCGGCGCGAGCCGTCGTCGAGGAACGCCTCGTTCGCCACGTCCCAGTACTCGACCCGCCCGCGGAAGTGCCCGGCGACCTCGGTGATGTGCCGGTCCACGGCCGTCCGGAGTTCGGCCGGGTCCGCGATGGCCTGCACGTACGCGGGCAGCTGGCTGTGCCAGACCAGGGTGTGGCCGCGGACCGCCATGCCGCGCTCCCGGGCGTGGTCGACGATCACGTCCGCGGCGTCGAACGTGAAGGCACCGGGTGCGGCCTCGGTGGCGTCCCACTTCATCTCGTTCTCCGGCGTGATCCCGCTGAACTGGCTGTCCAGGATGTCCACGTACCCGGCGTCGCCCAGGTTGTCCGAGACCGCGGCGCCGAACGTCCGCCCGGCCGCCGCGGCCGCCCCGCCCAGGGTGGCGGCGGCGCTGGACGGCAGAGCGGTGACCACCACGCCCGCGGCCGCCGCCACGGCCAGTGCGGACCACCCGGACAGGAACGCGACGCGGCGTCGGGAGCGGGTTCGTGTCGGAGTCATGCCGTCCAGTACGGGCCGCGGCGCCCGGACGGTTCAACCGTGGGGCACGGGCACGACTTCTCCGGAGTGCCGAACGGTGCGAGACTGGACGGGTCAGACACCGCCCTCGATGCTGCGCAGGGAGACGTGGGGCGATGCGGCAGAGCGTCCGGCTGGGCCGGGTGGCCGGCGTACCGGTCGGGGTGCACTGGTCGGTGCTGGTCGTCCTGGTCCTGCTCGTGCAGGCACTCGCCGCCGCGTTCCTGCCGGCCGGCGCACCGGGGCACCGCACCCCGGCGTACTGGCTGGCCGCCGTGGCGATCGCCGGGCTGTTCCTGCTCGGGCTGCTGGTGCACGAGCTGGCCCACGCGCTGACCGCCCGGCACTACGGCATCCGGGCCGAGGCCATCACGCTCTGGGCGCTGGGCGGGGTGTCCGAGCTGGACGACGAACCGCCGCATCCCCGGGCCGCCCTGCTCATCGCCGTGTCGGGTCCGGCCGCCAGCGCCGGCGCGGCCGCGCTCTTCGCCGCCGGCGGGCTGCTCGCCGGCCTGGTGGACGGTCTCGGCCTGCTGCGCGTCGGGCTGCTGTGGCTGGCGCTGGTCAACGCCGTGACCGCGGTGTTCAACCTGCTGCCCGGTGCACCGCTGGACGGTGGCCGGGTGGTCGCGGCGGTGGTGTGGCGGTGGCGCGGCGACCGGGCCCGCGGCGTGCGCGCGGCCGGCCGGGCCGGGATGTGGGTCGGCGGTGCGCTCACCGCCGTGGGGTTCACCGCGGTGCTGCTCACCGGCTCGCTGAGCGGGGTCTGGGTGGCGCTGGTGGGCTGGTTCCTGACCGTGTCGGCCCGGGCCGAGACGACGCGGGTACGACTCGGCACGGCGTTCACCGGCCTGCGGGTCGGGGACCTGATGACGGCCCCGGCGGTGTGCGGCTACTCGGGTCAGTCGGTGGCGGCGTTCGTGTCCGGGGTGGCGGCACGGCATCCGCACCGCGCGTACCCGGTGATCGATCTGGACGGCCGGTTCGCCGGCCTGGTCCTGCTGGGCCGGCTGGCCGCGCTCGCCCCGCCGCGGCGCGCCGGCACCCGCCTGGCGGACGTCCTGGTCCGGCCGGCCGACGTACCGGTGGCCGGGCCGGACACGCCGCTCACCGAGGCGGTGCCGATGGCGGCGGGTCCGCACCGGATAGCGGTGGTGGTGCGGGACGGCCGTCCGTGCGGTGTGCTCAGCTCCGGCGACGTCCGGCGGGCGCTGCAGATCGTCGAGTTGGGCGGCCGGCCGCACCGTCACCCGGCCGGCGCCGAGCTGCCGTCCCCCGGCTGAGGGGCGGCCGGCCCGCGCAGCGTCGCCACGTCGAGGACGAACCGGTAGCGCACGTCCCCGGCGTCGAGGCGGCGGTAGGCCTCGTGGATCCGGTCGGCGGGGATGACCTCGACGTCGGCGACGATGCCGTGGGCGGCGCAGAAGTCGAGCATCTCCTGGGTCTGCGCGATGCCGCCGATCGAGGTGCCGGCGAGCCGGCGCCGGCCGCCGATCAGCAGGCCGACCGGCGCGGTCAGCGGTGCCACCGGCGCGCCGGCCATGACCAGGGTGCCGTCGGTGGTCAGCAGGTTCAGCAGCGGAGCCGTGTCCGAGGTCGCGGAGACGGTCGAGATGATCAGGTCGAACGTGCCGGCCAGGGTGGTGGTCGGGGCGCCGTCGGTCGTCGCGTACACCTGTGTGGCGCCGAAGCGCCGCGCGTCGGCGGCGTTGGCCAGCGTCCGGCTCAGCACGGTGACGTCGGCGCCCAGCGCGGCGGCGATCCGCACGCCGACGTGCCCGAGTCCGCCCATCCCGGCGATGGCGACGCGCATCCCCGGACCGGCCCGCCACTCCCGCAGCGCGGAGTACATGGTGATGCCGGCGCACAGCAGCGGCGCGCCGGCCGCCGGGTCCATGCCGGCCGGCAGGCGCAGCACGAAGTCCTGGTCGACGACGATCCGCTGACTGAACCCGCCCGCGGTGGCGCGGCCGCTGCGGTCGACGGAGTTGTAGGCGCCGACCGCACCCCGGAGGCAGTACTGCTCCAGGCCCCGGGCGCAGTTGCCGCAGTCCCGGCAGGAGTCGAGCAGGTTGCCGACCGCCACCCGGTCGCCGACCGCGTAGCGGGTCACCTGGGCGCCGACGCCGGACACCACGCCGGTCATCTCGTGGCCGGGCACCAGCGGGTACGTGGAGAAGCCCCAGTCGTTGCGGGCGGCGTGCACATCGGAGTGACAGACGCCGACGAAGCCGAGGTCGACCACGACGTCCGTGGGACCGGGCTCCCGGCGCTCGATGACGACCGTGGCGAAGCGGGCGTCGGGTCCGGCGACGGAAAGCGCCGTGACGGCAGTGGGCATGCGGGAGCCTCCAGAACGACGGTTTACGACCGATCGGTCGCGAACCGTAGCACATACTGGAACGACCGGTCGCGAACCGGGTAGGGTGAGCGCATGGCGCGGCCGAGGGAGTTCGAGGAGGACGAGGTGGTGGCCCGGGCCCGGGACCGGTTCTGGGCGGCCGGCTACGCGGCCACCTCGATCCATGACCTGGTCGCCGCCACCGGCGTGAGCCGGGGCAGCCTGTACGGCGCCTTCGGCGACAAGCACCGGCTCTTCCTCCGCGCGCTCGACTCCTACTGCGACGGCACCATCGCCGCGGTCCGGGCCGACCTCGACGGCGACGAGGACGGCGCCGCGGGACGCCTGGTCGCCCACATGCGGCACGTGGCGGACAGCTGTGGTGCCAGCCGGTACGGCTGTTTCCTGGCCAAGTCCACCGCGGAACTCGCCGCGTCCGACCCGGAGGTGGCGAAACGCGCCGAGCGGATGTACGGCATCTACGAGGAGCGTCTCGTCCACTGCCTGCGCCAGGCCCAGCGCCACGGCGACCTCGCGGCGCACCACGACCCGCACGTCCTGGCCGCCCTCCTGCTCATCACGGTCCGCGGGATGGACGCGCTGGGTCGGGCCGGCCGGGGCGTCGACTTCATGCGCCGGGTCGCGCGGCACTCCCTCGCGTTCCTCACCGCACCTGAAACCCGGTCGTGACGGACGGAACCGGGCGCTACCGTGCGGGCATGCCTTCCGACGAGGTGCTGCAGGACCGGGCGGACCGGCCGGTGATCCGCAGCGGTGACACGGTGCGGCGCCCGGTGCAGCCGTGGACCCCGGCGGTGCACGCGCTGCTGCGGCACCTGGCCGACGTGGGCTTCCGGTACGCCCCCCGGGTGCTCGGCGTGGACGGCGACGTGGAGGTGGTGACCTACCTGGACGGCGCGTCCGGCCCGGACGGCTGGGCCCGGGTGGTCGACGAGGCCGGCCTGGTGGCGTCCGCCCGGCTGCTCCGGGAGTACCACGAGGCGGTGGCCGGCTGGCGTCCCGGCCCGGACGTGGTGTGGGCGGACGGCTCGCGCGGCGGCGGGGACGCCGGCACCGTCGTCTGCCACGGCGACTACGGGCCGTGGAACCTGGTGTGGCAGGGCACCCGGCCGGTCGGCGTCCTGGACTGGGAGTACGCCCACGTGGCCCCGCCGCTGGACGACGTGGCCTACGCGCTGGAGTACGTGGCGCCGTTCCGCAGCGACGCCGACTGCCTGCGCTGGCTGCGCTATCCGGCACCGCCCGACCGGCGCCGGCGGCTGGAGCTGTTCGCCGAGGCGTACCGGCTGGCGGACACGGACGGGCTGGTGGACCGGGTGATCGCGGTGCAGCGCCAGGGCCTGGAGCTGGTGCGCCGGCTGGCCGTCGAGGGTCACGCGCGGCAGGTCACCGCGGTGGCGTCCGGCGAGCTGGCCGTCATCGAGCGGCAGATCCGGTGGAGCGAGGAGCACCGCGACCTGTTCGGGTGACCGGGTCCGGCGGGGCCGGCCGCGGGGCGGGCAGCGCCGGGGCGAACACCCGTACCCCGTTCTTGCCCTGCCGTTTCGCCTCGTACATGGCCAGGTCCGCGGCCTTGAGCAGGTCGGCCGCCGTGCCCAGCGCGGCGGACGCCGGAACGTCGACCAGCCCGATGCTCGCACTCTGGGCGAGCAGGTGCCCGTCCACCTCGAACGGCCGCTGGAACGTCTGCCACACCCGGTCGGCGAGCGGGCGGGCCTGGTCCGGCTCGCAGAGCAGCAGCATCGCGAACTCGTCCCCGCCCAGCCGGACGACGGTGTCCTGGGGCCGCAGCGCGGTCCGCAGCCGGTCGGCGACCTGGACCAGCAACTCGTCGCCGGCCTGGTGCCCCATGGTGTCGTTGACCCGTTTGAAGTCGTCCAGGTCGCAGAAGAGCAGAGCCATCCCGGGAGCGGTGCCGTCGGCGCCGGTGGACAGGGCCGCCTGCAGCCGGGTGGTGAGCAGCGTCCGGTTGCCCAGCCCGGTCAGCGGGCAGTGCAGCGCCTGGTGCAGGAGTTCGTCCTCGCGGGCCGCGAGCCGGGCCACCAGGCTGCGGTTCTCCGCCAGGATCAGCACCTGCCGGAGCAGCACGAGCAGCACGACCAGCGCCATCCCGGCCAGTTCCGGCTCGGGCACCGGGCCGGGACCGGCGGACTGGGCCGCGACGGTGGCCGCGGCCGCGGTCAGCGGGACGTAGGGCGCGTAGGCCAGCCAGGCCGCGGTGGACCGCACCGACTGGCGGCGGGTGGTGCCCCGGTAGGTGCCCGCCGCGGTCGCCACGCAGGCGAAACCGAGCAGCCAGCCACCCGAGTCGACGGCGTACCCGCCGGTGGCGTCGCCCAGCTCGGCCAGGCGCAGGTCGGCCACGCCGACGAGGGCGAGGCCGAGCACGAACAGTCCCGGCATCCGCCGGTTGCCGGGGCGCAGCTCGGTCCAGGCCAGGAACGCGTAGAAGATGATCAGTACCAGCGCGGCCAGCGGGAACGCCACGGCCACCGCCCCGGCCCGTTCCCAGAGCGGCGCGAACAGCACGGCCCACGCCACGACGACGGTCGCCGCGGCGCCCACGCCGCCGTCGAGCATCATCCGGAGCCGGGCCCGCCGGTCCTCGCCGCGGAACGTCAGCCAGAAGCCGGCGGCGGCCAGGGCCAGGAAGCCCGCCCGGCCGGCGTCGGCCGGTGCGGCGCCGGGATCCGCACCGGCCAGCCAGGTCAGCGGCGCGAGCAGCCAGAGCGCGCAGGCGAGGCTCTGGCAGATCCAGGCGGTGCGGGCCCGCCGGTTCCCGGCGCGGGTGGCCGCCCGGGCGCACTGCATGGACGCGGTCGCCGCGGCGGCGGCGTCCAGCAGCGTGCCCCAGGGCAGGGCGGCGCCCGCGGTCGCCGCGGCGGTGCCCAGCCAGTGCCGCAGCGTCCAGACCAGCACGGCCACCACGGCCAGCGTCAGGAGCAGCCGTCGGGACCGGGTCACCGCGCGGGTCCCGCGGCGCCGACCGGCACCTGGCGCGGGTACTCCGCGCGCAGGTCCGCCGGCGTGGTCGCCGCGCCGAAGTGCCAGCCCTGCCCGAGGTGGACGCCCACGGCGCCGAGCGCCTCCGCGTCCGCGGCGGTCTCCACCCCCTCCGCGACCACCTTCGCCCCGATGGCCTGGGCGAGATCCACCAGGGACCGGGTCACCACGCCGAGGACCGGGTCGTCGCTGATCCCGGTGACGATGCTGCGGTCCAGCTTGATCACGTCCGGCGCGGTCACCACGATGTGCCGCAACGACGAGAAGCCGGCGCCGACGTCGTCGATGGCCAGCCGCATGCCCACCGCGCGCAGCGGGGTCAGCACCGCGGCGATGGCGTCGTAGTCGTCGACCGGATCGTGCTCGGACAGTTCCAGCACGATGCGGTCCAGTGGCAGCCGCTCCAGCAGGCCGGTGCACTCCGGCGTGAGCAGGGTGGCGGGCGAGACGTTCATCGCCACGTACCCGTCGACCTCGGCGAGCCGGTCCGCCGCCCGGCGCAGCGCGAGGATCTCCAGCCGGTGTCCCTCGCCGATCGCGTGCGCGTCGGCGAAGCACCGGTCCGGCGGCAGACCCCACTCGCGCGGGAAACGGCTGAGTGCCTCGGCACCGACCCGGCGCCGGGTGCCCAGCTCGACGATCGGCTGCAGCAGGACCAGCGGTCCGCCGGCCTCAAGCAGGGGCCCGATCCGGCCGGCGATCTCGGCCTGCCGGTTCCGTTCCCGTACGTCCGGTTCGATGATCAGCGAGGCGGCGTGCGAGAGCACCTCCATCAGCGCCTTGTCCCGCTTCGACATCTGCTTGTCCGCGGTGAACCCGGCCGCGCAGAAGGTGCCGTAGACCGTGCCGTCGCTGAGCACCACCGGCACCGAGACGTAACTGCGGATCCGGCCGACCCGGGCCGCCGGGAGCTTCATCGCCTCCGGGAAGTCGCGCACGTTCGGCATCACGGCGGGCAGCCGGCCGTCCAGGATCGCCTGGCAGAACGAGGTGTCCCGACGTTGCGTCATGCCGTCGCGGAAGACCAGCGGGATCGCCGACTCGACGACCTCCAGATGCTGGGTGTCGCCCTCCATCCGGGTCATGAACGCCAGGCTGAGCCCGAGCGCCTCCCGGGCGGTGCGCAGCAGATCGGCCACCTGCCCCTCGGCGACGGTGCGCTCCCTGCCCATGGTCGTCCCTCTCACCGCACGGTTCAGCGCCGCGGCGCGCCGGCCTGACAGGTGTCCTATCGGCCGGCGCCGGGGCCTCCTGAGCGACGCGCGGTCAGCCGGCGGGCCGCGGCGCGGGTGCCGGGGTGACGCTCATTCCGGGCCGAACACGTCCGGGAACGGCGCCAGCTCGACCCAGACGCGCTTGCCGCCCTCGTGGTCGTGCACGCCCCAGCGCGTGGAGAGGCTGTCGATGATGGCGAGGCCGCGGCCTCCGCGGGCGTCCGGCGGGCGGCGCTGCGGCACCACGGACGAGCCGTCGGTCACCGCGATGACCAGCCGCCCGTCGTGCGACTCCACGTGCAGGCTGAGGTAGCCACCGCCGTGCACCACGGCATTGGTCACCAGCTCACTGGTGACCAGCGCGGCGGCGCCGAGCCAGTCGGCGTCGGTATGGCCCCACGCACCCAGCACGGCCGCGACGGCGGCCCGGGCGGCGCGCGGGGCACGGTCGCCGAGTGGCAGGTCGAGGCGGGCCGTCAGCCCACTCATCGTCGATCACCGGTCCTTCTCCCCGCCCCCGATCAGGCCCTTCGGAGAATACCGGCCGCCCGAGCCGGCACGGAAGTCGTGACGGTGAGCAAAAGCGTAACCCATAGGTTACGCTTTCGGCGTGGACAAGGTGGCCGCGGCGATCGCCGACCCGGTGCGGCGCCGCATCCTGCAGATGCTGCGCGACGACCGGGTCTCGGCCGGCCAGCTCGCCGCCCGCTTCGAGATCAGCCGGCCGGCGGTCAGCCGGCACCTGCGTGTGCTCCGCGACAGCGGCCTGGTCAGCGACACGCTCATCGGCCGCCGCCGGATGTATGAGCTGCGGGCGGACCGTTTCGCACCGCTGATCGAGTGGCTCGCGCAGTTCTCCCCGGCCGCCGGCTGGGAGCACCGCTTCGACGCCCTGGAGACCGAGGTCTACCGCACCCGCCGCGAGCGCCGCCGGCGCACCGAGGCGGACCACCGAGAGGAAGACACCGCATGACGAACCCGCCCACCGGCCGGCTCTTCACCACCGCCACGGGCACCGACCTGGTGCTGCACCGCAGCTTCCGGGCCCCGGCCGAGGACGTCTGGGCCAGCATCACCGAGCCGGACCGCACGGCCCGCTGGTTCGGCCCCTGGGAGGGCGACGCCGGGCCGGGGCGCACGATCAAGGTCCGGATGGCGTACGAGGAGCAGGAGCCCTGGCTCGACGTGCGCATCGACGCCTGCGAGCCACCGACCCGGCTCGCCCTGTCCACGGTCGACGAGTCCGGCACGTGGCATCTGGAACTGCTGGTGTCCGGCAGCGACGGCGGCACCGAACTGCGGTTCGTGCAGCACCTGGAGAGCGACGCCGGGATCGGTGAGATCGGCCCCGGCTGGGAGTACTACCTCGACCTGCTGGTGGCCGCCCGGGACGGCACGCCGCGGCCGTCCTTCGACGACTACTACCCGGCGATGAAGCCGTACTTCGAAGGGTTGCGCGGGCCGGCCTGACAGGTCCGCGCTAGTGGTCCGGCGTGCCGGCGGGCGCGATCAGCCGGAGCGCGTTGGGGTCCAGGCCGATCCGCATCGGGGTCCGGCCGCACGGCTCGCCGTCCACCTCGACCCGGGCCGGGCGGTCGGTCTCCAGCCGGAGTTCGCCGACCGCGAGGAACGGCTCGTCGCCCAGCGTGCGCCGGTGGCCGGTGGCCGCGTTGCGCGCCGTCTCGCGCAGCAGCGCGCGCCGGGTCGGTCCGCCCACCGGGTACGCCACCAGCAGCCGGTCGTCGGCGTGGGCGTCCGCGGTGATCGGCCGGCCGGCGTGGAACCCGCCGTTCGCCACGTACAGCTGGTGGGTGCGGTACTCGTGGGTCCGCCCGCCGGCGCGCACCGTGATCCGCATCGGGCGGTGCCGGGTGAGCAGGGCCAGGGCGGTGATCGGGTACGCGAGCCGTCCGGTGACCCGCTTCAGCCGGCGCGGCGCCCGGGTCATCACGTCGGCGGAGAGCCCGATGCCGACGTGGTTGGTGAAGAGCATGTCGCCGGCCAGCCCCAGGTCCACGTCGACGACCGTGCCGCCGGCCAGCGTCGCCACCGCGGCGTCCAGGTCGAGCGGGATGTTCGCGGTCCGGGCGAAGTTGTTGGTGGTGCCCAGCGGGAGCAGTCCGAGCGCGATGTCGCGGTGCGCGAGCAGGCGGGCGGCCGTACTGATGGTGCCGTCTCCCCCGCCCGCGATCAGCAGGTCCGGGCCGCGCCCGATCGCGTCGGCGAGGATCTGTTCGAGTTCGCCGGGCCGGTCGACCGGGTGCTCCTCGACCAGGGTGAATCCGGCGGCCAGCAGCCGGGACCGGGCGGCGTCGTAGAGCTGGCGGCCGCGGCGGGAATGGGCGTTGACCACCAGGACGGCCCGCCGCTCCCGGCGGATGACCTCGGTCAGCTCCTGCTTCGTGCGCATCGGCGCAGACCCTACCCGTCCGGGTAGGCGCGGTCGGCGAACGCCTCCCACTGGGCGATCACGTCGATCCCCGGGTCGCGGAGCCAGTTGAGCTGCAGGCCGTCGAGGAACGCGAGCAGTTCCACGGCGGCCACGCCGGGCCGCGGGTGCCAGCCGAAGAGCCGGCCGGCCAGCAGGTCCCGGCTGGACTCCAGGCGCCGCCGGAAGTAGTCGTGCGCCGGGTGCGCCGGATCCAGCGCCTCGGCGCTGAGCACCGTGTAAAGCTGCACGATGGAACGCTGCCGCAGGTTGCGCCGCACCAGGCGGCCGATCACGGCCCGGGTGGCGGCGGCATCCGGTGCCGGTTCGGACGAGCCGAGAACCGCGGCCACGTCGAGCTCGTCGCGGCGTTCCAGGACCGCGATCAGCAGGTGCTCCCTCGACGGAAAGTGGTGCAGCAGCCCGGCCTTGGTCATGCCGGAGGCGGCCGCGAACGCGCCCAGCGAGACGCCGTTGAAGCCGGAGGCGGCGATCAGACCGGTGGACGCGGCCAGGATCTCCTCGCGGCGCACGGCGGGCGGCAGCCGGCGGCGCACGGATGCGGATTCGGTGGTCATCAACTCACTCCCCGGGGTATCTTATCTACCGAGTGGTAGGTAACGCAAAGCCGACCGGGAGAGCCATGACCGACCAGACCCCCTTCGCCGCCGCCGTCGACGCCGTCCGCGCCGGAGCCAGCCCGGACGCCGCCGCCGAGGACCTGCTCCGCCGGCTCACCCCGGAGGAGAAGCTCTGGTTGCTCGACGGCGACCTGCCGTTCTGGGACGCGATGGCGGACATGCTCGGCAACGGCTACAACCGCAGCCCGTACCCGATGGGCCGGATCGACCGGCTCGGCGTGCCCGGCCTGCAGTTCTCCGACGGCCCGCGCGGCGTGGTGATGGGCAACTCCACCGCCTTCCCGGTGTCGATGGCCCGCGGCGCCACCTGGGACCTGAGCCTGGAGGAACGGGTCGGCACCGCGATCGGGCTGGAGATGCGCGCCCAGGGCGCGAACTTCTTCGGCGGCGTCTGCGTCAACCTGCCCCGGCACCCGGCCTGGGGCCGGTCCCAGGAGACCTACGGTGAGGACCCGGTCCTGCTCGGCGAGTTCGGCGCGGCGCTGACCCGGGCGGTGCAGCGCCACGCGATGGCGGTGGTCAAGCACTACGCGCTCAACTCGATGGAGAACGCCCGGTTCACCGTCGACGTCACCGCCGACCCGGCCGCCCTGCACGAGGTGTACCTGGCGCACTTCCGCCGGGTCGTGGACGAGGGCGTGGCCGGCATCATGACCGCGTACAACTCGGTCAACGGCGAGTGGGCCGGCCAGAACGAGGACCTGCTGGAGGGCGTGCTGCGCCGGCAGTGGGGCTTCACCGGGGTCACCGTCAGTGACTTCATCTGGGGCCTGCGCGACGCCGCGACGTCGCTGCGCGCCGGACTGGACGTGGAGGAGCCGTTCCGCCAGCAGCGCGCCGAGAACCTGCCGGCCGACCTGGCCGCCGGCCGCGCCTCCTGGGACCACGTGGACCGGGCCGCGCGGCGCATCCTGCGTACCCAGATCCACCACTACGCCACCCGGGAGCAGGCCGAACCGTCGCGCGACGTGGTGTTCGGCGACGCCCACCGGGCGCTCGCCCGGGAGGTGGCCGCGCGCAGTATGGTGCTGCTGCGGAACGAGCCGGTCGACGGTCACCCGGTGCTGCCGCTGCGCCGCGACGCGGTGTCCTCGATCGCGGTGATCGGGCGGCTCGCGGACGTCGCCAACACCGGCGACCACGGATCCTCCGACGTCCGCTCCCCGGAGGTCGTCACGCCGCTGCAGGGACTGACCGCCGCACTGCCGCAGGCCACCGTCCGGCACGTCGCCGAGGACTCCCCCGCCGCGGCCGCCGCGGCCGCGCGGGACTGCGACGTCGCGGTGGTGGTGGTCGGCTACACCGCGCTGGACGAGGGCGAGTACATCGGCGCCGGGATGTTCGCCGACCCCGCGTTGCTGGCACTGTTCCCGCCGGTCGGCGACGACCCCACCGGGCAGCGGCTGCTGGACCGGCTCACCGCCGACGCCGGCTCGGACGTCAGCATCGTCGGCAGTCAGGGCGCCGGCGGGGACCGGGCCAGCCTGCGCCTGCGGCCGGTGGACGCGGAGATCATCCGGGCGGTGGCGGCGGCCAACCCGCGTACCGTGGTCGCGGTCGTCACCGCCGGCGCGGTGCTCACCGAGGAGTGGCGCGACGCCGTGCCGGCCGTGCTGTTCGCCTGGTACGCGGGTTCCGAGGGCGGGCACGCGCTGGCCGACGTCCTGTTCGGCGACGTGGACGCGGCCGGGCGGCTGCCGTTCTCCATCCCGGTCACCGAGGACCATCTGCCACCCTTCGACCGCGACGCCACCGCCGTCACCTACGACAAGTGGTTCGGTCAGCGGCTGCTCGACCGCGACGGGCACCGGGCCGCCTTCCCGCTCGGATTCGGCCTGTCGTACACCGGCTTCGCCCTGGCCGACCCGCAGCTCGGCCCGCTCACCGGCGAGACCTTCAGCGCGTCGGTCGCGGTGACCAACACCGGCACGCGCGCCGGCCGGCACGTGGTCCAGCTGTACGGCCGCCCGGCCGGCGCGGGCGACGACTTCCCGGCCCGGGTGCTGCTCGGCTTCGCGCCGGTGGCCCTGGAACCCGGCGAGACGGCCCGGGTGACGGTGCCGGGCTCGGTGCGGCCGCTGCAGCGGTGGACGGACGAGGGTTTCGTGCCGGCCGCGCCGACCGCCACGATCGAGATGTCCGGGTACGCCGGCGACCCGGCCGCGGCGATCGCACCGGAGGACCTGAAACTCGGCTGACCACAAGGGGCGCCGATCCGTCGGCCCCGTCACCTGACGGTCCACCCGGCCGCCACCCGCGTCGACGGGTGGCGGCCGTGGTCTCGGTCCTAGGCGGGCGCGAAGACCACCCGGGCGCGCACCTGCCGGAAGCCGGTCCGTTCCAGCTCCGCCACGGTGGCCACCCGGTGCGCGTCGGCGTCCGCCACCACCTCCCGCGCGCCGCCCGCGGCCAGCACCGCGACCGCCTCGGCCAGCAGCTCGCCGCGGGCGCCGTCGTCGAGCAGGCCGAGGTACGCCAGCAGCGGGTAGCACGCGTCCCCGGCGGTGCCCACGATGCCGGCCGGTTCGCCGGCGTGCAGCGCGATCCGCCAGGCGCCGGCCGGGCCGCCCAGCCAGGCCAGCGGGTCGGTGGCCAGGTCCACACCGGCGACCGCCAGCGCGGTCTCCCGGCCGGTCAGCACGTCGGGTTCGGCGATCCGGGCGACCATGGCGTTGATCTCCGCCGGGTCCCGGGCCGGGCGGAAGGTGTAGCGCCCCGGGGACGCCGGCAACGGCGTGCCGGTCCAGGTGAACCGCAGCCGCTCGGTGCGCTCCGCCAGTCCGGCCAGCCGGGCCGCCGCCATCGGCGCCCGCACCACGGCGAGCACCTCGGGTCGCCGTCGCCAGTACGGCGGGGCGGAGGCGTAGTAGGTCCGCGGGCCGCCGAGGGCCCGGTGCGCGGCGCGCAGCAGCGCGGCGCCGACCTCCGGTTCGGCGTCCAGGTCGAACCGCTCCAGCCAGGGATCGCCGACCGCGCCCGGCGGCAGGCACCAGGCGGCGCGGGCGACCACCCGGCCGGCGCACAGCGCGACCCAGGTGTGCTCCGGGCGGTAGCCGCCGCCGGCGAGCCCGTCGGCGTAACCGACCTGGCGTAGCTGGGGCAGCGGATCGGGCATCGAGTCGAACAGTTTCTCCTCGCCCGCGACGAGCGGGCGGATGACCGGATCAGTCATGCGTGGTCCTCCGGAAGGCGAACGCCCCGGGTCAGATCCGCGCGGACGCCGGAGCGCGGAGGGGGCGCAGAACATCGGACATTGTTCTGACCTCCTCCCGGCTCGACGGCGTACCGGCACGCTACCCGGGCCGCGCACGGGCGGCAACGGGCCCGGCCGCCGGCCGGCTTCGAAACTTCCGGTACCCGGCCCACGACGACCGCCGATGCAATCCTTTCCACTTTTTCAACCACTCCCAAGATATGCCACTTGAAGTGCAGGTATTTACCGTCTTGAATGTTCCGAAACTTTTCCGTAACCTCGGCCCCATCCCCATCCGAACCCGCTCGGGGTGTGGCGGCACCACTGGGGTTCTCGTCCCAATCGGAGGACAGCCATGCACGTTCCTCGATACCGTTCCCGGTGGTGGTCGGCGGCGGCCGTCGCCCTCGTGGCCACCGGGGGCGGAGTCGTCACCGCCATCGGCGCCCAGGCCGCCGCGGCCGGCTGCGGCGTCACGTATTCGATCGCCACCCAGTGGCAGGGCGGCTTCACCGCCAACCTGTCCGTCACCAACCTCGGCGACCCGGTCAGCTCCTGGACGTTGACCTGGACGTACGCGGCCGGGCAACGGGTCACCCAGGCGTGGAACGCCACGGTGTCGCAGAGCGGCGCCGAGGTCTCCGCCCGCGGCGCCGGCCACAACAGCAGCATCGCCAGCGGCGCCTCCGCGTCGTTCGGCTTCAACGGCTCGTGGACCGGCAGCAACCCGGCGCCGACCGGCTTCGCGCTCAACGGGACGACCTGCACCGGCGCGCCGGTGGACCCGGCGCCCAGCACGCCGCCGCCCGGCGGCCCGTCGAACCCGCCGTCCAACCCGCCGTCCAATCCACCGTCGAACCCACCGGGCAGCAGCCCGCAGTGGGGACAGGCGCTGCCGCCCGCGGGGGCGCCGAAGAGCCGGGCGTACACGCTGATCGAGACCGCCAACGAGAAGGGCTACCTGCCGCGGTCCGGGGAGTGCTCGGTGGAGATCCACGCCCGCTACTGGGCGTACGGCCCGGACGGCAAGGTCTACCCCACCTGGCACCCGACCCGGGACGCCAGCGGCTGCAACTTCGGCCACGAGCACGGTGACGACCCGCGCAACTCGGACCTGTTCAGCACCGTCCGGTGGGCCCCCTTCGGGTACACCAACGAGGTCATGATGGAGAACATGGCCGAGCACAGCCACCGGCACGAGGACCACGTCGGGCACAAGGTGCTCTCGGTCAACAACACCAACGTGATCCAGGGCGACAACGGCACCAGCTTCTTCCCGCCGCAGGGCACCACGATCGCGACCTGCGACGTGCTGCTCAAGTTCCACCAGGGCACCCACTCGCCGGACGCCTTCTCCAACAACATCCACGAACTGCTGTTCAACCAGCGCTGCTCGCAGAGCAACGGGCAGGTCGTCGAGGCCCGGTACAGCGGACTGATCCCGCTCGGGCGGGCCGGCGGATTCAGCCCCAGCGAATGCCCCGGCTTCGGCGGCCGGTTCATCAACGTGGCACCGCCGGTGCCCGCCGACTCGCCGTCGGACACCCGGTCGCTGGGCCGGCTGATCACCGAGCCGGGTTGCGTGCAGGCGATCCGGGAGGGCCGTACGCACCAGGATCCGCTCTACCCGAACCCGGTGCCGTTCACCGTCTCCGACATGGACGACTTCTGGTTCTCCGACTTCACGGTGACCGGATCCGGGCTCAACTTCCGCCTGGCTCCGCTGTTCTACGTGGTCAACCCGTCCCGCTACTACGACCCGACCAAGCCGAACAACCTGGGCCGGATCATCGACCTGTGCTACACCGACCTGCGCGGCGGTGACTACTGCGACCAGGCCCGCCGGGCCGGCCAGAACATCCCCTGGGACGACCCGCGCTCGCCGTTCAAGGGCACCCTGCGGGAGTTCCGGCCGGGCACCTTCTCGGTGCAGAACTCCGGCGCCACCACGGTCTACACCGACGTGTACGGCCGCAACGCCGCCAGCACGCCGTTCCCCGGATCCATCCAGCAGTACTTCTCCGGCAACCAGTCGTCGTCCAGCCCGTGGTACGTCCGCGGCGCCACCCGGGACTGGGCCGCCACCGGGGTGCACGCCCCGAACTGACGCACCTACCGGGCCCGCGGCGGAATGTTCCGTCGCGGGCCCACCCGTGGCGCGGTCGTGTGCTGCACTGTCCGGCATGAACTTCGCCCGGTTGCTCGACTGCCTCGCCGCCGACCACGCCCGGCTGCGGGAGGTGGCGCCGGCCGGCCTGGCCGCGCCGGTGCCGACCTGCCCCGGCTGGACGGTCGCCGACCTGACCCGCCACGTCGGCGACGTCTACCTGCACAAGACACTGGCCATCCGGGAGGGCGCCGAGCCGGACCCGTGGCCGCCGGCCGAGCTGGCGGACGCCGAGCCACTCGCCCTGCTCGACCGGGGGTACGCCGGCCTGCTCGCCGAGTTCGCCGCGCACCGCCCGGAGGACCCGGCCGGCTCCTGGTACACCCCGGACCCCACGGTCGGCTTCTGGATCCGCCGGATGGCCCAGGAGACCGTCATCCACCGCATCGACGCCGAGCTGGGCACCGGCCGGCCGGTCGCCACGGTCCCGGACGACCTCGCGGTGGACGGGATCGACGAACTGCTCAAGGTCTTCGTGGCGTTCGGCGTCGCGGAATGGGGCGACTACTTCACCGAGATCCTGGCCGGCTCGCCCGGACGGGCGTACGCGGTGCGCACCGACGGCGCCGGGTGGCGCATCCGGACCGGCCCGGGGGTGTTCGCGGTCGCGGACGGGGCCGGCGACGACCCGGCCGACGTCACGGTGAGCGGCCCACCGGCCGCCGTCCTGCGCTGGATGTGGAACCGGCAGGCGGCCGGCGAGCCGTCCGGCGTGACCGTCGAGGGCGACCCGGAAGCGATCGCCGAACTGCGACGCTGCATCGTCACCGCGACCCAGTGAACGGGCCGGTCAGAGCCAGAAGTTGTCGTGCTCGGCGTAGAACTCGGCGCGTTCCTCCTCGCTCATTCCGGCCAGCCCCACCAGCCCCTCGAAGTACCCCTCCCGGGGCGCGCCCGGCGAGAAGTGCAGCAGCATCGACGCCGGCCGGCCGGACTCGTTGCGGAACCCGTGGATGCCGCCGGCCGGGACGTGCACGTAGTCGCCGGGCTCGGTGTCGATCCAGCGTTCCCCGTTGAAGATCCGCATGGTGCCGGAGAGGATGTAGAACGACTCCGTGAGGGTCCGGTGGAAGTGCGGCGCCGGACCGGTCACGTCCGGTCCGCACTCCCAGCGGTACAGGCCGAACAGCCCGCCGGTCGAGGCGCCCGAGGACAGGTAGTGCACCCGGGTCCCGTTCGGGTAGACCAGCTCCGGCGCCGAGTCGTCCGGCCGGTACACGGCGCTGACCTCGCCGCCGGAACCGTGGTACAGCGGTGGTGGGTATGTCATGGCTTCCATGATGAGGGGTGTGATCGTGAGTCTGCTGCATTCGGTTCCGGCCGAGCCGCGGCCGGTGCGGTGCGCGTCGGTGCCGGCGCTGCCGCATCCCCGCCTGCGCCGGTACGTCGTGGGCTACGCGGGTTTCGCCTCGGGCGACGGCGCCGCGGTCCGTCACCGGGTACTGCCGTTCGCGCTGACCACTCTGGTCATCGACGTCGGCGGCCGGGCGCGGATCGTGACCGGTCCCCGCGACACGCCCGCCGTGCACACCCGGACCGCCTGGGCCACCGGCGTCACCGTCGGGCTCACCCCGGCCGGGGCGTCCGCGTTGCTCGGCGTCCCGATGGCCGAGCTGGCCGGTGCCACCGTGCCGCTCGCCGACGTGCTCGGCGGCCGGGACCGGGAGATCGCCGAGCGGCTGCACGCGGCGCCGGACCCGGCGGCACGCTTCGCGGTGCTCGACGAGATGCTGACCCCGCGGCCGGTGCCGGCCCGGCCCGCCGACCCGGTCGTCGGAGTCGCCTGGGCGATGCTGCACCGGTCCGCCGGCCGGCTGCGGGTCGGCGCCCTGGCGGACCGGCTCGGGGTCAGCCGCCGCTACCTGGAACTCGGCTTCCGCCGGCAGATCGGCCTGCCGCCCGGCGCGGTCGGCCGGATCGCGCGGTTCCAGCGCGCCGTCGCCCTGCTCGGCCGCGGTGCCGGGCCGGCGCGCACGGCCGCCGAGTGCGGGTACGCCGACCAGCCGCACCTGCACCGGGACGTGCGCCGGATGGCCGGGCTCACCCCGGCGACACTGTGCGCATTGCTTCAAGACCCGCCGGCCACCGGTGCCCTAGCGTCCCGGACATGACACTGACCGGACGCACCGCCCTGGTCACCGGGGGCAGCAGGGGCATCGGCGCGGCGATCGTCCGGCGGCTCGCCGCCGAGGGGGCCCGGGTGGTCTTCACCTACCGGCAGAGCCGGGCCGCCGCCGAGCGCCTCGCCGCCGAACTGGGCGACGCGGTCGCCGTACCCGTCGACCAGGCCGACGTGGCCGGCGTCGAAACCATGCTGGCACCGGTCCGCGACGGCCTCGACATCCTGGTCAACAACGCCGCGGTCAACCCGCGCGCCGCGATCGCCGACCTCACCGCGGCCGACTTCGACACGGTGATGACGGTGAACGCGAAGTTCCCGCTGCTGGCCATGGCCCGCGCCGCGGATCTGCTGCGCGACCACGGGCGCATCATCAACGTCTCCTCGCTCAACACGGCGCTGCCCGCCCCCGGCGGCGCCCTGTACGCGGCGAGCAAGGCCGCGCTGGAGCAGTTCACCATGGTCGCGGCGCGCGAGTTCGGCGGCCGCGGCATCACCGTCAACACCGTCTCCCCCGGCGCCACCGACACCGGCCTGCTGCGCTCCACCAACCCGCCGGAGGCGCTGGCGCAGGCCGCCGCGTACACCGCCCTGGGCCGCCTGGGCCGTCCGGACGACGTGGCGGCGGTGGTGGCGCTCCTGGCCGGGCCGGACGCCGGGTGGATCACCGGGCAGAACATCCGCGCCACCGGTGGCTACCTGCTCTGACGCCTAGGGCGTGTGTCGAAGTGGGTGCCGGTGCGAGGCGAGGTCCAGGTGTCGTCTGGGTGTGCGGCGCGGGCGCCCGAATACCGGGGTTGTATTCGGCTGTTCGCGACGTGCGGCCAGGCGGCGGCTGGGCCACGCCGCACCCCGTCTCCCACTTCGACACACGCCCTAGCGCGGGCGGACCAGCCCGGCGTCGAACGCGGCGATCACCAGCTGCGCGCGGTCCCGGGCCCGGAGCTTGGCCAACAGGTGGGTGATGTGCGACTTCACCGTCTTGACGGAGATGACCAGCGCCGCCGCGATCTCGTCGTTGGACAGGCCACCGCCGATCAGCGTCAGCACCTCCACCTCGCGGGCGGTCAGGGTACGCACCGGTGCCGCCGCCCGGTGCGGACGCGGCGCGGCGACGTAGTGCGCGACGAGCCGGGTGAGGATGGACGGCGCGAACAACGACTCGCCGCGGTGGGTGCGGCGGATCGCGTCCAGCAGGTCCTCCGGCCGGGCGTCCTTGAGCAGGAAGCCGGACGCGCCGGCGTGCAGGGCCTCGTAGACGTACTCGTCGAGCTCGAACATGCTCAGCACCAGGATGCGGCAGGCGGAGAGCGCCGGGTCCGCGCAGATCCGCCGGGTGGCGGCCAGGCCGTCGAGGCGTGGCATCCGGACGTCCATCAGGATCACGTCCGGCCGGCCGGCCGCCGCCGAGGCGACGGCCTCGGCGCCGTCGCCGGCCTCTCCCACCACCGTCAGGTCCGGCTCGTGATCGATGATCATCGCGAGGCTGCGGCGGAGCAGCGGCTGGTCGTCGGCGAGCAGGACGCCGATGCGGCTCACGCCGCGCTCCCGTCGTCCGGAATCCGCGCGGTCACCCGGAAGCCGCCCTCCACCCGCTCGGCCAGCAGCGTGCCGCCCAGGCTGGTGACCCGCTCACGCAGTCCGGCCAGCCCGTGCCCGGCACCCGGGGTGGCCCGCCACCCGTCGACCGGCCCGCCGTCGGCGACCGTCACCACCACGGCCGGACCGTCGCGGTACAGGTGCACCCGCACCCGGGTCGGCCCGGCGTGCCGGGCCGCGTTGCTGAGCGCCTCGCGGACCGTCTGGCAGACCGCGACCTGCACGCCCCGCGACACCGCGCCGAGGTCGTCCGTCTCCAGAAGGGTGCGCATCCCGGCCACCTCCGCGCCGCGGACGATGTCCGGCACCGCGTCCAGCCCCTCCACCGGTGCCCGCGGCGGGCTCGCGTCCGGCGCGCGCAGCACGGCGAGCATGCGGCGCAGTTCGCCGGTGGCGTGCCGGCCGGCCTCCTCGATGTCGGCGAGTGCCGCCTCGATCTCGGGCGGCTTGGCCAGGTGCCGGGTGGCGGCCGCGCGCACGGTGATCAGGCCGAGGCCGTGCGAGACGATGTCGTGCAGGTCGCGGGCGATCCGCATCCGCTCGGCCAGCACCGCCTCGCTGGCCGCCCACGCGGTCAGCCGCGCCTCGTAGTCGGCACGGTCGGCGCGCCGCCGCCACACCGCCCAGATCGCGGCGGCCACCGCGGTGCCCGCGATCACCGCCGGCATGACCACGGACAGCGGCCCCTCGGCCCCGGTCGTGCACAGCGTGATCGCCAGCACGGCGGCCAGCACGGCGACGGCCGGCCAGACCCTCGACCGCAACGCGGGCCGCGGAAGCACGTTCACCACGCCGACTGTACTTCTCAGACCCTGGTCCGACGGACCGTGGACGGGGGCCGGGCCCAGGGTCCGATCCCGGCCCGATGTGCGGGCCGGCGCGCGCCGGTTGACTCGGCACCGACGCGACGGAGGACCAGATGATCACCATTGAGCGGGTGAGCAAGACCAAGGGCCGCAAGCCCGTCCTGTACGACGTGAGCTTCGCGGCCCGCCCCGGACGGGTCACCGGGTTCCTCGGCCCGAACGGTGCCGGGAAGACCTCGACGCTGCGGATCCTGCTGGGCCTGGACCGGCCGGACGCGGGAACCGCGCTGGTCTGCGGCCGCCCGTACCGTCGCCTGCACCGTCCGCTCACGACGGTCGGCGCCCTGCTCGACGGCAGCGGCGCCCACCGCTCCCGGACCGCCCGGGCCCATCTGCGGTGGGTGGCCGCCAGCAACGGCCTGCCCCGCCGGCGGGTCGGCGAGGTGCTGGAGACGGTCGGCCTCACCGCGGACGCCGGCCGCCGGGCCGGCCGGTTCTCGCTCGGCATGAGCCGGCGGCTGGGCCTGGCCGCCGCGCTGCTCGGCGACCCCGAGGTGCTGGTGCTGGACGAGCCGGTGAACGGGCTCGACCCGGCCGGCATCCGGTGGATGCGCGCGTTCCTGCGCGAGCAGGCCGGCCGGGGCCGCACCGTGCTGCTCTCCAGTCACCTGATGGGCGAGCTGGCCGAGACCGTCGACGACGTGGTGGTCATCGACCGCGGGCGGATCGCCGGCCGGGGCACGCTGGCCGAGGTCACCGGCGACCACCCCAGCCTGGAGGACGCGTTCTTCGCGCTGACCGGCACCGGGGGCACCTGGTGAACCAGGTCCGCGCCGAACTCCGCAAACTCCTCGGCCTGCCGTCGGCGTGGCTCGCCGTCCTGCTCGGACTCGTGATGGCACCGGCCGTGGTGCTGGCCAACGCGCCGTACACCCGGCGCACCATCGCCGACGGCACCGCGACCGACCTGGCCGACCTCGGGTTCCGGGACCTGGCGTTCGGCATCATCGGCCCACTCGTGCTCGGCGTGGTCGCGGTCAGCAGCGAGTACCGGTCCACCGGCGAGGACGCGCCGGGCGCCCGGCAGCTCACCGCGAGCCTGACCGCGATGCCGCACCGGCTGCGGTTCCTGGCCGCGAAGACGGCCGCGCTGACGCTGGTGGTGGCGGTCCTCGCGGCGGCCGCGGCGGCGGCCACGATCGCGGTCACCGCCGCCACGCTCGGCGACCACGTACCGCCGCCCGGGGCGGCCCGCGTGCTGGCGGCCGTCCTCTACTGGGTGCTGACCGCGCTGCTGGCGTACGCCGTCACGCTGATCGCCCGCAACGGCATCGTCCCGCTGGTGGTGTTCGTGCTGAACTCGTCCGTCGTCTCGGTCTCCTACCTGCTGACCAAGGTGACCGACCTGGCCGTCTACCTGCCGGACATCGCCGGGGCGCAGATGTTCGTGCGCGGCCTCGACGTACCCGTGCGGTTGTCGCCGCTCACCGCCGGCCTGGTGCTGGCCGCCTGGGTGGCCGCACTGCTGTCGGTGGGTGCCGCGCTGTTCCACCGGCGGGACCCGTGACCGCGCTCCGCGCCGAGCTGATCAAGCTGGGCACGCTGCCCGCCCTGCGCCTGACCGCGCTGGCCACCTGGGCCGCGACCGCGCTGCTGGCGTTCGCGTCCGGGGCCGCCGCCCGGCCGGACGGGCCGGCCGGCGCCGACCTGGTGCGGACGCCGCTCGGCTGGACCCAGGCCGGCTTCGTGATCCTCGGCGCGCTGGCGTCCGCCTCGGAGTACCAGGGTGGGCAGATCTGCACGGCGCTGACCGCGGTGCCCCGGCGGTTCGCGTTGCAGGGCGCGAAGACGCTGGCGCTGGCCGTCGCCGCGGTCCCGGTCGCGGCCGTCGCGGTGGCGGTGAGCGTGGCGGTGTCCGGCGCAGCGCCGGCCGACGTGCTCGGCACCGCCGCGGCCGCCACCGCCTACCTGACGCTCACCACGCTGCTGTCCTCCGCCGCGGCAACGCTCGTCCGGCGGCCGGTACCGGCGGCCGGTGCGGTGCTCGGATGCCACCTCGTGGCCGGCCCGCTACTGAGTGCCCGCACCGCCTACGACGCCTACCTGCCGGACACCGCGGCGCTCGACCCGGCCCGCGGCACCGCCGCCACGGTGGTGTGGACGCTGGCGGCGGTCGGCGTCGCGGCGGTGACGTTCCACTGCCGCGACGCCTAGGTTCGTGGTCCCGTGCGGCCCCGGCCCGGCCGCCGGTGTCGCGGACGGGTCACGGGGGCGGCAGGAACGTGGCGTGGACCGTCACCCGGGGGCTGGGCGCCGACTCCGGGCCGGCCGCGGACACGGCGACGACCAGGTACTCGTGCGTGGTGGCCGGGGCCAGCGTGAGGCTCAGGGTGGTGCCGGTGGTCTCGCCGGCCACCCGGGTGCCCTCGTACACCCGGTAGCCGGCGGTCGCACCGGACGCGGGCGGCCAGGACAGCGTCACCTGCGCCGCGGACGGCCCGGGAGCGTTGCCGGTGACGGTGAGGGAGGCGGGTGCCGCCGGTCGCGCCGCCGGACCGGCCGGGGTGCTCACCTCGACGCGCCGGCTGCGCGGGCTCTCGCCGCACTCCTGCGGCAGCGTCGCCACGACCCGGTAGGCGTGCCGCGACGCCGAGGCCAGCCCGGTCAGGATCGCCTCCGGATACCGGGTGGTGGCCACCGGCGCCGCGCCGTCGAAGACGGTGTACGAGGTGGCGGCGGCCTCGAACATCCAGGAGAGCCGCACCGACGACGGGGACACCGCGACGGCGCTCACGGCCTCCGGCGACGGCGGCGCGGCCAGGCAGGTCGCGGTGGCCGTCGCGGCGGCCGGGCTGTGCGCCGACTCGTTCCCGGCGGCGTCCAGCGCGGCGACCGTGAACCGGTGCCAGGTGGCGTGGTACAGCCGGTCCACGGTGACCGACGTGCCGGTGGTGACGGCCACCGGGGTGGCGCCGTCGTACACCGCGTACCGGGCCGGCGCCGGTCCGGGCGGCGCGGTCCAGGACAGCCCGACCGTGGAGTCGGTCCGGCCGGTCACGGTGAGATCGGCCGGAGCCGCCGGCCGGGCCGCGCCGCCCGCCGCGGTGGTGGCGGTGACCGTGCCGACCGGCTCGTTCTCGCCGCCGCCGACATGACACCGGTTCTCCCGGTAGAGGGTGACCTGGTGCGCCGTGCCCGGGGCCAGCCCGCCGATCCGGGCGCTGGTCAGCGAGGTCCAGCCGAGGCTGGCACCGTCGACCCGCAGCTCCAGCTCGCCGCCCAGCGGATGCCGGGTCCATGAGACGGAGACCGCCGACGCGGTGACCGCGGTGACCGTGACCGGCACACCGGGCGCGGGCAGGCACTCCGGGTTGACGCCGGACAGCCGGGACTGCCCGGTCACCGGGGCGGTCCGCGCCGACTCCCGGCCGCGCTGGTCGACGGCCGCGACGGTGTAGGTGTGCGACGACCCGAACGGCACCTCGAGGTACGCCGCGGTGGTGCTGACCCGGGCCACCACCGCGTCGTCCTCGTACACCCGGAAGGAGGTGGCCCGGGCACCGCTGCGCGGCTGTTCCCAGCTCAGCGATATGCCGGTGCCGAAGGTGCTGGCCCAGGGCTCGGTGGGCGTGGCGGGACCGGTGCCGCCGGCCGGAGCGGGGGACGCGGCGAGGAGGACGGCGGCGAGCGTGGCGGCGAGTGAACTCACGGGCATCCCTTATTCACAGGAGTCGATAGGCTCATCGAATCGGCGCGGTGGCGCGCTGTCAATCAGCCGTCCGGTGAATCGGGGTGGGGGCCGTGGTGGACCGTCGCGTGTGGACCGGGTCCGCCCTCGCCCTCGCCGGTGCCGCCGGGCTGTGGGCCGGCTGGCTCCTGGTGGCGGAGGCAGGCACCGCCACCGCGGTCCTCGCGGTGCTGTCGATGCTGGCCCTGGCCGCCGGCGTCCTGCTGGCCGCGTCCACCCTCGGACCCCTACCGGTCCGGATCACCGGTGGGCTGCTCTTCGCCGCCGGCCTGGCCGTGGCCGTCACCCAGCACCAGGTGTGGTGGTGGCTGCCGAACGACTGGGCCACCCCGGTGTCGGTGACGGCGCTGGTCATCTCGCTGGCCGGTCTGGGGGTGCTGGTGCTGGCGTACGGCTTCGGCCGGGCCGGGCTCAGCGGCGCCCTGGGGCTGCTGGCCCTGACCTGCCTCGTGCTCATGGCCCTGCCGTACCTGGGCAGCGAGGACCAGGCGGTGCTGCGGGCGTTCGGCACGGCCCTCGGCGCGGCGGCGTTCGCCACCGGGGTGGCCGCCACCGGACGGCGGCGGGCGGCCGTGGTCACCGGGGTCGCCGGGGCGGCCGCCACCGCGTTCGCCGGTTACGCCTCCTACCAGACCTACGCGCCCACCGGGTACCGCGCGGCGGTGGTCGGCGCGACCGTGGGCGGGATCCTCGCCGCGGTGGGGTCGGGCGTCCGGTGGCCGGCCGTCTTCCGGCGGCCGTTTCGGGGCCGGCCACGGTCCGGGGCTCCGCCCGCAGAGTCGGCACCTCCGACGCCGGCAGACCCGGCGTCGGCAACACCGGCAACGCCGACAACGCCGACAACGGGACCGGTACCGGGACCGGGACCGGCCGCTACCGCCGCCGCGTCTTCCGTGACGGCGCCCTCCGCGGCGGTGGCTCCGGCTCGGCCCGGCGCCGGGATGCGCGGCCGGCTGGAGACCGCCTCCCTGATCGTGGGCCTCGTCGTCGGCGTCCTCACCATCGCCAAGGAACTGATCGCCGCGGCGCTGGCGCTGTTCGGCTGACTCTCAGGTGCCGCAGAACGTCCGGTAGGCGCCGAAGTCCGGCGGCGCGGCAGCGGCGTACCGCTCCAGGCCGGGACGCTCGTCGATGGGCGCGGTGACCGCGTCCAGCAGCCGCTCCAACGGGCCCAGGTCGCCGTCGGTGGCCGCGCCGAGCGCCTCCTCGACCAGATGGTTGCGGGGCAGGTAGACGGGATTGACCCGGTCCATCGCGTCGGCGTCCGGGCCGAGCGCACGCCAGCGGGCCACCCAGTCGTCCAGGGCCGCGGGGTCGGCGAACAGCCGGCGCACCGGCTCGGAAGCGCCGCGGGCGGCGGCACCGAGGGCCCGGAAGAACGAGGTGTGGTCGACGTGGTGCGCCCGCAGGGACTCCAGCAGTTCGCCGGTCAGCGCCGGCACCTCGGCACCGTCGGCCAGCCCGAGCTTGGCCCGCATCCCGGCGGACCAGGCCGCGTCGTACTGCGGGCGGAACCGGCCGAGCGCGGCCACCGCGTGCGCGACCGCCTCCTCCTCGTCGGCGTGCAGCAGCGGCAGGAGGGCCTCGGCGAGCCGGGCCAGGTTCCACTCGGCCACCGCCGGCTGGTTGCCGTACGCGTACCGTCCGGCGTGGTCGATCGAGCTGTAGACCGTGGCCGGGTCGTACGCCTCCAGGAAGGCGCAGGGCCCGTAGTCGATGGTCTCCCCGGAGATCGTCATGTTGTCCGTGTTCATCACGCCGTGCACGAACCCGACCAGCATCCACCGGGCGACCAGCGCGGCCTGGGCGGTCACCACCGCGTCGAACAGCGCGAGGTACGGCCGGCCGGCGCCGGCCGCCACGGGATGGTGCCGGGCGATGGCGTGGTCGGCGAGCCGGCGCAGCAGGTCGGCGTCGCCGGTGGCGCGGGCGTACTGGAAGCTGCCGACGCGGAGGTGGCTCGCGGCCACCCGGGCCAGGACGGCGCCGGGCAACGGGGTCTCCCGGCGTACCGTGCGCCCGGTCGCCACCACGGCGAGCGAGCGCGTGGTGGGGATGCCGAGGGCGTGCATGGCGCGGCTGACCACGTACTCGCGCAGCATCGGGCCGACCGCGGCCAGGCCGTCACCGCCGCGGGCGAACGGGGTCCGCCCGGAGCCCTTCAGGTGCAGGTCGCGGGGCCGGCCGTCGGCGGCGGTCAGCTCGCCGAGCAGCAGTGCCCGGCCGTCACCGAGGCGCGGGACGAACCCGCCGAACTGGTGCCCGGCGTACGCCTGCGCCACCGGGGCGGCACCGTCCGGTACCGCGGTGCCGGTCAGCAGGCCCACCCCGGCCGGGCTCCGCAGCCACTCCGGGTCGAGACCGAGTTCGGCGGCGAGCGGCTCGTCGAGCACGAGCAGCCGCGGGTCGGGCGCCTCCTCGGCGGCCCAGGGGACCGCCATCTCGGGCAGGTCGCGGGCGAAGCGGTGGTCGAGCGTGACGGTCGGTTGCGCGGCGATGCTCACCCGTCGAGGGTACGGCGGCGGACGGGCGGGGCGACGATCGTCGCCCCGCCCGCGGACCGTGCCGGGGTCAGGCGACCCGGCAGGTGATCGCCGGCCAGTTCCGGTTGCCGTTGTGCAGGACGGTGAAGCCGAACGAGTTGCCGTTGCCGTTCGGCCGCGCGGTCAGCACCGTGTTGTTGTCGGTGAGCGTGGTGGCCGCGTTCCAGCTGTTCTGGAAGGTCTGCGGCGACTGGGCCGTCGCGGTGACGATCCAGTTGCTGCTGCCGGACACGTTCACGGTCAGGTTGAACCGGTCGTTCCACTGGGTGCCCGCCGTGTAGCTGGTCGTGCAGCTGCCGTTGCCGGGCGGGTTGCTCGGCGGCGTGCTGGCCGGCGGCTCACTCGGCGGGTTGCTGGTCGGCGGGTTGCTCGGTGGGTTGCTGGTGGGCGGGTCGCTCGGCGGGTTGCTGGTGGTCAGCGTCGGGGTCTGCCAGTCCCGCCAGCTCGCCAGGTTCCCGGTGGCCTTGCTGTGCATCCGGATCGTCCCGGCCGCGTTCCCGCTGCGCAACAGATACTTCTGAAGGTGCTGCTGCAACAACGGCCGCCACTCCGCCCGGCTCGCGCAATGCGTCCCGTCCGACACATCGGAGTGATACGTGATGTTCGCACCTGCACCCAACGCCCGGTACACCTCCGCACCACCCAACGCCGCCACACTCGCCGACCGCGGCCCCAGATTCGCGATATGCGGATTGTCCATCACGAA
>NZ_JAIWNC010000058.1 GCF_020216025.1 Jidongwangia harbinensis | reverse complement strand
CCCGGCCACCGCAACCACCGGCCAGCCAACCGCCACGACGTCCATATCGTCACCAGCGCAAACGCCAACCCGAAAAACAAGAAAACACATAACCCCAGACCACGCCGCACAGGTTAAAACTCAAGCTAGCTTCGCGGGCGTCGGGTGGCGCGCTGCGGCTCCAGCACGCCGGCCAGATCGGCGACGTGCAGAACACCCACGACATCCTCGCCTGCGGTCACCAGGTACTGCGCACCCGGGTGCGCCTGGACCGCGCGCACCACCTGCTCGCCGGTGAGCCCGAGCGGCAGCGCCGGGACCCCGCCCAGCGCCCGGGACACCGAGTCCACCGCGACCCACGGCCGGCGGTCCACCGGCACCTTGGCCGCCGCACCCACGTCCACCAGCGCCACCACCCGCCCGGACGCGTCCGCCACGGCCAGCGCCGGACGGTCCCGCTTGTCGGCCGCACCCCGGCGCTGCGCCTCGGCCAGCGGGGTACCCGACGGCACCGCCAGCACCGGCCGGGCCAGCTCGCCCAGATCCACCAGCGGGAAGCGGCGGGTCATCCGGGCCAGCCGGATCGACTGTCCGGCGCCCTGCCACAACGTGAACACCACCAGCAACACGAACGCCAGCCCGAACAGGGTGAGCAGGTTCAGCCGGTACAGCAGCAGCACCACCGACGCGGTGACCAGCGCGAGACCCCGTCCGGCCCAGCCCGCCACCACGGTCGCCCGGTCCCGGTCCCGCAACACCGCCCAGAGCCCGGCCCGCAACGCCCGGCCGCCGTCCAGCGGCAGCCCCGGCAACACGTTGAACAGCGCCACCAGCACGTTGCTGACCGCCAGCTGGAACGCGATCTGCCCGGCCACGGTCCGGTCCGGCAGTGCCCATGTGGCGGCCGTGGCGATCCCGCCCAGCGCCAGCGAGACGGCCGGTCCGGCCAGCGAGACCAGCGCGTCCACCCGCGGCGACGGGGCGTCCCGGTCCATCTCCGTCCAGCCGCCGAGCAGCTCCAGCGTGATGCCGCGCACCCCGATGCCGTACCGCCGGGCGGTGAGGGCGTGCCCGAGTTCGTGCAACAGCACCGATCCGAGCAGGCAGAGCACAAATCCCAGCCCGATCGCGTACGCCGCCGGCGCGGGCAGGCTCAGCTGCTCCCGCACGTAGTTGCCGTACACGACGGTGACCAGCACGGCGAGCAGCCACATCGAGGCATTGACGTACAGCGGGATGCCGAGCACCCGCCCCACGACGCGCCCCGGTCGCCGGGCTCGCCGCGGCTGCTGCGCGTGGTCCTCCACGCCGACGATGCTACGGAACGTTCCTGGGAGGAGTTTTCGTCGTACCCCTCCCCTAGCCTGGGTGACATGACGGCACAGACGGTGACGCACCTCCCCCCTTCCCCGGCCGACCGTTCCCCCGTGGCCGGCGCGGAGGCGGACGCGCGTCCGCACGGGCCGTCGCTGTCGCCGTCGCGGGCCGCCGACTTCAAGACCTGCCCGCTGCTGTTCCGCTTCCGCACCATCGACAAGCTGCCCGAACAACCCTCGGCCGACCAGGTGCGGGGCACGCTGGTGCACGCCGTGCTGGAGCGCCTGTTCGACCTGCCGGCCGCCGAGCGCACCCCCGAGGCGGCGGCCGATCTGGTCGCTCCGGAGTGGGCGCGGCTGGTCGAGGAGGAGCCGCGGCTGGGTGAGCTGTTCGCGGAGGTGCCGGTCGAGGAACTGGCCGATCCGCAGATCCGGTTCACGCCGTCCGGGGTGCCGGCCCAGCCCACGTCGTCCGAGCCGGCCAAGCCGGTCGAGTCGACCGCGCCCTCGATGCTGGACGGGATGCCGGCCGACGAGAGCGCGCGCCTGGCGGCCTTCCTGCGCGGGGCGAGTGGCCTGCTGCACGGCTACTTCGCGGTCGAGGACCCACGCCGGCTCGAACCGGCCGAACGGGAGAGCCTGGTCTCCACGCTGGTCGACGACGAGCTGCTGATCCGCGGCTACATCGACCGCCTAGACATCTCCCCGGCCGGCGACCTCCGGGTGGTCGACTACAAGACCGGCGGTGCGCCCCGCGAGGCGTTCGAAGGCCGGGCGTTGTTCCAGCTCAAGTTCTACGCCCTGGTCCTGTGGCGCACCCGCGGCGTGGTGCCCAAGGTGCTGCGGTTGCTCTACCTCAAGGACGCCGAGGTCTGCGACTACAGCCCCGACGCCGAGGAGTTGGAACGCTTCGAGCGCACGCTGCTGGCCCTGTCCAAGGCGGTGGAACGCGCCAAGCAGGACCGCGACTTCCGGCCCAAGCCCAGCCGGCTCTGCGGATGGTGCAACCACCAGCGGTTCTGCCCCGAGTTCGGCGGCACTCCCCCGCCCTACCCGGAGCCGCCGGCCTCACCGGCCTCACCGGTCCCGCCGACCTCACCGGTCCCGCCGACCTCACCGGCCTCACCGGTCCCGTCGGCCTGACCGGTCACCCGAACCTCATTCGGTCCCGCCTCGCCAGTCTCCTCGGCAGGCACAGGGCGTCGACCACGTTCCCCAGCCGGGCCCTCGGCGCGGCTGGCCGGCATGCCATTTCGCGGTCCCGGCGGGACACGAGCGGGTGTCGTTGTTCCGGCCCTCATCCGTCGTGGCCCAGCAACGGCGATCATCGTCCAAGCCTGGGTGGAACCTGACCGCGCTCGTCAGTGCCTCGACATCGGTGTTCCAGTGGAACGCTCCAGTGGTACACCAGCGTCGTTATCCGGGCCGGATAACAACGGTGCTGTTCCACCCAGGCAATCGACGGCGTCGGCGTGTACGGGAGGGCCGTCCTGGTGCTGTTCGTGCGCCGGAGGACCCGCCGCCCGGCAACCGTCGCGGATCGTGGCCCGGAGGCACCGCAACGAACCTTGTCGAAGCAGCTGACATTGCCCAGCGCCTCGGCGGACTGCCCGCCTACCGACATCACCTCTCACTGGAACACCAGCGTGGGATTGGGCACCCGATAGGCACCGCGGTGTACCACTGGAGCGCTCCAGTGGCACACCAGCGTCGTTATGCAGGCCGGATAACGACGATGGTGTTCCACCGAGGCGATCGACGGCGTGCGGGCGGAGCGGAGAGGTCGTCCGGGCGCGGTTCGTGGGTGGGAGGTCCGGCTCGGTAAACCTTCGCGGATCGCGACAAGGGGCCGATCCGAAGTGCTGAGTTCCGATCCTGCAAGAGCGGGGCCGCGCACCCGGTGAACCGAGGCGCGACCGGGTGCGCAAGCCCGAAGGCAGTAGCCGACGCCGCCCGAACCGAGCGCCCCCGGCCCCAACCGCCGCACGGTACCGTCGCCTTCGCGCCGCACCGTCGTTTCCGCGCCATACCGTCGCCTCGCGCGGACGCCTCGGGCCAGGACACCGGCGGAAGCGGTCGATCGCCTACGGTAATGCGGCGGCCGTCACGGCCGGTGGCAGGAAGGCGGCGCGGTGACTGGTGGCGACGGCGACGACCGGGCTTCGACGGTGGGCGGACCCGGAACCGCCGCGACCGGGCCCGATCAACGGTCGGCGCCCTCGACGGCACCCGCAGCCGGCCCGAGTGCGAGGTCAGCGGCCCCGGCGCAGCTCGAACACCGGGCGGCCCGCCCGGTACGGATTCTGCTCGCCGACGCCGCGCCGATGCAGCGGTCCGGGCTGCGGATGGCGCTCGCCGCGGCGGACGGTCTCACGGTCGTCGGTGAGGCCGGCGACGGCACCGAGGCGGTCGAGCTGTCCCGGCGACTGCTGCCCGACGTGGTGGTCATGGACGTGGCCCTGCCCCGGTTGGACGGCCTGGCCGCGACCCGGGCGATCCGCGACGCCCGGCTGCCGGTCCGCGTGCTGATCCTGACCGCTGACGACCGGGACGAGCATGTCATCGGCGCGATCGCGGCCGGTGCGGCCGGCTACTTCGGCAAGGACGTGCCGGCGGACGAGCTGGTGTCCGCCCTGCGTGCGGTCGCGGCGCACGGCGCGGTCATCGCGCCGCGGATCCTGTCCCGGCTGCTGACCCGGTTCGCGGACGCGCTGCCCGATCCGGCCACGACCGCCGGCAACGCCCTCGACGCTCTGACCGACCGGGAGCGGGAAGTCCTGATCCACGTGGCCCGCGGTCATTCGAATGCGGAGATCGCCCGTGCGCTGACGGTCAGCGAGACGACCATCAAGACCCACGTCGGGCACGTGCTGACAAAACTGCGGTTGCGCGATCGGGTCCAGGCGGCGGTGCTCGCCTACGAGACCGGCCTGATCAAGCCAGGCAGCTGACAGACCAGCACCGGCAACCCGAGCAACCCGGCACCGGAGACGGCACCACCGGCGCTCGGAGCGGGCCGGAACACGAGCCGGTCAGCGCATCGACAACTCCTCCAGCTCGGCGGTGAACAGCCGGCCGGGATCGAAGTCCATGCCGGTGAAGTGCCCGGCGAGTTCCAGCGACAGAATCCCGTGCAGCCGCGTCCAGAACGTCAGCGCCCGCCGCAACGCCGCCGGTGGCGCGGGATGGCCCTCGGCCCAGTCCCGGTGCTGGGCGACGTACGCGTCGAACGGTCGTGCGGCGCCGCCGTCCGGCAGCGCGGCGCACGCGTCCAGCAGGGTGGTCAGGATCTCGACGGCGATCCGGGTGACGTCGGCGGGTGCGTGGTAGCCGGGCACCGGTGTGCCGTAGATGAGCAGGTACCGCTGCGGGTGCGCGAGGGCCCATCCGCGTAGCGCGTGGGCCAGTCCGGCGGGGTCGGTGCCGGCCGTGCGGAACGTGTCGGCGAGGCTCCGGTACGCGTCGGTGATGAGCCCGGTGATCAGGTCGTCGCGGTTGGCGAAGTACCGGTACAGCGCGGGTCCGCTCAGGCCCATCTGTCTGGCGATGCCGTTGAGGGACAGCGCGGACGCCCCGGTCGTGGCGATCTGCTCCCACGCCCGTTCCTTGATCTCCGTGCGTACCTGGGCACGGTAGCGCTCCCGCGGCGTCATGGACCGCCCCCTCCGCTGTGTGTAGTTAGACGTTATCACTTTTGCTGTTGCATCTCACTCCGATCACTGTTAGAACTTGTAACCGACGCGAGAGATGCTTACCGCAGGAGGTCGTCGTGAACACCGAAGAACTCGTCGAGATCGTGTTGCCGGGCAAGGTCGAGCCGGAGGGGCTGGAGATCCGGCGCGGCGCCGTGCCGGCGGCCGGCCCGGGACAGGTGCTGGTCCGGATGGAGGCGACCGGGGTCTCGTTCGCGGAGCAGCAGATGCGCCGCGGGCGCTACTACGATCAGCCGGCGTTCCCGTTCGTACCGGGCTACGACCTGGTCGGCACGGTGATCGCCACCGGTGCGGGCGTGCCGCCGAGCCTGTCCGGCACCCGGGTGGCCGCGCTGCTCAAGGTCGGCGGGTGGGCCAGTCACGTGGTCGTCGAGGCCGCCGACGTGGTGCCGGTGCCGGACGGGATCAGCCCGGCGGAGGCGGAGACCGTGGTGGTCAACGGCGTCACCGCCTGGCAGATGCTGCACCGCAAGGCGCGCGTCCGCGCCGGGCAGACGGTCCTGGTGCACGGCGCCAACGGTGGCGTCGGCTCGGTGCTGGTCCAGCTCGCGCAGGCGGCGGGCGCCACGGTGATCGGCACCGCCTCGCGGCGGCACCACGACGCCCTGCGTACCCGCGGCGTCCTCGCCATCGACTATCGCACCGAGGACGTCGCCACACGGGTCCGCGAACTCGCCCCGGGCGGGGTGGACGCCGTCTTCGACCACGTCGGCGGGCGCAGCGTGATCGACTCCTGGGGAATGCTCGCGCCCGGCGGAACGCTGGTCGCGTACGGCACCGCCTCCACCCGCGACGACACGGGCTCGCAGCAGTGGCCCGTACTCCGCCTGCTCGGCCGGGTCTGGTGGTGGAACGCGCTGCCGAACCGCCGCCGCGCCTACTTCTACAACCTCTGGGCCGGCAAGACGCTGGCCGGAGACCGCTTCCGGGCCCGGGTGCGCGCCGACCTCGCCGAGGTGTTCGCCGCCATGCAACGCGGCGACGTCACCGCGCAGATCGCCGCCCAGATTCCGCTCGCCCACATCGCCGAGGCCATGCGGCTGGCCGAGTCCGGCACGGTCGCCGGAAAGATCGTTCTCAACCCCTAACCCGCGGCCTCCCGGCCGACCCCGGCTCGCCGAGCCGCGCGGATGGGGCCGGGCAGCCCCCTTTCTCGAAGGTGGTCCGGTGTTCGAACCCCTGCTCATCACCGACATGACGCTCGCCGTGCTGGTGATCGGTGCCGCGCTCGCCCTCGCCCGGCGGGCGTCCGGCCCGGCCCGGCTGCTCCGGCGCTGGCTGTACGTGACGGCGGCCCTGGTCGCCGCCCGCCTGGTCGTCGCCGGCCTGATCCTCACCGGCGGCGCGGCACTGGCCGACGCCCGCCTGGTCGTGCAGGTACCGCTGGCGCTGCTGCCGGTCGCCTGGGCGGTGTGGCGGCCCGGCCCGGCGCCCGCCCACGTCGCCTCGGCCGGCGCCCTGTTGTCGGCCTTCTGGCTGGTGGTGCCGTTCGGCCCGCAGGACACGGCGTTCGTGCTCGCCGGTTCGGTGGCGACGCTGGCGCTGATCGCCGGCCTGTCCCTGGCGCTGCGCGGCCGGCGCCGGGCGGGCTCCCGACTGGCCCGCCTGCCCTGGCTGGCCGCGGCGTTCGTGCTGGCACCCGCGGCCGCGCTCGTGCTGGGCAGCCAGGCGAACGCCGGGGCGGCCGAGCACCACCACGCGGCGCCCGGCGACATCGGGGTCGATCAGCTCACCGGGCCGCGCACCGGTACGCCCGACGTCCGGCTGACGCTGACCGCGGCGCGCGGCACCGTACGGCTCGCCTCCGGCCGGACCGTGGACGCCCTCACCTTCAACGGCGTCTCCCCCGGCCCGGAGATCCGGGCGAAGCAGGGCCAGCTGGTCGAGGTGACGCTGGTCAACACGGACGTCACGGAGGGCGTGACCGTGCACTGGCACGGCGTCGACGTGCCGAACGCGGAGGACGGCGTGCCCGGGGTGACGCAGAACGCGGTCCGGCCGGGCGAACGGCACGTCTACCGGTTCGTGCCGACCCGCTCCGGCACGTTCTGGTACCACACCCACCGGGACGCGCTGCACACCGTGCAGCGGGGCCTGTTCGGGGCGCTGATCATCGCGGACCCGGCCGGACCCGAGGTGTTCGAGCGCACCGTCTTCGCCCACCGGTGGCCGGCCGGTGGCGATCAGGTCACCGCGTTCGGCCGGGCCGACGAGCCGGCACGGCACGCCGTGGCGGCCGGCCGCCGGACGCTCCTGCGGCTGGTCAACAGCTCCGCCGAACCGCAGCGCGTGCACGTCGGCGGCTCGCCGTTCGCGGTCGCCGCGATCGACGGCAACGCGGTCACCGGCGCCACCCCGCTCGCCGCCGGCACCGGCCTGCTGCTGGCCGCCGGCGGCCGGTACGACATCGCCTTCACGATGCCGCCCGGCCCGGTGACGCTGACGCTCGACGGCTCCGGCGCGGCGCTCGCGCTCAGCCCGGACGGCACCGCCGGCCCGGCCGCCCCGGCCACCGGACCGCTGTTCGATCCGCTCGCCTACGGCTCCGCGGCGCCACCCGCTCCGGAGGGGTTCCAGCGCTCGTTCGACCTTCGGCTGGACGACGGGCTGGGCTTCAGTCAGGGCCGGTTCGGGTACGTCAGCAGCCTGATCAACGGCCGGCTGTACCCGGCGGTGCCCACGCTCGTGGTGTCCCGGGGCGACCGGGTGAAGGTGCGCATCGCCAACCGCAGCGTCATCGACCATCCGATCCACCTGCACGGCCACCGCGTCCGCGTGCTGTCCCGCAACGGCACCCCGGCGGGCGGCGCTCCCTGGTGGACCGATACGCTCAACGTGGCGCCGGGCGAGGTGTTCGAGATCGCGTTCACCGCGGACAACCCGGGCATCTGGATGGACCACTGCCACAACTTCGAGCACGGCGCGGACGGCATGGTCATGCACCTGGCCTACACCGGCGTCCGCACCCCGTACGCGGCGGACCACTCACCCGAGTGATCCGCCGGGGTCACGCGGCCGCCGGGACGGCGGCGCGCCGGACGTGGATGTCGCCGCTCAGCGTCTGCACCCGCAGTTCGAGCGCCGCGCCGGTGGGCGGGGCCGGGTCCGTCCCCTCCCCGGCCATGGCGAGGTCGGACCTGGTCGAGCCGGACAGCGTGTTCAGGTCCAGCCAGACCGCGGTGCCGGCGGCGACGCCGATCCTGACGTCACCGGACGCCGAGCGGATGCCGGTCCGGCCCCGGTGCACCACGCCGATCTCCACATCGCCGGACGCGGTGTCCACGCCGACCGAGGCTCCGGCGTGCTGCAGGGCGATGTCGCCGCTGGCGGTGTTCAGGCTGACGTCACCGCTGACGTCACCGACTCTCAGGTCGCCGGACGCGCTGCCCATCCACAGCGCGCCGCCGACCCGGCCGATCGTGACGTCCCCGCTGGCGGTGTCGGTCCGGGCGTCGCCGGTGACGTCCTCGATCCGGAGGTCGCCGGACGCGGTCCGCACCTCGGCGGTGGCGAAACTCCCCCGGGCATGCACGTCGGCGGAGTCCGTCCGCACCGCGAGCGAGCTGCCGGTGGGCACCCGCACGGTGATGGCGAGGTTCGCCGAGCGCCGCCACCGCCCGCCGTTGACCTCCGGGGTGCGCACGGCCAGCGTGTCGCCCTCGAGCGTGACGGTGGCGGCCTCCGCGGCGGACCGGGAGGCGTCGGACGAGTCCAGGGGCGCGACGTCGGCGACGACGGTGGTCCGGTCCTCGGCGGTGATCTCGACGGTGCCGCGGTGGCCGTGGACGGTCACCGTCACCGGGGTGGAGCGGTCGAACTCGGGCATCGTTCTTCTCCTTGAGTCGGCGGGGTCAGGCCTGGGCGAAGCCGGTGATGCGGCGGCCGGTGCGACCGCCGTGTGCGGGCGGGCCGGCCGGACGCTGGACCGCGGCGGTCACCGCGCGCACCAGCCAGGCGTTCACCGAGATGCCCTCGGCCGCCGCGGTCTGTTCCACGTGGGTCTTGAGCGATTCGGGCATGCGCAGCGTGAGCCGGGTCAGGTCGCCGCCGTCCGGCACCGGCGGCTCGGGTGGCGGCTCGGCCGCGTGGCTCACCACCAGGTCGGCCTCGCGACCGCGCAGGCGCACCTCGACGGCCGCGTCGCTGAGCCGGGTGGTGATCTCGGCGGCGGCGTCGGAGAGCACCTCCAGCATCACCAGCCGCGCGGACGCCTCCAGCGAGTGGGCAAGCAGCTCGGCCGCGCGTCCGGTCTCCGGTCCGCCCGGTGCGGCCGCGGCCGCGAGGTCTGCCCGGAGCGTTTCCAGGTAGGGCGTCAGGTCCATGCCACCACTATGACGTCACCTATGACGTCAGTCAACCGTCGCACTGATGTCATGGTGGTATCTCAGGGCCAACCCTGAGCCGGCGTAGGGATCACCCGCAGCCGAATCTCCGCGTTCGGCTCCGCCCGGGGGCGGACGACCCGGCGCGTCCGCGCCGCGAGACTGATCTGGCCGGCCGGGCAACGCGCCCGGCCGGTCCAGCAGGTCCGACGAGGGAGAACAAGTGACGGCGACAGATGCCGGCGGAGCGGTCGCGGCACGCGCGAGCAACGTCTGGAAGGTGTACGGCACCGGCGAGGCGCAGGTGGTCGCACTGCGCGACGTCAGCGTCGAGTTCGGGAGCGGGCGGTTCACCGCGATCATGGGCCCGTCCGGCAGCGGCAAGTCCACGCTGATGCACTGCCTCGCCGGACTCGACGCGGTCAGCCGTGGCCAGGTGCACGTCGGCGACACCCAGGTCACCGGGCTCGGCGACAAGGCACTGACCCGGCTCCGGCGGGACCGGGTCGGCTTCATCTTCCAGCAGTTCAACCTGCTGCCCACGCTGAGCGCCCAGGAGAACATCCGGCTGCCCCTGGACATCGCCGGCCGCAAGCCCGACCCGCAGTGGTGGGACACCGTGATCGCGACCGTGGGCCTCACCGACCGGCTGGCCCACCGGCCCAGCCAGCTCTCCGGCGGCCAGCAGCAGCGCGTCGCCTGCGCCCGGGCCCTGATCGGCCGGCCCGACGTGATCTTCGCGGACGAGCCCACCGGCAACCTGGACTCCCGGTCCGGCGCCGAGGTGCTGTCGTTCCTGCGGTCCAGCGTCCGCGAGCACGGCCAGACCATCGTCATGGTCACCCACGACCCGGTGGCCGCCGCCTACGCCGACCGGGTGGTGTTCCTGGCCGACGGCGAGATCGTCACCGAGCTGTCCGACCCCACCGCGGAGACCGTGCTGGACACCATGAAGAAGCTGGACTCGACGGAGCTGGTGCACTGATGCTCCGCGCGACGCTGAAGAGCCTGCTCGCCCGCAAGCTGAGACTGATCCTGTCGGGACTCGCGGTCGTGCTGGGCGTCATGTTCGTCTCCGGCGCGTTCGTGGTCACCGACACGCTGAGCCGCTCGTTCGACGCGGTGTTCGCCACCGCCTACTCGCAGACCGACGTCGCCGTCTCGGCCCAGCCGAAGATCGCGGTGGACGAGATGGAGGGTGAGCAGGTCGCCACCCCGCTGCCCGCGGACGTCGTCGCCCGTACCCGTGCGGTGGACGGGGTCGCCGAAGCGACCGGCCTGGTCAGTGCGGACGGCGCCCGCGTGGTCGGCTCCGACGGCAAGGTCCTGAATTCGTTCGGGCCGCCGCGCCTGGGCGGCAACTGGACCGGCACCGACGACCTGCTGGAGCTGCGGGCCGGCCGGGGACCGCAGGCGGCCGACGAGATCGTGGTGAACCAGACCGTCGCCGACGGCGCGGGCCTCGCGGTCGGCGACCGGGTCGGCGTGCTGACGCTGGAGCCGAAGAAGGACTTCACGCTGGTCGGCATCTTCGGGTACTCCGGGGGGCGGGACAGCCTGGGCGGCGTGCAGGAGGTGCTGTTCACCGAGCCGGTCGCGCAGCGGCTGATGCTGGGCCGGGCCGGGGTCTACAGCGAGATCAGCGTACGGGCGGCCGACGGCGTCACCCCGGAACAGCTGCGCGACCGGGTCGGCTCCGCCCTCGGTGCCGGCTACGTGGTCAAGACCGGTGACCAGCTGGCCGAGGAGAACGCCGCGGACCTGCAGGAGGGGCTCGGCTTCTTCAACAACATCCTGCTCGGGTTCGCGGGCGTCGCCCTCTTCGTCGGCATCTTCCTGATCCTCAACACCTTCTCGATCATCGTCGCGCAGCGCACCCGGGAACTCGCCCTGATGCGGGCGATCGGCGGCAGCCGGGGCCAGATGATCGGCTCGGTGCTGGTCGAGGCGGTGGTGATCGGCCTGGTCGCCGCGGTCCTCGGGCTGGCCGCCGGGGTGGGCGCGGGCGCCGGGCTGGCGTACCTGTTCACCTCGTTCGCCGGCGGCCTGGACCTCGCCCCGATCGGCGTGCCACCCGCCGCGGTGCTCAGCGCGTTCGTGGTCGGTGTCCTGGTCACCGTGGTCGCGGCGGTGCTGCCGGCGCTGCGGGCGGCCCGGATCCCGCCGGTCGCCGCCATGCAGGACGTGGCCACCCCGGACCGGCCGCTGACCCGGCTCACGGTCGCCGGGGCGGTGATCGGCGCGGCCGGTGCGGCCACGCTCGGCGTCGGCCTGTACGGCGACTCCGGCGGCGCCACGCTGACCCTCATCCTGAGCGGCGTACTCGTCTCGTTCATCGGCATCGCCCTGCTCACGCCGTTGGTGAGCCGCCCGGTGGTGAGCGCGCTGGGCCGGTTGTTCTCCTGGTCGCTGCCGGGCCGGCTGGGCCGGCTCAACTCCGGGCGCAACCCGCGCCGGACCGCGATCACGGCGGCCGCGCTGATGGTCGGCATCGCGCTGGTCACCGGCGTCACCGTGGTGATGGACTCGGCGAAGAGCAGCCTGGCCCAGCAGGCCGAGGACAACGTCAAGGCGCAGATCGTGATCGGCGGGGAACAGAACGGGCCGCGCCCGCCGACGTTCGACCCCGAGGTGCTGCGCCGGGCCGCGGCGATTCCCGGGGTACGGGCGGCAGCCGGCGTCTGGAACGACCAGGTGGTGATCGACGGGGAACGCGCCTGGGTGAACGCCACCGACGACCTGGCCCGGCTCGCCGACGCCTACGGCGCCACCGCCGCCTCCGGCACGCTCGCCACGCTCAGGCCGGACCAGGTCGCGGTCAGCACCGAGGAGGCCACCGAGCGGGGGTGGGCGCTCGGTGACCGGCTGACCGTGCAGACCGCACGGGGCGACCCGCGGCCGTACACGATCGTGGCCACCTACGACCCGGCCACCCTGCCCGGCAGCATGTTGCTGCCGGCCGCGGCCACCGCCGAGTTCGGCATCCCGCAGCCCCTGACGGGTTTCGTCCGGCTCGCCGACGGCGCCACCGTCGACCAGGTCCTGCCGCGGGTGAAGGCGCTGGTGGCGGACAGCCCCGAGGTGTCGGCGATGGACCGCAGCGCGTTCGTGGCGCAGCAGACCGGCGACTTCGACACGATCATCACGATGGTGCAGATCCTGCTGGCGCTGGCGATCCTGATCGCGGTGCTGGGCGTGGTGAACACGCTCGCGCTGTCGGTGCTGGAACGCACCCGGGAGCTGGGGTTGCTGCGGGCGGTCGGCCTGGGCCGGGCGCAGACCATGCGGATGGTGACGGTCGAGGCCGTGGTGATCTCGGTGTTCGGCGCGCTGCTCGGCGTGGTGGTGGGCGCCGGCATGGGTGCCGCGGTGGTCCGCGCGCTGGACGGCGAGGGCATCACCGACCTGGTCCTGCCCTGGCAACGGATGGCCACCTACCTGGTCCTGGCGGGCCTGGTGGGCGTGATAGCCGCCATCCTGCCCGCCATCCGGGCCGCCCGCCTGAACGTCCTGGCCGCCATATCCCACGAGTGACCTTGCCGGGAACGGGGGCGCCGATCTTGGAGCTGTGGTGCCACCACCACAGCTCCAAGATCGGCGGAGTTCAGGCGGTTGCGGGGGTGAGGAGCGCGGCCAGGTAGGCCGGGTCGACGCCCTCGAGGGTCTCGCGGAGGTGGACGCCGTCGGTGGGGGGCAGTTCCAGTTCGGCGGGTACGGCCAGCACCGCGGCGCCGGAGGCCAGCGCGCTGGCGATGCCGGTCGGCGAGTCCTCGACCGCCACGCACTCGGTGATCGGCACGCCGAGCAGCTCGGCCGCGGTCCGGTACGGCTCCGGATCCGGCTTCGGCGCCTTCACCTCGTCGCCGACCACCACCACGTCGAAGTTCTCCCGGCCCAGCGTGCCCAGCGCCACCTCGACCAGCCGCCGCCCGGTGGACGTGACCAGCGCGGTCGGCACCCCGGCCGCCCGGACCGCGAGCAGCAGTTCGAGCGCACCCGGCCGCCACACCAGTCCCGCGCCGAACAGCTCGAACACCCGCCCGGTGAGCCACTCGACGTCCGGCGGCTCGGGCCGGTCCGGCTGACCCAGGTCGTCCCGGAAGATCTCCATGGTGCGGCTCATCGGGCTGCCGATCATCGCCTGCCGGGCCGCCGTGGACAGCGTGCCACCCGCCCGCTCGGCCAGCTCGGTGAGCGCGATGTCCCACACCTTCTCGCTGTCGACCAGCGTCCCGTCCATGTCGAACAGCACCGCGGCCGGTAGTCGTGCGTTCAGGGCAGGCCTCCGCTCGGAAATGACGACAGCTCCGCCATTCTCCCCCGCCCACCCCGCGTCCACCGGCGGATGTGACGCAGGCGGCACCCGGCTCAGGACAGGTTGCAGGGCTCCAGGGACTCCTGGTAGCCGTTGCGGAAGGCCCGGGTCCGCTGCCGCGCGGTCCCGTGCGCCCCCTCGGCGAACCAGGGTTGACCGGGTTCGTCGCCGACCGCCTCCAGGCCCCGGGCCAGTTCCTCGGTGTCGGCCTCCTGCAGATCGAGCCGCCCGTCCCGTTCCATGTCGCCGATGTACGCCCCGGCCATGCAGTCCGCCTGCAGCTCCTGCTGGATGGTGAACTGCTTGCGGATGCCCAGCCGCAACTGGACCGCGTGCGCGTACTCGTGACCCAGCAGGTAGAAGATGAACGCGTCGCCGATCTGCCGGAACGCCGCGTACGCCCAGTTGACGTCGTAGGCGATGAAGTCACCGGCGGAGCAGTACGCGGCGTTGTTGCGGCCCAGCGGCTGCCCACCGCACTCCACCTCGCCCTCCCGCTCGTACGGGATCAGCCGGGCCACCGGCCGGAAGTCCAGGCCGGACGACCGGAACCGCGCCGCCCAGTACTCCTCGGCGATCTCCCGCGCATCCGCCACATCCCCGGCGAACTCCTCGGGCGTGTCGGTACCGTCGGGATCGGAGCCGGAACTGCCGGTACGCTGCGGCGCCGGGGCACCGGCATCCACCGGAGCCCCGTTGTCCCGGGGCGCGGCCACACAGCCGAGCGCGATCAGCGCGGCGGCCACCGGAGCGAGGATCGTCAGGCGAGGGCGGCGCAACGCCGGCATACAGATCCTCCGACTGGGGGTGGCGTAAGCGGGACACTCCACGATACGTGTATGGGGCGAACACGGATCATCACCAGGCCGCTATCGATGTGGAGGCGTCAAGCATGCTGTCCGACGTACCGGAAAAGGAGATCGCGGTGCCCGACGCCGTGCGGATGGTCGCGGCGGGACGCCCCGCGAGGCCGGTCTGGCTGAACGTCCTCGGCGGTGTCACGTTCGAGATCGAGTCCGGCGACTCCCGCAGCTTCGTCAAGTTCGCGCCGGCCGGGAGCGGGTTACCGCTGGCCCGGGAGGCGGAACGGCTGGCCTGGGCGCAGCGCTTCACCCCGGTGCCCCAGGTGCTGGCGTCGGGGCACGACGAGACCGGCTTCTGGCTGCTCACCGCGGCCCTGCCCGGCCGCAACGCGGTGGACGCCCGCTGGCTCGCCGACCCCCGGCCGGCGGTCGAGGCGATCGGCCGCGGCCTGCGCGCCCTGCACGACGCGCTGCCGGTGGCGGAGTGCCCGTTCAGCTGGATGGCCGAGGACCGGCTGGCGATGGCCCGGGAACGCGCCGCGGCCGGCCAGATCGACACCGCGCTGTGGCATCCGGACTACCAGCACCTGACCGTGGCGGAGGCTCTCGCCGCCGCGGTCGACCGGCCACCCATCGACCGGCTGGTGGTCTGCCACGGCGACGCCTGCGCACCGAACACCCTGGTCGGCGACGACGGCCAGTGGACCGGGCACGTCGACCTGGCCACGCTCGGGGTGGCCGACCGGTGGGCCGACCTGGCGATCGCGTCGTGGAGCCTGGTCTGGAACTTCGGGCCCGGCTGGGAGCCGCTGTTCTACCGGGCGTACGGGGTGCTGCCGGACGAGGAACGGATCGCCTACTACCGCCTGCTGTGGGAACTGGGGCCGTGAACCGCCGGCCGCCGAGACACGGTGTCCTACATTGCGGCGCATGGTGATCGAGGACGTCACGCCGGAGACCGGCCGCCCGGTACACCGGCCCTGGCTCGTGCAGAGCTGGCGCGACCTGACGTTCGTCCACTGGGCGGTGCCACCGGAGACGGTGGCACCGTTCCTGCCGCACGGCACCGAGCCGGACACCCTCGACGGGGTGACCTACGTCGGGCTGATCGGGTTCCGGATGGTCGGGCTGGGCCTGCTGCGCGGGCCGGGCATCCCGTACCTGGGCACGTTCTGCGAGACGAACGTGCGCCTGTACAGCGTGGACCGGCAGGGCCGGCGGGCGGTGGTCTTCCTGTCGCTGGACGCCGAGCGACTGCTCCCGGTGCTGACCGCGCAGGTCATGCTGCGACTGCCGTACAAATGGTCCCGGATGCGGCTGGAACGGACCGGCGACGTCCTGCGCTACTCCAGCCGGCGGCGCCTGCCCGGGCCGCGGCCCGCGACCGGCGAGTTGACGGTACGGGTCGGCGCCCCGGTCACCGCACCCACGCCGCTGGACCACTTCCTGACCGCCCGCTGGGGCCTGCACACCCGGGCCTGGGGCCGCACCCTGCACCTGCCGAACGACCACCCGCGCTGGCCACTGCACGCCGCCGACCTGCTGAACCTGGACGACACCCTGGTCACCGCGGCCGGGCTGCCCGCACCGGACGGCCCGCCGGTCAGCGTGCTCTACTCTCCCGGCGTGCCGGTGATGTTCGGCGCCCCCGGGGTGGCCGGCCGCTGAACCGGGTCACCCACGGGGGTCCCAGAACCGGCGGTACTGCTCCATCCAGGCGGTGGCGTCCCGCAGCGGCTCGGCCCGCAGGGTGCTGGACCGCCACTGCGCGGAGCGGCTGCGGGTGATCAGGCCGGCCTGTTCGAGCACCTTGAGGTGCCGGGAGATGGCCGGGAGGCTGATCGAGAACGGCTCGGCCAGCTCCGTGACGGTGGCGTCGCCCTCGGCCAGGCGGGCGACGATGGCCCGCCTGGTGGGGTCGGCCAGCGCGGCGAAGATCATGCTGAGCCCGTCGGCCACTTAACCCCTCCGTTAATTAACGACCAGGTTAACGTAGGTCCGCACGCCACTCAGGTCAAGTACGGGCATGCCACTCGAGGTGCTCGCCCGGCCCTGGTGGAACACCGCAGCACGTCACACCTTGCTGGGGATGCGGCGGTGCAGTTCGGCCAGCAGCGTCCGCGGGCCCGGTGACATCAGCCCCACGTCGACCACGTACGCCACCTCGCCGCCGCGCCGGCGGGTTCGGGGACGCAGGCCGGGGCCGGGTGCCACGGTCACCGCGTCCGGCGCCGCCGGGGTGACGATCAGCTCGGTGAACACGCCGCGGTGTCGCAGGCCCACCGCGGCCACCGCGGACCACGGCAGGGACACCGCGCGGCGGCCGGTGGCGGCGAACTCCAGGTGGTGGACGGAGCTGTGCAGGTGGCCGAGGCGGCGCCAGGCGATCAGGATGCCCACGGCGGCGGTCACCACCGGCACGATCAGCAGGCTCTCCAGGACGGTCACCAGGTCGGCCGGCTTCAGGCGGGTGCCGAGGGCGACCAGCACCAGCAGGTAGAGGCCGAGGCAGGGGGCCCAGACGGCGGCGGCCACCCACATCATGGTCACGAAGACCAGGCCGCGTGGCTGGAAGAACGTCGCCGCGTCGTCGGCGGGACCGAGGACCTGCGCAGGGTGTGCCACCTCGCCATTGTGGCCGTTCCGCCGGGTGCGCCGGGCGCGATCGGGCCGATCACGCCACCGTCGGCGGATGGCCGGCCGCGCCACGCGACGCCGAGCGGCGCGGAATCAGGCGGATCGTGCCACGTACACCGTGTTGGCCGACTCGCCGCCGGTCAGCGGGTTGGCGAACGGCACCACGTGACTCTCCGCGTGGGCGAACGCCTGCGCCAGCTCCGCGGCGAACCCGGGGTCGGGCGGATCGTCGGACCACAGCGCGAACACCCCGCCGGGCCGCAGGTGGCGGGCCAGCCGGCGCAGGCCGTCGGCGGTGTAGAACGCGGCGTGGGCGGGGGCCAGCACGTGCCGTGGGCTGTGGTCGACGTCCAGCAGGACGGCGTCGAACCGGCGCCCCGGCCGGTCCGGGTCGAAGCCCTCCGCGGTCGCGGCGAGGGCGAAGAAGTCGCCCGCCACGAACCGGTTGCGCGGGTCGCGGGTGAGGTCCGCGGCGTGCGGCAGCAGGTCGCGCTCGTGCCAGGAGATGACCTCGTCGAGCGCCTCGACCACCAGCTGGGACCGGACCCGGGCGTCGGCCAGCGCGGTGCGGGCGGTGTAGCCCAGGCCCAGCCCGCCGACCACCACGTCCAGCCGATCACCGGCGCAGGCGGCCAGGCCGAGCCGGGCGAGTTCCTCCTCGGCGACGGTGAACAGGCTGGACATGAGGAAGTCGTCGTCGATCTTGACCTCGTACACGTCGACCTGCAGTCGGGGGTCGAACCGCCGGCGCAGGCTGATCTCCCCCATCGGGGTGCGGCGGAAGGCCAGTTCCTCCAAGCGCGGGCGGCCGGTCACCGGGGCGCGACGGCCGGCGCCGCGGGCGGTTCCTCGGCGATCAGTTCGTCCGGGTCGTCGACCACGGCGGACGGTTCCAGGCCGACCGCCTCGACGGCCGCGTCCGCCTCCGCCTCGCTGCCCACGCCGGCTTCGGCCAGGTGCTTCACGTAGCTGCGGGTGGCGGTCCAGAGCTTGTAGATCAGCAGCAGTTCGAACGCCACCAGCAGGGCCGCGGCGACCAGGGTGGTGCCGACGATCTGGTGGACCAGCGGGCCGATGATGAAGACCGCCATCTGGAACTCGATGCCGCTGATCACGTGCGCCCGGATGCGCTGGCGGACCAGCGTGTTGCGGATCTTCACGAAGGCGCCGAAGCGGTTCCGGAAGTCGCCGTACACGTCCACCACGGGCCGTTCCCGGCCGAGCATGTCGGTGGTCGAGGTGAGCACCGCCGTACCGTTGCCGACCGGTTGGTGGGCGACCGCCTCCTCGACGAACACCGGCGGTGCCGACCCGACGCCGCGGGCCGCCGCCAGGCGCGCCCGCATCTCGCCCTTGACCTTGCCCATCTGCAGGGCGTTCAGGTAGCGGAACATGTCCAGGAAGATGACCAGGCCGGCGAGCCAGACGTAGACGAAGTCCTCGGTACGGACGTACTGGCCGCCCATCAGCGCCACCGTGCAGACGAGCACCCGCAGCCGGTCGAAGACGTAGTCCAGCCAGGCGCCGAACACCGAGCCGGTGCCCTTCAGCCGGGCGATCTTGCCGTCCATGCAGTCGATCACGAAGCTGAAGTGGAACAGCAGCGCGCCCAGCGCGAGCCAGGCGTAGCTCTGCTGCCAGAAGCACGCCGCGGCGCCGACGCCGAGCAGGAACGCCGAGACGGTGAGCCGGTTCGGCGTGACCGAGCGGAGCGGCGCCACGAGCCACACCAGGCGGGACGCGAGCGGGTCGACCAGCCACACCGTCCACCACGCGTCGCGGTCCTTGTACGTGCGGGTGCGGATCTCGTGCAACGTGAACCGTTGAGCCATCGACGCAACTCCACCGTGATGATCGGGCTGTGAACAGGTAGCCGCGCGGAGATTACCGGAGGCTGTCGAGGAGCATAATGCCGACCTGCAAAAGCGGACAAAAGCATTGGGAGTGTGTTACCCCTCCAATACCGTACGTGGTTGGCCGTCACGGCTCGGCATGCCAGGATCGGGCAGCGGAACGAGTCAGGAGGCCGACGGTGGACGCCGAGCACGTGGCGGACGATCTGGCAGCAGTGTTGTTCACCGAGGAGGAGATCCTGGACCGGGTCGCCGCCCTCGCCCGGGATCTGGCGCGGGACTACGCCGGCCGGGATCCGGTGCTGATCGGCGTGCTGGGCGGGGCGGCCACGTTCACGGTGGACCTGGCCCGGGCGTTTCCGGACCAGGTGGAGATCAGCTGGATGGCGATCCGGTCGTACAGCACCCGCAATCGCGCCTCGGGATCCGTACGCCTGCTCAAAGATCTTGATCTGGACATCACGGACCGCAACGTCGTGATCGTGGACGGAGTGATCGATACCGGTCTGACGATGTCCTGGTTGATCAGCAATCTGGCCCAGCGGCGGCCCGCCTCGGTCGCGGTCTGCGCGCTGCTGCGCAAGGCGGACACCCCGGCGTTCGAGGGCACGCCGACCTACATCGGCTTCGCCGCGCCGGCCGGCCTGATCGTCGGGTACGGACTGGACCACCGCGGCCGGTACCGCAACCTGCGCTGCGCGGCCGTGCTGGCACCGCACGTGTACGCCGCGGTGCCGGCCCGATGACCCACGTGCTGTTCGACTTCTTCGGCACGCTGGTCTCCTACTCGCCCAGCCGCACCGCGCAGGGGTACCCGCGATCGCACGCCCTGGTGCCGCACCTGGCCTATCCGTCGTTCCTCACGCTGGTGGACACGGTGGGCACCGAGTTCGACCGGCGCAGCGACGTCGACGACCGCGAGTTCTCGATGGCCGCGGTGGCCGCCGAGGTGCTGCGGCGGGCGCACGGCCGGCCGCCGGACCCGGCCGAGGTGGCCGCGTTCGAGACCGCCTACCTGGACGAGTGGTCGTCCGGGGTGGTCCAGCTCGCCGGGCTGCCCGGCCTGCTGGCGTCGCTGCGGGCCCGGCACCGCCTGGCGGTGGTGTCCAACACGCACAGCCCGTCGATGGTCCCGGACCTGCTGGACACGATGGGCGTGGCGGACCTGTTCGACGCGGTGGTGCTGTCGGTGGACGTGGGCCGGCGCAAGCCGCACCCGGCGATGTACCGGGCCGCGCTCACCGCGCTGTCCTGCCGGCCGGCCGACGCGGTGTTCGTCGGCGACACGTTCGACGCCGACTACGCCGGGCCGACGGCCGCCGGCATCCCGGCGTACCTGATCGATCCGGCCGGCGCCGCGGACGTGCCGGCGGACCGCCGCCTGGCCTCGGTCTTCGACCTGCCGGACCGGCTGTCGTGACGGGAGGGTGACGCCATGGTCCGGGACCGGTGGGAGGTCGGCGGCGCGTACGAGGCGTACGTCGGGCGCTGGAGCCGGGCGGTGGCCCGGGATTTCGTGCGCTGGGCGGACGTGCCGCCGGGGCGCCGCTGGCTCGACGTGGGCTGCGGGACCGGGGCGCTGACCGCGGCGGTCGTCGCCGGTGCGGCGCCGGCCCGGGTGGTCGGGGTGGACCCGTCGCGGGGCTTCCTGCGCGACGCCGCGGGCCTCCGCGCGGCCGGGGACGCCCGGGCGTTGCCGGTGCGCGACAGGTCGTTCGACGCGGTGGTGAGCGGGCTGGCGCTGAACTTCGTCCCGGAACCGCCGGTCGCCGTCGCCGAACTGGCCCGGGCCGCCGCGCCCGGCGGGGTGGTCGCCGCGTACGTCTGGGACTACGCCGAGGGCATGACGATGATGCGGCACGTGTGGGACGCGGCGGTCGCGCTCGACCCGGCGGCCTGGGCGCGGGACGAGGCGATCCGGTTCGCGATGTGCCGGCCCGGGCCGCTGCGGGAGCTGTGGGCGGCGGCCGGGCTGGCCGAGGTGAGCACCCGGGCGATCGACATCCCGACCGTGTTCGCCGACTTCGACGACTTCTGGCGCCCGTTCCTCGGCGGGCAGGGCGCGGCACCGGCGTACGTGATGTCGCTGCCGGAGGACCGGCGGGCCGCGCTCCGCGACCGGGTGCGGGCCGGCCTGCCGACCGCCGCCGGCGGGTCGATCGCCCTCACCGCCCGGGCCTGGGCGGTGCGCGGCGTCCACCCGCCGGCGTAGCCGCGGCTAGCCGGCCGACAGGGCCGCCACCTCCGCGTCGGACAGCGCCCGGTTCACCACCCGCACGTCGTCGATCGACCCGTTCCAGTAGTCGGTGTTCTGCCCGCTCCACCGCGCCCGCCCGACCGCCAGCGGCCCGGTGCTGACGTCGCCGGCACCGCCCGCCGTGGTCGCCACGCGCCGGCCGTCGACGAACAGCCGCAGCTCACCGGCGGCGTCGCGGACCCCGGTCACGTGGTACCAGCGGCCCAGCTCCGGCGTCATCGGTGCCCGCGCCCGCACGCCGCCGGGCAGGCTGAACGCGAACGCGCCCTGGCCGTACTGCAGGTAGAACGGGTTCTCCCGGCGCCGGCCGTCCTGGCTGACGATGGTGGCGTAGTTGCCGGGCAGCGCGTCCAGCGTCACCCACGCCGAGACGGTGTAGGCGCCGCGGGTGTCCACGACCGGCGACGCGGTCTCGGCGAACCCGCCGTCGCCGCCGAACCGCAGCGCCTTGCCGTTCTTGCCGCCGGCCCACTGCGCGTTGTCGGTGAGCGTCAGATCGCGGTCGCCGGTGCCGTCCCGGGCCACCCGCCCGGTGCCCTCGTCGAGCGACCACGAGCCGGCGCCCGGGTAGTCGGCGTACCCACCGGCGGCGGCGCCCGCGGCGATCACCTGGCGGTTGATCTCCCGGACCGGACCGGGGTCGACCTTGATCTTCCTGCGGTCGTAGGTCCACAGGCCGTTGAGCTCGTTCTCCAGGTCGGTGACCTGGGTGTAGACCGAACCGGACAGTTCCGCGCCGGCCGCCTCCAGATAGAAGGTGCGGGTGTTGTCGACGTACTTCGCGGTCAGCGCCGCCTTGTCGGCCACCCCGCTGTAGATCGCGGCCGGGGCGCCGGGCCACATGTGTCCCGGGGTGCGCAGCGTGAAGCCGCCGTGTTCGCCGTCCATCGCCATCCGGGTGGCGTCCGGGAACGGCGGGTCGTTGTTGACGTAGTCGTGGTGGTCGATCACGTCGCCGGCCCCGGAGTCGCCCTTGGACGAGCAGCAGTTGACGCCGCTGTGCGCGCTGACGACGCGGGACGGGTCGGCGGCCTTGACGGATTCGGTGAGCCGGCCGGTGGCGGCGCGGTCCCACTCCCCCCAGCCCTCGTTGAACACGATCCACCCGATCACCGACGGCGAGCTGTGCAGCTGCCGCATCATCCGGCGGCCCTCGGTGACGAACGCCTCCTGGCCGGCCTCGTTGGTGATGTTCGCCGAGACGAAGTCCTGCCAGACCAGCAGCCCGAGCCGGTCGGCGTGGTAGTACCAGCGCGCCGGCTCGACCTTGATGTGCTTGCGGACCGCGTTGAACCCGAGGTCCTTCTGCGCCCGCAGGTCGAAGACCAGAGCCTGGTCGCTGGGCTGGGTGTGCAGGCCGTCGGGGTAGAAGCCCTGGTCCAGCATGGCCAGGGAGAAGATCGGCTTACCGTTGAGCACCAGCTTGGGGAAGCCGCCGACCTGCTTGACCTCGATCGTACGCAGGCCGAAGTAGCTGGTCACCCGGTCGGTGGCGGCACCCTCGGCGAGCGTGACGTCCAGGTCGTACAGGTACGGGTCGTCCGGGCTCCACAGTCGCGGCTTGGCGATCGGCAGCGTGATCGCCGCGTTCGCCCGGCCGGTCGCGGTGGCCACCTTCTCGCCGCGGTGGTCCCGGGCGGTCACGGTGACCGTCGCCTGCGCGGAGGCACCGGCCGACGCCGCGGTGACCGTGACGCTGCGGTTGTCCCGGGCCGGTGTGGTGACGACGTCGTCGATCGCGGCCGCGGGCACCGGTTCCATCCAGACGGTCTGCCAGATGCCGGACGACGGCGTGTAGACGATCCCGCCCGGGTTGCGCGACTGCTTGCCGATCGGCTGGTTGTCGCCGGTGGTGTCGGTGACCGCGACGACGATCTCCTGCTTGCCGCCCGGCACCACGGCGTCGGTGATGTCCGCGCTGAACGCCGTGTAGCCGCCGGTGTGCTCGGCGACCGGCCGGCCGTTGACCCACACCCGGGCGTGGTGGTCGACCGCGCCGAAGTGCAGCCGCAACCGCTCGCCGCCACCGATCCGCCAGCCGGCGGGCACGGTGACCAGCCGCCGGTAGAACATGTGGTCCTCGTGGCGCTCCAGCCCGGACAGTTGCGACTCGACCGGGAACGGCACCACGATCCGCTCACCCAGGGTACGTCCGAAGACCGGCTGCTCGCCGTCGCGGGCGGCGGCGAACTCCCACGGCCCGTTCAGGTTCTGCCACCGCGGGCGGACCTGCTGCGGCCGCGGGTACTCGGGCAGCGGGTTGCGGGTGTCCAGGTTCTTGCCCCAGGTGGTCATCAGCCGGTGCGCCGAGTGGTTGACCGCGTTGCGCACGATCTGCGGCACCACCTCGCCGCCGGCGCGCAGGCCGCCCTCGCCGTCGTAGGAGAAGCGGACCCGCTGTCCCTTCTGCACCGGGGCGCCGAGGCGGACCACGAGCCGGGCGCCCTCGACCGTCACGCCGCTCACCGGGATCGGCGTGGTGTCGGCCTCGACGGTGAGGTGACCGGCCAGGTCGCCGCCGCCGGTGACCGGGCCACGGAACGCGGCGACCAGCGCGGCCCCGCTCTCCCGGACGGTCAGCTCGACCGGGAAGACCTGGAAGTCCGCCGGTGGCGTGAACGCCGACTCGGGCACGATCTGCTTGGCCAGCGCCGGGCTGGACCAGCGGAGGAACATGTTGGCACCGCCGGTGTCCTGGAACATCTCCAGCCGGATGTCGTACGCCCGGCCCGCGTCCAGGCGCACCGGGGCGCTGTGCTGCTCCACGTCCCAGTCGCCGACCCAGTGGTCGATCACGGCCCGGCCGTCGACGAACAGCCGGAAGCCGTTGTCCCCGATCGCGTGGAACGTGTAGTCACCGGCGGCCGGGGCGGTGATCTGCCCGGTCCAGCGTGCGGTGGTGTGCTCGGTCCGGCCGGTCATCGACTCGAACGACGGCACCAGGTTGGGGAAGTCGATGTTCGGGTCGAGCGCCACCCCGCCCAACTGCCCGAAGTCGCGGGCGCCGGGCGCGGACATCTGGAAGTACTCGCCCTTGAGCCCGTGTCGCGGTGGATCGGCCGGCGCCGCGGTCGCGGGTGGACCGGCGGTCAGGACACTGAGGACGACGGCAGCTGCGGTGACCGCGGCTTGGATGACTCGTGTCGGTCTGAACATGCGTGTTCCTTCGCCGGCCGGTGAACATCACGGATTCGAGCATTAATGCACACCGATGAACGAAAACGCAACGTCAGATCGACTCCTCGTCGTCGATGGGCTCGTCCGGCACCGGTGACTCGTCCGGCGGCACCACCGCGTCGAGCCGGGCCAGGAAATCCTCCAACTGGCCGCGCAGGCTCGCGGTGACCTCGGCCTCGCTGGCGTACACCGGGATCGTCAACGGGCTGACAAAGCCCTGGTCCTCGAAGAGCCCGGCCTGGCCGGGCTCGTGCAACCCGCCCAGCGCCTGCTGGATCCGGTGCCGGTTCCAGCCGCTGGTGGTCTGCACCCACAGCGGTGAGATGCCGAAGCGCGCCCAGGTGCGGGGCAGGAACCCGAACCAGATCGCCACCCGGGTACGGCGGCTGCGCAGGTACCAGCCGTAGAAGATGCGGCCGTGCGACGATCTGCTCCGGTACGCCTCGGCCGGCGACGTGGGGTCGTTCTCGATGTCCCGGTACGTGCGGTCGACGATGCGTTCCAACTGGTGCACCAGGTGGCCGGTGCGCTGGTCCAGATCGCCCGGTTTGACCGGCACGTAGGCGGCGCTGTCCATCACCTCGGTCAGCGCCAGCAGTTGCTCCGCGTCCTGCGCCAGCGTGAACTCGTCCGCGGCGCGCAGGCCGTCCAGCACCCGGGTGACCAGGCTGCGCCAGCTGACCAGGGCCAGGGTGGTATGCGTACCGATCCGGGTGTGCAGCATGCCCACCGGGCCGACCGCGGACGGCGCCGGTGCGGACGCGGCCAGTTCCGGCACCGCGCGCAGCAGCTCCACCCACAGCGTGGGCAGGCGCGCGCTGGGCGCCACCACGAGCAGCATCGCGTCCGTGTCGGCGGGCAGTCGCCGCAGATAGCCGCCCGGTTGCTGCTCGGTCAGCCCGGCGCCGAACTTCGCCTCGACGATCAGCCGTTCCACGCCGGCGGAGTCGGAGCCGACGATGTCCGGCCGCCCGGTGCCCTCCGCGCCGACCTGCCCGACGAACGTCAGGTCGGCCGGCACGGCGCAGTCGGCGGCCCGGGCCAGCCCGGCGATCGCGGCCCGCGCGGCCGGGGCGCGCAGCAGCCAGCTGAGCGCCTCGGTGGCGATGTTCTCCTCGCTGATCGCGAAGCGGCGCGCGAGATGACCCAGGATGCGGTCGTCGGTCACCCCACCAGGGTGGCGCACCGGCCACCCCGGCGGGGACCGATCAGCGGATCCGCTGGGCCAGCTTGGCGGCGGCGCCGCCGATCGCCAGCGTCACCACCGGGGTGGCGAAAGCGGGCAGGCGGGTCTTGCGCATGACCCAGGCGGTGGCCGCACTGGTCACCACGGGCAGCGCCCGCGCTCACTCGCCCTCGGCGAGCGCGGCCAGCCGGTCCAGGGACGCTCGCAGCTTGTCGGCCGTGGTCGACCGGGCCCGGTCCAGCCGCCGCTCGTCGGTCAGCCGGGACCAGTCGTAGGTGTGCGTGACGCGGGTGCGCGCCGGGCCGGCCGGTTCCAGTTCCCAGCGCCACAGGTGCCCGGGCGCGGGCTGCCCCGGCTCGGCGGGCGTCCAGGCGAGGCGGCGGCCCTCGTCGTACTCGACGACGTGGTTCTCCCGGACGTTGCCGCTGGTGTTGGTCATGGTGAAGACCGCGCCGAGGGCCCGGACCCGCTGGCCGGCCGTGGCCTCGGCCAGGTTGTCGTTGCCGTCCCAGCGGGGTTGCTGTGCGGGGTCGGCGATCAGTTCGAAGATCTTGTCGGCCGGCGCGGCGATGTCGCGGGTGGCGCTGACGACCCGCGCGGTTTCCTGGTGATCGGTCACCCCGCCATCGAAGCACGCGGCCGGGCCGCCGGTCAGTGCGCGGGGCCGAGGACGCAGAACTCGTGGCCCTCCGGGTCGGTCAGGCAGGTCCACGGGACGTCGCCCTGGCCGAGATCGAGGTCGGTGGCGCCGAGGGCCTTCAGGCGGGTCACCTCCGCGGCCTGGTCGTCGCCGGGGCACGGCAGCAGGTCGAGATGGACGCGGCCCGGCGCGGCCGTCCGGCCGGGCGTGCGGCGGAACTCGAGGTACGGGCCCACGTCCGCGGCGGAGCGCAGCACGGCGTGATCGTCGGTCGTGCGGTGCCGGGTCCAGTCCGTCGCCGCACCCCAGAACCGGGCCATGGCCGGCGGATCCGCGCAGTCCACCACCACCCCGGCGATCGGCCCGGTGCCCCGGTGCTCCGCCCGGGGTTCCCGTACGCAGAACTCGTTGCCCTCCGGGTCGGCGAGGACCGTCCACGGCACGTCGCCCTGGCCCACGTCCGCGGGTGTCGCACCGAGCGCGCGCAGGCGCGCGACCAGGTCCGCCTGGTGGGCCGCGGAGGTGGTGGCGAGGTCCAGGTGCACCCGGTTCTTCGTCGCCGTCCTGGCGTCCGGAACGGGCACGACGTCGATGCCGACGACCACCGGGTCCGGCCAGACCAGCCCGCCGTGCGGCCCGACGTAGGTGGTCAGGCCGGATCCCCCGGGGTACGCCCGCCAGCCGAGCGCCGCCGCCCAGAACCGCCCGACCGCCGGGTGGTCCATAGCCTTGATGTTCACCTGGACCGGCCGCAGCGCCACGCCGAGATCCTATCCACCGGTTACGCCGGCCAGCGTGGTGACGACGATGGTGCGGTCGCTGAAGAACACCGGCACGGGCGAGCCGCCCTCGACGTGGTACTTCGCGGTGAACGTCGTCCGTCCCCGGCCGAGGCCGTCGAGCACGGTCGTGAACGAGATCGTCTGCGTCACGCTGAACGGGACCTCGATGCCGCTGAGCGACAGGAACGAGCGGCCCGCGCGCTCCAGGCTCGGCGGCTGCGTGTTCGCGCCGGTCGCCTCGAACGAGACCGCCCCGCCCTGGGACAGGATGCCGTCGTTCGTGGACCCGTACGCGACGGTCGCACCGACGGTGACGGCGCACCGGCCGGACCGGCCGACGATCACCGTGACGGACGGCCCGGCCGTGGCCAGGTCGGCGAACGCGCCGGGCGTACCGGCCTGTTCCACCGCGGCGACGCTGTCGGCGGCCACGGCCGGCCGGTCGCGCCCGCTCAGCGACACGGTCACCCACGCACCGCCGGCGCCACCGGCGAGTCCACAGAGGCCGGCGAGCAGCAACCGCCGCCGGGGCATCCCGGGTCGGCCCGGCTCGGGTGGCGGCGGATCCGTGGACAGATCGATCATGGCGGGCCCTTCCCCGTGGTGAACCGGTTGTAGGTTCCCATGTGCGCCACGAGGCCGGAACCGAAGCGCCGCCGGAAGCACGCCGGGATGATCAGCAACGCCGCGCCGGGCCGGCACGGTCCGCTGTCCCCGCCCGCGTGTGAAGACAAGGCACCCACCGCACCCCGACACCACACGCCGCCCGCCCTCCCCGCCCGCGTGTGAAGACAAGGCACCCACCGCACCCCGACACCACACGCCGCCGGCCGGCCCCCTGACGGCGGGTGGAGAAACGGCGCCACCGCACCGCGTAGACGTCGGTGGCCCGGGGCCGGCGCGGAGCTTTCCCCCTCCGCAGGTAGTTGAAGGTTGTGCTGTGCCTAGCTGCTGAGAATCGCGAGAAGTCTCCAATTCGTGGTTCAACGATAGGGTTGAAGGAATGAGTGCTGACGTCACCACTGTCATGAAGTTGCTCCCGGCCACGCCGCGGCTGCTCGCGCTGGGCGAGCCCACCCATGGCGAAGACGTGCTGCTCGACCTGCGGAACGACCTGTTCCGGGAACTCGTCGAGCAGCAGGGCTACCGGACCATCGCCATCGAGAGCGACTGCCTGATGGGCCAGGTCGTGGACGACTACGTGACCTCGGGGACCGGCGACCTGGACGACGTCATGGCACGCGGGTTCAGCCACGAGTGGGGCGCCTTCCCCGGCAACCGCGAACTGGTGCGTTGGATGCGCGCGCACAACGACGGCCGGCCCGCGTACGAACGGGTGCGCTTCGCCGGTTTCGACGGCCCGCTGGAGATCACCGGCGCGGCAAGCCCCCGGCAGGCCCTCACCGCCCTGCACGCCCACCTCACCGCCGAAGTGGGCGCCGGACTGCTCCCCTGCACCGCGGAGACGCTCGACCACCTGCTCGGCACCGACGATCGGTGGACCAACCCGGCCGCGATGCGGGACCCGGCACAATCGGTGGGGCAGACGCCCGAGGCGAAAGAGCTGCGGCTGCTCGCCGACGACCTGGTTGCGCTGCTCGACGCGCAGCCGGCGCCGTCGTCGGACGGCTGGGAGCAGGCCCGGAGGTACGGTCGTACCGCGGTCGGCCTGCTGCGCTACCACCGCTGGATGGCCGACCCGTCGCCGAACCGGATGACCCATCTGCTCGAAGTGCGCGACTCGATGATGGCGGCCAACCTGCTCGCTCTCGCCGAGCGGGGACCGACGCTGGTGAACGCCCACAACGGGCATCTGCAACGGGACCGCAGCACGATTCGGATGGGCGGCGCGCCGGTGCAATGGTGGAGCGCCGGGGCGATCGTGAGTGCCCGGCTGGGCCGGGAGTACGCCTTCCTGGCCTCGGCCATCGGCACGATCCCGCAGCACGGGGTGGATGCGCCGCCTCCGGACACCGTCGAGGGGGCGCTGTATGCGCTCCCGCAGGATCGGTGCGTCGCCGACCCGCGCGAGCTGGCCGATGCGGCGCTCACCCCGCGCGTCTCACCCTGGTACGGCTACGCGCCACTGGACCCGGCCCAGCTGGCGAGCATCGACGGCATCGTGTTCGTCAGGGACGGCCGGCGGCATTAGGCGCCTGGACGCCACGTCGAATGGCATGGTCGAGACATGCCAGATCGCCGGGCCTCGGCCTACCTGTCCTCCGAGCCGCACGACCGCCGCCCGGAGCTGTTTCGGACCGCTGAACTCAACGCGGCCGGCTGGGCCGCCGTCGGCGGGCTCTGCGTCGCCGGTGCCGCGGCCGGGCTGGCACTGGCACGTCTCACCGGCGCGCCGTCCTGGATCACCGCGTCGGCCGGCGCCGCAGCCGCCTTCGCCGCTGTGCTTGCCGCGGATCGGCGCAAGTGGGCGGGCATGCACAGCTCCTACGCCTGGACGGACGACTCCGCCGAGGTCCAGCACATCGCCGGCCTGCTGCAACGGGCCGGGATCGACGCTGCCGCCGACGCCGACCGGGGCTACGGACCGTCGCTGCGGTATCTCAACCGCGACCACCGCCGCGTGGCCCGAGCGTTCCGCGAGGCGGGTCTCCCGCCTCCGACCGCACGCTGAGCGCTATCGGGGCGGAGGCGGGCACTCCAGCACGGCGATCGAGTTCCCGGCGGACAGCCCCAGGTGCGGGTGCCCGGCGAAGATCTGCACTGCCGCGTCGTGTGATTCCGCTTCCACAATGGCGTACCCGATCATGGTGTCGGTGACATCCTCGACCCCGTCGGCCGTCACCCGCTCCGGCCTTGCCGGCCTCGTCGGCCGTGCCGTGGAAGATCGCCAGGAACTTGCCTATCCGCGCACGATAGTCCGTGTCAGTGCAGCATAGAGCGAAGGTCGCAGAGCAGCCTCCGGGCGACGGCGGACCGGCGCGCAACGGGCCCGACCTGTGCCTCGACGCGGTGCAACAGCGCGACGCTCCGTGCGGAATTCACCTCGGGCAGGCGGGCAAGGGCGACTCGGGCTGCGTCGTCCGCCCGGTCGAGGTCACCGGCGGAGAGGTGAGCCAAGCTGAGCCAGGCGCCGTGGCGTAGGGCTGAGCGCTGTGGTGTCGCATCCATCGGGGTGTGGGCTCGGGTCTGAAGCAGATGCGTGGCTTCGCGCAGCAGATTGTGGCGTTGCCCGGGCAGGTGCTCGGCAAGCATGACCAGGCCACGGCCGGTGATCGCGTCCAGCTCCACCTGGTCGATGTAGCCGGCCCACGACGGACCCACCTCGCCGGCCGGCTGATTGAGCAGTTCGCGCGTCCGCTCGCGCATATGGGAGAAGCCCGTGAGGTCCCCGGCGGCGGCGTAGGCCAGGCTGCTGCGGGTGGCCACCAGCGATCGGACGACGGGCGGGCTATGGCGGGCGGCCCGCTGGGCGGCCGAGGCCAGCTGCAGGGCGTCGAGAGGATGGCCGCGGTCCGCGGCCTGATTCGACATCAGAGCCAGGATGCTCGCGGTCAGTGCCGGATCATTGCCGGCGTGGGCTGCCCGCAGGCCGGTCAGGTACCAGCGCTGGGCGTGCCCGTCGTCCGCCGCGTCGAACGCCATGAATCCGCTGGTCTGGGCGAGTTGGGCGAGCGCGGCGGCCAGTCGCCGGCCGGCCGGGGCGTCGTAGGAACCGCGGCGCACCAGCCGCGCGAGCGTGCCGAACTGGTCGGCGACGTAGCCGCGGGCGGCGCCGCCTTGCTGGTCATCGAGCTGCTGCGCCTGGGCGACGATGCCGTCGATCATGGCCAGCAACGGTGGAGTGACCCGTCCCGCCTCGCCGGTAACGGATCTCAGGGTGGACGCCGGTGGGTCGAGAGCGGCCCAGGCCGGGCCGGTGATCGCGGCGCCGGCCACGGCCAGGACAGTGCGGCGGGTGGGCATGGGCTCCCCCAGAAGGCTGAGCAGGCCGGTCCCGTCCCAGGGTAGGTCGCTGCCGTAGTCCGCGCGTAGCGGCGACTGGCCCTGGGAGCGAGGGCGCCCCCACACCCGCTCATAGGTGACATCCATGCCCAGGGCACCTGCCACCACCTGAACGACCAGGTCGGAAACCTCGCCATGAGGCACTTCGCCGCGGCTGATCCACCGGTACGGCGTCTTCTCGTGGATGGTTCGGTTCACCCCGCTGCGGGCCAGCGCCGCGTTGACGCGCCGAGCCAACGTCTCCGGCCGCCACCCAGCCTCCCGTAGTAGCTCGGCCAGACCACTGTTCGCCGGCGACGGGCGGTCCCCAGCCACGGCCCACCTCTTTTCCGCAGCACTGGTTCGACAGAGCATGTCCAGTGAGGACGGTAGCGGTCAGCAGATCGCGGCGCGCCAATCCGCACCATCCGCACCAGCGCCGGAAGGCCGCGCACCAAGGACACCGCCGCCGCCCCTCCCGCAACACCGCTGGCGAGACCAGGGTCAAAGTGCGCAAGCAACCTTCCTCCTGGACGCACAGAAGAGAGCACCATGCCACTCTTGCCCTTCGACCGAAACGACCCACCGTGTCAGCCTCCCGAGAGTTGCGACAACGCCTTGAGGTGGGCCATCGCCTATCAACTGCTGGGCCTTGCGGCGTTCTCGCTGCCGGAATCGGTCAACGGCGCCGCGAAGGCCGGCTCCCGACCGACGCCGGAGGATGAGCGGTGAGCGTTCACGTCGTTGTCGACGAGACGCGCGGCAGGCTCGCCGTAACGGTCATCGATCCGTGCGGCACCGACCCCGACGCCGATCTGGTCGAGATCCGCGTCGAGGACGGCACCAGCACCGTACGGTTGTCGAAGGTCGAGACCGAGTTGCTCGGGCTCTTGCTCAGCCGGCTCGTTGACGACTTCAACGCGCGGGGGCGGCCGGTCACATCGGCCGAGACGGCTCAGCCGGAGGGTCGGTCGATGACCCGGGATGCGCTGCTGAAGGCGCTACTGCCGCTCCCCCGGGAGGCGGAGATCGACGTCCAGATCGGGGCGGAGCACCTCGCTCTCACCGGTCTCGGACCGGCGTGGGAACCCGCCGAAGGGTGGTTCGCGCTTCAGTGCCACCCGTCCGACGTGGTGAGCCTCCTGGCCCTGGAGCGTCACCGGTTCAGCGCATGAAGGCGTCCCGGGCGGCCGCGGCGAGGCTGGCCCGGCGGCGGCGGTGGTCCGCTTCCGGGTCTTCGGGAGTTGCGGTGTACGTCAGGCTGCTCTGCGCCCAGGTCAGGGCCAACCCGATCACCATGGCGTGGATGTCCGTCGCGGGTATGTCGGCACGGACGCGGCCCGTTCGCTGGGCCTCCGCGATGACCTCGACCTTGGCGGTTTCGTCGGTGGCGGAGAACAACGGGCCGACGGGACTGCGCTCCAGGCGCGCCCAGGTGGCGAGGCGCACCAGCTGTGGCTGTTCGAGGTAGGCGTCGTACAGGCGGACCGCGTAGTCCGGCAGGTCGGCGGTCAGCGGTGCCCGGTCGAGGATGTCGTTGACCTGGTCCTCCAGCACCGCGTCGAAGAGCTGCTCCTTGCCCGCGTAGTAGGAGTAGATCTGCGCCTTGCTGACCCTGGCGTCGGCGGAGATCCGGTCGACCCGGGCACCGGCCACGCCGTGTGCGGCGAACTCGGCGGCGCCCGCGTCCAGGAGCCGGCGTCGGCTGGCTTGGGACCTGTCCATCCCGCCAGCATAAACGAACTGGTTCGTTTGCCGGATTCTTGACCGTGGGCTACGGTCGGCAAACGAACCAGTTCGTTTGCAAGGAGAGAGAAGAAGCCATGCGACACGCCACCGGATGGGCCGCGATGGAGCCGGGCGCTCCGCTGCGACCCTGGTCCTTCCAGCGACGTGACCTGCTCGACGACGACGTGGCAGTGCGGATCGAGTACTGCGGGGTCTGTTCGAGTGACATCTCGGCCATCCGGCACAGCGGCGATGCCCCGCTGGTGCCGGGCCATGAGATGACCGGCGAGATCACCGCCGTGGGCCCAGCGGTGACCCGTTTCCGGATCGGCGACAAGGTCGCCGTCGGCAACATCATCGACTCCTGCGGCGAGTGCCCGCCCTGCCGGGCCGGGCGGGAGAACTGGTGCCTGCGGTCCCCGACACTCACGTACGGCGCCGTCGATCCCAAGGACGGCCTGCCGACCCGCGGCGGCTACTCCTCGGAGTACGTCCTGCCGGCGAAGTTCACCTACCACCTGCCCGACGGGCTCGGCCCCGCCGCCGTCGCGCCCCTGATGTGCGCGGGCATCACCACCTACGTCCCGCTCAAGCGCTGGGGTGCGGGTCCTGGCAGGAGGGTCGGCATCGTCGGCATGGGCGGCCTCGGACACCTCGCCCTGAAGATCGCTCACCACCTGGGCGCGGAGGTCGTGCAGTTCACCCGTACCAACGACAAAGCGGCCGAAGCACGCCGCCTGGGCGCCGATGATGTGGTGATCTCCACCGATGAGCGGCAGTTGGCGGCCCAGCAGGGCCGCTTCGATCTCATCCTCGACACCGTGGGATCGCCGCACTCCCTGGAGCCCTACCTGGCCGCGCTGGCCATGGACGGGACGCTTTGCGTCGTCGGCATCCCCGAGGGCGACCTCACCGTCAAGCCGCTCAGCCTCATCGTGGGCGCCAAGACGATCGCCGGCGCGGGCAGCGGCGGCACCCGGGAAACACAGAAGATGCTCGACTTCTGCGCGCGGCACCGCTTGACGGCCGACGTCGAAACCCTGCCGCAGCAGCGCGTCAACGAGGCCCTGGACCGGCTGGCCCGCAATGATGTGCGCTACCGCTTCGTCCTCGACATGACCAGCGAACCGGAGGCACCATGAAGCTCCTGCTCACCTCGGGCGGTGTGACGAACCCCAGCATCAACGCGGCGCTGGTCCAGCTTCTCGGCAAGCCGATCGCCGACTGCCAGGCCCTCTGCATCCCGACCGCGCAGTGGGGTCACCCGATGTGCGGACCGGCCTCGGTGCGGGGGTTCGTGGCGGCCGAGCCCCGGTTCCGGCACCTGTCCGGGCTGGGCTGGGCGTCGCTCGGCGTCCTGGAACTCACCGCACTGCCCACCGTCGGCGCGGAGCGATGGATCCCCTGGGTACGGGAGGCCGACGTGCTCCTGGTCGACGACGGCGACGCCACGTACCTGTGTCACTGGATGCGGGCGTCGGGCCTGGCCGACCTGCTCCCGTCGCTGCCGGACCTGGTCTGGGTGGGCGTCAGCGCCGGCAGCATGGTGCTGACGCCCCGGATCGGAACGTCCTTCGTCGAGTGGCCCGCCGCGCCGGACGACCGCACCCTGGGAGTGGTCGACTTTTCGATCTTCCCGCACCTGGACGCGTTCCCGGAGAACACCATGGCCGACGCGGAGCGGTGGGCCGCCGAGATCGGCGGCCCGGCCTACGCGATCGACGAGCAGACGGCCATCACGGTCGTCGACGGCGCCGCGGAGGTGGTCTCCGAAGGGCGCTGGACGACGTTCGGCTGACGGTTGACCGCGTTGCGTCATCGCCGTCCGCGCCCCGCTTCTCCACGTCAGCGTTCCGATGATGCGAGAATCCCAGCGCGAGATCCCCGGTATCCCAGCGTTCCCGCCCCACGGCCGAGTGGTGCTGGTCGTACAGGTCGGCGATCGCCACGGCACGTTCCTCCAGGCGCTGAAGGTCGAGGAGCGGACTCTGGTCATCGCGTACCCGAGCCGAATTCTGGAGCGCCGCTCCGGTCCGGCGCTACCTTCGTCAACGGCCACCGGCAAGCGCGAGGGAGCACCAGCAATGAGCATCATCGACAAGATCGCCTGGATTCACCTGGAGGACGGCGCGATCCTCAGCTCCCGCTCGCGCGGCAAGGACGTCTACTACCTGCCCGGCGGCAAGCGGGAACCCGGCGAAGGCGACCTCGACACCCTGGTCCGGGAGATCCAGGAGGAACTCAGCGTGACCATCGTTCCGGACAGCGCCGTGCACATCGGAACCTTCCATGCCCAGGCCCACGGACATCCCCTCGGCACGATCGTCCGCATGACCTGCTACACCGCCGACTACCAGGGGGTCCTGCAGCCCGACAGCGAGATCGAGGAGATCGTCTGGCTCACCTACGCCGACCGGCACCGGATCTCGCCCGTCGACCAGCTCGTCTTCGATCATCTCCATCAGATCGCGCGCATCCGCTGACGGCCAGGTCAAGCCTCTCTGTCAGCAATTCGGCGAATCGCCCGTCACGGAAAGCTGGTCACACATCAACCGCTGGAACTGCCCGATCTGAGCCGCCGACTGCTCGAGACGCCCGGTAGCGTCTCTCGTCAGCACCTCGTCCGAAGCCACGATTGTGGAACGCAGGCTGTCCGCGAGCTGGTAGGCCGCAGCATCGCCATGGGTCTGCACCGCACGGAGACCCTCGTCCAGGACGGCGCCCTTCCCTCGGTAGGAACTCGTGAAGTAGCCGCAATTACCCGTGCCGAGTGCCAGAGCCTCGGGCTTGTCAGGCGCCTCAGGATGCGTGCAATGGTAGTGCAGTTCGAGGTAGAAGCGCGCCTGCTCGGCATCCTCCAGGAACTTCTGGTACGCGACCTCGCGCAGGGCTCGCTGTTCGGTATCAATGCTCGCCTTGATTTGTTCCTTGGCGGCCTGATCAGCGCTGGAAAATGTCGCCCAGGCGCCGATCGTCGCGCCGCCCAGCCCGGCCACCAGCCCTACTACCGCCGGAATCAGCACGTCCCTCGCGAGCAGCGATCGCTTCTTGTTGTGGTCATCAGCCTGATCGGCGGGATTCGCCGGGGCTTGCGGCCCTGATCGCGACGAAGGTGTCGCATCCTTCTCCGCGTTGCTTGCGCCGCTACGAGACATGGATGCTCTTCCGATACACCGGTAACCACACTTCGCGCTACTTCGCGTTGCATTGATCACGGGCTCCGGCGTACCGGGAGCTAAGCGGACCATGCGGGACTTGAGCTGCAGTTATGTCGGTAACTGGTGGTCGACGTTGGTCACCGCTGGTCTACCTCGCACGGCATGGCGACGGCATGATCTTGGCGGCTGCTGCCAGCAACCGGACTAGAAGTGGCGACAACGGGGGCCGGTCCTCCAACGCGGGTCTTGAAAGCGCATCCGGGTCATTGCAGCTCGATTGCTCCGCTTTGCTGAACGTCGGACGGCTGGCTCAGTTCGCCCTCACGTTCCGCGTGCCGTTGCCGAATTTCTTCAACCCTTTCCGCCAGGGTCTGCAACCGCTTCTCCTCGCTTACCTCCGCATAGTCGCCGACGGAAAGTGCTGACATGCGGTACTCCCGCTCGATGTCCGTGGCTGTTGACTGCAGATTTGCTCCCTTCTCTCGAAAGCGGAACGTCGTCGAGAAGCTTGCACAGATACCTACGATCAGCGAAAGCCCAACTGCAGCCAACCGACCGTCGGCCGAATCCGCGAAGGTTGCGGTCACTGCGGCTGATGCAAGAGATCCAATGATGACCGAGGACTGCAGCATCGTAGAGGCACGCTGATAACGGTCAGCCCTCCGGCGCAGTCGGCCAATGAGGTCCGGCAGACTGTCCCGGTAGCGAGACCTTATCGTTTGCGATGGTGGAACCTTGCCAGCAAGGAATTCAGATCTCTTAATTTGCGATAGCCGGAGCTGCTCCCTCGCTCTGGCTCGCTCGTCAGTGCTCCCCTCGGTGAGATCACCGATTGTCATCCAAGCTACGATAGTGAGCGCCGGAACAAGCACCGCACCATAAAGCCACCCGCTATCACTGCCTGCGATGACTGTAACGACTATCATCGCTATGCTAAGTACAATTAGGCCGACTCCTACCCCGAAGCCTATGCGCCGACCTAAGGTTATGCTCCGTATTTGCCGTTGGTACTCCGCTATCTTCGTGTCCAACTTTACAACTTGTGGGGAGTGCGGGATTTCTTCGTCGGCCATTGGAGCATTGTCCTAGCTGCATAGCCGTCTCGCACACCCCAAGATGTCTGAGCCATCCCGTCGGCCTTCGTCCACACACCGTGCGGCAGACAGGGCCTGCCTGGGCAAGGTGGAGCACCCTTCGTCTGAACGACCTTGCCCAGGCAGGCCCTGTCTGCTCGGCTTCGCCTGGACGAAGGGTGACGGGATGGCACCACCCATCCCAGAGATCAGAGTCCCCGCCGGAGGCGTCATGCCACCGCAAACAGCAAGCCCCGGAACTGCCGGCTACTTCGGCGGCCCGGGGCTTCTTCGTATTTCGCGCCTGCCGCCGGGCTGGAACCGCCGGGGTGCGCCCCGTGCGCTTGCGCTAAGGGGCGCGGGGTCCCCGAGCGGCGGGCCTCCGGCCCGGCCCTGCTGGGCGGCGCGAGCGGTCCGCGCAGCGGGCCGCCTTGAACCCGTACAGAAACTTCTCACAAAGCTCGACCGACACTCGACCGACACTCGACCGACACTTGATGTCCTGTCACGGCTGACGCTTTACACCGTCGTCCCACCAGATGCTCTACAAGATCAGCGATGCGCGGGATTGCTGGAAGAACTACAAGCTCCCTCACTGCTACGGCACCCTGGGCACATGAACGCGGCAGGTGAGACCGTTCCCGTCTACCACGACGCTTTCGCCAGCTTGGCAAACGTCATCCTGGAAGATTCCTGGATCCTCAGCGTCGATGCCTCGCTGACCGAACTGACGTTCCGAGTTGACCTGGTGCTCGCACCCCTCCACCCGAGCTACAGGCAGCCCGCGACCGGCCAAACACGCTGCTACCGAACGGGAACCCTGGTGGTGGTGAGCGAGTCCGCCGTGATTCTGCGCTTATCCTCCTTGCCCCCAGCCGTCGACGCTGCCGGCGAAGTTGACTACGGCCACATCGACACCTTTGCCCCTGTCGGCGGTCTCGACAATGCAGTGTGGGCGCTCACAGGGGACTGGGGGGAAGTCCTGGTGCGTAAGCCGCGAGTCCGCGTCCAGTTCGACGAGCCCGCAGAAACCTAGACCAGCCGTCAGCCCGTTATGTCGATGACGCATACCGTGACGTTGTCCCGGCCGCCATGTTCGAGCGCTGCGTCAATCAAGTTGTCGGCGGTCTGCGAAGGGCTGTTAGAAGTGTTCAGGATGGCCCTAAAGAGCTCCTCGGGCACGTACGAACTGAGGCCGTCGGAGCACAGGAGAACCCGGTCGCCGGAGCGGAGTTGGAGCGGTGTTAGGTCCGCTGATCGGCCGTCCTTCCGGCCGTCAAGGAAGCGCGTCAACTTCTCAGGCAATTTGGGTACCTCGTTGGCTTGGGCCACCAAGTACTGGTAGGTGTGGTCCTCGCTGATCTGGTTCATGGTGCTGTGCTGTGCTTCGTGGTTCCGCATCAGGTAGGCGCGGGAGTCCCCGATGTTCGCCAAAATGGCCGAGTCGCCCGACCTCAAGATGGCAACCATCGTGGAGCCCATTCCCGCCAGCTCCGGCTCTTGGCGGACTCTCCTCCGAATGGCCTCATCTGCATCGTTGATGGCTTTGCCGAGTACGTCGGTGAGCTGCTCCGCAGGGGTTTCCTTGTCGTACGGCCGCACAGCGTCGATGGCTGTCGTGCTCGCAATGTCACCGGCGACGTGCCCACCGAGCCCGTCGGCGACGACGTATAGCCATTCGCCCTGCTAGAACGCGTCCTCGTTCCGGCGGCGGACGTGGCCAACGTGAGTCCGGCTTGCAGCATCAAACCTCAGGGACGCGCTCATTGGCCGCCTGCCTGTTCTTCGTCAGGCCAGGGCTCCTGGGCAGTTTCATCGCGGTGCAAGATATGCACTGTCTCGACGCGATCGCTGGCAACCACGTATTCCGTGACTTCAACCGGTTTGTCGTCGGCGCCTGACGTCCCTACACGCACGATTTCCAGGACCGGCAGGTTGGTGGAAATCTCAAGAAGGGCCGCCTCTTCCTTGCTGGGCATCCGCGCCCGGTGGATCTCCATCCACTTGATGGGCCAATGGCCGGCCTTCTCGATGCGGTAAAGCCACTCACCTGCAGCAGGGTTGGCATCGACGCTGGCGACGAGCTCGGCGAATCGGGGGTGGATCCAGGAGATACCGATCTGGAAGGGAGCCTCCGATGCTGGTCCCGTCACGCGGAGTCGACGCGGCACTTCGGTACCAGGGTCGACGCCCAGGAGCTTGGCAAGGCGGGCGTCGGTCAGGCGAGCCGGAGAGTTGTCAGCCTTGCCGTGGCGGGTCCATACCTCCTTGCTGCTCGCTGAGGGGAACGAGTAACCGGTCGCATGCTCGTTGCGCTTGACGAGATCACCACGTGGGCGGCGCGGTCGCATGGTGCCGTAGCGCACCGAGATGCCCCGACCCTGCACGCCCAGACGTAACCTTCGGTCTCCAGCAGGGCGACGGCTCGGCCGATGGTGTCGCGGTTCGCGCCGTACTCCTCTGCGAAGTCGTCCAGCCGTGGGAGCCGGGCACCGGGTGGCCATTCTTTGGCTTCGATCCGCTCGCGGATCTTGGAAGCAATGTCCTGGTAGCGCGAGTGCACGGGCAACTCGACACCTCCTCTTCCGAGATTGTCCCAGGACAATCCTTGACACGGGCATGCCGGGTGCGTGTGGGGCTGTGGTCGGCGCGTCACGGCCGAATGCGCGTGCCCGCGCAAAATCCGGCTCTCGCTGACCGCGTTCCAGGACGGCGGCCCGATCGTCTGCGCCAAATGCAACGCCGCGTTTCTGCCTGAAGACGTCGACCGCGACACCTACCCGCACCCCACGTTCGGCCCCACCTGCAGCCACGGCGACGACCAGGCCGACACCACCCCGGCCGACGACCCGGAGGACCCGATGGTGTTCTACGACCCCACCGGCGCCAAGTACGGCATCCCCACCTACCCGTTCAAGTTCGCCCCCGACGGCTACGCCACCCGCCGCCAACTCCACGCCAAGAACTTGCGTCCCGGCGGTCAATCCGTTGCAGCGCAACTGATGTGGCGCAAAGGCAAGCGCGTCGCCTACCTCTACCGCATCGACCTCGCGCTCCCGAAACGGACCGCGACCGCCGCCCAACTCGCGGCCCTCGACAAGGCCAACCGCGCCAAGCGCACCTGCCCGGACTGCGGTCACCTACAGCCCTACATCATCCCGCGCCGGACCGGCGCCTGCCTCGACTGCGACGCCTCTGGCGGTGCGGCATGAGCCTTCTTCACCAGCAGCGTGTCCGCGTCTTCCGTAACTCACAGAGCTTCTTCGCCCCGGAACGGCCGTGGGAGGCGTTCTGCCCATCCTGCGAAATGACCGCTCACGCGATCTGCATGGACGTTTTCGCCACCTGGCACGAGGCCGTTGCCTGGGCTAACAGCCATCTACGGCAGTACCACTGCCGGTTCTGCATCGACCAGCAGATGCCCGCCGGACGCAGCGACGTCCTCGGCGAACTCTACGAACGCTGCCCCGCCTGCGGGCCCGCGTGCGAACACTGCGACGGCCTCGCCGTCTACCCCGCCAACTACAACACCCCGGCAGAGCTTGCCGTCGACCTGCGCGTCCTCAAACTCACGGCCGTCTTCTGCGACGGCTGCCACGGCGTTGTCGCCGTCATCCCACTCGATCCGGAGGTCTACGCATGACCACCACCCCTGACCCCTACACTCCCGACACCACCGCGTCGGCCGTGACCGATGCCCTCACCGACACCAACGCCCTACTGGGTCGTGTCGACACCAAAGCATCCATGCTCCTCGCCGGAGCCCTCACCACCGTCTCTGTCGGCGTCGCCGTCATCGCCAAAACCCGACTCCCCGGCCTCATCACCGCCGGAGCCATCCTCACGGTGGCCCTGATCGCCGCCGCCGTCCTCGCCCTCATCACCGCCGTGCGACCCGCCCTACGCGGCAACCACAGCTTCATGCGCTGGGCCACCGCGCCCACCCCCACCGCCCTACTCACCGAACTCGACAAAACCGACCGCGAACACGCGGCCTACCAAGCCCAACGCCTGCTGTCCCTCTCGCGGACCCTGCACCGCAAATACCAACTCGTCCGGCTCGCCACCGACCTGATGCGAGCCGCCCTGACCACCGCCACCCTCACCGCCGCGCTCGCGGCGATCCTCTGACCCGAAAGGACCACCACCATGCCTGACACCACCACCACCGCTACCGGTACTGACCGGACTTACCTCTACGAGTACTTCTACTCCTACACCGCCAACTTCAACGGCGGACAGACCTTCGGCAACGGCACCGTCACCCGCCGTGCCCCCATCACCTCGATGGACGACATCGCCACCATCACCCGCGAAATCGCCGCCCACTTCCACGTGGCGGACCCGCTCGTCCTGAGCTACAGCCTGCTGCGCCGCAGCCCTCTGGAGCGGCCATGACCACCACCACCAAACCCGTGTCCACCCCGGACACCACCACCGTGCCGCGTAAGCGTTTTACCGCTGACACCCTGCAAGTCGGCGTCCTCGTTTTCATCGTGCTGTTCGTTGGCCTGATGGCCGGAGCGGCCTCGTTCCACCACGTCAAAGACTGGACTCTGCACAACAGCCCTACCGGAACCGACGAATGGTTCGGCTGGGCCAACGCCGTCATCTCCGAGCTGATCCCGACCGCATCCATCATCGAAATCGGCCGTCGCCGACGCCGCAACCGTGATGCCTCGGTGCGGTACCCGATGGTCCTGCTCGTCGGCGCCGTGCTGTTCTCGCTGACCGCGCAGCTCGCCGTCGCCAAGCCCGGCCTGTCCGGCTGGGTGGTTTCCGCCCTGCCCGCGCTGGCCTTCCTCGGCCTGTCCAAGCTCGTCTTCACCGCCACCGCAACACCCCGGCCCACCACCAACCCGGTCACGGCACTCCCGCCGGCCACCTCGCCCGCCACGTCATCCGACACCGAGCGCGCGCAGGTCCGCCCGGCCGCCGCAGCAAAGAAGACCAGGGCCACCACCACTGCCAGGAAAACCGCACCGGCGAAGAAGACACCCGCTAAACGGACCCCGGCCAAGAAGACCACCGCACCCGCAGTACCGGAACCCATCCCGCCCGTACCGGCTCCGGCACCCGCGACTGCACCCGCTGTGACCGTTCAGCAGATCCCGCAACGGCTGCTCGCGAACGCCCGGACCATCGCCGCATCACACCGTCACGAACACGGCGAAGACATCAAACCTAACCAACTCGCGGTCCGGCTCCGCATCCCGACAGCCGACGCCGCCGACATCCTCACCCAACTCACCGACAACCCGCCCACGGCGGCCACCACCCGGCCGCACAACGGCAGCACCGTTGGAGCCAACGCCTGATGAGTAGCTCGACGCTGCCTCTCGCACCCACAACTTCTGTTGTGGGTGCGGGGGAGAACGCCGAGACCTGGCCGTGGGCCAAGCCGACCAAGACGACCGGCGAGCACCCGGACGCCCGGCTCGGGTTCGACCCCGCCGAGACCGCCGCCGCCCGCAGACGTGTCCGTTCCGGCGAGTTCCCGGAATGGCTCGACCACGTCAGCGCCGCCGCCGCGTGTACTCGTCCGATCCGGCTGTCCGGCGCCATCGACGTCAAGAACCCCGACGGCGCGCTCATGCACACCATCGACACCGATTCGATGCCCGACGGCG